>NZ_JAYJLG010000002.1:0-700638 GCF_051948705.1 Alcaligenes sp. Lyrl_28
GTATAGCTCCACATAGGAGACTCATGACGGAGTTAACGTACATGAAAGAGCTCCCTGCATGATTCAGCGAAATTAACCGTAAACAAATAGCCCTCAAATCACTTGTAGGCTACAGCACGTTTACTTGTAGGCTACAGCAGATGAGTTGGAGTCATGGCGGAAAACACATCGCAAATAAGCGGAGTTTTGCGAGCGAGGATGTGGCCATAGACTTTGTAGACTCTGTAGCATGCGTAGCCTCTCACAGGACGGAGCTCGAAATCTTGAGGTGACATGCGAGCAAGGAGCCGTCTAGCTGCCCGGCCGCATTTCAACTCGCCTTAAAGTTGGAGGATGCCTTCGGGCGAAGAGGTTTGGTTTCTGCACCCAGGGCTGAGGGGTGACGACCTCTGCGCTACTCAACCTCGTTAGAAGGACACGTAAACCCATAGCTTCGTACGAGGAGTTCCGCCGCGCGGACGGTGTTGCGGCCACTGGCCGCCTGGGTGCCGGATTCGTTGTCCTGATGAAACGAAAGCAAAATCTCTGAAGCCATAGTTCAGCCTGATGAGTTGTCGGCCGAGTAGGCGGGCCTATTCCGACAATCCTATTGGCGACAGCACCTTACCTCGAGTGCCATCAATGAGTTCCGCATATATTGCTTTCGTACCGACTACAACGACCAAAATGGGCGTTAACTTAGGCCGTTGAAGTACCAATTTCCCCCATTCACGCCGGTCGATGCTTGACGGAGTCGGCACCCTCTGCGGGTGAGTGTGCCACTCCCCAAGATAGTCGATCTGCTTTTCGCCCTGGCGCCAAGCTTCTTCAGCAAGTTCCGCATGCCCATCAGCTTCACGAACAAAGGAAAATGCTGAGCGACTGTCTTTAGGACTTGGTTCCGTTGCAAGCATGACCTCAAGATGCTTGCCGCGCCTGCGCCCTAAGAGAATGCCTCCACCCTCGGGCTGCCAAAAGAACCGCTGCCGATAACGCTTGAAAACCCTGAGAACATCTGGCGAAAAAACCACCAGATTGCGTTTGTCCCCAGTTGACCATTCAGCTACGAATGGCATGCTGCACACGTGGGTTGCCGCACTGGATCGCTATCGGGTGCTGCTTGACTAAAGCCAGGTCGAGTCACGCGAGTGCGCAGCCGTGGGCCAGGTTGGTTCGCCACCCAACTGGTTGTCATTTCGATAGCCAGGCACGCAGCCTGAACCGAGACGCTGGCGGGGAAAGGTACATATAAGCTTTCGCATCCGTGCCCTGCTAACTCGATCGGCACTGGTTCGTTTACTACGGGGTGAAGCGAGGTTCGATGGGCGTCTGAAAGGCAGCGAGTACATGCTGCTTGCTCAGTATCACGAAACAGTGCTCGTACTGCGACGCCTGGCCCCTCAACCCACACAGACAGCGTCGGAACAAAACTCCCTGAGTCAGTGGTTGCACGTGTCAGGTAGTGGCCTAATGCTTCTTCTCCTGTTGCATTGATGATCAAGTCGAAGGAGGTCAGGTCGACTTCCTCCGCTCTCACGGGTAGGCTTCGAATCTTAGCCGTCGGCGCTGCGAGCGAAAGCTCTTCCCTTAGAGCATTGGACTTCTTCTGTAATGCTCGATTTAGCCCTAGGCGGTGTCTGCCGACATTTTGTGGAAGCAGGATATCTGGATCAATGAGGGCCAAATCGCCATTATTCAGGCCAGCGCCAGCCTTCACCAGCAATTCCGCCAGAAAGCCTCCGATGGTTCCACACCCAAGAAGGGCGATGCGCTTGCCCGCTAGAGTCGGATTCCCAGGCACGTTGCGTTCGGCGACGTATTTATCGTCCATTCTGATCGAAATCATAGGATGCACTTTTGAGGCGTAGAGCATTACTCTTGGATCTTGTCGTGATCGAGAGTCCTGCTGATCTTTGACTTCGAAATCAGCCCAGAAGGCGTACTGTGTCAATGGTGAATCTACGACGCACAGTGCCACGCTCTGCCTGGCAGACATCGATTGAAGCAACCGGCGCTCTATGTTGCGCCTTGCCGCCGGATCAAGCATCCCCTGCCATTTCAACAACGCGGCTACCGTTGGAGGTGGCCATACACCTTGTGATGGTTTTGGTTTTGCAGAAGTGCTTACCCTGAAAGCAGCTCCCTTCAGTACTTCTCGCTCTTGGAGCGACATGGCCTGAAGCTTCTCGCGAGTGCGGGTTACATCGTTAGTGACGAATACAGCGCTGATTTCGGCATTGCCGCGCCTGGCAAACAGGATGTCGAGTGCTCCTGGATCGCCGGGGTAGATGTCAAGAAAGCAGAGATCACCATGCCAGAACGCGAAGAACTCGTCCTCTAGGTCCTGATCCATCTTGCCGCGCAACGATAGATCCAAGACTTCCTCGGCCCGATCAAGGCAGCCTAACGTCTGGCCAGCGATGTCAAAAATATCCAGAACGACGCTCCCTTGGGCGGCGTAACAGATTTGGCCGTTGGCACCGACATGGGCTAAAACACTCGGCGTTCCAGGGGGTAGCTGTACACCAATGCGAGGAAGCTCCACGCCGGCCGGATCAACAGCTACATACGCTGCGTGTGTGGCGTCTCCTGCTGCCATGACCCCTTTGAACGCTAGCCAATCGTTCGCATCCCGCCCTATGTAGGCGAACCCTCGTGATTTCATCGCGCGGGTAAGCTTAGACAGCTGGGTCTCGTCGCTCATCAGCCGGCCTGCGTACGCCCTACGAGCGGCGTTGACACAATCGCTGCCGGAGTGGCTTGAACCACTGCTGTAGCGGAGCTTGCTTTGACGCGCTCAGGGGCATTCGGGAACCTTGGTCCGAACTGCCCTTGTACCCAGATGATCGCCTGGCTTGGCGAGCTAGCATGAATCGCTCCCCGGAGCGACCTTTCAAGCTGCTCCAGCTTTTTCGCAGCATCCTCGACGCCAGGCGCTCCGAGGCGCTCCGTTAGCGACTCATTGGGGTCCGTCGGACAAAGAACGCCTTCTCGCAGGGCCCCGGGCAGGCTATCAAGCAAGTCGAGCAAAGCAAGGTCGTCTCTGCGATCACGCGAATCGAACAAGGGAGCCGCCGCAGCCATAAGAAGGATCGATGACGGGCCGCCCTGTACCCACTGCCAGTCCCTAAAGGCTTTGAGATAGCGAACAACCCTGCGGAACTGTTCGCCGTGTCGTTCTACCTCGCCGAGGAACCACCGCTTTACTGGTCGTGGATCAGACTTAACCCAGTCGTCTTCCCGGTGGGCGAGGAGCACCTGATCGTGCGATAGTGCTGTCCAAGCATCGCGTTCGGCGCGTTTCATCGCCTCATCAAGAGCGTAGTAGCCGTGTGTAGAGAGAGCTGCTTTGCGCAGCTGTTCAAACTGCTCATCCGGAATTGCGTACAAAGGAACGTCGATATGAGCGAACTGGGCTATTTCAATACGAATACACGTTGGCTTGTCAGTAATGAGGCGCCATTTGCGTTCTTGAACCAGTGGCATCAGGGCTGTTTCAGCTGCCGCGAAAAACACCTTGCTGGCTATGCTTGGCTTCGAGGTGAGCCGCATGAAACTCAGCGGCAGGTAAGCGCCATCATCGATGTCCGCTTGTTGCTCTGGATGCGCAGGTGCGTTGAGCGTCTTGTATGCCCAAGATCCTTGCGTGAAAAAGCGCGGCTGAACAGCCGCCCCTGGGTGCCCAAGCTCTTTAAGAACGGCCGGAAGCCCGGTGCGCAACTGGGTACGGATAGCCTCCTTAGCTTCCAGGATGAACTCGCAACGTTGATCCGAAAGGGTGATGTTATCCAGGAGCGTAGGTTGTTTCACGCCAGAGTAGAAGAGAGGGCTCAGGTTAAGCATGGTGGTTCTCCACGGTTTTGTTAGGCCCGTGGAAGAACACGGGGGTGGCGGCGGTGTGATTCAAAAATGGTGTCAGTGCCTTATCACCCAGAGCCCGACGGGCGGCCTGTGTTCCTCGGCTCTTTAGCACTTCGATGGAGGCTGGAGTGACCACATCGAGAGCTGCAATGTCCTTGCTCTGATCCGGTGTGGCAGGGTCATCGATCCGGACATAGTCTTCCTCGAGCAGATGGCTCAGCATCGCGTCGACAGAGTGTTCTTGCGAAGATATGACGAGGTCGAAGATTCGTGTTCCCCATTGTTTGATACCCCAGTCAAGGCCCGTGCTGCCACTTTTCGTTGCACCCAGGGTCATCGTCCCAATCGCAAGGACTCGGACGTTTCCTTTCCCGCGCGGCACCCCCAAGGCGTGGTGGGCCTCATGTAAGCCAAAGAAGCCTGGAGAGTTGCCGACCAGACCACCATCAGCAAAGACACCTTCTTCTCCGATGGCGTGCAGCGGGAAGTACGTCGGCGCTGCGGCAGTCGCCAACCCGACATCCACAAGCTTGCGCTTGTAGTCCATGAAGAACCTTGGGGAGTGTGGCGTCTTGAAGAACTGCCCGTTGCCCTTGGAGTAGTTAACCGTCGGGATAAGTACGCGATGCTTCAGGTCGCCGAGGGTGAGATCGCCAAAGTTTTCGGTTAGGACTGCCTTCAGTCCGTCGGGCGCATATTTGGCTTTGAAGATTGGAGGAAGAAAGCGCCTGATCCCTGAGCCACCAAAAATGCGACTGCCATGGTGCTCGAACATGTCTTGCAACTGAGGCGCCGGAATCTCGGCTGCTAGCCCTAAAGCAAGCAAGCCACCAGCTGAGGTTCCGCAGATCAAATCGAACCGCTTGGCCAGCGGCGTTCCCAGCTGCTCCTCCAGGTGCTTCAAGACGGTGGCGGTGTACAGCCCCCGGAAGCCGCCGCCGGATAGCGCCAAAACATGGAAGGGAGCTGTAGCGCCAGTCTGGCTTCCTAGATCCTGACTAGGCTCTGCGCCTTGGTCTGGCAAGTGAGTGTCGTGCCCAGTCAACATCCAAATTCCTCCTTCATCACGAGCGAGTAGGACCAATGCAAGGGTTCGGTCAGGGGCGAGCGATGCGCCCGTGCTGTGCAAGATGGACGTTGATCTGGCATGTAGGTCACCGTTTCTCGCGACGCACACCCTTGAACGGGGTCTTGTCCGATGTTTTAACGTCCATGAAGCGGCCTGTTCCGGTATCACGTTTGACGTAATGACCAGAAGGGGTCTGTGTTTGGCTGCGATCTCGCACCGCGCCAACTCGATGGCCGTCTCCGACTGGATGGTTTTTTGCCATGTAAGCCTCCATTCATAGTTCGTGAGATCACTATACATCATCAAAATGATTAGATCAAGCACATAAATATATCGCCTTACGTCGCATGGTTTGTTATTATCTTGGGATGACTACGAACACGACTGAACAGAGACGCGCGCTACTGGATGAGCTGACTCAAGCCCAGCGTGAGCGGCTGTCGCACATAGATTTCAAGTTGTACTTCCTTGGGGAGCTGCGACGTGCTGATGTAGTGGGCCGCTTTGGCACTGGTCCGGCTGCGGCGACTCGTGACATCGCGCAGTACAGGGAGATCGCGCCTGAAAACCTGGTTCTAGACAACGTCGACAAGGTTTATCGCCCTACAGAGAGCTTCGTTCCCCTGTTCGATCATTCGCCTCAACGCGTACTAACGGCGTTGTCCCATGGGTTTGGCGAAGGGGTGGGTGATTCCCTGAAGTCGATGGTCCGATGCGAGTTTCCTACAGCGCTGAATCAGCCCAAGATGTCGGTCTTGGCACCTATTACGCGTGCTATCAACCGCGGCAAGGCGGTCAAGCTGGTCTACACATCAGTAGAAAGTGGTCGTACCGAACGTGAGATCGTTCCTATAGCCCTTGTCGACATCGGCATTAGATGGCACGTACGGGCCTTCGATCGCAGGCGCAAAGGATTCCGTGATTTCGTACTTACTCGTATGGAGGATCCCGTCGTATTAGAGGAGAGTCCCATCGGCGAGGAGGAAAAAGTCGAAAAAGACGTCCAGTGGAATCGCATCATTGAGCTTGAGCTGGTCCCACATCCAAGCCACCCGCGACCTGAGGTGGTGTTGATGGATTACGACATGCCTTACGGTGTGCTGCATGTCAAAGTCCGGGCGGCGAATGCGGGCTACATGCTGCGCATGTCTACGATCGACTGTTCTCCTGATCATAGCCTTGAAGGGCTTGAGTATGCTCTTTGGTTGAAGGATCCTCTGGCACTGTACGGAGCAAGCAATGCTCGATTGGCTCCGGGATATCGCGATCCTAGGACTGATGTACCAGCGGTGCCAATAAAAGCGCTGTAGAAACTCTCCTGCTTCTCAGGGGGTAGCACCAGCCATCTTGGCGACCTAATTGCGCATAAGTGCGCATTTGTGTTGCTTTGTGCGGAGTTTGCTGATCTAATGGATATTACTTTGCTTTAGGAGTCACTGTGGCTGTGCCAACAAAGATCTCAGTACTTGTCCCCGATGACGAGGCCCGTCGCTTTGAAGCATTTTGCAGCGAACGAGGGTACAAAAAATCGACACTAATTGTTCGACTGATCAAGGATCACTTGGATAGAGAGCAGTACCCGTTCCAAGGGGCGCTGCTTACGTCGGGCTCCGCTGATGGTCGGGACTCCGCAAGTTCAAAGAAAAGCCGATAGAACGGGAAGCAAGAAGTGACAACACTAAACGAGCCAAGATTTTCCTGTATTGACCTCTTTGCCGGATGTGGCGGCCTGAGCCTCGGACTCAAGGAAGCGGGATGGAGGGGACTCTTTGCAATCGAGCGCGATCCCATGGCGTTCGAAACCCTATCGCAGAACTTCCTGACCCAGGACGCGCCATACGCAAGTTTTGAAGACTGGCCTACGTGGCTACCAAAAACAAACCATGACATCGTGACTCTATTGAAGAACGAGTCAGTGCGAAAACACCTTCGCTCTTTGCGCGGTGCAGTGACTATGATGGCGGGAGGCCCTCCATGCCAAGGGTTTAGCGTAGGAGGCCGTCGCGATGGCGCGGACGAAAGGAACAGCCTCGTCTATCAAATGCTTGACATGGTCGATTTGGTACGCCCGCGAATTGTGCTGATTGAGAACGTAGAGGGAATTGCGCGCCGGTTCATTGCACGCCCAGGCGAGGCCAGTACGTCTGTTGCTGACGCGATAATCGAACGACTGTCGGATCTTGGCTATACGAGCATCTTCAATGTGCTCGATGCCAGCCGATTCGGAGCCCCTCAGGCCAGGCGCCGTGTTGTTATTGTTGGCATCCAAAATTGCTCGATATTGTCTGGAGACCTTAAGACGACCTTCGATGATTTGCTAAACAAAGCAGCAGTTGCAGTACGTCAACATTGGGGTCTACATCATACTAATAGCGTCAGTGCGAAGGAAGCCATAGGCGATCTCACGGGAGGCACAAGGGTGGCGTGCCCAGACTCCCCAGGGTTTGAGGCGGCGGTGTACACCAAAGCCACCTCTGCGTATGCACGTGCGATGAGACGAGGCCAAAAGACGGGGAGCATTCCAAACTCCCACCGTTTTTCGAAACATGGTGAGCGAATCCAGGCCTTGTACAACTTGGCTCACCAGACCCAACCACCCGGACGACTATCGAAAGCCTTTTTGCTTGAAAACGGCACAAAAAAAGATAAGAAAGTTCTCATCGATGCTTCAGCGGTTGTTTCGACAATTACAACGCACCCCGATGAATTTATTCACTATGCGGAACCTCGGAATATTACCGTCCGCGAAATGGCTAGACTTCAATCATTTCCAGATAATTTCCATTTTTACGGTCGATATACTATCAACGGACCGCGCCGAAAGCTCGATGTAGCCAGGTGTTCGCAAGTGGGCAATGCGGTGCCTCCGCTGCTGGCTGAAGGTGTTGGACTGGCCTTACGCAACCTCCTTGACTTGCTGAATGCGCAAGCTGCCGCTGCATCCCCCGCACCGACAGCAAGACATCACCCCAAGGTGTCAGTGCAGGAAGAGATCTTTTCAGGGATTGTTGCGGATTGAGCAACGAACCAGATTGTATTCACAGGGGCTCGCCGCCCCTTTTCTTCTTCCAGGATAAATATGGCTCTTCTCGACCTACTCCGATCAAACAGCAAGCCGACCTGCGAAGCCGAGCGCACAAGCGCTCTCGCTGAGCTGGGTGGGCTATTCCCGGACACTGAGTGGGGCGTGGACGCCGACTTCAACTATTACACGCAAGCCAACATTGACAACCTCTGGTCCAACGAACTTCGGCGAGGCATAAAGAATAAAATCGAGGGGGCGGGCCTTGATGAAACAGATTACAGAACTTGGCTTGGAGACGTCCATTTCCTGAATATTGGAATTTACCGCAGAAGCCTCTTTGATCGATATAGAAGTAACGCAGGGTGGCGCCTCGTACTCATGGCTTTACCGCGAGCAGGTGCAATATTGGTCGGCTTGGCGTCCCATTACCAAAACGCACAAAATCACAACAAGCTCGGCGAAGTGTCGAATCTTCTTTTCGACATCGCTTCGGAAGCGTTAGTGAGCGATGGCAAAGGGCCAATGTACGGCCGCAAGATCTCAAGCGTAGACTGGGATCAGAACGGCTTATTTCCGACGCCGCTAACGTCCATCGCAGACGTCTCCGTTGCTCCAGATGTTATCTTTCTGAAAGACATTCGAACGACAACGCTCAAGAAGATCTTGGCATCCTTTGTCGCGGTCAAGGCTCTGCCCAACTCGGTGGCTCAAGCCGACCTACATCGCGAACTCAAGGAGTTGGCGGTTTCAGCAAAGTACCTCTCAGCAAAGGTCTATCCCTTCGGAGGACTTGAAGAATTTGAGGCTCTTCGTGCCCTTGCGCTCCAGGACTTGGCGGCGGCCGGAACTCGGTTGTTATTGCGAAAAAAAAGCTCAACCCGATCTATGGTTCGCATCTACTATGGACCACCAGGCACAGGCAAGACCTTATCCGCCGTTCGCGAAGCGGTAAAGCTCATTGAGCCAGGTTTCGACGACAAAGGAAACCCAGCGGCGTCTTTCGAAAAATTCAACGACTACCGAGATCAGGGTGCTTTCATAACTTTTCACCCTTCGCTTCAGTATGAAGATCTTGTCGAGTCGATTAGACCGGTGATCTCTGAAGACGATGATTCCGCAGAGAATGAAAGCGACATGCCTGACAATACACCCTCACATGGGAAGCTTAGTTATAGGGTGCATGAGGGACTGATACTCCGGATGATTCGTCGAGCGCTACAGACCCCAGGCAAGGAGTTTGTCATCGTCATTGACGAAATTAATCGGGGAGATGTCAGTAGAATTCTAGGGCCATTGATCTCAACCTTAGATTCGGACAAGAGAGTCGGAGCTGAATTTCCAATTGGGATTGAACTCCAGTATCCACGTGCAGAAGAGCTGGAGTCTCGGCTATTTATGCCATCAAACCTACACTTTATCGGAACAATGAACTCATCCGATCGAAATATTGCGCTCGTTGATCATGCGCTGAGACGTCGGTTTGATTTCATAGAAATTCCTCCAGAGCCTGCACTGCTTAAAAATACGAATGACGTAAATTCTATTGATTGTGCGCAGCTGCTTAAAACTATCAACGCTAGGATCGAGCATTTGCTGGATGCAGATCATTGCATTGGTCATGGCTATTTCGTTGGCTGTGACACTAATACAAAAGTGATTGAACGCCTCGCAACTAAGGTTATCCCCTTGTTGCGCGAGTATTTCTACGGCAACGAAGGTTTGATGCTGTTAGTCCTTGGGGATACTACCTCTCAGACTACAAATTTCTTCAAGCTAAATCCTCCCGGGAAGCAATTCGAAAAACTGTTTGGGGTAGCTCAGGACACGGCGACTGCATTCGGCTATCGGCCTCACACAACTCCCAAGAGCCTAGAATTAGATTCTCGTTTTTGGAACCCAGCAAGGCTGATTCCTGGGCCTGATGACGAAGCCTATGCTATCAACTGTCTCCTAAAGCTTTGCTTTGCAGAGTTACCAGTTCCTGCGAACTCAAGTAGTGTTGAGGGAGAGTTTAATGAAGCGTCTGATTCAATGTGAGGAATGGTCCAAGCTAAGGGTAGGTCCAGGGCTAGAGCTGGAGTCCTTTGACATGCTCACATCACTTCTTGATGCTTGGCAATCCAACACAGGCGAGGCTCCTGATGCGTATTTCGATATATTGCCCACTGCGCTAGTGCCTAAATTCTGGACTGGAACACTGGAGTCTGCGCATTTAATCCTTGAGGTTGCCCCCATCGGAGCAAAGCTATTGCCACCCGCAATGAGGAGTCGACTGGATGGTAGCCTCTCTGCGATGTTAGCAACCGCCATGTCAGCGCAGTCAATGACAGCAGGATTAGCGTCTCTAAGTCCCGATGGAAGTAGGTATGACGCTCTTCTTGAAGTGTTTTGCGATGAGTTTGAACTCGCACGTCGACGCCAAGTGATCCGACGGTATGTATCGACCTCCGATAGCCTGCCGGCACCCAGAGGCCGAATATCCTTCCCAGATCAATGCTACGAAAACATTCGGAGACCTGGCCGTTTTGCTTCACAATGGGTAGCACTTACTGAAGACGTTCCTGAAAACAGGATCTTCAAAGAAGTCCTACTCCGTTATCGGCCACGATGCTCATCGCGAATTCGTGGGCGCATTGATCTGTGCCTATCTGAACTTGACTGCGTTGATGCCTCTGGAGATCATCGCTTGGAGTGGTCAAAGGTGCGCACAGACCGTCTCCCTCTGCTTTATCACTCCTTGTTGCGGCAAAGCAAAGCGCTTTTGGATGAAGAGGGCGTCGGAGTATTTGTTGGAGAAAAGCTTGCTACCGCAGAGATTGTCTTCACGTCCCGTCTCTTTGAGCAATTTGTAGCAAAGGAATTATCGTGGCTATCACCAATGGTTGGTCTAATTGCAAAATCCCAGAATAGAGGAACATTTGCTTGTTCACAAGACAATGGAAAAGGTGCCTTCGAGTTAATTCCCGATGTTAGGTTGATCGACAGCACTGGTAGGACTGCGCTGATTGTAGACTCCAAGTGGAAGTTCCTTGATCTGCGCAAGCGTCATCTTGGTATTTCTCGTGAGGATGTGTACCAAGTTTTGATTTACGCATCGCGGTTCAATTGTCCCGACGTGGTCCTTTTATACCCAGATGTAACAACAGAATCGGGGGAAACTGGTTACTACCAAAAATTTGAGTCCGTGCTGAGTGGTCGAATATATTCCCTCCATGTTGTAAAGATACCAGTGCTCGCAGCCACGCTCATGGTCGCAAGGGATTTTCTTAGGAAACTACTGGAAGGGAAAGAGTTTTCAGTTATTCAGCCTAAACCACAAACCTCTTCTCTGGTTGCATAGGAGCATGCACAGCGTCAAGATCTTCGGGGATATCGGCTGGGTGTCAAGCTGCCGAGACGGCCAGACATATCCTCCCAAAGTACAAGCTATGCATATTCGTGTGCGGATGCCCAAACCACTACAAGGTCGATTTTTCTGCTTTGGTGCAAAGCCTGTTGGCCAACATTAATTGTTGGCTATCAACGCCTCCGATTCCGCCACTCCCCGAGCCCCGTTAGCGACTTTGCTCTAACACGTCGCTCTCGCGGCCGGCGCTCCCGTTCCTTCTCTTCGCCAGACGCATTAAGAAAGTCATACATCGCCTGTAGCGCCTCTTTCTTCTCATCAAAGTACTCATAGAGGTTGTAGTGCCGCTTCTCCACGCTCGACAGCCCATGAGACTGAAGCTCATCCCGAAATTCTTTCGGCACCTTCAACTTGGCCAGCAAGGTGGTCACGCCAGAGCGAACTCGCTTCAGTGAGAAACCCTCGATGGAGTCTCCCACTACATTCTTGGCCCAGCGCCGCACAGTGGTCGCGCTCAGGGGCGTACCTGGCATTACTGACAGTGCAAACTCGTCTTCTGTGCACCGCAACTCGCTGAGTGCAGTTTCAGCCGCCTCAATCAATGGAATGAGAATGAGGCGCACATTGCCCGAGCGTCCCTTGGTATCTTCCAAGACAACAGCGTTGGGGCGCACATCTTCATTCTTTAGCCGAAGCAGTTGTTCCAGTCGCTGCCCGCCAAGCAAGAGATGCAATCGCAGGAACGCCGACTCTCTACCCGGTACGTTGATGACCTTCCAGTACTCCCGCATCACCTCAGGCATCAACGGGTTCTTGTCCACGCCATAGGAGTTCGGAATACTTGATACATCAGAAACCGGATTGATTTTGACGTTGAACGGAGCGTACCTTTTGGAGGCAGCTGGGTCGTTATTGATCTTCCTGGCCTGCTCATATGCGGCATGGAGATACGCCCTCACCTGTCTCGCAGTCGTTTTGTGTCCCGCCTC
This sequence comes from Alcaligenes sp. Lyrl_28, assembly GCF_051948705.1. Classification (NCBI taxonomy): domain Bacteria; kingdom Pseudomonadati; phylum Pseudomonadota; class Betaproteobacteria; order Burkholderiales; family Alcaligenaceae; genus Alcaligenes; species Alcaligenes sp. Lyrl_28. The sequence goes on from NZ_JAYJLG010000002.1 coordinate 12,270, forward strand.
CAAAATCTTGCGCAGCACAGTCGAAATTTGCTCGGTCGTCACCTGGTTAGCCTGGGTAGCGGCAATTTTGGGAAAGGCTAGCTTCACGTTCTTCTGAACCGAGTTCCTTGTATCCTTCGCCGTCGAAGGATTGCGCAGGCCATCTGCATACACGGCCATCAATTTCTCCAAGGTATAACCCTTGGCGACAGCAGCTAGGGCCTCCGCTTCTTTCTTGGCCTCTACCTCTGCTTTCGCCTGCTGCAAGAGTCCCCGTAGGCCACCGTGATCGCGCGCCTCATAGTGCTGAGCTGCCAAGGCAGCCGCCGCAAAACGAGCAGCAGAAAGTGAGTACCCTTGTTTTGTAGGGTTGACACTTTTGGGCGGAGCGAGCTTGTCATATAGACCGATCAGCACTCGATCTGGTTTACCATCGTGGGTGAATCGATAATAAAAAGTGAGCCCATCTTTAGCTGCCTTTCTCACCTCAAGGCTACCGCGTGGCGATACCGATTCAATCCGCAAAAATTGCCTCGGCTTAATCGTCTCAATCGCGGTTTTTAACGTCATCTGTTCTTTCATCTAGCTCAATTTTGTGCACAGTCCTGTGCACAGTTTAACGCAAGATGGAATAAAACCGTAACAGACAGTAATAGACAACGATTCTTTATTAATCAATAAGTTAGCAGTATTTCGGCTGCCTATAGAAGTCCAGAAAAGTACAGGATTGCCACTCTCAAAATCCCCCGCCTAAAAAACACCCATCCCCTCCCACCCTCCTGGTAGTTAGTATCCCTGACCCTTGAATTAGCCTCCCCTCAGCGATCTCCCCCTTCCAGGCCGGCTCTGTGAAAAAGTAATAATCTTTAAAAAAAGAGCAGTGGGTTGGGCTGATACGGTTTCGGTTATTTCTTATGCTGGCCTTCTCATCTCAATGAACCAGGAACTCGTACACTAGTGGTCTTTAGCGTCACAGGGTTTACTGCTTAAGACTGGCAATTCTCGTGTGTCTCTTTAGCCCGTCCTCTTATTTGGACACAGCGCATGGCCGGTCGTGACAGGAGAATAAAGCTGCAATGAACCGTTGGATTCCGCCGCGACAGGCGTCATTGGAGTCTGGGAATGGCTCCGCTCTGGAGGTGTTCTGGGCCTTCCTGAAATTAGGCCTGACTTCGTTCGGCGGCCCTATTGCCCATCTTGGGTATTTCCGTGCGGAGTTCGTCGAACGCCGGCGCTGGCTGGACGATCGCAGCTACTCTGATCTGGTGGCCTTGTGTCAGTTTCTGCCGGGTCCGGCCAGCAGTCAGGTGGGGATGGCGATTGGTTTGGGGCGGGCTGGCTGGATGGGTTTGCTGGCTGCCTGGACGGGGTTTACCTTGCCGTCCGCGATTGCCTTGATTCTGTTCGCCTTGGGTTTGGCCGGGCAGCAGGGGATCGCGCAGTCCCCGTGGGTTCATGGGCTCAAAATTGTAGCGGTGGCGATTGTGGCTCAGGCGGTGCTGGGTATGGCCCGTTCCTTATGTCCTGATCGGGGCAGGGCGGCGTTGGCGATTCTGGCCGCTTTGCTCAGTCTCTTGCTGCCTTCTGCGTTCGGGCAGGTGCTGGCGATTGCGGTCACGGGCTTGTTGGCCTGGTGGAGGCTGGATTCTGTGCAGGCCGGTGCTATGCAGGCCCATTCGTATCCAGTGTCACGTACGGTCGGGACGGCGGCGTTGGTGCTCTTTGCGGGTCTGTTGATGGTTTTACCGGTGTGGGCAGCAGTCAGTGCTTCGTCCACGGCGCAACTACTGGAAGGGGTGTACCGTTCCGGGGCTTTGGTGTTTGGTGGTGGGCACGTGGTGTTGCCTTTGTTGCAGGCTGCGGTCGTACCCAGTGGGCTCGTCAGTAATGCCGATTTGATGGTGGGGTATGGCGCTGCCCAAGCAGTTCCAGGGCCATTGTTTACCTTTGCGGCTTATATCGGCGCGATGGCTCAAGGCCCCTTGCACGGGTGGCTGGGCGGGTTGGTCTTGTTGGGGGTTATTTTTGTTCCGGCCTTGCTGATTCTGATCGGGGTTTTGCCTTTTTGGCAGGGTTTGCGGCACAGGGCGGGGATTCGCACGGCGATGGCCGGGGTGAATGCGGGTGTAGTGGGCATTTTGGGCGTGGCTCTGTATGACCCGGTGTGGACCAGTGCCATTCATACTCGGGCGGATTTTGGGCTGGCTTTGCTCTTGTTTGGTTTGCTGACAGTAGGGCGTGTGCCGCCCGCCCTGGTCGTGCTTCTGGCGGGGCTGGGGGCATCGTTGCTGGCCGTGTTCTGATAGAGCTTAAGTGGGGTTGCGGCACGCTTGCTTCACACCCGCCTCGGGCGGGCCGAACGGGCTAAAAGTCGCCCTGCGGTCAGTCTTGTTCTGAGGGCAGGGACAACAATTTCGCGGTTTGGGAACGCTTTGTGCTGGGTATCCATCGCTTGTCGCCGTTGCGACAGGGTAAACCGACTGGAGGATCTCATGGACAGCACTCACTCACGCGCAAGCAAACATTTAATGGACTGGCTGCGGGACGCGCATGCGATGGAAGAACAAGCTGAAACAATGTTGAACAGCATGCTCTCGCGTGTCGAGCATTATCCCGAACTGCATCAGCGCATTCAGCAGCATATTGAAGAAACCCGGACTCAGCAGAGCTTGGTGCGTCAGTGCATTGAGCGGCGCGGTGGTGACACATCCCTGCTCAAGGATCTGGGCGGCAAGGTCATGGCAACCTTTCAGGGGTTTTCGGGGATGTTTGCGTCTGACGAGGTGGTCAAGGGCAGCATGTTCAGTTTTGCCTTTGAGAGTCTTGAAATTGCCGCCTACAGCCAGATCAAGGAAGCGGCTGACTATTTGGGGGACGTCGAGACGGCCGCCGTTTGCCAACAGATTCTGGAGCAGGAACGTGCCATGGCCCATTGGCTGGAAGTGCATTCCCCTGAGTTGGTACGGGTCTTTCTGGCTCGGGCCGATGAGGGCCACCCCCAGGCAAAGCGTTGACACACGACAAAGGAGGCGAGCGGCGCCCGGTTTGCTGGTCTGGCTGGGCGGGGGTGATGCAAATTTGCCATAGATACGCTGCTTGCCTGAATTTGCCTGCAAAACCTGATTGTTGGAGGCTTATATGAATACATCACGCCAAGATCGCCGGGCATTGCCAACGCAACCCGAGGCCCCAGAACCCAGCCGTGAATCTCAAGCGGATATTGCGAGGCGGGTGCAGGAAGATTTGAAAGAAGTAAATAAGCAGAGTCAGGACAGGACGCCAAGCAAAACGGGTGATCAGAAGGCGACGCAGTTTGACGGCTCTCCCAAGCCAAAGCCTGACCCTAGCCCCAACTGGTTCAAACCAAAAGATGATACCCCTGCCATTTTGCCCAAGCGCCACGGGCCCAAGAACCCCGACTGAGCTTCTGGGCTAGCCCTTGACTGGATAAACGCAGCCTAGGGGGGGCTGTAGGGCAAGGGGCAGGGTGACATTCCAAGCCGTGGCTGCACAGATAAGGCGAAATGCTGGAGCCTTCACTGTGCCGCTGTGGCCTGGCGTGTCGGTTGGCGGGCCTTGTTTCGTCGCCCCAAGTAAGCCTGGGCGTGAAATAATCTCTTGAAAAAACAGACATATTGCCGGGTTTGCGTGCAAACTTCCGGGAAAGTGTCATGTCACATACAACGATGAGACAGTCAGACCTTTCTGTGGTGCCAAGAAAGGGGCTGGAGTTGACCGCTATGCAGGGCCTGTGCGGCCCTACTTGAAAGGGCAGCAATGAGCAGCAAAACCATTATCATCCGCCAGACCGGCATGCAGTTTGACGCTCAGGAAGGGCAAAACATTCTGCAGGCAGCGTTGGAGAACGGGATCGTCTATCCCTACGGCTGTCGTCAGGGCCGCTGCGGTGGCTGCAAGACCCGTTTGGTGCAGGGACAGGTGGACCTGCTGGATTACTCCCGTTTTGCCCTGACGGAAGCTCAAAGCGCGCGCGGCTTGATTCTGGCTTGCCGGGCCATCCCACGCAGCGATGTCACGCTGGACTGGATAGGGACCGATGACGTCCGGGGACAGGTCCCCCTGCGTCAGGTCGAGGGCACAGTCGTCACGCTGGAGGCGTTGACCCACGATATACGGCGTGTTCGCATTCGTCTGGCCGACGAGCAGCCCCTGATGTTTTTTGCCGGTCAATATGCTGATATCAAGTTCGGGCAGGCGCCAGCGCGTAGTTACTGCATGGCTAATCGACCGGGGGAGGCGGAGCTGGAGTTTCATATCCGTCGTGTCCCCGGCGGGGTGGCCTCTGCGTATGTGCATACCGTGCTTGAGCCTGGCGAGCGGGTGACGCTGGAATTGCCCAAGGGAACGTCGTATTTGCGTGAGGGGCATGGTGGGCCCATGCTATGTATCGCAGGGGGAGCAGGTCTGGCTCCCATTAAATCGATTGTGGAGACAGCGCTGGCCAGTGGCATGAGCCAGGCGATTCATGTGTATTTTGGTGTCCGTGAAGGGCGGGATTTGTACGGGCTTGAGGAGTTCCGAGCCTTGGCGCGCGACTATCCCACGCTGCTTTTCACACCAGTCGTCTCGGGGATACCGGTCGCACACTGTAGTCGGGGCCTGGTGACCGATATTGCAGGCAGTGAACAAGCGGATTTGCGGGGTTGGAAGGTCTATGTGGCGGGCTCCCCGACGCTGGTCGACGCTACCATTGGCATGGCGCTCAAGCGTGGCCTGAAGATTCAGGATCTGCATGCGCAAATCTATGTGACCCCCTAGGAGATTTGCGTGTGAACCCGAGCATGGCGTTCCGTCTCGCAAGAGGAGGGAGGAACGCTATGATTCAAGCCTGGGCTTAACCTTCACTGTTGTAAAACCGTATTTTTCAAACCGATCATCATGTCCTTTGTGCTTGCTGGCCTGACGCTGCGCCCCTTGAGTGAAACCGAATTGTATTGGGTGTGGTCCATTGATCGCAGCGAGCAAATTGAGGCCTTGTATGAATGGCGCGAAGGCGTGCTGCACAAACAAGAGGTGGCGATAGATCTGCGTGGCTGGCCAGAAGGCGATCCCGAGAAATACCATCCGGAACACGAGGAGGCCTTTCATCGCGGTGCCTGGTTTATGGGGGTCTTCAAGGATGACCGTCTGGTGGCCGCGGTGGGTTTGGACCGTTTGCCTCTGGGCCCGCAAGGCGATTGGCGTCAGCTTTTCTTCCTGCATGTCAGCCAGGCGCTGCGTGGGCAAGGCATGGGGGCCTGCTTGTTGGATCAGGCCAAGAAACAGGCGATCCTGTGGGGGGCGAAGGCGGTCTATGTCTCGGCCACGCCTTCAGTCAATACCGTGGACTTTTATAGGGCGCAGGGCTTTGTGATCGCACCCGAGCCGGACCCACGTTTGTTTGCGCTGGACCCCGAGGATATCCACCTGCTTTGCCATCTGGCTACCTGACGGAGCTCGACGGCGCGACCCCCGCTATCAAGCCCCGGCACACTCCTTCAGATAACCACGTTATAAGCAGCACGAACGCGTGTGCTGCCTATAGCGCTACGTCCCCTGGGAGTGAAGCCTTCCAGAAGCGGGCAATTAGTCGTGTTTGCCGGCGCAGCATGCACTCCACCATTTACGGCGCGACGTATGACCGATACCGGGGTTGAACGTGTTGGTAGGGTCCAGTTCGCGGTAGAAACCTGCCAGTGCGGGTTTGGCGACGTACAGGTGGCCCACATTGTGCTCGGCTGGGTATTCAGCCTGACGCTCATCCAGTAGTTTCCACATACGGTGTTCCATCTCCAGGGGCGCCACGCCTTTTTTGATGATGTAGTCCTGATGGAACACGTGGCACAGGAAATGACCGTAATAGAGTTTGTGGACGATATCTTTCTCCATATCGTCGGGCAACTGCTCTACCCATTCCCGGTCGTTGCGGCGCAAGGCAATATCCAGCGCCACAATGTCCTCCACGCTGTTGGGATGGGATTCGCGGTAGCGGATGGCGGCACCGGCGATCGCAAAGCGGTGCAAAAAGGCTTTGCGGCCTTCTTCGGCATCACATTCAAAATACGCGCCCTGCGTGCTGTCGCCAAATTGTTGCTGTAGATAATCGCGGGTGGCCTGGGCGGTGTCGTTGGAGACGCGTAGCAGCAGATGATGCTCGAAACGGTCACGCCATTGCCGCATCCGTGCGGGCAGGTGACTGGGCAGACGATTCATGACGGCCTGAATCACACGATCGGTGACGCCGCGCCAGCCAAAGCGTTCAAAAAAGCCGTCGATACGACTTTTCATCGCAAAGGCGGAGGGCACTTTGGCAGTCCCAAAGCGGTCGATGAGCAGGAACGTATCTTTACCGTACTGCTCACCAATATCGTAAGCGGTGCGATGGATGTATTCGCCCGCAATGGGCAGGCGTGGCAACTGGGTCAGCAGGTGTCGGCGGACAGCCGTCAGCTCATCCGGCTCATTGGTGCCAATGTAGAACACCGTACTGGATTCTTTGGGAAAGGTATCCAGACGCACGGCAAAAATGCACAGCTTGCCCGCTGAGCCCGAGGCTTCGTACAGGCGGGAGGGGTCAGCATTGAAACGGGCAGGAGTTTGGGCATCCACGTCGCGTACGTCGTCGGCGTAACGGGGATCGCTGGCTTTGCGTTGCGGATCGTTGAGGATGTCGGCAGCACGGTAGTTGCCCTGTTCCAGGCGGCTCAGGATTTCTTCGGGCGTGTCGCCCAGATGGATACCCAGGTGATTGACCAGTTGCAGACTGCCATCGTCCCGCACTTGGGCGTACAGGGTCAATTCCGTGTAGGCGGGTCCACGGCGTACCAAGGCACCGCCGGAGTTGTTGCAGACCCCGCCCAGCACAGAGGCGCCAATACAGGAGGAACCAATGACCGAATGAGGCTCGCGCCCCAGGGGGGCCAGTGTCTGTTCCAGACGATCCAGCGTGGCGCCGGGCAGGCAGACAACCTGTTCGCCATCGTTAATGACCTGTATACCTTGCAGGCGCATGGTGTTCATCAACACGATGTCGCGGTCGTAGTCGTCGCCGTCGGGGGTGGAGCCCCCGGTCAGGCCCGTGTTGGCCGCCTGCATGATCACGATGCAGTCCGCGGCGACGGCTGCTTGCAGGCTGCGCCACTGCTCCAGCAGCGTTCCGGGCCGAACCACGGCCAGTACCTTGCCTTCACCTGTGCGGTGGCCCTTGCGATAGCGGCGCGTGCTGCGATCGTCGGTCAGGACGTGTGCCTGGCCGACAATAGAGCGCAGTTGCTGCAGCAGATCCGTGCGTTGGGTGGAAGCGGTCATTCTCAAGGCTCCCGGACAAGCAGCTCGGAGGTGATCTGAGAGATGCTGCTGACGCTGGTCAGCGTCATGGCGACGCGGATTTCTTTTTCAATCAGGCCCAGCAGGTGGTCGACGCCGGATTGTCCGGCGGCGGCCAGTGCATAGATGTAGGCGCGTCCCAGCATGGCGGCATCGGCACCCAGGGCAATCATGCGCACTACGTCCAGACCACTGCGGATACCGGAGTCCGCCAGAATCTTGATCTGGCCTTTGACAGCATCGGCAATGGCCGGCAGGGCGCGGGCCGAGGACAGGACGCCGTCAAGCTGGCGGCCACCGTGGTTCGAGACGATGATCCCATCCGCTCCAAAGCGCACGGCGTCGCGGGCATCATCCGGGTCCAGGATGCCTTTGATCAGCATGGGGCCTTTCCAGAATTCACGGATCCACTCCAGGTCCTTCCAGGAGATGGATGGGTCAAAGTTGGCGCCCAAGTAACCCATATAGTCTTCCAGGCCCGTGGGTTTGCCCAGGTAACGCGAGATATTGCCCAAATCGTGCGGACGACCCAGCAAACCTACATCCCAGGCCCAGCGCGGATGCATGACGGCCTGAGCGTAGCGGCGCAGGGCGGCGTTGGGGCCGCTCATGCCCGAGTGTGCGTCACGGTAGCGCGCGCCGGGTACGGGCATATCCACGGTAAAGACCAAGGTGCTGCAACCGGCAGCCTGGGCGCGTTCCAGTGCATTGCGCATGAAGCCACGGTCTTTCAGCACGTAGAGCTGAAACCACATGGGTCGGCTAAGACGAGGCGCCACTTCTTCGATCGGGCACACGGATACGCTGGACATGGTAAAGGGAATACCGCGTGCATCGGCGGCCCGGGCAGCCTGAACTTCTCCCCGGCGTGCGTACATACCCGTCAGTCCGACCGGAGACAGAGCCACCGGCATGGACAATTTTTCGCCAAACAGATCAATGCTGGTGTCCAGCTGGCTCATGTCTTTGAGGACGCGCTGGCGTAGGGCGACCTCCGCCAGATCGTCCACATTGCGGCGCAGGGTGTGCTCGGCATAGGCGCCACCATCAATGTAGTGGAACAAAAAGGGAGGCAGCCGTTTTTGGGCGGCACGCCGGTAGTCGGTCGAGGAGGAAATAATCATGGCAGGATGGGGTCGGGTAAGACGGAGGGAGAGGTCTGCAAGCGCGCGGCACGTTCGCGGCGGGCGAGGTCTTCGTCCGCCTGAAGAAGCGTGTTGCGTACGTAGCCCAGATGTTCGTTCACGACATGGCGCGCATGGGCCGCGTCGCCATCGATAATGGCCTTGACCAGGGCTTCGTGCTGGGCGGTCAGGTGGGTGAGGGTTTCGGGACTGTCATGGACGAACATGATGATGTCGCGGTTTTGTGTCACGCTGCTCAGCACCAGATCGAACAGTCCGCGCATGACCTGAACCAGAACCAGATTGTGCGAGGCTTCGGCGACGGCCAGATGGAATTGGGCATCGGCCCGGGCCGACAGATCGGTATCGCCGCTTTGCTGGTAGCGGATCATCTGCTCAAAACATTGCAGGATCTTGCTCTTGTCCTCGGGCGAGGCGCGCAAGGCAGCGTGCCAGGTCGTGCTGCTCTCCAGTGCGATACGGGCTTCCAGTACGTCGTATCGGTATTGCGGATCGGACAGCATCAAGGCGGCCAGCGGGTCCACCGAACGCTGGGTCCACTGCGGCGTTTGAGAGGTCAGGTAAGTACCTGATCCGACCTGACTGCGCAAAATGCCTTGGCTGGTCAGTTGCTGAATGGCCTCGCGCAAGGAGGCGCGAGACACGTTCAATTGGGCTGCCAACGTGCGTTCGGCGGGCAAACGTTGCCCCGCTTTGAAATCGCTGGACTGAATGAGCGCCAGCAATTGTTGGGCAACGTGATCAGAGAGGCGCATAGTTCTTGAGGTACCGAAAAGATAAATCTGCAAGGCGCGAGTCTACGGCCTTGCAGATGAAGGATGAGGGCGGGCCCTTAGGGGATCATCCAAGGTAACACATAGGCTTGCAGGGTGGTCAGCAGGCCAATCAGAACGGCGAAGATCAGGCTGTGTTTGACGGTGAAGCGGAACAGGTCGGACTCCTTGCCAGCCAGGCCGACGGCGGCGCAGGCAATGGCAATGGACTGGGGAGAGATCATCTTGCCGGTCACGCCACCCGTGGTATTGGCCGCGACCATCAGCACTTCAGGCAAACCCAGTTGCTGGGCCGTGGTGGCTTGCAAGGCACCAAACAGGGCGTTGGCCGAGGTATCGGAACCGGTCAGAAACACGCCAATCCAGCCCAGGAAAGGGGAGAAGAAGGTGAAGGCTTTGCCGGTGTGGGCCAGGGCCAGGGCCAAAGTAGCCGACAAGCCGGAATAGTTGGCGATAAAAGCAAAGGCCAGCACCATGCCGATCGAGTAAATGGGAACGGCCAGTTCCTTGAAGGTTTCACCCAGTGTTTCCACTGCTTTGGCGGGCTTCATGCGCAGAAAAAGAATGGTCAGCAAGGCGGCAATCAAAATGGCTGTGCCGGTAGCCGAGAGCCAGTTAAAGGCATAGACCGCGCCATAAGGAGTAGCCGAGGCGACGACGGGAGGGGCTTTTTCGACCAGATTGTGCAGGAAAGGCACAGGAATGTTCACAATGGTCGAGGCCAGCGGACCGTTGGCGGCAAACAGTACTTTAAAAGGCTGCACGCTCCAGATCGTGACCATGACAGTCAGGATGATGAAGGGCGACCAGGCTTTGATGATGCGACCGGTGGTCAGCGGCAGAGTAGCTTGTTGGGCTACATCGCTCTGGACCGGTGTAGCTTCTTGCTCGTCAAAGCGGAAGATGCGCTTGGGCTGCCATACCTTCAGGAACAAGGTCAGGGCTACCAGGGAAACCAGGGCCGAGGTAATGTCGGGCAGTTCGGGGCCAATGTAGTTGGCCGTCAGGAACTGCACCAAGGCAAAGGAGCCGCCGCCCACCAGCACGGCAGGCCAGGTTTCTTTGATGCCGCGCCAGCCGTCCATGATGGCCATCAGCCAGAACAGCACAATGATGGTCATAAAGGGCAGTTGGCGACCGGCCATTTGTCCAATATGGAAGGGATCAATGCCCGAGACCTGGCCAGCCACAATGATGGGAATGCCCATGGCGCCAAAGGCTACGGGAGCCGTATTGGCAATCAGACAAAGACCAGCAGCGTACAAGGGGCGGAAACCCAGACCGGCCAACAGAGCTGCGGTAATGGCGACGGGAGCGCCGAAGCCGGCCGCGCCTTCCAGAAACGCCCCGAAGCAAAAACCGACCAGAATCAGCTGCAGGCGCTGGTCAGGGGTGATGGACAGGATAGAGGCACGAATAATGTCGAACTGTCCGGTTTTTACCGAAATCTTGTACAGGAATACGGCTGCCACAATGATCCACGCGATGGGCCACAGTCCGTAAAAAAAGCCATAGACCACCGAAGCGAAGGCGGTGGAGACGGGCATGCGATAGAAAAACAGGGCTACGCCCAGTGCCAGCAGCACGGTAATGGTGCCTGCCTGATAGCCCTTCATGCGCAACTTGGTCAGGGCCAGGAAAAAAAAGATGATGGGAATAAGGGCGATCAGGGCCGACAGCCAGATATTGCCGGTGGGATCGTATTGCTGCAGCCACGCTTGTTGCATGTTCTTCTATCTCCGCAGGAGCAAAGGGGGGCGCTTGTAGGGGAAGCGTACCAGTAGGTCGCCAAATTGGTCTGACCATTAAGGGTGTGGTCGAGAGTAGAACGCATTGTATCCAAAGGGTAATTTGATTGAACGTAAGTGTTTACCCTAATAATTTAAAACTCAATGTCTTTTTCTGCCAATAATTGGTCTGACCAATTTAAGGGCGGCAGTGGGGTGTGAAGGAGGTCAACGCTAGCGTTCCTAGCGTGGCTTCATAGGGGAAAAAGGGCGTTTTGTGCAGAAGAAGACACTGGTCGCCATACCGGACTACCAAGGACACTATCGTCTGTTTGCGTTGGGAGGGGCCGGAGTCTGCGTGTCCTTTTGCTCGTGGCTAATACGTGTTTTCCCGTCTAGTGGGAGCGGGATTTTGATATGACAATGTTTTTATTGTCATAACAATAACGATGGAACAGGAGCCAGTCAGTGAAAGACCCACATTGTCATTCCAGCAGCATCTTGGTGGAGCGCCCGGCACAGGTCGCTTTTGAAATCATGTCCGATGGCCTCCTGCAAGGTCAGTGGGCTTGGGGCAGTGCGAACCGTAGCGAAGTGGAACCAGGCTTGTTCAAGGGAACCTCGGTCTTTAGCGGTCAGGAAACCTATGTGCGTCTGAATGTGGATGCAGCGCGTTTGCAGGTGGATTACGACGTGGGGGCCAGCAAAGAGGCGATGCAGTTTCGCAATATGTCGCGTGTCATTCCCGGCGAGGTGCTCAAGCTGGGGGCGGATAAATGTGTAGTGAGCTTGCTCACCTGGCGCCTGGCCACGCAAAGCGATGCCGCCTGGGAGCAGATCTGTTGCGTCCACGAAGCCGAGATGTTTCTGATTAAAGGGCTCTTGGAGCGCGAGTAACAAGGTGCTTTGCAGGCAGGGAAAGCCAGGAGAGACGGCTGAACACAGCAGGGTGAATACCGCAGGTGGGTGGGGCCAGCCGCACATGGCCATCAATGGGGATGAAATTACGCAGTGAGTACAAAACCGCTCTACGAACAGCTTGCTGACAAGCTGACCCGCTATATCCAGGACGGTCGTTTAAAGCCGGGCGACCGTTTGCCCACGGAAGCCGAGCTGGGGGAAATGTTTGGTGTCAGCCGCATTACGGTACGGCAGGGTCTGGCAATCCTGACCCGTAATGGCCTGATCGAGCGCTTTCCCAGCCGTGGCTCCTTTGTGCTGGAGCGCAAGAATACAGGTTCCTGGGAGCTGAACTCCCTCAATGATCTGGTCCAGCTGGGCAAGGACACCAGTACCAAGGTTGCCCGGTGGGAATTGGTCGCCCCTCCGGCGGAGATTGCCGAATTCTTTGCGTCCGACGAGCCGGTGTATAAGCTGCAAGCGGTGCGCTACAAGTCTGCCGTGCCGCTTTATTTTGCAGAAAACTACGTGCTGCGCTCGATTGGCGAACGTCTTGGGCAACAGGATCTGGAAACCCGCACCATGGTGGAGATGCTGACCTCTGTGCTGAATGTGCCCATCAAGCATGCGCAAGAAGAGATCAGCATGGCCGATGCCTCAGCGGAGATGGCCAAGCAGTTGTGGATCAAGGAAAACCAGGCAGTGATCGTGCAGCGTATCGACTTGTTCGATGTCGATGACAAACCGGTACAAAGTGGCAGGGGCTGGTGGCGCAGCGAGCATTTCAAACGCCGCTTCACGCTCAATTACCTCTGAGTGCAAGCGTTGGCTTTATGCCAGCCCGTGCCGCGACGGCGGTTACACCGGCAAGCGTTGCCCCTTGGCTTTGATGCAGGACAGCACAATCTGTGAATGGATTTTGGTGACGCCGCGCAGGGTATTGAGCTTGTGAACGACAAAGTTGGAGAAAGTCTCGAAATTGCGCGTGCGGATGTGCAGCATGTAGTTGGCCTGACCCGTCACGATGTAGGCATGCAGGACTTCATCCATGGTGGCCAGTGCTTTGCTCAGGTACTGGTGTTCGCTTTCATTGAGCTGGGCGATATTCACTTCTACAAAGGCTTCAATGGCAAAACCCAGTTTGCTGGCGCTCAAGTTGGCGCTGTAGTTTTCAATGAGTCCTTCCTGCTCCAGGATTTTCACGCGTCGGTGGCAGGAGGAAGGGGAAAGGGCCACCAGATCAGCCAGTTCTTGGTTGCTGAGTCTGCCGTTATCCTGCAAAAGACGCAGGATTTTAAGGTCTGTCTCGTCTAGTCTCATGTTTTAGAATTATCTTCGAAAAGAGTTTTTAAAAAACGATTTTTCTTCCAAATTTAATCATAATGTTCGTCACTTTGGAATAATTTGCCAGAGCCTCGATGCTAGACTAAATGACGTAAAAAGCAGAATCGAGGAGCATGAACATGATTACCTTGCAGCAATGCGAGCAGTGGGATCAGGCCGACGAACTGGCTGGCTTCAAAGCCAGGTTTGATCTGCCACCCAACACGATTTATCTGGATGGAAATTCCTTGGGCGCCATGCCCCGACACGCGATGGAGCGTGCGCAGCAAGTGATTGCCCAGGAATGGCGTACCGACTTGATCAACAGCTGGAACAAGGCAGGCTGGTGGACCTTGCCTGTGCGCCTGGGCGATCAGATGTCTTCGCTGATCGGTGCTGGTCAGGGCGAAACCATCGTGAGTGACAGTACCTCGGTCAATCTGTTCAAGGTTCTGGCTGCGGCTGTCAATTTGCAAAAAGAGCGTCATCCGCAAAAGAAAGTCATCCTGGCCGAGCGCGACTCTTTTCCAACGGATCTGTACATCATTGAAGGGTTTAACGCCTTTTTTGGTAAAGACTATAGGCTGGAATTGATTGATGAGCCGGCCGACCTGAAAACCGCCATCAATGACGAAACTGCCGTGGTGGTCTTGTCCCATGTGAATTATCGTACCGGCTATCTGCACGATATGCAGGCCACTAACCGTCTGGCACATGAGCACCATGCGCTGGTGATCTGGGACTTGTGCCACTCGGCGGGCGCCTTGCCCATCGAGCTCAAAGCCAGCGGCTCTGATTTTGCAATTGGCTGCACCTACAAGTATCTGAACGCCGGTCCTGGCGCACCGGCCCTGTTGTGGGTGAATCCCGAGCTGCTTGACAAGATCAGTCAGCCTTTGTCGGGTTGGTGGGGGCACAAGCATCCTTTTGCCATGAGCCCCTCTTATGAGGCGGCCAGCGGAATCGAGCGTTTCTTGTGCGGTACCCAGCCTATTGTGTCCCTGAGCCTGGTTGCCTGTGGCGTGGACGTTTTCTTGCAAACCGATTTGCAGGCCGTGCGTCGTAAATCCCTGGCCTTGACTGACCTGTTCATCCGTCTGGTCGAGCAGGAATGTGCCGAGTTTGGCTTGCGCCTGATCACGCCCCGCGATCATCATTTCCGCGGCAGTCATGTCAGTTTTGCGCATGAGCAAGGTTACGCCGTTGTTCAGGCCCTGATTGCACGGGGTGTGATTGGCGACTATCGCGAACCTGAAGTGATGCGATTTGGCATTACCCCTTTGTATCTGTCTTTTGTGGATATCTGGCAGGCCGTCCAGCATCTCAAGGCGGTGCTGACGGACAGGGAATGGGACAAGCCGGCCTACAAAACCCGCTCCAAGGTGACTTGATCGCACTCATTAAAAAAACAATCATAAGGAGGAGACATGAGCCGATTTGAACAGATTCAATCGCGCGAGGCCGGACTGCACAAGAGGCTGAATGCCCGTCAGATGAGCATGATTGCGATCGGGGGGGCCATTGGTACCGGCCTGTTCCTGGGCAGCAAGTTTGCTATTGGCTTTGCGGGACCCGGGGTGGTGCTGAGCTACGTCATTGGTGGTTTTATTGCCCTGGTGCTGATGGGGTGCCTGGCAGAGATGACGGTAGAACATCCTACCTCGGGCTCCTTTGGCGCGTATGCCGAGTTTTATATTCATCCGCTGGCCGGTTTTCTGGTGCGCTACAGCTATTGGGCCTGCATTGTGCTGGCTGTCGGCACTGAGGTGACGGCGGTGGCCGACTACATGAAGTTCTGGTTTCCGGAGGTGTCGCCGTGGATCTGGATCGTCTTTTTCTCGGCCGTGCTGATTGCGGTCAATGCCTATAGCGTTAAAGCATTCGGCTCGGTGGAGTATTGGTTTGCCCTGATCAAGGTATTTGCCATTATTGCTTTTATCGTCTTGGCCATTGGCATGTTGACGGGTTATTACCAGCCCGCACAGGTGCAGGAAAACCTGTTGGGCCAGGGTGGCTTCATGCCCAATGGCTGGTATGGAGTCTGGGTGGGCGTGATTATTTCCATCTTCAGTTATCTGAGTATCGAGATGATTGCGGTTGCGGCGGGCGAGGCAGAAAACCCTGAGCAGGCGGTGCGCCAGGCGTTCAAGGCAACCATCTGGCGCTTGATCATTTTCTACCTCTTGTCTCTGTCCCTGATTGTGATGCTGGTGCCCTGGCAGGTGCTGATTGCAGATGGCACAAGCAGCCCCTTCATTACGGTGATGCAGTCGGTGGGCATTCCTTATGCAGACAGCATTTTGAATTTCATCGTGATTATTGCTGCTTTGTCGGCCATGAACAGCATGCTCTACATTTCTACACGCATGATGTTCAGCCTGTCGCGTGCGGGGGATGCGCCACTGGTACTGGGTAAGGTGGCACGCAATGGAGTGCCGTTAAATGCCCTGGCTTTGTCGGCCAGCGGGGTGGGTGTGGCGGCCGTGGTGTATGCCTACAATCCGGAAACGGCGTTCCCGGTGATGATTGCCTTGTCCATGTTCGGTGCCCTGTTTACCTGGGGCATGATTTTCCTGACCCATTTGTTTTTCCGCCGCCGCGTGGCGCAGGAAGGGGTGCAGCTGCGTTTCCGGATGCCGGCCTATCCCATCGGCACCTTGCTGGGTCTGATCGGTATTGTGGCGATTCTGATTACCACCTGGTTCATCAATATCTTCCATTACACCCTTTTGTTTGGTGTGCCGTTCTTGCTGACCTTGATCGTGATTTATGTTGTACGCTCAAAAAGCCGAGTCGCGTAACCGTGTAGCCGCATAGCGTGGTCCCGTTCATTCGTGCTCAGTCTGGGGCTTGGCACGAATGAGCGGCAGCATGGCCAGCAAACCGATACAGACAGCAGGACAGAGCCGGTCTCCTTGTGGCACAGTAAACGAGTTGGCCACTTTTTTCTGAGCAGAAAGGGGAGCATATGTGGTTCAAAAACATTCTGAAAGTGTCTGTGCTGGCGGGCAGTCTGGTGATGGCTGGCTCGGCCTGGACAGCGGAAACGGCCGATCAGATCTGGATGGGCGGGCCGGTCTTGACGATGAGTGACAGCCAGACTGCTGCCGAAGCGGTCGCGGTCAAGGAGGGGCGGATTCTGGATGTGGGTACCTTGCAGGCGATGCAAGCCTATAAAGGTCCAAACACCTCTGTGATCGACCTGCAGGGCAAGGCTTTGCTGCCGGGGTTTGTGGATGCGCACAGCCACGCCTTCATGATTGGTGTGCAGGCCATGTCCGCCAATCTGCTATCGCCCCCGGATGGGGCGGTCAAAGACATCGCCAGTTTGCAGGAGACGCTCCGGCAATGGCTGGATGAGCAAGGTAAAACCAGGCAGGTGGGCTTGATCCTGGGCTTTGGGTATGACGACGCCCAACTGGCAGAGCAGCGCCACCCCACGCGACAGGAATTGGATGCAGTGTCCGAGTCCGTGCCGATCATCATCATTCATCAGTCCAGCCACATTGGCGTGCTCAACAGCAAGGCGCTGGAGATGGCGGGCATTTCCGCCCAGACCCCGGACCCGGCAGGCGGTGTCATTCGGCGGGAAGAGGGCAGCACCCAACCCAATGGGGTGCTCGAAGAGATGGCCTTTTTTTCAAGCGTGGCCAGCCAGATGGGCAAACTCACACCCGAGCAGGTTCAGGCCCTGTTTGTGGCCGGGACCGATCTGTTAAAGC
The DNA here is from genome assembly GCF_051948705.1 of Alcaligenes sp. Lyrl_28. Taxonomy (NCBI): domain Bacteria; kingdom Pseudomonadati; phylum Pseudomonadota; class Betaproteobacteria; order Burkholderiales; family Alcaligenaceae; genus Alcaligenes; species Alcaligenes sp. Lyrl_28. The sequence continues at coordinate 29,165 of NZ_JAYJLG010000002.1, forward strand.
GTTACGGCTACACGACCGGACAGGAAGGGCGGGCCACGTCCGATACGGTGCCTTTGATGCAGGCCGCGGCGTCGGCGGGCAAGATCGATATTGATGTCGCTGCCTACGTCGATGTGCTCCAGGACCGGGACTTTATCGCGCGTCATGTATCGCGGCGCTACACCGATGGCTTTCGGGTGGCCGGTGCCAAGCTCACGATTGATGGCTCCCCTCAGGGGTTTACGGCCTATCGCGACCGCCCCTATTACAAGCCACCAGCAGGTTACCGCGCCGATTACCGGGGGTACGCAGCGGTCACGCCCGACCAGGTGTTTGATTCGGTGGACTGGGCCTTCAAGAACGATATACAGCTGCTGACTCACGCGAATGGGGAGGCCGCCTCGGATCTGCTGTTGGCTGCGATTAAAACAGCACGTGAAAAGTATGGTCCCCGGGATCGGCGGGCCGTCTTGATTCACGGGCAGTTTCTGCGCCGGGACCAGATAGCGGCCATAGCAGACCTGGATGTCTTTCCGTCCTTGTTCCCCATGCACACCTTTTATTGGGGAGACTGGCACCGTGACCGTACGGTGGGGCCGGTCAATGCCGACAATATTTCTCCCACTGGCTGGGTGCGTGAGCATGGCTTGATGTTTTCAACCCACCACGATGCGCCCGTGGCCTTCCCGGATTCCATGCGGGTGTTGTCGGCGACCGTCACGCGTCGCACCCGATCGGGCGATATTTTGGGGCCGGATCAGAGGGTAGATGTCATGACGGCCCTGAAGGCAATGACGATCTGGCCGGCTTTCCAGCATTTTGAGGAGAAGGAAAAAGGGTCGATTGAGCCGGGCAAACTGGCGGACTTTGTTGTCCTGTCGCAAGATCCGACAGCGGTCGATCCCGAGCAATTGGCCAGCTTGCGCGTGGTTCAGACCATCAAGCGAGGCAAGCTCATTTATGAACAGGACGAGGCATCGGAGAACGAGCAACTCAGCCAGGCGCAGACTGGGCAGATGCTTTCCCGTTTTCTGAATGAGTGGCAACACCAGGCATCTGAAACAGGCGCTGCAGAGCACGCACATGGGCCTGAGCTGCTGATGGGGGCTCTGTTGCAAGGTTTTGAGTAAGGCCAGTCCGTCACTGACACCAGGCGGCCGGCGCGAATGCTGTCTGGATTGAGCGCCGACATGTTCATATGAACATGTCGGCGTCATAAAACTTTCATCTGAGCGTCACTGAGTCGTCATGTCGCGTTCCTACACTGCCAGGTATTCAAACGAAACCTGTATGCCGTGTTATGAACCTATCCGTCAGGCAAAGCATTATTGTGGATTTGCTCGCCGCCCAGGGGGCGGTGTCCGTTGATGGCCTGGCCGCGCATTTCGGGGTGACGCCCCAGACGATACGGCGCGACCTGAACCACCTGTATGAGGCCGATCTGGTGCGTCGTCGTCATGGCGGCGCCGAGCTGAACGTGGTCGAGCGCAATGCGCCTTTTCAAACGCGCCGCATTACCCACTTGCAAGCCAAGGCCCGTATTGGTCGAGCCGTTGCCAAGCTGATCCCTGCCGGTGCCAGCCTGCTGCTGGGTTTTGGCACCACTCCCGAACAAGTTGCCTTGGCGTTGGCAGATCACCGAGATCTTACGGTGGTGACCAACAACATCAGTGCCGCCTTGGCCCTGTCGCACAATATGAGCCATCGCGTGGTGCTGACGGGGGGCGAGCTGCGACAACCCAATCCTGAAATTCTGGGCCCCGGTGCCGAACGGCTGTTCAACAGCTTCAAGGCAGATTTCGGGGTGTCCGGGGTTGGGGGCTTTGATTCGGATGGTGCCTTGCTGGACTTTGATATGGCCGAGTCCGACTGCCACAAGGCGCTGCGGGGCAATTGCCGGGTGCGGATTCTGGTGCTGGACCATACCAAGTTCGGTCGGCGCGCCCCGGTGCGCAGCGGCTCCTTGGACGATGTGGATATTCTGGTCAGCGATCAGCCCATTCCCGAACCTTACCGCGATCAGATTCCTGCGCGTGTTCAGCTTGTGATTGCGGATGAGGTGCAGGTATGAGCCGCAGCGCGATCGAGTTGCAGGGCATAGTCAAATCCTGGGGCGAGCAGGCTGTGCTCAAGCAGATGGATCTGACCATTCAGGAAGGAAAATTCACGGCCTTGCTGGGCCCATCGGGCTGTGGCAAATCGACCTTGCTGCGCATTATTGCCGGGCTGGAAGCGCCCGATCAGGGCCGTTTGCTGATTAATGGGCACGATGCCACCCATATGGAACCCGCCAAGCGCGGCTTGAGCATGGTGTTCCAGTCCTACGCCCTGTTTCCCCATTTAAATGTGGCCGACAACATCTTGTTCGGCTTGCAGGTGCGCCGTGCGGACCGCCGGCAGCAACAAGAGCGTCTGCGCGAGGCCTTGGCCCTGACCAATCTGGAAGGGCTGCAAGAGCGCAGACCCGGCCAGCTCTCGGGAGGGCAGCGACAGCGGGTGGCCCTGGCGCGCAGCATTGTCTCAGGGCATCGCATTTGCTTGATGGACGAGCCCTTGTCGAATCTGGACGCCAAGCTGCGTCACACCGTGCGCCACGAAATTCGCTCCCTGCAACAGCGTCTGGGATTGACGGTGGTCTATGTCACTCACGACCAGACCGAGGCGATGGGGATGGCGGATCACGTGGTGTTGCTCAATGCCGGGCGTATTGAACAGCAGGGCCGTGCCCAGGACCTGTATGGCCAGCCTATGAGTGTCTTTACCGCCAGTTTCATCGGCAGCCCGCCCATGATGATGATTCACAGTGACCAAGTGCCCCTGGGACTGTGGCCTTCACGTCGGCAGTACGACCAGCCGCATCGTGTACTGGTGGGCGTGCGCCCCGAAAACCTGAACCTGCACGAGGCGGGCGAGCAGTTTGTGGCGGCCACCGTGGTGCATCAGGAATTTCAGGGGGCAGATGCTTATGTGTACGTGCGACTTGATGATGGGCATACCTTGATCGTGCGTGCCCCGCACAGCCACCGTTTCGAGGCGGGTACACGTTGTGGTCTGAGCTGGCATCCCGCTGACGCTTTTTACTTTAATCAGGACAGCGGCGCTCGCCTGCCGACACCGTCTGCCGATGCGCTGACCGCTGCTTCTTTTGCTGTTGTTCCCTAAACGTACTGCGAGTCTACTCATGTTGAAGAATTGTCTGCTTGCCACTTCCAGCGCTTTATTGATGGGCCTGGGCACCAGTGCCCACAGCGCGGTGGAATTGACCATGTATTACCCGATTGCCGTGGGTGGTCCGCTGACCGAGGTGGTCGATGGAATGATCAAGGACTATCAGGCCCAGAACCCGGAAGTGACCGTGAAGGCCGTCTATTCCGGCAACTACGATGAAACGCGGGTGCGTGCCTTGTCGGCCCTGCGTGCGGGCGAGCCGGTGCAGCTTTCTGTGCTGGGCGCACTGGATACGCATGATCTGGTGGAGCAGGGCCTGGTCGAGGCTTTTAGCGATGTGGCTCAGGATGCCCCCAGCCAGGACTGGCTCAAGAGCTTTTACCCTGCGTTGATGGCTAACGGCACCTTGGAGGGCAAGGTCTGGGGCATTCCCTTTCAGCGTTCGACCATCGTCATGTTCTACAACAAGGATATGTTCCGTGAGGCGGGTCTGAACCCCGATCAAGCTCCCAAGACGTGGGACGAGCTGGTGCAAACTGCCCAGAAACTGACTAATGACAAGCATCACGGCTTGATGATTCCATCGACGGGCTATCCCTACTGGATGTTCCAGGCCATGGCCTTGCAAAACGGCCGTCAGTTGATGAATGAAGAAGGCACGCAGGTCTACTTCAATGATCCCAAGTCGGTGCAAGCGCTGCAGTTCTTCCACGATCTGGCCTACAAGCACAAGGTCAGCCCCGCGGGCACGATTGAATGGGGTACCTTGCGCCAGGCCTTCGTGCAGGGCAAGACCGCCATGATGTGGCACACCACGGGCAACCTGACGGCCGTCAAGAACGAAGCGAAGTTCGACTTTGGCGTGGCCATGCTGCCCGCCAAGGAAAAAGCGGCTTCTCCTACCGGCGGTGGCAACTTCTACCTGTTCAAGGGCGCTAATGACGAGCAGAAAAAAGCCGCATTGGATTTCGTGCGCTGGATGACGGCCCCCGAGCGTGCTGCCAAGTGGTCCATGGCCACGGGCTATGTGGGTGTCAGCCCTGCAGCCTACGAAACACAGGCGCTGCTTGACTACGCCAAGACCTTTCCACAGGCCGTGGTAGCGCGTGATCAACTGGCCGTGGCCTCGCCCGAGTTTGCCACGTACGAAACAGCGCGTGTGCGTGAACTGTTGTCCAACGCCGTGCAGGCCGTGCTGACCAATGCCAAGACGCCTCAAGCCGCCCTGGATGAGGCCCAGGCCGCCGCGGATCGCTTGCTGCGTCCTTTCAACTAAGCAGGTGCAGGAATGGCTGAACCATTGCGTGTGCTGCGTAAAGAGTGGGTATTTGCCTACCTCTTGCTGACGCCGCTGTTTGTGCTGCTAAGCGTGTTTGCCTTTATCCCGGCGCTGCACACGTTTTGGTCCAGCCTGTTAAGTAAAGGCACGGCTCGTCGTCCGGCCCAGTTTGTGGGCATGGACAACTACGATGCCATGCTGGCTGACCCGACTTTCTGGCTGGTTCTGAAGAATAATCTTTGGTACGCCGCCATTGTGATTCCGGTGTCCATGGCACTGGCCTTGCTGATGGCCTTGTGGGCCAACCGGGCCATGAGCATGCGTGCCTGGGTGCGCTGCGCTTACTTCACGCCCACCATGTTGCCCATGATCGCCGCCGCGAACCTCTGGCTGTTTTTTTACACGCCGGATCTGGGTTTGCTGGATCAGATTGCCAAGTTGTTTGGCGCCGGGGCCACCAATTGGTTAGGCCAGCCTCAAACTGCCCTGGGCGCGGTCATGGTGGTGACCATCTGGAAAGAGGCCGGATTTTTCATGATTTTTTATCTGGCCGCCTTGCAAACCATCCCGCCCGAACTGCGTGATGCTGCCCGTCTGGAAGGCGCAAGCCGCTGGCAATATGGGCACCGTGTATTGCTGCCCTTGCTGGCTCCCACCACTTTATTCATTCTGATCAATGCATTGATCAACTCGGTCAAACTGGTTGACCACCTCTTTATCCTGACCAAGGGCGGCCCCAATAACGCTTCCAAGCTGATGTTGTACTGGATCTGGGAAACGGCTTTTGCTTACATGGATACGCCCGCGGCTGCCGTACTGACGGTGGTGCTCTTGTTGGGTCTGGGCGCCGTCGCTATTTTTCAATTCCGCTACGCCGAACGACGCGTGCACTACCAGTGATGAACATGGACACTGTTTTGACTGCCCCCAGCCGCCCGCTGCGTTTGCCCTCACTGGATACGGTAGGAGCGCACGTTTTGGCCCTGCTGTGGATCGCGCCTTTGCTCTACGCGTGCTGGGCTGCTTTTCGTGACCCGTCAGCGGCCTTGCGTTTTGACTGGAGCGCAGGTTGGACCTTTGATAACTTTGCCGCGGCCTGGGATCGTGCGCCCTGGCTGCGCTACATCTTCAATACGACCGCGTTGGTGCTGACGATTCTGATCGGTCAGTTTGTTCTGTGTACGCTGGCTGCCTACGCCTTTGCCCGCTTTCGTTTCTTTGGCAGCCAGTTTCTGTTCATGCTGCTGCTGTTGCAATTGTTCATTTTGCCCGAAGTGCTGATTGTGGAAAATTACCGCATGGTGGCCTGGCTGGGCTGGACCGATACGGTATGGGGCATGGGTGTGCCTTATATGGCCAGTGCGTTTGGGGTATTCCTGCTGCGTCAGGCCTTCAAGCAGGTGCCGCGTGAGCTGGAAGAGGCGGCGCGTCTGGAGGGCTGTAGCCGTTTGGGGGTGTTGTGGCGTGTGTATGTACCCTTGGTCAAGCCTGTTTACCTGGCTTATGCCCTGGTGTCGGTGTCAACGCACTGGAACAATTTTTTATGGCCATTGGTGATCAGCAGCTCGGATCACACACGGCCTTTGACTGTGGGCTTGTCCCTGTTTGGCGCGCCTGAAAGTGGTGTCAGCATTTCCCTGATCAGCGCCGCCACCATCATGACGATCCTGCCGCTATTGCTGGGCTTTCTGCTGTTTCAAAAGCAGTTCATGCAGGCTTTTTTGCGCGCCGGCATTCGTTAAGGAATTCTGATGAAGATTATCCAGTTTTCGGATTTGCACATTACCCCGCCCGATGGCCTGTTGTTTGGTTCGGACCCTCTGGATCGCTTGCGTCACTGTGTGCAGCACATTAATCGCCATCATGCCGATGCGGATCTGTGCGTGCTGACGGGCGATCTGACCCATGCCGGTCACCCACGCGCGTACGAGCGCCTGCGTGAAGGCTTGCTAGACTTGATTCCGCCCGTGCGCTTGTTGATGGGCAATCACGATAGCCGCAGTGCGTTTCAGCGGGTATTTCCAGACGCCAGGACCGATTTGCCCGGGTTTGTGCAATATGCCGAAACCAGGGGCGATTGGCGTCTGATTTATCTGGATACCTTGGAGGACAGCTACACCAACGGTTATCTGTGCGCGCGGCGTTTGCAGTGGTTGCAGCAGGAACTGGCCTCGCATAACGGGCCGGTGATGCTGTTCTCGCACCATCCTTTGCCCGCCTTGCAGTATCCCTCCATGGACTGGCTGCGTTTGAGCAATGCCCTGGAGCTACTGCCTGCGTTGAAGGCGCACCCAGCACCCGTACATTTGTTTTCCGGTCATGTGCATCGCTGTGCCAGCGGCGTGTGGAACGGTCTGCACTTTGTAACGGTCAGTGGCACCAACCATCAGCATGAACTGGATCTGGAGCGCGAGGGAGCGGCAACGTCCACTTTTGAACCGGCCAGCTACGCGGTGATCCTGCCCAATGCAGACGGTCTGACCGTGCATTTTCAGCCCTTTGCTTACGAAGAGCTGCGCTTTCCGTACACGGGAGACCTGAACGCGTTGAAGTGTCTGTAAATGCGGGGCGGTCGATTTTGAGGTTGGCATGCAACGCGGTCTTCGAACGTGTACTGAAAAACCGCCATGTTCGGCGAAACGCTTTGTTGTTTGCCACAAGATCGCTATACTTGCGAACTATCAGGGGGAGTAGCTTACTTTCCGGCGCATCGTCATCACGGCAATTTGTGTTTTTCACCGATTCCCGGTGCCCGGGCAGCCTTAGGGTTGCAAGCGAGACCTTGCCATTCATGGGCAAGGTGCATCCTCAAAAAAGATGGCCTGTGTCCTTAATGGATCAGGCCATTTTTGTTTTGTACAACAGCGGTCATTTTCTCGTTGTACAGTCATGCAAGATGGTCGTCGGGTTTCAATTAAACAATATGAAAAGGCGGTCTTATAAATGATTGAATTTTTGCAGACAATGAGTTGGGCGGCGGTATTTCAGATCATCCTGATCGATATATTGCTGGGGGGCGATAATGCTGTGGTGATTGCCCTGGCATGTCGCAACTTGCCTGCACAGCAGCGCGTAAAAGGTATTTTGTGGGGAACGGCAGGGGCGATTGGTCTGCGCGTTGTCCTGATCGCGTTTGCTCTGACCTTGCTGTCCGTTCCATTCCTGAAAGTGGTGGGTGCCTTGTTGCTGGTCTGGATTGGCGTCAAGCTGCTGATCCCCGAGGAAGATGGTCACGGCAATGTGGAAGGGGGGGCAACCTTGTGGAAGGCCATCAAGACCATTATTATCGCGGACTTTGTGATGAGTCTGGATAACGTGATCGCGATTGCGGGTGCCGCTCAGACGGCGGACCCGGATCATCAGATTGGTCTGGTGGTCTTTGGTCTGGTGGTGAGCGTGCCCATCATTATCTGGGGCAGCACACTGGTTCTGAAGCTGATCGACCGTTTCCCCATTGTGGTAACGCTGGGCGCCGCGTTGCTGGGCTGGATTGCCGGCGGCATGCTGGTGACGGACGTTAAATACATCGAGTACTTCGGCGAGCCTAGCACCACCATCAAGCTGGCTGCGGAAGTGGCTGGTGCCTTGCTGATTGTCGCGTTGGGTCACGGTATTGCGGCCTACAAGCGCAAGCAGGCTGCCTGAGTCTGAAATTGAAACAGCCCGTATAAAGCCATGCCGGAGACTTCGCTTCCGGCATGGTTCTGGGTTAAGCTCAAACGATTTTCTAAAAAAGGAGTACACCATGGCACAAGCCTCCGCACGCCACATTCTGGTCAGCACCGAAGAGAAAGCGAATGAACTGAAAGCCGCTATCGAAGGTGGTTCTGACTTCGCTCAGGTGGCCAAGGACAATTCCAGCTGCCCATCGGCCCGCATGGGCGGTGAGCTGGGAACTTTTGGTCGTGGCCAAATGGTGCCCGAGTTCGATCAGGTTGTGTTCAGCGCCCCCGTGGGCGTTGTGCAAGGCCCCGTCAAGACCCAGTTCGGCTACCATCTGGTAGAAGTGACTGCACGTCAGGACTGATACGATCAGGCCAGAAAAACCCGCTTCGGCGGGTTTTTTTGCGCCTGCTGCGCCTGTGTATGCTGGGCAGGGCTTGAACTGTTTTGGCAAGCGCAATCCCGTCTTTTCGCGACGGCGATGTCAGTAGGCTCTTGTTCAATAGGCCTGGCTCTGGAGTGGCTTCATGCTGGTATTTGCCAGACATATACATAAAAAGTCTGGACATTTATCCACAAGCTGCGCAGTATGCCAGCCATGCCGGCTCGTGGGGCCTTGCCCACGCCTTGCTCGCTTGTTTCGAGCAATTCAGCCCATTCTTATAAAGAAATCCCATGAAACGCACCGATATGGAAAAACTCAGCGCCGTCAAATTGCTGGGAAATGTAAAAAAGGCGGGCACGCCACAACGCTTTGCAGCTGATTCCGCCGTGGCCGATCGGCGCGAACAACGTCGTCTGGATCAGGCTGCTGGCCTGGTGTCCTTTCCCGTTAAGCTGACGCAGCCTGTTATTGATGCCGTGCGCGCTCGCGCTACCGAGCAAGGTGTCTCGACCAATGAGGTCATTGATCGCCTACTGGCCCAAGCCTTGGACCTGTAATTTATGCAGATCTGGGTAGATGCAGACGCTTGTCCGGTCGTCATCAAAGAAATTTTGTATCGCGCCGGGCAGCGCTGGAGTCGCCATGTGATCCTGGTGGCCAACCAGATGCTGCGCACTCCCCCTTCACCCTGGCTGCGGGCCGTGCAGGTGGCGCGTGGCTTTGATGTGGCGGATGACTATATTGTTCAGCACGCCAGTGTGGGAGATCTGGTGATTACCGCCGATATCCCGTTAGCGGCGCAGGTTCTGGAACGTCGGGCTCTGGTCCTGACCCCCAGAGGTGAGCGTTTGGATGTCAATAGCATAGGCGAGCGTCTGGCCATGCGCGACATGATGGAAGAGCTGCGCAGCACCGGCGTGGACATAGGCGGTCCGGCGCCCTTCAGCCAGGCTGACCGGCGCGAGTTTGCCAATGCGCTGGATCGTCTGATGATGAGTCTGAATAGCGCAGCCCGACGATGAGCAGACTTGCCTTGGCGGCCACCTTTGTGTGAGTCTGTGGTCGGATTGAATTTTTTTAAGTGAAGTACGCAATGACAGACTCAAACCGTCCTTTGATGAATTTATCCGGTCTGAATGAGGCCGTCGCCCAGTTTGCGCGCGAGCGTGAGTGGGACCAGTTTCACAGCCCTAAAAACCTGGCCATGGCCTTGACCAATGAAGTGGGCGAACTGATCGAAATTTTCCAATGGCTGACAGAAGCGCAATCGCACGAGGTGGCTAGGGACCCGAAAACTGCCGAAGCCGTGCGTGACGAACTGGCGGATGTGCAGATCTATTTGAGCCGTCTGGCGTTCGTGTTGGGCGTGGACATGAACGACGCGGTCGCCTGCAAACTGGCGAAAAATGCGCAGAAGTATCCCGCCGACAAGGTGCGCGGGACGAACAAGAAATATACGGAACTGTAAGAACGTCGCGGCAAACGCGCTGCCTTACAGCTCCCTCAGCAGATCCTGCACAAACTGCTCCATCCGCTCGTGTCTTTCGCGGGCGATTTCCTGTCCTCGTTTAGTCTGAAAGCCCTCAGCCAGTTTCAACAGCTTGGCCGCAAAGTGGTCCAGCGCGTAGCGCTTGTCATCCAGGGGGCGGTGTTGTGCCTGCGGGTCGCAGGGATCATACAGGCCCGAGCCCATGCGCCCGGCGGTATAGAAGCAGCGAGCTATCCCTAAGGCACCAATGGCATCCAGCCGGTCGGCGTCCTGCAAAATGCGGGCCTCCAGGCTGACCGGCCTAATGTTGGCTGAAAAGCTGTGGCTTTGGATAACCTTGCCCACGGCCTCGCAGTCCTGCCCGGACCAGCCTATCTTGGCCAGAATGTGTTGTGCCTGTTCCGCTGACAGGGTGGAAGCGCGCGAACGCAGCGGCGAGTTCTTTTCTACCGCAACGCAGTCGTGCAGCACCGTTGCTGCCAGCAAAATCCGCAGATCCCCACCTTCTTTTTCCTGAATCGCACAGACATTCTTCCAGACACGCTGCAGGTGTGGCTGGTCGTGAGAGCCATCGTTATGGCTGGTGCTGCTATGGGGCAGGAGTTGAGTGGCAAGCGCCTCAAAGGGATGAAAAGGACGGGTCATGGTCATGGTCTGCAATCGTCAGGCACACAGCATACCGCGAAGCAGTCCAGGACAAAGAAAAGGAGCTGCACCAGGCAGCTCCTTTCTGGCCTGAGTCCAGCGATTTAAAAGTCGCTCAGGCCCAGATCACTGACAGCATCGGCCCAATAGTTCAGTTCCTGATCCACATATTGTGTGAACTCGGCAGGGCTATTGGTAAGCAGGGTGGCCCCGTTGCCTTGCCAGATCTCCTTGATCTTCTCAGTGTCCAAGGCTCGATGAATGCTGTCCGCGACGGCTTGTACCGTGGCATCAGGCACGTCACCCTGCATGAAGATGCCATACCAGGTCTGGGCGGTGATCTCATCCATACCCAGTTCTTTGAGCGTCGGCACATCAGGCAGGGCAGCCGCGCGCTCCGGGCTGGAGACGGCCAGAGCGCGCAAGCGGCCATTGCGGATCTGTGCGACAGCCGAAGGCATGGTCTCGAACATGAAGTCCACCTGATCGCCACTGATCAGCGCCATGACGGCCGGGCCGCTGCCTTTGTAATGCACGGCAGTCATGGTGGTGCCAGAGCGTTTCTCCAGCTTGCCCGCCATCAAATGCAGCATCGTGGCCACGCCGCTCGTGCCATAGTTCACGCCTGCGCCTTGCTTGGCCGCAGCCAAGAGGTCATCCACGCTCTTGTAGGGCGAGTTGGCATTGACCACCAGCACGTTGGGCATGGCAGCAATCAAGGTGACCGCTTTCAAGTCTTTGCGGGTGTCGTAGGGGAAGTTCTTCAACACGGCAGGCGCAATCATGTGATGCACGGCACCAAACAAGAGCTGATTGTCTGCGGGGCTGGAGTTGGCGACCATGCTGGCACCCAGCACACCACCGACACCACCTTTATTTTCTACGACAACGGTTTGACCGATTTCATTACCCAGTGCTTCGGCCAGAGGGCGAGCCAGGGTGTCGCCCGAACCACCTGCGGCAGAAGGGACGATCAAGCGCACCGGGCGCTCGGCCCAGGCGGGGGGAGCTGCCCAGCTTTGGGGTGCGGCAGCGACGATAAAACTGAGGGCAAGTACAACACGGGACCAGGGTTTCATGTTTTTTTACCTCCTCGGTAGTCGGTGGTTTCAGCCTTTGCCGGAGCCCAGGCTGCCAGGGTTGCTGCGCAGCTTGTCGATCTGATCTTGCCGGGGACTCAGACCCAGCCCGGGGGCGTCTGGCATGTGTAGCCAGCCTTGTTCGGGCTGGGGCAGGCCGGTGTAGATCTCGGCCATCATGGCGCTGGCGGCCAGATGCCATTCCACATCACCGCCATTGAGCAAGCCGCAGTGCAAGTGACCGTTGTGGGAGGGGAATGCCCCGCCATTGGCTACCGAAGCATTAAAGCTTTCAGCCAGGGCAAAGATCTTGCGGGACTGGGTAAAACCGCCGGATATCAGTACGTTAGGCTGCACAATGTCCACCGCCTGCTGCATCAGCAGATCGCGGAACCGATAGGCCTGGCCTTCGTTCTGGCCGGCCGCCACAGTGATGCCCGTGCTCTGGCGCAGTTCACGCATACGCCCGGTGTCATTTTGTGTGATGGGTTCTTCAAAGAAACCTACATCCAGGTCACGGGCGTGGCGCGCAATGGTCTTGGCGTGCACATAGTCCAGACTACAGTTGCCATCGATATACAAGGGCATCTCGGCAGGAATGGATTCTCGTACCAGGCTCATGCGGCGCATGTCCTGACGAATCAGCTCGGCTAAGGGGCGTGGTTCATCTCGGCGTTGCAGGCCGTGATGGCCCACGACCATCTTCAAGCCTTTGAAGCCTTGGTTGACGCAGTCCTGGGCGACCTTGACCAGTTCCTCCTCGTTCAGGAAGGCAAAGCCAAACGTGGCATAAGCGGGCACTTTCTCACGGGCGCCGCCCAGCAGTTTCCAGACAGGCAAACCCAGGGCCTTGCCCTTGATATCCCACAAGGCAATGTCCAATGCTGAGATCGCATGCATGGCATAGCCGGTCTGGCCGCGAGGGCATACGTTCCAGTACATGCGATCCCACAGACGCTCCGTGTTCAAGGGGTCTTGTCCGACCAAATCACTGGCCAGGATGTCGTTGATGGTGCTGGCCACGGGGTGCTCTTCGGTAATGGCACTCAGGCCATAACCGGTAATGCCTTCATCCGTTTCGATTTCCACATGACAGATGGCCAGATTGCTGGGTTTTTTGATGCCCGCGCTATGGAACTGAAAAGGTACGTTCAAGGGAATTGCGCGTACTGCCGTGATTCTCATTCTCCGTTCTCCTCACATTTTTTAAATGCGTTTGCATGTAATTGTTTTAGGTTTATAGCGTTTTGGAGAGTAGGTGGGCAATGGTGTAAACCCTTGATTTTATTGATATATAAAAGCCATTTCTGATATATCAAAAGGGCGGGTTCAGGGGCGAAGAGCGGCGCATGCGGCGGGAAAAAGATGCAGGAGAGTGGTGATGTACGCCGCTAGGCGCTCTTGGCCCTTGTGCATGCAAAAGGCTCTGCCAGGCAAGGCCTGGCAGGGCCGGTGAACTCTCGGGATGTATGAGCAGTGAGTGGCTTATTTACCGCGCAGTAGCTGCATCTGACGACGATCTTTTTTAGTCGGGCGTCCCGCGTCAAAATCCAGGGCAGGCTCAGGCGCCAGACGGCGCTGTTCCGCGGCCTGCGCGCGTCGTGCACTGCTTTGCTCGGTTTCTTGATAGAGAGTGCGCGCCACGGGAGCGGGGCCACGTACCCCACTCAAGGCTTGAACGTGAACTTCCATGGCTGGCGTTTCCTTGCGCAGGGTAATCAGATCCCCTACCGATACCTCGCGGGCCGGCTTGGTGCTTTGCTGATTGAGCAAAACCCGTCCTTTAGTGATCTCTTCACTGGCCAGGCTGCGCGTTTTGTAAAAGCGCGCCGCCCAGAGCCATTTGTCCAGTCGTAATTTGTCCATGCCGTATTGTAAATCCAGGCCGGGCCCCCGTGAAAGGCGGAACCCGGTGTGACGAGCTTGCTGGTGGCCAGCCCGGTTCTAGCGGAACTGAAAGTGTTCCTTATGCAAGGTCCAGGACTTAGTGGGCAAGGCACGCTTGAGCTCCCGCTGCAACTGCTTGCCCATCCCGGCAGGGCCACAAAACCAGATATGTAATGGTCTGCCCGCCTGATAGTGCTGCACTACCTCTTGGGGAGTCCAGCGGCGGCCATCGGCATAAATATCCAGCTTGACATCCGGGTGCTCTTTGGCGGCGTTGCTCAAGGCCTGGGCGAGTGGGTCGGAACTGTGCTGACAGGCATATTGCAGATAGGCGTAAGGAGCATGGCCCTCCTCATGCTCCTGGCTTAACCAGGACAGAAAGGGGGTCGCTCCCACTCCTGCGCCGACCCAGATATAAATCCCCTTGTCGTCACGGCCCGGTTGAGTGAAACGGCCATACGGGCCATCCAGCTCGATGTTCTGTCCGATATGCAGGCGCTCTGGCAGGCGGCGCGTCCAGTCGCCCAGTTGCTTGATGTGAAAACGCACAATCTGGTCGTCCTGATCCGCGTCGGACAGGGTGAAGGGGTGAGACTCGGTTTCGCCTTTCAAACGCAGGAAGGCAAACTGGCCCGCCTGATGACCCGGCCAGGATTGATCCATGCGGCATTGCACTTCTAGGACATCGCCTTGCGGGGTACAGGAAATGACGGTACCGGTGTGCGGGTAAGCCGAACTGAGATTGCGTAACAGCTGAATGCTGGCGGCTACTGTTCCGATCACCAGGCTGACGGCCAGCAGCCAGCCACCTATCCCGCTCCAGTAGGCAGGTGGGGTCAAGACTACGCCATGAAAGACCAGAATCAGATAGGCAACCGGCATTAGCCGATGCAGGCTGTACCATTTTTTATAGGAAATCGTGCGGTGCGCCAGGGTAATGATCAACATCACAATCAGCGCGTAGAACGTCCATTCCCCCAGCGTCTTGGCATAGGGCTTGAAGAGGCTGACCCATTCGGGGACGGGCACTTTGGCCAATTTGCCGCTGGTGCCGATGGCGGCGGCTATCAGGTCTTTGGATTGTTTGCTTAGCCAATGCGCCAGGCTGAGCAAAATCGCCAGGATGCCCAGATACTTGTGTAGCTTGTAGGCTTTGTCCATGCCACCGAGCCACGGTTCCAGGCGACGGGGGCGTAAGGCCAGGACCATAATGGCCGTCATGGTGCCCAGCGCCAGAATGCCGGTGAGCAGCATGCCTTCCTGCCGGATTACCCACAGCGTGTCGCCTGGGGGCGAGGGAGAGAGCCACAAGGCTTGTACAGCCCAGATCAGAAAGAAGGTGGAGAGCAGCAGAAATAGAGGGCGACGCATGGCCTTTTCCGAATGATGGGTGGGCCGGGAGCTGGCAAGTCGCACCATGCAAAAGTACCGACGCAGCGCACCGGGGACATCTGCCCATCTTAGTACGTAGCGTGGTGGTCTGGGGGGGTTGTATTCAGGCGTGAATTGAGAAAACTCAAAATACCCCTAAATAGTTGTTATTTAAAGTATTTGTTAATGATTCTGGTTGCTGTTTATCGTGTTGACCCTGCCTGGGGTGGTTTCGGAGGGACACCGCCTGGCAGGGCGTTTTTCAGCGGGCCTGTTCAGGGCTGAGCAGTACGGCCAGATCCAGCAAGGCCGCGTCCTGATGGGCTTGTCCGATCAGTTGCAGTCCCAGGGGCAGCGGGGAGTCCTGAGCGGGCGCGGGCAGGCTTAAGGTCGGCCAGCCTAACAAGGACCACGGGCGGTTCAGAATCGAGGAGCCTGTGCTGTCCAGCCCATAGGGCGCGGGGCCAGGGGCCGCCGGAGTTAGCAAGGCATCGAAATGAGCATATCGGTCCTGCCATTCTGTCTGGAGCTGGCGACGGCGTGCCTGCCAGGCGTGGTAATCCGCCGGTGGCAATTCCAAGCCTTGCTTGATCGCTTGCACGGTAATGGGTCGCAAGGCATTGGGGCTGGCTTGCCAGACGGGCAGCAGGCTGCGGGCCATTTCGTAAGCCATGATCTGGCCTTGCAGGATCAGCAGCTCTTTCAGTTGCGGGTCTGCGGGCAGACGCTCCAGTTGGGCACCTTGTTGTTCCAGGTGCAGGCAACCTTGCTCCAGAGCAGCAAGGGCAGCGGGGGTAATTGGGCCCAGATCTTTGCCATCCAGCACGCCGATGCGGGGACAGGCGGGCACCTTAACATCGGGCAAACCTTGCAGAACCGTCGCCACACGGCGCAATACGGACAAGTCGCGGCTGAAGTAGCCGATGGTGTCCAGACTGTCGCATAGCAGGAAAAGACCGCTGCGATGAATGGCACCAAAACTAGGTTTGAAGCCGACAATGCCGGTAAAGGCAGCAGGGCGCATCATGGAGCCGCCCGTTTGGGTTCCCAAAGCGAAATCGACCATGCCCGCGGCCACGGCAGCCGCAGACCCACTGGAGGAGCCGCCGGGAGTGTGCTCCAGATTCAGCGGGTTACGGGTCGGGCCGGGCGCCGCATAGGCAAACTCTGCCGTCACGGTCTTGCCGACTGGAATGGCACCGGCCCGGCGCAGCACGGCCACACAGGCCGCGTCATGCTGCGCGGGCCGCGCGTCGGGGAAATGGGCCCCGTAACGCGTGGGCATGCCTTGCACATCCAGCACGTCCTTGACGCCGAAGCTCAGGCCCGCCAAGGGGCCCTCGGGGTGGGTGCTGATACAGGTAAGCGGGTCCGCCAGCCAGGACCAGGCCTGAATGGACTGGTCCTGCACAGCGAGAGGAGAGGGATGGGCAGTCATAGCGCAGAGTAGCAATTACTGAATCGAGATGTTTTGTGCCTTGATCAGTGCCGTCCAGCGCTTTGCTTCTTCCTTGATGAAAGCAGAGAACTCTGCAGGCGTGCCGCCCACCACTTCTGCGCCCTGGGATTCCACAATCTTGCGGTACTCGGGGTCTTGCAGTGCATCGTTGACGGCTTTATTCAGTTTTTCCAGCACATCGGCTGGAATGCCTGCGGGAGCAATCACGCCAAACCAGTTGGAGGCGACCAGATCCACGCCTTGCTCTTTGAAGGTGGGAACATCAGGCATGGCCTTGACACGCTCTTCAGAGGTCACACCCAGAATGCGCAAACGTGGATTGTCGATTTGCATGTGCGGCAAGAACAGGCTGGCCAATTCCAGGTAGAAGGAGATATTGCCGGCCAGCAGATCGTTGGATGCCGGTGCGCCACCGCGGTAAGGAACGTGTACCGCGTCAAAACCCGACGTGGCTTTGAACTGCTCGGTCAGCAGGTGCGAGGCGCCGCCCGCTCCGGTCGAGGCATAGTCCAGTTTTTGTGGGTTCTTCTTGCCGTCGTTCACCAGGTCGGCCAACGACTGGTAGGGCGAGTTGCTGTTTACACCCAAAGCCATGGCGCCACGCTCAATCAGGGCGATGGGCTGCAGATCCTGTTCGGGATCAAAGGGCAGGTTGCTGCCGTACAGGGCTTTGTTCACGGACATTGGACCAAAGTTGCCCAGACCGATGGTGTACCCGTTGGGCTTGGCACGGGCAATCATGCTGGTGCCGATATTGCCGCTGGCGCCAGGCTTGTTCTCCACCACAATCGTCACTCCCAGACTGTCGCTCATTTTCTGAGCCAGCATCCGCGAACGGGTGTCCGAGCTGCCGCCGGCCGCATAAGGCACAACAAAAGTAATGGCTTGCGAAGGGTAGGGGGCGTCGGCCAGTGCCGAGCCGGAACCCAGCAAAGTCAGTGTGAGTAGGCCGCCCAGCAATGAGGCACGATGCTTGAATACCGTCATGTTCATCTCCTGCAATGGGCCAAGATTCGCCGTGGCGTGCAGTATGGCCCTGTTTTTTTGATAGAAGTCAGAACGGATAGTAGAGAGAGCTTATTATGTTGTCTAATATTAAAAATAGTCATTATTAATCTTTTTAAAAACCTAATTGGTGGGCATATGCTGGACTCGAAATTAAGTGAAATGTTTTTGGTTCTGGCCGAAGAGTTGCACTTTGGTCGTGCGGCACAGCGTCTGTTCATGACCCAGCCTCCCTTGAGTCAGGCCATACGCAGGCTGGAGGAGCAGGTCGGGGCCACCTTGTTCATCCGCACGACGCGCACGGTGCAACTGACTGCGGCCGGCGCGGAGCTGCAGCGTCGCCTGCGCCTTATCGGCAATGAGATGGAGCAGACTTTGCAAGCGGTGCAGCAGGTTCACCGCGGGGAAACCGGTATGTTGCGTATCGCCCTGACGCCCAGCAGTGCCTATGCGGGCGTATCACGGCATTTGTACCGGTTTCGTCAGGACTTCCCGCAAGTGGATATGCAGGTTTACGAGATGAACTCCAGTGACATGCCTGCCGCCTTGTATGAGCGCCGGGTGGATGTGGCGTTGATCCGCCCCTCTTTTGCGGTGCCCGATCTGAATCCGCAATTGGTGGAGTCCGAACCCATGATGTTCGTGCTCAGACGCGATGATCCCCGTGCGCAGGAACATAGCCAGGGGCTGACGCTACATCAGGCGTTTTCTTACGAAATGGTGGCCTATTCACGTCAGCAATCGCGCTACTTCCATCTGCTTCAACAACGTTTGCTGCAGCGTTCGGGCTGCCTGCCGCGCTTTGTCCAGGAGAGCATGGTGCCCACGGTGTTAATTATGGTGGAGGCAGGGATCGCACCGGCTATCGTGCCGGCCTCCCTGGCTCGGCTGCGCACGGATACGCTGGTGTATCTGCCCTTGCTCGATGCTGCCGATATTGCGGCCGAGCTGATGAGCGCCTACATTTCCGACAATACCAATCCCGCGCTCCAGAATTTTCTGGCGGTGCTGGAACAGGATCGTTCAGTCTGACTGGCGGGCAGCCAGCCATTGGCGCATGGATTGACCAGTGCGCTGTCGAAACAGGCGTGACAGGGCCGAGGGATTGGCGTAGCCCAGATCCAGTGCGATGCGTTTGGCGGACTGGCCCTGGGTCAAGCGCTGGCAGGCCAGCGACAGACGCCATTGGGCCAGATAGTCGGCCGGCGTGTCACCCACCCACTGCTTGAACTGGACGGCAAACGCGCTGCGCGAGAGCTTGGCTTGTTCAGCCAGCGATTGCACAGTCCAGTCTCGTCCCGGGTCGGCCTGGATGGCCAGCAAGGCGCGGGCGACGGGAGGATGGGACAGCCCCCGGAACAGGCCCACGGGAATATCGCAGCGGTCGGGATGGTCAAACAACCAGCGCAGCAGTTGCAAGAGCACGATTTCAAACAGACGATCGGCCAGCAAACGATGGCCGCAACGTACTGATTCTGTTTCTGCAAATAACAGGCTCAATGCTTGCTCCAGACCTGCCGCCTCTTCCAGGGGAACAATGATCAGGTCCGGCAGCGACCGGGCCAGCGGGTGATGTTCACCACCGTCAAAATCCAGGGTGGCGCAGGTAAAGTCCGAGCCCTCCTCGGGCATATCGTAGAAAGTATGGTCCAGCGGACGTGGATAGAACAGCAGGCTGGGACGATCAATCGTCAGGATTTCCGGCACTGGATCGCGCGGATCGTGACGCACCCCCAACTGACCCCGTCTGAGGATGTGCAAAAAGGCCCGCCCGGGCTGAGCCGCAAAGCGGGTCATGCCGCATAAGGAGCCGTTGTAAAACAAATGGGCCCGGACACGGAATTGTTCCAGCAAAAGAGAGAGGCGATCCAGATTCATGAAATCATCCCTTTCTGGATGAAAAGATAAGTTGTCGGGACTAATCTTATCCAATGATCTTGATTCTGGCGAGACACTATCCCTGTCAGATTCATTTTGGCCCTCAGGGCCTACTTTACCAGGAGATCACCATGTCCCGTCTTACGTTGCCTGATGTTGCTCAAGCTCCCGCCGCCAGCCAACCTGCTTTGCAGGAAATTCAAAAGGCTTTTGGCGGCAATGTGCCTGCCATGTTCCGAATGGTGTCCAACTCGCCCGCCGCTTTGCGCAGCATGTGGGGGTCTTTCGGTGCTTTTGCGGGTGGCAAGCTGGGTGCAAAACTGGGCGAGCAACTGGCAGTGGCTATTGCTGACCGCAATCGTTGCGAGTATTGCCTGGCTGCCCACAATGTGCTCGGTGCCAATGCTGGTTTGAGCTCGGAGACTCTGGCCCAGGCCCAACGTGGTCAGTCTGATGATCCACGCACGGCGGCCGCCCTGAAGTTTGTGCTCAAGCTGGTCGATCAGCGGGGTCAAGTGTCGGCGGCGGATGTGCAAGCCGTGCGCGACGCAGGTTTTTCCGAGGGTGAGGTGGTGGAGCTGGTCGGTGTCACGGCCTTGAATCTGTTCACCAATTACATCAACAATGCGCTGGATGTTCCGGTCGATTTCAAAGCGGTTGAGCTGACGGCTTAAACAAGGTTTGATGACCCGCTTGCTGGAGAGGCAGGCGGGTTTTACTGCGTCGGTACGGCCGGCGCTAGTTGCCGGACAACGGGCCGGCGTTAATTTCGCTCAGTGCCGGATTTACATCAAAAAAGCGGGCGTCGATGCCGGTGATACCAACGCTGTTGAGCCGCTTGCTGTGCATGTCCAGATAGGCCTGTGCGCTTGCCTTGTCACTGAACAAATACACTCCGCCAGCCTTGGACTGCTCCTGATTTTCCGTCCAGAGTTTCCAGATCAATCCCGGTTCCTGCGAAATGGATTGCGCCAGTTCTTTCATGGCGATGGCCATGTCCTCGCCCCAGGGGCCGGGGTAGGGAAAATCAACATACAGCAAGGTGCTCATGGTCGGCTCCAAATCAAAATACGTGACGATCATCATACCCTGATGATGGAATGCTCCCGTACTGTCTCTTATTTGTCATGGGACGTTGAAAGCGGCGTGATTGGCTGGCCTCGCTCCTGAAGGGGGCGTATAGTTTTTGTTTTGCGATTTGCCGGTGGAAGCCCTCATGTCCTGGACCGCTGTGTTGTTGGTGGTGTGTGCTGCGTTCATTCATGCGGGCTGGAATCTGCTCTCCAAACGAGCGGCGATGGCAGGAGCCCATTTTGTATTTGCGTACTCCTTTTTTGCCATCCTGTTTTATTTTCCCATCATGTTGTGGGTGGTGTTTACCGAAGGCAATATGCCTTGGACCACCGAGACCGTGACTTGTCTGGTGTTAAGCGCGTTGCTGCATATGGGCTATAGCCTGAGTCTGCAAAAAGGCTACCAGGTGGCGGACTTGTCGGTGGTCTATCCGATTGCACGCGGCACCGGTCCCATGCTCTCTTCCGTGGGCGCCTTCATTCTGCTTGGTGAGCCGGTACGGCCTGTGGGGGTGCTTGGTATCTTGCTGGTGGTGATGGGGATCTTGCTGATTGCCACGCAAGGTCATTTGCGGCGTTTCTTCAACCCCGCTGCGCTAACCGGCGTGCGCTGGGGCATGCAGACGGGGATTTTAATTGCGGCCTATACCGTGGTGGATGCCTACGGCGTCAAAGTATTACTGATCTCGCCGTTCTTGTTGGACTGGTTCAGCAATGTGCTACGTCTGGGCATGCTGGCCCCCTTCATTGCCAAGCGTGGACGGGAAGGCTTCATCAAACTGAAGCCTTATTGGAAGCTGGCGGCAGCCGTGGGCCTGCTCTCACCCCTGTCTTACATACTGGTTTTGCAGGCGCTGCGCCTGGGAGCCCCCCTGTCCATGGTGGCACCAGCTCGGGAAATGTCCATGATGGCGGGCACGCTGCTGGGCATGGTGGTCCTGCGCGAGAAAGCCAATGCCTGGAGTTTGCTGGGCTGTGCCGTCATGATCGCCGGGGTGATCGCCCTGACTGCCGGACCGTCTGCCTGATTACTCTCTTGAAATATGCGGGGCCGACCCTATCTGTCTGCAATAGGGCGCGCACCTGCGCGTGGCCATCAACCCATTTTTTGCTTTTTCACCATGAGCCAGACTGACACTGCGAATACGTCCGAAACCTTGGGTTTTCAGGCTGAAGTCAAACAATTACTGCATTTGATGATTCACTCCTTGTACAGCAACAAGGAGATTTTCCTGCGTGAGCTGGTATCCAATGCGTCGGATGCCTGTGACAAACTGCGCTTTGAGGCCATCGACAATCCTGCCTTGCTTGAGGGCGACCCGGAACTGCGCATTCGTGTGGACTTTGACAAGGAAGCACGCACGATCACTATTTCCGACAATGGCATTGGCATGTCGCGTGATGAAGCCATTGCCAACCTGGGCACGATCGCCCGGTCCGGCACCAAGGAGTTCTTCTCTCAGCTGACAGGCGACAAGCAAAAAGACACCCAACTGATTGGTCAGTTCGGGGTGGGCTTTTATTCCTCGTTTATCGTCGCCGATAAAGTGTCGGTACTGACACGTCGTGCCGGCGAGGACCAGGAAGCCGTCTTGTGGGAGTCCACCGGCGAGGGCGAATTTACCATCGCGTCTGCCGAGAAAGCCGAGCGCGGCACCAGCATCACCTTGCATCTGCGCGAAGGCGAGGATGAGTTCCTGGATGGCTGGCGTTTGCGCAATGTGCTGCGCCGCTACTCGGATCACATTTCTTTGCCGGTACAAATGCGCAAAGAGGACTGGGACGAAGACAAGCAGCAGCAGGTCAAACAAGATGAATGGGAAAGCGTGAACCAGGCCAGTGCCTTGTGGACGCGCTCCAAGTCGGAAATTAGCGACGAGCAGTACCAGGAATTCTACAAACACATCGCTCACGATTACGAGAACCCCTTGGCCTGGACACACAACCGGGTGGAAGGTCGCAGCGAATACACCCAACTGTTGTATGTGCCCAAGCAGGCTCCTTTTGATCTGTGGGATCGTGACGCTCGCCGCGGCGTGAAGCTGTACGTCAAACGCGTGTTCATCATGGACGACGCTGAGCAGTTGTTGCCGGCCTATCTGCGGTTTGTGCGTGGCGTGATCGACTCGGCGGATCTGCCCTTGAACGTCTCGCGCGAAATTTTGCAGGAAAGCCGCGACGTACGCGCCATCCGCGAAGGCAGCGCCAAGCGCATCCTGTCCTTGCTGGAAGATCTGGCGGAGAACCAGCCCGAGCAATATGCTGAGTTCTGGAATCAGTTCGGTCAGGTGCTCAAAGAGGGCACGGGCGAAGATATGGGCAACCAGGCCCGGATTGCGGCCTTGCTGCGCTTTGCGTCCACGCATCAGGAGGGCTCGGCCCAGACGGTGTCCTTGAACGACTATATCGGTCGCATGAAGGAAGGCCAGGACAAGATTTACTATGTGACGGCAGATACCTTCGCCGCCGCCTCCAACAGCCCGCATCTGGAAGTGTTCCGCAAGAAAGGGATCGAGGTGCTGCTGATGTCTGATCGCGTGGACGAGTGGATGTTGTCTTATCTGCGCGAATTTGAAGGCAAGCAACTGGTTTCCGTGGCCAAAGGGGGGCTGGACCTGGACTCGCTGGCTGACGAAGAGGAAAAGAAACATCAGGCTGAAGTCGCCGAGACCTTCAAGCCTTTGGTGGAGCGTCTGAAAACCACGTTGGGCGACAAGGTCAAAGAGGTGCGTATTACGGCCCGTCTGGTCGACTCCCCGGCCTGCGTGGTGGTGGACGCCAACGAGCTGAGTCCGCACCTGCTGCGCATGTTGCAGGCGGCGGGGCAGGAAGCGCCGGAGGTCAAGCCGATTCTGGAAATCAATCCAGAGCATGCTTTGATTGCCAAGGTGCAAGCCGCTGACGATGAAGCCTTTGGGGAGTGGGCGCAACTGCTGCTGGAACAAGCCATGCTGGCTGAAGGTGCCGCATTGCAAGATCCCGCCAGTTTCGTAAAACGGGTGAATCGTTTGTTGTTGAATCTGTAACCTTGTATGGACTGTGCGTAAAGCGCAGTCCGGGACTTCTTGGAAAAGCCCTGATCCTCTGTACGAGGATCAGGGCTTTTTTGTGTTTGTCAGTCGGCTAACGCGGCGCAAAAGCCCAGAATCCTCATCAGGAAGCGATAGGTATTAAGCGATTTTTCACTTTTTGTCTATCTTAATGAGAATTGATCTCAGTACGATGCGGGAACGCCACACTCTGGTGCTGATCCTGCTTTTTTTCAGCAGAATTTAAGGAAAAGGCCTGTTTTGGATGGACTTAGTAATAAGAATGATTAATATTACGTTTCCTTTATTAAAAGAACTTATCAAGCAGTGAGAAGCCGCCGACGCAAGCGATTGGCCTGGCTCCCTTAGTCCTGTCTTGAAAAAGTGATACCTACCATTTGGAGCTGGTATGTTGTTTGTTTCTTCCGTACCGCCTCGCCGCTTTGCCGAGACGGTTTTGTCTGCTGCCTTGTTTGCTGCCCTGACCGCGCCTGCGATGGCGCAAACCGCTGATCCGGGTGTGACCGAGTTGCAGTCGATTAAAGTGCAGGGTTCGGCAGACGCCAATGGCATAGATGGCTTTCAGGCCCACAAAGCGCAGTCGGTCAAATTCTCTGAGAGCTTGTTGAACACACCGCGTTCCATCACCGTGATTCCAGAGGAGGTGATCCGGGACCGTGGCGCGACCTCGCTGCAAGATGTGCTGCGCACGACCCCTGGCATTACGCTGGGATCGGGTGAAGGCGGCACGCCCGTGGGGGACCGTCCTTTTATCCGTGGTTATGAAGCCAGTACCGATATTTTTATCGATGGTGTGCGCGATTACTCTCGTGGCTCGCATGAGACTTTCAATCTGGAATCGGTTGAGGTTCTGAAAGGCCCCAGCTCGGCCTATACCGGCCGTGGCGGCACGGGCGGCAGCTTGAACCTGGTGACCAAGTCGCCCAAGCTCAAGGACTTTTTCCAGGTGGAAGCGGGTTATGGCACGTCGGACCAGTATCGTCTGACTGCCGACGGCAACTATGCGTTTTCGGATACGGGGGCAATTCGCTTGAACCTGATGCGTATGGGCGGCGATGTCCCGGGTCGCGATGGGGTAAAAATCGACCGGTGGGGAATCGCTCCTTCGATTGCCTTTGGTTTGGGCACGCCCACGCGTGTTACGTTGTCCTACTCCCGGCTTGAAAACAAGGATATGCCCGATCTGGGCTTCCCCTTCAAGAATGCCGCCAACCCGGGCCGTGTCACGCCTTTGGAAGCGGATCGTGACAATTTCTACGGTCGTCACAATGTAGATTTCCGCAAATACATTGCCGATACCGCCTCAGCCAATATTGAGCATGATCTCAATGATCGTTTCACGGTGCGTAACGTTACCCGTTACAGCAAGACGCTGAACCATTACCTGATGACCCGTCCGTCCTTTGACAATTGCGTGGCAGGGGCGGGTGGTGCTTGCGCGTCGGAGGGACCTGGTCTGCAGTTTCGTCGCGATGACCGGACGAATTACCGGGTGGCTGAGTCCTTGCTGAACCAGACTGATGTGTATGGCAGCTTCAATACCGGTTCGATCAAGCACGATATTGTGGCGGGTGTGGAGATCAGCAAAGAGGAAATTCACAACAAAGCCATGACGGGTGGGCCAGGCCGTGACACGGACTCGTTCTACAACCCCGACCCCAATCGTCAGTACAACTATTCCTTGCAGTACGGTCCCAAGACCAAGACAGGCGACATCAATACCCGTTCCGCGTATCTCTTTGACACTTTGACATTGAACGAGCAATGGATGGTGAATGGCGGCCTGCGCTTTGATCGCTTTGAGGCCGACAATACCAAGGACTCCCGCACCGACGATATGTGGAACTATCAGCTGGGCGTAGTCTATAAGCCCGCTCAGAACGGTTCCATCTACTTGAGTTACGGTACGTCCTCCAACCCGACAGGCGAAAATCTGGGGCAGGCTGGGGGAGCAGATGGCCCGGCAGGCGGCGCGGCCATCCGTGATCTGAAGCCCGAGCGCAGTTACAGCTGGGAGCTGGGTACCAAGTGGGATGTGGCCGACGAAAAATTGTCGCTGACCGCCGCCGTATTCCAGACCGACAAGAAAGATGCCCGTTCTACCGACCCGCTGACCGGTGATGTGTCGTTAAGCGGCAGCAATCGTGTGCGGGGCCTGGAGCTGGGTGCGGCTGGCGCGATCACGCCGAACTGGAATCTGTGGGCAGGCTATACCTACCTGGACCCCAAGATCAAGAAGTACCGCAATGGCAGCAACGTCTTTGACGGCAATCAGATGAAATTCATCGCCAAACAAAGCTTCAATATCTGGACGACTTACAAAGTGATGCCCGAGCTGACCTTGGGTGCAGGCGCCACCTTTGTGGGCAAGCGGTTTGTGGATGATGCCAATCAGCTGAAGCTGCCGTCGTACTGGCGTTACGATGCGATGGCGCGCTACGAGCTGAACAAGAACGTGTCCTTCCAGTTCAACGTCAACAACATCAGCAATGTACGCATGTATGATGCTTCCCACGTGGGGATTTTTGCCAACGTGGGCCCCGGCCGCTCTTACATGTTCAATGCGTCTTACCGTTTCGAGTAAATTGCCTCGGGTAGGCTGATGGCAGATGGGCCGCCCGCGGGGGCGGCTCATCTGCTTTTTCCGCGTTCCGATGTGTGTCTTTGTTCTCGCAGGTCTCTCATGCTGATTACTATTCCCGACGTTCTCGATGCCGAGCAATTGCGCGATTGTCGCCAGGCCCTGGAGCAGGCGCAGTGGGAGGACGGACGCACGACGGCAGGCTATCTGGCCCAGCACAGCAAGCGCAATTTGCAGTTGCCTCTGGATGCGCCTCTTGCCCGTCAGATGGGCGAGTTTCTGATGCACGTACTGGGGCAGCACAGCGGCTTTATTGCCGCTGCCTTGCCACTGCGCATGCTGCCGCCACGCTTTAATCGTTACGAGGGTGGCGGGGAATATGGCAACCACATTGATAACGCGATTTTTACCGTTCCTGGCACGCCCCAGCGCCTGCGTACCGATGTGTCCACAACCTTGTTTTTCAGTGATCCCGACGAGTACGAGGGGGGCGAGCTGATCATCGAGGATGTGTACGGCACTCAATCCATCAAGCTGCCTGCAGGACATATGGTGGTGTATCCCGGTACCAGCTTGCATCGCGTAGAGCCGGTAACGAAAGGAACGCGCTATGCCTCCTTTTTCTGGACGCAAAGCATGGTGCGCCACGCGCATCAACGCAAATTGCTGTGGGAGCTTGATCAGAGCATTCAGCAACTGGCCAGGCAGAATGCGGATGCCCAGGAGCTGTCACGCCTGACGGGGATTTACCACAATTTGTTGCGTGAATGGAGCGATGTCTGATCGCCTGGAGCTTGATTGACCATGTCCCACGAACGACTGCCCCCACTCACTCACATCCCGGCCCAGATTAGCTGCCTGAGGGATTACGAATCCTATGCCCGTCAGCGTATGCGTACGCAGGACTGGGCTTACTTCAGCACGGGGGCAGCCGATGAGCTTACCTTGCAAGACAATCTGGCCAGCTTCGGGCGTTGGGGCCTATGGCCTGCTGCTCTCAGCGAATTTGATCAGCCCTCGACCCGCTTGACGCTGCACGGGCAGTCCATGGATTACCCGATTCTTCTGGCTCCCGTGGCTTATCAGCGCCTGGCTCACCCTGACGGTGAATTGGCCAGTGTGTTGGGCGCGGGTGCGATGGGGGCGACTAGCGTAATCAGCATGCAGGCCAGTCATTCCTTTGAAGAGATCGCCGCACGGGCGCACGCCCCTTTGTGGGCCCAGTGGTACTGGCAAACGGATCGCGCCTTTACTGTGGATTTATTGAGGCGGCTCGAAGCGGCCGGTTATGCCGCGCTGATGTTGACGGTAGATGCTGCGGTTAATGGTGTGCGTAATCAGGAGCAACGTGCCGGCTTTAGCCTGCCTGAGGGGGTGGACGCCGTGAATCTGCGGGGGGCGCCCAAGCAACAGGTGGTTTTGGGTGCAGCAGGAACCAGTCCTTTGTTTGCTAGTGGTTTGTTGAATACGGCGCCGACCTGGGAGGATCTGGCCTGGTTGGTGCAGAACAGTCCTTTACCGGTATGGGTGAAGGGTGTGATGCGACCCCGAGACGCTCAGCGAGCCCTGGATAGGGGGGTCGCCGGAATTGTGGTGTCCAATCACGGAGGGCGAACGTTGGATGGTGCTCCCGCCTCTGTGGACGTCTTGGCACAGGTTTGTCAGGTCGTGCAGGGCAGGGTGCCGGTCTTGATGGATGGCGGTATTCGACGCGGAACCGATGTGCTCAAGGCATTGGCGCTGGGTGCAACAGCCGTGATGATTGGCCGTCCTTATATTTATGCTCTAGCCGCCGCAGGAGCGGCCGGCGTGGCGCATGTCCTGCATATTTTGCGGGCGGAACTGGAAGTGGCAATGGCTCTGACGGGTTGCAATACCTTGGCTGATATTGGCCCTGAACTGCTTTATCGATCCTGAGCGGGCACTGGTTGCGGCTTGGGTTCCAGCTCTTGCTCCGGCAAGCTTTCTTTGGGCCAGCCATGTTCCCGCTTCACCCTTTCCCAATCAAAGCATGGCCCCGGATCGGTCTTGCGCCCCGGGGCGATATGCTCGTGTCCACGTACTGCGGTCAAGTTATGGCGCATACGCAGGGCGCGGCTCAGACGGGACAGTTCCCGGTACTGCGCTTCTGTAAAAGGCTCGAAATCGCTGCCTTCCAGCTCGATGCCAATAGAGAAGTCATTGCAGCGCTCACGGTCTTCAAAGCGTGACACACCCGCATGCCAGGCACGGCGGGTAGTGGGCACAAACTGGATGATATGGCCCGTGCGCTGAATCAGAAAGTGCGCTGATACTTTCAGGTCCCGGATATTCTCGAACCAGGGATGAGCACTGATATCCAGCTGGTTCTGGAAGAAATCCCGAATATAGGGTCCGCCAAACTCCCCGGGGGGCAGGCTGATGTTGTGCAGCACCAGCAAGGTCGGGGTGTCGCCCTCGGGGCGCTCATCCTGATTGGGAGACAGGGCCCGCAGGACATTGGCATGAGGTTTGAGCCAGCCCTGGCGATCCAGGTCGTAGGCGTGGTGCATGCGAGCCATAGCTTCAATTGCGCGGGCCGCGCTTGGCGTGTTCCAGGCTGCACCAGGTGTGATGATTGCTCATCAGGGCTTCAGAGCGCGGCAGGTAAATGCCACAGTGCGCACAACGAACCATCTCTTCGGCACCGCCTTTCTTGCGTGGGGGGCGCGTGGTCGGGTTGGGTGGAGTGCGCTTGCGGGCCTTGTTTTGTGACACGATGCGGGCAATGATCATGGCCCCCAGAATGACCACAACCCAGAATAAGACTTTACCCAATTTTCCCTCGTTGCAAGATGACGTCCAGTACAAAGTGGCTGCCTGTATAGGCGAGCAGCAGGAAGGCAAAGCCGGCCAAGGTCCAGCGCAAGGCTACCCGACCGCGCCATCCATACTGTTTTCGACCCCATAATAAGCCACCAAATGTAACCCAGGACAGCAAGGTAAAGACAGTTTTATGGTCCGCTGGCAGAAATTTACCATCTATGGCCATGGAGACAGCGGCTCCGCTCAAAATCGTGAGGGTCAGAATAAGGAAAGAGACGCGGATCAGACGAAACAGCAGCTCTTCCTGGACCAGCAGGGGCGGCATGGTGTCCAGCACCCGGCTGAACAGGCCGCGTTGCTCCTGATGAGCCACGGGGCGGTGTAGTTGACGGTCCAGCGCGGTCATCAGGACGGCATGCAAGGCAGCCACTGTGCTGAGACCATAAGCGACCAGGGCGATCATCAGGTGGATGCGCAACCATTCATTGCCCACATGGTTGACGATATGGCCCTGGGGAAAAGCCATGGCCAGCAGGCTGACGATTGTGGCTGCAGGCAGTAGAATGAGCAGCAGGCTGTCCAGACGCAGATACAGGCTTTGGAACCAGAACACCACCATACCCAGCCAGATTGCCGCCGATAGGGCCAATGCCCAGCTCAGATGCAGCCCCTGGGGCTGCACAATCGTCAGCAACAGGCCCGCTCCATGCACAATGATGGCGCATAGCAAGGCTACCCGGCTGGGGGCGTTCAGTACGGTTCGGGTGCTGCCGCGAGTCAATGGACGCCAGAGCGAGATCGACAGCACGATGTACGCCAGTGCGGCGAGCAAGTGAAATACAATACTTGCAGACATAAGTCCCGGTTTTCCTGAAAAACGGTACGGGGCGTACCTCAAGTGGCCATTTTATTCTTATTCGTAGACCACACGATAACCTAGTTTAAGCGAACCCAGTCCTATGTTTGAAAATCTGACCCAGCGTATGTCACGTGTGGTGAAAACCATGCGCGGCCAGGCTCGTCTGACCGAATCCAATACTCAGGATATGTTGAGGGAAGTGCGTCTGGCGCTGCTGGAGGCGGACGTGGCCTTGCCGGTCGTGCGCGATTTTGTGGCACGGGTCAAGGAAAAGGCACTTGGTGTTGAAGTTGCCGACAGCCTCAATCCGGGGCAGGCGCTGGTAGGGGTTGTTCACCAGGAGCTGACCAACTTGATGGGGGCAGACCTGGGCGACAACGCCAGCGAGCTGTCCTTGGCTGCCCAGCCTCCTGCTGTGATTCTGATGGCGGGTTTGCAAGGGGCCGGTAAGACCACGACCACTGGTAAGCTGGCCAAATGGCTTAGCGAAGGCGGCCATATCCAGCATGGCCGCAAGACAGGCAAGAAAAAAGTGCTGGTGGTCAGTGCCGACGTCTACCGTCCTGCCGCTATCGAGCAGTTGAAAACCGTTGCCGCGCAGGTCGGTGTGGAGTTTCTGCCTTCCGATCCCAGCCAAAAGCCTGCAGACATTGCCCGTCATGCCTTGGATCATGCCAAGCGTCATCATTTCGATGTGTTGATTGTCGACACGGCCGGTCGTCTGGGCATTGATGAAGAGATGATGCGCGAGATACGCGCGCTGTACGATTTGCTGAACCCGATCGAAACCTTGTTTGTGGTCGATGCCATGCAGGGCCAGGACGCGGTCAATGTTGCCAAGGCTTTCGCCGACGCTCTGCCCCTGACCGGTGTGGTCTTGACCAAGCTCGACGGTGATGCCCGAGGTGGTGCAGCCTTGTCGGTACGCCACGTCACCGGCAAACCGTTGAAGTTCGTGGGAGTATCGGAAAAACTGGACGGTCTGGAGCCTTTCCACCCCGAGCGCATGGCTCAGCGGGTGTTGGGGATGGGCGATATTGTCTCTCTGGTCGAGCAGGCTCAGCGCAACATCGACATTGCCGACGCGCAAAAGATTACCGACAAGATCAAGGCCGGCGACAAGTTCGACCTGAACGACTTTCGCGATCAGTTACAGCAAGTCAAAAAGCTGGGCGATATGGGCTCTTTGCTGGAAAAACTGCCTGCCCAGTTTTCTCAGGCGGCGTCCCAGCTGCAAGGCGGTCAGGCTGAGCAGCAATTGCGCCGTACTGAAGGCATCTTGAATTCCATGACTCCTGCCGAGCGTGCCAAGCCTGAGTTGCTGAAGGCGTCGCGCAAGCGTCGCATTGCGGCTGGTTCGGGCGTGTCGGTGCAAGAGGTCAACCGTCTGCTTAATCAGTTCGAGCAGATGCAGGGCATGATGAAACAGATGAAAAAGGGCGGCATGGCCAAAATGATGCGGGGCCTGGGCGGCATGGGAGCCTTGAAAGGTCTGGCCGGTAAAGGTTTCAAGGGTTTTCGCTAGGCAGCCGTTAAAGTCGGCGGGAGTGGCGTGATCCGCTTCTCCTGGAGGCTTGAGTCAATAAAAAAACGCCCGATGCACTGCATCGGGCGTTTTGTTGTGGCTTGAGCGAAAATCCAGGCCTGTCACCGATGGACAAAGACCGGTACAAGCCCGTTTTACAGGGCAGGAATACGCAGTACCTGACCGGGATAGATCTTGTCAGGATGGCTGAGCATGGGTTTGTTGGCCTCAAAAATGACCGTGTACTTGGCCCCATGGGGTGTGCCGTAATGGACTTCGGCAATTTTCCACAAGGTATCGCCTTTTTGGACGGTGTACATGGTGGCCTCGATGGACGGCTGTGCCACCGTCAACTGGTTATCGACTTGTGCCACACCCAAGGTGTTACCCAGTGCCAGTACGATTTTTTCCGCCTGTTCGGTGGAGGCAACCTGACCGCTGACCGTGACCTTATCGCCCTCTACCGTCAGATTCAGACCGTCAGCGGACAGCTGGTGTTTGGCCAGTTCTTTCTGCAGTTCGTCTGCGGTGGCTGCTTTGGCCTCATTGGCGCCAAAGAGTTTTTCGCCGACATCTTTAAGAAAACTGAATACGCCCATCGCTTTGCTCCTGAAGTTAGGGTTCTATGGCAGCCTGCTCGCTGGCAGGCCAATCCACCCATTATGACCGCATTTCTAACGGTGAAGCGGTACCGGAATGTCAGCAATTGTGCATTTTAGGAAGGGGCGTCAGCCGCCTCCGACCGCAACCACGATTTCAATCGTGTCGCCGTCCTTGATAGGGGTATTGGCATGCTGGCTTTTGGGCACGATATCGCCGTTAAGCTCTACAGCAATGCGCTTGTTCTCGTAGCCTAGCTCGCGGATCAGCGAGCCAATCGTATCGGAGTTTGCCAAAGTCTTGCTCTGGCCATTCAAGGTAATGTTCATTCTTGTCTCTGGATAGGGCCCGACAAGGGTCGGACGCGTGATTCAGATGGCAAATTTCCGGGTGGCAGCCAACAAACGGGCCAAAATACCCGGTTCGTCATAAGCGTGACCCGCGTCGGCCACCATATGGAATTCTGCTTGGGGCCAGGCGCGATGCAGTTGCCAGGCTGTATGCGCCGGAGTGCACACATCATAGCGCCCCTGGACGATTACCCCGGGAATGCCGTGCAGGCGGTGGGCATTTGTGAGCAGTTGATCCGGCTCCAGAAAGCCCTGATTCATGAAATAGTGGTTTTCAATACGAGCAAAAGCCAAGGCCGCCTTATCACTGGATTTGGCATCCAGGTGATTCTGGCTGGGCAACAGTGTAATGGTGTTGCTTTCCCACTGTGACCAGGCATGCGCGGCCCGCAGCTGTACAGCAGGGTCGTCACCTGTCAGACGCTTGTGGTAGGCCGTGATCAAATCATGGCGCTCGTTCTCGGGAATGGGGGCCAGGTACTGTTCCCACATATCGGGGAACAGGCGCGAGGCACCGTCCTGATAAAACCAGTGCAGCTCTTGCGGGCGCGCCATGAAGATGCCCCGCACGATCAGTTCGCTGACGTGCTCGGGGTGAGTCTGGGCATAGGCCAGCGCCAGAGTCGAACCCCAGGACCCGCCAAAGACCAGCATCTTGTCCGCTTTGAGCTTTTCCCTGCGCAAGCGCTCCATATCCTCAACCAGATGCCAGGTGGTGTTGTTCTCCAGGCTGGCATGGGGGTATGAGCGCCCGCAACCGCGCTGATCGAACAACAGCACATTGTATTTTTGCGGGTCGAACAGGCGGCGATGATCGGTAGAGCATCCTGATCCCGGTCCACCATGCAGGAAGATGGCTGGCTTTCCGGCCGGGTTGCCGCAGCATTCCCAGTAGATATGGTGGCCATCATCGGTATGCAAGGTGCCTTGTGCGTAAGGCTCGATCGGCGGGAACAGGGTTGCGCTCATTGTTCTTTCTTGGGCCAGTTCAGTTCAGGGGTAGGGGTGTCATTGCGCGTGAAGATCAGATCCCATACGCCATGACCCAGACGCAGTCCGCGATTCTCAAATTTGGTTAGCGGCCGAAAGTCGGGGCGAGGTGCGTAGCCCTCGTGCGTGTTGGTCAGCATGGGTTCAGCCGACAGCACTTCCAGCATCTGCTCCGCATAATTTTCCCAATCGGTTGCGCAGTGAATATAGCCACCGGGCTTGAGGCGGCTGCTGAGCAACTGAATAAAGGGCGACTGGACCAGTCGGCGCTTGTGGTGGCGTTTTTTGGGCCAGGGATCGGGGAAGTAGATGTGAATGCCAGCCAGCGAAGCAGGCGCGATCATGTCGCGCACCACTTCCACTGCGTCATGCTGAATGATGCGGATATTGCTGATCTGATTGTCATCAATACGCTTGAGCAAAGCGCCGACACCGGCGTTAAACACTTCCACACCCAGGAAATTGTCATCGGGTCGGGCCTGGGCAATTTTCTGGGTGGTTTCACC
Source organism: Alcaligenes sp. Lyrl_28 (assembly GCF_051948705.1). Lineage (NCBI taxonomy): Bacteria > Pseudomonadati > Pseudomonadota > Betaproteobacteria > Burkholderiales > Alcaligenaceae > Alcaligenes > Alcaligenes sp. Lyrl_28. Next base: position 62,770 of record NZ_JAYJLG010000002.1, read on the forward strand.
CATGCCGAAACCAATTTCCAGAATCACGGGCCTGTCGTTGCCGAACACCGTTTCCGGTTTCAGGATGTTGTCGCGGTAGCTGATCGACCACAGCGGCAAGAGGCGCGCCAAGGCTTGCTCCTGGCTGGGCGTGATGTGCGCGCGCCGATGAACAAAGCTACGGATATGGGTCTCGCCGGAATTGCTGTTGGCGACAGTGGGCGACAACAGGGATTGTTTTTCGTTGCTGGAGGTCATGGTTGGGGCGCGGGCATCGGAAATGGCTCGCGTATCAGCTAAAAGCGGGAAAGCTCTATTGTAGTGAGTCTTGCCGCCAAATTCATGTGGTGGTGGGTGAAAAAGATAGGGCGGGTGTGACGCACAGCCACCAGATCGCGCTATAATTTTCGCTTCCCCTTTCGCGGGACCGTCTGCGTTTGACGCAGACCTCTCCAACAGGGCGGGTGTAGTTTAATGGTAAAACTGATGCTTCCCAAGCATCCGTCGTGGGTTCGATTCCCATCACCCGCTCCAGTTCTGCTTTGTTTCCAACTCCCCCGTTTTTCTGCAGCGATTTCCCAAGCCAGTCTTTGCCGCTCTCGGGATTCGGGTGTGTTGGGCTGCAACACGACTGCATTTCTACTTCTTAGGCGGTGGTAGCCGCTGATTCTTTCAGCGAAACTGGATGCACGTCGCTATGTATTGAAAATAGGTACACCTTTTATCGACGTGTCACTGGTGACGACATAAGGCGGCAACCTGTCGACGAAATCGAGATTTGGCATCATGACGCTTGATGCTGTGTGGAATCCGAGCCAGCCTTATATCCAGCTACCTACTTCGCTGCCCAAGCATGCACTGGACAGTCGTGTTGTTCTAAAAGCCCGCATTGAGGTGCGCACAGCATGGGCGGAGCTTCAGCAAGCTGCGCAGCTGATTCCTCATCAAACGATGCTGATCACGTTGCTCATTGGCGACCAGCTCCTTCCCATGGCACTATATTTGGCATGCAAGAAGATCTTTTCGGCGATGCCATTCCTCAGCCACCCGCCTCAAAGCCCGCCGCCCCCTCGCGACGCAAAATCACCAAAGTCAGCCTTGCTGCTTCCGCCCTGGAGCTAAGCGATCTGGCGGCTCAGCTGCCTGAAACCCTGCGTTTCGGTGTCTCCACCTGGTCTTACCCCGGTTGGCAAGGTTTGGTCTGGGATGGCGAGTACGAGCCAAGTACCTTGTCCAAGCACGGCCTGGAGGCCTACCACCAACACCCCTTAATGCGCGCGGTGTGCATTGATCGGACTTTCTGGCGTCCTTTGACGGTCACGCAGTATGGCGCCTACGCCGCGCAGGTCGATAAGGATTTTCGCTTCGTCGTGAAGTGTCCATCCCTGATTACGGACGCGCAAGTGCGCGATGAGCAGGGCAAGGTGCGCAAGTCCAATCCCGACTTTTTGAACCCGCGTCTGGCGGTGGAGCAGTTTGTGCAGCCTGCCGTGGAGGGCTTGGGGGCCAGCCTGGGGGTACTGGTCTTCCAGTTAAGCCCACTGTCCTGGGCTTGGTTGCATCGGCCCGTCGACTTGTTCCATAAATTGGGGCACATGCTGGCGGCGGCACGCGAGGCTTTGCCTCAAGGCTCCTCAGTGGTGCTTGCCGTAGAAGTGCGAGACCCCGAGCTGCTGAGTCAAAATCTGGTCGATACGCTCAAGGCCAATGGAGCAACGTTTTGTCTGGGCCTGCATGGCAAGATGCCGCCCATCGAGGAGCAGTTGCCGATATTGCGCGCCTTATGGCCCGGTCCTTTGGTGTGTCGCTGGAATCTGAATCGGGAGTTTGGGGCCTACGGTTATGCCGATGCTCAGAAAAAACACACCCCTTTTAATGCCATTGTCAGCGAGGACTTGCCTACGCGTACCGTGCTGGCACGCACGATTGGCGGCATCACGGGGGCGGGCCAAGCTGCTTATGTGACGATCAGCAATGATGCAGAAGGCTGCGCACCGCTGTCCATTCAGCGGCTGGCGCAGCTTATTGCGGCGCAGAAAAAGTAAAGGCGAGGCGGGCGGGCCCGTTTGTCTGCGTCAAGAGGGGTCCTTTTGGTGCCTAATCAGGGATAAAACAGCAGCAGTCCGAACACGGCAAAAACCATCAGGTGCATATAGCCGTGAATGGGAGAGGTACGTGGGCCGCCAAAGCTCAGCATGCTCAGCATGACGGTAAGCAGAAACAGCACCATGTCGGTATTGCTGATACCCATAACGACCTGTTTACCGCTTATCAAGCCGATAAGCAGGACCACGGGTACGGTCAGCCCAACGGTAGAGACAAAGGCCCCCAGACAAAGATTGATGGCGCGTTGCATTTCATTGTTCATGGCAGCCTTGATGGCGGTAATGGACTCGGGGGTGAACACGATAATGGCAATCAGCACCCCCCCGACGGCGACGGGCGCGCCGGAGGCGGCAATCCCGTAATCGGTCACGATGGCCAAATCATGCGCCAGCAAGACAATCGGCAAAATCAGGGCGATCAGCACCAGGCTGCGTATCAGCATGGCGCGGGTAGCCTGGGGATCACGCGGTGGGGGCGTTGCGTTCTTGGCGCCTGGCACCGTGTCATGGGGTTGCATATAGTCATGACGACGGCTACCCATTTGCAGAGACAGGAACAGGGCATAGATCAGGCCCGTCAGTATCGAAATGGCGATGGCCTGTGTCGTGCTGAACTCGCCCGCAGTGCGGGTGTAGTTGGGCAGTATCAGCGCCATACTGGTCAGCAAGACGATCATGGACAGGTAGGTGCGGGTACCTTGACGGTTGAACGCCTGATCGCCATTGCGCGCCGCGCCGGCAATCAGGCACAGCCCAGTGATCAGATTCAGAATAATCATCATCACCGCATAGATCGAATCTCTGCCTATGGTGGGAAAGTCGCCCGGCCCCAGCAGCACCGAGGCAATCAGAATGACCTCGATCAGCACAATGGATAAAGTCAGGATCAGGGTGCCGTAAGGTTCGCCCAGTTGATGGGCCAGATGGTCTGCCTCACGAACGACGCCAAAGGAGGCGGCCAGAATGGTGATGAACAGAACCAGAAAGGCGAGGGTTGCCGTAGTGCCGTTCAGGGAGTCGCCCAGCCATTGACTGCCAAAAACCGTGAACAGACCCACAATGGACCAGGAGCCGAACAGGCGTAACCAGGTGACAGGTGCAAGCAGAGGGGAGGAGCCGGTGTGTTTCATGGTTGTTGTTTCCCGCGCGCAACGCTGAAGATGGCCAGGCGACGCGATGCGTCGTGCTCAAAAAACAGGCAGGAATGGGAAGCAGGAACATGCGCCAGGGCATGTGAGGGTGAGGCAGGGGGGACCATCGTGGATGCTCCTTTTGAAGGAGTAGGGCCGTCCCTGTATTGAAAAGGCAGATCCAGGTCGTCCCGGATCTGTTTTGAATTGAGCTATTCAAGCCCACGATTTTATCATCCTGTGCCCATACGGCAAGTCGGGGCCTTCCCAAGTGGTGCTTTCGCGGACGGGAATCTTCTTTTGCGCACCTGCGTGCCGCTTTATTCCCTCCTATTTAAGGTGGGCACCATTCTGATGAAAAAGAGGGAGAACCCAGGGATCGAAGAGCTGGTGTTTTTTCTGTGGGGAGTTTGTTTTTTTCAATGGCCTGTCTGAATTTGCCAGGCGCCACACCTGCATAGGTTTTGAATGCGGTCGAGAAATTGGCCGGGCTGGAAAACCCCAAGTCGGTTGCGATGACATCAATTTTCAAGGCGGTCGTTCGTAGCAGATACTCAGCCCGATACATACGCTGCAGTCGGATATAGTTGCTGACGCTCAAGCCGAAATTGCGCTGAAATATATTCATGATTTTTCGTCTTGAGATCTTGAACATATCGCACAGTTCTTTCTGGCTGGGCGGTGAGCCCAGATTGGCATCGATTGTTTTTTGAATGGCGTAGATCAGCATGCTGGTTTCAGCAGTGGTGCTGGGCCGTTGGGTCAGAGGCTTGCCGGCAGAGAGGTGGGAGAGCGCCTGTTTGGGATTACGTAAAGGAACGTTGATGCGCTCTTTGACTTCGTCAACGGCATAGGGATTGCCAATGTAATCAACGGCTCCTGCCTTCAGGAAATTGACGCATTCTTCACTGCTGCTTTCGCTGCGTGAATCCAGAATGATGATGGGAATGTGAGCGGTTGCTTTTAGCCCTTGCAGCATGTGTGTCAGCGATAAGGCATCAATCCCGCCTACTTGTTTATCCATCAGGATAAGTTCGGGTAGCGTTAGCTGGGCCTTGGTGTAGCCTTGCACTCCATCAGCGGCAACAGAAACCCGAAACGCTCCAGCCAGCAGAGATTGCAGAAGGTGTTCGTGCTGTCGAGTGTTATTGGAGATCAGCAAAATCCTGGTTTTTTGATCCGGCTGACACTTTATAGTGGCGTATTTGTTCAATATAAAGCCCCGCGCCCTTCTTCTGTCGAAGACGGCTACCTTTACTGGCATTGCTCAAGTAGCCAATTCCTTCAGAATACAGACTCTATGAATAGATAAAATCTATCGATATGATTCGTACGGCAGACATAACATTTTGTATCAACGGAAAAAGTAAATTTTCAAAATTGCTCATTGCATTTTATTTTTGGCAGGCGGCGTGCTGAAAGCCGGAATCCCGGGCTTTAGGCCGAACCCAGAAGTCGATTCTCAGCAATGCTACGTTGACGTATGGGTGAATTTTCCTGGCAGGAACAAGCGTGATTCTACGGCTTTTAAGACCTAACGAATGAGGGGGCTTTGGCAGGTCTGCCGTTGCTTTTCAGGTCTGCGCGTGTAGCCGTTCGCAGGTGTTTCACCCGAGCCTCCCCGTTTTTTTGTGAGGACTCATCCGCGGCGCTCAGTCAGTCAGTGAACGAGCATCGACGTGAACCCTGGGGGGCTGAGTGTTGAGCTTTCTCAAGCGCCGGGCTTCGGTGTTGGGATGGTTTTTAGACCGTTTTGGGGTCCCCGCTCTTGAATGACATTGAGTAGGATGGAGACGGGGCCCAGCCAGTCTCTGACGCGACTATCGCTAAGGGCAGAACAAGCTTGGTAGCCTCGTTCTGCCCTTGCTGTAAAACCCGTTGAACACTAGTCGGAACGTCGACTTAAGCCGGGGCAGGATGCATGTGGATGGCCTCGTCCAGCATGTCCAGCCTGTCTTGCCCCCAAAATAGCTCGCCCTGATACACATAGGAGGGTGAGCCGAATACACCGGCTGCAATCGCTTCGTCGGTATAAGCCTGATAGCGTTGTTGCATGTGCGGCGCCTGTTCAAACCAGTAGTCAGCGTCCAGGTGCTGTGACTGCATGATTCGAGCCAGTTCTGCTGGATCGGCAATATTGCGCTCTTCACACCATTGCGCCCGCAGTATGGCCTTGTACAGATCTAGGACGGGCAAGCCGGCCTGATTGATGGCGATGACCACGGTCGAGGCCAGCGTGGCATCCGGGCACATGAAGCGGGGCGTGGGGTTGATGGGGATGCCCAGCTTGCGGCACCAGCGCTGCAGTTCAGTGATCCGATAGGCCTGGCGTTCGGGGGAGCGTTGTCCGAGCAGCACACCTCCTGTACGGGCATACACCTGCGGCAAATCGACGGGCTTGTAATGGATGGGGACACCCTGTTTGCGGACGATCGCCTCCAGACGGTCGGCTCCCAGGTAAGCCCAATCCGAGTTCATCCAGAAGTAGTAGTGAATGCCGGCCGTGCTCATGTGCGCACCTTGGGACGGGACAGATTGGGCAGGGAGAAGTGGGCCGGTCCGTGCATGAACCAACTGCTGGCAAAAGCGATCAAGCCCAGCGCACTCAGATACCAGACGATGTAGTCAGGTTGTCCGTCTCCATAGGCCAGTAAGGAAGTCGCCACCAAAGGGGCCAGACCGCCACCGATGGCGCCAGAGACCTGGACAGCGATTGAGATCCCGCTGTAGCGTACCTCGGGGGGGAACTGCGTGGAAAACAGACCGCCCTGCGGGCCATAGAGTGCTGCATAGACCAGACCAATGGCAATGACCAGCGCCAAGGTGATGGTGCCGGTGTCCAGGCTGCCCAGCATGGAGAAGAAAGGCGAGGAGAATGCCAGCATGCAAAGCGTACCTGCCATAAAGACCCATTTAAAGCCGAGACGGTCGCCCAGTACGCCAAACAGGGGCATGGTGAACAGCGCGGCAAAGGCGCCCCATACCGTGGCATTGAGCATCACACTACGCTCTACCCCGAGGGTGGTGGTGGCATAAGCCAGGGCGAAGGTCACCACCGTGTAAAACCAGGTGACTTCAGCCAGGCGGCCGCCGACCACCAGCAGAACTTCACGGGGGTAGTGACGCAGCACTTCCAGGGCGGGAATAGCGACCTGCTTGCCCTTTTTGCTCATCTGCTCAAAGTCTGGAGATTCGGCCACTTTGGCTCGAATCCACCAGCCTACCAACAGCAGCGCGACACTGGCCAGAAAGGGCAGGCGCCAGCCCCAGCTCAACATGTCTTCTTCGGGCAGGCTGGCAACGGCTCCCATCGCCAAAGAGGACAAAATAAGGCCCGGCGCGACCCCGGTCTGGGGCAGACTGCCAAAAAAACCTTTTTTACCATCCGGGGCGTGTTCCACCGCCATCAGGACAGCGCCACCCCATTCACCTCCCACGGCAACCCCTTGCAAAAAACGCATCAGGACCAGCAGGACGGCCGCCCAATAGCCAATACTGTCGTAGGAGGGAATCAGTCCGATCAGGATGGTAGGAATACCCATCAGAAACAGCGTAATTAACAGCATGGATTTTCGGCCCAGCTTGTCCCCGAAATGGCCGAACACAAAACCGCCCAGGGGACGGGCAAAAAAGCCTACGGAATAGGTGGCAAAGGCCGCCAGAGTGCCCGTAATCGGGTCGAAGGCGGGAAAAAAGATCTTGTTGAAGATCAGTGCGGCAGCAGTGCCGTAGAGGAAAAAGTCATACCACTCTATGGTGGTTCCCATCATGCTGGCCAAGCCAGCAGTGACGTACTGGCGCGACGAACGCGCCTGTCCGGTGTGAGGCATCGTCATAGCGACCTCCTGGTGGAAGCGGGGTGTTGAGTGTGGGCGTCAGCGAGTCGTTGTTAAGGGCGCAATGCCTTGGGTCTGACGGGACCAGTAATCGAAGGTCGCGTTCACAATGGAGGGCTTGAGCAGGTAGTCGTGGGCCTCGGCCGCCAGAGTGTCATCGACGGGAGTCAGCGGGCCAAACGCCGCTTGCGCACGCACCTGCAGGCGTGCCGCACGCTCCAGGTAGACCGACAGGTAGGTCGCCTCCTGGCAGCTTTTTCCCGCAGTCAGGTAACCGTGGTGAGCCAGGATGATGGCGCGCTTGTCGCCCAGCGCTTCGGAAATGATAACGCCCTCCTGGTCGGCAATGGGTACACCGGGCCATTCGCCCAGAAACGCACAGTCATTGTGCAACGGCGTCATGTCCATTTGCGAAATCACCAAAGGCTGGCGGGCGGTCGCCAGCACGGTCGCCCAGGGTGAGTGCGTGTGAATGATGGAGTTGACGTCGGGGCGGGCTTCGTACACCCACAGGTGAAAGCGGGTGGCGGGGTTGGCCATGCCCTGGCCGCTCAGGGTGTTCAGGTCGCGATCAACTTCAATGAAGTCATCGGGTGTGGCTTCATCAAAACCCAGACCAAAGCGCAGGGTCCAGTAGGCCCCGGGACGCTCGGACCGGACACTGATCTGGCCGGCCAGACCGGCCTCCTGTTCGGTCATGGCCAGAATGCGACAGGCAAACGCCATGGTTTCGCGGGTGTCGCGCTGGACTTGGGGTAGATGCGTGGCCATCTCTTGGGTGGCACGTTCATCGAAATAGGATTTGTCTCTGAGGGGGGTATCCATGCGATTTGTCTCCTTTAGCATGCTTCGCCGGTCTATGCGCCGACGATGGGGTCATTGTCTTGATTTAAATCAAAAGGAGCTATGTGCCTTGGCTCATAGCTCCTATTCCATTTGGCATGAAGAGGGATCGCATATGCCGGCCCGGCATGAGCCGGGCGCGGCGACTTTTCTCCTTTGCGCTTACGCCTGACGCCATCGGGAGCGCTCGCGTCGTCGCGAGCGGGACCAGGGGTGTTGCACCTTATGCGGCTGTGGCCGGGGATCGGGTGGATGTCGCGTGTCATTATTTTCCACGGGATTGGAGTCCGGTTTGGGCGAGTCCAGAAAGACATCAATGGAACAATCGCAGTCGAGGTACATGGACAGTCCTTTGTCAGCGTGAAGAAAGGGGAGGTAGTAGCGCAGCTCCGTTGCGGGCTTGCGTCTCTCCTGAAAAAAACGTGTCATAGCGCTCTAGCAAGGCTTGCAGAATCAACTCAGGGTAGTTGTCCTGCTCAACCGGCAGGCGCGCCTGCAGGTGCGCCAGATGTTCATTATCCTGTTGCCCGCCCCAGTGCTTGTGGTAGTGGCCTTGTTGATAGCCACGTAGCTGGCGCAATCGGTTCAGGGCATTTTTGCCGACGTAGGCATGGTAGAGCGTATCCAGCGTCAGACCGCACAGGCCTGCCAGCAAGGCAAAGCCCTCAAAATCAAAGTGACGGGTTTGCAGCACTCGCAAGGTAAAGCGTTCCAGGGCATGCATGAGCGTGGTGGAATCACCGGCGGCTGTGTCTTGGGCGTGTTGGAGCTGTTCCAGCGCGGCAGCGGCCTCTTGTTCGCGCAAGGCATCGTTAGCGTGAAGCACATCACACAGTCCGAAATGCAGAATATCGATTAACTCCAGCTGTAGTTGCGGCAGATTTCGTTCGGACTGTTGCCACCACTTCCAGTCCAGGTAAGCAGCCAGCTCCGCGCATTCCACCCAGATTGCGCGGTAGTAGCCCTGTTTGGCTACTCGCCAGTTCGGGTCAATCAATTGATTCAGCTCGGATTGCAATGCGAGCATCTGCTGGAGTCGGCGCACGCCCGCATCGGTGGGTGTGGGCGTTACATGCTGACCCAAACGGTGCTTTTGTCGACCCTGCCCGTCAAAGTTTTCCGGGGCCAGCCACGTCTGGAAATTTGTTTTCAGGGCAGGCCATTCTTTATCGGTGATGGAGAACCAGGCTGTGTCGCGTGAACGGCCCTTATAGACAACGGCCTGACGGAACACCCCCTCGTAACGAAAGCCTAGACGCCGTGCTGCTGCTTGTGAGGGGGCGTTGTGCGTGTCGCATTTCCATTCGTAGCGACGGTAGCCCAACTTCTCAATGGCGTAGGCCATCAACAGATAGTGGGCTTCGGTGGCCAGGCGGGTTTGTTTCAAGGCGGGTGACCAGGCGACAAAACCTACCTCGATACAGCCGTTTTGCGCGTCAATCCGCATGAGGGCCAGGGTGCCTAACGCCTGTCCGGTCGTCTGGTCTACGACGGCGTAATGCACGGCATTGCTGGCCTGGCTGATGGCGTGGAGGTGCTGATCGAACTGTATCCGGTTGCTGAAGGGCCCGACTGACAGATAGGTCCAGTCGCGCCCGTCGCGGGCGCGGCTGTAGGCCTGATACAAGCTGTCGCCATGCTTGTCGGGGTCCACGGCTTCCAGGCGACAGTATGTGCCCTGAAGAACGCAGCGTGCAGGTTGGGGGCGGGCTTGCCAGTGGGCAAGCGCGGGGCCAATAGGCTGATGATAAGCGTTTAGCTGAACCATAGGTCATCTGCAATAGAAAACGCTCCAGAGATGCCTGTGTGGGGCATCTCTGGAGGTGGAAAAGGCATGGACTTGGCCGGGAATCGGCAGGCGTCTTGCTAGGTCACTAATTGATTCTATTGATCAAGTGGCAGGTTGCAGCAATCCGCTTTTGGTCTGGTTTCCAGACCGCTTTGTGTCAAGGGGAGTGACATGCGTCGGGCGCACCCCGAGGCTGACCTGGAAAGAGGGTAGGAGCCAGGGGCAAAACCAGGCTGGATGCGAGGCCCAGAAGGGGTTACGCGGGTGGGCGGACCCCACTGTGAGGTAAAAAAAGCCGGCTTGGCACAGTGGACAAACCAGGCTTTGGGATGGGTATCAGACCGCAGGTTTAGAGTTGGTTCAGGTTCAGACGCAGCACGCTATCCTTGGCCCCTTTCAGGTAATGGGGGCTCTTGTCGCCATGCGGAGCCTTGATGGTCACAAAAGCGGTCTGGCCGTCTGCGCTCAAGGTGACGCTGTTGGGGTGAATGGGGGCGCTGAGGCGATGTTTCACGGTCAGAGTTCGGGCATCCAGAATGTTGATGGCGCCGGTGCCAGCAGGCGAGTCACGATCCACGCCGCGGTTGGTGGCGATCAACTCCTGGCGAGCCGGGTTATAGACGATATCGAGCAGCCCTGGGCCGACGTCAACCGAGTTTTCCACTTTCCCTGAGGTGGTATCAAAGACGTAGATCTTGCCGGTATTGGCATCGGCGCCGAACAACTGCTTGCCATCCGCACTCAGGGCCACATTCACAAAGAAGTGACGCGAGTCCTCACGCTTGTCGCTTTTGGCATCGCCCGTGCTAAAGCGCTGCTCGATCGTGCCGGTGGCGGGGTTGATGACCGCAATCTCTTGCTTGCCGCCCTGACCCACGAACAGACGCTTGGTGTTGGCGTCATACGCGGCACCCGCAGGCCACAGTCCCACATTGTCGATATTGTGCAAAATACGGCCTTGGGTGCCGTCCACAATCCACACACGCCCCCCTTCAGCGGGGTTGGTTACAAAGATGCGGTTGTCTTGTTCATCAATGATGACCTTGCGGGTATGTTCCCAGCCTCCCTTGTCCTCTTTCTGGCCCAGCTGAATCAATTGTTTGACCGTACCGTTCAGGCTATTGAGGGCCAGTAAGGAGCCATCCAAGGTATTGCCCACGTACAGGGTGTGTGTTTTCTGGTTCAGTCCCAAGGCAAATGCCCGTCGTGGCAGTTGGATCAACTGTGTAGGTTGCAAGGTGTCCTGGTCCAGAACATGCACAAAGCCGGCGGTGCGATCCTCAAACAAAGGGGTGGCAGCCACGAACAATTGATTGCTGTCCTTGGCGGCCAGCACTTCGTAAGCCCCTTCGATTGAGTCCTGGCGAAAGCTCACCTGCGCCTGCGGGGCTGTGTTGGCACGAGACGCGTTCAGGCCCGACTGTTGAGATTGCGGTGTGCTTTGGCAGGCGCTCAGCAGCAAGGCCCCCATGACAGAGGCAACAATCATTTTCAAGGAGGCGGGGCGGCACACAATCATGGATTTCCTTTGGACGTGAACAACAACAAACTGACTGCAGAACGGGCGTGAGGCTGCCGTCAGCCCCAATGCGTCAGAGCCACAGTACTTACGGCCATAACCACATTGCGGACCTGTACAGTCGCCTGTTCTGATTCGGTAATAAATTAATAAATGAGAATCGTTACTATAAACAATTCGATTTATAAGCTTTTCTTGTCATTCTGTCCATGCCAATACGCAAGACCCTGCGCGAACGCAGGGTCTTGAGGGTGTTGGGCTAATCCTGGGCGGGGCCTTGACCAAAACGGGCTTGCCAGTCTTCGTAGACTTGGCGTTTTTCAGCCAAGGGCAAATGTTCCACTTTCACACCCTGCTGTCCGAAGTCCTGGCGCATTTTTTGATAGAAGGCTTGGGTGGACCAGCCAAAAGGAGCCCCTTCCTTATCATCGGCGCAGTACACCACGCGCTCTACGCCTGCCGCGATCATGGCAGCCATGCACATGGGGCAGGGGATGCCGCTGGCATACATGGTACTGCCGGTGTGCTGGCTGCTTTTCAAGGTTTGGCTGGCATTGCGCAGGGCCTGGATTTCCGCATGCGCGGTAGGATCATGGGCGATATAGGTTTCATTCACCCCTTCGGCCAGCACCTGGTCGTTACGTACCAACACCGCACCAAAGGGCTGACCGCCACGGTCAACGTTCTCTTTCGCAATCTGGATGGACCGCAGCAGATAGTGTTTATCGTTCATGTTTTTCTCCCTGAGAGAGCAAAGCTTGGAATAAGTCCTGACACGCGGGGCTGTGTCGTGTTCGGTGTGCCGACTCTACCTTAAAGAGGTTAAAGGCGGGCAGTTCAGATTGGGCCTGTCTGCAACGCAAAACAGCCGCTGGCAGGCAGCGGCTGTTCGGGTTCAGGCCATATTAGCGTTTGCCGCCAATGGTCAGGTTGGCATGACGGTTAACGTCTTTGTACAACAGGTAGCGGAAACGGCCAGGGCCGCCGGCATAGCAGGCCTGTGGGCAAAAGGCGCGCAGCCACATAAAGTCGCCGGCTTCCACTTCAACCCAATCCTGGTTCAGGCGGTAAACCGCCTTGCCTTCCAGAACGTACAGGCCATGTTCCATGACGTGCGTTTCTGCAAAGGGAATCACGCCACCGGGTTCAAAGTTCACGATATTCACATGCATATCGTGGCGCATGTCGGACATATCGGCAAATCGGGTGGTGCTCCAACGACCATCGGTGTCAGGCATGACGCGGGGTTCAACGTCTTTTTCGTTGGTCACGAAAGCCTCGGGGGCATCCAGACCTTCGACACGCTGGTAACGCTTGCGGATCCAGTGGAAGTTGGCCAGTTCGTTGCTGCGGTTGTGCAAGGACCAGTTGGTAGACGGAGGAATAAAGGCATAGCCGCCTTCTTCCATGATGTGTTTGGTGCCTTCCAGAACCAGTTCGAGCTGGCCCTTGACGACAAAAATCACGCCTTCGGCCTCGGGGTCATCCTCAGGGTGGTCGCTGCCACCTTGCGGGCCGACTTCCATGATGTATTGCGAGAAGGTCTCGGCAAAGCCGGACAAAGGCCGTGCCAGTACCCACAGACGGGTGTTTTCCCAACCGGGCAGGTAGCTGGTCACGATGTCCTGCAGCACGCCTTTGGGCAGCACGGCATAGGCTTCGGTGAACATGGCGCGATCCGTCAGCAGCTGTGTCTGTGGCGGATGCCCGCCTGGCGGGGCGTAGTAATTGACTTTGGACATGTTGATTCCCAATGAAATTCAGTAAGGAAAAATCTGTCGAACGGCACGGCGCAATCCCTGCGGCGGCCCAAAGGCAGAGGCGGGATGTCGTTGTAATGCGCGGGACCAATACACATTAACGAGAGCTGGTGATATTTACAAATTAAATGTATAAATCTCTTGTATTTGTTTTTTGAATAGCTGGAAGCGTGGGCTCGGATTTGAAACCTGGCGCGCAGTGGGCCAGACAGGCGCCCTCAGGATCTGCATTCGTCTCTCACCATGCTCTGACGCGGCAGCGCGGTCAATTCACAGGCAGACTCCGTTTGCCACACCGCAAGATGCGTCTTAACGGCCGGTGTGGCAGCTTGAAAAAATCGTTCTGCCACGCCCCGGGCGCTCATCGAGAATAGAGAAAAGGGGGTGAACACATGGATCATCAACGATCCAGCAGTCCCAGTCTGAACCGGCCTTTGTATGACCTGGATCTGCTATTGGCCTTGTTGACGGTTGTTGACTGCGGCAGTTTTACAGCGGCAGCCAGTCGTTTGCACTCAACACAGTCCACGATCAGTCAGAAGGTGCGTCGTCTGGAGGAATTGGCAGGACTGCGTTTGCTGGACCGGGCCAGTCGTGGTGTCAGCACGACAGAGGCGGGGCAGACCTTGCTGGCTTACGCGCGTCAGATGCTGGCCTTGAACCATCAGCTCTCTGAAGCCTTGTCGGGTTCTTTGGTAACCATCTCCGTGCGTCTGGGTGTGCCGGAGGACTTCACCAATGGCCAGACCATGCGGGCGTTGGCTGGTTTCAATCGCCGGTTTCCACAAGTGCGCCTGGAGGTCAGCAGTGGTTTGAGCAGTGATTTGCTGGCGGCCTATGATCAGGGTGAGCTGGATCTGGTCTTGGTCAAGCAGCGGCATAATGCCCGCGAGGCGGTGGCTTGTCTGCCCGAGCAGACGGCGTGGGTCGACAGTGCCACTGATCCCGTCTTTCATCTGGACCCTATTCCTTTGGTCACCTTCCCGCGTCGCGGTGTTTACCGCGAAGAGATTATCAGTGCCGTGGAATCCTTGGGGCGGCGCTGGCGCATCAGCTTCACCAGTTCCAGCTTGAGCGGGATTCAGGGGGCTGTGGCCGATGGAATGGGCATCAGCCTGCTGCCGCGGCGTGCGGTACGTCAGGATCATATTGAATTGGGACAGGCTCAGGGACTACCGCGCATTGACGCTTTTGAGCTGGCGATATTGCATCGGCCTCACGCCAACGAGATGGTGACCGCCTTGTCCCGGGTGCTGGTCGAGATGCTGGCCCCCGAGAGCGCCCGCCGCGCGTCATAGCCGGGCGGGCTGCCTGGGCCAGTGATCCAGGTAAGTGCAATCTTACTGTTTGGGGGTGACCGGATCAAAGTGCGTCATTACATCCAGTACCGGCTCTTCAGCCATGACGCGATCTCTTGCCGCCACAGCGATGGCATGGCCTTGGGCAATCGTTAAGGTGCCGTCCATTTCCAGATCGACTTCCACCCAGATCATGTCGCCCAGTTTGCGGGTGCGCAACTGGTGTATCCCTTCCACCCCGGGTGTCTCGCGTAACAGCTTGGCGATGCGCTCCTCGGTTTCCTGATCAACGGCTTTGTCGGTCAGGTCATGAAACGCGCCGATAGAAAATTTCCAGCCCATGCGCACAATCATCAAGCCCACGATACTGGCGGCCAAAGGGTCGCCCAAGGGCAAGCCTGCCAGGTTGGCCAGGACGCCGAGGCTGACAACCAGGGAGGAGGCCGCATCGGAGCGGGCGTGCCAGGCATTGGCAACCAGCAAGGTTGAGCGCAGACGTTTTGCCACGCGCAGCATGTAGCGAAACAGGAGCTCCTTGCTACACAGAGCGGTAAAGGCAACGAGTAGGGCAACGGGATGGACGGCCTCAATGCTGCTGGGGTCCCGCAATGAAGAGATGGCATTCCAGAGCATGCCGGCGCCTACGGCCAGCAACAAACCGCCGATCGCCAAGGTGGCAGCGGTCTCGTAACGCAAATGTCCGTAGGGGTGGTCGGCATCGGGGCCGCGACGGCTATGGTGATTGGCAATCAGCACCACAAAGTCCGAGAACAGGTCGGACAGGGAGTGGATGGCGTCGGCAATCAGGGCCTGGGAATGGGCGAAGATACCCACCACAATTTGCAGCAGGCTCAAGCTGATATTGACCAGAACACTGACCCAGGTTGAACGCTGGGCACCATGGTGCCGATCCAGATCAGAGGGGGTGAGATTTTCCATGCCAGAAGGTCCTTGCAGCCAGAGCGTCAGGCTGTGTATCAATACAGCGCTTTCAAGGTAGAGAGTGTATCGGCTTTCCTGCAGGCAGGGGCGCCCCAAGGGCTTGAACCGCTTGTTTTGAACAGATTCTTTGGTTTATAGATACAAAAAAGCCTCGCTTTGGGACGAGGCTTTTTTGCGTATCAGGAATGCGTCTTAATTGATGCGCATACCGGGCTGAGCGCCGGGGAATGGCTCCAGAATATAAATACCTTGATCGACGGCCTCATCCGCGTGGCTGGCTGCCAGAACCATACCTTCGGATACGCCAAACCGCATCTTGCGAGGAGCCAGGTTAGCCACCAGCACCGTCAGCTTGCCGATCAGATCCTCGGGCTGGTAGGCCGATTTGATGCCGGAGAACACTTGGCGCAAACGACCTTCGCCCGCGTCCAGGCTCAGACGCAGCAGCTTGTCCGAACCATCTACGGCTTCACAGCTGACGATTTTGGCAATGCGCAGGTCCACCTTGATGAAGTCCTTGATGTCGATGGTGTCGGCAATGGCTTCACCACCGGGCAGCACGACAGGGGCGGGTGTGGGAGCCAGCAGCTCATCGACCATGGCGCTGTCGACGCGTTGCATCAGGTGTTTGAAGGGAGCGATGTGATCGGGCAGGGCGGCCACGTCATCCCATACAAAACTGCGGTCCAGGCCGAACAGTTCACGCGCCACGCGATCGGTCAGGGTAGGCAAAATGGCGGTCAGCATGACGGACAAGCCCTTGAAGCCAGCCAGGGTGCGCGAGCAAATGTCTTGCAGCGCATCTTTCTGGGCTTGTTCGGCAGTCGCAATGCCTTTAGCCATGACCCAGGGCTGCGCCGTATCAAAAGCCTGGTTGATGAGGTCGGCCTGAGCCATGATCTGGCGTACGGCACGGCCGTACTCACGGCTTTCCAGATCGGCGCGGACTTTCTCGGCAACGTCCTTGAGCTGGTCTTGCAGCTCGGAGGTGTCACCCTGGTAAGCCAGCTTGCCATCAAAATGCTTGCTGATGAAGTTGGCGGCACGGCTGGCGATGTTGACGTATTTGCCAATCAGGTCGCTATTGACGCGGGCGATGAAGTCGTCAGGGTTGAAGTCCATGTCTTCAACGTGCGAGTTCAGCTTGGCGGCCATGTAATAGCGCATCCACTCGGCATCCATGCCCAGTTCCAGGTAGCGCAGGGGCGAAATGCCCGTGCCACGGCTCTTGGACATTTTTTCGCCGCTAACCGTGATGAAACCGTGCACGTTCAGTGCGTCAGGCACTTTACGGCCGGAGAACTTCAGCATGGCAGGCCAGAACAGGGCGTGGAAGTACACGATGTCCTTGCCGATGAAGTGGACTTGCTCCGTGTTGCCTTCCGGGTCCAGCAAGGCATCAAAGTCCAGACCTGCCTTGGCACAGTAGGCTTTCAGGGAAGCCAGGTAGCCAACAGGCGCGTCCAGCCAGACGTAGAAATATTTGCCGGGTGCATCCGGAATCGGGATGCCGTAATAGGGTTCGTCGCGGGAGATGTCCCAGTCGTTCAGGGAGGCCTCAGCACCTTCACCGGTACCCAGCCATTCGCGGGTCTTGCCTAATACTTCCGATTGCAGGCGTGGCTTGCCCTGGGCGTTCTTGCCCGTGGTCCACTCTTGCAGGAAGGCCACGCAGCGCGGGTCGGACAGGCGAAAGAAGAAGTGTTCCGAGCTCTTTAGCACCGGACGCGCATTGGTCAGGGTGGAGTAAGGCTCGATCAGTTCGGTAGGGGCGTAGACCGCGCTACAGACTTCACAACTGTCGCCGTACTGGTCCTTGGCGTGACACTTGGGGCATTCGCCCTTGATGTAACGATCGGGCAGGAACATGCCTTTGACTGGGTCATAGAACTGTTCGATGGTGCGTGTATCGATGAAACCGGCGCTTTTGAGCGTACGGTAGATATCCTGGGCCAGCTCGACGTTGTCTGGCGAGTCGGTACGGTGCCAGTGGTCAAACTTGATGTGAAAACCGTTCAAATAGCTGGGGCGTTCCGCCGCAATCTTGTCAACCAGTTGCGCTGGGGTGATGCCCGCACTTTCTGCTTTAAGCATGATGGGAGCGCCATGAGCGTCATCCGCACATACAAAATGTACCGTATGTCCCGACATTCGCATGGACCGAACCCAGATGTCGGCCTGGATATATTCCATGATGTGGCCGATGTGAAACGAGCCGTTGGCGTACGGCAGGGCAGTCGTAACAAATATCGTTCGTGACATGACTTAACACAATAAAAGAGAAAGGGAACAAGGATTCTACGGTCTATTGCCCACTTGTGCTGCGCAAGACAGAGAAACGTACACGGGCCAAGCCCGATCAGGCAGTGTGAATCACACAAATGCACACACCCTGAGCCTTTGCGGACTCAGGGTGTTCGAAAGCCTACCTGTTCAGTGTTGCTGTTCGTCCAATACAGGATAAACAGTCAAGAACTGTTAAGGCATCTCGCGCATCTCTATGTCGGTCACATCACGCGAACGGGGTGAGGACGACTGTCTGCTGGCAGTAGCGGGGCGGCGGCGCTGATCCCAATAGGCTTTGACACCGAAAGGACGGCCACTAATACGCGCCACAATGTATAAAATGCCGATCGCAATAGCAGTGGAAACCATGAAGATAAACGCCATGATTGCACCGAAAATTGTCAGCAAGACAAAGAGGGCTGTGCGGATAATCTGGTTAAATGTGTTCATAGGGTTAGTATGACATCATAAGTGTAAAAAAATTCCCCTTGAACCGCTAATTTTCTGGTTTAAAGGTATGGTGATGTTTCTTTATATCAAGGTTTTGGATAAATGACAGTGAGTTCTGAGCGCGTGTTGCAAGCCCTGGCGAGTGTGACCGATCCCAACACGTTAAAGAAGTTATCGGTCGATGCGGGTCGATGCGAACTGAGCATTGACCAGAATCAGGTTGAACTGACCTTGCATCTGCCCTACACGGCTTATGACATACAGGGTCAACTGCGTGAACGCATTGAGCAGGCCTTGGCAGGCGTGGGTGCCACCCTGTCCAAGTTGCACCTGAATCCGCGCATTGGCGTGCATGCCGTGCAGGAGGGCCTGCGCCCCATGCCCAATATCCGCAACATTATTGCGGTGTCATCGGGCAAGGGCGGCGTGGGTAAAAGCACCACCTCGGTGAACTTGGCCTTGGCCCTGCATATGCAAGGTGCCCGGGTCGGACTGCTCGATGCGGATATTTATGGCCCCAGCGTGCCCACGATGCTCGGTTTGCACGAGCGTCCCCGTAGCGCAGACGGCAAGATGATGGAGCCGCTGATCGGCCATGGTCTGCAGGCGAACTCCATCGGCTTTCTGCTGGACGAAGACGCTCCTGCAATCTGGCGGGGCCCGATGGCCACTCAAGCCTTGACCCAATTGCTGACACAGACGCGCTGGGACAACCTGGATTACCTGATTATCGACATGCCTCCCGGGACCGGTGACATTGCCCTGACCCTGTCTCAGAAAGTACCGTTGACTGGTGCGGTCATTGTCACCACGCCTCAGGATCTGGCGCTGGTGGATGCCAAACGAGGCTTGAAGATGTTCCAGAAGGTCAATGTGCCTGTGCTGGGCATTGTGGAGAACATGTCGGTTCATATCTGCTCGAACTGTGGTCACGCTGACCCGGTATTCGGTCAGCATGGTGGCCGCGATATGGCCAGCCAGTACAACGTGCCCTGGCTGGGTGCCTTGCCCTTGGCAATGAGTATTCGTGCGCAGACCGACTCCGGAACACCTACCGTCATTGCCAATGCGGACAGCCCCGAGGCCCGCCTGTATCACGAGATTGCCAATCGCGTGTCGGCCAACGTGTCTCAGTTGCCACCTGATACGTCGGGGCAGCGCCCCAAGGTTGTTCCCCGTCCTCTTTGAGCACGTATGCGCAAATCCGGCTTTTGCCTGCTGTTCTCATTGGTCCTGAGCCCTGGTGCCTGGGCGCAATCGTCTGTCCCTGAGGTCATTATTGATCCAGGGGGCGTGCCGCCCCAGGCCCTCAAGGAAATCCAGCGTGCAGTCGGTGCGATCACACGGCTGGCTGAGGACCAGGATCTTGGGGAAGTCACGCGCTTGCGTCGCCGGGCGCATGACGCGACTGTTTCTGCCTTGCAGACGCAGGGCTACTTTGATTCCGTGGTCACCCTGGAAGTGGGGGAGGACGCGGGCGGAGAATACTGGGACATCATTATCCGTCCCGGGGAGCTCACGCGGGTGCGTGATGTCAATCTGGATTTCAAAGGCAAGATTCAGGAGCCGGAGTATGAGGTGCGCCTTGAAGGCATCAAGGCCAGCTTCCCCCTGAAAAAAAACGATCCGTTTCTCAATTCGGTCTGGTCGTCGGCCAAGGCTGATTTGCTTGAAAGCGTGCAGCGCCAGGATTTTTATTACGCGCGTTATGTGGACACGCGGGCCACTGTCTACGCCGATGAAAGCGTGGCCGATCTGTCCTTGAAGGTGGACAGTGGGCCGCGGGTTCGCATGGGGCCGCTGGAGATGACGGGGCTAAAACGGGTACCGCAGTCCCTGGTGGATCGGTATGTGCGTTACACCCCCGGCGACCCCTACGATCAGGACAAGCTCGATGAGTGGCAGCAGTCCCTGGCTTCCACCACGTTTTTTCGGGGGGCTTTTGTTACTTTGAATCAGGATGCCAGCAAGAAAAAAGAGCTGCCTGATGGGGACGTGGAATTGCCCGTTCAGGTGCGGGTCACGGAGGCGCCTTCCAAGCAGTTTACGGGCTCCTTGGGGGTGGACAGTGACCACGGTTTGCGAGTTGAAGGCCTGTATCGGAAAAATATTGTGTTTGGCCTGCCTGTTTGGACAGAGGCGGGCATTGGCGTGGATAAAAAGCGTCAGCGTGCTTTTTATGACGTCCATCTGCCGCCGACGCTGCGCGGCTATAAAAACAGTTTTGGGCTTTTGTACGACCGCTCTGACATTGAGGGTCTGGATACGCAGCGCGCCGCCGTGGGCTGGAAACTGCGGCAGGAGCGCAAGGCAGCAGGTAATAGTCGGGTCGAGTACGAGACCGAGTGGGGCTTGCTGGGGGCCTGGGATAAAACCCAGATCATCGGTTTGCCGACCCGTGAAACACCGTCTGCGATTGCAACCTGGCAGTGGCTGCGTCGTGACGTGGACAAGAAATACGATCCACGAGACGGTAATCTGATCGACTTTGGCCTGGGAGCCGGTATCACGCTGGATCGAGGCGAGCGCTTCTACCGCAGCAACTTGCGCTTGCAGCAATGGTGGCCCATCGGAGATCGGGATGTCTTGTCCATACGGGGCGAAGTCGGCAAAGTGTGGGGCATGACGGATCGGACGCCGCCGGATTTCGGTTATCGCACCGGGGGCGCACGCAGTATCCGGGGCTACAAATATCAAAGTATTGGTCTGCAACGCGGCGAGGCTGTGATTGGTGCGCCTGCCATGGCAGTTGCCAGTGTGGAATATACGCACTTTTTCACCAGCATGTATGGCATGCGGGCGTTTGTGGACGTGGGCGATGCCGCTCCCAGCTTTGGTGATATGAATTTAGCCTGGGGTTACGGTCTGGGGGCTGTGGTTCGTACTCCAGCCGGGCCCTTCAATCTTGATCTGGCCTATGGTCAGCGAGACAGGCGTGTCCGTTTGAGCTTTTCTTTGGGAATCGCATTTTAATGGCCTGGGTTCGGCGCTGGTTCCGGTATTTCGCCTTATGGGGCATCCCTTTCATTGTGGTTGCCCTGCTGTTGGTGTGCGGCTTTTTGTACTGGGTATTGGCCAGTCAGGTGGGGACACGCTGGGCGCTGCGCACGGCTTTGCCTTATGTACAAGGCAGCGCGCAAGGTGTGCGCGGAACCATCTGGGATGGGCTGAGCATCGATCATCTGGTGTTGGGCTTGCCCGATACTCATATCGATATCGAGCGTTTGCGCCTGGAGGCTAACTGGGACGAATTGTGGGACCGCCGCTTGCATGTGGTGGAGTTAAGTGCCCATAAAGTAGATGTGGCCTTGAGCACGTCGGATGCGCCCAAGTCTGATGAACCGTTCAAAATGCCGCAGCTGCCGGTCAGTATTGCGGTAGACAAGCTGGCACTTGGCCAGTTTTTGTTGTCCCAGGATGGCACCCCCTTGCCCGTGGCCCTAGCGGACTTGTCCTCGGCGCTGGCGCTGGAGTCGGACCGTGCGCAGCTACGCCTATACGATTTGATGGTGGCCAACGAGTCCATTCGTGCCGGCTTTCAAGGCGAGGTGGAGCTGGCGGGCTTGGAGGCGCCCTACCCGGCACGAGCTGATATACAAATTATTGCGCGTGGTTTAACTGCAGAGTCGCCCATTTGTGCCAAGCAGTATCTGCCCGCTTATGCGCAGCCTCACAAAACCAGCGCACCCGCGACAAAATCAGCCCCCGCTGATTCGTCCCGCAACGTGACTGGCTCTGCCAGCGCAGCGCCCGCTACCGCGCAAACCTCAGTCAAGGCGACGGAAACGTCCGCCAGCCCGTCTGTTGACTCAAAGGGAGCGTCAGCGGCTCAGGGTGCAGCCGCTCCCGAGCAGCACCATGATGCTCAGGGCGCTGCGGGGCTGATCCGTTCTGCACCGTCAAACGGTACAGGCGTGGTGCTTGACGAGCGTATCAAGGAGCCGGTTGCTGTTCCTGAGCCCGAGCCCTTGCCTGATTGTGTGGTGAATGCTCAGATCAAGCTGGATGGCTCTTTGGAGCAAGCGACCTTGTCCCTCACGGGGCAGGGTCAGGGCTACAGCCTGGATGTTCAGGCAGATTTGAGCCCCTTGGCTTCCGTGCCGGTCAGGCAGGCCCAGCTGGCGGTGAAGTTACCGGATGAATCCACGCTGGACGCGGACTTTACCTGGGACGCCACGCAGGACAGCGGGCACGTTCAGGACCATTTCAAAGGCCAGTTCCGCAGCGACAAGCTGGATTTACACGCCTTGTTGGGCGATGTTCTGCCCGATGCATTGATCAATACGCAAGGCCAGTTCGATGTGGTGCTGGCCGATAAAGAACAATTGCTCCGGGCAGATGTAGACATCCAGCTTTTGCAGGGTAGCCGTTGGAACAGGCAACCCGCTCTGGGACAGATCAAGGCCAAGGCGTCCGCGCCGGCTCAACCAGGTCAGCCCGACTGGTGGCGTTTGCTGAATGTCTCCGAGGTGCTTACGGATATGAAAGTGGGAGACAACCAGGTCCAGCTTAAAGGGGGGTTCGGCATGTCGGGTAAAGCCGAACTGGATTTGCTGGCCCGTATCCCACGCGCCGAGCAATTATGGCCTGGACTGGAGTTGGGCAAGGCGTCGGTACAAGGCCAATTGCGCGGGGACATCGCCCGTCATGTTTTGCAGTTAACTGCCCAGTACGATCTGGGCGGCAAGGCGAAAGGGCAGTTGGGTCAAGGTCTGGCCGAGGCGGATCTGGCCTTGGAAGGCGGCTGGCACTTTGCGGAACAGGGCCAGGCGGCATACTGGGACGGAAAAGTCAGTCGGCTGGTAGCCGATCATGCCGGTGTGGCACTGCGTTTGCAGTCCGCTCTTCCTGTACGCTTTACCGATGCGTTGCGGGCGCCCAAGACTCCCGCTCTGGAAACACAGGTTCGTTCTGGGGATCAAGACAGGACAGGCACCACCGCTCAGCAGGCGGCTGGGTTGGCGAAGAATGAGACGGCGTTGTCAACGTCGGATGAGGCGGCAGCACAGGCTGTCGCACAGCGAGAAGCCGGGTCACCAGCGCAAGCCAAACCCGGCCAGACGGATAAGGCGGGCACCCGCTCAGACAACGCCGGCAGGACATCGCAGGCTTCCGAGCCATTGGCTCCCTGGTCGGTTCGGGTTGGAGCTGCTACGGTGAGTACGTCTGTTGACGGAGAGTCGTGGATCAATCTACGGCACCAGGAATCCAGCTACCAGCCCGGCCAATGGGCCAGCCGCGGCGAGGTCCGGGACTTGGTGTTGTCCGAGCCCCGTATTGCCCGTTTGCTGCGCAAGGTGGGCATAGAGGAAAACACAGACAAAGACCAAGGGGGTGTCAGGATTGTCAAGCACAAGAAAACCCAGCCCCCGGAGATTGATCTTCAGGCGCGTTGGGATCTGAAGTTTGCCGGCGCTTTGTCGGGGCAGTTGCGTGTAGACCGTGTGGCCGGTGATGTGCAGGTCTTTGCTGATCCGCCCACCTCCCTGGGTCTGCAAGACCTGAGCGTTGTCGTCAACGCTAAGCCCGTCTCGGCCACCAGCAGTCGCCTGGATGCTCAACTGGACCTGCGTACCAAGGAAATGGGCTATTTGACCGCCAAGGCGCAGACGCAGATTCATGGGCTGGTCTTGAATGAAAACGATCGTAAAACCGTCAGCATTCAGGCCAATATTGATGATTTGAGCTGGACACGCCTGTTCCTGGGCGATGCCATGGAGTTGGGCGGGCGTTTGAATGCGGACGTCAATATTGATGTGGGCGCCAAATGGGCCTGGACCAGCCGGGGCACAGTAACGGGGCGCGAGCTGCGCTTTACCCGACTCGATGACGGTATTCGCCTGATTGACGGTGAGCTGGATGCCCGTTTTGATGGCGATGTCTTCAGGCTGGAGTCCTTGACCTTTCCCGCTCGTTTACGCGTGGAGCCCCAGGAGTGGCGTACGGCGACCTGGTTGAAAGAAAGCCCGGATGCCAAGGATGGCAAGCTGACTGTTGCGGGCCAGTGGAACCTGAGCACCCAGCAGGGAGCGTTTGATGTTGATATTTTCCGCTTCCCCATTTTGCAGCGTTCCGATCGTTACGCCATGATTTCCGGCAATATCAATCTGGACATGGAACTGCCCCGCATTGCCATTACTGGCAAGGTGGTGGCGGATGCTGGCTGGTTCAATCTGGACATGTTGGGCGGCATTCCCACCGTAGACAGCGATGTGGTGATTGTGCGGGCCGGTGATGAGCCTGCCGCTGAGCCATCTGCCGCCACGACGGACATGAGCCTGCAAATTGATGTCGATCTGGGACCCCGTTTTTACCTGACTGGTTATGGCGTGAACTCGGGTCTGGTGGGCAGTCTGAGAATCACCATGATGGACGGCAAACTGACGGGTATCGGGGCCTTGCGCACTCGGGGTGGGCGGATCGAACTGTATGGGCAAAAACTGTTGCTCAGACGCGGTACGGTGACGTTTCAGGGCGATATCACCTCTCCGATCCTGGACATTGAAGCCTTGCGTACCGGCCAGGCTGTAGAGGCAGGTGTTAAGGTAGTGGGGACGGCCCGCAAACCTCGAATCGACTTGGTGTCCTATCCAGAAGTCAGCGAGGTTGAAAAACTGTCCTGGTTGCTGCTGGGCCATGGCCCGGATGACTCCGGTGGTGATATGGCGTTGCTGCTCAGTGTAGGCACTTCCTTTCTGGGAGATGGCGAGCCTTTCTACCGCAAGTTCGGTATTGATGAGGTGTCCATGCGCTCGGGCGATCTGGGCAGTGCGGGCAGCATCTTGCCGGTGGAAAGTGTGGTCAAATCCCTGAACAGCGGCACCAGCAACGAAGAGCGCAAGTTCATTGCCATTACCAAGGCATTGACGGCTGATTTTTCGGTCAGCCTGGAGCAGGCCATGGCCGATACCGGCACCGTGGGTCGGGCCAGTTACCGCCTGGCACGGGGCCTGACCGCTGAAGTCAGTATCGGCACCGTCAATGGTCTGGCCCTGATTTACCGCTGGTTCTCGAAGGATTGAGGCGGACTTGTCTGGCGCAAAGCGGACAGGCAATTGTGGTGCAAAGACAAATTTGCATCGCAGTTGCCTTGTGCAAGTCTCTAAACGATAAAATAACCGGTTACTGATTTAAGGCGGCTAATTTCTTATGAGTATCAAAAGCGACCGTTGGATTCGGCGGGCTGCTGCCCAAGGCATGATCGAGCCTTTCGAGCCAGGCCAGGTGCGCAGTGTGGACGGTCAGCGCATCGTCAGCTACGGCACTAGCAGCTATGGTTACGATGTGCGCTGTGCCAACGAATTCAAGATTTTTACCAACATCAACTCGACCATCGTCGACCCCAAGGCGTTTGATGAAAAGTCCTTTGTGGATTTTGTCGGCGATGTGTGCATTATCCCGCCCAACTCCTTCGCTCTGGCCCGCACGGTTGAATACTTTCGTATTCCCCGCAGTGTGCTGACGATGTGTCTGGGCAAAAGCACCTATGCCCGTTGCGGCATCATTGTGAACGTGACCCCGCTGGAACCCGAATGGGAAGGCCATGTCACGCTGGAGTTTTCCAACACCACTCCGCTGCCCGCCAAGATTTACGCGGGGGAAGGGTGTGCCCAGATGCTGTTCTTTGAAAGCGATGAAGTGTGCGAAGTCTCGTACCGCGACCGTGGCGGTAAATATCAAGGTCAGCTGGGCGTCACCTTGCCCCGTACCTAGGAGTTCTGGATGAAGTTTCGTTTTCCTATCGTCATCATCGACGAAGACTACCGTTCCGAAAATACGTCGGGTCTGGGTATTCGAGCCCTGGCTGCGGCGATAGAGGCCGAAGGCGTGGAGGTTCTCGGGGTCACCAGCTATGGTGACCTTAGTTCTTTTGCGCAACAGCAAAGCCGCGCGAGCGCCTTCATTTTGTCGATTGATGATGAGGAATTCGATGTGGATTCCCCAGAAGATGTCGCCAATGCGATCAAGAACCTGCGCTCCTTTATTGGCGAGCTGCGGTTTCGCAACGAGGACATCCCCATCTATCTGTATGGCGAGACGCGAACTTCGCAGCATATCCCCAACGATATTTTGCGCGAATTGCACGGCTTTATTCACATGTTCGAGGACACGCCCGAGTTCGTGGCGCGTCACATTATCCGTGAAGCACGTTCCTACCTGGAAAGTCTGGCGCCGCCGTTTTTTCGCGAACTGGTCAAATATGCATCGGACGGTTCCTATTCCTGGCACTGCCCGGGGCACTCGGGTGGCGTGGCCTTTCTGAAAAGCCCGGTTGGGCAAATGTTTCACCAGTTCTTTGGTGAAAACATGCTGCGCGCGGATGTCTGTAATGCGGTGGACGAGCTGGGGCAGTTGCTGGACCATACCGGTCCGGTCGCGGATGCCGAGCGCAATGCCGCGCGCATTTTCCATGCTGATCACTGCTTTTTCGTCACGAACGGCACGTCCACGTCCAACAAGATCGTCTGGCATGCCAACGTCGCCAACAATGATGTGGTGGTGGTCGATCGCAACTGCCATAAGTCGATTCTGCACGCCATCACCATGACGGGCGCCATCCCGGTGTTCTTGCGCCCTACGCGCAATCACCTGGGGATTATTGGCCCCATCCCGCAAGAGGAGTTCTTGCCGGAAAACATTGCACGCAAGATCGAGGCGAACCCCTTTGCCAGCAAGGCCAAGAATAAGAAACCCCGTATTTTGACGCTGACGCAAAGTACCTATGACGGGGTGATCTACAACGTGGAAATGATCAAGGAAACACTGGATTCCAAGATCCCTACGCTGCACTTTGATGAGGCCTGGTTGCCGCATGCGGCCTTCCATGACTTCTATCACGACATGCATGCGATTGGGGCGGACCGTCCACGTACCAAAGACACCATGATTTACGCCACGCATTCCACGCACAAAATGCTGGCCGGCTTGTCGCAGGCGTCCCAGATTACGGTACAGGATGCGGAAAACCGACCGCTGGACCGTAACGTGTTCAATGAAGCCTATCTGATGCACACCAGCACCAGCCCGCAGTACGCCATTATTGCGTCCTGCGATGTGGCGGCAGCCATGATGGAGCCACCGGGTGGCACTGCTCTGGTTGAGGAAAGCATTTGCGAGGCCATGGACTTTCGCCGTGCCATGCGCAAGGTGTCCAAGGAGTACGGCGAGAACGACTGGTGGTTCAAGGTATGGGGCCCTGACACGCTGCCCGAGGAAGGCATAGGCGAGCGCGAGGACTGGATTTTGCGCTCCGATGCGGAATGGCATGGCTTTGGCAAGTTGTCCACCAACTTCAATATGCTGGACCCGGTCAAGGCGACAGTCGTCACACCAGGTCTGGATATTTCTGGCACCTTTGCCGAGCAGGGCATCCCGGCCGCTCTGGTGTCCAAATACCTGGCCGAGCATGGCGTGGTGGTGGAAAAAACCGGCCTGTATTCCTTTTTTATCCTGTTCACCATTGGCATCACCAAAGGTCGCTGGAATACCTTGCTGACCGCCTTGCAACAGTTCAAGGACGACTACGATCGCAACCAGCCCATGTGGCGCATCTTGCCGGATTTTTGCAAGGCTCAGCCCACCTATGAACGCATGGGCTTGCGTGACCTGTGTCAGCAGATTCACCAGGCTTACCGCAAGTACGATCTGGCCCGCCTGACTACCGAGGTTTACCTGAGCGATATGATTCCTGCTCTGAAACCGTCGGATGCGTATGCCAAGATGGCGCATGGCGATATCGAGCGCGTGGGCATTGATGAGCTCGAGGGCCGGGTGACCGGTGTGTTGCTGACTCCTTATCCTCCCGGTATTCCTTTGCTGATACCTGGCGAACGCTTTAACTCCCGCATTGTGGAGTACCTGCAGTTTGCGCGCGAGTTCAATGCGCGTTTTCCCGGCTTTGAAACCTATGTGCATGGACTGGCGCAGGATATTGGCCCCGATGGACTGCCGCGCTACTACGTAGATTGCGTGCTTGAGTCTGAACCCAACGAGTAAATTTGCGTGATCCCTTTTTTTGATGTGGCCGTCATAGGCGCAGGTGCAGCCGGCATGATGGCTGCCAGTATCGCAGGCCAGCGCGGCCTGCGAGTGGTATTGATTGATCACGCTGAAAAGCTGGCCGAGAAAATCCGTATTTCCGGTGGAGGACGTTGCAACTTCACCAATACGGGCACGTCGCCCGAGAACTTCCTGTCCAAAAACCCGCACTTTTGCCGTTCGGCGCTGGCCGGTTATACCCCACAGGATTTTTTGCAGCTGGTGCGCGACTATCGCATTGGCTTTCATGAGAAGCACAAAGGTCAGCTGTTTTGTGATGACTCCAGCGAGTCCATTATCCAGATGCTGCGTCAGGAATGTCTGAAAGGGCAGGTGTCCTGGCGCATGCCTTGTTCCGTTCAGTCCATTGGTCGTACTGAGCAAGGCTTTGTGTTGCGCACCAGTCAGGGTGAGCTCAATGCCCTGCAAGTCGTTATTGCGACAGGGGGCATGGCCATTCCTCAGTTGGGTTCTACGGACTATGCCCTGCGTGTGGCGCGTCACTTCGGTCTGAAAGTAATTGAGCCCCATCCCGCACTGGTGCCCCTGACTTTCGACGGTCGTGACTGGAAGCCATTTTCTGCCCTGAGTGGCATGGCGTTGGAAGTGGAAGTCAGTACCGGGCAGGGTAAGCAGCGCCAGGCTTTTCTGGAAGACCTGTTGTTTACGCATCGCGGCTTGTCAGGGCCGGGTATTTTGCAGATTTCCAGCTACTGGCAGCCAGGTGAGAGCATTTGCGTGGATCTGGCACCGGGCCAGGACATTGCCCAGCAGTTGCTGGACTTGAAGGCGGGGAATCGCCAGCAGTTGGTGACGGTGTTGTCGACATTGTGGCCGCGTCGTTTGGTGGAGCAGTGGCTCGATACCTCGGAGCTGTTGCCCAAAGGCGTAGGCCAACAACGTCTGGCCGATTTGCCGGATCGCGTCTTGCGTTCCGTGGGGCAAGTGATTAATGCCTGGGCGTTGAAGCCCAGTGGCACTGCAGGCTATAAAAAGGCGGAAGTGATGAGCGGCGGCGTGGATACCCGTGAGCTCAATCAGAAAAGCATGGAAGCACGCAAGGTTCCTGGCCTGTTCTTTATTGGCGAAGCGGTGGATGTTACCGGTTGGCTGGGCGGGTACAACTTTCAATGGGCTTGGGCTTCGGCAGCGGCTTGTGCGCGGGCACTGAAGGCGCAGGCGGCTTAATGTTAAGCAAGCGGGTGAAGACGGCAGGGCCCCGATTGGGTGGCCGTTTTTGAAATCAACACAGGTGTTGGCTGGTTAGTCAGGGAGGCAATATGCAACTGCCAGTAGATAGAAAGTACGTAGCAAGTCATGAGTGGGCCAAGGAGGAAGGCGGAGTTGTGCTGGTAGGCATTACTGACTTTGCGCAGGACCAGTTGGGTGATTTGGTTTTTGTCGGGGACTTCACTCCTGGGACCCGGCTGGCCGCCGGTCAGACGGCAGGGGTGGTGGAGTCGGTGAAAGCTGCTTCCGATATTTATGCGCCGGTTTCGGGTGAGTTGGTGGAGTTCAATCAAGCCTTGTCGGATGCGCCGCACCTGTTGAATGAAGCTCCGTTCGATACCTGGATTTTCAAGCTCAAGGCTGATAATCCGGCGGATCTGGACGGTTTGCTGGATGGTCCGGCTTACGCGGCGGTCGCGGAGTAAGGCCAGACGTAGAGCCCGTGCGAATGCAGTTTGGCCTTGCCTGATGCAGGCGGACTGATCGGAAAAAAGCCTGAATCCGTTTGACGGGTTCAGGCTTTTTATTTGGCTTCGGGCGTCAGCAGGGTGGTGTGCAGAGGTCCCGGTGCTTGCTTGAAGCCCGTGCCTGACGCCTGTCCCGACAACTGAAACGATGCGAAGCCCGAGCCAGGGTTTGTGGGCTTTGGTGACTGTCAGCTCGATAGAGCGGTGGTGGTCAAAGGCTTGCAAGGCATGAAAAATAACGCCTTGACCTCATTGCCAGGAAGTCATGCGCCGCATAGTGACTAAGCGCCCCGCTCGTTGCTCTACGGCTTTCTTAGCGGCGACGATAGGTGACATAGTCGTAAGTAAAGCCATTTTCCTCAGGCTGGGGAAGGCGTTCAATCTCTTCCCACTCACCTTCCGGCAGTATCGGGAAGAAGGTGTCGCCGTCCACCTCTGCCTTGATTTCAGTGGCAATCAGCTCCTGAGCGATGGGCAGGGCCAGACGGAAAAGCTGTTCGCCGCCAATCACGCAAACGGTGTCATAACCGGGGCAGGCCGCCAGAGCATCGTCCAGATTGCTGAAAACCTGCGCGCCCTGGGCCTGATAGTCCGCATTGCGGCTGATCACCAGATTCGGGCGACCCGGCAAGGGCCGGCCCAGCGACTCCCAGGTCTTGCGGCCCATGATGATGGGCAAACCCATGGTCACACGCTTGAAGTGCTGCAGGTCGGACGGCAGACGCCAGGGCAGGTCCTGATCTTTGCCAATGCAACGGTTGGCCGCATACGCGACAACCAGACGGATAAGGGGGAGGGTGCTCATACGGCAACGGGCGCCTTGATATGGGGGTGAGGATCGTAATCGGTGATCTCGAAGTCTTCGTACTCGTACTCAAACAGGCTGGCCGGCTTGCGCTTGATGGTCAGCTTGGGGTAGGGGCGCGGGTCGCGTGAGAGCTGCAGTTCAGCCTGCTCGAAGTGGTTCGAGTACAGGTGGCAGTCGCCTCCGGTCCAGATGAAATCGCCGACCTCCAGATCACATTGCTGGGCCACCATGTGGGTCAGCAAGGCGTAGCTGGCAATGTTGAATGGCACACCCAGGAAAATATCCGCGCTGCGCTGGTAGAGCTGGCAGGAGAGCTTGCCGTTGGCAACGTAGAACTGGAACAGGGCATGGCAAGGGGGCAGGGCCATCTGATTGACATCGGCCACATTCCAGGCAGAAACGATCAGGCGGCGCGAGTCGGGATTGTTGCGAATCTGCTCTACCACCTGGCTGATCTGGTCAATATGACGCCCATCGGGAGTGGGCCAGGAGCGCCATTGCACGCCGTAGACGGGGCCCAGATTGCCGTTCTCGTCAGCCCATTCGTCCCAGATAGAGACGCCACGCTCTTGCAGCCACCGCACGTTGGAGTCGCCGCGCAAAAACCATAGCAACTCGATAAAGATGCTGCGGGTGTGCAGCTTCTTGGTGGTGATCAGTGGAAAGCCCTGCGACAGATCGAAGCGCATTTGGTGGCCAAATACCGAGTTCGTACCGGTGCCGGTGCGATCCCCTTTGGGAGTGCCTTGGGTGTAGACCAGGCGCAGCAGGTCTTCGTAGGGATAAAGGGACATGGCGAACTCAGGCTTGCTCAATAGCGACGGAATAAGTGATCTCGGCGGTCTTGCCCAACATGGCCGAGGCTGAACAGTACTTGTCATGCGACAGCTGCACGGCACGCTCGACGGCGGCTTGAGGCAGGTCCTTGCCGGTCACCACAAAAGTGAAATGAATCTTGGTAAAGACTTTGGGATCGGTGTCGGCGCGTTCAGCCGTCAGTTTGACCTGACAGCCGGTAATGGCATGACGACCTCGCTTGAGAATCAGCACCACGTCGTACGCTGCGCAGCCGCCTGCGCCGGTCAGCAACATTTCCATGGGTCGGGGAGCCAGATTATTGCCGCCTCCTTCGGGAGCGCCGTCCATGGCCGTCACATGACCGCTGCCCGTACGGGCAACAAACAGCATGCCGTCCTTGCCGCCCCAGTCGATTGTGCATTCCATATGAATTCCTTTGTTGTCAGTGCGAGCCAAGACTCGTCAGTAGATTGTCAGGGGTGATTGTACTTTTTGACGCGCTCGCGTGCAGCGTCCGCATCTGACCTGTGGGGCGATGGCTACTGCCACTGAACGGCATGCCGGTGCTTGTCGTCCTGTTCCAGGCCCATATAAGAAAAACCGTATGGACAAATCGGGGCAGAACCACGCTCTTTGTAAGATTTAGACTGGTTTTGTTGATTGTCCTAGGATAAACTTCGGAGCGGTATACGGCATTTTGAAACAGATATGTCACACGGGTTTACCCTCGCCTATAATGACAGTCGCCCGTATACCAAAAAATGTCGTGCTCGTATTTGTCCTGTCTCAATAAACCTTGCTTTCAATGGGGGCTTTATTCAGACGTCACAGACGGGTGTTTTAACATGACGGCTCTCGCGACCTAGGCAGTCGCAGATTTTTTGCGTCCATGCTCTTTCGATCTGCGACGCGTCAAGTGCCGCCGAGCTGCTTGGCAGCTTCACATTAACCAGGCCTGGATCATTGTGAATACCGTTTCAATACTGCTACTAGCTTTCATATTGTCCGTTACCGGACTTTTTGTCTTCATCTGGTCGTTACGTCGTAACTTCTTTGACCACAGTCCCGCCGCCTCGCGAGAAATTTTCTCCAAAGGCGAGATCGGGCAGGTAGATGACCCTTCCGCCACCCCTGAACAACGTCAGGCACTTCAAGATGAAATGGGCCACAAGACCATTTCTGCTGAGGATCGTCAGGCGCTGAGCGTTGAACTGGCAGAACGTGTGGAAGCCGACCGCTCCACCGCGTCGGTCACCTTCATTTTGCTGGCCTGTTCGGTGTTCTGGCTGATTGTGGCCTCGACCGCGGGTCTGATCAGCTCGATCAAGCTGCATGAGCCCGAGTTCTTGACGCAACACGCCTGGATGACGTTCGGCCGTATGCGCACCCTGCACCTGAATGCGGTCGCTTATGGTTGGGCCCCGATGGCCGCCTTTGGCGTTGCCATGTGGATGCTGCCCCGTCTGCTCAAGACCCCCCTGATTGGTGCCCGATACGCCATCACCGGCGGTGTCTTGTGGAACCTGGGTCTGGTCGGTGGGCTGACCTGTATTGCGATGGGTATTACTGACGGCATGGAATGGCTGGAAATGCCCTGGCAGGTTGATATCCTGATGGTTATTGGCGGCGCGCTGGCAGCCATGCCTTTGATCTTCACTTTGCAAAACCGTCGTGCCCACCATCTGTATGTGTCGGTGTGGTACATGGGCGCGGCGCTGTTCTGGTTCCCCATCCTGTTCCTGGTCGGCAACCTGCCAGCCGTACACGTGGGTGTTGAGCAGGCAACCATGAACTGGTGGTTTGGTCACAACGTGCTGGGTCTGTTCTACACTCCGATGGCCCTGGCGTCGGTGTACTACTTCCTGCCCAAGATCATCGGTCAGCCCATCAGCTCCTACAACCTGTCTCTGGTGGGTTTCTGGGGTCTGGCGTTTTTCTACGGTCAGGTCGGTGGTCACCACCTGGTTGGCGGCCCTGTGCCGCAGTGGATGGTGACGCTGTCGATTGTGCAAAGCATGATGATGATCATTCCCGTGCTGGCTTTCTCGATTAACCAGCACTACACCATGAAAGGTCACTTCCGCACCCTGATTCACTCGCCCACCCTGCGCTTTATCGTGCTGGGCGGCATGATGTACACCGTCAGCTCCATTCAAGGTTCCTTTGAGGCGCTGCGCAGCATCAACACAATCACCCACTTCACGCACTTTACGGTGGCCCACGCCCATATCGGCTTGTACGGCTTCTTTACGATCGTGATGTTCGGCGCGATTTACTACGTGATGCCGCGCGTGATGTCCTGGGAATGGCCTTATCCTAAACTGATCTCCCTGCACTTCTGGCTGGTGGTGATCGGTTTTGCCATCTACGCAATCGGCCTGAGCATTGGCGGCTGGCTGCAAGGTCTGGCGATGCTGGACCCTGCCAAAGCCTTCATGGAATCGGTCTTTGTCACGATGCCTTATCTGAAGTCGCGCTCGATTGGTGGTGGTTTGATGACTTTGGGTCACCTTGTGTTTGCCTTCCACTTTGTGGCAATGGCTTTGCGCTATGGCAGCCGTCGTATTGGTCCAGCCCTGTTTCACCAGCGCTCGGCAACTCGCAATGTAGTGGAGGCATGATTTAGTCATGGAAAGCGAATACAAACTATTGGGCGGCGCCATGGTGACGCTGGCCCTGGCCACATCGGCTCTGGTCGTTGTTCCTTACCTGCAGGTTGAGAAGGTGGAGCCCTCTCCGGGGCTCAAGCCCTACACCGAGGTGGAACTGCGCGGCCGTCAGCAGTACATCGACATGGGCTGTGTGTACTGTCACTCGCAGCAGCCACGCAGCCAGAACCAGGCTCCTGACTTTCAGCGCGGCTGGGGTCGTGCCTCGGTGGCCGGTGACTACTACTACGACACGCCGCACCTGCTCGGTACCATGCGTACCGGTCCCGATTTGCTCAATATCGGCGCCCGTCAGCCTAGCGTGGACTGGCACCTGGGGCACTTGTACCAGCCTCGCGCTTATACCCCTGGCAGCAATATGCCGTCCTATCCTTTCATGTTCGAGCTCAAGGACAAGGCTGACGAGGGCGATAAAGTTGTGAATCTGCCTGGCGATTTTGCCCCTGAAGGCAAGGTGGTGGTAGCCAAGCAAGAAGCCCTGGACCTGGTTCAATACCTGTTGGCGCTGGATCGTACGTATCCCGTATCGCCCGCCAGCGTTATCAAATAAGCAGGCATTGTTGAGCTAGTGCGCCCCGCAAGGCGGGGCGCCTCGGAGAATTAGAATGAGCGACAATCGTAAATATGACGCGCAGTTGCGCGAAAATGCGGATCCGGAAGAAAACGCGGCGCCTATCCCCTGGGTCGTCCTGGTGATTATTGCCGGTCTGTTCCTGTGGGGCATCTACTACATTTTCAGCAGCGATCTGAGTCACGACGCCACAGTGGGCGACAACCGTATCGTTGCCGATTTCGAGCTGCCAGAAGGCGCCGTGGATGGTCAGCAATTGTTTGTGGCCCAATGTGCGGCCTGTCACCAGGCAACCGGTGCTGGTGTGCCGGGCGTATTCCCGCCCCTGGTTGGTTCGGAGTGGGTGCTGCGCAAGCCAGAAGTTTTGGTCCAGATCATGCTGCACGGTATTGTTGGCGAACTTACGGTCAAGGGTAATAAGTACAATGGTGCGATGCCCGAGTTCCGCGAGAAGTTCAATGACGAGGAATTGACGGCAGTGGTCAATTACCTGCGTACTGAATTAGGTGGCAACAGTGCTGATCCTGTGGATGTGGCCTTTGTCAAAGCCGAACGTGAAAAAACTGCTGATAAAACTGATCCCTGGAATGGGGATGCCGACCTGGCTCCCATGGAAGAGTAGGACTGAAATGATGGGCCAGAGATGAGACTGTTTCTAAGTATTCTCCTGGTTGTTGCCCTGGGTATCGGGGCTCTGGCCCACCTGACACAAGGCTTTACTGCCTTGACCGCCGAGACAGCCCGTCGCAATGACGTGGCTGCCTCCCCGCGCTTAATATCCGATGTAGAGGTACTGCTTCCGACCGGGGGTAGTACGCCGCTAAGTTCCTTGTTGCAAAACGATGGTCGCATCACCATCGTCAACTTCATCTACACCCGTTGCGTCACGCTTTGTCTGGCGATGGGCTCGGAGTATCAGCAGCTGCAAAAAGCAATTCTGGACGAAGGCCTGCAGGACCGTGTGCGCCTGTTGAGTATCAGCTTCGATCCTACCGATTCGCCCGATCATTTGCGCCGTTACAGCAAAACCATGAAAGCCGATCCGGCTGTCTGGCAGTTCGTGACCATGATGCCAGGGGAACAGCGCCAGCGTGTACTGGATGATTTTGGCATCATCGTGATTCCCGCTCCCTTCGACGAGTACGAGCATAATGCGGCCTACCACGTCGTCAGCCCCGAGCCGCGCCTGGGGCGAATCGTGGACTATGGCGAACCCATGCTGGCCCTGGCCTATGCGAAACGGGCCTTAGAGGACCTGGACAAGAAGGAGGACCGGTAATGTCGTTGAAACGTGTTGTTGCGCCCTCCACGATACGTCCCTATTTGGGCAGCGCACTGGCGTTGCTGGCCGCCGTGCTGTTTGCTGCTGCTGCATACTGGGACCGCCCCCTGACTGCCTCCATGAGCCTGCATATGCTGGTTCATATCCCGCTACTGGTCCTGTCCGGTGTCGCCTTGCAGTCGGCCTTGCGTTACCAGGGTGTGGGCCGCTCGGCCTTTGTGCAGTCCTTGCTGCGTCCCTACTACGCCCTGAATGAATACGGTTTGCCCGGTTTGATCCTGGTCAGCTTTGCTGCGGCTTACTGGATGGTCCCCAAAGCGCTGGACGATGTTCTGGTGTCGCCTCCCATGGCAACGGCCAAGTATATTGGCCTGGTGCTGATGGGCATGGTGTTCATGGAATCCTGGCGTCGCGCCCATCTGGTGTTTCGCTTGTTCTTTTTTGGTAACTTCAGCTGGATGATGGCGATTGTAGGTTTGTTGTATTACGACAATCCGGTTCGCCTGTGTAATTTCTATCTGCAGTCCGATCAGGAAATTGCCGGCATAGGTCTGGTCATCATGGCATGTGTCTTGCCTTTGCTGTGGCTCTTGTCCGAAAGCAAGGCTGTGATCGCCTTTTTGCGGCAATAATACCCCTCTATTTTGTTTTGCAGGTGTCCCTATGAGCCATACTGTTTCCAACAGCGATACCCGCTTGTACCGGCGCAATAACTTTTTTGATCAGATTCTCGGCGAGACCAATCGGGCTCTGGAAGTCCTTGGGCGTTCGGCCCGAGCATCACGTCCCAATCCGGCAGGCAAGGAAGTGTCCGAGATCAGCGTCGACGAGGCTCGTCATGCTGCTGGACTAATGCGTGTGAACCATGTGGGCGAAATTTGCGCTCAAGCCTTGTATCGCAGTCAGGCCATGTTGTGCAAAGATCCCCAGGCAACGGAGGTGCTGCTGCAAGCCGCGCAGGAAGAGGTAGATCACCTGGCCTGGTGCGATGACCGTCTGCGTGAACTGGAGAGCCGCCCCAGTGTGTTCAACCCCTTGTGGTATGCCGGCTCTTTTGCCTTGGGCTTGCTCGCCAGCCGTGCGGGTGTGCCGTATAACCTGGGTTTCATGGCCGAAACCGAACGTCAGGTGGAAGAGCATCTGGAAAGTCACCTGGAGTCTTTGCCCGTTAATGATCATCGTTCCCGCCGCATCGTAGAGAAAATGCGGGATGACGAGATCGAACATCGGCGTACGGCAGAAAATCACGGGGCAGTGGGTTTGCCACCTCCGGTGAAGACCCTGATGCGCATGATGTCTAAAGTGATGACGACCACGGCGTATCGTTTGTAATGCTTGTGCCGGGAGCGTGGCAAAAGCAGATCTTCAGTCTGATTCTCTGGCGGTAGAGGCGGGCCCATGACGGGCCCGCTTTTCAATGCAGGTGCAGGGCACGCAGAAATTCCAGGCGCAGGGGGAGCCAGGCAAGCAGCCTGGACCGGGTCCGGTGCATCAACGGCCTAGAAGGGACTTCAGCGCCCGAAACGCTCAGTATCGATACTATGGCTGGCGGGCCACCGCGATGAGGGGCTCCAGACGCTCGCGCTGCGCTTTTTCTTGTTTGTGAAGCTCGACAAACTTGTCACGGTCTCGATAGTACAGACCGCTGACGGGCTGTACTTTCTCCAATGCGGCACGCAATTCCCTGATGTAGTCATTGTCTGTGTGAATTTCGCCAGTCAGGCGGGCAATTCCGCGGTCGCGCTCTTCAAACATGGGATTGCATTGCACAACAGTGGTACTCCATCCTTCATTGAAGTCGGGCTGTATGCCCGCTGTGAGTCCGCGAGCGTGCCCCATAGCCTAACCCAGTGATTTGGCGAGGTATTCATTTCCGAAGCGACCTGTCCTGTCAGCGTTTCACTTGTTGTGCGCATGGGCAGTGAGGCACGGGAGAGGTGCACGATTGCGGTCTTATGAGAGGGCAAAATGCAGGCATTATGCTGATTTGCCTGATGTCGGACTGCCGCTCTTGAACCCTGTTTCGGCGGCTTAGGGTTAACGACTAGATACCCGATCAAGAATTTGCGCTAGGAAATTGATGTATTAAAGCGACAAGATCAGCGTCTAAGGGTTTTCCACGGTATTTATCTTGCATTGCACCATTTTTGTAGGTAGACTTTAGTTATTGGATGTTGAAAAGAAAGCAGGAAAAACAAGCGTAATAACCCTTAGCTTTCTGGCTCGATATTGTATCTGGTAGCCCAACTTGCCACGATTGTCTCCTCCACCCTCCTCCTTTGGTGGATTTGCCCGAGATCTTTAGATCTCGGGTTTTTTTTTGCCCATATCCGTGCAACTTTGTTCTTAGGGCTTGTTATGTCCATGCATGATGCTGGCGCCTGACGGTAAAAAAACCTTGTCCAGCATAGTGATGGACAAGGTTTTTTTTGACCTGCTTTGGACGAACTTACTTTTGTGGGACGGTCGCCACGTGCAGCAAGTTAGTGCGTCCACTGGTGCCAAAGGGGACACCGGCAATCATCACGATCGTATCGCCGCCCTGGGCGAACTCGTGTTGCGCTGCCATATCAGTCGCATGATCGATCATTTCGCCCAGATCACTGACATCCTCGCAGGGAATGGCATGCACGCCCCAGGCAAGGCTTAGACGGCGTGCGGTTTCCACACGGGGCGTCAGTGCCAGGATAGGGGCGATGGGCCGTTCACGACTGGCGCGCAAGGCGCTAAAGCCGGTGGTGGTGTAGGCCACATTCGTTGCGGGTTCCAGAATGCTGGCCACACGACGCAGGGCGCAGCAGATCGCGTCTGCGGTGCTGGCTTCTGCCGTGCTGTGGTTGGCTTCCAGAATGGTGCGCCAGCTGGGATCGTTTTCGATCTCCTTGATGATGCTGTCCATGATGGATACCGCTTCCAACGGAAACTGGCCGGAGGCCGATTCGGCGGACAGCATGACGGCGTCAGCACCCGAGTAGATGGCGGTAGCCACGTCGGAGGCTTCGGCGCGTGTGGGAACCGGCGAGGTGATCATGGATTCCAGCATCTGTGTGGCGACGACTACCGGACGGCCTGCCGCGCGGGCAGTACGCACGATTTGGCGCTGCAACACAGGCACGCGCTGGGGTGGAACTTCCACGCCCAGGTCGCCACGTGCCACCATCACGCCATCGCACAGCTGGACAATTTCTTCCAGGTGTTCGAGTGCCTGTGGCTTTTCCAATTTGGCCATGATCCAGGCCTTGTCGCCGATCAGCTCGCGGGCTTCACGAATGTCGCCAGGACGTTGTACAAAGGACAGGGCAACCCAGTCTACGCCCAGTTCAAGACCAAATTTCAGATCGATCAGGTCTTTTTCGGTCAAAGGCGAGATAGGCAGTACCACGCCGGGTACGTTCACGCCCTTGCGGTCGGACAGCGGGCCGCCGACCATGACCGTGGTTTCTGCAAAATCCGGACCAAAGCTGTCCACACGCAGACGCAGCTTGCCGTCATCGAGCAGCAGGTCTGTCCCGTCTTCCAGAGCCGCGAAGATCTCGGGGTGAGGCAGGTAGGCACGCTGGCTGGTTCCCTCGGCGGGGTCCAGATCCAGGCGGAATTTCTGGCCGGTTTCCAGTGTCACGCGGCCATCTTTCATTTTGCCAACGCGCAGCTTGGGACCTTGCAGGTCCATCAGAATACCGATACTGCGACCGGTTTCCTTTTCAATCTGACGAATGGTGTGATAGCGCGCGGCATGGTCTTCATGTGTGCCGTGGCTGAAGTTCAGGCGGAACACATCAGCGCCGGCCTCGAACAGTTCACGAATGCGTTCTGGCGTAGAACTGGCAGGACCCAGGGTAGCCAGAATGCGGGAATGACGTTGACGTTTCATGGGTTGTTGTCCTTAGGGGGATCGATAGCTCAAAGAGCAGCGATACCGGCGCGGGCGATCTGAGCGTCTTCGGGTGCTTTCACGCCGGACACGCCGACAGCACCAATCACTTGACCGTCCACCACGATTGGCTCGCCGCCCTCCAGTGGTGTGATGGGCATGGACAGAGCGGCAAAGCGACCATTGTTGACCATGTCTTCAAAGACCTTGCTGGGTTTGCCACCGCCCAGCACGCAGGTTTGCGCTTTTGCCGGGGCAACCTGGGCGCTCATCAGGGGAGCGCCATCCATGCGTTGCATCCACAGCGCATGACCGCCCGCGTCGCAAATGGCGATGCTGACGGCCCAGTTGTTTTTCAGTGCTTCTTGCTCGGCTGCAGCGGCCATTTTTTTGACATCGGTCAGGGTCAGTGCTTTTGTGTCTCTCATGTCCATTTCCTTTAAGAAAAGCGTTAATCGCTAGGGGATAAAACCAGAATTGCGCGAAAATCGTTGACATTGGTCAGGGTCGGACCCGTAACCAAGGCATCGTCCAGGGCTTCAAAAAAGCCGTGACCATCATTATTGTCCAGACTGGCCCTGGGGCGTATACCTTGTTGCCAGGCACGCTCCAATGTGTCGGGACCGCAGAAGGCACCGGCAATCTCTTCCTGGCCATCTACCCCGTCAGTATCGCCTGCCAGACCATAAATGTCGGCTGCGCCGTTCAAGGCGATCGCCGTGGACAGCAGAAACTCCACATTGCGACCGCCACGGCCCTGGCCACGCAAGGTCACGGTGGTTTCTCCGCCAGAGAGCAGGACGCAGGGAGCCTGGGCGGGCTGCCCGTGTTTGGCCACGCTCAGGGCAATGCCGGCCATGACCTTGCCGACCTCGCGGGCCTCGCCCTCAATGCTGTCGCCCAACAGGACCGGGTGGACACCGCTGGCCTGGGCGACCCGAGCGGCAGCCTGCAAAGCCAGTTGCGGCGTGGCTACCAGATGGGTGGTGACATGAGCCAGGCGAGGGTCATCGGGCTTGATGGTTTCGCCTTCGCCACTTTCCAGCCGGGCACGGGCAGCGGCAGGGATGTCAATGCCATAGCGCTGAATGATGTCCAGCGCTTGTGCGCAGGTGGTGGGATCGGCCACCGTGGGACCCGACGCGATGTCCATGGGCTGGTCGCCCGGGACGTCCGAAATGAGCAGGTTCAGGACACGGGCAGGCGCACAGGCCGCCGCCAGATGCCCCCCTTTGATGGCCGACAGGTGGCGACGCACCGTGTTCATCTCACCAATCGAGGCGCCCGATTTCAGCAAGGCCTTATTGATGGCTTGCTTGTCGGCCAAGGTAATGCCTTCTCCGGCTAAAGGCAGCAGAGACGAACCGCCGCCGGAAATAAGACAGATCACCAGGTCATCTTCAGTGAGATTGCTGACTGTTCGCAACATTTCGCGGGCGGCATCTTCGCCAGCCTGGTCAGGCACAGGGTGAGACGATTCCAAAATGGTGATGTGGTCGCAGGGTACGCTGTAGCCGTAGCGGGTGACGACCACGCCGCTGATGGGGCCTTTGTCCCAGTGACGCTCCAGCGCCTGGGCCATCGCTGCCGATGCCTTGCCGGCGCCAATCACAATGGTGCGTCCTTTAGGAGCATCGGGCAGGTAGGGCGGGATGCAGTGTTCGGGTTGAGCCGCGTTGACGGCAGCCTGAAACATTTTGCTGAGTAAGTCTTGTGGCTCGATCTTCATGGGTCAATCCTAAGGCAGAGCGATGGCAACTGACCATCTTACCGCGCTACAACACGCCTTCATGAGATCACTGGGACTTGCTGCCCCCCTGGGGAGTGCAGGCTGTCCTGGTGAGGTCCGGCGGTAAAAAAAGCGGGCTGCAGCCCGCTTGCTGGAGGCCACGCCTGTGTTGGTCTGGGGCATGCAGCAAACCAGCACGGGCGGGAACCCCCTTGAACCGGTCTTATTGACCAATCTCGTAGTTGGCCATGATCTCCAGGGCCCGGACCATCGCGGAGTGGTCCTGTGCAGCGCCACCGTGCGCGGCGCAGGTGTTGAACAACTCCTGTGCGGTAGCGGTGTTGGGCAGAGCCACGCCTAGCTGACGCGCGGTGGTCAGGGCCAGGTTCAGGTCTTTCTGGTGCAATTCGATGCGAAAGCCCGGGTCAAACGTGCGCTTGACCATGCGCTCGCCGTGAACTTCCAGAATGCGCGAGTTGGCAAAACCGCCCATCAGGGCCTCACGGACCTTGCCAGCATCGGCACCAGCCTTGGAGGCCAGCAACAGGGCTTCGCCCACGGCTTCAATGGTCAGGGCCACGATGATCTGGTTGGCAACTTTGGTGATTTGACCGTCGCCGTAGCCACCCACCAGGGTGATGTTCTTGCCCATCAGTTCGAACAGCGGCTTGACCTTGTCGAAGGCTTCCTGCTTGCCACCGACCATGATGGTCAGGGAGCCGGCCTTGGCGCCGACTTCCCCGCCAGAGACGGGAGCGTCCAGGTACTCGCCGCCCAGCTTGACGATGCGTTCGGCAAAGTCCTTGGTGGCGACCGGGGAAATGGAGCTCATGTCCACCACGATCTTGCCAGCGCTCAGGCCCGCGGCCACGCCGTTTTCACCAAACAGGGCATCTTCCACGTGGGGGGTATCGGGAACCATGGTGATGATGATGTCAGCCTGGCGGGTGACTTCGGCGCCATTCTCGCAAACGGTAGCGCCTGCTTCCTTGACGCTTTTGGGGAAGTCGCCACGGGTGTAGGCGAACAGTTCATGACCGCCTTTGATCAAGTTGACCGCCATGGGTGCGCCCATGATGCCCAAACCAATAAAACCGATTTTAGCCATTGTGTAATCTCCTAATAATTATCTGCAGGTATCCGACGATCAGGCGGTGACTTCTGTCAGCTCCGTCATCCAGCCCAGGCCATCCTTGGTCACGCCAGCGGGCTTGTACTCGCCGCCGATCCAGCCTTGATAGCCGATGCTGTCGATGTACTTGAACAGCCAGGCGTAGTTGATCTCGCCCGTACCCGGTTCGTTACGACCGGGGTTATCTGCAATCTGAATGTGTGCGATCTTGTCCAGGTGCTTTTTCAGTGTGTTGGCCAGCTCGCCTTCCATGCGCTGGGCGTGGTAGACGTCGTACTGAATGAACAGATTGTCCGAACCGACGTCCTGCAACAGAGCCGCAGCCTGTTCGGTGCGATTCAGGTAGAAACCGGGGATGTCGAAGGTGTTGATGGGTTCAACCAGCAGACGCAGACCAGCGTCTTTCAGCTTGGCTGCCGCAAACTGCAGGTTGCTGACCAGCGTTTTGTGGGCCAGTTCGCGATCAGCGCCGTCGGCCAGTTTGCCGGCCAGGCAGTTCACCTGTTTGCAGCCCAGCGCGGTGGCGTATTCGATGGCACGGCCAACGCCGTCCTGGAATTCGCCCACACGCTCGGGCAGGATTGCAATGCCGCGCTCGCCGCCGTCCCAGTCGCCCGCAGGCAGGTTGTGCAACACCTGGGTCAGACCGTGTTGTTGCAGTTTGTCAGCCAGCTGCTGTTTGTCGTAGGCGTAGGGGAACAGGTACTCCACTCCCTTGAAACCGGCTTGGGCCGCTGCCTGGAAGCGATCCAGGAAGTCGTGCTCGTTAAACAGCATGGTCAGGTTGGCGGCAAATTTTGGCATAGTGCTACTCCGTTTTTTAAATCAGCAATCAGTCCATCAGCGAGATGGCGGTGGGGGCGTCAATACCCGCTTCGGCCAGGGATTCGAACTCTGTCACATTGTGCAGTTCGGTGCCCATGGCAATGTTGGTGACGCGCTCCAGGATCAGTTCAATCACAACCGGCACGCTGAATTCTTTCATCCATGCACGAGCCTGTTCAATGGCAGGCTGAATGTCTTCGGGTTTGTGGACGCGGATGGCCTTGCAACCCAGACCTTCCACCACGGTGATGTGATCCACACCATAACCTTCGGTTTCAGGGGCATTGATATTGTCAAACGCCAGTTGCACACAATAGTCCATCTCAAAGCCGCGTTGTGCCTGACGAATCAGACCCAGGTAGGCGTTGTTGACCAGAATGTGCAGGTAAGGCAGCTTGAATTGTGCGCCCACGGCCAGCTCTTCAATCATGAACTGGAAGTCGTAGTCGCCCGAAATGGCCACCACTTCACGGCCTGGGTCAGCCGCAACCACACCCAAAGCGGCAGGAATGGTCCAGCCCAGCGGGCCTGCCTGACCGCAGTTGATCCAGTGGCGTGGCTTGTACACGTGCAGGAACTGGGCGGCGGCAATCTGCGACAGACCAATGGTGCTGACGTAGGTGGTGGAGGGGCCAAAGGCACGGTTCATCTCTTCGTAAACGCGCTGCGGCTTCAAGGGCACATTGTCAAAGCTGGTCTTGCGCTGCAAGGTGGCTTTACGTTTCTGGCATTCTGCAACCCATGCGGCGCGGTCACGCAACTTGCCGGCAGCCTTGTACTCTTTGGCCACTTCAATAAACAGTTTCAGCGCAGCACCGGCGTCCGAGGCAATGCCCAGGTCCGGACCGAACACACGCCCGATCTGGGTGGGTTCAATATCCACGTGCACGAACTTGCGGCCTTCGGTGTAGACGTCAACCGAACCGGTATGGCGGTTGGCCCAGCGGTTGCCGATACCAAATACAAAGTCCGATGCCAGCAAGGTCTGGTTGCCGTAGCGGTGCGAGGTTTGCAGTCCGACCATACCGGCCATCAGCGGGTGATCGTCAGCCACGGTGCCCCAGCCCATCAGGGTCGGGATGACCGGCACATTGACCAGTTCAGCAAATTCTTGCAGCAGCTCGGAGGCGTTGGCGTTGATGACACCACCACCGGAGACGATCAGCGGACGCTCGGAAGCGTTCAGCAGTTCGATGGCTTTTTCAGCCTGAGCGCGGGTGGCCGTCGGTTTGTACGCTTCCAGGGGCGAGTAGGTGTCCAGATCGAATTCGATCTCGGCCATCTGCACGTCGATAGGCATATCAATCAGCACAGGACCGGGGCGGCCCGAGCGCATGATGTGAAAGGCTTGCTGGAACACACGCGGGATCAGATCGGGTTCGCGAACGGTCACTGCCCACTTGGTCACGGGTTTGGCAATGGATTCGATGTCCACAGCCTGGAAATCCTCTTTGTACAGGCGGGCGCGAGGGGCCTGGCCGGTAATGCACAGAATCGGGATCGAGTCAGCCGATGCGGAGTACAGACCGGTAATCATGTCTGTGCCAGCGGGGCCGGATGTGCCGATGC
This sequence comes from Alcaligenes sp. Lyrl_28, assembly GCF_051948705.1. Lineage (NCBI taxonomy): Bacteria > Pseudomonadati > Pseudomonadota > Betaproteobacteria > Burkholderiales > Alcaligenaceae > Alcaligenes > Alcaligenes sp. Lyrl_28. Next base: position 107,696 of record NZ_JAYJLG010000002.1, read on the forward strand.
ACACGCCGATATTGCCGGGATTGGCACGGGTAAAACCTTCGGCCATGTGGGAGGCACCTTCCACGTGGCGGGCGAGAATGTGATCAAAGCCACCTTCTTTGCGCAACGCGGAGTAGAAGGGGTTGATGGCGGCGCCGGGCACGCCAAATACGGTGCTCACGCCTTCTTTACGTAAAATTGCGGCGGCGGCGTCCACTGCTCTCATTCGAGCCATTGATATCTCCTAGATCATCGTTTGACGAAATTCACAACTCGATAATAAGGAGTGATAGACCTGCCTAGAAATGGTGGTACGATTGTTTCTATCGATACTTGGAGTATTGAATGAGCCGTTACACCGAAATTAGAAGTTTTGCGTTGGTCGCTGAAAAAGGCAGTTTTGCGGCTGCTTCCGTGGTCGAGGGCGTGACCCCCGTGGTCATGGGCCGTCGCCTGGATGCACTGGAGCAGCGTCTGGGCGTACGTTTGATGCACCGTTCCACTCGTGGTCTGACCCTGACGGATTTGGGCGAACAATTTCTGGAGCAATGCAAGCAGATCCTGAAGGACTTTGAGGAGGCGGAGGCCAGTATCAGCGCCCAGCGCAAGGTGGTGCGTGGGCACCTGGTGGTATCGGCTCCGGCGGCCTTTGGACGGCGCCATGTAGCCCCGCATGCCTTGTCCTTTAAAAAACGCTATCCCGAACTGAAGCTGTCCTTTAACTTTACGGACAGCGTGGTCGATCTGGTGCGCGAAGGCTATGACATGGCCTTGCGGATTGGCGAGGTCACCGACCCCAATTACGTGGCGGTGCGCTTGTATCCGAACCGTCGGGTAGTGTGTGGTACGCCCGAGTATTTTGAGCGCCACGGCGTGCCGCGTGTGCCCGAGGACCTGGCGCGTCACAATTGTCTGGCGTTCAATTTGCAGGGCGGGCAGCAGCGGGGCTGGACCTTTTTGCGTGATGGCCGGCCTTTTGCGGTACGAGTCGATGGAGACCTCGATTGCAATGACGGTGAGCTGCTTTTTAACTGGGTCAAGCAGGGCTGGGGCATAGGCTGGCGGTCCACTTGGGAGATCCAGCCCGAACTCAAGCGAGGCGAGCTGGTCACCGTGCTTAATGAGTTCGAAGTCCCCAGCTATGACATTCAGGCGGTGTATCAGCAGCAACGCTATTTGCCCGCCAAGGTGCGGCGCTTTATCGATTACCTGCGAGTCATCTACAACACGCCAGGCTACTGGGATGGCGAGGTGCAGTTCTAGACGGGGGCTGTTTTCTTGTCTCCTGCTTAGAAATGCCATTCCACCTGTACGGTCGGAGCGCTGGTTTTAATACCGGGCTTCAGGTTGCCGTTCGCCATGTAGCGGTTGCCGAATTTGTTGTGCCAGTATTCATAGCCAATGCCCACCCACAGGGTGTTTTTCTTGTCGAAGGCCACTTTGCCTACGTCCGCCATCAGGGAGGTACGCACCAGGACTTCAGACTTGGTGCTGATCCCGGCGTAGTCATGGCCTTTGGGGCTGGCATAGTTGGCAAAACCCTGGAACTTCAGCGGCAAGGCGCCTACCTCGAAAGGCAGGTTCCAGTTCAGACTAGCCATGAACTGAGGGTCAAACGAGCGGCGGCTATCGGGGCAGGCTGGTGCTCCCAGGCCGCAGTGGTTCCATTCTTTACCGATCATCAGGCTGAGATCGACAAAGCCGCGGGGCACATCAAACTTGAAGGTCGGGCCCAGCACCAGCAGACGCTTACGAGGTGCAAAGGCGGTGTTCTTGGTGTTCAGATCAAAGCCTGCCGTGATGGCTACGTCCTTGACCGGTCCAAAGCCCAGGTCCTTGTCGAACACTTTGCCCATGGAAAGCTGGTGGCGGTAGGTCGCGTAGAACTCGGTGGCGCCATTGCTGCCATTTCCGCTGGACGGGTCGTAGCGGTCGGACTGCAAAACATCCAGATTAAAAAAGTTCTGCCCCAGGCTGTAGCCGTTGACGTGCGTCAGGCTCAGGATGTGCTTCTGGATAGTCCGATCGTTCATGGGCTCGGTGTATTGCGTGCTGAAGCGATAGCCCAGGAACGTGTCGCTCCAGTCTGCGGCCAGAGCAGTGCCCGATAGCAGGGGGGCGGCCAGCAAGGTGCATGCCCAACGGGCGGCGGGGCGTCGATGTTTCATGGTGTCTCCTCTTTGTTTGAGCGCAAGCAGGCCCTTGGGATCTGATGTCCCTTTCGGCCTGAGGCTTTGGTTTTTGGATAGGGGGTGCTACTGACTGTGCTTAGATTAATTATGGACAGTCGATACTTTTCCGTATGTACTGCGGAAATTTGAGTAAGCGCCCGTTTCAGGTCGGGCGCTTACTCGAAAAGGAGGGCTGCTTAGCCGTTTTGTGCGGCCAGATGGTTGCTGCTGTCTTCGGTCGTTTCGGCTGCGTCGGCCTGCTTGCGGGCCTGGGTGGCGGCAGTGGATTCGACCGTGTGGCCCTGATCTGCGTATTTCTGAACACCGTTGAAAAACAGATTCAGCACGATGGCAGAGACGGCGGCCAACAGGATTCCGCTGTGCAGCAGGGGAGCCAGAGCGGGAGGCATCTTGTCCAGCAGGTGCTCGGCGACCAGGGGAATCATGCCAAAGCCCAGGCTGATGGCCACGATGTAGGGGTTGTAGGGGTTGCGATTCAGGTTGGCAGACATCAGGATCTTGATGCCGGTGGCAGCCACCATGCCAAACATCACGATGCCCGCGCCACCCAGAACGTAGTTGGGGATGGAAGCCACGACAAAGGCCATTTTGGGAAACAGGCCCAGTATGATCAGGAAAGCACCGCCCATGACGCATACCCAGCGGCTGCGTACGCCGGTCACGCTGACCAGCCCCACGTTTTGCGAGAAGGAGCTGTGTGGAAAGGTGTTCATGATGCCACCGACCAGCGTACCCAGCCCATCAGTGCGCAGGCCACGCACCAGCGCTTCACGGTCAGTAGGACGGCCACAGATGGAACCCAGTGCCAGGAACATGCCCAGGGATTCAACCATGATGACCACCATGATCAGTGACAATACTGCCGCCGCGCCCAGCAGTGCCCAACTGAATGTGGGAACCCCGAAGTGAAAGGGCGTCACCACGGCAAACCAGCTGGTCTGATCTAGGCCATCGAAGGTGATGCGACCCATGGCCAGTGAAACGAAAAAGCCCGCAAGCAGCCCAATCAGCACCGCTACGTTTGCCAGAAAACCGCGTGCGAACTTGGTGATCAGCAAGATGACGGTCAGTACCATCAAAGCAATGGCCAGGTTCTCCAACGAGCCGTATTCAGGGTTGGGCATGGACAGGCCAGTGGCTGGGTCAGTAATCGTTGGAGAGCCGCCGCCGATCCAGTTCAGGCCCACACGCATCAGCGTCACGCCAATGACGGTAATGATGATGCCAGTCACAACGGGCGGAAAAAGCCCCATCAGACGGCTGAATACCGGGGCGATCACAATGCTGAAGATACCGGCCAGGATGGTGGCACCGAAAATGCCCGGCAGACCCAGTTGAGGGTCCAGGCCAATGGCAATCATGGGGCTGACTGCCGCAAAAGACACTCCCATCATCACCGGCAGCTTGATGCCGAAGATACCCAAGCCGCGAGCCTGGATGATGGTAATCAGGCCACAGCACAGCAGGTCAGCATTAATCAGGAATGCGATCTGTTCTTTGGTCAGGCCCAGGGCGGCGCCAATAATCAGGGGGACAGCAACTGCACCTGCGTACATCACCATGACGTGCTGTAAACCAAGGGTTGCCAGGCGCGCCGTTGGCAGGCGCTCGTCTACACCGTCGCAAGCAGTGGGTGTGGACACTTCTGGGTTGGCGGACATCCGGGTCTCCTTATTTAATACGTTATGCGCAGCCGATGCCTGGGCCGCGTAAGCATAAAGTTATCGGATGGGCGGTATCACTGGAAGGCGGTACGGCTTGATAAGTAGAATACGTAAAAACATATGGCAGGCTGATCGGTGCAAGGGTGAAAGGATATAAGCCCGGTAGACGGGGGGCTGTGTTCACGCCGTAGTCGAGTCTATTCCTGCTTTTTTCAGGTGTTTTTCGCTGCTAGGGGTATTGCCCACCTAGTCCAGCGTCAAAAACTGTGTTAGAGGCCGCCAAATTACTGATTCGTGCCAGCTTGTCGCGGGATGACGAGGCTGATGAAAAAAAAGCGGCTTGCCAGCCGCTTTGGGAAATTCGCTTATTTGTCCGACCACAGGACACCGGCTGTGGCCCAGTTCTCGCGCTTGACGTCGGTAAAGACAATATCAACCGCCTCTGGTGAACAGCCAAGCACGCGACAGGCTTCTTTGGTCAGGGCCTGAGCAAGTTCACGCTTGATTTCCACTGGACGGCCGTCGAATAGTTGTACGTTGATAGAAGGCATAAAGACTCCGTAAGGGGGATGGATTAGCGGCAAAAGTCCGGCTCGCTCTGGTAGAGCTTGCGCAGCAGAGCCGGCCATTCTAGCAAGCCCTCGGGCTCGTTCCCCGGTAAAAGCTGGCGATGTGTCAAATCCAGCACATCCTTCGGGGGCAGATGCAGTTGCGGGCTGGCTGCCATGGCCGAGAGCTGAATGCGGCAGGCGCGCTCCAGAGCATCCATCAAGACATAGGCTTCGGCAACGGTGCGCCCACAAGTCAGGGCGCCGTGATTACGAAGCAGCAGGGCCGGATGGGCACCTAGCTGCTGCAGCAGGGCTTCTTGCTCCTGAGGCGGGAAGGTCAGTCCAGCATAGTCGTGATAGCCGATGTCTTGCCAGAAGCGCATGGCGTGCTGTGACAGGGGCAGAAGTCCGCAGGGCAGCGCTGATACGGCGATGGAGGCGTCGGTATGCAGATGGATGACACAGTGTGCATCCGCACGGGCGCGGTGAACCGCGCCATGAATGGCAAAACCACTGGGATTGGCACGGCGACCGGTTCCGTCCGCGACCTGCCCTTGCGTGTCAATCAGCAATAAATTGGACGCGCAGATTTCCGCAAAGCGCAAACCAAAAGGATTGATCAGGAACAGCCCATCCTGGCCCGGCAGACGCAGAGACAGGTGGGTGTAGATAAGGTCGTCCCAGCCCTGGCGGGCGGCCAGCCGGTAAGCAGCGGCCAGATTGACACGGGCGCGCCAATGCTCGGGGTCAATATCTGCCGGACGATGCGCGTAAATGGGCGCTAGGTCCGGCGTGATCGGACAGGACTGGCTCACGCTGCGGTGGTCTCCAATTCCGCGATGATGGCTTTTTCTTCCAATTGGATGACATCGCAGTTGTCACCCGGGCCTTTACGGTCGATGACGATGAAATCGGCGACCTGATTCAATGCCATCAGCGGATGGTGCCACACGCCGGTTGCATAGTTCACACCCTGATCGCCGCGGGCCAGAAACAGGCGCAATTCGCTGGCTTTAGGGGCGGGACCGGCGGGGGCCACGATGACCAGGTAGGGTTGGCCCGACTGGGGGATGAAGGCTTGGCTGCCTTTGGGATGACGTTCCATCATCTCCACGGTAAAGGGCAGGCTGCGCGGCTGGCCGCGAAAAATCGAAACGATGGCTCGACCGTCCGTGCCGGGGTCAATGTTGGCCAGGTCGTGGTAGCGCTCGGTATTGCCTTCGTTGATGGTGAAATGCTGCACCGTGTCGCTCGCCTCGATAACGTCGCCAAACGGGGCGAAGGCATCAGCGGTCAGGGTTTCCAGCTTCAATGTGATGGTCATGGCAGATCCTCGATGAGGCAAAGCTGCGCGGTGTGGCAAGCAGCCCCGCGCAGGCAAGGTCAGAGCAAACAAAGGGCAGCGTGCCGCAGGCTGTCGCTGCCCTGATAATCTTGTTGGATCAATGCGTGATCCGGCAGGCTTCAGGTTCAGGCCAGCAGCGCGTCCAGACGGAAGCGGGCGATCTTGCCGATTTCGGTCAGGCAGGTCTGGAACTCGGTTTCAGCGCTGTTGTTCAGACGCGCTTGAACCGTGTCCATGATCTGGTAGCGGCTCAGTCCTTTGACAGCGATGACAAAGGGAAAGCCAAAGCGTTCGCGGTACTGTGCATTCAGACTGCGCAGGCGAGCCAGCTCCTCGGCTGAGCACTGGTCCAGGCCGGCGCCACGCTGCTCACCCGTTGACGCCGTGGTCAACGTGCCTTGCTCGGCTTCTTTGCCCGCCAGTTCGGGGTGAGCACAGATCAGGTTTTTCTGTTCCTCGTAAGAGGCTTGTTCGACCACATGCACCATGCAGGCATGCAGTTGATCCACGCTCTCAAAGGGACGTTGGTTCCAGCTACGCTCAGGGACCCAAGGGGAGTGTTCAAAAATACCTTCGAGCTTGTCCACAAATTGGCTCTGGTCCAGGCTGGAGAGTTCAGCCAGCGCCTGGGAGGTGGTGAGGGTTTGAGTAGTCATGTGTCAGTCCGATTGTCTAAGCGTAAAGAATGCGAGCCGAGCCGACTCCAGGGCCAGGCCTGGGAGCCGTTGTATCAAGGGTAGTGGGGAGGCGTTTACATGGTTTGCTTGTTTTAATCAAACCCTTATAAACCACCGCCAGGGGGGGCTATGATTTTCTTATGTGGGACCAGTTTAAGTTTTCTGCTTATAAATAAAATAGAATTAGGCGTATAAATGATATATGCCATCTCGTATTGTGCATGTATGTCATTATCATGCTGGAAAAAAGCGTAAGAAGGAGAGACCAGGATGGCCGCCCGACGTGGGGATAACCCGCTTGATACCTATCTTTTGAGGGTGTTTTGCCTACTCGTTACCGAGCGCAGTGTCTCGCGTACCGCGTTCAAAATGAACCAGTCGCAGCCTGCTATCAGTGCGGCTCTACGACGCTTGCGCGACATTATTGGCGATCCATTGCTGGTTCGTGAGAAAGGCGGCATGGTGCCTACCGAGCGTGCCATCAGCCTGCTGGCTCACGCCAAGGGCGCTTTGGCTGAAATTGATTGCATGGTCAATGCGCCGGACAGTTTCGACCCGCAGGTCAGCCGTAGCGAATTTCATATCGGCGCGCCGGATTACCTGGCGCCTGTTTTTATTGGTGGGGTCGTCGAGCGTCTGCGCCGGGAAGCACCGGGCGCACGCCTGAATTTGCATTCCCTGGATGCCAGTTTCGATTTTGAGCGTTCGCTGGCTGAAGGGGATCTGGATATGGTCATCGGCAACTGGCCCGAGCCGCCCGATCGCATGCACTTGTCGGTGCTGTTGGAAGATCAGATCGTCTGTCTGGTCGCGGCGACCCACCCTTTGGCGCGCAAGGGCCTGACCCTGGACGATTACGTGCGTGCACGCCATGTGGTGCCCATGCCGTATTCCATCAATCAGCGCGGTGTCATCGACACTACCTTGTCGGCTCTGCGCATTCAGCGTGATGAGAGTGTCGTGGTGCAGTCTTTTTCGGCAGCACCGTATTTGCTACAGAATACAGACTTGGTGTTTACCACTTCGCGCCACTTTGCCGAGTTCTATTGCCGCCTGCTGCCCCTGGCAATTCTGGAGGCTCCGCTGGAGTTCCCGCCCATGCGGTTTTATCAGCTCTGGCATGAACGCAACCGGCACTCGCCCAGTCATCGCTGGTTGCGCCGGCTCTTGACCGAGTGCGGCAATCAACTGGCTTCTACCGAACCGTTGCCCCAACCCGATTCCTGAGCGTCAATCCCGCAAAATACTTGCTTTCGGGCTCGCGCTCGGGCAAATTAGCGAGCTACTCCTGCCTATGCGAAAGTGATACGGAACTTGACGGAAATTGTTGCACTTAATGCGACTGGTCACGGACACAATCCGGAAGGCAGGTTGATAATAATGTAGTTCCTAACCTTGCAGGGTGTTACGCGGTGTCTTTACCTCAGATGGGGGAATCCTTTACCTGGTTGTATATCTGTGTCGTGGCTTTTATGGTCGGCGGGCTGATTGTAGCCTCCGAACGTTGGCACGGCCGCTTGACCGGGGACAGCGACCTGAGCAAGCCCCAGGCTTCCCATTCCCGCCCCACACCCCGCGTGGGGGGGCTGGCGGTGGTGGCCGGCAGTTTGGCCGGTTTGCTGGTGCTGGGTCCGAGCAATATGACCTTGACCTGGTTGTGGCCGGTTTTGTTTCTGGCCGCCATGCCGGTGTTTGTGGCGGGTCTGGTCGAGGACATCACCAAGGATGTGGGTTCCCTCAAGCGCTTGCTGGCCGCCTTTTTGTCGGCTGCCATCGCCTGGTGGCTGCTTGGCGGAGTCTCGCGTGTGGGGGTCAGTTGGGCAGATTGGGTACTGGGTTTTTGGCCCATTTCCTTGCTCTTTACCATGATCGCTGTCGGTGGCTGTACACATGCCCTCAATATTATTGACGGGATGAATGGCCTGGCCGGCATGATTGCCACCTTGATGGCCTTGTCCTTGGCGCTGGTAGCCTTGCAGGTGCAAGACATTCCGATTTTTTTGATTGCCGCCTCGTTGGCCTCGGCCACCTTGGGATTTCTGGTCTGGAATTTCCCCTTCGGGCGCGTTTTTCTGGGCGATGGCGGGGCGTACTTCCTGGGCTTCATGCTGGCCGAATTGGCTGTCCAGCTCGTTGTGCGCAATCCCAGCGTATCGCCCTTCTATGCCCTGGCGGTATTGTTTTACCCTGTTTTTGAAACCCTGTTTTCGATTTGGCGCCGGCGTTTCAAACGCGGTGTGCCCGTGGATCAGCCCGATGCCTTGCACTTGCATCAACTGGTGTTTCGCCGTCTGGTGCGCTCCACGTTCAGTCGTGACAGTGGCGGGGCCTTGCCCGCGTTTTGTAACGCCATGACCTCGCCTTACCTGTGGGTGCTGGCTTTGATCGGTTTGGTTCCGGCAACGATCTGGTGGGACAATACCTGGGCCTTGTGCGCCAGCATGTTGGCCTTTTCACTCGTTTATATCTGGCTCTACTCCCGTCTGGTTTCGTGGCGTCGCCCCTCCTGGTTGCTGCTGCCCTCGGTAAGGCGGCGGGCAGACCGGGACTAATACTGTTAGGCGTTCAAGATTATTCCTTGCGCATAGCGCTAACTGGAGAATGAAGTTGCAACTTGAGAATGTGAAACTGGCCGTAGTCGGCTTGGGATATGTCGGTTTGCCTTTGGCAGTGGAGTTTGGCAAAAAGCGTTCCGTTATTGGGTTTGACATTAACGCGCGTCGTGTCGCCGAACTCAAGGAAGGGGTGGATCGCACCTTGGAAGTCGAGAGCGAAGAGCTGGCCCAGGCCACCGGCCTGAGTTATTCCTGCGAGGCCGATGAGTTGGCCCAGGCCAATGTGTTCATCGTGACCGTGCCCACGCCCATTGATGAGTTCAAGCAGCCTGATCTGACCCCCTTGGTTCGAGCTTCTGAAACCATCGGTAAAGTGCTCAAGCGTGGTGATATTGTCATTTACGAATCGACGGTGTATCCGGGCGCGACCGAAGAAGTGTGCGTGCCCGTGCTCGAACAGGTATCGGGCCTGCGCTTTAATGAAGATTTTTATGCCGGTTACAGCCCTGAGCGGATCAACCCGGGTGACAAGGAACATCGCGTCTCCACGATCAAAAAAGTGACCTCCGGCTCGACCCCCGAGGTTGCAGATCTGGTCGATGCCCTGTACCGCGAGATTATTGTTGTCGGTACCTTCAAGGCCAGCTCCATTCGTGTGGCAGAGGCTGCCAAGGTGATCGAGAACACCCAGCGCGACGTGAACATTGCGCTGATCAACGAATTGGCCCTGATTTTCAACCGTCTGGGCATTGATACCCTGGACGTGCTGGAGGCGGCCGGCACCAAGTGGAACTTCCTGCCGTTTCGTCCCGGTCTGGTTGGCGGTCACTGCATTGGTGTGGACCCGTATTACCTCACCCATAAGGCTCAGGCTATTGGCTACCATCCCGAGATCATTCTGGCTGGCCGCCGTCTGAACGACTCCATGGGCGGCTATGTAGCATCCCAACTGGTCAAAGCCATGACCAAGCGCCGCATTCAGGTGCAAGGCTCTCGCGTGCTGCTGCTCGGCTTGGCTTTCAAGGAAAATTGCCCGGACCTGCGCAACACCCGTATCGTCGATATCGTGCATGAGCTCAAGCAATACGATGTTCATGTGGATGTCTATGATCCATGGGTTGATCCGCAAGAGGCAGAGCACGAATACGGCATTACCCCAATCGAGACTCCCCAGGCAGGCGAGTATGACGGGGTGATTGTGGCTGTGGCCCACAACCAGTTCAAGGAACTGGGTATTGAAGGGGTGCGCCAGTGGGGCAAGCCCGAACATGTGCTCTACGACTTGAAGTATGTGTTTGATCGCGACCAGTCCGATCTGCGCCTTTAATTTTGGAAAGCATTATGAGCTCTGCATTTGAACAGGCGAGCCAGCAGTTGCGTAATCAGCCTAAAACCTGGTTGGTGACGGGCTGTGCCGGCTTTATCGGTTCCAATCTTTTGGAAGCGTTGCTGAACCTGGATCAACAGGTCGTAGGGCTGGACAACTTCGCGACTGGCCATCGATACAATCTGGACGAAGTGCGCGATCAGGTTGGTGCCGAGCGCTGGGCCCGTTTCCGCTTTATCGAAGGTGATATCCGCAATCTGGACACCTGCCGACAGGCCGTCAAGGGCGTGGATTATGTGCTGCATCAGGCCGCCCTGGGCTCAGTGCCTCGCTCTTTGAACGATCCATTGACCTCTAATGAGGTCAATGTGAGCGGCGCCTTGAACATGATGGTGGCAGCGCGTGACGAGCAGGTCGGCGCTTTTGTCTATGCGGCCTCCAGTTCCACCTATGGCGACCATCCCGGTTTGCCCAAGGTGGAAGATACCATCGGACGCCCCTTGTCTCCGTACGCGGTCACCAAGTTCGTGAACGAGTTGTACGCAGACGTGTTTGCCCGTGCTTATGGCTTTTCCAGCGTGGGCCTGCGTTATTTCAACGTGTTTGGTAAACGTCAGGACCCCAATGGCGCATACGCGGCCGTGATTCCCAAATGGGTATCGGCCATGATCCAGAACCAGGACGTGCAAATCAATGGTGATGGTCAGACCAGCCGCGATTTCTGTTTCATTGATAACGTGATCCAGATGAATATCCTGGCCGCTGTGCATCAAAAGCCCCGCACGGCCGAGGTCTACAACGTGGCACTGAATGCCCGAACCAGCCTGAACGAGCTGTTCGGGTATTTGCAGCAGACCTTGAGCCGCAACGGGATCAACTACACCAAGCAGCCTGTTTATGCGGACTTTCGTGCCGGGGATGTACTGCATTCGCAAGCGGATATCTCTAAAGCTCGCACTGAACTGGGCTACGAGCCGACTCACACAATTTTGCAGGGCCTGAATGTTGCCATGCCCTGGTATGTGGCGTTTCTGAGTTGATTTGGACCGGCCTGAAAGCACGTCTGTCTAGTCTGCATGACGACCATCGTCGCATCGCCCTGGGGGCGATGCGGGTGGCGTTTTTTCTATTGCTAGGCAAGGCGGCGGGCGCTTTCAAGGAAATGGCCGTGGCGTATCGCTATGGTGTGAGCGATGTCGTCGATGCCTATCAATTCACGATGGTCATGGCCAACTGGCTGCCCGTCACCATTGTCGGTTCCATGTCGGTTGTGTTGATTCCCGTTCTGGTGCGCCTGCATCGCCTGGAACCGGCTGCGCGCAGCCGCTTTTTAGGGGAACTCAAGGCCTGGTGCATCGTGCTTGGCTGTGTGCTGGGCGCACTGATCTGGATCAGCTGGCCCTGGGTGCTGAAATGGACTGGGCAGGGCTTGAGTCCCGCGGTTCATGAAATGAGTCAGGAGCTGCTGTTTGCCTTTGCGCCAGCGGCTGTGCTGACCCTGATGATAGGTTTGAGCGCCGCTCGTCTGCGCGCTCATGAGCGCCACATCAATACCTTGCTCGATAGCGTTCCGGCCTTTGTCATACTCATCTGGGTGCTGGCGGCAGGGGCCAATGCGGGCATTGGTCCGCTGCTGTGGGGCACCTTGCTGGGCCTGACTATTCAGGCGCTATGGTTGATGGTCCTGGCCTCACGGGCCGATCAGATCTGGGCGCGCCCCAGTATCAGCTTGCGTGCCGAGCAATGGCCCGATCTGCTCAAGGCGGCCACCATCATGCTGGTAGGGCAGGTGGCCATGAGTTTTGTCGGTCCGATCGACCAATATACGGCTGCCAATCTGGGTGCCAATGCCAACGCCACGTTGGGCTATGCCACGCGTTTGCTGGCGCTGGTGCTGGGGGTGGGGGCCGCGTCGGTAGGCCGTGCCGCCTTGCCGGTACTGGCAGATGTCCAGAGCCGGGGAGATCAGGCCCGTGCCCGCTCCATGGCCTTGAAGTGGTCAGTCATGATGTTGCTGGCTGGTGCGGGAGCAGCGGCCATTGGTGTCTTGCTGGCTCCCTGGGGCGTGGCGCTGCTGTTTGAGCGCGGCGCCTTCACGGCGCAGGATACGGCCACGGTCGCCCAGGTGTTTCGGTGGGGGCTGGTGCAACTGCCTTTTTATTTTGGGGTGCTGATTTTGGTGCAGTTGCTGGCCAGTCAGAACCGTTATAAATCCATGGCAATCATTGCCGTGATCAATTTTCTGGTGAAAGCGGCCTTGAATCCGGTGCTGGCGGCACGCATGGGTCCTTCGGGAATCATGCTGGCGACCAGTCTGATGTACGCGGCCTCTTTTACGTGTTATTTCATTTTGGCCTTAAAGCCAGCCAGCGCAACGGCGTCTGGTTCGCAGGAATAGGAAAACGTGTACAGTCATTCGGTAGTTCGCCCTCATATCATGTTGCTGATCCACTCTTTGGGTGGGGGCGGGGCGGAACGTGTTGCAGTCGATTTGAGCGCAGCCTGGGTGGCGCGTGGCTATCGAGTGTCCCTGGTGACGCAGGCCGGTTGTGACCAAGACGCATATACCGTGGCGCAAGGAGTGGAGCGTCATGTTCTGGGGACGGCAGGCAACAGCCGGGGCCGTCTGGATGCCTTGTGGAAAAACTGGCGTCGTGTCAGCCGCTTGCGTGCTTTGTTGCGAAAAACCAAGCCCGATGTCGTTCTGGGCATGATGACCACCTCCTCTGTGCTGGCTATCTCGGCCGCCAAAGGCCTGCCCTGCAAAGTGATTGCAACCGAGCATACCCACCCACCGTCTCAATCGTTGTCGCCTTTCTGGCAGAAAGCCCGCTTACGTACTTATCCGCAGGCACACGCCGTTATTGCCTTGACCGCCGGCACCGCAGACTGGCTGCGTGAGCATGTCCCTGGCAGTCAGGTACACGTGATTCCCAATGCAGTGCGCTGGCCCATGGACAGTGCCGAGCCTTTGGTGCCGGTTCCCGCCTTGCCAGATGGGCGCAAGCGCCTGCTGGCGGTGGGCCGCTTGCACCCGGTCAAGGGTTTTGACACCCTGATCGAGTCCTTTGCCATGCTATCGAACTATTTCCCCGACTGGGATCTGGTGATTCTGGGCGAAGGCGAGCAGCGGGGGGCGCTGGAGGCGCGGATTCAGGAGCTGGAACTGCAGGAGCGGATTCAGCTCCCGGGGCGTGTTGGCAATATGGCGGACTGGTACGAACAGTCGGATCTGTATGTGCTCAGTTCCCGGATGGAGGGCTTGTCCAACAGCCTGCTGGAGGCGATGGCCAGTGGCCTGACCGCGGTGGCTTTCGATTGTGATACCGGACCTCGTGAGATTATTCGCGCCAATATTGATGGTGTGTTGGTGCGCCCGGTTGAGGATATCGAGGCTTTGGCGGCGCATTTGTCCGACCTGATGGCCAATGAGGACAAGCGCCAGCGCCTGGCGCGTCGAGCCACCGATGTGCGTGACCGTTTTTCCTCGGCCCGCGTTCTGGCGCTATGGCAGCAAGTGTTGGAACAGTGCCTGCGTCGGACTTAAAATGGCGCTTTGCGTCGTGTCGGTAGACTCTCGCTATCCGGTCGATGAGCCCACGGAGGCCCAGTGAATATTCTGTTTTTCGTCAGCTCCCTGAACGCAGGCGGCGCCGAGCGTGTCGCCTCTACCTTGGCGAATGCCTGGGGCTTGCGAGGTGACCAGGTGACCCTGGTGCCAACCTACAGCGGGGGAGGCACTGCTTTTTACCCAATCGATTCCAGGGTGGAGGTGGTGTGGCTGGCCCATCGCATGCGCGGCAGCTGGCTGCCCAAACCCCTGGCCAAGCTGCGTGCCATGCGCAAGCTGGTGCATGAAAAGCAGCCTGACGTGATCGTTTCTTTTCTGACCAATGTGAATATCAATGTGTTGCTGGGGCTGGGCAAGATGGGCGTTCCCATTGTGGTGGGCGAGCGCACAAATCCGGCCTTCAGCAGCAGTGCCGGCAAGCTTTTGCAAGGCCTGCGTCGTCGTCTGTATCCCCAAGCCCAGGTGGTTACCGTCCAGACCCGTGCCAGTGTCGCAGCGTTTCAGGCCATGGTGCCGGGCATGAAACAGGTCATGGTTGTACCCAACCCCTTGCCCCAGGCGCTGGATGCGGTACAACGCGAGGTGCGGGTGGAGGAAAACCGGCATTGCACCTTGATGGCCATGGGCCGTTTGGTGCCCTCTAAACGCTTTGACGTGCTGATTCGCGTGTTTGCAGGACTGGCTGCCGATTACCCGGAGTGGAAACTGAAGATCTGGGGCGATGGCCCGCAGCGTGCACAGTTGGCACAGCAGATCGCCCTGTGCGGGGCGAGCGACCGGATTGAGCTGGCTGGCAAAACGGCCCAGCCCTGGCAGGAGATGGCGCGCTCCCATGCCTTTGTCATGACTTCGGAAGTGGAAGGTTTCCCGAACGTACTGCTGGAAGCCATGGCGATGGGCTTGCCTGCCGTCACGGTGGACTGTCCCAGTGGCCCGCGCGAGATCAGTTCCGATGGCAAAGATGCCTTGCTGGTGCCGGTTGGGGACGAAGGCGCCTTGACTGCTGCCTTGGCCGAGCTGATGGGGGATGGCGTTTTTCGGGGTGTGCTGGGGCGTCGCGCTGCGGCCGCGGTGCGCCAGCGTTATGAATTAGAGCAGGTTTTGCTTAACTGGGACCAGGTCTTTCAGGCCGCCCGTGGCGGTATAAAAGAGGGAGCCAAAGCATGAGTGCAGTGCAACCAGCGTCGTTGAGTCAGGAAGCGGATGAGGACAAGGCAGGAAAAACAAGGCCCGCCTTGCGGGTCGTGCATATTATTGCCGGGCTGGGGCAGGGGGGAGCGGAAACGGTTCTGTTTCGTCTGGTGACGGCCCCCGGGCAGGACACTGAACATATTGTGATCTCGTTGGGTGACGAAGATGTTTTTGGGCCGCAGCTACGTGCGGCCAATATTCCTCTGTATTGCCTGCACATGCAGTCACCCCTGGGTTTTCTGAAAGGGCTGGGGGCATTGACGCGGGTGCTGCGCGAGGTGCAGCCCGATGTTGTGCAAACCTGGATGTACCACTCTGATCTGATTGGCGGCGCGGCAGCGCGTCTGGTGGGCATTCCGGCGGTTTCCTGGGGCATTCGCAACTCGGGGGCCAACTTGTATCAGGGCAGCCCGAAAGCGCGCCTGGTGGCCTGGTTGTGTGCCCGCCTGTCGCGCCTGATTCCCAATCTGATTGTGTCTTGCGCCGAGAACGCGGCCCGACGTCACAAGCAATGGGGGTATCGCGCCGACATCATGAAGGTGATTCCGAATGGCTACGATTTGAGCCGCTGGCATCCCGATCAGCAGGCACGCGAAGCAGTGCGTCAAGAGCTGGGCCTGTCGCTGGATACGCCCGTCATAGGCAGTGTGGCCCGCTGGAATCCCTTGAAGGATCACCCCAATTTGCTGGCGGCCTTGGCTCGCAGCCTGCACCGGCATCCCACTTTGCGTTGCTTGCTGATTGGTGATGGCATGGACAGCAGCAACGAGACCTTGATGCGTTTGCTGGATCAACATCAATTGCGTGACAGTGTCATTTTGATGGGGCGTCGCAGCGATGTGCCTCGTCTGATGAATGCCTTGGACGTGCATGTCTTGTCCAGTTCGGCAGAAGGTTTCCCCAACGTGGTGTGCGAGGCCATGGCTGCCGGTGTGTCCAACGTGGTCACTGATGTGGGCGATGCGGCCCTGATCGTGGGCAATGAGGGGTGGATCGTGCCGCCCAGCAATGCCGAGGCGCTGGCCGGCGCCATCAACAGCGCCGTCGATGAGCTGGGTGCGCCATCCTGGCAGGCGCGGCATGAGCATGCCCGTGAACGGGTGGCCCGTCTGTTTTCCCTGGAAGGCATGGTCAAGAATTACACGCAGGCCTGGAAGACCTTGACGGCCCAGCATCCACCCAAACGCAAGCGCAGCCGTCAGGCCCTCAGTGTGTTGACCGATGAGTCGGGTAACAAAACCCGCATGCTGATGTTTGTGGTGAATAATCCGGCTTTTTTCCTGTCGCACCGTTTGCCCTTGGCGCAAGCTGCGCAGCGTGAAGGGTACGATGTGCATGTCGCTACCATGGACGGCCCTGCTGTTGCCGACATTGAGCGCCACGGCTTGCAGCATCATGCGCTGCCCATGACGCGCAGCGGGACCAATCCCTTACAGGAGCTGCAAACCATCTGGGCCTTGTGGCGCTTGTTCCGACGGGAGCGCCCCGAACTGGTTCATGCCGTCACCATCAAACCTGTTTTGTATGGCGGCATTGCGGCGCGGCTGGCTGGCGTGCCCGGTTTCTTGGCCGCCGTGTCCGGTCTGGGGTATGTGTTTACTCAACGCGAGAAGTCCTTTGACCCCGTGCGCTGGATTGCTTTGCTGCTCTATCGTATTGCCTTGGGGCATCCCAACAGCCGTGTGATTTTCCAAAACAGCAATGATCGTGATGTGCTGCTGAACGATCGCGTGGTCAAACGCGACCAATGCATCCTGATTCGTGGCTCCGGAGTGGACCTGAACGAATTTCAGGCTGTGCCCGAGCCGCCGGGCCCGCCCGTCGCCTTGATGGTGTCTCGCCTGCTGGTGGACAAAGGGGTGCGAGAGTTCGTGGAGGCGGCCCGCATCAGCGCCGCTCAAGGCAGCCCGGTTAAGTGGGTGTTGGCCGGGAGCCCCGACCCGGGTAATCCGGCCAGCATCAGTGATCAGGAGTGGCAAGGCTGGCAGCAACAAGGCCTGGTGCAGTGTCTGGGGGAACGGCGCGATATTGCGCAGCTTTACGCCCAATCGCATATTGCTGTGCTGCCGTCTTACCGTGAGGGCTTGCCCAAATCCCTGGTGGAAGCCGCTGCCTGCGGACGGGCGGTGGTCACAACCGATGTGCCCGGTTGCCGCGATGCGATCGAGCCAGGGGTCACTGGCGTGCTGGTGCCGGTGCGAAATGCACAGGCATTGGCAGAAGCCGTGATGGAACTGGGTGAGGATACGGTCAAGCGACAGGCGATGGGCGTTGAAAGTCGGCGCCTGGCGCAAGAGGCATTTGATATAGACCGGATCAGTCAGGCCCATCTGGATCTGTACCAGTCTTTGAGCCGATAGGGTGTTGACCGCCTTGGTTCAAGACCAAGGTAGACAAAACGGGCTGAATGGTCGTTGAAGTCTTGGATTCACAACCAAGTCATCGCAGACAGTTCAGCCCGTTTTTTAGATTGCCAGAGCCTGGAGCAGGGATACTGGACGCTAGTGAATCAACGCGACTTTAGAAAGGCAATGCCGCATCCGGCTTCAAGGCCAGTAGTGCCGCCCGGAACTCCCCTTGAATCCGATCCAGCGCCTCTTGGGACTGGGCCTCGAAACGCAGCACAATCACGGGCGTGGTATTGGAGGCGCGAGCCAGACCGAAGCCATCGGGATACTCGGCACGCACGCCATCGATGGTGTTGAGCTGATTGGCGCTTGGGAAACGCCCTTCTTTTTGAAGCCGGGCAATCAGGGCATGGGGCTCACCCTCGGCCAGTGGCAGTTTCAGTTCGGGTGTCGATAAGTCCTGGGGCAAGGCTTCCAGTTCGGCCGTGGGGTTGGCTGTGCGCGAGAGAATCGCCAGCAGGCGTGCACCGGTGTACAGGCCGTCGTCAAAGCCATACCAGGCTTCCTTGAAGAAAACGTGGCCGCTCATCTCGCCAGCCAGGGGGGCGCCCGTCTCGGCCAGCTTGGCCTTGATCAGGGAATGACCGGTCTGCCACATCAAGGGTTGGCCACCAGCCTTGGCAATTTCCAGAGCGACATGGCGGCTGCATTTCACGTCAAAAATGATGGTGGAGCCAGGTTCGCGTTGCAAAATATCGCGTGCATACAGAATCAGTTGACGGTCTGGCCAGATGATCTGGCCCGAGCGCGTCACCACGCCCAGGCGGTCGGCATCACCGTCAAAGGCCAGGCCCACTTCACAGTCCGTGTTTTGTACATGCGCGATCAGGTCTTGCAGATTGTGCGGCTCGGCCGGGTCAGGGTGGTGGTTGGGGAAGCTGCCATCCACCTCCTCAAACAGCATGTCGACCTCGCAGCCCAGGGCCTTGAACAGCCGGGCGGCAACGACGCCGCCCACGCCATTGCCACAGTCCAGGGCGATCTTCATCGGGCGCGCCAGGGTGACGCGCTCGGCGATCGTGCGCACGTACTGGTCCAGCATATCTTTCTTCTGGCCTGTACCGGGTTGAGGCGCTGGCTGGGCGCCGGCCTGCATGCGTTGCATCAGGCCCTGGATGTCTTGCCCGTGCAGGGTCTTGCCGGCCATCATCATCTTGAACCCGTTGTAATTGGATGGGTTATGGCTGCCGGTAATGGCAACCCCCGAGCCTGTTTCCAAGACATTGGCGGCAAAGTAAACGACCGGGGTGGGTACCATCCCCAGGTCCACGGTGTTGACACCCCCTGCCTGGATGCCTTTTTGCAGGGCCTGGGACAGAGAAGGGCTGCTATGGCGGCCATCGTAGCCCACGACCAGGGTTTGAACGTCTTGTTCACGGGCACTGGCGGCCAGTGCCAGACCCAATTGATAGGCGAAGTCTGGGTTCAGTTGTTCGGGAACCGTGCCTCGAATATCGTAGGCCTTGAAAACAGCAGTCGGTAGGGCAGGAAGCTGGGTCACGTCGTGTCCTGAGTGGATAAGTAAAGAATGTAGTTTAGCGTGAATGCCCCCCGCTTTCGTGAGTTACCATTAAGAGCTGTAGCGCGACAGCAAGAGCGCCCGACTGTTTTTCTTGAGTGGCTTGGGTCATGACTTTTCTAAACGAACTTGAACAGCGTATTGGTCAGCAACATGTGCTGACAGGACAATCCATGCAGCAGTACCTGGAGGATTGGCGAGGACGCTATACCGGCACTGCGGTGGCGGTTGCCCGACCTGCAACGACGCAGGAAGTGGCCCAGGTCGTGCGCCTCTGTGCTGAACATCGTGTGCCTATTGTTCCGCAGGGCGGCAATACGGGTCTGTGTGGCGGCGCGACGCCGGATAACACGGCCACCGCACTGATATTGTCCCTGGAGCGTTTGAACAAAATTCGCAGCGTGGATACCGAGAACGACACCATGGTGGTGGAGGCGGGCTGCATTTTGCAGAATGTGCAGCAGGCCGCCCGTGACCATCAGCGCCTGTTTCCCTTGAGCCTGGCCGCCGAAGGCAGTTGCACCATTGGTGGCAATCTGGCCACCAATGCGGGCGGCACGCAGGTTCTGCGTTACGGCAACGCGCGTGATCTGACGCTGGGCCTGGAAGTGGTGACCGCCCAGGGCGAAATCTTGCACGGTCTGCACGGCCTGCGCAAAGACAATACCGGTTACGACCTGCGTAATCTATTCATTGGCAGTGAAGGGACGCTGGGCATCATCACGGCAGCCACCATCAAGCTTTATCCCCAACCTGTTGCTGCCTGCACCGCCTTGCTGGCGCTGGACACCATTGAGGATGCAGTACACGTGCTGGCCTTGGCACGCCAGGGTCTGGCAGCCTCCCTGACCGGTTTTGAGTTGATTGCGGGCAATTGTCTGCAAGCGGTGCTGCATTGCTATCCCGATCAACGCATGCCGTTTCAGGGGCCGGCGGCCCAGGCAGCCTGGTATGCCCTGCTGGAGCTGTCTGATAGCGAAAGCCTGGAGCATGCGCGCGAGCGCTTTGAAAGCGTGATCGGGCAGGCCCTGGAGCAGGAGCTCGTACAGGATGCGGTCATTGCGGAGACCATTGCGCAGAGCAAGGCGCTGTGGCATTTGCGTGAGAGCATTCCGCTGGCCGAGAAAGCCTATGGGAAAAGCATCAAGCATGATGTTTCCATTCCCGTCTCCCTGATGGCTCAATTTGTGCATGAGACGGACCAGGCCTTGCAGGACGCTTTTCCAGGCTTGGAAAACGTGACTTTCGGACACCTGGGCGATGGCAATTTACATTACAACGTGGCACGTGGAACGGCTTTTACGGAAGAAGAGCTGTTAAAGCGCCAGGACGAAATCTATACCCTGGTCCACGATAGCGTCCATCGTTTTCAGGGCTCCATCAGTGCCGAGCACGGCGTAGGTCAACTCAAGCGTCAGCTTTTGCCCCGCTATAAAGACCCGGTGGCGTTGAGTCTGATGAAACAAATCAAGCTGGCGCTGGACCCCTTGGGGATTATGAACCCCGGCAAGGTCTTGCCTGACTGATTGACGTGGTGGCCGGATGCTTTTTCGCCCTTATATCCTCGGTAGTGCGGTCTTTTTCCTTGTTTTGGGAGTTCTGGCCTCGGTCACCATGGGCTCGGCAACGGACTTGTCCTTAAGCGCCTTTTTCTTCGATCCTCAGATGCGGGACTTCCCCTGGCGATTGCAGCCGTTTGTGGATTTGTTCGGTCGCAAGCTGGTGTGGTTCGTGCCCTTTGGCGGGGCAGTCATCGCTGCGGTTGTGGCCTGGCGCTTACCCAGGGGCTCTTGCCGGCAGTTGGCCTGGGCAGGGGCCGCTTTCTACATGGGCAGCGGCCCCTTGCTAATAGGCGTATTGAAGCATCTGACCGCCATGCCAAGGCCTTTTAATCTGGCCCTGTTCGGTGGCACGGAATCAATGCCTGATTATTTCTGGGCCCATTCCTGGGCCCAGGCAGGTAACGCCTTGCCCAGCGCTCATGCTGCATCCGGCTTTGTGCTGCTCTCCCTGTTTTTTGTGGGTGTCATGGTAGGCTGCCGCAAACTGACTGCCGGAGGATTTGTTCTGGGACTGGGCGCGGGCCTGTTGTTTGGCTTTTTACGCATCATGCAGGGTTATCATTTTCTCAGTCAGGTACTGGCCTCCGGCGCAGTACTGGGCCTGTATGGTTGCGTTCTGTTTTATCTTTTATGGACCTGGGCCAGACACAAACCGTTGGAATCTTGATGGTTTGATCCATGCTAGCCTGCCCGCCGAGGCATTTGTCTGTCTGGAGTGGCCCGAAGAGTTGGCTTGTTACGGCCTGATGTTAGCCCGACCAGCCGGCTCGAATGGCGTATAAAAAACACCCCGGTTTCTGATACGGAAACCGGGGTGTTTGGCTCAAAGGCGCTCAAAAAGGGCCTGACAGCCTCCTTGCCTACACAATAGCGGGCAAGACGCGTCCGGCACATTCGCCAAAAGAGAGGGTCGGGTAGCCATCCTGGCGGCAGAAACCCTTAAGAATGACCTCGTCCTGATCTTCCAAGAAATTGCGCTGCTCTCCCCAAGGCAGATCAATCGGGTTCTTGCCCCCCTGGTTCATTTCCAGCAAAGAGCCTTCCTGACCTTTGCCCGGACCGGACAAGGTGCCAGTGCCCAGCAGATCACCGGTTTGCAGATTGCAACCGTTGACGCTGTGGTGGGCAACGAGTTGGGCCACGGTCCAATAGGCTTGCTTGAAGTTGCTGCGCGAGAGCAGGGCCGGATCTTTGTGTTGCTGGCGTGACTGCTCGGTGCTCAGGTACACCTCCAGCTCCACATCCAGCACGCCGCTTTCCAGATTGGCCTGGTCCTGCAAATAGGGCAGGGGCTGAGGATCGGATTCAGGACGACTGAATGGGCGACGGAAAGGAGCCAGAGCTTCCAGTGTTACTACCCAGGGGGAGATGGTCGAGGCAAAGTTCTTGGCCAGGAAGGGACCCAAAGGCTGGTATTCCCAGGCTTGCAGGTCGCGTGCCGACCAGTCATTGAACAGGCACAGACCAAAAACGTGCTCGTCTGCCTGACCGATAGGAATACGGTGACCCGCTTTGTTGCCTTTGCCAATCAGAATGCCCATTTCCAGTTCAAAGTCCAGGCGCTGGCAAGGACCAAAGTTGGGCTGCTCCTGCCCCTCGGGTGGGCGGGTCTGGCCGATGGGGCGCGGGAACTGCTGGCCAGACACACCGATGCTGGACGCCCGGCCGTGGTAGCCAATAGGCACCCACTTGTAGTTGGGCAGCAAGGGTGCATCGGGGCGGAACTGTTTGCCCACTGCTGTTGCGTGGTGCACGGAAATGTAGAAGTCGGTGTAGTCGCCAATCTGGGCGGGCAGGGCGTATTCCAGCTTGCTGCGTTCGATCAGCATGGGGCGCAGGCGCGATTCGGCCGAGGAGCCCTGGCGCAAGTCCTGCGACAAGGCGGCACGCAGTGCGCTCCAATATTCCTGACCCAAGGCCATCAGATCATTGAGAGCCGGTTTGACGCAGGCTGCCAGGGCGTCGGCGGCTTTGCCGTGCCAGGGGGTATCGCAGGCCAGCAGGCCCAGATCCAGGGCGTAGGGGCCGATCGCCACCATGACACGGAAGTCTTCCTGACTGTCACGGCGGCGCGCTACGGCAAAGGGCAGGTTCTGGATAGGAAAGCCGTTGTCGGCCTCGTTGGCGCCGGGCACCCAGCTTTGCAGCGTGGGATCGTGAGTGTCATTCAGATAAGCGTGGGTCATGCCTTTTGTTCCGTAGAGAAATGTTTTTCCAGACCGTCCCAGACGGCATCGTAGTTAGCCTGCAGGCTGTTGCTTTGCAAGGCCCGAGGCGAGGGACGAATCACTTTGCGGGTTTCAAACATAAAGGCCATGGTACCGCGCAGATAGTCCGCCTTGCTCAGATCTGCGCGGCTGGCCTTGTCAAAGGTGCTGGCATCGGGGCCGTGCGGGCTCATGCAATTGTGCAGGCTGGCACCGCCCGGCGCAAAGCCATCGGCCTTGGCATCGTACACACCCTGGATCAGACCCATGAACTCGCTGGCGAAATTACGGTGGAACCAGGGTGGGCGGAAGGTATTTTCCATGGCAAGAATGCGGGGCGGGAAAATGGCGAAGTCCAGGTTTGCCGTACCCGGCGTGTCCGAAGGGGAGGTCAGCACAGTGAAAATACACGGGTCGGGATGATCGTAGCTGATCGAGCCGATGACATTGAAATCCCGCAAATCGTATTTGTAAGGCGCATGCGTGCCATGCCAGGCCACCACATCCAGTGGCGAATGGCTTAATGCGGCGACCCAAAAGCCGCCGGTAAATTTGGCGATCAGTTCATGTGGCTCGCTGACATCCTCGTACCAGGCGACCGGTGTCTTGAAATCGCGTGCATTGGCCAGACCGTTGGAGCCGATCGGACCCAGTTCGGGCAAGCGCAGCGGCGCGCCGAAATTCTCCAGCAGATAGCCCCGGGCGGTATCGTCCAGCAGCTCTACCTTGAAGCGCACGCCACGAGGCATGACGGCAATTTCGCAGGGTTCGATTTCCAGGATGCCCAGTTCGCTGAGCAGACGCAGACGCCCTTGCTCGGGCACGAACAGCATCTCGGCATCGGCGTTGTAAAACACCCGGCGTCCCATGGACTGGTTGATGGCATACAAATGGATGGCAATGCCGCTTTGCGAGTCGCTGCTGCCATTGCCTGCCCAGGTGTGAACGCCGGCCAGAAAATCAGTGGGTGTATCGGGCAGGTTCAGCGGATTCCAGCGCAAGCGGTTGGGGTTGGCCGGCCCGTGTCCGAAGTCCTCATTCCAGTAGGGGGCTCCCTCAAAAGCGGCAAAGGCTCCCTGTTTGGCGCTGGGGCGAATGCGATACAGCCAGGAGCGGCGGTTATCGGCGCGCGGCGCCGTAAAGGCGGTACCGGACAGTTGCTCAGCGTACAAGCCATAGGGGCAGCGTTGGGGCGAGTTGCGCCCAAGGGGAAGCGCACCGGGCAGGGCCTCGGTGGCAAAGGCATTACCAAAACCAATCTGATACTTCAAAGCGCTCATTGGGATCTCCAGATTCAGGCGGCCTGCTCCAGGCAGGTCTGGCGGGCGGCATCCAGGGCTTGCTTGATCACGTCCAGCGAGCCGATATGATTGCACAGCAACAGTACCAGGGCGGCATTCATGGCATGGCTTTGGGCCGTGCTCAGGCCCTGGTGGGCATCGATCAACATCTGGTAGAAGTCGTCAGCCCGTTCCAAGGGGGTATGGGTATTCAGTGTAGACATGAAGCACTCTCCAGGAAATGGCCACAGGCTTTTTGCAGGGCAATACGCACAGCCTGCCCATCCAGATGACGC
This sequence comes from Alcaligenes sp. Lyrl_28, assembly GCF_051948705.1. Classification (NCBI taxonomy): domain Bacteria; kingdom Pseudomonadati; phylum Pseudomonadota; class Betaproteobacteria; order Burkholderiales; family Alcaligenaceae; genus Alcaligenes; species Alcaligenes sp. Lyrl_28. Next base: position 132,020 of record NZ_JAYJLG010000002.1, read on the forward strand.
CAGCGGGCGCACAGGTGTTGATCGGGACGGATCAGATAGCAGGAGCCGGGCTGAGCGTCATAACGCTGACGCAGCATATCCTGGCTGTCGATGATGTCACCTTGGGCCTGGACAGCTGGCGTGCCTGCCGGCCAGACGCGCAGGCGGGTCATGAGACCTTGGGCGACCAATTCTTCTAGCGCTTCAGGCTGGCTGGTCTGGCCTTCGCCAAATTCCAGCAAGGTAAAGCCACTACCCAATTGACCCAGCCACCAGCCTGCCTGACCGTTTTGCTCGATAGGCGCATCGGGGACGCAGGCGCCCAATGGCGTGGCGCAGGCGGCAAATTCGTGTGTGTCAGCCGTATTCAACGGGCTGTCCGGATAAGCGCTGGGCAAGGACAGGCGACCGCTATTGACCAGCACACGGGCAAAGGCGTGGCGACGCGCCAGAATCAAGGCTGCATCACGGAACAGGCGGCTGACTTCGCTTTTAGGGGTAATGAAATCTGTTGAACGGCTGGAGTGACGAATGTTCTCGTCCGCGGCCAGCTCACGTTCATGACGGTAGCTGTCCAGCAGGCTGTCGGGGGCCTGGGCATTCAGAACCAGATTCAGCTTCCAGGCCAGGTTGTCGGCGTCCTGGATACCGCTATTGGCGCCGCGTGCGCCAAAGGGCGAGACACGGTGGGCCGAGTCTCCGGCAAACAGGATGCGGCCATGACGAAAGCGCTCCATGCGCTCGCAGGCAAAGGTGTAAATGCTGACCCACTCCAGTTCAAAGGGGGCGTCGGCACCGAGCAGGGCGCGAATGCGGGGCAGCACGTTCTCGGGCTTGACGGCTTCCACGGGGTCCGCATCCCAGCCTAGCTGGAAGTCGATGCGCCAGACATTGTCCGGTTGGCTGTGCAGCAAAACAGACTGGTTGGGATGAAAAGGCGGGTCAAACCAGAACCATCGTTCAGCGGGAAAGTCCGCCTGCATGCGCACGTCCGCAATCAAAAAACGGTCCTTGAACACGCGTCCGCTGCTGCTTTCACCCAAGGCGCGGCGAATGGCCGAGCGTGAACCATCGCAGGCCAGCAGCCATTCTGCTTCCAGGGTGTAATGGCCTTGCCGGGTTTCTATATCCAGATGCACGCCGTTTGCCTGATTCACCACGTTCAGCACTTTATGGCCGGAGCGCAGCTCGATCAGGGGCTGGGCGCAGACCGCTTCGTAGAGATAGCCTTCGCAGTAGTACTGCTGCAAGTTGATGAAGGCGGGACGCTGGTGGCCTTCTTCCGGCAGCAAATTGAAACTCCAGACCTCCTGGTTGCGGAAAAAAACTTTGCCCACATTCCAGGACACGCCTTTGTCCATCATGCGAGCGCCCACGCCCAGGCGGTCCCAGATGTCCAGGGTGCGCTTGGCAAAGCAGATGGCCCGTGATCCTTTGGACAGCGTCGTGTCGTCGTCCAGAATCACGACCTGGTGGCCTTTGGCCGCCAGGTCCAGAGCCATGGTCAGCCCCACCGGGCCGGCCCCCACCACCACGACAGGGTGGCGGTGATGGGCGGCCGGCGGGGGGGCTTGTGTCAGCTCCAGGGTCTGGTAATTAATGTCTCCCATCTTCTCTCTCCCTGGCCTGGCGTCTTATTGACCTTCGAGCTGCTTCCACATTTCCAGATCGCGCTCGGCGGTCCAGATACGTGGGTCTTCGTGACCGTTGACCTCGTCGTAGGCACGGGACACATCAAAGGGCATGCAGTGATCGAAAATGACCCAGTCCGCATAGCGCGGCTTCATGAAATCGTAGGTTTCGCGGTAGATGGTTTTCAGATCTTTGCCCGCAGCAGCGCCTTGCTGCACGCTGGAATACAAGTCGGTCAGAAAGGCACGGGTGCCTGCCAGGGCCTGACGCACCTCCGTAGCGTTCTTCAGCGCAGGGCCACGGCCAGGAACCATTTTCTCTGCCTTGAATTCGTCCAGACGATCTAATGTGCGTGGCCATTCGCGAAAGTAGCAATCGCCTGCGTAGGGAGTGGACTGATACTCGACCAGATCACCGGCAAACAGGATTTTTTCCTTGGGCAGCCAGGCGATGGTGTCGCCTTTGGTATGGCCGCGGCCTACTTGCATCAGATGGACCTCCAGATTGCCCAGGTCCACCGTCATGTGTCCTTCAAACGTCATGGTGGGCCAGGTCAGGCCGGGAGGGATGGATTCGGCGTTGCGAAACAAGCGAGGAAAACGGCCAATTTCGCTGGCCTTGTCCTGCTCGCCACGTTCCACGATCAGGTCGTAAGTGTCACGGCTGGCCAGGATCTCCTGAGCCTGGTAAGCCGATGCGCCCAGTACGCGCACGGCGTGGTAGTGCGACAGCAGCACATACTTGATGGGTTTGTCGCTGACTTCGCGGATGCGGCGAATGACATCCTGTGCCATTACCGGCGTGGCTTGAGTGTCGATCACCATAATGGCCTCATCACCAATGATGATGCCTGTGTTGGGATCACCTTCAGCCGTGTAGGCGTAGGCATGGTCGGACAGTTTTTCAAAGGCAACGACTTTGTCTTCCAGGTCGTTGTGCGAGGCGAAGGACTTGCTCATGAAAATGACTCCACAGTCGATAGGGATGATGTCAGATTAGTTTATGGCGAATCAGTTAGATATAGGTGAATACCTGAATAGGGTATAGGCCTGCTGTTAAAACGCGCGTGCGCCTGCCTGCCGGAACCGGCATGACAGGCAGACAGAAGGGAAGAGAGCGGGCTTAGCGGCGTTGGCAGCGCGAGCAGTAGTAGGTGGCGCGCTGACCCTGAACGATACGTTTGATGGGCTGTTGGCAACGCGGGCAGGCTTTGTCCACCCGTTCGTACACATTGGCGTGAATGGCAAAGTAGGCACCTGGCTCGCCACTGGCGTTCACGTAGTCGCGCAAGGTGCTGCCCCCTGAGTCCAGGGCGGCCTGCAGGGTGCTCAGGATAGCCGCGTGCAGTTTCTCGCAGCGATGCAGAGAAACTTCACCGGCAGGCAGTTCGGGATGAATGCCCGCCAGAAAAAGAGATTCGGAGGCATAGATATTGCCCACGCCCACGACAATCTTGCCGCCGAGCAGAGCCTGTTTGATGGCCATTCGTCGTCCCTGCAAATGCCGGAACAGATAGGCCGGCGTAAACAAGGGGTCAAAAGGCTCAATGCCTAAAGTACGTAGCAAAGGATGGTTTTCCAGCGGGCCGTCCTGGTGGGCATGCCATAATATCGCACCAAATCGTCGTGGGTCATGCAGCAGGAAGCGGGCCTCGTCAAAAATCCATTCCGCATGATCATGTTTGCGGCGTTCTTCCTCCAGCGCCACGCGCCGCAGGGAGCCCGACATGCCCAGATGGATGATCTGCACGCCTTTTTCAAAATGCAACAACAAGTACTTGCCTCGACGCGTGCAGTCAAGAACGGTCTGGTCTACCAGGCATTGGGGCAAGGAGGCGGGCACGGGCCAGCGCAGACGTGGTTCGTGAACCAGGAATTGTCGGACGTTTTTTCCTTGGATAACCGTCGCAATTCCGCGACGAGTTGTTTCAACTTCTGGCAGTTCAGGCATGGGGGGGTGATACCATCAACAAATCTGATTCCTTTATTGTGCCATCGGGCGTTTTATCGCGCGTATCAGGGCACGGGTTTTTCTGGATGAATGCTCTGACCTTAGCACTAAAGCTGGGCCTGATGTCGTTGCTTGCAGCGGTTTCGGCGCAAGCACAAACCTCACTTCCCATACTCAAGGCGGAGCCGCCTGTCGACACCATCCGCTTGCGCAGCGGACAACTGCCGTTGGTAGGCTTGACCTCGGACATCCTCTATCGCATTTTGGTGGCCGAGGTTGCGGCTTCCCGAGGCGAGTACGATGTTGCCAGCCAGACTTTTCTATCCTTGGCTCGTGACACCAGTGATCCTCGGCTGGCTCAGAGCGCGTTTCAATATGCAATGGCCGACCGTGATCTGGGTCGCGCATTGCGGGCTGCCAAAGAGTGGGCCCTGTTAGCCCCCAACGATGCGGAAGCCAAGGCCACTGCCCTGGCGCTGGAAGCGTCCAGCGGTCAGACCGAAGGCCTGGCAGATGCCTTGTGGCTGCGCATTTCACGGGCTGAAGATAAAGAGCAGGCCGTGGTACAGGCCATGAGCATGGTCAGCAAAATGGTGGATCGCCGACTGGCGCTGGAGGTGCTGGACAAGGCCTTGCAGCAGCCGGTGCGTTCTTTGCCTATCGCCCGTCTTGCTCTGGCCGATACCGCCTGGAGTGCCGGTGACGCAGCACGCGCGGAGCGCGAGGCACGGGAAGCCCTGAAACTGGACCCGCATTCTGAAGCAGCCGCGCAGCGAGTGCTGGAATATGGTATCAAGATTGATCCTTCGGCTGCCTTGCAAAGCGCACGTGCCTTCGTACGCGACAATCCGGACAGCCGCAAGCTGCAGTTATTGTTGGCCAATCGTTTGGTCGAGCGTCAACAGTTTGACGAGGCCCAGGCCATTGTCAGCGCCTTGCAGCGCGCTAACCCGGAAGACTTTGACCTGCTCTATACCCAGGCCGAAATTCACATCCGCGCCAAGGAGTATGCGCAGGCCCGCCAGTTGCTGGAACAATATATTACGGTTCAGCAGCAGCGCCGCCAGTCCTTGAATGACGCCGTCAATACGGCTTTGGCCAGCATCTCCGAAGCTCGCTTGTCCCTGGTGCAGATTGCCGAGGCGCAGGGTGATCTGAACGAGGCTATTCGTCAGCTGGATTTGATCGAGGAGCCTGCGCTGCGTTTTCAGGCGCAGATTCACAAGGCGGTTCTGCAGGCCCGTCAGGGCAACTTGCCCCTGGCACGCCGTACTTTGGAAAGCTCCCGCCCGCGAGATATGAGTGAGCAGGTGGTGGTGGCCCTGACCTATTCCTCCATTTATCAGGACAGCGGTCGTACGGATCAGGCTCTGGAAGTGTTGGAGCGCGCTGACCGTGAGCTGCCCGACAGCCCTGAAATCAAATACAACCTGGCCATGCTGTACGAGCAGCGGGCCAAGCATGATCAGTTCGAGGCTCTGATGCGCCGCGTTATCGAGTTGCGCCCTGACCACGCGAATGCGTATAACGCCTTGGGCTATACCTATGCGGATCAAAATCGCCGTATGGACGAGGCCCAGGATTTGCTTGAGCGCGCCATGGAACTGGAGCCGGACAACCCCTATATTCTGGATAGCGTTGGCTGGTATCTGTTTCGCATCGGTGATTTGCAGGCCGCGCTGGAGTATTTGCAACGTTCCTACGAACGTTTGCCCGAGGCGGATGTGGCTGCCCATCTGGGAGAAGTGCTTTGGGTCAAAGGCCGTCGCGAAGATGCCATGCTGGTCTTTCGGGCGGGCTTGAGTAAAGATCCAGACAATCGCACTTTGACTGAAACCATCAAGCGACTGGGAGTGCCGCTGCCGTGAAGATGTTGAAACAGCGCTTATGGTATCGGGCTGCGGCCCTGACGCTGCTTGCCGTGCTCAGTGCCTGTGCCACCCCCCCCCAGCCCAAGGACGGCAGTGGCGCCGAGGCTGATCAGGCCTCCAGCGCGTTGTCACGTTCAGGTCGCTTTGCCGTAAGCGTGACGCACTCCAGCTCGCAGGTCGAAGCCGTGCAGGGTGGTTTTTCCTGGCGTGATGATGGGCGCAAGCTGATGCTGGATTTGAGCAATCCATTGGGTAATACCTTGGCGCGTGTCTGGGTACTGCCGGGGCAGGCCATTTTGGAGCGTACCGACGGAAGCCAGGAGCTCGCCACTCATCCGGATGCGTTGGTGGAACAGGTTCTGGGCAGCCCCGTGCCCGTGGCCGGCTTGCGGGACTGGCTGCATGGCCGCACGGGCAGTGCCCCCGTTCAAAGTGAACGCAGGGACGATCAGCAAAAACTGAGCAGTTTCGAGCAGTCCGGCTGGCGTGTGACGCTGTCGCGTTACGACGAACAAGGCCCGCGCTTGCTCCAGTTGAACCGTCATGAAGCCAATCGCTCCATCAGCGTGCGTTTGGTTGTGGACCAGTAAAGCGCGAGCAGGTTTGTGTCATGGCGCTCTACAACGTCCCGGCTCCGGCCAAGATCAATCTGTTTTTACACGTCACGGGTCGTCGTGAAGACGGCTACCATTTTCTGCAAACCGCCTTCCGCTTTGTGGATCTGAATGACTACCTGAGCTTCGTTCCTCGTAGCGACGGACAGATCTGCCGGGTACACAGTACCTTGAGCGATGTGGAGCCTGAACAGGATCTGGTGATCAAAGCCGCTCGTGCCCTGCAACAAGCGACGGGCACCCGGCAAGGCGTGGATATCTCTTGTATCAAGAACATTCCGTCGGGAGCGGGGATGGGCGGTGGCTCCAGCGATGCGGCCACGACCCTGATTGCCTTGAACCGTTTGTGGAACCTGGGCCTGAGCCGTCAGGCCTTGATGGATATTGGCTTGCCTCTGGGCGCCGATGTGCCGGTTTTTGTATTCGGACAGGCTGCGTTTGCGGAAGGGGTAGGGGAACAACTGCAGGCCATTCAGATGCCGCCCCGGGACTACATCATCATTCGGCCACCGCAATTTATATCCACAGGAAAAATATTTAGCGCCGAATGCTTGACACGCGATGAGAAACCGATCACAATAACGTTCTTTACTGATTGGCAAGAAAAATTCTGGCAAGCCAAGGATAATAATCCTTATTTTGGCAGAAACAATCTAGAGTCGGTTGCATTTAATCTTTATCCTGATTTGTTGCTGTTAAAGCAGGGTTTGCAAAGTTTAAAATTAAATGCTAGAATGACGGGCTCAGGTTCTTGTTTGTTTGTTGAGTGCAGAGACAAACAAAGCGCCATGAAAGGTCAGTTTGAAATTGACCGAAATAGCAGTAAAATAGATTTTTCTGGTAGCGAAGAATCAAATAGTGGTAAATTGCTGGTCGATCAAACATGGGTTTGTTCTGGTTTGCAAGATCATCCGCTACGCTACTGGATTAAGTAAGTATTTGGGGAATCGCCAAGCTGGTTAAGGCACCGGATTTTGATTCCGGCATGCGAAGGTTCGAATCCTTCTTCCCCAGCCACCTTTCAGGCCTGGCCTGCGATAATGTAAAGCTGTTGAGTCGTTTCCTTGTAGGGGTTTCGATCAACAGCTTTGCTTTTCCTGCATCAAAATCTATCTCCCATCATGGCACAAGACCGATTCATGATCTTCACCGGCACGGCTAATCCTCGCCTTGCTGTCGATGTCGTCAACCACCTTGATATGTCGCTGGGGAAAATGACGGTGGGTCGCTTCTCTGACGGGGAAGCCATGGTTGAAATCAACGAGAACGTGCGCGGTCGCGATGTTTTTGTTCTGCAGCCCACCTGCGCTCCCACTAACGACAATCTGATGGAAATCATGGTGATGGTCGATGCCTTGCGCCGCGCGTCGGCCGGTCGCATCACCGCTGCCATCCCTTACTTTGGTTACGCCCGCCAGGATCGACGCCCCCGTTCGGCGCGTGTGTCGATCTCGGCCAAAGTCGTGGCCAATATGTTGCAAGTGGTCGGTGTTGATCGCGTCATGATGATGGATCTGCACGCAGACCAAATCCAGGGTTTCTTCGACATCCCGGTCGACAATATCTACGCTTCCCCCATTTTGCTGGGCGATATCTGGCGCTGTAATTACCAGGACATGGTGGTTGTCTCGCCTGACATCGGCGGCGTGGTGCGCGCACGTGCACTGGCCAAGCAACTGGAAGTGGATCTGGCCATTATCGACAAACGTCGCCCGCGTGCCAACGTATCCGAAGTCATGAACATCATTGGTGATGTCAACGGACGCACCTGCATCCTGATGGATGACATGGTGGATACGGCCGGTACGCTGTGCAAAGCGGCCGAAGCCCTGAAAGAGCGCGGTGCCAAGGCGGTTTACGCTTACTGTACGCACCCTGTGCTCTCGGGCGAAGCCATCGAACGCATTACGCAGTCCCAATTGAACGAGCTGGTTGTGACGGACACCATTCCGTTGTCCGCCAAGGCCCGCGAGTGCAGCAAGATTCGTCAGCTGTCCTGTGCAGCACTGCTGGGCGAGACCATCTTGCGTATCTCGAACGCCGAGTCGGTCAGCTCCTTGTTCAGCGATTAAGTTTTTTAACGTGTGCTGGTCGCGGCACACGTCAACTAGGTAGTCCGCTACCACTTTTCAGCAGTACGCCTCAAGCGTTCTGCCATTGGAGTTTTAAATGAAATTCACCGCTACGTCGCGTGATGTACAGGGTACGAGTGCGAGCCGCCGCCTGCGTCACGCTGGTCGAGTTCCTGCAATTGTTTACGGTGGCGAAGAACAGCCCGTCGTAATCTCGCTGGACCATAACGAGATCTACCACAACCTGCGCAAAGAAGCGTTCCACGCATCCATCCTGACGATGGAACTGGACGGTAAAGCTGAAAAAGTGCTGTTGCGCTCGGTTCAGTGGCACCCCTACAAGCAGCAGGTTCTGCACGTTGACTTCCAACGCGTTCTGGCTTCGCAAGCCATCACCACCAAAGTTCCTCTGAACTTTGAAGGTGGTGAAGTGTCCCCAGCTGTCAAGCTGAGCGGCCAGGTCATCAGCCACATCCTGACCGAGCTGGAAATCACCTGCTTGCCCGGTAACCTGCCTGCGTCCATCACGGTGGATCTGAGCGGTATGACGGCTAACGCCAACCTGCACCTGGACAGCATCAAGCTGCCACTGGGCGTGACTTACGCTGGCAACGACACCAACCCTCTGCTGGCTGCTGCCTTGCCAGTGGGTGGTGCTGCTGCTTCGGAAGAAACCGAAGAAGGCGCCGAGTAATCAAGATTGCCTGTCGGCTTTGGCCGGCTTGCAGCTTGGCGAATCAACCCCTGTCAGCGTATGCTGGCGGGGGTTTGTTATTTCTGCCTGCGCCATTGCTGGTGTATGCCTCCTGCGAAAACATTCATGTCTGAGCCTATCCGTTTGATTGTTGGCCTGGGTAATCCCGGCCCCGAGTATGAAGCCACCCGTCATAATGCGGGCTTTTGGTTGGCAGACCAGTTGGCCGATGATCTGCATGCGAGCTTCAATCTGGAAAAGTCATTTTTTTCCTGGGTCGCCAAAGCGCGCTTTGAAGGTGAGAACGTCATCATCGCCAAACCCATCACCTTCATGAACAAGTCTGGGCAAGCCGCCGGGGCCTTGATGCGTTTTTACAAGCTCAAGCCCGAGCAGGTGCTGGTCCTGCATGACGAGCTCGATTTGCTGCCCGGACAGGTGAAGATGAAAAAAGGAGGCGGGCACGCGGGGCATAATGGCCTGCGCGATATTCAGTCCGCCTTTGGCACGCCGGATTTCTGGCGCTTGCGCCTGGGGATTGGTCACCCTCGCACCCTGGGCCTGGCCCAGCAAGTGGTGAATTTCGTACTGCATGCGCCCCGTCAAGAAGAGTTGCGCGAGATTGAAGATGGCATGAACCGGTGCCGGCTTATGATGCCTGCCTTGCTGCGTGGCGACTTTGAGCAGGCCACCCGCCAGCTTTATGCTCCGCAGAAGGCCTGATGCATGAAGTCAGTGCCTAGTAGCCCGCTGCGTTTTAGGGATGAGCTCAAAGACTTCTTTTACTTTTTGCGCCATCCCCGCAGCGCCCGACGTTTGCCTGGCAGGGTACCGGGTGATGGCTGGTATCTGGACTGGTTTGCTCCCTTGCCCTGGAAGCGTCTGCTGCAATGGGCGGGCATGCTGTGGCTGATTAATGCATTGGTACTGGGCCCAATCGCGGTCTCGGTGGCGGGTCTAGGTGGTGCACAGCATCGTCTGGACCCGACCCGCATTCCTTGGGCGCAAGCCATCATCTGGGCGCCCATTGTGGAAGAGCTGGTTTTCCGCTTTGTGCTCAGACGTCCGTCCCAATGGCTGACAGTGGTCCCCTTGGCCGTGTTTCTGATGTTTCAGGGACCAAGTGGGTGGTTGATACAAGCACTGCTGGTTTTGTGTCTGGCCGTCTGGATCAGTCGTTATACCGGCATGCCCCGTGAAGCCTTGCCCGCAGATAGCGGATGGTGGCGCAGGTTGGTGGGAGCAGTGCAGGGGAGGGCATGGCGTTTTTCATCCATGCGACGCTATTGGCGTTGCTTTCCCTGGGTGTTTTATGGTGCAACGCTGGCCTTTGGCGCATTGCATTTGTATAACTTCCAGCTCAACAGCATGAGCTGGTATTTGCTGCCCTTGCTGGTCCTGCCCCAATGTATGACCGGTCTGGTGTTGGCCTGGCTGCGTGTGCGTCGAGGCATGGGCGCCTCGATTGTGCTGCATGCCATCTTTAACGGTGGCCCGGTCTTGCTGATTATCGGACTGCTCAAGCTGTTTGACGGTATTCCGGTTTAAGAATACCTGCCGTTCAAGGCGCTCTCCTGTGTCCCCGGCACGACTGTTCTGATCCGTCTGCAGGCGCTGTAGCGCCCAAGGGCGCTACAATAGCGCATCGTTTATATAACTCTTTGATTTTCAGGATACTCATGGCACTGCAATGCGGCATCGTTGGCTTGCCCAACGTTGGTAAATCCACTCTGTTCAACGCTCTGACCAAAGCCGGCATTGCGGCTGAAAACTACCCCTTCTGCACTATCGAACCGAACGTCGGTGTGGTCGAAGTTCCTGACCAGCGTTTGCAAGATCTGGCTAAGATCGTGAATCCCGAGCGCATTTTGCCTGCCGTGGTGGAATTCGTAGACATTGCCGGTCTGGTGGCGGGCGCCTCCAAGGGTGAAGGTCTGGGTAACCAGTTCCTGGCCAATATCCGTGAAACCGACGCAACCGTGCATGTGGTGCGCTGTTTTGCCGATGAGAACGTGATTCACGTTGCCGGCAAGGTGGACCCCTTGGCAGACATTGAAATCATCAATACTGAATTGGCGCTGGCTGATCTGGGCGTGGTCGAGAAAGCCCTTCACCGCAATCAGAAACTGGCTCGTTCGGGCGATAAAGACGCTGCCAAGCTGGTTGCCTTGCTGGAGCGTATCGAAAAAGCGCTGGGCGAAGGCAAGTCCGTGCGCTCGCTGAAGCTGGACGAAGACGAACTGCACCAGATCAAATCCTACGGCTTCATCACCGCCAAGCCCACCATGTACGTGGCCAACGTGAAAGAAGACGGCTTTACCAACAACCCACACCTGGAAGCCGTGCAGAACTACGCTGCCGCTGATGGCGCTCCTGTGGTTGCCGTATGCGCTGCCGTGGAAGCCGAAATCGCTGAGCTGGACGACGCCGACAAGATCGAATTCCTGTCCGATCTGGGCATGGAAGAACCTGGTCTGAACCGTGTGATTCGCGCCGCCTACAGCTTGCTGGGCCTGCAAACCTACTTCACCGCAGGTGTCAAAGAAGTGCGTGCCTGGACCATCCGTGTGGGCGACACCGCCCCTCAAGCCGCTGGCGTGATTCACACCGATTTCGAGCGCGGCTTCATCCGTGCCCAGACCATCGCCTTTGACGACTTCGTGGCTTGCAAGGGCGAACAAGGTGCCAAAGAAGCTGGCAAAATGCGTGCGGAAGGCAAGGAATATGTCGTGAAAGACGGTGATGTGCTGAATTTCCTGTTCAACGTTTAAGCGAGTTGTGCCGGTGGTAGAAATGGCAGGCCCCTCTCGGGGGCCTGCTTTTTTATGCTTCCGTTGTGCCCGGACACGACTCTTGCCTCAGGTGTCGGGCTGCCACTGTTGTGCGAGGTGTGGTTTTAGTGAGCTTGCCGCGCGAGTCGTCTGGAGCCGTTTCTGAATAGAGTGACGGTGCCCTGAGCAATTGGGCTCTGGCTCAGGCGCGAGGCAGAACGCGGCAAGGAGCGGCAAGACAGACCAGCCTAGAAAAGATACGCCGTATTCAAGTACATGGCTGTTTGTGGACGGGTGCCTGGAGCCAGCTGAACGCTGATGCCTGCACCCAGTGTCCAGTGATGGCTGAGCTGACCCGTTACCCCCCATTCCAGCAGTCCTGCATCACGCGCCTCTTCCTGATCCGTGGGCAGGTAAAGGTGGCGTTTACTGTAGGGTCCGTCCTGCAAACGTGCGCCTAGCAGTTCCGCCGGTTTTCTGAATTCGTGCAGCCACTCTGCGGAGGTGTACAAGGACCACTGATGGCTGATGGCGACATTGATTTGGTAGCCCACACTGCTTTGCACAGAACGTTGGGACTGGGCATCAAAACTCATGGTGGTGGACAGATTCGGATCATCTTCGGATAAAGGCTTGATCCGGGATTGTTGCATGCTCAGGCTCAAGAGCGGCCCGTGAGTCACACTTCCTGTCTGCCAGTCGTAGCCCGTGCTGATCTTGCCGCCATACTGCTCGCCCCCCGCTTTGGCCTGATGCTCTCGCGCCGCCGTGCCCAAATACAGATGGCGGCGGGTCTTGTTATCCAGATCGCTGTAGAACAACTGAGCATTCACCCAAAATTTCTCGGATTGCCAGCGTCCGTACAGACCTGCCGATTGGCGCTTTTGACTATATGTTCCTTCCTCGTCCGTGTCGCCATCCAGGTTCTCGTAAGACAGATAGGCACCCAGTGTCCACGCATCCAGCGGTTGGTCCACGCCCAGTTTCCAGGCGGTCTGAATACCCTCCGGGCGCGCATTCGCGCTGTTGCGACTGCCGGTCATGGCTTCTCCCTGAAACCAGACGGCCAGTTCTGAATCCTGGGAGGCGCTAAGCGTTTGCAGACGACGGTCAATATGCTGCATTTGCATTTGGCCGGCCGTGTTGGCCGAGGAGGCCAGCATGGCAACCTGGCTAGGGGCGCTGACGACAGACTGTGCATATTCGGCAAGGAGCTTGTGATGCTCTTCGCCTGTGGCTACCGGAGTCACGCCATAAGCCTGCGGGTCGGCAGCGATCTCCTGCAAAAGTGCTGACACATTCAGGGAAATAGTCTCGGTCGCCGGATCGCTTATTGGCCCAGCCAGCGCGTGGTTGTAGACGTTTCCTGGCAAGAGGGCGGCAGTTGCGCGGGCGTGAGCGGCGGTCTCTTTGTCGGAACCGGCTTGGGCTTGGGTGGCGGCGTGCAGGGCCATCAGAGCCAGAGCAAGACAAGTTTTCTTCATGGGCCTGCTCATTCTGTAAAGAGCCTTTCATCGGCCTGGGCGGTACCGCTTTGAATTGTGTGTGTTGCGGTGTTCACCCTGCCGTGGCAGCTCGGATGGAACAGAAGGATGACGCATTATCGGATTACCGTCCATCTTAGCGAGGGAGCGTTTATTTCTGTGGGACGCTGGCGCGGCGCGTGCTGGTGGGCTAAAGGACCGTTACAAGCAGGTTCAAAGACGAAAAAAAACGCCTGGCAACGGCCAGGCGTGAATCAGTCCCGGATACGTTTACACGCGTCTTACCGGGGCGGCAGCAACGTCTGGGTTGTCTGCCAGCGACACGAATTTCATGCTGCCACCGTCATAGGCATCAATCGTGCCGGACTCAATGTCGTAAACCCAGCCGTGCAGGGTCAGGCGACCTTCTGACATGGCCAGCCGCACGGAAGGGTGGGTCTGGATATTGGCCAGCTGAGCCACCACATTCTCGCGCACCATGGAGGCGATGCGCTCTTGTTCGTTGGCGTGAGTACGCGCCTCGTTGACCAGGCGAGCCGAGTCTGCGTAGCGTAACCAGTGCTCGACGGCAGGCATATGATCCAGACATTGGCAGGACGCGATGGCAGTCATGGCGCCGCAGTCCGAATGTCCGCAGATCACCACATCCGACACGCGCAGAGCGGATACCGCGTATTCCACCGAGGCGGTGACCCCTCCCGGTTCCGGTCCGTAAGAGGGAACGATATTGCCCGCGTTGCGAATCACGAACAGATCGCCCGGCTCACGCTGTGTGACCAGCTCGGGGACCAGGCGGCTATCGGAGCAAGAAATAAACAAGGCGCGGGGGTTTTGTTGTGTAGCCAGATTTTTGAAAAGCTTGGCGCGCTTGGGATAGGCTTCCCGCTGGAATTTCAGGAAACCGTCGATAATGTCTTTCATCCTTGTCCTTGTAGTTCGGCGTGGATAGAAGGTTAACGCGTCCGGGTCATAAGGTAAAATACCGAATTCTGATGCTTTTTATTGGGTTTACTTATAGAAAGGCCCCCTATGCTTTTGCGCCATCTTAATTACTTTCTCGCGGTTGCCCAGTATCAGAGCTTCACCCGCGCTGCGCGCGCCCTGCATGTCTCGCAACCGGCTTTGTCTCAGCAGGTGCGTCAGCTTGAAGAGCATCTGGGGGCGCAACTCTTTGACCGTACGGGGCGTCTGGTTCGTTTGACGGATGCTGGCGAAGTCTATCTGCGTTATGCCCGGCAGGCTTTGCAGGATCTGGAAGAGGGGCGTCGTGCCTTGCACGATGTCAGTGATCTGAGCCGCGGCTCCTTGCGGGTGGCGGTCGCGCCCACATTTACCTCGTATCTGATTGGCCCCTTGGTAGAGGCCTTTCACCGTCGTTATCCTAATGTGCGGTTGGTGGTACAGGAAATGCTGCAGGAGCGTGTGGAAACGCAGTTGGTTGAGGACGAGCTCGATATCGGTATTGCTTTTGAGAAGCCCACTTCGGCGGCGGTTGAGTTTCAGGCCCTGCTGGTTGAGACACTGGCCTTGGTGATGAGCCGCACTCACCCCCTGGCCGAGCGGCGCAGCATTGATCGAGAAACCTTGATGCGGGAATCCCTCGTTTTACTGACTCCTGAGTTTGCTACACGCGGGCAGATTGAACGCTATTGCCGTGAGTACGATCTGGACTTGAATGTATCAATGGAGTCCAACTCGCTCAATGCGGTGATTGAAGTAGTAAGGCGTACGGGTTTGGCGACCTTGCTGCCGGCTGCCATTGCTGGCAATAGCGAGTATCTGGTGGCCGTCAGCCTGGACCCGGCACCGCCGCAACGACGCGCGATCCTGATGCAGCGCAAGGGCGCTTATCAGTCGGCAGCAATGCGTGCCTTTATTGAGTTGGCGCTGAAATACGGTGCGGCCTCGACATTCTGATCGGGCATTGTGCGCTGGTCGCCAGGCGACCAGGCAGACCCTTTACAGAATCACACGCACGCTCTGCTCCAAGGGGCGAAGCTCGCTTTCGCGCGCGGGTTGACCCTGGCTTAAATGCGCCACCAGATCGACGGTGGTAGACAGGCGTGTCAGCATCAGACAGGTCACTTCCTTGCCGGCGACTCGGCTGCTGTGCCAGCAGCCGGGCCGCATGCACACGCCTTGCCCTGGAATGATCCGGAACGCTTTGAGGGTCTTCAGGTCCGGGCCGCCCTCGGGTGTACTTTGGGCCACGATATGAATCACCTCCCCGGTCAGCGGAATCAGAGCCTGCTGGGTCAGCAGGTGATTTTCCAGTGTCGTAATCGAGGGGTCCTGAATGCGGTAATTCACCCATAGCACTTCGGTCTGACCACTTGGACCTGTGTCAAAGGCGTGTTCGTGCCAGAAGTCAGTGGCGGCATTGCTAAATGCGGCTGTGGCTGGGGCAGTGGTCAAACCTTTACCTAACATCCAGCCGTAGGGGGCGAAAACCTCTGGGCTGAGAGACTGAGGGGTGAGGGTGATAGGGCTTGTCATGGGCATCACTCAAAGAAGTGCTAAGGCACCATAGTAACAAGACCGAGGCCTAGTGTCGGATTTGGCCTAGATCAAAAAGCCTGCATTTCGAGGGGTTATTGCGGAACTAAGTCTGGCATCCCCTGTCTTGAAGGAGGCTCGCGATGACTTGGCGGGCCAGTAAAGCCGCCTTTTTGCTCGGGCGGCTTCGCGCTGTTGGCTTTCATGATAAGGGGGTGCTGTGCTTGAAGCGGTTTCGCTGTCCTGCCGACGAGGGCAGCGTCGTGTGTTCTCTGACCTGAGTGTCAAGCTTGAAGCCGGCCAATGTTGTCTGGTCAGTGGCCCCAATGGCAGCGGCAAAACCAGCTTGCTGCGTATTCTGGCCAACATCGCCCAGGCTGATGCGGGGCAACTGCTTTGGCATGAGCGCCCTGTACAGCGTAATGACAGTGATTATCGCCGCAACTTGATGTATGGCGGGCATGCCCCCGGGCTGAATGCCAATTTGTCCGTGCAGGAAAACCTGGACAGCCTCTTGCTGCAGGATCGGGTTGCATGGGAGCGCCAGGACTACGATCAGGCTTTGCGGGCAGGCGGTTTGCTGGCATACCGCCGCGTGCCGCTGCGGCAGTTGTCTGCCGGGCAGCGGCGGCGCGTATTTCTGGTGCGTTTGTCCCTGAGCAATCGCCCTTTGTGGATTCTGGATGAACAGCTCACCGCACTGGATAGCGCCGGCCAGCATTTCCTGGGCGAGCTGATTGCGCAGCATCTGCAAAGGCAGGGGGCCGTCATTCTGACCAGTCATCAGGCCTTGCCCTGGAAGCTGGACGTGCAGCACCTGGATCTGGGGTCGGCATGTTGAGTCTTTTCCTGGCCCTTCTGAAACGTGAATGGCGTCTGGCGGTGCGTCGCCCCGGTGACGTCCTGATCCCCCTGGTGTTCTTTCTGGTGGTGTGCAGCCTTTTTCCATTGGGAGTCGGTGCCGACGCCGCCTTGCTCTCCAAGATGGCTCCGGGCGTGCTGTGGGTTTCAGCCTTGCTGGCTACCTTGTTGTCGCTCAGTCGGCTGTTTGAGCAGGACGAGCAGGATGGCGCCCTGGAGCAGGTTCTGTTTTCTCATTTGCCTCTGGGCTGGTGGGTGTTGGGCAAGGTTCTGGCGCATACCTTGCTGACGGGCGTGCCCTTGCTGCTGCTGGCCCCCATTTTAGGCCTGCAATTTAGCTTGCCCCCAGCCAGTCTGGGGGTGTTGATGCTGTCGCTGGCGCTGGGCCTGCCTGTCCTGACTTTGCTGGGAGCGATTGGCGCGGCCTTGGTGCTGGGCCTGCGTTCAGCAGGGGTGTTGTTGGCTTTGTTGATTTTGCCTTTTTATGTTCCCGTGCTGGTCTTTGGCGCGGGGGCCGTGCAAGCGGTTCAGGCCGGGTTGGGAGCGCAAGCGCACCTGTCCGTTCTGGTCGCTTTTTTACTGTTGGCTTTGTTCTTTGCGCCCCTTGCTACGGCAGCGGCGTTGCGCCTTGCTCTTGAGTAAATGTCATGAATTTTTTGTATCGCTACGCCGCCCCTCAAAACTTTTATGCCCTGGCCGGACGCATGGTGCCTTGGGCTGCGTTTCTGGCGCTGCTGCTGTTTGTGGCGGGGGCGTATGTGGGCTTTTTCCTGGCTCCCACCGATTTTCAGCAAGGCGAGGGCTATCGCATTATTTTTCTGCATGTGCCCGTGTCATGGATGTCCATGCTGATTTATCTGGCCATGGGCTTCTGGTCCCTGATCTGCCTGGTTTTCAATAGTCGTACGGCCGCCATGATGGCTGCCGCGCTGGCTCCGACCGGTGCGATCTGTACGGTGCTGTCGCTGGTTACGGGCGCCTTGTGGGGCAAGCCCATGTGGGGCGCCTGGTGGGTCTGGGATGCCCGTCTGACGTCCGAATTGTTGCTGCTGTTTCTGTACATGGGGTTTATGGGCTTGCGCGGAGCGATTGACGATCCGCGCCGCGCGGACAAGGCCGCCTCCATCCTGGCCTTGGTCGGGGTGGTGAATGTGCCCGTTATCTATTTCTCGGTGCAGTGGTGGAACACCTTGCACCAGGGAGCATCGGTATCGCTGACCAGTTCGCCGTCCATGGCGACCGTCATGTTGACGGGCATGCTGCTGATGAGTCTGGCCATGTGGTGTTACTGCATTGCCATTGCACTGTACCGGGTGCGCAACTTGATTCTTGAACGTGAGGCGCATACCGCCTGGGTTCGCAACTTGCCGGAGGGCTGAGGATGCATTGGTCGAGTGTGAGCGATTTTTTCGCTATGGGCGGCTATGCCGTGTATGTCTGGGGTTCGGTGCTGGCCTGTGCCGTGCTGATCCTGGGCGAGGTGCTGGTTGCACGGGCAGGGCGGGCACGCGCCTGGCAGCGCGTGCGTGACGAGCGTGCTCTGGGAGAGCAAGGTCATGACTAAGCGACAGAATCGTCTGGTACTGATTTTGGGGGCTCTGGTGGTACTGGGCGCTGCGACGGCCCTGATCCTGAATGCCTTTCAAAGTAGTCTGGTGTTCTTCTTTACCCCTACCGAAGTCAGCCAGGGACAAAGCCCCGAGAACCGCACCTTCCGAGTCGGTGGCATTGTGCAGATGGACAGTATCCGTCGCGGTGGAGATCAAGGCATGGCCGTGAACTTTGTGGTCACCGATGGTGCGGCCCAGGTGCCCGTCAGCTACACCGGGATTTTGCCCGACCTGTTTCAAGAAGGGAAAGGCGTCGTGGCCCAAGGTCGCTTGAACGAACAGGGACATTTTGTGGCGGAAGAAGTGCTGGCCAAGCACGATGAGAACTACATGCCGCCGGAGGCCATGCACGCCATGGAGCAGGCCGAGCGTGCGAAACAAGGAGCTCAGCCATGATCCCGGAACTTGGGCACTTTGCCCTGATTCTTGCGTTTGTGCTGGCACTGGCCCAAGGCATTGTGTCCTTGTATGGGGCCTGGCGCGGCAATCTGGCCTGGATGGCCTTTGCCCGTCCAGCGGCCCGCTGGCAGTTTGGTCTGGTGGCCTTCAGCTTGCTGTGTCTGGCCTGGTCCTTTGCCAGTTTTGATTTCTCCGTGGCTTATGTGGCGCAGAATTCCAGCACCAAGCTGCCTTTGTTCTATCGCATTGCTGCGGTGTGGGGCGGGCATGAAGGCTCGCTGCTGCTGTGGATGTTCATGCAAACGGGCTGGGCCTTTGCCGTCAGCATTTATTCGCGCTCCTTGCCTGAGGCCATGCTGGCTCGTGTACTGGGTGTGCTGGGTCTGATCACGGCCGGTTTCTTGCTGTTTGTGCTGATCAGCTCCAACCCCTTCGAGCGCATGTTCCCGGTTCCGGCAGAAGGTCTGGATCTGAACACGCTCTTGCAGGATATTGGCCTGATTGTTCACCCGCCCTTGCTGTACATGGGGTATGTGGGTTTTTCGGTGGCCTTTGCCTTTGCAATTGCCGCTTTGCTGGCCGGGCGTCTGGATGCCAGCTGGGCGCGCTGGTCGCGTCCCTGGACGACAGCTGCCTGGCTGTTTCTGACCCTGGGTATCGCTGTAGGCAGCTGGTGGGCCTATTACGAGCTGGGTTGGGGCGGCTGGTGGTTCTGGGACCCGGTGGAGAACTCCTCCTTTGTGCCGTGGTTGGCGGGTACCGCCTTGATTCACTCTTTGGCGGTCACGGAAAAACGCGGCAGCTTCAAGAACTGGACGGTTCTGCTGGCAATCAGCACCTTCTCGCTGTCGATTCTGGGCGCCTTTCTGGTGCGCTCCGGTGTGTTGACATCCGTACATGCGTTTGCAACTGACCCGGCTCGCGGTGTGTTCATTTTGAGCCTGTTCGCCGTCATCGTTGGCAGCTCCCTGATCCTGTTTGCCTGGCGGGCGCCGCGTGTTGGCGCAGGTGGGCAGTTTGCCGTGGTATCGCGTGAATCCTTGCTGCTGGTCAACAACGTCCTGCTGGTCGTCGTGACGGGCACGGTTCTGTTGGGGACTTTGTACCCCCTGATTATGGATACGCTGGGTCTGGGCAAAATTTCCGTGGGGCCACCTTATTTCAACAAGGTGTTTGTGCCTTTGATGATCCCGGCGCTGGTCCTGATTGTGTTTGGTGTGCTGGCTAACTGGAAGCGGGCCAACTTGATGGACATCGTGCGCCAGTTGGCCTTGGTGATTGTGTTCAGCGTGGTGCTGGGCGCAGCCATTCCTTTGCTGTACGGCCAGTGGCAGGGTACCGCCGCTTTGGGCGCCGGCCTGGCCATGTGGATTGTGCTGGGCAGCTTGTTTGATGTGGTCAAGCGTGTGCGCGCCACGCGTTCAGGCGTGTTCTCTCAGCCGCGCAGCTGGCTGGGCCAGCATCTGGCTCATATCGGCGTGGCCGTCTTTGTGCTGGGGGTGACCATGGTCAGCCACTACGAGACAGAAACCGATGTCTTGTTGCAGCCTGGCCAGACGGCGCAGGTGGGCGCGTATGACGCGCGCTTTCAGGGCGTGCGTATTGTGCCCGGCCCGAACTACTCGGCCGAGCGTGGCACGGTGGAGCTGCTGCAGGACGGCAAAGTAGTGTCGACCTTGTACCCGGAAAAGCGTACCTATCTGTCCTCGGCTTTGCCCATGACGGAATCGGCGATCAACGCCAATGGCTTGCGCCATATTTACGTGGCGCTGGGCGATAACTTTGAGCAGGGTGGCTGGAGTGTGCGTCTGTACTACAAGCCCCTGGTGGACTTTATCTGGCTAGGCTGTTTGCTGATGGCCCTGGGCGGTGGACTGGCAATAAGTGATCGACGCTATCGCGCCAGGCAAACCCGTGCCGCTGTGCAGAGCAAAGCCATGAATACGCAGGTACAGGCATGAATCGTTTTACTGTTCCTCTGATTGGCTTTGTCCTGTTGCTGGTTTTTCTGGGCATCGGTCTGACGTTAAAGCCGAGCGAAGTGCCTTCACCGTTACTGGACAAACCTGCACCCTCTTTCAGTTTGCCTCAGTTGCACAATCCCGAAGTCAGCTTTTCGGGCGAGCAGATGAAGGGGCGTGTCTGGCTGCTGAATGTGTGGGCGTCCTGGTGCTATCCCTGTCTGACCGAACACCCCTTTATCAAAGAGCTGTCCACTGAGCACAAGGTGCCGGTGGTGGGGTTGAACTACAAGGACGTGCCTGAGGAAAGCCGCGAGTGGCTGCTGCGCAACGGCAATTCTTACGAAGTGTCCGTTATGGACAGGGATGGCCGCGTAGGCATTGATTTTGGCGTGTATGGCGTACCGGAGACCTTTGTCATCGACAAGCAGGGCATTGTGCGCTTCAAGCATATCGGCCCTGTCTCGCGTGAATCCATGGAGGAGACCTTGTTGCCCTTAATCCGTCGTTTGGAGCAAGAGCCATGATGATGCGTGTATGGATGGCCGCTTTCCTTGCCAGTATGTGGCTGCTGGTACCGACCGCTCAGGCGCAGTCTGACGCGCAGGGAGTTCAGGAGTCAGTGATGTTGGAAATTGCCGCCGAGCTGCGCTGTCTGGTGTGCCAGAACGAATCCATTGCCGCTTCGCGTGCCGAGCTGGCTGTGGACTTGCGCCATCAGATCATGGAGCAGTTGGGGCAGGGCCGCAGCCCGGATCAAATCCGCTCGTATATGGTGGACCGCTACGGCGACTTCATCTTGTATCGCCCGCCCTTCAAGTCCACCACGGCACTGCTCTGGCTGGGACCAGCCCTGTTGTTACTGACTGGCTTTCTGGTTTATGCCTTTACCCTGCGCCGTCGACGCCGTGCGGGTGATGAAACGGCCCTGACGGATGAGCAACGCCGTCAAGCCGATGCCCTTTTGCAGGGTTCTTCTCGGGATGAACAATCGTGACTATTGTTTTTTATAGCGTAGCCGCGCTGCTGGTACTGCTGTGTGCGGCCTATCTGATGCTGAGCGTCAAACGCAAGCCAGCCTTGCAGCGTGTGGTTGAACACAAGCAGGCGAACCTGGCGATTTTGCGCGAGCAGTTGAAAGAAATTGAGCGGGACAAGCAGGCCGGTGTCTTGTCCGCTCAAGATTTCGAGCAGGCGCAGATGGATTTGCGTCAGCGCGTACTGGAAGAGAGCGAAGGGCTTAAAACGGAGACTGTTCAGCACACTGGCGCCCCCAGGCTGGCCTGGACCCTGATGATCAGCATCCCGATTGCTGCCATCGCCCTGTACTTTTATCTGGGTAACCCGGTGATGCTGGACCCTGCCGCCGTGCAGCAACAGGCTAACGCACAGCCCGTGGATATTGAGGCCATGGTGGCCCGTCTGGAACAGCGTCTGAAAGAAAACCCGGATGACCCGGGGGCCTGGTTGATGATGGCCCGCTCGCACCGTTACTACGGTCGTCATCAGCAAGCGGCAGAGGCCTATGCCAAAGCCATGCCGGTGGTGGACGGAGACCCGACGGCACTTGCTGAATATGCCGAGTCCATGTTGCTGGCTGGAATCGACACCCTGGATGGGTTGCCCGGCCGTTTGGTCAAACGTTCCCTGGATCTGTATCCGGAAGAGCCCTTGGGCCTGATGCTGGCGGGGGCTGCGGCTTTGCACAAGGAGCAGTATCCGGCCGCCATCGATTACTGGCAGCGTTTGCTGGCGCAGTTCCCGCCCGATTCGGAAACCGCCAAGGTCGTGAATCAGGGCTTGCAACTGGCGCGTGAGCGTATGCGTATGCCAGCGAACTCGGAACCGGAACCTGCCGCGGCTCCCTGATATGGAAATAGCGTCTCTGGATTTGGGCCTGATTGCCCTGATAACGGCGTTTCTGGCGGGCATGGCTTCGTTTTTGTCCCCCTGTGTCTTGCCTTTGGTTCCCGGCTACCTGTCCTATCTGGCCGGGGACGGCCAGGTATATACCCAGGTCAAGCGCAGCCAGTTACTGGGCCGCAGCGTGTGCTTTGTTGCCGGCTTTTCGCTGGTGTTCATTGCCTTGGGGGCCAGCCTGTCTTACCTGGGCCAGCTCTTGATGGCCTACCGCTATGAGTTGAATGTGGCGGCAGGCGTGATGGTGGCCTTAGCCGGTTTGAGTGTGATGGGTGTGCTGCGCATGCCCATGAGTCTGCAACGGTACTACCGTTTTGAGTCCGGTAAAGCGGCGGGCCCCGGTGGCGCAACGCTGATGGGGCTGGCATTTGGATTTGGCTGGACTCCCTGCATCGGCCCGATTCTGGCTGGCATTCTGATGATGGGGGCCAGTACCGCCAGCGCAGGCAAAGCCAGTATCCTGCTGTCTGTATATGCGTTGGGCCTGGGTGTTCCCTTCATTCTGGCCGCGTGCTTTTTGACGCCCTTTTTGCAGCGCATGACGCAAATTCGCACGATTGGACGCTATGTGCGTTGGGGTGCGGGTCTGGTGTTGATTGTGATGGGCTGGGCCATGGCAAGCGGTGAACTGGCCCGTTTTGCGATCTGGGTGCTCAAAACATTCCCGGTGTTAGGACAACTGGGCTAAGCCTTCGTCCGCCGGGAGTCCGTGCAGGGACTCCTCTGTGCTCAGGACGCAGTGCGGCGTCACTTTACGGCGGCATTGCCGCCATCCGCGAACAGGGCTGATCCGGCAACAAAACTGGACAAGGGGCTGGCCAGAAAGAGCGCAGCGGACGCAATTTCGTCTGCTTGGGCGATGCGCTTCAGGGCATGCAGCCCCGCTGCCCATTCCTTGGTGCTGGGGTCTCCGGCTATGTCTGTATCGGTGCCGCCAGGCAAGAGGGCATTCGCCCGTATGCCTTGAGCCGCATAGTCAGCCGTAATGCCTTTTACCAATCCCATGAGTGCGGCTTTTGAAGCCCCGTAGGCCGCCATGCCAGGAAGGCCCGCGCTGGTGCCGACAAAGCTGGAGGTGAAAATCAGTGAACCGCTGCCACGCGTGAGCATGGCCGGAATCTGGCTGCGGGCCCCTAGAAAGGCTGCGGTCAGATTGGTCTGGAGTGTGTGTTGCCATTCCTCAGGGCTTATCGCCACCAGAGGTTTGAGGGGGCCGATGATGCCGGCGTTATTGACGGCGATGTCCAAACCGCCGAATCGGTTCAGGGCGACTGCAACCAGCCGCTCATGGGTTTGGGCCTGAGTAATGTCGCCGACCACCAGCTCGACCTCTCCGCCATCGTGCCGGATGGTGCTGGCAAGTTCCTCAAGCAAGGCACCACGTCTTGCCGTCAGAACCAGTGCCGCCCCGTGGGCCGCAAACATCAGTGCCGTGGCGCGTCCGATACCCGACGATGTCCCCGTGACAATTGCCACTTTGCCATCCAGTAAAGCCATTTGTGAAACCTCCCACTGGGTTCATTGAGAGCTCACATCGTAATGATCCTGAGCTCGCGCGGAACTCCGTTTCTTGTTCTCGAATTCGGCAGGCTCAAGGCGTGAAGGAGACGGTTCGCATGACAGGCCTGGTGGCCGTGGCGTCGTGTTGTTTGGCAGGTATTGCAAGCGCGGGTATCTGTCCTGAGCGAGGGAGCCGCAGTTGCCGGGCAGTTGGCCCGTCCTCAGTCTTGTGCCTCGCGGCGCAGCAGCTCGCGTTTGCGTTCCACGCCCCAGCGATAGCCTGCCAGATCGCCGTCGCGTCGTACGACGCGGTGGCAGGGAATCGCGACCGCAAGGTGGTTGGAGGCGCAGGCCTGGGCCACGGCGCGTACTGCCTTGGGTGAGCCGATGCGATCAGCAATCTCGGTATAACTGGCCGTAGCGCCGGGTGGGATCTCGCACAGCGCACGCCAGACACGTTGCTGAAAGGCGGTGCCTTGCACATCCAGGGGCAAGTGCAAACCGATCGACGGGTTCTCGACAAAACCGACCACCCGGGCGATCAATTGCTCGAACTTAGCGTCGCAGCCAATCAGTTCGGCTTTGGGAAACTGGTCTTGCAGGTCGCGCAGCAATTGCTCGGGGTCCTCACCCAGCAAGATAGCGCAGATGCCGCGCTGGCTCTGAGCGACCAGGATGGCACCCAGCGAGCATTGGCCCACAGCAAAGCGGATGACGGCCCCGGCGCCACCGGCCCGGTAGTCGCGCGCGCGCATGCCCAGCAATTGACCGGAGGCCTCGTAAAACCGGCTGTTGGAATTGAATCCACTGTCGTAGATCGCATCGGTAATGGAGGTGTTTGGGCTGCTCAGTTCTTCGCGCAGTCGGCGTGCCCGGGCGGCCGAGCTGTAGGCTTTGGGCGTCAGACCGGTTTCTGCCTTGAAGAGTCGATGAAAGTGAAAGGGGCTTTTGCCAACTTGCGCGGCCAGCTCTTCCAGTGACGGTGGGGTGTCCGAGGCCTCGATAAGACGGCAGGCGCGTGCGACAAGGGCCGCCCGCTCGGCGGCAGCGCTGCTCTGGTCTTTACTGGGATGACGGCTGCAACGGTAGCCGGCCGCCTCAGCCGCGTGGGCAGAATCGAAGAATTCAACGTTTTCACGTTTGGGCAGCCGACTGCCGGCACTTGGGGGACAGTACACGCCCGTTGTGCGCACGGCATAGACAAAATGGCCGTCGGCGGCGGCATCCCGCGCTTGTACGGCCGCCCAGCGCTGCTCGTCGGTTTCGTAAGCAAGGTCCGTCTTCATGGCAAAAGCCCTGTCAATGTTGATGACGACGCCAGAATACGCGGGTCTTTCATCGCCAGCACTCCGATTCTTGCGGTCAACGGCAGGTACCTCGGCCAAGGTGGCTGTTGTGATGCCAACCTTGCCAACAGGTGTTCTTGCTCCAGGCAGAGCACAAAGGCCGGTTGATACCGGCCTTTGTGGTGTGAATGCGTGGGCTGTGCGCCCGGCGCTGTGTGTTTACACCGGGCTGGGCGTGTAACCCGCTTCTTCAATCACTTTCAGGGCTTGTGCGCTATCCAGACCCTGCACGGTGACCTGATGTTTTTCCAGGTCCGTGCTGACCGTGGCTTGAGGCGCAACGGCCTGAATGGCCTCAGTGATGCTGCGTACACAGTGGCCGCAGGTCATGTCGGGAACAGAAAAGGTGGACATGGCTGACTCCTTGGATAAAAACAATGAAGCGAGCTTAAGGCTTGCCACAGGGGCAAGGTCAAGCCCTGTTTCCTAAAACAGGGCCGGTGCCATCAGACGGATCTGGTCAAGTTCCGGATTGCCCAGCCATTGAATTTGGCTGCTGTCCAAACCTAAGCCTGCTTCCTTGTTCTCCACGAACGCACCCTGGGTCAGGGTCTGCTTTTCCGTATCCATCAGAACGACATAGCTGGCACGGGGGCAGTCATGTGGTTTGCAGCCGGAAAAGACTTGATAGTCGCGTCCATCCAGAGAAACGGTTTGGCCTGGTGAGGCGGTGCCGAAGTCCTTGACCCAACTGGCATTGTTGGCCACGTCCTGCATCAGCTTTTGGTATTGCTGGGCTACGTGCGGATTGGACTTGGCCAGATCTGCCAGATAAACGGATTCCGGGGACTGTGCATGGCTCAGAAAGGGAAGGAGCAGGGCGCTGCCCAGGACCAGGCGGCACAGGGAATGGGAAATACGCATGGGATCTCCAAGAATGAGGCGAGCGCCCAGTTTAGCAGCCGACCAGCGGCGATACTGTTAACAAAATCAAGGAAAACGTGCATAAACGACGGTGTCCGCAGTCGTTATAGTGCTTATCCGTCCCTGCGATTGGCACAGGTTCGTGTTTCCTGTCGCATGAGCAGGATTTCGAGGAGGTGTAGGTAAAAACCACAGCTTGCCAGCAAAATTGTTTCATAACTAAACTATTTATAAATGAACGGTTGGCATGGTTGCATTTGTGGTTCGATCTGCTGTGCATCTTAGATAAAGACAGCCTATAAGCGCGGTGGCGCAAGGAGATAACATGAAAGGTATTGCATTGACCGTGGCCTTGGCTGCGGCTTTTGGCGGTTCTTTGGCTCAGGCCGAAACCATCAAGGTGGGGATGGCAATGGACACCTCGGGTCCGTTTGCTGCCGTGGGGGGCGAGGTTCGTGACGGTTTCAATCTGGCCATCAAGCAACTGGACGGCAAGCTGGGCGGCTTTCAGGCCGAGTTCATCCAGCAGGATATGGCCGGTAATCCCGACCAGGCCCGCCAGTTGGTCAATCGTTTCGTGCAGCGTGACAAGATCGACTTCTTTACCGGGCCTGTCGGCTCCAACGTGGCGCTGGCTGTCGCTCCTGCTCTGTTCTCGGCCAAGGTGCCTTACCTGACCAGCAATCCAGGCCCCAGCCAACTGGCCGGCGCAGGCTGCAATCCTTATTTCTTTGGGGTGTCCTATCAGAACGATGCGTTTGACGAGGCGGCCGGCAAAGTGGCGGCAGACCGCAACTACGAGAAGATGTTCATCATTGCTCCTGACTATCCAGCCGGCAAGGATCATCTGAACGGTTTCAAACGTGGGTATGGCAAACCGGTCAGCGATGAACTCTACACCAAGCTCGGTCAGATCGACTACTCGGCAGAGCTGGCCCAGATTCGTGCCGCCAAGCCTCAGGCTGTGTTTTTCTTTCTGCCCGGCGCCATGGGCATCAACTTCATCAAACAGTTTGTGGCGGCTGGCCTGAACAAAGATGTGGTCTTGCTGGGCCCGGCTTTCTCGGGTGACGAGGACATTATCCCAGCCGTGGGCGAGCCGATTTTGGGCATGCTCAATACTGCGCAGTGGTCGCCTGATCTGGACGTTCCGGCCAACAAGACCTTTGTTGAGGAGTTTCGCAAAGCCTACGACGGTCGTTACCCCTCGGTGTATGCCGCGCAGGCCTATGACGTGATTCTGGCGATCGATGCCGCAGTCAAGCAAGTGGACGGCAAAGTCTCGGACCGTGAGGCGGTGCTCAAGGCATTGAAAGCGGCCGACTACAACTCGGTGCGTGGCCCCTTTACCTACGGCAACAACAACTTCCCTATCCAGGCTTATTACCTGCGTGAAGTGGTCAAGGACCAGGATGGACGTCTGGTCAACCGTATGGTCAGCAAGGTGTTTGACTCCTACCAGGACGTCTACGCCAAAGATTGCAAACTTAATTAAGATTCACAGGTGGTAAAAGCATGTCGCTCATTCTGATTAGCGAGCAATTGCTGAATGGTTTGCAGTTTGGTTTGATGTTGTTTCTGATTGCCGCGGGCCTGACATTGGTCTTTGGCATTATGGATATCATGAACCTGGCCCACGGCTCCCTCTATATGGCGGGAGCCTATGTGGCCGCGGAAACCATGCAGCGTACAGGGTCTTTTACCGCCGCCATTGTGGTGGCGGTGGCAGTGACAGCCCTGGTCGGTATTGCCCTGGAAATTCTCATTCTGCGCAAGCTGGTCACTCGTGACCACTTAGCTCAGGTACTGGGAACCTACGCCGTTATTTTGATCGCCAACGATGTGGTCAAAATGATTTGGGGGCCAACCCCCGTAATGTTGAATATGCCCGCCTTGTTGTCCGGACCGGTAGAACTCTTGCCTGATTTCCTCTATCCCGCCTTCCGTCTGATGATTATTGCGGTTGGTCTGGTGATGGCGCTGGCCTTGTATGCCTTCGTGACCAAAACACGAGCCGGTGTGCTGGTGCGGGCAGGCGCCTCCAACCGGCAGATGGCCACCCTGATGGGTGTGCGGGTGCCTATTTTGTTCCTGGGCGTGTTCACGCTGGGCGCCGCCTTGGCTGCGCTGGCCGGTGCGCTGCTCGGCCCGATTACCGCGGTTCAGATCGGTATGGGCGAGGATATTCTGATCCTGGTTCTGGTCTGTATCGTGATCGGTGGGATCGGCTCGATTCGCGGCGCTTTTGTGGGCGCTCTGCTGGTGGGGATGGTCGATACTGCTGGCCGTGCGTTCCTGCCCATGTTGCTGCGTAATATCTTCCCGGCTGACGTCGCTTCCAGCGTCGGGCCTACGATTGCTGCCATTTCGATTTACGTTCTGATGGCGGTGGTTCTTGTTTTCCGTCCTTCGGGCCTGTTCCCGGCGCGAGGTTAATGTATGTCTACTTCGCGTATTTTGTCGGCCCTGGTGCTGCTGGCTTTGCTGGCCTTTCCCTTGATTGCACCGATGTATGGGCTTGAGTTCTACATTTCGTTTGTTCGCCGCATTTTTATCTATGCCCTGGCGGCCAGTGCCTTGAATTTGGTGCTGGGCTATGGCGGGATGGTGGCGCTGGGTCATGCCGCCTTTTTTGGGGCAGGGGCCTACACCGTCGGTATTCTGGCCACAGAAGGTGTGCAAAGCGGTCTGGTCGCCTGGCCTGCTGCCATGCTGATCTCCGGTCTGCTTGCGTTCCTGACGGGGGCGGTGTCGCTGCGTACCCGTGGTGTGTACTTCATCATGATTACCCTGGCCTTTGCCCAGATGATCTTTTATATGTTCATCTCCTTGCGCCAGTACGGGGGTGAGGACGGCCTGAATATGTATAGCCCCTCGTCGCTGCCCGGAATCGATCTGAGCAATGACCTGAGCTTTTACTACCTGGTTCTGGCTATCCTGCTTGTGGTTCTGTTCCTGTTCAACCGTCTGGTCAATGCCCGTTTCGGACAGGCCTTGATGGGCACCCGTGAAAACGAAAGTCGCATGACGACCCTGGGTTACCCGGTCTATCGCATCCGTTTGACGGCGTATACCCTGAGTGGCGCCATCATGGGCCTGGCCGGCGCCTTGCTGGCGAACCACAACCTGTTTGTCTCGCCCAGCCTGATGAACTGGACCCAGTCGGCCGACCTGATCATCATGGTGCTGGTCGGAGGGATTGGACTGTTGTATGGCGGTGCGCTGGGGGCATTCGTGATGTTGGTGCTGGAAGAAATCCTGCGCAACTGGACGGAGTACTGGCATATGCCGCTGGGTATTTTGTTGCTGCTGGTGGTGTTTTTCGCACCCAAAGGACTGGCCGGACTGGTACGTGTCCGTTCGGCTGCTGATCCGGCAACGGCCGCCAAGGAGCAAGCATGACGAACACGATAGCCGCCGCCAAGGCGGGCAGCGGCACAGCCGCTTTGCAAGCCCGTGGTCTGATGAAGCGCTTTGGTGCTTTGCAGGCTACCAATGATGTTTCCCTGGATCTGGTTCCCGGTGAAATCCATGGTCTGATCGGCCCGAATGGGGCCGGTAAATCGACCCTGATTCACTTGTTGTCGGGTACCCTGAGCCCGGACTCGGGGCAACTCTTGCTGGGAGGGCGCGATGTGACGGCCCTGTCCGGTCACCAGCGCGTTGCCGCTGGGCTGGCACGGTCCTTCCAGATCACGAATATCTTCAAGAACTACACGGTACTGGATAACTTGGTACTGGCCCTGCAGGCCTGTAGTGGCAGCAGTTTCCGCTTCTGGCGTGCGCGGCAGACGGAAACCGAGCTGTATGAACAAGCCCGTGCCCTGGCTGCCGAATGCGCCATTGATGCCTCGCTGCTGCATACCCAGGCCGGTGTTTTGCCGCATGGCGAGCAGCGCAAGGTGGAGTTCGCCCTGGCCTTGGCCAGTCGGCCGCAAGTCCTGTTGCTCGATGAGCCTATGGCAGGCATGGGGCCGGACGAAACGCTGCGTTTGACCGAGCTGATCGAGACCATGCGCGGCAAGGCCACCATGTTGCTGGTCGAGCACGATATGGAGGCGGTGTTCCGCCTGGCTGACCGGATCTCCGTGCTGGTGGCTGGCCACATTATTGCGACTGGTACTGCGGCCGAGATCCGCGACAACGAGGCGGTGCGCCAAGCTTATCTGGGCGACGATGACACGCCAGCTCCAACCAAGGTGGAAAGCCATGCTTGAAACGACTCAATTACAAAGTGGCTATGGCGCCAGTCAGGTGCTGTTTGGGGTAGATCTGTTCATTCGCAGCGGTCAGGTAGTGACAGTGCTGGGTCGCAATGGCATGGGCAAGACCACCTTGCTGAAAACCATTCTGGGCCAGTTGCCCGTGCGCGGCGGCGATGTGAAGTTCGACGGCCAGTCCATTGCAGGCTGGAATCCGGACCGTATCGCCCGGGCCGGTATCGCCATTGTGCCTGAAGGGCGTCAATGCTTTCCCAATCTGACGGTGGCCGAGCACCTGACGGCCTTTGCCTGCAATCGCAACCCCAAGGCGCACAAAACCTGGACGCCTGAACGTGTCTATGATTTTTTCCCGCGTCTGCGGGAGCGTGCGTCCAATATGGGCAATCAGCTCTCGGGTGGTGAGCAACAAATGCTGGCCATTGGCCGTGCCTTGGTCACCAACCCCAAGCTGCTGATTCTGGATGAAGCATCCGAAGGTCTGGCGCCCAAGGTACGTGAGGAAATCTGGAACTGTCTGGCCGTGTTGCGTGAAGAAGGGCAGACCATCTTGCTGATCGACAAATATGTCGAGCGCCTGATGGCCTTGTCGGATCACCACATTATTCTGGAACGGGGCAAATTGGTCTGGCAGGGAAATTCTGAGGCACTGGGAGCGGACCGCACGTTGTGGACACGCTATCTGGGCGTGTAAAAAACACAATTTGCAATAATTGTCCTCAAACCGCCTGTTCATGCACAGGCGGTTTTTTTTGTCTCAGACTTTGGAGTTTCATAGGAGCGGCTTGTCAGGCAGGGGGACTTTTCACCGAAAGTTCCCTAACGATCTGAAGAAAGATTCTTTCCTTGCGATGTATCAATGTGTAATGAAATGGCATTCCTTACGATGTCCATAAGGCCAGCAGGGTTATGCGTCCTACCCGGACTCCTTACTGGCAGGAAGCTCTGTCATCCCATAAGGAAGTTGTTATGAAATTACGCCTGTTCACTCTCTCTGCTCTGGCTGCCGGTTTGTTGCTGGGCACTGCCGCGCAGGGCCAGGAAAATGAACCTGTACAGCCCATCCCTGCCGCCGTTGTCACGGACCCTGCACGGGTGGAGCTGGGTAAAAAGCTGTGGTTTGAGCCCCGTTTGTCACGCTCGGGTTTTATCTCCTGTAATTCCTGCCACAACCTGAGCATGGGGGGCACGGACAATATCCGCACCTCTATTGGGGATCGCTGGCAGGAAGGCCCGATCAACTCACCGACCGTCCTTAACTCCAGCCTGAACCTGGCCCAGTTCTGGGATGGTCGAGCCAGCGATCTGAAAGAGCAGGCCGGCGGCCCCATTGCCAACCCGAAGGAAATGGCATTTACACATGAACTGGCCATGGAGTTTCTGAGCTCGATCCCCGAGTACAAGGCCGAGTTCAAGCAGGTATTTGGCAAGGACGATTTCGGTATTGATGAAGTCACCTCGGCGATTGCGGCGTTTGAAGAAACCCTGGTGACCCCGGACTCCCGCTTTGACTTGTGGTTAAAGGGTGACAAAAAAGCCATTACAGATCAGGAACTGGCCGGTTATCAACTGTTCAAAGGCAGTGGCTGCGTGGCTTGTCACAATGGTCCCAACCTGGGCGGCACCTCTTTCCAGAAAATGGGCCTGGTCGAACCCTACCAGACCACGAACCCTGCAGAAGGTCGTGCAGCTGTAACGGGCAAGGATGCCGACCGTTTCAATTTCAAGGTGCCCACGTTGCGTAATGTGGAGTTGACCTACCCCTACTTCCATGACGGCGCGGTCAATACTCTGACCGAAGCGGTCGACACCATGGGCCGGCTGCAGCTGGGACGCAGTTTCACTGCGGAAGAAAATGCCCAGATCGTGGCGTTCCTGAAAACGCTGACGGGCAAGCAGCCTGAAATCACGTTGCCTATTTTGCCCCCATCGCGTGACAACACACCCCGTCCGGTGCCATTTGGTTCCTGATAGGGAGCTGTTCCGCGGCGGCCGCTAGTGATCCGGCGCCGCCTGTACGACTAACCCAGGACTTGGAAGCAGTTTTCCAAGCCTGGGTTTTTGCTGTTGGGCGCGGATTGAGGGTCCGGTTCTGCCCTCCGTCCAGCAATCCCCTGTTGCTATTGTTGATGCTCACTCAGTCAGGTCAAAAAAATAGTACCATTTAGATACTATTTAAATGACTGGAACCATCATGAGTCGCATTGTCCTGTTTGAGAACATTCATCCTAGCGCCCGTGAAGTTTTTGAGGCGGCGGGCTTGACCGACATTCAGACCTACAAGGGAGCCTTGTCGGGTCAAGAGCTGCTGGAGGCTGTCAAAGGCGCAGAAGTTGTGGGCATCCGTTCCCGCACTCAGTTTGACCGCCGGGTGCTGGAACAGGCAGACCAGCTCAAAGTGCTGGGCTGCTTTTGTATCGGGACCAACCAGGTGGACCTGGAGCAGGCTCAAAACCGCGGTGTCCCGGTCTTTAATGCGCCGTTCTCCAATACGCGCTCGGTTGCCGAGCTGGTGCTGGGTGAGGCCATCTTGTTGCTGCGTCGTATCCCCGAGAAAAACCTGCGTGTGCATCAGGGCTTTTGGGACAAAAGCGCCGATGGTGCCTTCGAGATTCGCGGCAAGACGCTGGGTGTGATTGGTTACGGCAATATCGGCTCTCAAGTCGGCACCTTGGCAGAGGCCTTGGGTATGCGTGTGCTCTATCATGATGTCGAATCCAAGCTTCCTCTGAGCAATGCGCGTGTTTACGGCAGCTTGAAACAGATGCTGGCTGAATCTGATGTAGTGACCTTGCACGTTCCCGGTGGCCAGGGAACGCAGAACATCATGAATGCCGAGACCATCGCGGCCATGAAGCCGGGTTCCATTCTGATCAACGCATCGCGCGGTACGGTCGTGGACATTGATGCCTTGCATCAGGCGCTGGTCAGTGGCCATCTGGCAGGGGCGGCGCTGGACGTTTTTCCAGTCGAGCCGAAAAGCGTGGACGAGCCCTTGAAGAGCCCGTTGATCGGTATGCCCAATGTTATTTTGACACCGCATATCGGCGGTAGCACGCAGGAGTCGCAAGAGAATATCGGCCGTGAAGTGGCGGAAAAGCTGGTCAGTTATCTGCGCAGTGGTGCGACCAAGGGGGCCGTGAATTTTCCGGAGGTGTCGTACTACGACATCCAGGGGGCGGTTCGTTTGCTGCATGTCCATCGCAACGTGCCAGGGGCGATGGGCAGCCTGAACAATATTCTGGCTCAGCACGGCATTAACATCACTCGTCAGCAACTGCAAACGCAGGGCGAGTTGGGCTATGCCATGACAGACCTGGATCGTGTGCCTGATCAGGAGGTGCTCGATGCAATCCGCGCGCATCCCGGCACGGTTCGTAGCGATTTGATTTTCCCGGCGTAAGACGAGCCCTTAGATCGTGAAAATGGCCCCGGATTCCAAGGAATCCGGGGCCATTTGCCACCTGCTGCGCTGCCACCTGCTGCGCTGCCACCTGCTGCGCTGCCACCTGCTGCGCTGCCACCTGCTGCGCTGCCACCTGCTGCGCTGCCACCTGCTGCGCTGCCACCTGCTGACTAGCGCTCTCCTGTGTGCCCGCTCAGGCGGAGTGTAGGGACCGGGTTGGCCAGGCGATGGTCTGTTCGGGGCTGCTGCCCGGAACAATAATGTCACGCAGGGTGTAATTGTCCAGATAGCTCAGGAACTGGACCAGGGCCTGCTTGAGAATGCTGCTGAGATTGCAGCGCCCACTCAGAATGCAATGGGTGCCGCTGCCCAGGCATTCCACCACGGCAAGATCTGTTTCGGTGTAACGGACCAGCTCGCCCAGATTGATGTCATCGGCAGGGCGTGCCAAGCGCATCCCACCATTTTTTCCTCGCTGCGTCTGAATCCAGCCGCCCTTGGCAAGCAGATGGGTTACTTTCATCAGGTGGGCCTGGGAAATCTGGTGGTACTGGGCAATTTCCGCGATGGTGCAGAGCCTGTCTTCATTCTGGCCCAGATACATCAATTGACGCAGGGCATAATCGGTAAGATTGGTCAGACGCATGATCAGGGCAGTTGCAACTCTGTGGCTACTTGGGTGGGGTTGTGCTGGAACTGGTAGCCAAACCAGAAGCTGCGGGCGATGCGCTGGGCATATTCCAGTGCCAGCTCGGCCATGGCCCGGTTTTCACGCTCCTGGCAGGTTTCTTTGAACAGACGCAACCATTGTTCAAAGTGACTGGCTTGAATGTGTTGGAGCGACAAGTGCTTGGCCATCGGGTTGCCATTGAAGCCGTCTGTCTTGAGCAGCAAGGAGGACCAGAACTCCTCCATGACGCCCAGATGCGTATCCCAATCCTTGATGCGTTCTGAAAAAATCGGGCCAAGAACATCGTCCATCCGGATACGGTCATAGAAATCCCAGACCAGATCATGAATTTCCTGGCGGGTACATAAAGGATTGAGAGCCATAATATTTTGAATTTAAAGATATATATTTTATCTATCTTATTGGCAGCGCTCGCCGGGGTCAAGCCGGAAAGGAAACATCTGGTTTACACACATTGCTGTGCTTGATTTCACGCAGATTCAACGCCTGTGTCCCTACACTCGACTGCAGTTTCAGAAGTGTAGATGTAGCGTTCTGAACGCTTGGCCGGTTAAGCCGGCAGGGCAAAGGTGGATCAGGTTTTGAACAGCGTTCTTTATAAAACACAAGTATCACGGAAGGTAAATTGCACTAGGCGGGCTGGCAAGCTACGATTACTTTTTGTTGGCTGAATCCTATTTTGTTACAACATGGTGCGCTAGGAATAATGATTACAAAAAGACAGGCCCAAACGCTTTCTTGCGTCATCCCTGGTTTGAATGAAGCAGAAAACCTGCCCGCTTTGCTGCCGGTTCTGGTGGCGAAGTTGCGCGAACTGGTCCCGGATTTTGAAATCATTTTCGTCGATGATGGCAGCACGGACGCAACCCCGTTGGTGGTTGAGCAGTTGCGGCAAACCTATCCTCAACTGGTGTATCTGCAGTTATCCCGCAACTTTGGCAAAGAAGCGGCGTTGACGGCAGGTCTGGAGGCCAGTCGCGGGCAGGTCGTGGTGTGTATGGATGCGGATTTGCAGCATCCCCCCGCCTTGATTGAAGCCATGTTGGAGCGTTGGTCCACGGGTCTGGAAATGGTCTATGCCGTGCGCGAAACCCGCGATGATGAGACCTGGATGAAGCGGGCTGGCACCAGCTTGTTCTACAAGCTCATGCGTACGTCCAATGGCTTGCGGGTGCCACGCGACGCGGGGGATTTTCGCCTCATGGATCGTTGTGTGGTCGATGCCTTGTTGGCCTTGCCCGAGCGCAGCCGTTTCATGAAAGGCTTGTTTGCCTGGGTGGGCTTTCCTTCCGAACCTATTTATTACTCGCCTGCGGAGCGTCTGCATGGTGTTAGCCGCTTTCGTCCTGCAAAGTTGTTGCGCTTTGCCGTGGACGGTCTGACGGCCTTCACCACCTGGCCGCTGCGCTTGCTAAGTTTGCTAGGTGCGATACTGGCCATGCTGTCATTCAGTTATGGCTTGTTCATTATCTTTAAGCATTTGCTCTATGGCGATGCGGTGCGGGGCTGGGCCAGTTTGATTACGGTGGTGCTGTTTTTTGCCGGCGTGAACATGCTGTCGCTGGGTGTGGTGGGCGAATATGTCGCCAGCATCTTTGCCGAGGTCAAAAACCGGCCCTTATATCTGGTTCATCGCCGTCGGGGGCAGGGCTTGTCCTCCGTTCCCGTGCCGTCGCAAAGCCAGGAGCCGAACGCCTCCCAGCGTCAGGCTCCATCAGGGGATTGAAGGTGATTTTTGCCGTTTAATGGGCAAAATGCCGTCAAATGTAATTGAACGCTACAACGATATTCTGATTCATGTCGACAGCCACGACAGTGGCTGCCTCACTCTCTTGGTTTGACCGTGAACGATGAGTATCGATAATTCATTTTCCCCTTCTGGCGCAACGGTCCCACATGGGCAGTCTGATGGGATGGCCTGCTGGCTGCGCCGTGGCGTAGAGCGCCTGGGTACGCTGCCCAGCGCCTGGGTGGGACTGCTCGCACTGCTGTGGTTCGCTCTGACGCTGGGAGTCTACCCCTTGCTGATTCCGGACGAAGGACGCTATGTGGGTGTTGCCCTGTCCATGCTGGAGTCCGGTGACTATCTGGTGCCGCGTCTGGATGGTTTGCCTTTTTTTCATAAGCCACCGCTGCATTACTGGCTCACCGCCTTGAGTCTGAAAGTGCTGGGCGTCAATTTTGTCGGCGCCCGTCTGGTCCCGGCCCTGATGGCCGCGCTGCTGATTGCCGGAATGCATGCCTTTTTGAAGCGTCATGCCAGTCGGCAACATGCCGCCTGGACGGCTTTGATCCTGACCAGCAGTCCTTTGCTGTTCGGCGCTTCCCACTACGCCAATCTGGATATGACAGTGGCGGCCTTGATCAGCAGCTGTGTGCTGCTTGGTGCACATGCCGCCTTGCAAATGGAGCAGGGACGCGCCTATCGGCTGGCATTGATGGGACTGTATGTCATGGCGGGTCTGGCCTTTCTGGCCAAAGGCCTGATCGGGATTCTGATTCCCGGTGGCGTGCTGGTGTTCTGGTTGCTGGGGCGTGGTCAGTGGCGCGTCTTGCTGCGGCTGTTTTCCTGGACCGGCCTGGGCCTGCTGGCATTGGTGGCCACGCCCTGGATGTGGGTCATGCAAGCCCGCTATCCGGGATTTTTCGACTATTACATCGTCTACCAGCATTTCCAGCGCTTTCTGGAAACGGGTTTTAACAACCCGCAACCCTTCTGGTTCTACTTCGCCTTGATGCCGGTGGCCACCTTAGGGTGGACGCCCTTTTTGTTCCGGCGGGGCCGAGGCGCCGACCACACGCCGGATGGCTTGGGGGCGGTACGGGGGCTGATGTTGTCGGCTTTGCTGACGGTCCTGATTTTTTTCTCCATACCCACGTCCAAGCTGCTGGGCTATGTGCTGCCCGCCATGGGGCCCTGGGCTTTTTTTCTGACCGATGGTCTGATCCGCCAAAGCCAGCGGGAGGGGGAAGCGAAAGTAGCGCGTTTTGCTGTCGGGAGTGTGGCGGTTTGCCTCACGGTCTGTCTGGTCGCGGTATTGACCATGGTGCTACGTCCACAGGTCAATAGTCAGGCCTTGGGCCGCGTTCTTGCCGCCCAGTACCACAAGGGAGATCGTATCGTTTATCTCAATGACTACCGCTACGATCTGGGGTTTTATGTACCGGGCATGTCGAACGTCAGTGTGATGGGCCGTTGGGATGATCCGGAGATCATGCATACGGATAGCTGGCGTAAGGAGCTAGTGGAAGCGGCCCGTTTCGAGCCTCATCGCGGGGCGCAGATCTTGATAGACCGGCCAACCCTGCGCCAGCAGTTGTGCCGGGACCGGGCAGCCGTAGTGTGGCTGATCGGTGCGCCTGACGCGGTGCGCCAAAGCCAGGTGCTCAACCATGCCCAGCGCCTGTATGATGACCAGCGCATCGCCTTGTGGCGCTTTGATAGCGATGAGTACGAGCTTATGTGCGGCGAAACGCCCACAGTCGCCCAGCCAGAAATGTCAGCACCGCCAGGCCAATAAGAATCAAGCCCAGCAGCAGGTCGTAACGCAGGCCGGAGTGATTCAGCAAGAAAGCGTAGCTGGCTTCGTTCACGGCGAAGCCAGCAGCCGACACCAGAAAAAAACGGGATAGCGCGGGCAGGAAACGGGCATTCTGGGACCGGAAGGTCAGCCAGTAATGGCCACCAAATGACACCAGAAAGGCAGTCAGCCAGCCAAAAAGATTGGCCAGCAAGGGCGACAGGCTCAGCGTTTGCACCAGGGCGATTACAATCCCCCAGTGCGTGAAGGCGGCCAGGGTGCCGACCAGAATGAACAGAATGATTTGACGAGACATAAAGCGAAAGCGGAGCGAGCGGTGGCCAAAGACAGGCAGATCAGTATATGCGCGGATGATTTCGGCATGGCCCAGGCAGTAGACGAGGCCATCTTGAGCTTGGCCCAGGCCCGGCGCCTGACAGGAACCTCCTGCCTGGTCGATGGGAACAGCTTTATACAAAATGCTCCAGCGCTGCGTCAGAGTACCTTGCAAAAAGGCTTGCATCTGAATTTTACCGAGTTTGCCGGACAAGCGGGTGTTTATGCGATGCCGCTCAAGCAGGTCATTATTCGCAGCCTGCTGAATCGTCTGGACAGCCAGAAGATCAAGGACAGCGTGGCCCGCCAGCTGGATAAGTTTGAGCAGGTCATGGGACAGGGGCCTGACTACATTGATGGGCACCAACATGTGCATCAGCTACCCATGATTCGTGAGGCCTTGTTGGCCGAAGTGGAGCGTCGCTATGCCGCCCGCTTGCCCTGGCTGCGCTATACCGGCGCTGATCGACTGGCAAGCGGCTTTGCGTTCAAGGACCGATTCAAGGCACGGATTATTGCGGCCCTCGGTTCCAGCCAGTTGTCACGCTTGGCCCGGGCCCGGGGGATCACCTTGAATACCGGCTTTACCGGTGTGTACGATTTCCAGGGAGGCAGGCAGCGCTACGGTGAACTGGTCAGGGCCTGGCTGGCTGTCATGCAGCATGGAGACAGCATGATGTGCCACCCCGCGCTACGCAGCGTGCCTGATGACCCGGTGGGCGCACAGCGGCTGGCGGAGTATGAGGTGCTCGCCAGCCCGCAGCTGCAACAATGGCTGGATCAGTACAGTCTGAGAATCGCCTGAACCGGGTTGCTAGACTTGGGTGGCAGGCAGGCTGTGGCTGCCTTCTCCCAGGCTGCGCTGCATGATGACCACATCAATCCATTGCTGGAATTTATAGCCCACCGCCGGTTGGGTGCCGACATGGGCAAAGCCCAGTGAACGGTGCAATGCGATGGAGCCCCGACTGTCATGGCCGGCGATAATAGCCACCATTTGTCGCCAGGGACCTTTTTCGCACTCCATCACCACTTGTTCCAATAGCGCCTTGCCCAGGCCTTTGCCAATCTGCCCCTGAGCCAGATAGATGGCGTTCTCTACCGTGAAGCGGTACGCAGGGCGGGATCGGTAGCTGGTGGCATAGGCATAACCGACGATTTGCCCATCCAGTTGTGCGACCAGCCAGGGCAGGCCCAGCTCCTGCACCTGGGTAAAACGGCGACGCATTTCCTGTTCGTCAGGCGGGCTTTGTTCGAAGGTCGCCGTACTGTGCAGCACATGATAGGCATAGATGGCTTGCACCGCCGCCATGTCTTCCAGACTGGCGGGGCGGATCAGCAAGGTGCTGGCCTGGCTGCCTTTAGGCAGGGACGAGGCGAAAGGGGCTTGCGTACTCTCGGGGGGGAACATACTATTTTTCCTTTGAACTGATTTAGTTTATCCCGACTTCAGGAGTGTCTATGTCCTTTCCACACCAGTTTTTGACCGAGCAATTGGCCGTCGCCCCTCAGTTGTCGGGAGAGGACATGCAAGCGGTAGCCGATGCGGGCTTCAAAAGCGTTATTATCAACCGGCCTGACCTGGAGGGCGGCCCCGATCAGCCTTTGTCAGCTGATGTGATGAAGGCCGCTCAGGCAGCAGGCTTGCAGGTAGAGTATCAGCCGGTGGTCGGTAGTGCCATTACCCCTGCTGATGTTGCCCGTTTTGGCCAATTATTGGAAGCCTTGCCAGCCCCGACCCTGGCCTATTGCCGCACCGGCACACGTTGTGCCGTATTGTTTCGCGCATTGAACGAAACCTGACCTGGCTCAAGGTTCAGGTGTTTATCCGCTTGTCCTGCGTCTGTAAGCAGCGCTAAGCTATCTGTCTCCATTCAAAGGGGTTATGCCATGTTCAAGAAAATTCTGATTCCAACTGACGGTTCCGAGCTCTCCTCTCAGGCAGCCAACAAAGGCGTGACCTTTGCCCGCCAAATGGGAGCCGAAATTCTGGCTTTGCACGTGACGCAGCCGTTTGCCGCCACGGTGGGTTTTGATGGTATGGCCGCGGCTTACGCCATCACCGACGAAGACTACGACAAAACCGCCAAAGAACAGTCACAAAAATACCTGCAGCAGATTTTGGATCGTGCCGAAACCGCGGGTGTAAAGGCGACCGGTAAATCCGTGTCCAACTTTAACGTGGCCGACGGTATTGTGCAGGTCGCCGAGCAGGAAGGGTGTGATCTGATTTTTATCGGCAGCCACGGCCGCAGCGGTCTGTCCCGCCTGTTGCTGGGCAGTGTCACCATCAAGGTGTTGAACATGGCCAAAAACACTGTACTGGTGTATCGCGTCAAAGAACACGACTGATCGTTTTCAGGTCCCTAAAAAAACCCGCCCAGGCGGGTTTTTTTATCTTCACAGCCTGCCGTGGCCAGGCCTGATCCACGCGTTTACTGAAGAGGTATGGCATCAAAAAAGCCAGCCTGGGGGCTGGCTGTAGGCACAGTGGCCGCAGGCTTGCGCAGAGCCGGTTTATGGCTGGCGCGGCTCTAGCTGCTGCCTGTGCGTGAGGACAGCTTGCAGCACGATGGCGGTCAGCTCGCCATCTTCACTTTTGCCATTCGGGTGCTGCTCTACAAAATCCAGCAGGGAGCGACGCATGCGCGGGTCCCAGAATTTCTGGATATGGTCGGCAATTTCGCGTAGACCCTGCTCCCGATTGCTCAGGGTTTCAAAGAACTGGCCGATCTGGTTGGCCATGGGAATCAAAGGGACAATATTCATGGTGAGGTGGCCGAGGCAGACTCGGCAGAATTCAGGTAGTGGGGATGGCTGTACAGCGTGAAGCTGCGGTCACGGGCAAAGGCGGCCAGCATGACGCCCAGTTCATCGGCAATCTGTACAGCATAGGTGGTGGGGGCGGAGACGGCCACCACGAAACTGATGTCCATGGCAGCGGCTTTCTGGACCATCTCGAAGCTGGCACGGCTGGAAATCAGCACCATGCCAGAGCGGGGATCAATATCGTTGCGCAGCAGGTGTCCCAGCAGCTTGTCCAGCGCGTTGTGACGGCCAACATCTTCGCGAACGGCCAGGATATCGCCTTGCAGATTGCACCAGGCAGCGGCGTGAGTGGCCCCGGTCAGGCCATGCAAGGGCTGGCTGGAGCGCAAGGCATCCAGAGCCCGGAAGATGGCGTTGGCATCGGGCCGGTGATGGGGAGCTTGCAGACGGGGCAGCGCCCGGCGTACCTCGTCCAGGCTTTCCAGGCCGCACAGACCACAGCCTGTACGGCCTGCCAGCTGACGGCGGCGTGCCTTTAACTGATGCTGACACGCACTGGCAATCTCGATCTGCAACAAGCTGCCACGTTCGCCTTCCAGCACATCCACGCTGCGTATATCGTCTGCATCGCGGATGATGCCCTCAGTCATGGAAAATCCGTAGGCCAGATCTTCCAGATCGCTGGGACTGCATAGCAAGGCGCTATGGCTGATGCCATTGAATTCCAGGGCAACGGCTTGTTCGCGGGCCAGCATGTCCTGGTCCTCCTGGGGCAGGTTTCCGGTGTTGGCTTGCGCCGGGGTACGCGCCTGCCGCCATACGGTGGCAGGGGCACTGGCATCACGAAAATCTGCCTGGCTCACGTGGCAACTCCTTAAGGTCGGTTAGTACGCATCATACTTTCGCGACCGCCGGGGCATGCTCCGGCGAGCAGGGGTGATCCTCCGGGTCTGGCAGGTCCGCGGCGGGGACAGTCTCGCCTTGCAGGAGGCGCTGCTGAATCTCGTTGAAGCGGTTCCAGCGGTTTTGCCACGCCGAGTCGGACGTGACGCGTTGAATCTGCACAGCCGTCACTTTGTACTCGGGGCAGTTGGTGGCCCAGTCCGAATTGTTGGTGGTGACCACATTGGCGCCCGACTCGGGAAAGTGGAACGTAGTATAGACCACCCCTGGCTGCACCCGTTCGGTGACCGTTGCACGCAAGACCGTCTCGCCAGCCCGGCTCTTGACCGAGACTTTGTCACCACTGCGAATGCCTCGGTCCTCGGCATCTGCCGGGTGAATTTCCAGCAAATCTTCGGCATGCCAGGCGACGTTCTCGGTACGGCGGGTCTGAGCGCCCACGTTGTACTGCGACAAGATGCGACCGGTGGTCAGCAGCAAGGGGAACTTGCGGCTGCTGCGTTCTTCAGTCGGGACGTACTGGGTCAACATGAAGCGCCCCTTGCCTCGCACGAATTGGTCAATGTGCATGGTGGGGGTGCCATCCGGGGCCTGTTCGTTGCAAGGCCACTGCACGCTGCCGCCCAGTTCCTGAATGCGCTGGTAGGACACGCCGGTAAAGGTGGGGGTCAGGCGGGCGATCTCGTCCATGATCTGGCTGGGGTGATCGTAGCTCATGGGGTAGCCCAGAGCTCGGGCCAAGGCGCAGGTGACTTCCCAGTCGGCCATGCCGGCTTTGGGCTCCATGACCTTGCGCACGCGCGAGATGCGGCGCTCAGCGTTGGTGAAGGTGCCGTCTTTTTCCAGGAAAGACGAGCCAGGCAGGAAAACGTGCGCGTATTTGGCGGTTTCGTTCAGGAACAGATCCTGCACCACCACACACTCCATGGCGGCCATGGCGGCGGCCACGTGCTGGGTATTGGGGTCTGATTGAACAATGTCCTCGCCCTGGCAGTACAGCCCCTTGAAACTGCCACTTAAGGCGGCCTCAAACATATTGGGAATGCGCAGCCCAGGTTCGGACTGCAGGGGCACGCCCCAGGCCTGTTCAAATTGCTGGCGTACGCTTGTGTCGGAGACATGACGGTAGCCGGGGAACTCATGCGGGAACGAGCCCATATCGCAGGAGCCTTGCACGTTGTTCTGACCACGCAGCGGATTGACGCCCACGCCTTCGCGCCCCACGTTGCCGGTGGCCATGGCCAGGTTGGCAATGGCCATCACCGTGGTGGAGCCCTGGCTGTGCTCGGTCACGCCCAGACCGTAGTAAATCGAGCCGTTGCCGCCGGTGGCGTACAGACGGGCTGCACCACGGATGTCGTCCGCGGACACGCCGCAGATCTCGGCCATGGCTTCTGGCGAGTTCTGGGGCTGGCTGACAAATTGGCGCCACTCCTCAAAAGCGGCCGTATCACAGCGTTCGGCCACGTAGGATTCGTTGACCAGATTCTCGGTAACGATGACGTGAGCCATGGCGGTCAGAATGGCGGTGTTGGTGCCGGGGCGCAGCGGCAGGTGGTAATCGGCCTGGATGTGCGGCGAGCTGACCAGCTCGGTCTGGCGCGGGTCAATCACGATCAGGCGTGCGCCCTGGCGCAAGCGTCGTTTCAGGCGCGACGCAAAGACGGGGTGTGCCGCGCTGGGGTTGGCGCCGATCACAATCACCACATCGGTGTGCATGACCGAGTCAAAGGTTTGGGTACCCGCCGATTCACCCAGTGTCATTTTCAGACCATAACCGGTCGGAGAGTGACAGACGCGGGCGCAGGTGTCCACGTTGTTGGTACCAAAGGCGGCGCGAACCAGCTTTTGCACCAGATAGGTCTCTTCGTTGGTGCAGCGCGAGGAGGTGATACCGCCCACGGCGTCACGACCGTGCTGATCCTGAATGCGACGGAACTCGGAGGCGGCGTAGTTGAGAGCCTCCTCCCAGGACACTTCCTGCCAGGGGTCGGTGATCTTCTTGCGAATCATGGGGTTCAGGATTCGATCCTGGTGCGTGGCGTAACCCCAGGCGAAACGACCTTTCACGCAGGCGTGGCCACGATTGGCCTTGCCGTCTTTCCAGGGCGTCATGCGAATGACCTTGTCGCCCTTCATTTCGGCCTTGAAGCCACAACCTACGCCACAGTAGGCGCAGGTGGTGATGACGGCGTGTTCGGGCTGACCCAGGTCGATGACAGATTTCTCCATCAGCGAAGACGTGGGGCAGGCCTGGACGCAGGCACCGCAGGAGACGCAGTCACTGCCCAGAAAATCATCATTCTGGCCGGCAGTGATGCGCGACTCAAAGCCGCGCTTGTCTACGGTCAGCGCGAAAGTGCCCTGTACTTCCTCACAGGCACGTACGCAGCGATTGCAGACAATGCATTTGCTGGAGTCATAGGCAAAGTAAGGGTTGGAGTTGTCGGTGGTGTCGTCCAGATGGTTGGCGCCGTCAAAGCCGTAGCGCACGCTGCGCAGGCCCACGACGCCGGCCATGTCCTGCAGCTCGCAATTGCCGTTGGCAGGACAGGTCAGGCAGTCCAGCGGGTGATCGGAGATGTACAGCTCCATCACGTTGCGGCGCAGCTTGTGCAAGGTGTCGTTTTCGGTCTGCACGACCATGCCTTCTTCCACTAGCGTCGTGCAGGAGGCAGGGTGGCCGCGGCGGCCTTCGATATCCACCAGACACAGGCGACAGGAGCCAAAGGCTTCTAGTGAATCGGTGGCGCACAGTTTGGGAATGTTGATGCCAGCCAAGGCGGCGGCATGCATCACGGAAGTGCCCACGGGCACTTCAATCAATTGGCCATCAATGGTCAGCTTGACCATCTCGGTCTGGGTCGAGGCTGGGGTGCCCAGGTCACGTTCGCGTACGGCGACTGTTTCTTTCATGGTGATCTCCGTCTTAGACCTTGGCCAGGTCCTGCTCGGTTTGCGGGGCCAGTCCAAAATCCTGGGGGAAGTGTTCCAGCGCGGACAGGACGGGGTAAGGGGTCATGCCGCCCAAGGCGCACAAGGACCCGGAGAACATGGTGTCGCACAGATCGCGTAGCAGCTCGACATGGTTGTCCATGTCTTCGCGGCGACGGATCTTCT
Organism: Alcaligenes sp. Lyrl_28; assembly: GCF_051948705.1. Taxonomy (NCBI): domain Bacteria; kingdom Pseudomonadati; phylum Pseudomonadota; class Betaproteobacteria; order Burkholderiales; family Alcaligenaceae; genus Alcaligenes; species Alcaligenes sp. Lyrl_28. Next base: position 177,010 of record NZ_JAYJLG010000002.1, read on the forward strand.
GGATGGTTTCCACGCCACGCGTGGAGCCGATCCGACAGGGAGTGCATTTGCCACAGGATTCGATGGCGCAGAACTCCATGGCGTATTGCGCCATGTGGGCCATATCCACCGTATCGTCAAAGGCCACCAGACCACCGTGACCGACCATGGCATTGATCTTCATGTAGGCTTCGTAGTCCAGAGGGACATCCCACTGATGCTCAGGCAGATAAGCACCCAATGGGCCGCCGACCTGGACCGCACGCAAGGGACGACCGCTGGCGCTGCCGCCACCGTAGTCGTACAAGAGTTCACGTAGCGTGACGCCGAAGGCTTTTTCCACGAGGCCGCCGTTTTTCAGATTACCCGTCAACTGGAACGCCAGGGTGCCGCGCGAGCGGCCCATGCCGTAGTTCTGGTAATAGGCACCGCCCTTGGCCAAAATGATGGGCACAGAGCCCAGGGACACCACGTTGTTGATGACGGTGGGTTGACCAAACAGGCCTTTGATTGCCGGCAAGGGTGGTTTGACTCGCACCATGCCGCGCTTGCCTTCCAGGCTGTCGAGCAGGGCGGTTTCTTCGCCACAAATATAGGCTCCTGCCGCTTTGCGCACTTCCAGATCGAACTCGCGCCCGCTGCCCTGTATGTTCTTGCCCAGCCAGCCTGCTGCACGCGCTGCCTCAATGGCTTCGTTCAATGCTTGCACCGCCAGCGGGTATTCGGAACGCACATAGATGTAGCCATAGGTCGCACCGACGGCCAGACCAGCAATCGTCATGCCTTCTACCAGGCAAAGCGGATCGCCTTCCATCAGCATGCGATCGGAGAACGTGCCCGAGTCGCCTTCGTCGGCATTACAGACAATGTATTTCTGCTGTGCCGGGGTGTTCAGTACCGTGTTCCATTTGATGCCGGTCGGGAAAGCCGCACCGCCCCGACCACGCAGGCCGGAGTCAGTGACTTCTTTCACAATGGCGGCCGGCTCCATGGCCAGCGCTTTGCTCAAACCTTCAAAGCCACCACAGGCCTGATAATCGGCCACGCTGACCGGATCAATAATGCCCACGCGGGCAAACGTCAGGCGTTCCTGATTCTTCAGGTAGGGGATGGCGTCCGTCAGACCGTGACACAAGGTATGTGCACCGCCTTGCAGGAAACCAGCGTCAAACAGGCCAGGCAGATCCTCGGTCTGGACAGGGCCGTAAGCCACACGGCCTTCTGCCGTTTGCACTTCCACCATGGGCTCCAGCCACAGCAAACCGCGCGAACCATTGCGCACAATTTGCACATCCAGACCGCGTTCCTTGGCCTGGGCCGCCAGTTGCCGGGCGAGCTGATGCGCACCCATGGCAACCGCCGCGGTATCGCGCGGAATATAAACGGTAATGGTGCTCATGATTGGGACTCCGGGCGGCTTAGCAGCGCGTCCAGCTTTGCGGGCGTAACGCGTGCGTGGGGAACACCGTCCAGCATGACGGCAGGAGACTGGGCGCACAGGCCCAGACAGTAAACAGGCTCCAGCGTGTACTGACCGTCCTCGCTGTTTTCATGAAAGTCACAGTTCAGACGGCGGCGGGCATGAGCGCTCAGTTCCAGTCCACCCCGCGCCTGGCAAGCTTCGGCCCTGCAGATTTCCAGGGTGTGAGTTGCGTGGGGCTGGCTGCGGAAATGGGCGTAAAAGGAGATCACGCCATGAATTTCTGCCCGTGACAGGGCGAGCTGCTCGGCCAGCACCGGCACCACGGAATCGGGAATACAGGCTAGCCGGTCCTGAATCGTGTGCAATATAGGCAACAAGTTACCTTTTTGACCGGCGTGCTCCTGCACGGCCTGCAAGGCAAGCTCTTCAGGTGTCAGGCCGGACCGGGCCTGTTCCTGCGCATGGGGGGTAGTTTGCATGTCCTGTGTGCGCGGTGCCCGGAACGGGAGCCTGCGCCTCCATATTTTTATGCACAGCCGTGCATATTATTTGATTGTGTTTTCCCCCGTAATCTAACCACTTAAGTACGTAACTTCAATAAGCAATTATTCGCATATATAATGTTTGGTACATGCAGCACAGAACATAAATACGAAAACACGACCGGTCTTAAAAAACACATGACCAAACAAAAATTCAAAGCCCGGCTGCGCTCTGAATGGATTCTGGAAAATGCAGACGGCGTTGAGCTTCCCATGGGAGACGTGCTGCGTCTGTTAGGTGCCATCGAACGATTGGGGCATCTGGCCGGAGCCAGCAAGGAATGCCGGTTTTCCTATAGACATGCCTGGGGCTTGTTGCGCAATGCTGAAAAACAGTTTGATGCGGCCCTGCTGGAGACGTCCCGCCGCAAAGGCACCAAGTTGACCGAGTTCGCCCAGCGTTTGCTGTGGGCGAACCGGCGTCTGGATGCGCGCCTGACGCCAACCCTGGAGAGCATGGCTTCCGAGCTGGAAGAGGAACTGGGTCGTTTGTACGCTCAACCCTTGGACCGTCTGCGGTTTCAGGCCAGCCATGGATTTGCGATTGAAGGCTTGATGCGCTTTGCCAACGAACGCGAGGGTTTGCCTCTGGAGCTGCGTTACCGCACCGCGATCGAGGCCTTGGCCTCATTGGAGCGCGGGGATTGCGATCTGGCCGGCTTTCAGGTGCCAGTGGGTGAGTTTGAGGTGGCGGCTTTGCGCCGGTACGGACAGTGGCTGTCACCGGCGCGTCACCGACTGATTTTTCTGTCTACCCGACGCACAGGCCTGTTTGTGGAAAAGGGCAATCCCAAGAACATCACGGGCATGGCGGATTTGCTGCGGCCCGATGTGCGCTTTGTAAACCGGCAGATGGGTTCCAGCACCCGCTTTCTGGCTACCTTGCTGCTGGGTCAGTTAGGGGTAAACACGAATGCGGTGCTGGGCTTTGAAACAACAGAATTGACGCATATGGCGGTGGCAGCGCATGTGGCCAGTGGCATGGCCGATACCGGCCTGGGCGTGGAAACGGCGGCCAGCCGTTGTGGGCTGGAGTTCATACCCCTGGCGCAGGAACGTTACTTCATTGCGCTCGAGCAGGAGTTGCTGGATAAGGCTCCTATGCAGCAATTGATGAACGTGATTGGCGGTTGCGCGTATAGTCAATTTATGGAAGATCTGGTGGGTTACGACCCACGGGGGCTAGGTCAGATCATGACGCTGGAACAGGCATTTGGGCGGGCTGCCGATTTGCTTTGGCGTTAAGCCCCTTTGCATGACGAAAACACACACCATGAGATGGGACGAACCCTGTCCTTGAAAAAGAGAACACCATGAGCGATGAGCATGGGCCAAAACGTGAGCCTCTGTCTGTAGACAGCGCTCAGGCCAGGCCATATCAAGAGGCGAGTTCTTCGGATTCGGAGATCGCTTTCCCTGGGCGAGGGGATACGCCGCCCTCTGGATCGGAGCTTGCACAGGCGGTGCTAGCCCGCCCTGAGCAGACGCCGCAAACGAGCCGTGTCGACGCGTCCCGTCGCCCTACCGTGCGGTTTGCACCGGTCGAGGGGCAGCCCCGGGACAAACGTCAGCGTCCCTTGCGTGATTTGCGCATTTCCCTGACGGACAAATGCAACTTCCGCTGTACCTACTGTATGCCGCGGGAGGTATTTGGTACGGACTACGAGTTCCTGCCCCATTCTTCCCTTCTCAGTTTTGAAGAGATCGAGCGGGTGGCACGACAGGCTGTGTCGCTGGGCGTGCGCAAGCTGCGGCTGACAGGAGGCGAACCGCTGTTGCGACGAAACATCGAAGTGCTGATCGCGATGCTGGCCAAGCTGCGCACCCCGCAGGGTGAGCCGGTGGAACTGACGTTGACAACCAATGGCACTTTATTGGGTCGCAAAGCCCAGTCCTTGAAAGAGGCGGGCTTGAATCGTGTCACTGTCAGCCTGGATGCGCTCGATGACGCCCGTTTCACGCAGTTAAGTGACAGTGGCGTTTCCGTCTCCACGGTGTTGGAAGGCATTGCCAAGGCGCAGGCGGTAGGCTTGAGCCCGGTCAAGGTCAATATGGTGGTGCGCAAAGGTCTGAATGACGATCAGATTCTGCCCATGGTGGAACACTTCAAGGGTTCGGGCCAGATCCTGCGTTTTATTGAGTACATGGATGTGGGCACCAGCAACGGTTGGAACCTTCAGGAGGTGGTCAGCGGAGCGGAGATAGTGGCACGTATCCAGTCCCGCTTTGCGCTGGAGCCCGTTGCGGCACAGTATCGTGGGGAAGTCGCCAGTCGCTGGCGTTTTAAGGATGGCTCTGGAGAGGTGGGGGTGATTACCAGCGTGACCCAACCTTTCTGTGGCGACTGTTCGCGCATGCGTCTTTCCCCGGAAGGGCGTCTGTTTCTGTGCCTGTTTGCGTCTCAGGGGTATGATGTGCGGGCGCAATTGCGCTCGGGCGCGTCCGACGAGCAGTTAGCCGCCTATATGCACGGCGTCTGGACCGGACGGCAGGACCGATATTCCGAGATTCGTGGCGAGCAAACCACGAGTCGTGACCGTATAGAAATGAGTTACATCGGCGGATGATAAGCACACAGGACATGAGCGGTATCGTGCTGGCAGGCGGGCGGGCCCGGCGATTTGATTTGTCGGGCCAGATTGATAAAGGCTTGTTGCTCTTGCAGGGCCAGCCGCTGGTTCAGCATGTGGTTCGTCGCCTGCGCCCGCAGGTCGGCCCTGTATTGATCAGTGCCAATCGCAATCCTGAGCAGTATGTGCATTGGGGCCGCGTGGTCCCCGATGCGCTTGAGCTGGAGGGCTATCTGGGCCCCCTGGCCGGTCTGGCCAGTGTGCTCGATCAGGTCACCACACCCTGGGTCTTGTCCTGTCCGGTCGATTTGCCTTTTGTTCCCAGCGATCTGGGTAAACGCCTGAGCAGGGCCGTAGAAGAACAGGGTGCCGTTGCCGCTTATGTGCAGGCCGAACGCAGCCACCCCCTTTGCCTGTTGCTGCGTGCCGATCAGGCTGCGGTGCTGAAAGCGTATTTGCTCAGTGGTGAGCGTCGTGTCATGAATTTTCTGCAGAGCATAGGCGCGATAGCGGTGGATTTGCGCGATGCCCCCGAACATGCCTTTTTCAATATCAATACGCCACAGGATCTGGATCAGGCGCAAAGCTGGTAGGCCTGTTGGGGCTCCTCTGTTTCCCCTGAACGCATACATGCAGAAAAGAGGGGGCGATAGGGTCGTTCACGTATCCGCGTGTCCTGACGTGAACGCGTTAAGGGCAGAGTGTCTGTCGCGGCGACATCCGAGAATTGCGTCAACACACGGCAAAAAAAAACCGCCCCGAGCAGGGCGGTTTTGTAGGGCCAAGCCAAAAGCGGAATGAGCCCCTGAAGCTAGGCCTGCCACTGGCTGTATTCATAGAGCCGAACGGCATCACCCGGCACTACGGTGGTGTCTGCGGGGATGCGGGCCAGTGCCTGGGCCCAGGGCAGAGAGCTGATCACGCCAGAGCCCTGGTTGCCGAATGGACGCACCAGCAGGCGGCCCAGCTCGTCGTTGTCCACCTGTACCCGGATAAACTCTTCGCGGTCACCCTTGAATTGGCGCTCGCCTTGCAAAATGCCGAAGCGTGTGGCGGGCAGTGCGTCTTTGCGGCCTTGCAGGCGGCGAATCAGCGGAGAGACCATCAAGGAAAACACAGCGTAGGAAGAGACCGGGTTGCCGGGCAGGCAGACCAGCGGCTTGTTGTCGATGTAGGCCAGCGCCAGGGGTTTGCCAGGCTTCATGCGCACTTTCCACAGATCCAGCTGTCCGCCCATGCCTTCGATGGCAGGTTTGACAAAGTCTTTCTCGCCGACGGATACACCGCCGACTGTCAGAACCAGGTCGCAGCGTTGCAGCAAGTCTTTCAAGGCGTCCTGAATAGCGTCCAGCGTGTCTTTGGCATGGACGGCGTGCACTGACTCCACGCCCAGCGCCTGCAGTTGCGCACGCAGCATGGGGGCGTTGGAGTTGTAGATCTGGCCGGTTTGCAAGGGCTGTCCGGCAGGAGTCAGCTCGTCGCCTGTGGTCAAAATGCCGACAGTCAGTTGTGGATAGACCGGTAGCTGAGCGTGGCCTTGCGCCGCCAATTGCGCAATATGGGCCGCAGTCAGTTTGGTACCTGTGGTGATCAACACGTCACCCATGCGCATGTCCTCGCCCCGGCGACGGATGTTCACGCCAGCCACGGGCATTTCCAGAATGCGCACCCCGTGCTCATCTTCCTGGCAGTTTTCCTGAATGACGACGGTATCGGCGCCGGCTGGCAACATGCTGCCGGTAAAGATGCGGATCGCCATACCTGCTTGCAAGGGTTCGGGAATATCCCCGGCATAGCAGCGTTGCTGAATGGGCAGTTCCTTGCCCTCGACAATGTCGCTCAGGCGCAGCGCATAGCCGTCCATGGCACTGTTGTCGGCGGGCGGCATGTCCAGTTGGGCGGTGATGTCCTGAGCCAGAATACGTCCCAGGGCGTGGGCCAGTTCGCAGTGCTCGGTTTGGGTGGGGGCTTGTCCCGCTTGGGCCAGGCGCTGCTGAGCTACGTCAAATTCGATCATAGGATTGGATACAGTCGATAAAACAAGGTCGTGGCTGAAGCAGGGGAGGGGCAGGCCCCAAAGAACCGTTTGGGGGTGCGGATGGCCCCGGTGCTTTCAGGCTTTAAGGGGAATGCGGTTCCAGATACTGGGAGGCAAAATTGCAGGGACGATGACGGCTGTCCAACTGTTCTTTCAGGATATTCTCCCAGGCCAGTGCGCAGGCGCCGCCCGAACCGGGAAGGCAAAATATCAGCGTGCGGTTGGCCGTTCCCGCCAAGGCATCGGACTGCAAGGCCGAGGAGCCAATATCCTGATACGACAAATACCGGAACTGCTCGCCAAAGCCGGTAATGACTTGATCCAGTAACGGTGTTACCGCCGCAATGGTGGATTTTTTATGGCTGAAGCCGGTACCGCCATTGCAAAGGATGACATGGATGTCGGGGTCTGCAATCCATTGGCTCAAGATGGCGCGAATGGCATAAATATTGTCTTTGCTGATGGCGCGCTGCACACAATGGTGACCGCTTTCGCTCAGGCTGCTTGCCAGGTAATCGCCCGACGTGTCCTCGTCGGGGCCACGGCGCTCTGAGATGGTCAGAACCGCCACGTTCAAACGTGCGGCAGGTCGGTCGGTCTGGGCTTTAGACATGCTTGCTGGTGTCCGCAGTAGTGTTCCAGGAATCGGTTTTTCGGGCGTCACTGTCGCGCTGCTGTACCCAGAAACGCTTGCCGTCCGCCAGAGTTTCGCGCTTCCAGAATGGCGCACGGGTTTTCAGCACGTCCATGATGAACTCGCAGGCGCGAAACGCGTCGCCACGATGGGCACTGGTGACGCCAACATACACAATCTGCTCGGTCAGGTGCAACTCGCCCACGCGGTGTACGACCAGCGTATCCAGAATGGGCCAGCGTTGACGGGCCTGATCGCAAACCGCTTCGATCTCGCGTTCGCACATGCCGGGGTAGTGTTCCAGGAACAGGGATTCGGTGGCGGTGCCATCGGCCTGATCGCGTACATAACCCGTAAATGTCACCATGGCACCGGCCTTGCCGCCTGCCGTGGCACGCAGCTCGGCATTCAGGGCCGCCACATCAAAGTCTTCGGTCTGGATACGTACCATTTTAACCTCCGGTGACGGGCTCAAAGACGGCCACTTCATCGCCGGGGCGCACAGGGTCGGTGGGTTTGGCGTGAAACTGGTTAACCGCTACATGCAGTCGGCCGGCCATGTCGCTCAAATTTGGGTGGCGCTCCAGCAGGGCATCGGTCCATTGCTGGACGGTGCCTTCCTGCGGCCAGTCCCAGGTTTCCTGACGCTGGCCGGTGCGTTCGGCTACCTGGGCAAAGTACAGGACACGTAATGTGGAGCTCTCCGGTCTGTTGGTCGGGGTCAAAGGGCTTGTCATGCTATCTCCGTGAAAGGGCTTAGGGTCAACAGGCCCTATACCGAGGCCGTCCAGGTCCCGCTTTTGCCGCCGGTTTTTTCCAGCAAACGGGTCTGCTCAATCACAATGCCTTTGTCAGCCGCTTTGCACATATCGTAAATCGTCAGCGCCGCAATCGAGCAGGCGGTCATGGCTTCCATTTCGACGCCCGTGGTGTAGCGGGTCCGGCAGGTGGCCAGTACGGCAATGGTGCCCGCTGCGGCATCGCTTTCAAACTCAATGCCGACAAAATCCAGGGGCAGACTGTGACACATGGGGATCAGTTCAGCGCAGCGCTTGGCGGCCAGAACCCCCGCCACGCGTGCGGTGTTCAGCACCTCGCCTTTGGCATTGTGCTGGGCCGACAGCAACTGGTAGGCGGCCGGGCTCAGGCGAACCACGGCGCGGGCAGTGGCCGAGCGGGCGGTGGCCGATTTATGGCTGACATCGACCATCTGAACCTTTCCATCCTCATCCAGATGGGAAAGGTGCAAATCAGTATTTTCGGTAGTGGTGCTCATGATCGCTCCGGAGACCGGGCCTAGTGCGCGGTTCTAATTGTTTATGGTTGCATTATATACATCCGCAGCGCGGGCCCCGCCTAAGGCCCTGGAGGGGGGCGGTCTTCGCGCAAGCGTGCTGGATCGAGCAGACGCGCCAGTTCGATCAGGGTGCGCGACTGCATTTTTTCCAGAGCTCGTGCGCGGTGGACCTCCACGGTGCGCATGGTGATGCTCAACTCCTGGGCAATCTGTTTGTTCAGACGTCCTTCCAGGGCCAGCGCCAGCACTTCGCGCTCGCGCTGGGAAAGGGTATCGAGCCGCTCTTCCAGCGCCTGCTCATCGTCCCGCTCTTGCTGACTGGCTTCGTAACTGCGCAACACATCCAGAACCCGATCCACCAGATCGTTGTCATTAAAGGGCTTTTCAATGAAGTCGGCCGCGCCTTGTTTCAAGGCTGATACGGCCAGCGGCAGGTCGCCATGACCTGTCAGAAAGATGACAGGCAGGCAGGACTGGCGGTCGCGCAACTGCTCGAATACCTCCAGCCCGGACAGGCCCTCCATGCGGATATCAAGCAAAATGCAGCCGTGTGTGTCAGGACTCAGGGCAGCTAAAAAAGCCTCGCCGCTCTCCCACTGTTCGGTATGGACCTGCCGAGTGGAAAACAGCCAGGACAAGGCATCGCGGATGGCTGGGTCGTCGTCCACGATATGGACCAGGGGAGCGCGCTTAGTCATAGTTCGATCAGGGGTAAGGAAAACAGGAAGGTGGCACCGTGGGGAACCCCGTTTTCAAACCAGAGTTTGCCATGGTGCAGCTCCACAATGGAGCGGCAAATATTCAAACCTATGCCCAGGCCCTGGGCTTTGGTCGTGGTGAAAGCCTGGAAGACCTCGGCCATGATCGTCGCTGCCACGCCGGGTCCTTGGTCGGCCACCATCACCAGCACCACGCCATTGCTGGCTTGCATGGTCACTTCCAGAATGCGCCGTTCCGGCTCCAGGCCTGACATGGCTTCGGCCGCATTGCGCAGCAGGTTGAAGATCAACTGCTCCAGCAGAACCTTGTCGCCCATGACGGGTAGCCGCTCGGGGTGGGAGGGCACAATCAACTGGATCTGGTGATGGCGCAGGCCCGCTTTGGCCATGGCCAGGGCACCCTGCAGGGCATCGGGCAGATTCAGGGGACTGAGCTGCGGATCTCGCTTGCGCACGAAATCATGGATACGGTGAATGATCTGCCCGGCGCGACGCGTCTGGTCAGCCAGACTCTCCAGCCCGCGTCGCAGCTGCCTGGGGTCCAGCGGCTCTGCACCCAGCAGGTTCAGGGAGCCAGCCGCATAGCTGGCAATGGCCGATAGGGGCTGATTCAGTTCATGGGCCAGCGTAGAGGCCATCTCGCCCATGGTGATGAGCTTGGCTGTGTGGTGCAGTTGTTCAGACTGTGAACTGGCCAGGGCTTCGGCCTGCTTGCGCGAACTGATGTCAATGATGGAGCTGATCCAGCCTACATGCTGTTCCTGGGCATCAATCAGGGGGGACTCAAAAACCTGCACATCGACGCGAGAGCCGTCGGGTCGTTGAAACTGGGTGTCAAAAACCTGCACGGCGCGGGTGGACTTGAGGCGGTCCCGGCGCTCCAGGGTTTCATCCATCATCTCCGGCACCCACCAGGGCATGGGCGGGGCCAGGCCAATAATGTCCTCACTGCGGCGGCCGACCAGCTCGCAAAACGCGGGGTTCACGTACAGCACCTTGCCGTCCAGATCGCGGGCGCGCATGCCAGTGACCATGGAGTTTTCAATGGCGCTGCGAAAGGCCTGCTCTTGCATCAATGCCAGTTCCGCATCACGGCGCTTGCGGGCGTAGTGGTGCTGCATGGCCAGGTTCACCACAGCCAGCAAGGCCAGGCCGGCGATGACGGTCATCAGCAGTGTGAACGTGGGAATGTTTTGCTGCGGGTATGGGATCATCAGCAAACGCACCCCATGCAAGGGAGGGTCCACCGACATGGCATAGCGCAGCTCGCTTGGGCCGGGCTCGCCTTTGGAGCGCGTGGCCAGCGTCTGGTCGCCCTGGTCAATCAGGGAAACATGGTACTGCTCGGCAATCCACCAGGGCACGTTTTCCATCAGGATGGTCGCCAGGGAGAAAGTGGCCCGCAAGGTGCCGACAATCGCATTGTCCTCGTAAATGGGAACCACCAGATCCAGCACGCTTTCCTGGTGCTCGCTGGAGTAATAGGCTGGCAGCCAGGTCGAGGTTCTGGGTGTGCTGACGTGGGCCGCAATACGGGTGTCGGCGCCGGGTGGACGTACCAGCAAGGTCGTGCCAAAGCGGTCCTGGATGGCCACTTTCAGCAGGTCAGGATGAATCGTCTTGAAATGCTGCAATTGCGTTAAAGCCGTCTGGGTGGTGATGGGTGGGGAGTGCATTTCAATTTCGCTGGCAATGCGGCTTAAATTGTTTTCGTGCGAGCGCAGTTGAAAGGACAGGGATTGTTCCACCCACAAGGCATTGCGGATCAGTTCATTGGATTGCTCATCCGTGCGCTCCTTGTTGACCGCCCAGGCAAATACGCCCATCAGCAGCACAATAATCAGGATGGCCAGAATCGGCACATAGCTGCTGAGCGGGTGAGGGGTCAGGGTACGCGAGGCAGCCTGGCGTATGAATCCGGACGGGCGAGCAAGACGCATCATGGCAAAAGGTTTCGGATTTCCACAATAGATAATTCGGGACCGCTTTTTTAAGCTACACGCTTTCACGCAAATCAATCAATAACACGTGTCGGCTCCCCACCGACCGGAGGCAACCATGAAAAAGACCCTTGTGGCCAGCGTGCTGGCGTCCGTGTTTCTGTCCGCGCCCGCCATGGCCAACCCCCTGATCATCAAGTTCAGCCACGTCGTATCGCCCGATACGCCCAAGGGCAAGGGGGCCGTGCGCTTTAAAGAACTGGCCGAAAAGTACACCGAGGGCAAGGTGGTTGTCGAGGTTTACCCAAACTCGCAACTGTACAAAGACAAGGAAGAGCTCGAAGCCCTGCAATTGGGCGCGGTACACATGCTGGCACCGTCGCTGGCCAAGTTTGGTCCTTTGGGTGTGCGCGAATTTGAGGTGTTTGACCTGCCATTCATCTTCAATGACCGCAACGATCTGCGCAAAGTCACCGAAGGGCCCGTGGGCCGCATGCTGCTGGACAAACTGGAGCCCAAGGGCATCAAGGGCCTGGCTTACTGGGACAACGGGTTTAAGGTCATGAGCGCCAACAGCCCGCTGAAAAGCGTGGATGACTTTCTGGGCCTGAAAATGCGCATCCAGTCCTCCAAGGTGCTGGAAGCCCAGTTCAAGGCACTGGATGCCGTCCCCCAGGTGATGGCGTTCTCCGAGGTCTACCAGGCCTTGCAAACGGGTGTTGTGGATGGCACCGAGAATCCGCCTTCGAACATGTACACCCAGAAAATGCACGAAGTGCAAAAGCATGCCACCGTGTCTAACCACGGCTACCTGGGTTACGCCGTGATCGTGAACAAGAAGTTCTGGGAAGGCCTGCCTGACGATATTCGTCGAGGCATGGAAAAAGCCATGAGCGAGGCCACGGTGTATGCCAACGACATTGCCGAGCAAGAGAACAACGACTCCATGAAAGCCATGGAAGAGTCCGGCAAGACTCAGTTCTACCAGCTCAGTGATGCGGAGCGCGAACAATGGGTCAAGCAACTGCGCCCTGTTCATAAGGAAATGGCTTCGCGTATCGGTCAGGACGTGATTGACGCTTTCTATAAAGCCACCGAATAAGAGCAGCGTCATCTGATTGTCTTATACAGGTCTGATTCAGACCTGTTCTTCCTTTCTTCCCGCTCTCTGTTTGCGCCAGCCCGGTTCCGGGCGGGCCAACTGTAGTCTGGAGCTACCCATGTTTTTACGATTTCTGGACCGCTTTGAGGAAATGTTCATTTCATTTCTGATGGTGGCCGCCGTAGTGATTATTTTTGTAGCGGTCTGCCAGCGCTACTCGGTCAGTCTGTTGGCGGACCTGGTGGCCTGGTCGCGGGCTCAGGGCTATGAGTCCGTCATGGCCATGGCTCGTTCTACCTATCGAAGCGTGGCCGGCATCAACCTGCTCTGGGCACAGGAGCTGTGCATTTACCTGTTCGTCTGGATGGCCAAGTTCGGCGCTGCTTATGGCGTGCGCATTGGCATCCACGTGGGGGTGGACGTGTTGGTGAACGCGGTGGGACCGCGCTGGCGTCATCTGCTGGTGGTGATTTCTCTGTTGTCGGGCGCTTTGTTCACCGCGATTGTGGCCTGGATCGGTGGCAGCTTTGTCTATGGCATTGCCCAGACGGCCCAGGTGTCGGCTGATCTGGAAGTGCCCGTGTGGATTGTGTATCTGGCTGTGCCGGCAGGCTCGTTGCTGATGTGCTTTCGCTTTCTGCAGGCCTTGATGAACTTTATTCAGACGGGGCATTTGCCCAATCACGAGCCGGTGGCGGATCTGGTGGCTGAAACAGAGCGCGGTCTGTCTGAATCTGAAGGAGCGCGCGCATGACCGCCCTGATTATTTTTGCCATGCTGGCTGTCCTGCTGCTGACAGGCATGCCCGTATCGATTGCCCTGGGCCTGACGGTGATGGGATTTCTGTTCACCATGACCGAAGTTCCGATGGACAGTATTGCGCTCAAGCTGTTCACCGGGATTGAAAAGTTCGAGATCATGGCGATCCCGTTCTTTATTCTGGCGGGCAGTTTCCTGACTCATGGCGGGGTCGCCCAGCGCATGATTCGTTTTGCCGCCTCCCTGGTGGGGCACATGCCCGGTGGCATGGGTCTGGCGGCCGTGCTGGCCTGCGCCTTGTTTGCATCCATCAGCGGTTCGTCGCCGGCGACGGTGGCGGCCATTGGTTCCATCATGATTCCGGCCATGGTCAAACAAGGCTATCCGGCGCAGTTTGGTACCGGGATTGTGGCAACGTCGGGCGGTCTGGGCATTTTGCTGCCACCGTCGATTGTGATGGTGATGTACGCCGTGGCCACCAGTGGCATGATGGTGGAAGGTCCGGACGGCGCCAAAGTGGGCACAGCTTCGATCGGTCAGCTGTTTATTGCCGGCGTGGTTCCAGGTTTGATCCTGGCATTCCTTCTGGGGGCAACGACCATGTTCCGTGCCTGGAAACTGGACTACCCCCGTATGCCGCGTGCCTCCTACAAAGAGCGCTGGCGTGCCTTCCTGGACTCCATCTGGGGCCTGATGCTGATCGTCATTGTGATGGGCGGTATCTATTCCGGTGTCTTTACCCCCACCGAAGCGGCCGCCATCAGTGCCGTGTACGCCTTTGTGATTGCCGTCTGGGTCTATAAGGATGTGAAGCTGCGTGAGGTAAAACGCATTGTGCTGGAATCGGCAGCCATGAGTGCCATGCTGCTGTACATCATCACCAATGCGGTCATGTTTGCCTTCATCCTGACCTCCGAGCAGATTCCACAGGCGATTGCCGAATGGATTGTGTCGCAGGGCATGGGCCTGATCGCGTTCCTGCTGTTTGTGAACGTCTTGCTGCTGGTGATCGGCATGGTGATGGAGCCCTCGGGTCTGATCTTGATCATGGCTCCCATCCTGTTCCCGGTTGCCATGAAGCTGGGCATGGACCCGGTTCACTTTGGCATCATGCTGGTGGTGAATATGGAGATCGGGCTGGCGACACCGCCGGTCGGTTTGAATCTGTATGTGGCCTCCAGCATATCGAAGCTGGGGCTGACCGAAGTGACCAAGTCCACGGTGCCCTGGTTGCTGACCGGTTTGGCCTTCCTGCTGATGATTACCTTCATTCCGGAAATTACGCTTTGGCTGCCCCGCATGATGGGATGGCTGTAGGAGTCCTGATTGCTATCCGCGGTCAGGGCGGGGTGAGCCCATAATGGGGCAGCACGGCGTTATGTCGTCTGTGTAAAACGTGAATCACCCTGAAGGCCGGGCGACAAGCCCGGCCTTTTTTGTGGGCGGGCAGATTGTTTTTGTGCAGCGGCTGCTTTGGTGTGTGTTGAAACAGCCTGATGTCAGAATCGATCGTCGGCTGCTGCTGGCGTCTTGCGCTTATTGCATGACCGGGCTCTGTTGAATGGGTTTCCCCCGGCATGTAGGCAAGTGAAACGTACTGATAAGTATTATTTGCCTATTGGCGCGGCCAGTCTATTAGTATCATAGGTTGTTCGGGCCGCCATGCTGGCGGTATTTATTCATACGGAGACCTTATGTCCATTTCAGTCGGTGAGCGCGTTCCAGACGCGACCCTTAGCGAGTACATTGAAACCGCCACGGAAAGCTGCCCTATGGGCCCCAATAACTTTCAGGTGGCTGATCTGGTTAAAGGCAAGAAAATTGCCGTGTTTGCCGTTCCAGGCGCGTTCACTCCCACCTGCTCCGAGCAGCACCTGCCCGGCTTTATCGCCAAGGCAGAGGCGTTCAAGGCGGCTGGCGTTGATGAGATCTGGTGCGTGGCGGTAAACGATCCTTTCGTGATGGGCGCCTGGGGCAAGTCCCTGAACGTCAATGGCAAAGTTCGTTTGCTGGCCGATGGCAGCGCGGTCTGGACCAAGAAACTGGGTCTGGAATTTGACCTGACCGCCAAAGGTCTGGGCGTTCGTTCCAAGCGTTTTTCTGCTTTGCTGGACGACGGCGTTGTCACGCAGCTGAACATTGACAACGACGGTGGCTTGCACACAACGGATGCAGACACCCTGCTCAAACAGGTACAGTCTTAAGTATCTGATCCCGCGCCAGTCCGGCGTGGCGTGGGAGAGAAGGCTTACAAAGCGCTGGCTGCAAGCTGGCGCTTTTTTTTACCGTGCTTCTGTCGCGATATCGGTGCCGACACCTGAACGATCGCGATGGCCTGGGCGGTTCTGCAGTTTTTTTAGGATGTGTGGATGCTGACATCGGTGGGTGCGTTCTCGTCCCTGTATTTTGCGACCCTGATGCTCTTGCTCAGCTCGGGCCTGTTCAATACCTTCATGGGGGTGCGCCTGACGGCCATCTCGGTGTCAGAGGTGTGGATCGGCGGCCTGATTGCCGTGTATTACCTGGGTCTGGTTTTTGGCGCCCGTATGGGACATCGCCTCATCATGGGGGTAGGCCATATTCGGGCCTATGCGGCCAGCGCGGCTATTGTCACCATTTGTGTGCTGCTTCAGATTCTGATCGACTCCATGTACGTCTGGTTGTTGCTGCGCTTTTTGGCGGGCGCGGCCATGGTGGTGCAGTTTATGGGGATTGAAAGCTGGCTGAATGAGCAAAGTGACAACAGCCAGCGCGGTACGATTTTTGCCATCTACATGGTGTTTTCCAGCCTGGGTACGGTGCTGGGACAGTTGTCCCTCACGCTGTTTCCCCATTTGAATTACGAGCCCTTGGTATTTGTGGCCATTTGTTCGGCCTTCAGTCTGGTGCCCGTGGCCATTACCCGCCGCAGTCACCCGCCTTTGCAGGTACCAGCGCCGATCAATGCACGCTATTACGTTGATCGAGTGCCCCTGTCCATGATGGTGTTGCTGGTTGCCGGTATGCTGACGGGTGCTTTTTATGGTCTGGCACCGGTGTACGCTGTGCGCGTGCATTTAAGTAGTGAGCAGGCTGCCTTGTTTGTGGCGGTGTCGGTGGCCGCGGGCGTTCTGGCGCAATGGCCGGTAGGTTGGCTGGCGGATCGCATGAGCCGCGTCAAGCTGATTCGCATCAATGCCATTTGTTTGCTGGCCCTGGCCATTCCATTATGGGGCTGGTTCGAGGTGCCGTTTTGGTTTTTGCTGATCTTCTCGGCCATGTTCGGGGTGCTGCAATTTACCCTGTATCCCTTGGGGGCGGCGTTTGCCAATGACAACGTCGATCCGGAGCGGCGCGTAGGTCTTAGTGCCATTCTTTATATGGTGTATGGGCTGGGGGCCTGTGTGGGGCCGCTTCTGGCCGGTGGCCTGATGACCTATATCGGCAGCAATCTGTATTACATCTTTGTGGCGGTCTGTGGCTTGTCGCTGGTCTTGCTGGTTCGTCCGCAAAAGGTACTGGGTGATCACTTGAGCCAGGATGCTCCCACCACTTTTGTGCCCATGCCCGACAGTTTGCAAAGCTCGGCAGCCGCCGTGGCGCTGGACCCACGCGTGGATATCAGCTCTGACGTGTCGCACGACCCGGTGTTCGAGGATCTGCCGCCCGTTCAAGAGCGGGTGCCCGCAACGATGGAAAGCACGGCCATGGAGCGCAAGGAGGGGGATGAATCTGCAGGGGCGACACATACAGAGAAAGACAAGGGGGTTGATCCCGTCGTGGGCAGTGCCGCAGACTTGGATGGCTCTGGGAAGCAGATCGATACGGGAAGCCCGGGACACGCCGAAGACGCAGAGAGCAAGCGTACATCGTCAGATCCGGCTTCCTGAGCCCTCGCCAGAATCGGACATGGTGTTGTAGCCTTTTCAAGCATGATTCATTCATGAAAAAACCCAGGCCACGCCTGGGTTTTTGTAGGCCTGCCTGAATCTTAAATCTGGAATTCAGGCCCGTTAAATTCGGCCTCAACCTCAATCTTGCCGCTCAGAATGTCCTGCTGCAGCGCTGCAATACGCTGGCGCACGACATCCGGGGTATCGGGAGCCATGATCAGCCGTACCGCATCAGGCTGTTGCAAGCCCACCTTAAAGATTTTGCCGGACTCGAACTTGTTTTCGCTCAGGTCCTTGCATGCTTGAAAAACGCCAATGCCTACATCCGCCCAGGCCGAACCTATAAACACATCGGGTTCGCGAGCCACCCAGTCAATCACATTGCCGATTTGCTTGATGCCCAGTTCACGGCAGGCCTGCGTTGTGCCGCTACGTCCTTTGTTCAGCATGGTGTAGATGATGTCTGCTCCGGCTTTGGCCTGAGCCTGGGTGACGCGGGCGGCCAGCTCAATATCATCCTGATTGCCGGAGAAATTTGTCAGCAGCTTCACCTCCGGATTGGCGTGCTTGACGCCAGCCGCATAGGACGCACGGGCGCGTAAGCCGGGTGGCACCCGTATCCCGGACTGGTGTGCCACCACGCCGGTTTTCGTCATCAGGGCTGCATAGGCACCGGCCAGCCAGGCGGACTCTTCCTGACGAACGTCGTAACTGCTCAGGTTGCTGGCGGTAACCGCTCCTTGGGTGATCACCAGGCGGATATCAGGAAACTCCTTGGCGACAGCCAGTGCGGCGTCGGTATTCTGACCTCCGTGAGCGATCAGCAAGTCAGGTTTGTAGTGAGTGGCCAGTTCACGCAAGGCGGCTATCTGCGCCTGGGTTTCATTGGCAACCTGGTCTTTGTAATGGCCGCTAAGAGCGAGCTGATCCATGGCTTTTTTAAAGCCTTGGTAGCCCGCCTGCATGAAGCCGTTGTCATCGATGTGGCCGCAGAACAGGGCAGCGACCACCGGTTTGCTGGCAGCCAGAACGCGGTGGCTGAGCCAAGGCGTGGCCAATGTGCCCGCTGCAGCGCAGGTGGCCAGTAGTAATTGGCGGCGTGTTAATCCGGTCATGATGATGTCTCCTGGGTAGTCTCCGACGTGAGCGTCGGTAGAATTTGTTTTTTCTAATCTACAGGAGATGAAAAGCAGTCGTGCCCCGTCGCTTTAAATGTCAATCATATGGCTTTTCTTATAGTGCGGTTTGCCGGGCCCCGATGGGCTTGGCCCGGCAGGGGGCTGTTTAACGGGGAATCAGCGCGACGATGGCTCCTATGGCCAGGGCAACACCCACGATATTGAGCGCACTGAGCTTTTCTTTGAAGAAACCGGCTCCAATGAGGGCTCCCAGCGCAATCACGCCGATGTTCATGGCAGAAAACACCAGAGTCGGGTTCTCGGGAAAGAGCTGATGGGCCCGAATATAAAAGAAAATATTCCCAAAATTCAGTGAACCCAGTACCAGTCCGGCCAGCAGGCTACCTTTGTGCCATTGGCAGCGCTTGATCAACAGCCAGCACAACATCAGCACACCCGCCAGGGAAAAGGATACAACCAGGCTGCTGGAGAAGGCAGCGCCCGCTTTGGAGAGCTGCTTGAACAGAATGTCGATCACGCCATACCCTAACCATACCGCCAGCAGCATCAGGGCAGGGTGCCCGGATCCCGGTTCCTGACTGCTGGACGAGCGGGGGCGTATCAGCAAACACAGCAGGGCAGTCAGGGCCAGGGCAATACCCAGCAGTTTCTGGCCGCCCATGTGTTCGCCAAACAGAAGAAAAGCAGCCAACAAGGGTAGAAACAGCGACAGTCGCTGGGCGGCGTCACTGAGTACGATGCCAGCCTGTCGGACGGCGGCCGCCATGAACAGAAAGACACTGGGCAGCAGGACGCCCAGCGCAATCAGAATCCACCACGGGGTAGCAGGATTGAGCAGGCTGCTCGGATGGGGTTGCAACAGTACCAGGCTTAAGGTGACTGCTACGCCGTAGTTGACCATGATGGCCTGAGCCACATCGATCTGCCGCTGGCGAGCGATCTTCAGCAAAATGGAAACGGCAACACTGCACAGAATACTGGCGAACAGGGTCAGCATGTCAGAGAGCCTCGAGCATGGCGCGTGGTCGGGTCTGTTCCAGGGACAGAGGTGGTTCGGACAAGGTGGTTTTGGCAGCTTCCAGTTGCAGTCGGGCAAACAGGTCCTGATCGGCCACAAACTGCGGATTGCCAGTAGTCAACAATTGCTCGCCGTAGAAAATCGAGTTGGCTCCGGCCATAAAGCACAGTGCCTGGGTGCTGTCGTCCATGGTTTCGCGGCCGGCAGACAGGCGTACGGCGCTGGTGGGCATCAGGATGCGGGCAATGGCGATGGTGCGCACAAACTCGAAAGGGTCCAGGTCCTCGACCTGATCCAGAGGCGTTCCGGGCACTTTAACCAGTTGATTGATCGGCACGGACTCGGGGTAGGGGCGCATATTGGCCAGTTGAGCAAGCAGACCGGCACGCTCGCGCCGGCTCTCGCCCATGCCAATGATTCCGCCGCAACAACTGTTCAATCCGGCTGCGCGGACACGTTCCAAGGTGTCCAGCCGGTCTTGGTAGGTGCGTGTGCTGATGATCTGTCCGTAGAATTCCGGCGAGGTGTCCAGATTGTGGTTGTAGTAGTCCAGTCCGGCCTCTTTAAGGCGTTCGGCCTGGCCTTCTTTGAGCATGCCCAGGGTGACACAGGTTTCCAGTCCCATGGCTTTGACAGCGCTGACCATATCAATGACTTGATCCAGCTGTTTTTCGGTGGGGGAGCGCCAGGCAGCGCCCATGCAAAAGCGTTGCGCTCCTTGTGCCTGGGCCGCACGCGCGGCTTCCAGCACCTTCTCCAGAGGCATCAGGGGTTCGGGTTCCAGCTCGGTCTGGTACTTGGACGACTGTGGACAATAGGAACAGTCCTCGGGACAGGCGCCTGTCTTGATGGACAGAAGGCTGGAGAGCTGGATCTGATTGGCAGGGTGGTGTTGTCTATGGACAGTCTGTGCCTGGAATACAAGGTCCATAAAAGGCAACTCGTACAGCTCCATGATGCGACGGATCGTCCAGGGGGCGGGGGTATTTACAGACATGGCAGGCTACCTTATTCAGTGACGCGGCTATGCTAGGTTCTCCCTCACTGAAAGACGACTTTGCCGCCCTGTCGATAGCGCGCCATTGTCGGGCTGACTGGCTTGCTTTCATGTTAATTGAATGAAAATGCGCTTAATTTCTTCTAATTTTCATTATTTATGTTGATGCAAATTGTTTCCATCCAAATATTTGCAAAATGTTTCAATGGCTGATTGACAGGCTGATTGCCCAGGGTTCGAGGTTTTTATCCGCGCTAAACTAAGGGGAAAATTTGTCAAAGGATCAACATGCATGTGTTCGAGCGCCGCATCACCGTGGAGTGGGGTGACTGCGATGAGGCCGGGATTGTTTTTTATCCCAATTATTTTTATTGGTTTGACAGCACGTATCAGGCCTGGCTGCGGCAAGTGGGGTTGAGTCAGCGTATTTTGCAAAGTGAGTACGACGCGGTGACACCACTGGTGGATGTGGGCGCCAATTTCCGTGCGCCGGTGACTTATGACCAGGAAATTCGTATTGGGGTGCGGGTCGTCCAATGGCAGGAGGGACGTTTCAAGATGGAATACCAGGTCTTCAATATGGACGGGGTACAGGTTGCCAGCGGTCATGAGTGGCGCGCGTGGGCGAAGGTTCTGCCCGGGGGAAAACTCAAAGCGGCGGCCATTGCCCCCGGTTTTCGTCAGCGTCTAGAGGGAGGTGGTGCTGTTTAACTGGGCCTGATTCGACGCAGGCAGGCGTTGTTGCACATCATGCAAGGCCGGCTTGCCATCGAGCGGGATGTAGACAAAAGCCAATTGCTTGAACAGGCGCGCTTGCCAGCGTGCTTGTTGCAGGCTGATATCGAGTACCAGCAGGCTGGGTTCATCTGGCCATTTACCATTGGGGTCCAGGTTGACTGCAGGCCACCAGCGCAAGTCCAGTTTCTGCAAACTACGCAGCAAACTTTCCTGGACTGCGTCGTTAAAAGCACGGCTGCAAATTTGTGCGCCTGGATTGCAGGCGGTCAAAATCGCCGCCCCACGGCTGGTTTCCTGTTGCAGTAACTGATTTAAGGTTCTGTTGAACTGGCCGATACGCACATCTATATCGCCCTGCGGGCTATGTACACGGTAGATCGCCTTCTCGAATGCGTGAGACAGGGCGGCGGGCAGGTCTTTCTGTGTAGACATAAGCTATCTTGCGTCGTTCTGTTCTCTGGACCCACAAAACAGGCAGTGGGATGCATGGTTTCTGTGCTAAAGCCCACCCCCGGCAAAAGGCGCCCATTTTTAATGGGAGGCAGCCGGCAGAGAAAAAATCTGCCGGGCGCGGGGAGCTTGTTTCAGACCATGCATCCATTATTTACACAGTTTCAGCCTTCAAGCAAGGGATGCGACCCGTGGGTCCTGGATGCGATTCCAGATGGCATACAGGCTGGGCAAGAATAAAAGGGTCAGGATGGTGCCGATGGCTGTGCCGCCGATCAGCGTCAATGCCATGGATCCCCAGAACACGGAAAACGATAGCGGGATAAACGCCAGCACGGCGGCCAGCGCCGTCAAGATAACCGGGCGGGCGCGCTGGACGGTAGCTTCAATCACCGCATCATAGGGGGAGGCCCCTTCGGCGCGATTGGTCTTGATCTGCTCGATCAGGATGAGCGTGTTACGCATCAGGATGCCGGCCAGACCAATCAGCCCCAAAATGGCGGTGAAGCCAAAGGGCTGCTGAAAGATCAGCAGGGCCGGCACGCTGCCAATCAGTCCCAAGGGGGCAGTCAGAAATACCATGATCATGTTCGAGAGCGAACGCACCTGGATCACGATGACCAGGAGCATCAGCGCAATCATGACCGGAAAGACCGGCAACAGAGCGTCGTTGGATTTCTTGGCCTCGGCGGTAATCCCGCTCATCTCGATCAGATAGCCCGGTGGCAGAGAGGCTTGCAGGGGAGCAAATGCCTCCATGACCCGGTTGGCCACTTCTGCCGGCTGAACGTGTGGAGCAATGTCACCGCGCACGGTCATGGTGGGTAAACGATTGCGGCGAGCCAACTTGGGCTCCTCCTGGATGATCTCCAGTTTCCCAATCTGTTCCAGTGGCAGGTTCTTGCCTTGGTCGTTGGTGACGGTCAGGCCAGACAGTCGGGTGGGGTCATGCCGGTTGATCGCCGAGCTGCGGGCGATGACCAGGACATTGCGCAGGTCCTCACGGTATTCCGCCACTGTCGTACCATCGAGTTGCAGCTGAATTTGCTCGGCCAGACGCTGGCGGTTCAAGCCCAGGGCTTGCAGGCGTTGCGGGTCTATATCCAGCTTCAACACGGGCACGCGTGCGCCCCAGTCCACGTTGACCTGACGCATGTCCGGGTCGGCTCGCATGATGGCCATGGCCTGTTCCGAAATGTCGCGCAACCTGTCCAGTTCGGGGCCCCGAACCAGAAACTCGACCGGATACTTGGTGGAGGGGCCAAATACCAGTTGGGTGGCGCGAACCCGTGCCTCGGGAGTCAGACCATCGGCCACCACCTGACGAAAGCGCTGCAGCAAGGCATCGCGGTCGTGATGATCCGCCGTCAGGACGACCAGACGGGCAAACGAAGGGTCCGGCAGTTCCGGGTTGTAGGACAGAAAAAAGCGTGGCGCACCCTGTCCGGCATAGCTGGTGGCCAGTCGTGTTTCAGGCTGCTCGCGCAGCCAGCTTTCCACTTTGCGGGTGACGGCCTGAGTGGACTGGATGCTGCTGCCTTCGGGCAACTGCACCTCCACCAGCAGTTCAGGCCGATCGGACGTGGGGAAAAACTGCTGTTTGACGAAACCCATGCCCACCACCGCCAGTATGAAGGCCCCCACCACAATACCGGCCACCAGAAACTTATGGTGTACGGACCAGGCGATCATGCGCCGCAGGCGCATATAGTTGGGCGTGTCGTAAATGGCTTGATGGCCCCCTGGGCGGGCCGCAATGGCGGGCAAGAGCTTCACGCCCATATAAGGCGTGAACGCCACGGCGACCACCCAGGAAGTCAACAGGGCGGCTGCCAGAATCCAGAAGATGTTGCCTGCATACTCTCCGGCAGAGGAGCGGGCAAACCCGACGGGCAGAAAGCCAATAATGGTCACCAGCGTGCCAGAGAGCATCGGGGCTGCCGTATGATTCCAGGCGTAGGCGGCGGCCTTCAGGCGGTCCATGCCTTCTTCCATCTTCACGATCATGATCTCGATGGCAATAATGGCATCGTCCACCAGCAGGCCCAGCGAGATAATCAGCGCGCCCAGTGTGACTCGGTCAAAGACCTTGCCCGTCATCATCATGATGACAAACACCATGGCCAGTGTCAGGGGGACGGCAGCGGCCACGACGATCCCCACCCGCCAGCCCATGCTGATCAGACACACCAGCAGCACCACACTGAGCGCGGCGAAGAACTTGAACATGAACTCGCCCACCGCCGAGGCAATATTCACCGATTGGTTGGTCACGGTCTCCAGCGAGAATCCCAAAGGCAGGGCGGCAGCAATCTCTTCGCGCGCTTTCTCCAGATCTTTGCCCAGGTACAGGCCGTTATAGCCTTCTTGCATGACCACATCCAGCAGCATGGCAAACTGCGCATTATGATGAATCTCGAAGCTGGGCGGGTCCTCGTAGCCCCGGCTGATGGTGGCAATATCGCCCAGACGCAGCGCGTGACCCTGAACATAAATATAGGTGTCGCTGATCGCCTGAACATTATCCAGTCCCGCACTGAGGCGCAGATGAATCCGTGGCCCGTCGGTACTGATGGCGCCACTGGGGGTCATGGCGCTGCGCTGCGACAGGGCCTGCAGGATCTGTTGGGGATTGAGTTGCAAATTGTGCAGCTTGGTCTCGTCCAGATCGATGAAAATACGTTCGCTTTGCTCCCCCAGGATGTTGACCTTCTTGACGCCGGGCACTTGCAGCAACTGGCTGCGTACCTTCTCCGCCTCCCGGGTCAGCAGGCGGGGCGGCAAACCAGGGGCCTGCAGCGCGAACAGGCTGAACGACACATCCGAATACTCGTCATTGACGAAAGGGCCCTGTACGCCCTGGGGCAGACTGGGCGCCTGATCCTGGAGCTTTTTACGTAACTGGTAGAACTCGCTCTGGACATCGGCCGGGGGCATGGTGTCCTTCAAGGTCACCACCATCAGGGCAGTGCCGGGACGGGTGACAGTCTCCACTTTGTCAAACCAGCGCAGCTCCTGCATGCGTTTTTCCAGGGGCTCGGCCACCAGATCCTGCATTTCCTGGGCCGTGGCACCGGGCCACAGGGTGGTAACGGTAAGAACTTTGACGGTAAACGCCGGGTCTTCTGCCCGACCCAGCTTGACGAAGGAGTAGATGCCGGACGCCGCCAGGGCGATGATCAGAAATAGAGTGATGGCCCGTTCGCGCACGGCCAGCGCGGAAAGATTGAAGCGGCCTGTCATGGCTTGGCCTCGCGTGTTTCAGGGCGCACTTCCTGGCCTTCGTGCAAGAGATTGGCGCCCAGCGCCACGATAGGGGTGCCCGCATCGGGCCCATCGGAAAGGTAGGCGTGTTCCTGGGCCAGCTTGGCGATAGTCACTGCCTGCCAATGCACGGTGTTCTGAGCGTCGATGACCCACACGCCCGGGCCTTTGCCTGGATCGTAAAGCGCGGTGAGGGGAACCTGGTTCAAGGCATCCGCCTCCGGGGGTGTCAGGTGCACGATGGCGCTGGAACCCAGGCGGGCGCTGATGTTTTCATCGTCAAAGGAGAAGCGGGCCTGATAGCTGCGCGTGGCCGGGTCCGAGGACTGGGCCAGTTCGCGCAATCGGGCGGGCAGGCTTTGCTGGGAGTCGGTCAGCTCGATCGTGGCGCGGGTGCCCAGCGGAATATCCCATTGTTCAGGCAGGCTGACGATCACCTCTCGCGGGCCGTCCAGAGCCAGACGCAGCACGGCCTGACCGGGACTGACAACCTGGCCAACGTCACCCATCTGCGCAGTGATAATGCCATCCGCATCTGCCTTTAGGGCGCT
Source organism: Alcaligenes sp. Lyrl_28 (assembly GCF_051948705.1). Lineage (NCBI taxonomy): Bacteria > Pseudomonadati > Pseudomonadota > Betaproteobacteria > Burkholderiales > Alcaligenaceae > Alcaligenes > Alcaligenes sp. Lyrl_28. The sequence goes on from NZ_JAYJLG010000002.1 coordinate 202,042, forward strand.
GTACTGATCGGCATTCCGTGCGATTTCGGCCTGTGCCTGGGCGGACTTGAGATTGGCCTGAGCGCTGCGCAACGCCTGTCTGCTTTGTTCGTGGGCCTGACGAGAGACGCCCCCCTGGTCGACCAGCAAAGACAGGCGCTTGTAATCCGATTCGGCCTGTTCGGCCTGAGCCTGGGCAGCTTGTACGGCGGCCAGACGGGCGCGGTGATCCAACTGCAGGTCCTTGGGGTCCAGCGTCATGAGGAGCTGCCCCTTTTTCACATGTTCACCGTTTTGGACATGGCGTGTGTCAATTTTGCCGCCCACCCGGAAGGCCAGTGGGCTTTCGATTCGTGCGCTGACCAGTCCCAGAAAGCGCCGTTGCTGATCCGTCTTGGCTTGAACCATGCTTTGAATCACCAAGGGCGCCTGGGTGCGCGGGTCAGCCTCCTGGGTCTGCTGGCTGCACCCCATGAGAACCAGGGCGGTGGACAAACTCAATACAGGACTAAGAGAGCGAAAGAGAGCCATGCAGGACTCCGGGTAAGTAAATAGTTGGTTGAACTGTAACTCGGGAGGTAGGTCAGGGCATCAGGCTGCGCAAAATCAGGGGGGTTACCACCAGCAAACCCTGACGCGTTTTTTCGGCCGGATGTATCTCCAGCAGCACGGGATGCAGACAGGCTGTGAGCGCAAACAAAATGCCCTGAACCACTTCGTCCAGCGGGGTACGCCGCTCGAAGTCTCCGCTTTCCCGGCCTGCGCGTACCAGTGCCGTGATTTGTGCCAGCAGATCCTGCCTGTGCTGATCGACAGTGGGCCAGTTGTTTTGCAGGGCCTCGATCACGACTTCCTGCATGCGTCCTTCTTGCAGGAACAGCTCCAGGCTTAGCTGGCAGGCGGTTTCGATAAAGTGGCGCAGCCGCTCGATGGGAGGGAGGTCACTGTCGACAATCTGCTGCAGCTGCTGATGCATGCCATGCAGCACCGAGTGGCAAATGGCCTGGCCGATAGCCTGCTTGGAGTCGAAGAAGCGATACAGGTAAGCGCTGGAGACACCGATTGATTTGGCCAGACTCGCGACCGAGGTTTTGCGATAACCATAGAGCCGGAAATGCCTGTTGGCCTGCTCGATGATCTGTTCGCGGCGATGGTGTTCGGTCGGACCACGCTGGCCCAGGGTGCTGACAGGCATGACTCTTGAATATTGAAGTAACGATAATGCAATACATTAACTTCCCTGGAGAGCAGGAGCAAGGCAATTGCTGATTTGAATAGGGAGCAATGCAAGAGCACTAGCAAGCCACAGGCCTGCGCAGGCAGCTCGCTTGCAACTGGCGAGCCCTGGGCTACGCCTCATTTCCTGGAAAGGGGGCTGGGACTATCAGGGGGGGGCATGGTACCGGTAGGAGAGCCCGATGGACGGGGTGGCCTTGGAGGAGCGGAGCGCGACCATGGTTTGACTCGGGGCGCTGGGTTGCGGCGTGCCTGGAAAGGCAGGCCTTTATAAAAGCCTGCCATGGGTTTTGCAGCAGTAATGAAAAAAGCCTGACAGATCGAAATCTATCAGGCTTTTTGGAATTTTTGGCGGAGCGGACGGGGCTCGAACCCGCGACCCCCGGCGTGACAGGCCGGTATTCTAACCAACTGAACTACCGCTCCGCAGCGGTGCCAAGCAAAAGCTTTGGCGTCCCCTAGGGGATTCGAACCCCTGTACCCACCGTGAAAGGGTGGTGTCCTAGGCCTCTAGACGAAGGGGACAGGACTTACAACTAAACCGTCGTTTTGGTGGAGGTAAGCGGGATCGAACCGCTGACCTCTTGCATGCCATGCAAGCGCTCTCCCAGCTGAGCTATACCCCCAATTTTTCTTTACTTCATTTTTTGACTGTGCCAAAAAACCAAAGTATCGAAATAAGTGTCAGGCTTGACGAGGCTTGCCACTTCAAACTGCTAGAACCAGTCCGGGACTGATTCATAAAATCTTTTGGCGGAGCGGACGGGGCTCGAACCCGCGACCCCCGGCGTGACAGGCCGGTATTCTAACCAACTGAACTACCGCTCCGCAGCGGTGCCAAGCAAAAGCTTTGGCGTCCCCTAGGGGATTCGAACCCCTGTACCCACCGTGAAAGGGTGGTGTCCTAGGCCTCTAGACGAAGGGGACAGGACTTACAGCTAATCTTCGTTTTTTGGTGGAGGTAAGCGGGATCGAACCGCTGACCTCTTGCATGCCATGCAAGCGCTCTCCCAGCTGAGCTATACCCCCATTTCGGTGTTCTTTTTTGTTGACCACCAACGAAGAATTGAGATTATGAAGATGTTTTTGTCTTTGTGCAAGTCTTTTGAGAGAAAAAAGAAAAATAAAGCAAAAAAACTTCAAGACAGGGGGCTGAGGCAAGACGAACGCGGGTAGGAAGGGGTGAGATGGACACAAGAGGCAGGCAGGGGAAACCGGGCCGAGTGCGACTTGCTCCCATCCGTATCTTTTTATTTCAAGCGGTGTTTTGTATCTTCTTTGTGTCATAACATTTCATATATGAGTCAATAGACGTAAATCGTTTCTCGACTTCACGTCGTTTTTTTGTCCCTTTTGCGGGGGGGTAAATCCCCTCTTAGGCGCATAAATGAAGGCTCTATAAGAAATTTGCGCTGCTCGGTAATCTAATGATGTTATGCTTCGATGAGTAACATTTCACCTGCAATCATTACGTTTTGTAGGCCGATCTCTGAGCCTGCATTTTCTATTTAATGGCGCTATGTCAGCAAAGCAGTGCATATCATCACCTCTGCCTGTTCCAGTGGATGCACAAAGACGAATCAGTTTGCGTGCTTTGCTGATTTGGGTGCTGCTGGTTTGGCTGTTGTTGATTTCCGCGACGGTTACGGTCATTTACAAGCAGAATCAGGCAGATATCCGCTTGCAGGCCAGCAGTGGCCTTTTGCGACAACTGTCGGATATCAGTTATTCCGTGGCGCTGGCCGCGCCATCCAGCTCCACCCCGGCCCGTTTGCGTCAGCTCGACCAGCAGTTTCAGTCTGTCGTGCAGTTGCTTCGCGAGGGAGGCATGGTCGATGGTGTGGTTCTCGTGCCGCTGGACAAACCCTTGCTGGGACTGGTCTCGCAGTTGAGCAATGAGTGGCAGCGGCGGCTGATGCGCCTGGATTTTCCGGTCAGCTCGGAGCAGGTGCTTTTACCCGCTGCCAGTCTGAATGCCGAAGATTCCCTGTTCCGGCATAACACGCAGCAATTGCTGGACGCTTTTGACGTTCTGCGTGAACGTACCCGCTCCCAGCACCGCTGGACGGTGTTTTTCATGCTGGCGCTCGATGCGTTGGCGCTGTCTCTCTCTTACTTTATGTTGCGCGCCTGGGTGGCCACGCCCTTGAGGCAACTGCTCGCCCAGGGAAAGGCCTTTACCCAGGGGCATTACCGCACAAAAAGCATCAGTTCCGGTACGGATGAAACGCGCTATTTGTCGCAGATTCTGAATGACTGCGGGTTGCAGATTCAACAGCGGGATGCCCAGCTCTCCATTCAGCAGCGCAATTTATCGCAGCTCAACGCCATATGCCGCAGCGTAAGTCACAACCCTTTATTGGGTATTTACGTGAGCCGCGACGGCCGCTTTGATTTTGTTAATAAAAAGTTGGCGGAAACATTGGGATATAGTCGCGCGCAATTGCGTCAGGAGTTCACGGTGGATCAGATTTTCCTGTCTCCACGATTTCCGTCCCTGACTCATACGGTGCCCGATTCGCGTTCAGGCGGCAGCAGTTTGCGTTATGAAACACGGGCATTGCGTCATGATGGCAAATCCATTGATGTAGAGATCTGTGCCATTCCCATTCGGCTGGATGGCCGTACCGCCATGGTGGCAGTGGTGCAGGACATCACCACGCGGGTGCGTAATGAGGTGACGGGTCGCTTGGCGGCGGTAGTCTATGAGAACACCTGCGAAGCCATTGTGGTTACCGACCGCTTTGGCCACGTGGTCGATGCCAATCCGGCCTTTAGCCGCATCACGGGCTATGAGCTCGATGAAGTTCGCGGACGCAGCTTGTCGCTTCTGAATTCCGGTCGTCAAGATCGCGAGTTCTATCGCAAGATGTGGCGCGAGATTTCAGAAACGGGGCGTTGGCAGGGGGACATCTGGAACCGTCGCAAGAACGGGGAGGATTTTGCCGAGCGCCTGACGATCAGCACTGCGTGGAACCCCGACGGCACGGTGTATCGTCACATCGGCCTGTTTACGGACATCACCAGCCATAAAAAGCGTGAGGCCCAGATGTGGCGGCAGGCGCATTACGATCATTTGACAGGCTTGCCCAACCGGCAGATGTTCCAGGATCGTTTGCAACAGGCTCGCGAGCAATCCCGCCGTACTGGTTTGCCCTTCGCCCTGATCTTTATGGACCTGGACTTCTTCAAGGATGTGAACGATTCCCTGGGGCATGAGAAAGGAGACGTGCTCTTGCAGGAAGTGGCCCAACGCCTGCAACGCTGTGTGCGGGTGACAGATACGGTAGCGCGAATTGGTGGCGACGAGTTCACTGTCATTTTGTCCGATATCAGTGATACATCGATTGTGGAACGTACCTGTCGCTGTTTGCTGGACACGATTGAGGAGCCTTTCCAGCTGGGCAAGAACTCAGTGTCTGTCTCTGCCAGCGTGGGTATCACCTTGTTCCCCGAGGATGGGGACGATGCCGGTCAGCTTTTGAAAAATGCGGACATGGCCATGTATGCGGCCAAAGCGTGTGGTCGCAACCAATACTGCCGTTTTTTACCTGCCATGAGCGAAGCGGTGGAGGCTCGCCTTCGTTTCTCCCAGGATCTGCAAAAGGCCTTGAGCGAAAAGCAGTTTCAGCTCTATTACCAGCCTATTGTGGATATGCGTACGGGACAGGTCACCCGCGCTGAAGCCTTGATTCGTTGGGAGCATCCTCAGCTCGGTCTGGTGCCGCCTTCGGAGTTCATTCCTTTTTCCGAGGACTCCGGGCTGATTGTCTTGATCGGAGAATGGGTATTCGAGACGGCTGCCCAGGCGGCGGTCAGGCTGCGCCACGAGTTGGACCCCAGTTTCCGGGTCAGCCTGAACGTGTCACCCGCGCAGTTCAAGCTCAATGGTTCTTGTGCGCGGGAATGGGTGGAGTATCTGCAAACCCAGGGCATTCCGGGCGATGCGCTGGTGGTGGAAATTACGGAGCGTCTGTTGCTCGATGATCAGGGGCAGGCCTTGCAGCAGCTGCGCTCCTTGCGTGAATATGGCATGAGTGTGGCGCTGGATGATTTCGGCACAGGCTATTCCTCTCTGTCCCATTTGAAGCGCTTTTCCATCAATGTGCTCAAGATTGATCAGTGCTATATCCGTAATTTGGCGCTGAGCAGCGAGGATCTGGTCCTGACCCAGGCCATGATCGTCATGGCGCAAAAACTGGGTTTGCGCGTCGTGGCAGAAGGAGTGACCAGCCACGAGCAGCTGGACTTGCTCAACCATGCCGGCTGCGATTACATGCAGGGCTATTTGTGCTCGACGCCGATCCCGGCAGACGAGTTTGTGGATTGGTGCAAGACCTGGAATCGGGACCATGCAGGGGGATTTGCCGCGGGTCTGTATCCCGTGGGTCCCCAGGCGCTGCAGTAAGAAGGTCTGTTCAGGCGACGCGGTCGCTGGACATGTCGGCGTGCCGCACCCCCGATGCTCAGGATGAGCGGCGAGCGCGCCAGGCAAACATAATCAGCAAGAGGCTGGCCCAGATCAGAAAGGGCAGGTTGCCGTATTTTACGTAGGGTGTCAGGCCAGTGGTGCCCTGTACTTCCACATCCAGTACGCCCGGTGTCAAGGGCGGCAGCACGGCGCGAATCCGTCCATACGGATCAATGGCAGCCGTCATGCCGGTGTTGGTCGCGCGCAGCATGGGACGTCCTGTTTCCAAGGCTCGCATGCGCGAGATCTGCAAATGCTGGCTCAAGGCCCAGGAGTCCCCGAACCAGCCCAGATTGCTGATATTTAGCAGCACGCTCGCCCCCTGCTGACCAGGGCGGCCCTGGACGGCCTGGATGATCTCTTCACCAAAAACGTCTTCATAGCAGATATTGGCCGCGACACGACCTTCTGGCAGCTGGAAAGGAGCTTGTGGCAGGGCGCCCCGGTGAAAGTCACCCAAGGGGATATTCATCATGTCCACGAACCACCGAAAGCCGGCGGGGATGAATTCGCCAAAGGGCACGAGATGGTGTTTGTCGTAGTAGGCAGCAGTGCTGTTGATGATGTCCTGAGGCTGAGTTTGGGGGGTGATCAGCAAGGCACTGTTGGTATAGCTGAGTTTGCCATCGACCGTACCGCGATCCATGGGTACGCCCAGCACCAGATTGGCTTGATGACGTTGGGCCAGTTCTGTCCAGCGCAACCAGAAGCTGGTTTCCAGACGGTTCTGCAAAACCGGGATGACGGTCTCGGGCAGGACAATCAGACGCGGCGCGTCCTCGGGGGATTTGGCGTCCAGATTGGCCAAGTCGTAATAGCGTTCTATGCCCTCGCCCATCGCGGGGCCAAACTTGGCGCTCTGGTCGACATTGCCTTGCACCAGCCGGGCGATGAACGGATCACCCTGAGGGTTAACCCAGGCGATATGCGGCAAACTGATGCCGATCAGGCCGAAAACCATGGCGATGCCAATACCAATGGCACTAGAAGGGCTCTGGTTTTTGTCTTTGGAGGCGGCAAACTGGGCGATGACCGCGGCACTGAAGGCGGACAGCCAGGCCAGACCATAGACGCCGACAAGTGGAGCCCAGCCGGTAAACATGCCTTCCGCATGGGCGTAGCCGATGTTCAGCCAGGGGAAGCCGGTCAGTAGCGTGCCCCGCAGCCATTCGCTCAGCGCCCAGCAGCTTGCAAACCCCGCGGACAATAGCAGTCGTGGTAGCCAGGCATCACTATTGTGTTTGGGACGCAGCTTTTGCCACACGGCCGCAGCCAGGGCGGGGAAAAGGGCCAGTGCAGCTGCCAGCAGCAAGACCCCCAGGGCCGCCAGCCAGGATGGCATCCCGCCATACTGGTGCATGCTGATGTAGAGCCAATACACGCCGACGGCAAAGTTGCCCAGACCAAACCAATAGCTGCGTCCGAAAGCTTGTCGTAACGACTGCGCTGCCATGATCTGCGAACAGGCTATAGCTAGCAGGGTGATCTGATAAAACGGCAGAATCCAGGAGGGCAGCGGGCCTATCGAAAAGGACAGGGCATGCAAGCCCCCCAGAGCCAGCATTAACGCGACGCGCAGCGCCTGGGGGACAGGTTTGGAATCAGGATTGTTCAAGATGGGGCTCGGCGGGTGTGGCTCGCTGAACGTGCAGCCAAAGGGCTCGTTTGGCATCGGCACGCACGACGGTGATGCTGATGCCGTCAAGCTGGGCGACATCGCCCCGGCGAGGGATGTGCCCCAGTTCGGATGCCAGCCAGCCACCCACGGTATCAAAGTCGTCGTTGGGCAGATTGGTATGGAACGCTTCGTTGAAATCGGGGATTTCAGTCAGGGCCATGACCCGCCAACTGTCAGGGCCTGCCTGGAAAATGGTCTGTTCGGCGTCTTCATCGTATTCGTCCTCGATGTCGCCGACAATTTGTTCCAGCACGTCTTCCATCGTGACCAGCCCGGCGGTGCCGCCATGTTCGTCAATGACGACGGCCAGGTGATTGCGGCTGCCACGGAACTCATGCAGCAGCACATTCAGGCGTTTGGTTTCAGGAATGAACACGGCAGGGCGGATCAGCGGCCGCAGATCCAGTGTGGGGTTGGCAATGGACAGCAGCAAGTCTTTAGCCAGCAATATACCGATGATGTTGTCGCGTTCCGTCTCATAGATGGGGAAGCGGCTGTGGCCCGTTTCAATAATGATGGGCAGCATCTCGGTCAAGGGCTTGGCGATGTCCAGCATATCGATCTTGGAGCGCGGCACCATGATATCGGCCACCGTCTTGTTGGCCATATCCAGCGTTCCAGCGATCATGGAGAGCGATTCGTCGTCGATGACTTTGCGAGCGTGGGCCGCAACCAGGACAGACTTAAGGTCTTCTCGGTCTTCGGGCTCGTGACGCCGATTGAAAAAAGCACTTAAGCGAGAGATAGGATTGTTTGAGCTGGCCTTGGAAGGGCGGGGCTCAGGGTCGGTAGCAGAGTCTGACATTGTCCGAAGGACGAGTTAAGGAAAAATTAAGCATAACCGAAAAACGATGACAAGGTATGGACCTGTCATCATTCGCAAGGCGTGAAGCACGGCGCGTATTGATGCGGTTTTGTCATCGGCGGCCACACGAAGCCGGCACAGCGCGCGCTAGCGTTCCTGATAGGGATCAGGTATACGAAAGCTGGCCAGCACGGCTGTTTCCAGTGCTTCCATGTCCTGGGCCTCGTCTTCTTCGAGGTGGTCATAACCCAGCGAATGCAGGCAGCCGTGCACAACTAGATGAGCGGCATGATGCAAAAAGGGTTTGTCTTGTTCCTGGGCTTCACGTTCCAGAACGGGCAGACACAACACAATGTCGCCATGGACCACGCCGTCTTCGTCCTGACCATATTCAAAGGTCAGCACATTGGTCGCGTAGTCGCGCTCTCGGTAGCTCAGGTTCAGGCTTTGGCCTTCCTGGGCTCCCACAATGCGCAAGGTGGCAGACAGACCCGTAAAGCGATCCTCGGGGTGGATGCGTTCGACCGCCATCTCAAGGGTGCGCTGCATCCAGCGGCGGATACGGGAGCGGCTCAGTTCGGGGCATTCAACAGCGTACTGGACGCTCAAGCACAGATCAGGCATCACCGGCTCGTTCGTATGCGTCCACAATTCGCGCAACCAGGGGGTGGCGCACCACATCACGGCTGCTAAAGCGCGAGCAGGAAATACCTTGCACGTTTTCCAGCACCGTGACGGCATGGGTCAAACCACTGCGCTGGCCTTTGGGCAAGTCCACCTGGGTGGGGTCACCAGTAATAACGGCCTTGCTGCCAAAACCGATACGGGTCAGGAACATTTTCATCTGTTCCGGCGTGGTGTTCTGGGCTTCGTCCAGAATCACAAAAGCATGGTTCAGCGTGCGGCCGCGCATGTAGGCCAGCGGTGCGATCTCGATGGTCTGCTTCTCAAACAGGCGCTGCACTTTTTCCACGCCCATCAAGTCGTACAGGGCGTCGTACAGGGGGCGCAGATACGGGTCCACCTTTTGGGCCAGATCGCCGGGCAAAAACCCCAGCCGCTCACCGGCTTCCACTGCCGGCCGGGTCAGAATCAGACGATGGACGGATTCGCGCTCCAGTGCATCAATGGCGCAGGCCACGGCCAGCCAGGTTTTGCCGGTACCGGCCGGGCCGATGCCAAAGTTGATGTCGTGGTTCAGAATGTTGCGCAGGTACTCGCGCTGACCAGGGGTACGTGGCCGCAGGTCGCGTTTGGCCGTGCGCAGGGAAATGTCGTCCTGACCCACAGGAGGCAGCTCGGGCAAAGCCTCTGGCGCAGGTTCCTTTTCGTGGCTGCGGCTGGCGCCCAGCTCGACCAGACCCAGTTGGATATCGTCGATATTGAGCGCCCGATGCACTGCGCGCGAATGAAACCAATCAATGGCCTTGGCGGCCTGTTCCGCACGCGCGCCTTCAATCGAAACATGGCTGCCACGCCGACGCAGCGTGACGTCGTAGGCAATGGCAATCTGCTTGATGTTCTCGTCCAAGGGGCCACACAGATTGGCCAGATGGGTGTTGTCCCCATCCAGACGCACAGCAGTGGGCAGGCGGCGGCGTTGATTAGTCATAGATCAGGCTCCTGCAACCCGGTCATGGGTCACGATTTCTCCGCGCAATGTGTTGGTCAGTACCTGGGTGACATGCACATCCACGATTTGTCCGATCAGGCGAGGATCACCCGGGAAGTTGATGATGCGGTTGTTTTCGGTACGGCCTTTCAGTTCCGAATCGTCTTTGCGTGAGGTGCCTTCGACCAGAATGCGCTGCACGCTGCCGACCATGGCCTGGCTGATGGCCTGGGCCTGTTCGTTCACCAGTGCTTGCAGGCGGTGCAAACGGTCCAGTTTTTCTTCTTTGCTGGTGTTGTCTTCCAGGTCGGCGGCAGGCGTGCCAGGGCGACGGGAGTAGACAAACGAGAAGGACTGGTCGAAATTCACATCGCGAATCAGTTTCAGGGTTTTCTGGAAATCCTCTTCTGTCTCGCCGGGAAAGCCGACGATGAAGTCCGAGGAAAGGACGATATCCGGCCGGGCTTCGCGCAGGCGGCGCACGATGGATTTGAACTCCAGCGCAGTGTAGCCGCGTTTCATGGCAGCCAGAATACGGTCGCTACCTGCTTGCACCGGCAGGTGCAGGAAGGGCACGAGCTTGGGCAGATTGCCATGGGCTGCGATCAGGCGCGAGGTCATTTCCTTGGGGTGCGAGGTGGTGTAGCGAATGCGCTCGATACCGGGAATCTCGTGTACGTATTCCAGCAGCATGGCGAAGTCGGCAATTTCGCCCGCCACGTCGGTAGGGCCACGGTAGGCGTTCACGTTCTGGCCCAGCAGCGTCACTTCACGCACACCCTGGTCGGCCAGGTCAGCCACTTCCATCAGCACGTCGTCAAAGGGACGGGAGACTTCGGGGCCGCGGGTGTAGGGCACCACACAGAAGCTGCAGTACTTGCTGCAGCCTTCCATGATGGACACAAAGGCCGAATAGCCTTCCACGCGTGCGGGGGGCAGGGCGTCGAATTTTTCGATTTCCGGAAAGCTGATATCCACCTGCGAGCGGCCGCTGTTGCGCCGCTTGACGATCAGCTCGGGCAGGCGGTGGAGCGTCTGGGGGCCAAACACCACATCCACGTAAGGCGCGCGACGAATAATCGTGTCACCTTCCTGGCTGGCCACACAGCCACCCACGCCAATGACCAGATCGGGATTCAGCGCCTTCAAGTGCTGGACCCGGCCCAGGTCCGAGAACACCTTTTCCTGCGCCTTCTCGCGTACCGAACAGGTATTGAACAGGATGATGTCGGCTTCTTCGGGATTGGTGGTCAACTCAACGGGGCGATCCTGATTCAGGATATCAGCCATTTTTTCGGAGTCGTACTCGTTCATCTGGCAGCCAAAGGTGCGAATGAAGAGTTTGCGGGCAGGTTTGGCGGCAGCGTCCGCCGTGTCGGGGCTAGGGTGTGTGGTGTCAGTCATAAGAGAAGCCGTGACGGGTGTATATCCCGCGGGCCATTGAGAATGAAGAATCGAGCATTATAACGCCCCGTCTTACAGGGGGCACGAACAAGAGACTGTTCTTGTTCAACTTGTTGCGGGCAGGCCGCCCCTCAGAGGTGCGTTTATGGGAAGCCGCCACAGGGGTGAACTGGCCGTATCTGACGCGTTCAACTCGGCCCTCTTGCGAAGGGTTTTCTATGAATATATGATTCATATGTGTTTCATATAGAGGTTGAGTGATGGGTATTGTCAATATTGATGATGAGTTACACGATCAGTTGCGCAAGGCGAGCACCGTTTCGTGTCGCTCCATTAACGCGCAGGCTGCCTTCTGGATACGCATGGGCTTGCTGTGCGAATTGAATCCCACTTTGAGCTTTAACGACATCGTTGCCCGAGAGATGAGGGCGGTCGGTTTGGGTGAGCCGGCGGTGCCCCTGGAACAAACGGAGCCCGCATGATCAAGACGGCAGGCGAAATTGCCTTGATGGCCGAGTCGGGTCGTTTGCTGGCGCAAGTGTTCACGCGTCTGGATCAGTTGGATCTGATTGGCATGAACACCATGCAGGTCAATGATCTGGTCGAGAGCTACATCGTCCAGGACCTGCAAGCCCGGCCCGCCAGCAAAGGGCAGTACGGTTATGCCTATGTTCTGAACTCATCGCCCAATCAAGTCGTGTGTCACGGTATGCCGTCCACGGCGGATGTGTTGAAAGAGGGAGATATCGTGAACTTCGATATCACCCTGGAGAAGAATGGCTTTATCGCGGATTCCAGCAAAACCTACACGGTGGGGCAGGTTACGTCTGCTGCGCAAAAACTGGTCGATGCCTGCTATATGGCGATGTGGAAAGGCATACAAGCCGTGCGTCCGGGCGCGACTTTGGGTGACGTGGGATTTGCCATCTCGCAATACGCACGCACGAACGGCTACTCCGTTGTGCGCGATTACTGTGGGCACGGCATCGGGCGAGAAATGCATGAAGCCCCCGAGGTCCTGCACTGGGGTACGCCGCGCACAGGCTTGCGATTGAAGGAGGGCATGGTGTTCACCATTGAACCTATGCTCAATCAAGGCGGTCATGCGGTGCAAACCGGGAAAGATGGCTGGACCGTACGTACCTGTGATGGCTTGCTGTCGGCACAGTTTGAGCACACGGTGGCTGTGACAGAAAGTGGTGTGCGTGTATTGACGCTGCGGCCGGATGAAACCATCCCGCATTAATTAAGTAGACTGCGCTTATTTTGTTCCCTCGACTGTCGGATTGTTGTGTCTTATCCGGTCCTTGCAGCGTGTGGGCTGAGAGTGGCGGCGATAAGCTCTATCAGCCTTATGGAAATGAGATTCGCTCTAGACAGCGCTGGAGCCGCTACAGCAGTAAGGTTCTGCCATATTGCCATCGCAGTATTGCTCGCTGTATAGCTGTCGTGCCGAGGTCTCTCTTTAGATCAATATAGGGTGGCAGGCCTTTGTTTTCTTGGGGGACCCGAGCCGGTCAGCTTGGCGGGCCATTCGCCCGTGCGGTGCACGGGTCCCCTTGTCAGTGCTCTGCTGCGGGCGGGTCGTGAACTCGGAGCGCAGTTTGTCCGCCGGACAAACCGCAAACGTGCTCCTCAAACAGCACGACCCTTGCATCCCGCATCAGAGCACTGCCTGTGGCGAACGGCCTGACTCGCCCCGCCGACCGGCTCGGGTCCCCCAAGAAAACAAAAAGAGGCTTGTTGCTGCCACCCTATTGCTTGCAATCTAGCAGCCTTAGAAACAAAAAAGCCCGACATTGTTTTAATGTCGGGCTTTTCTTTAACAGCGACTAAAGAAGCAACTTAGCCTTCTACAACCTCGCCGCCTTCGTCTTTCTTGATCGGCTTGACCAGATCCTCACGTTTCACGCCCAGCCACATGGAAATAGCGGCAGCCACGAACACGGAGGAGTAGATACCAAACCAGATGCCGATGGTTAGCGCCAGCGAGAAGTTGTGCAGTGTGGGGCCACCGAAGAAGAAAATCGACAGCACCATCATCTGGGTAGAACCGTGGGTGATGATGGTACGCGAGATGTTCTGGGTAATGGACAGGTCGATAATCTCGGCTACCGACATCTTGCGCTGCTTGCGGAAGTTTTCACGGATACGGTCCATCACCACAACGGACTCGTTCACGGAGTAACCCAGCACCGCCAGCACACCGGCCAGTACCGACAGCGAGAATTCCCATTGAAAGAAAGCGAAAAAGCCGAGGATGATGACCACGTCGTGCAAGTTGGCAATGGCACATGCCAGTGCCAGCTTCCATTCAAAGCGGAAACCCAGATAGAGCAAAATACCGGCGACCACAAAGGCCAGGGCCATCAAGCCGTTATGCAGCAACTCCTGTCCCACCTGTGGCCCGACGAACTCCACGCGACGCAGTTCTACGTCCGGGTGTTGCTGCTTCAGTGCCTGGATGACCTGTTCGCTTTGCTGGGTGGAATCCTGCCCGTCCAGGATGGGCAGGCGGATCATGATGTCCTGGGAGGTGCCGAAGTTCTGTACCTGGAAATCGGTGTAGCCCAGAGACTGGACCGAGCGGCGCACATCTTCGACCTGTACGGTTTGTTGATAATGCACTTCCATGACTGTCCCACCGGTAAATTCGATGGACAGGTGAAAGCCGCGCACGATAATAAAAACAACCGCTGCGATAAACGTCAGAAAACTGATCAGGTTCAGCACCAGTGCATGGCGCATGAACGGGATAGTGCGGTGAATACGAAAAAATTCCATGATGCTTTATGCCTGTAGTTGGGCCTGGCCGGCTTGCGCCGGCCCTGGCGCTTTACTTCTTGTCCTGTGGCTTCCAGACCTGGCCGATCGAAATCCCTTGCAGGCGACGACGGTTGCCATACCAGAGATTGACCAGGGCACGAACCCCAACCACCGAAGAGAACATGGAGGTCAGAATACCGATCACGTGTACAACCGCAAAACCGCGGATGGGGCCGGAACCGAAGGCCAGCAAAGCGACACCCACAATCAGGCTGGTCAGGTTGGAGTCGAAGATCGTGGCCCAGGCACGATCAAAACCCAGGTGAATGGCCTGTTGCGGGGAAGCACCATTGCGCAGCTCTTCGCGGATACGCTCGTTGATCAGGACGTTGGCGTCAATGGCCATGCCCAGCGTCAAGGCAATGGCGGCAATACCCGGCAAGGTCAGGGTCGCCTGCAGCATGGACAGCACGGCCAGCAGCAAGAGCACGTTGAAGGTCAGGCCAATGGTCGAGAACAGGCCGATCAGGTGGTAATACAGCATGATGAAGATGGCAATCGCAATAAAGCCGTACAGCGTGGCGTTAAAGCCCTGGCGAATATTGTCGGCACCCAGGCTGGGGCCAATGGTGCGCTCTTCGATGATGCTCATGGGCGCGGCCAGTGAACCGGCACGCAGCAGCAGGGAAATGTCAGCGGCTTCCTGGGCATTCATGCTGCCGCTGATCTGAACCTGACCGTTGGGGATTTCGCTGCGGATAACCGGGGCAGTGACCACTTCACCCACGCCATTCTCAAACAGCACAATGGCCATGCGTTTGTTGATGTTGTTGCGGGTAATATCGCGAAAGATCCGTGAACCCTTGTTGTCCAGCGTCAGGTTGACAGTGGGCTGTTGGGTCTGCGAGTCGCGGCCGGGCTGGGCATCCTGCAGGTTTTCGCCTGTCAGGATTACCTGGCGACGCAGCAGCAAGGGGGCGCCACCGCGCTCGGTATAACGCTCCAGCCCAAAAGGCACGGTGCCCGAGTTCAAGGCAGCAACGGCAGCGGGGGAGTCTTCCACCATGCGCAATTCCAGCGTGGCAGTACGACCCAGGATTTCCTTGGCCTTGGCCACATCCTGCACGCCGGGCAACTGGACGACGATGCGGTCGGAACCTTGTTGCTGGATAACTGGTTCAGCCACGCCCAGCTCGTTGATCCGGTTGTGCAAGGTGGTGATGTTTTGTGTGAGCGCGTTTGTCTGGACTTGAATGGTGGCGGTCTCGGTCAGCCGCGCCGTCAGCCCGCTGTCGCCCGCAGGGGTAAAGGCCAGGTCGGGGATGGCACGACGAAGCTCAGACTGGGCGCGGTCGCGTTCGTCAGCCGAAGCAAAGCTCAGGCGCAGGGACTGGCCTTCACGCTCAATAGTGCCAACCGGTACCTTGGCTTCACGCAGCACACTGCGGGCGTCCGCGACCATGGAGTCGTAGCGGGCTGTCAGGGCGCCTTGCATATCGACCTGCAGCAGAAAGTGTACGCCGCCACGCAGGTCCAGCCCCAGATGCATGGGGTGCGCGCCCAGCGCGGTCAGCCAGGCGGGCGAGGCAGACACCAGGTTCAGGGCGACGGTGTAGTCGGGAGCAGACGCGGCAGAGTCCTTGTTCAGCTCGCGCTCGATCAGGTCCTTGGCCTTGAGCTGGACGTCAGTAGACGCAAAACGGAAACGCGCTGTGGCGCTGGGTCCGTTCTGTTCAAAATACGAGCCCGTCGTAGGGATATTGTTCTGCTTGAGCAGCGCTTCAACATGCGTGATCAGGCTGGTTTCAAGCCGGACCGTGGATTTGGCGCTGGAAACCTGCACAGCAGGAGACTCACCAAACAGATTGGGCAAGGTATAGATCAGGCCGATCGCCAGCGCGACCAATACGATGGCATATTTCCAGAGGGGATAACGATTCATGGGATATCTACGACGGGTGCAGAAATGGCAACCCCGGACCGAGGTCCGGGGTCGGAGGCATTACAGCGACTTGATGGTGCCTTTGGGCAGAACAGTCGTAACGGCCACGCGTTGGACCAGAACTTCGACGGGTTTGTCGGTCAGGTTGGCCACTTCAACGGTCAGGTAGTTGTCGTGAACTTTGCTGACTTTGCCCAGCAGACCGCCGGAGGTGATGACTTCGTCGCCTTTGGCCAGGTTGGACACCAGGTTGCGGTGCTCTTTCTGGCGTTTCATCTGAGGACGAATCATCAGGAAGTACAGCACAACAAACATCAAGATGATGGGCAGCATGCCCATCAGGGCGTTTTCGCCGCCGGCAGCTGCCTGGGCGGGGATGAGAGTCAGAATGTCAACAGCGGACATGTGGGGCTCCTGAGGATTTTTTTGTGTGGGTTGTCAAAAACTAACGGTGTATTGTAGCGGCACTTTATTGCCGGATCACAAACAGCCTGTTATTCGATGCCGCGTGCCCGGTCCTGGTGAAATTGCTCCCGCCAGGCTGCAAAACGCTTTTGCTCGATGGCATCGCGCATCTCTTGCATGATCTGCAAATAGAAATGCAGGTTGTGCAAGGTATTCAAGCGTGAGCCGGTAATCTCATTGGAACGCTGCAGGTGATGCAGGTAGCCACGCGAAAAATGCTGGCAGGTATGGCAGCTGCAACTGGGGTCCAGCGGGCGGGTATCGTCCCGATAGCGGGCGTTGCGGATCTTGATATCGCCGTAACGCGTGAACAGCCAGCCATTGCGCGCATTGCGGGTAGGCATCACGCAGTCGAACATGTCCACGCCCTGGCTGACGCCTTCGACCAGATCCTCAGGCGTGCCCACACCCATCAGATAGCGCGGGGCATGGGCGGGCAGTTTGGGGGTGGTGTGCGCCAGAATGCGCATCATGTCTTCTTTGGGTTCGCCGACCGACAGACCACCAATGGCGTAGCCCTCAAAGCCGATTTCCGTCAGGCCCGCCAGTGATTCGTCGCGCAGGTCTTCATACATGCCGCCCTGCACAATCCCAAATAAGGCATTGGGATTGCTCAGACGCTTGAATTCCTCGCGTGAGCGACGGGCCCAGCGCAGGGACATGCGCATGGATTTGGCCGCCTCGGTGTGAGTGGCCGGGCGATCGTCAATCAGATAGGGCGTGCATTCGTCAAACACCATGGAAATGTCGGAGTTCAAGGAATACTGGATCTGCATGGACACTTCAGGCGTTAAAAAAAGGCGTTCGCCGGTGATGGGGGAGGCAAATTTCACCCCTTCCTCGGTAATTTTGCGCATGCCTTTCAGACTGAATACCTGAAAACCGCCCGAGTCGGTCAGGATGGGCTTGTCCCACTGCATGAAGTTATGCAGGCCCTTGTATTTGTCCATCACTTCCGTACCGGGACGCAACCACAAATGAAAGGTATTGCCCAAGATGATCTGGGAGCCGATGTCCTTTAATTCGTGCGGCATCATGGCCTTGACGCTGCCATAAGTGCCTACCGGCATGAAAATGGGGGTTTGCACCACACCGTGGTTCAGGGTGATCTGGCCACGGCGAGCGGCGCCGTCGGTGCTTAAAAGGTCAAACTTCAGTCCACTCATGGGGTAGGGGGCTCAATGAACATAGCATCGCCATAACTGAAAAAGCGATACCGGGATTGGACGGCGTGCTGGTAGGCACGTTGTATGGGTTCGATCCCCGCCAGGGCTGACACCAGCATCAGCAAGGTGGACTGGGGCAAATGAAAATTGGTGATCAGTGCATCAACCCATTGATATTGGAAGCCGGGAGTGATGAACAGGCGTGTATCGCCTTCAATACTGCCATCGGCGCAGCGCTGGTTCATGCCGGGCTCTTTGCTGGCGGCCGATTCCAGTGAGCGCACGCTGGTGGTGCCCACGGCGATGATGCGGCCACCCGCAGCCCGGGTTGCCTCAATCTTGGCCAGGGTGGCGGCGGGTACGTGGTAGCGCTCGGCGTGCATGACGTGTTCGCTGATATTGTCGACACGCACCGGCTGGAAGGTGCCGGCCCCTACATGCAAGGTGACAAAGGCCTGGTCCACGCCTTGCGTACGCAAGGTGGCCAGCATGTCGTCGGTAAAGTGCAGGCCTGCCGTAGGAGCGGCCACGGCACCGGGGTGTCGGGCATAAACGGTCTGATAGCGTGATTCGTCCTGCTCATCGGCCGCATGGGTGATGTAGGGGGGCAGGGGCGTGGCCCCGTACTGCTCCAGCATGTCCAGCACGGGTTCATGAAAGCGCAGGGCAAACAGGGCATCCTCGCGGCCTGTGCAGTCGGCCAGCACCTTGCCATCGGCCAGTTCCAGCAAGGTGCCTGGCTTGGGCGACTTGCTGGCGCGGATATGCGCCAGGGCGGTGTCAGGGCCGGTCACGCGCTCGATCAGCACTTCGACTTTGCCGCCGCTGCTTTTCTGACCATGCAGGCGCGCCTTGATGACTCGCGTGTCATTAAAGACCAGCAGATCGCCTTTGCGCAGCAGGCCAGGCAGGTCGGTGAACTGGCGGTCATGCAATTGGCCGGCCCCGTCCAGATGCAGCAGACGGCTGCCTTGGCGCTGGGCCGGAGGGCTTTGAGCGATCAGCTCGGGGGGGAGCTCGTAGTCGAACTGGGCGATGGTTAAAGAGGGATCGATGCTCATGGTTTGTCGTAAAGGGCCACGGACTGCAAGGTCGGGCCTGATGGGGTAACCGACTATTTTAACGCTTTGCCGTCAGATTGCTGAATCGGCCATATCCGCAGTGTTTTTCTTTCGGTATGCTTGGGTTTTTCCTGAATTGATCTGTTGGAGACGAGGGCATGGGTGTTTTGAAGACAAAGCCTGTTTTGAGTCGTTGCAAGCATATGGCTCTGGTAGCCTTGCTGATGGTGCAAGGCGCCTCACTGGCTCTGGCCCAGGCCCTGCCTCCCGAGTTGGCGTCGGTCTGGAGTGCCAGCCGCCTTCCCCAATCGTCTTTGTCGATTGTGGTGGACGAGGCAGATGGCCCGCGTCTGATTGGCGTCAATCCCCAGGAGCCCCGCAACCCCGCTTCGGTCATGAAGCTGGTCAGCACCTGGGCTGGCTTGTCCGCCTTGGGGCCGGAATATACCTGGCGCACCACCTTGATGGCCCAGGACGGCCTGCAGGTTGATGAGCAGGGCACCTTGAAAGGACCCTTGTATATCAAGGCGGGAGGCGATCCGTTTCTGACCGTGCCGCAGTTATGGGACATGTTGCGTGAACTCCGTTTGCGTGGGGTGAAGAATCTGACCGAAGTGATTGTGGATCGTTCCATTTTTGGCAATGTGACGATCAATCCGGGGGATTTTGATAACGCGGGTGATCGACCCTATAACGCCAGCCCGGATGCCATGATGGTCGGGCTGGGAGCCTCCCGGCTGGTATTTCAACCTGATGCGCAGGCGCGCAAATGGGTGGCGATTATTGATCCGCCGCTGCCGGGTGTGCGCGTGCAGGGTGAAGTGGAGTGGTCGACCGCAACGTGCCCGGGCTCACCGGTGATCGGCACCCAGATTCAACCCGAAGCCGGGGGCATGGTGGTACGCGTCAGCGGTAAGGCGGCCGCCTCTTGTGGCGAATTCAGCGTGTATCGTCTGGTGCACTCTCAAACTGAGTTTTTCGACAAACTGTTTCGCAGTCTGTGGCGCGATCTGGGCGGCACCCTGGCGCGTGATATCAAGCCTGGCCGGGTGCCGGGTCGTGCCCAGGCCATTACCTGGCATGATTCGCAGTCCCTGTCTGACCTGATCCGTCTGGTGAACAAGCAAAGCAATAATGTGATGGCCCGCACCATCTTGCTGACCGTGGGCGCGGAGATGAGCGGTCCCGGGGCCACCGTGGCCAGCGGCGAGCGGGCAGTCATGAACATATTGGGACGCCAGGGCGTCAACACTAGCGGCTGGGTTGTGGACAATGGCTCGGGCCTGTCGCGCAACGGACGGGTGACCGCCGGCGGCATGGCTGATATGTTGAAAGTTGCCTGGCGCTCGAACTGGATGCCTGAATATATTTCCTCTTTCGCCATCTCCGGTGTGGATGGCACGGTACGTTCACGCTTGCGGGACGACGAGGTGCAGGGGCGCGCCCACCTGAAAACAGGCACCTTGCGCGACAGCCGTGCGCTGGCCGGTTACGTGCTGGGAGCGAGCGGAAAGCGGTATATTGTTGTCATGATGGTCAATGACGAACGTTCTGCCTCTGCCCGGCCCTTTTTTGACGCAGTGGTGAAGTGGTTGGCAGTGCGTTAATGATCACGATAGTGCGGGCTGCTGTGCAGCGGCCCTGTTTGTAGTTTGTTCCTAATTTGATGAAGCAATCATGCCCATACACGAAATACGTCACCCTTTGATCCGCCATAAACTGGGCCTGATGCGCAAGGCAGATCTGAGCACGAAAAATTTCCGCGAAATGTCCCAGGAAATCGCCTCCTTGCTGACCTACGAGGCTTGTAAGGATTTGCCCCTGGAGCCCACCACGATTGAAGGCTGGTGTGGGGATGTGGAAGTGGAAAAGCTGGCAGGCAAGAAAGTGACGGTGGTTCCCATCTTGCGTGCCGGTATTGGCATGCTGGACGGGGTGTTGAACCTGATTCCGGGTGCCAAGGTCAGCGTGATCGGCATCGCCCGAAATGAAGAGACCCTGGAGGCCCAGGCCTATCTGGAACGTCTGGTCGGGGAGCTGGATCAGCGCCTGGCCCTGATTATCGACCCCATGCTGGCAACCGGAGGTTCCATGGTTGCCACCATCGATCTGCTGAAGAAAGCAGGCTGCAAGAACATTCGCGCCCTGGTGCTGGTGGCAGCGCCTGAAGGCATTGCCACTCTTGAAAAACACCACCCTGACGTACATATCTATACCGCGTCCATTGACAAGCACCTGGACGAGCATGGTTATATTGTGCCGGGCCTGGGGGATGCGGGGGACCGTATTTTCGGCACCCGTCAAAAAGTGCAGGACGGCGAGGTGTAGGCCGGGAACTTGTCGCGCTTTTTTACAATCCCTTGCTCGTCCCCTAGAGGGGATAGGCATAATAAAGAGTCAAACCTACGTTTCACTGAATTCAGGATGTGCATGAAACTGAAAGCTTGGATGGCTGCTCCGCTGTTGGTGATATCGGGCCTGGGTTCGGCTCAGGCCGGTCTGTGCGACGTCCCTTTCATGCGTGATGGCGGCCAGGTTCAATTGACGGGTTCGGGTTTTCTGGCCATGGGCGCAGACCTTGCTTTTTCCGACGTGAAAAAGCAGGGGGGCGACCAGTGTCAGGCGCGCGTACAGGGCAAGGCTAGTGTGGCCCTGGCTGGCTTACCGGCCAGCAAGCCCAATATTGACTATGTCATGACAGTGCGTGATGGTCGTACCCGCTTTCAGCGTGACGATGGCCGAGGTGGCTTGGAAGCGGTCCACGGTTCATTTGACTTGCGTTTGCTGGGGCTGTTTTCCTACGAGCACGGCGGCTTGCAGGAAGGCCAGACCTTCCCCCGCCAGGACTTCCAGATCAATCTGGACAAACGAGCCCAGTCCAATGTGCTGCGTGTCCATACTGGTGCCAAAACGGTGGGCGCCCTGCAGACGGTGCAGACGGCCTTGGGCAATTACGAATGCTGGCCGATTCGCTACCAGCGAGAGATCGAGCCTACCCAAGCCAGTTTCAGCGGCATCAGCCTGCCTATTCCGGGTATTAATTCTCAGGTTACCGATTGGTACTGCCCGGAAGTGCAAATGGTGATGAAGCAGGAAAGCATTCAGAATGGTGTACCGTCTACGGTAGACGTGACCCACTTGAAGTAAGCTTGCGACGCGTCCGTTGCAGGTTTACGGAGTATCTTTATCCTGAATAGAGCGGGTTAAAGAATTTTGTGCGGCGCTGTGATGGCGTCATTCACTTGGCGATACGTATTTGTCGCGTGTCCCTTTCAACTGCAAGGAGTTATTTATGGCTACCAAGAAAAGTCTGGAAAACAGCGGAGACAAATTCATCGAGGAAGTGAAAGCGAGCTTGGATGAAGCTGAGCAACTGATGCGTGAAGCAGCCGAAGCGACGGGCGATAAAGCTGGAGAGCTCCGTGAGCGAGCTTTGCGTTCATTGCGTGTGACCCGCGATTCGCTGCATGATGCCCAGGAAGCGGTGGTTGAGCATAGTGTTCGTGCGGCCAAGGCCACCGATAACTATGTGCATGACAAACCCTGGCAAGCCATCGGCGTGGCCGGTATTGTGGGCCTGATGTTCGGCATGCTGATCAGCCGTCGTTAATCTGTCTGTGCTCTGCGCTGCTGACTGGTTTCAGCAGCAGAAAAAGTAGCCCTGCCGATCCGAACCTTCCGGTTCGGATCGGCAGCCTCTTCGCAATCAGGCTCCTGACATTGCGTGCAATGGCAGGATGTCGCAGAGCAGGAATAAAACATGGCGCTAAGGCAAACTATCAGTCAGCTTGGTTCTACCTTGATAGGGGCCGTCAGTACTCGATTGGAGCTGTTCGCTCTGGAAGCTGGCCAGCAAAAGGCGAGCCTGATCACGCTGTTTAGCATGGTGTTCGGCGCGCTGCTCTTCTCAACGCTGGCAGTGCTGGTGTTCAGCTTGCTGCTGGCTTTGTATTTCTGGCCGACAGAATATCGCTACTGGGCTCTGGGCGTGTTGGTCGTGCTGTATGCGGGTTTGGGAGTGGGTCTGTTCATGGCGGTACGCCGTCGTTTGACCTCCGGTCCGATTCCTTTTTCGGCCACTTTGTCCGAGTTGCGTCGCGATGTTGCATTTATTGAGCGCTTGCGGGATACCGAAGGAGACGGTAAATGAGCATCAAACAAGAGAGCATGTCTGCCCAGGAGCGGGCTGTGCGTATTGAATTGTTGCGAGTGCGCGCCTCCCTGGAGCGCCAGACTTTATCGTCCCAGGTCCATTCGCTGGGGCAGGACTTAAGCCCTGGCAATTTGTGGAACAGTGTCAAACCTTCTGGTCTGAGCATGGGCGGCGTGGTTAGTAATGCGTTGTCTTTGTCGCGTCGTTATCCGTTTTTGCTCTCCGGTGCATCGGCATTGCTGAGCAGTTTGGGTGGGCGCTGGATGCGGATTGGCGCTCTGGCCCTGGGAGCGTGGAAGTTGTACGACTCGTCCAAATCAGCGCGTGAAAAAGCCCGCAATGTTCTGGTTCCCGTGCGACGCAGTCCCCGCGTGGACGAGTAAGTGGCGCGTATTTTGAAAAACCGGCTCCGGCCGGTTTTTTTTGCGTCTGATCCTGGCTTTGCATTCTGCCCGACTGGTTTTTGAGGGCAGCAGGGCTTATGCTCCCGATAATCAATAATTCCAATTGAACTAGACCCACCCCAGGAGACATCGCCCGTCATGCAGGTGCCATTACTGAATGCGTTAAGAACTTTTACGGTATCGGCGCAAAGGCTGAACTTTACCAAGGCAGCCGAGGATTTGCTGGTCTCCCCCTCAGCGGTCAGCCATCAGATCAAAGTGCTGGAGGAGTATCTGGGCTGCAAACTGTTTTTGCGCAAAAACCGTTCCCTGGAGCTGACGGATCAAGGGCAGTTTCTGTTTGATCGTTTGCAGCGGCCTTTTTACGAGATCAATCAGGCCTTGCGCGAATTGCGTATGCCACACGGCAAAAGCCGCATCAATCTGTCCTTGCGCCCCTTTGTGTCCAGCATGTGGTTTACCAGGCAGCTGTGTGACTTCTGGTTGAAGCACCCGGATATTGAAATTAATTTACTGCATAGCTTGCAGGCGCCGGATTTCTTCAGAGACAACATCAATTTTGCGATTGTCTGGGGCAAGCAGGGGGACTGGCCGCACTTACAGACTTTGCGCATCATCCCCGGTAATTTGACGCCCGTGTGTGCGCCATCGTATTTGCAGGCGCATGGCCAGATTAGGTCTTCGGCAGATCTCAACCAGCATGTGCTGATTCACGAAGAGAATCAACTCTGTTGGGAGCAGTGGTTACGCAAGGCGGCTGGTCAGGAACTGACGG
Organism: Alcaligenes sp. Lyrl_28; assembly: GCF_051948705.1. Classification (NCBI taxonomy): domain Bacteria; kingdom Pseudomonadati; phylum Pseudomonadota; class Betaproteobacteria; order Burkholderiales; family Alcaligenaceae; genus Alcaligenes; species Alcaligenes sp. Lyrl_28. The sequence goes on from NZ_JAYJLG010000002.1 coordinate 225,959, forward strand.
CTAAAAAGAGCTTTCATATCGATGACACGAATGTACGCCTGAATGCGGTTCTGAACGGTCAAGGGGTGATGCTGGGTTGTCCGGCTCTGTTGCAGCCACTGATCGAGAAAAAGGAACTGGTTCAGCTGTTCGATGTTTGTCTGGATGAATACGCGTATTTCCTGGCTTATCCCAAAGAGGCGAATCATAGTCGGCAGGAGCAGGAGTTTGTGGATTGGGTGGCGTCCATTGCAATCCGCTAGGCGGTAGGGTCGGAGCGTTTCCCCGGCTGGCGTTCAGTGATGGGACTTTCTCAGTTTTACTGGGGTTGCCACTGCCACTGCCACTGCCACTGCCACTGTCACTATCCCTTTGTCCCTAGTCTCTAAGGTAATGCTTGAGGCTTGGGAGGCCGTTCTTGCAACGCATCGGGCTTGTGAGCCCTTTATTGCGCGCTATTTTGCTCACCTCAGGCATGGAGCGGACTTGCCAGCGGCCGTTCCGCAGACCTTGAATCGGGGTTGAGGCCGGACTGGTCGTTCTCAATCCGCAACGATTGCAGCCTTCCGTTTCTCCTTCCTTCGTTTCAACAACAAAAAAAACTCATCGTTCCGTCAAATTTACTCAATTTTCAAGCGCCACTCCCTGTCGCATCATGGGCCTGACCAAATAAAAGCCATTCATGGTGCTCATGCAAACCAGAGGAGATATCGAGATGAATCATGCTGTGCGCTCGCCGATTGCGATTGAAGAATTTGACCGCAGCTATTTTCAGCAGGAAACCGACGAGGTTTTTGCCTTGCCTCCCGAGTGTTTTACCTCGGAAGCGTTTTTTCAGTTTGAACTGAATGCTGTGTGGAAGAAGCAGTGGTTCTGTGTGGGCCGTGCAACCGACATCCCCAATGCCGGAGACTTCTTCACCTTTGATGTAGGCAATGATGCCTTGTTCGCCATTCGCACGCGTGAAGGCGGGATCAATGTCCTGTCCAACGTCTGTCGCCACCGCAATATGCTGTTGCTGGAAGGGGCGGGGAATGTACGTCGCATCAGTTGCCCCCTGCATGCCTGGGTGTACAACATGGAAGGTGAACTGGTTTCGGCTCCCGGCCTGACGGATACTGACGCCAGTTTCGACCCCAAGAGTGTCTGTCTGCCCAAGATCCGCACCGAGGTCTGGGAAGGCTTCATCTTCATCAACTATGACGCCACCGCGCCCGCTTTGCATACCCGTCTGGGTAATCTGGGCAAGCAGTTGGCCAACTACCGCATGGCCGAACTGAAGTCCTCGGAACCCTTGAAGATGGAGAGCTTCGACTGGAACTGGAAGATCTTCAATGACGAGTGCTATCACTGCAGCTTTTTGCACGCCTCGTCCTGGGGAGGCATGTATGAAACCAATCCGGACCGGGTGGATGAAACCGCTGTCTTTAATGATGTGCCCAATGGCATTGTGTCCTACAACCTCATCTCCACACATAGAGATGCTGCACCCACCCATACCGGCTCCATTTTGCAGCCGCCCATGGATGGCTTGACCGACCAGGAACGTACCCAGCTTTCCTACGTGACGGTGGCCCCCAACCTGTTGCTGGTGGCCATGCCCGACAAGGTCAAGTATTTCATGTGGTTGCCCAAAAGTGCCCAGCAGTCCACCTATGGTGTGTCCTGGATGTACCCGCAAGCCACGCTGGAGCGTGAGGACCACAAAGAGAAGTTCGATCAGGAACACGACGATCTGTACCCCGTCATGATCGAGGATCTGTTTGCCTGGCGTCGTTCGCATCAAGGCATGCAGTCCAACTTTGCGTCCCGTGGCCGTTTGACCAACGAAGAGCTGGTCATCAAGCGTTTGCAGAACTGGCTGATCGATCTGTACCGCGCCGAAGAGCGTCGTGCGGACGAACAAAGCCGGGTGTTGCCGATCAGAGCGATCGCCTAAGGGAGCAGGAGCCGCATCATGCAGCAAACTTTGCAAACACGCGTGCTGAAGAAAACCAGGCTCTCGGACCGTGTCGTCGGTCTGACCCTGGGTTTGCAAAACGGGGCCGAGTTTCCCGCCTGGGAGCCGGGGGCCCATATTGAGTTGGAGCTGGCGGTCTCGCAGAGCGAGCCGCTATACCGTCAGTATTCCCTGTGTGGCCAGCAGGCCAACACCCGTGAATGGCAGATTGCCGTTCTGAAAGAGGACGCGGGGCGAGGGGGCTCGGCCTACATCCATGAAGTGTTGCAAGAAGGGGATGCGCTGGCTGTCAGTCTGCCGAAAAACCACTTCCCCTTTGCTGCCAACAAGAAGTGCTTTTTTATTGCCGGTGGCATAGGCATCACGCCTATTGTGCCCATGGTTCAGGCGGCTGCAGCCGCTGGCCTGGACTGGCATCTGTTGTATCTGGCCAGAAACGCAGCAGATTTTATTTTTCTGCAAGAACTGCAGCAGGTGGACGGCCAGCGCATCACCACGCATGCCTCCAATCAGGACGGCCTGTTTGATCTGCAAGGAGCATTGAAAGCGCTGGATGCACAAACCGTCGTCTATTCCTGCGGTCCGCAGCCGTTGCTGACGGCCTTGGAAAACTATCAACAGGAACAGGCCGACAGTGGCTGGCAACTGGTGCTGGAGCGTTTCTCGGTGGAGACCGATCCAGCCATGCTGCAGGGCAAGAGCTTTACCGTGACGTTGCAAAAATCGGGCAAACGCATTGCGGTAGCCGGGGATGAAACGATTCTGGCGGCCTTGAAACGGGAAGGCATACGGGTCAAGTGCTCATGCCAGAACGGAACTTGCGGGACTTGTGAAACTGGGGTGATTGCCGGTCTGCCGGAGCATCGTGATTTTGTGCTGTCTGAGCAGGAACGCCAGCTCAATGAAACCATGATGATTTGTGTTTCGCGTGCCGTGTCGGCTGAATTGGTATTGGATCTATAACAATAAACAGGAGAAACACCATGAAGAAAGTGGTGGTTACAGGCGGTTCGGGCCGTGTGGGCTCGTACGTCGTACAGCAATTGATGCAGACCATGGATGTGGTCGTGGCGGACTTAAAGCCCAGCCAGCATCAGGTTTCCTTTGTGCAAACCGATGTGATGGATCTGGACGCGGTTCGTGCCGCGACCAAGGATGCGGACGCGGTTATTCACTTGGCCGCTATCGATTTTGACTGGAAAGCGCCCGAGGAGCAGTACATCAATGTGAATGTACGAGGCACTTGGCATGTACTACAAGCTTGTCGGGAAAATGGCGTAAAAAAAGTGGTGCTGTGTTCCAGCATCTCCGCCTGCGGCCTGTCGGAAATGCGGGCGGACTGGAAGCCCCAGTATCTGCCCGTGGATGAAGCTCACGACAACAAACCTTATCAGGCTTACAGCGTCAGCAAAATCATGATGGAGCAGATGGCCAAGAGTTTCAGCGAGGCCACGGATATGGAGATTATCTGCCTGCGTCCGCTGGCCGTGGTGTTGCCCGAAACCATTCACGAATATATCCAGTTTGTGGACAGCCCCGACCGTAACTGGCTGTTTTATTACATCTGGGCAGCGGACTTGGCACGCGCCTTTGAGGCGGCCGTGAATCTGCAAGGTCTGCGCTACGGCGTGTTTTTCATCAGCGCAGACGATAGTTCCCACCCCCTGGCAACGACAGACTGGTATCAGCAGATTATTGGTCCTGTGCCTGAAATCAAGAACCCGCGCTGGTATCAGAACAATCCTCGTGCTTCTATTTTCAGCAGCCAGGCCGCCAAGGAAATTCTGGGATGGCAGCCAAGTACGGATTTCCAGCACCTGCGTGAGCAATACGCGGTGGAAAAAGACCTGGCCTGACGGGCCCAGGTACCCATGATGAATAATTTGAACACGGAGACTTGAGCATGACGGGTATTAAAACCGGTACGCTGGATTGGACAGGCGACAACCCTTTTATTTATTTAAAGACCGACCCTGAGCAGGATTGGTCGTCCTTGTCCCTGTATTTTCGCATTGCCAGCTCGGCTTATGGCAGCGGCCAGGCCATTCTGGTTCTGGACAAGCCCTACGAGGACGGACAGGACAATGACGCGCGTTTGCTGATCACGGACAACCAGCCCTTGGCCCACTATCTGGTGCAGGATTTTGTGCGCCATTTCGGCCTGTTTCGCAAGGCGGTGGCGCTGGACAGGTTGCAGGTGTTTGATGACGGCGTTTTTCAGACGGTGAACCGTTTCCCGGAACTGGTCAGCGAGTCTGTGACCTCCGCCCGTGCTGGTCTGACGGTGGAGTTGCAATGGCATCAAATGACGCAACCAGCTATTTGCGTGGATCTGCCGCAAAGCCAGACCCAAACCCAGAAGCACGAAATGATGTGTGTGTTTCACCCGGCGCAGCAAGCCAAGGTGCTGATCAATGGCACGGCCTTGCCGGGCAACACCATCGAGCGTGACTTTAACGGCTCGCGTGCGCAGTCCGCCAGTCTGGCGAACAGCGAGACCTGGGTGCGTGTGGCATAAGGAGACGAGATGGCTCAGCATGTAGAGACACAGGCTCTGGCCGTGATGCCAGCCTGGACGGGGGTGCGGTCCCTGCAATCCATTTTGCCTTCGCAAGACCGCCTGGTCTTGCATGCCGGGCCACCGTTTCGGGATGCGCAGGAACTGCCTGCTGCGATACGAAACTCGGTCCTGATTGGCATACTGTACGAGGGGTGGGCCACGAGCAAGCAAGAGGCGCAAGCCTTGCTGGAGGCGGGCGGCGTGCAGCTGGCCCCCGCTCAGGATTATGGGGTGGTCGTGCCGCTGGCCGGCGTTGCGACACCGTCCATGTGCCTGATCGAGGTCAGCGACAGCAATCGGCCCGAGAACAAAAAATACTCGGTGTTCAATGAGGGCATGCAGTGGTGCACCCGACTGGGTATTTTTGCTGATGAGATGGTGCTGCATCTGCGTTGGCTGCATCAGGATTTGGGTGCACGGCTGGCCGCGCAGTTCCAGGGGCCGGTAGAACTGGCACCCATCGTTCAGGCGTCCTTGCTAAATGGTGATGATGGCCATGCGCGGACCCTGCATGCTTCCCGGCAACTGGCCGACATTATTGTCTCCTGGGGCATCAATGATGAGGCCAGTCAGACTTTCCTGCATGGCGCGATGGCCTGGGCATTGAATTACTGGATGGCGGCCAGCGCGCTGATCCTGGCATATCAGACACCTGCCGATGGCGCTAACGCCATTGTTAAAGTGGGGGGCAATGGTTTGCGTTTTGGTTTGCAGCTGGCCGGCTCCACGAGCTGGTTGGTGACGGATGCTCCTGTCATTGCGGGCAATAAAGAGCCCGGCCATGAGCAGGCGAACGCACTGGGTGCCTTGGGTGACAGTGCCGTGGTGGATTTTGTGGGACTGGGTGGTCAGTGTCTGGATCTGGCCAGTATCAGTGCCAGAAATCTGCAGGCATTCCTGCCCTCGGATTATCTGACGCGTCAAAGTTTGTTCTTGAAGACTCGCTTGCCTTTTCTGGCCGGACGCCCCGGCATTACCGATTTTGCGCAAGTGATGGCCAGCGATACCGGACCGTTGGTGCTGCTGGGCATGATTGACGGTGCTGGCGAGCGTGGTCGTGTTGGCGGCGGGGTGGCGACGGTGGACGCCTCTTTATTGCAGGCTCTCAAGGAGTGGCACAATGAAACGACAGTGGTTTAAGCTGCCTTTGCATCAATTGCTGCATGCTCTGCATTCGGGTCAGGCCAGTCTGCCCGAGATCGTGGCCTCGTTCTATGAGCGTATCGCCCTACGTGATGACAAGATCGGCGCCTGGCAGTATTTGATTGATCAAGAAGACTATCTGGCCGAATACGAAAGTCGCAGCGATTTTTACAAGGCCTCGCCCTTGATGGGCCTGCCCTTTGCGGTCAAGGACGTGATTGACACGGCGGGCATTCCCACCAGCATGGGATCGGCCATTCACCAGGATCGGATTCCAGACATGGATGCTTCCTGTGTTACCGCAATCAAAGCGGCAGGCGGCATCTTGATGGGCAAGACGGTCACGACCGAGTTTGCTTACTTTCAGGCAGGCAAGACAAACAACCCGCATGATGCCGAGCGCACACCCGGTGGTTCGTCCAGCGGCTCTGCTGCCGCTGTCGCTGATTTCATGGTGCCGGTCGCCTTTGGCACACAGACGGCGGCCTCGGTCATACGACCCGCCTCTTATTGCGGTTGCACAGGCTATGTAGGCACCCGCAATGAGTTTTCCTTACGCAATATTCAGCCCTTGGCGCAGTCGCTGGATTCGCTGGGGATACTCAGCAATGATGTGCTGGATACGCTTTTGCTGCGTAATCTGCTATTGCACAAACCGTTGAATCTGGCGGCGCCAGGCACCCAGAGCAGCAGTGTGTTCACGATGTTTACCGGCCAGGCACTGGGCGAGGTTCAAGACAAGATGCTGGAGACCCTCCAGGCCTGCCAGCAGGATCTGATCGGGCAGGGGCATCAGTGTGTGGATTTTCCCTTGCAGGACAGCATTGTTGAGCTGACGTCATTGCACGCCCAGATCATGGCTTACGAGGTGGCGCGCAATCTGGTGTATGAACAACAGCACCATGACAGCTTGAGTGCCCATGTGCAGTCCTTGATTCGTATGGGACTGGCTTTTCCCTACAAGGACTACATCGCGGCCTTGCGGCGGGCGGATACACTCAAACAGCGGCTGCTGGACTGGTTCGAACAGGCAGGGGCGGATTTCATCCTGGCACCTGCGGCAGCAGGGATAGCGCCTTGTAAAACCGAGGGCACCGGGGTGCCATTCATGAGCCGGGCCTGGCAACTGTTGGGCTTGCCCGTGGTCTCCCTGCCTTTGGGTTATGCCCAGAAAATGCCGATGGGCTTGCAGTTGATCGGCAAGCCGCATCAGGATGATGATTTGCTGCTGCAGGCGCTGCAGTTTCAGCAACATTTTCTAAGTACGGATTCGGTTCTGGCCGTGTAATTTCCTGTTTTCTTTTTTCTTTTGAACGCTCTGTAAAAACAGAGCGTTTTTTTTGACGCTGCGCTTTTACAGTTTAGGCAGTAAGTATTTTTCCAATAAGCACTTCAAACCGTAGAGTGCTCCGCCGATAATCGCCGCAATGGCCAGAAAGTCGGCGCTGAACACACTTTGTTCCTTATCGGCCAGTTCCATATAGATGTGTTCGTTAGCGGGTCGCGCGTAGGTCATGGGAATGGAAGGCCTGGGCAAGTCCGCCTGCAGGACCAGATAGTTGCCATTCGGGCCTGCCTGCAACAGAAGCGTGTCGACCGGGGTGGGGGCCAAACCATTGCTGTTCCCCAGTTCGCACAGTGTCCGGGCTCCTTGCGCCCAGTTGTCCTGGCTGTCCGGACAGTAGGCCTGAATGCTGTAGCCGTTGCTGAACTGCACCGTCAGCCACCCTTGGACGTGCGAGGCGGGGTCGCTGCTTACAGTTACGTTGGTCAGGCTGACAGTGGTCATGGTGCAAATTCCTTGGCAGTGCAAACGCGCTTTTCAGTCTGCTTAGGGCAAGGACTCAGTCTATATTTGATGCGCGCTTCAACAGGCTATTCTATAGAAGCTGGCATGGGAATATGGCTTTAGGTATAGATAGAATCACCTTGAGAAGACTGGCTTTTAATGTAAATCAAATTGTTTCGTAAAAAAACAGCCCTGCAAAGCAGGGCTGTTGATAGCGGAAAGCTGGCAGAAAGAGGGAAAGCCTAGCTGGCGCTTGCCTTGCCCATGTTGATAGCCGGTTTGGCATCATGGGCCGGTTCGGTGTGATAGCGACGTAGCGGCTTGTTGGCCGTTTCGGGCATCAGAACCGTAACCCAGAAAAAGCACAATACCGCGACGATCGTGACGTAAAAAGCCGGAGCCAGGTAGCTGCCAGTCTGGGTGGTCAGCCAGATGGCCAGGTAGGGCGCCGTACCGCCAAAAATGGCGAAGGTGATGTTGTAGCACATGCTGGAGGCGGTATAGCGCATGTCGGTGGGGAACATCTCCGAGAGCAAGGTCACGGCCACGACACTGGCGGCCACCTGCCCGATACCAATGATCAGCATGCCGAAAATGGCCGCTTCCAGGGACGCTCCTTTGCTGACGATCATGTAGGCCGGTATGGTGAACAGCGCATGCCAGACAGCGGCAAACTGCATCATGCGACGGCGGCCCACCCGGTCCGAGATCACGCCGGCAATGGGGGTCAGGGCGGTGACAAACAGCAGGGCCACCATGTTCGCGGTCAGGGACTGGACCGAGGACAAGCCAATGACCGTGCGCAAAAAGGTGTTCATGTAGGTGGAGAAGATATAGAAAGACAGGGCGTACAGCACAATGAAGCCGCCCAGCTTCACAATATTGGAACCCTCTGCCTTGAATACCTGGGAGGCGCTGTAGCTGAGCTGCCCTTTCTTCTCTGCACGCATCTGTTGAAACTCGGGCGATTCGGCCAGATGATCGCGGATGAAGAAGGCCACAATACCCATGGGGATGGCCAGCAGGAAGATGATCCTCCAGCCCCAGTCACCCATGGCGTCGGTACCCACAATCGCAGCCAGACCGGCACTGATACCGGCAGCCAGCGCAAATGCAAAGTACGTGGCGCCAGACATGGCCCAGGCGTAGGAATTACGCTTGTTCATGGGGCTGTGCTCAACCGTGTAGATGGTGGCGCCTGTGTATTCGCCACCGGCCGACAGCCCCTGGATACAGCGGATGATAATCAGCAAAACCGGTGCCCAGATACCAATACTGTCATAAGTTGGAATCATGCCAATGGCCGCGGTCGAGCCGGACATCAGCAAGACGGTCAGGGCCAGGATTTTCTTGCGGCCAATCCGGTCGCCCAGTCTGCCGAAATAGATGCCGCCTAGAGGCCGCACAATAAAGGACACCAGGAATACCGCAAAGGTGGCCAGCAAGCCGGCCATCTTGTCTTCCGAAGGGAAGAAGTTCTGTGCAATGTAAACGGCCATATAGCCGAACAAGGCAAAGTCAAACCATTCAACGATCGTGCCGGCCGCTGAACCCATCATTACTTTTTTAATGTGACCGGTCTCGGTATGTTCCGATTCGGCCACCGTGTTTGCCCTTTGCATACTTATGTCTCCTCAAGTATTGGGACTATCTGTTTTTTGAAATCAAACCCTGTGGGGGTAGCTGGTTTTTTATTATTTACTGGCGTGTGTGGCTGTCTTTTATTCGTATTGGTATTGGTTGGATGCTCGATCAGAGCACCGGCTGCAACAGGATGAGTTCCTCCTTTTTGTAGGGCTGGGCATCCGGTCCTGGCCTGCTTGCAAAGCGCCATCCAGTGCGTGCTAGATAAGCTAATCCTCTGCCAATCGCTTGTCCATTCACTATTCACGCACTATTATTGACCGCGATGTTATCAATCTAAAATATGAGCAAAATCATGATTCCCGCACGCCTGGATTTGCATCATCTGCGGGCCTTTAAAACGGTGGCCGAACAGTTGCATTTCAAAAAGGCGGCCGAGCTGCTGCATATCACGCAGCCGGGGCTGACGCGCATCATCAAAAAGCTGGAAGATGATTTGCAGGTGGATCTGTTTGAGCGCAGCACCCGCCAGGTCCGGCTCACGGCGGCTGGTTTTTTGCTGCTGCAGGAAATTGAACAGGTGTTCGTGCATCTGGAGCGCGGCATCGAGTTGGCTCAGAAAGCCAAGTTTGGCGATATTGGGCATCTGATCATTGCCTACAATGACTATGCGGTGCAGGACGTGCTGCCCAGAACGCTGGAACATTTCAAGCAGCAATATTCAAACATCACAACCGATTTGTTATATATGCCCACGCAGCAGCAAATTCAGGGCTTGCAGCAAGGCAGTCTGGACCTGGGTTTTGGCTTTGCCTTCTCGGATGATCCCGAAGAGCTGGGCGTGCAGTGGAAGCCTGTGTGTCATGATGACCCGATTGTGCTGTTGCAAAGCGATCATCCCTTGGCCCGGGAAAAGTCCATCCCCTTGGTCGAGCTGGCCCATGAGCGGTTTGTGGTGGGCAGCAAGACACACTGGCAGGTCTGGCGCCGCTACTTTTATTCATTGTGCCGACATGCCGGTTTTCACCCCAACTCTGTGCAGGAAGCCAGCACTATTACCGGCATCATGAGCATGGTGGCGGCCAATATTGGCATCGCCATTTTGTCGCAATCCTTGCGCAAATATGTACACCGTGATCTGGTGGCGATTGATCTGGATTTGTCCGGGCAGCATCCGCAATCCTTTATCAACATCATGTGGCAGGAAAGCAATGCCAATCCTTGCGTGCCTTTATTCATCCAGACCATTACCTCGGAGCTGATGACGGCGCGAGCCTGAGGCTTGAGTATTTCTCATGGACCCTTGATGAGCGGTCATGATGCAGGGCGGGCTGTTTTGCTACAGTGCAGTTTTTAAACCCGTCCCCTGCTATGAGTACTTCCACAATACAGTTTGGCCTGGATCACGTCATGCTACGTGTGCTGGACCTGGACCGATCGCTGGCTTTTTATCGCGATGTTCTGGGCATGCAGGTAGTGCGTCACACGGATTATGAATCCGGCCGTTTCACCAATGTCTTTCTCAGCTTTGACCCGAGCACGCAGTCCAGCCTGGAACTGACCTGGAACTGGGATCAAGACGAACCTTATGAAAAAGGCGGGGCGTTCGGTCATCTGGCCCTGATGGTCAGGGACGTGCATCAGGCAGTGGATTATCTGCAGGAGCAGGGGGTCAGAATCAAAACCCCACCCAAGCAGATGAGTCATGGCAAACGTACGATTGCTTTCGTATTTGATCCCGACGACTACCTGATTGAGCTGGTGGAGCCGCTGGCTTAGGCCTGACCGGCGCATTGGGAAGGCCAGGCGGCCGGCCTGCTTGGTGTGCCGGCTTAATGCACCCAATAAAACAAAGACCATGCACCGTTGCGGTGATGGTCTTTGTTGCGTTTGATGCGTACGGGCTAAACGCGCGCTCTGCCTTACAGCCCTAGCGAGCCCCACATATCATCCACTTTCTTTTTGGTGGACTCATCCATTTTGATCGGTGTGCCCCATTCGCGCTGGGTTTCTCCCGGCCACTTGTTGGTGGCATCCATGCCCATCTTGCCACCCAGTCCCGAGACGGGCGAAGCAAAGTCCAGGTAGTCGATAGGGGTGTTCTCGACCAGCACAGTATCGCGCACCGGGTCCATGCGGGTGGTCATGGCCCAGATCACTTCCTTCCAGTCGCGTGTGTTGACGTCCTCGTCCACGACCACGATGAACTTGGTGTACATGAACTGGCGCAGAATGCTCCAGACCCCGAACATCACGCGTTTGGCGTGGCCCGCGTACTGCTTGCGTATGGACACCACAGCCAGGCGGTAGCTGCAGCCTTCGGGTGGCAGATAGAAGTCCACGATTTCGGGCAGTTGCTTGCGCAGCAACGGTACAAAGACTTCGTTCAGCGCGACACCCAGAACAGCAGGCTCATCAGGTGGTTTGCCGGTATAGGTGCTGTGATAGATCGGGTTGCGACGCATGGTAATGCGCTCGACCGTAAAGACCGGGAACCAGTCCTGCTCATTGTAGTAACCAGTGTGGTCGCCATAAGGGCCTTCCAGCGCCATTTCGTAGTGGCTGTCGGCAGGCGGTTTCATGCCTTCAGGCACGTCGGGTGTCAGGGCCTCCGGGTGATTGCTGGGCAGGATATGGCCTTCCAGCACAATTTCGGCCCAGGCAGGCACGGACAAGTCGCTGCCCAGTGCCTTGGCAACTTCGGTGCGTGAGCCGCGCAACAGCCCGGCAAACTGATATTCGGACAGGCTGTCCGGGACAGGTGTGACCGCCCCCAGAATGGTGGCTGGGTCTGTCCCCAGAGCAACCGCAATCGGGAAGGGTTTGCCGGGATTTGTCAGGGCGTGGTCGCGAAAGTCCAGTGCTCCGCCGCGATGGGACAGCCAGCGCATGATCAGCTTGTTGCGACCAATCAGTTGCTGGCGGTAAATGCCCAGATTCTGGCGCTTGGCATGTGGGCCTTTGGTAATGACCAGACCCCAGGTCAACAAGGGAGCGACGTCACCAGGCCAGCACAGTTGCAAGGGAATCTGGTTCAGGTCCACATCCTTGCCTTCCAGTACGACTTCCTGGCAGGCAGGAGAGCGTACGTGCTTGGGGCTCATGTCCCACAAGGCGGATTTGAGCATGGACACTTTAGACAGTGCATCGCGCATGCCGGTGGGGGCTTGCGGCTCTTTCAGATTGGCCAGTAGTTCGCCTGTGTCGCGTAATGCCGACACCTCTTGCGCGCCCATCCCCCAGGCAACGCGTTGCGGCGTACCGAACAAATTGGCCAGGACCGGCATGGCGGCCTTGACGCCTTGATGCTGGGCATTCTCAAACAAGAGTGCCGGTCCACCGGCACGCAGTACCCGGTCACTGATTTCAGTCATTTCCAGCGAGGTGGAAACGGGCTGCGTAATCCGCTTCAGATCGCCCCTGGCTTCCAGTTGGGCAATAAAGTCTCTCAAGTCACGGTATTTCACAGAAGAACGGGGCTCCGCTTGCAGATATTTTGGTTAAGACCTTGAACAGGTTCTAAGGTTAACATCGGGCAGTTAGCAATACTAAGGATGAACCCATGGGCTTCCAAGATATGGACTATGTACTTAGTCGCTCAGCCCGTACCCTGACGTATCGCATCGGCGAGTTTGTACATGTGTGTGCCATGTATCTGGGCATAGCCGTACTGGTGACGATTGCAGCCTGTGTGGTTGTACCTTCCATGCGTGCTCAGTTTAACCAGCTTTATACCGGTCTCGTGCAAACCCTGCGCCCCGAGGCGGTGAAATACGATGCGTACAGTCTGGCGGTCTGGCCGGCAGACACGAGTCAGCCGGCCCTGTCTGAAGATGGCCAGGATTTGACCCAGACGGAACAGCAGCAGGCGGTTTCTGCCTATCAGGGCTTTATGAAAAATCTGCGTGCCTCGGTGACGGGGCAGCCCATCGCAGGCGTGACAGCCGCCCAGCAGCAGGCCTTGCGCAGCTACCTGGCGCGCAAGTACAAGATCGCCTACTCGGTATCCGGGGCCCTGATCCACACGGCTTTTATTGTGGGCAAGGAAAAGAACCTGGACCCGCAACTGATTCTGGCCGTCATCGCCATTGAGTCACGTTACAACCCCTATGCAGAAAGTCATGTGGGGGCCCAAGGGCTAATGCAGGTCATGACTAAAGTCCATAAAGAGAAGTTTGATATCTATATGGAGGGCACGCTGGCGGTATTGAGCCCTGAGGCCAATATCCGGGTGGGCGGTCAGATTTTGTCCGACTGTATCCGTCGCCGTGGTTCCATTGAAGGGGGACTAGCCTGTTATGTGGGGGCCACCGGCCCCAGCGATGGTGGTTACGGGGCCAAAGTGCTGGCAGAGCGTCGCCGTATTGCCCTGGCCTCCGGTATCCCGGTCCGGACACGCTAGGCGGTCCGGATGGGAGGTAACGAGTGTCTGGGCGTCTGAGGGCCGGGCCCAGAGCGGGGCTTAGCGGCCCAGGAACTGGCCCAGACGACTGATTGCCTCTTGCAGGCGGTCCATGCCGGTGGCATAGGACAGGCGCAAGGTATAGGGCGCGTGAGCGGTGCCAAAGTCTCGGCCCGGTACCGCTGCCACACCGGCCTCGTGCAGCAATTGCTGCGAGAACGCATCGCTGTCCTGGCTGTATTCACGGATATCCGTATAGATATAGAAAGCGCCATCCGGGCGGACAGGCACGCGCAGACCCAGACGCTCCAGCTCGGGCAGCAGGTAGTCCCGCCGTTGCTTGAAAGCCAGACGGCGTTCTTCGTAGATCGCCATGGTTTCCGGCTCAAAGCAGGCCAGGGCGGCATGCTGGGCCAGTGAGGGGGCGCAGATTGCCAGGCTGGCGGCCATGCGCTCGCAGGCTTCGGTCATCCAGGAGGGCAGGATCAGCCAGCCCAGACGCCAGCCCGTCATGTGGAAGTACTTGGAAAAGCTGTTAATAACAATAATGTCCTGATCCAAGGTCAAGGCGCTGAGGGGCGCCTGTTCGTAAAACAGACCCAGATAAATCTCGTCCATGATGATAAAGCCATCACGGGCGCGCACTTCCTTGATCAGCTCTTGCAGGGCTGGGCGGGAAATTGTGGCACCTGTCGGATTGTTGGGCGAGGCAATCAGCACGCCGCGCGTGTTGGGACCCCAATGATCGCGAATGTGCTGGGCGCTCAGTTGAAAGCGTCCTTCTGCCGAGGCGGGGATCAGACGGGCTGTGCCGCCCGCTGCCATGATGAAGTTCTGGTTGGCCGGGTAGGAGGGGTCGGGCATCAGCACTTCATCGCCGGGATTGATCAGGGCCAGGGTCGCCAGTGACAGGGCGCCCGAAGCCCCTGCCGTGACCACGATGCGAGACGGGTCGACACGGGCCTGGAACTGCTGTTCGTAATACAGGGCGATGCGCTCGCGCAAGGCGCTCAAGCCCGCTGGGGCGGTGTACTGGCCCAGGCCTTGATTGCTGGCCTGATGCAGCGCATCGACCACGGCTTGCGGGGCGGTAAAGTCCGGTTCACCTATGCCCAGGCTGATAATGTCGCGGCCCGTGGCCTTTAAGGCATTGGCCTGTTTGAAGAGTTCAACAGCATGAAAAGGAAGAACGTGTTCGGTACGACTGGCGAGGCGGGACATACGGCAAATCTCGGGTAAAAAGTGTATTGTAGGACCTTGCTCAAAAGGGCGTCAGGTGGCTGTGGCAGGTGCGCATGCTCAAGAAGGGTGCAAGCCGGCGGGCCAGTTGGCCTCAAGTGTAGGTTTGTTGCAGGAAAAGTCTATGGTTTCTTCGTCCAGGCGTGCATTTTTGATGGGTCGTCGTCCTCCCCAGACGGCCTGGCAGTCATTTTGTTCGCGTCTGAAAGCCCGGGTTCAGGGCGAGTGGTCCTTGCTCAGTGCGGAGCCGGATCATGAACAGGCGCGCCTGGAGCCGGCTTCCAGCGCGGACGTGCATATGGTGTTGACGCTGGCCGCCGAGTATGGGGTCACGGTGTGTCTGGAGGGTGTGCCGCAGGCTAGCGAGACGGATGGTCCGGTGATTGTTCTGGCTCCGGGTCGACAAATGGCACGCTGCGACCGTCTGGAACCCAACTCCAATCGCTGGTTTGTTCAGCCGGGTTGTTTGCTCGGAGAGATGGAGGCCAAAGGCTTTCAGGGGCTTGCCACTGCGCCTGCCGGCATGACGGTGGCCGCCTGGCTGGCTGACCGTCGTCAGCATGATTGGCCCAGTGGTCGTACGGCGTTGTCGGGTGTTCTGCATTGCTCGGTCATTCTGGCGGACAACACACAAGCGGCGCTGGGCCCCTTCGGACAGGACAACCGTAACCCTCTGGACAGCCTGCGTATGCAGCAGTTGATCCCCGCTTTGTTTCGCTTGATGGGCGAGCCCGACACGCAGGCCCTGCGTCAGGAGCATTGGCCCTGCCGTTACCGCCTGGATGCGCTCGAACCACGTGACGGCGATGGCATCAATCTGGCGCATCTGATGTTGGGCCACGGTGGTGATCTGGCCTGGGTGGAGTGGCTGGTGCTGGATGAGACCGTGCTTAGTGGCTCGGACCCGCAAGACTGGTCCTGGCCCAATCAGGAGCAGCCGTGGCAGGCCCAGGATGTGGATAGCCGCATCAAGGCCCTGTTTGATCCCACCGACCGCTTTTCTTATCCTGGCCAGATGCTGTGAGTTTGTCCTGGCCCGTGCTTGACCCCTGATGTAACTCAAGGGCTAGAATGGTTCCTGCCTGGGCCGCAAAGGCTCGGCAAGGCGACCGGGATGGAGGCTGTCAGCAGGGCAGATGAGGGCAGACGGTTTGAACAGGCTGCAGGTCTGTTTGAATGGACGCTGTTAGACAATGGCCGCTTTCAGGCGATCCCGGTCCGTTTTAAATGGATTTTTGAGTGGGTAACAGCATGGACGCCAATTTTCGGAAAGCAGCTCTGGAATATCATGAACAGGGCAGGCCCGGAAAGCTTTCGGTCACGCCGACCAAGCAATTATCGAACCAGCGGGATCTGGCGCTGGCGTATTCGCCCGGGGTGGCAGCCGCTTGTGAAGAAATCGTCAAGGACCCACAAAACGCCTTTCGCTATACCGGGCGGGGCAATCTGGTCGGCGTCATCTCCAACGGTACCGCCGTGCTGGGTTTGGGAAATATCGGCGCCCTGGCCTCCAAGCCCGTCATGGAAGGCAAGGCCGTGCTGTTCAAGAGCTTTGCCGGTCTGGATGTGTTTGACATCGAGATCAATGAAACCGATCCCGACAAGCTGGTCGACATCATCGCGGGTCTGGAGCCGACCTTTGGCGGCATCAACCTGGAAGACATCAAGGCGCCCGAGTGCTTTGAAGTCGAGCGCAAGCTGCGCCAGCGCATGAGCATTCCTGTTTTTCATGACGATCAGCATGGCACGGCCATTTGCGTCACCGCTGCCTTTCTGAACGGCTTGAGCGTGGTTGAAAAAGACATCAAGCAAGTCAAGGTGGTGACGTCCGGTGCGGGTGCGGCGGCCCTGGCCTGCCTGGACCTGATGATTGATATGGGGCTGCCACTGGAAAATATCTGGGTTACGGATATTGATGGCGTGCTCTACGAAGGTCGCTCCGGCAATCCTGTGCCCGAACTGGCCCGTTTTGCCAAGCAGACCGATGCCCGTACCCTCAGTGAGGTGATCGAGGGGGCCGATGTATTCCTGGGGCTGTCCGCCGGTGGCGTACTCAAGCCCCAGATGCTGGAGAAGATGGCGGCCCGACCGTTGATTCTGGCTCTGGCCAACCCCAATCCCGAGATCCTGCCGGAAGACGCCCACGCCGTGCGTGATGATGTGGTCATGGCAACCGGCCGGTCGGACTATCCGAATCAGGTCAACAATGTATTGTGCTTCCCCTACATCTTCCGTGGGGCGCTGGACGTGGGGGCCACCACCATTACGCGGGGCATGGAAAAAGCCGCTGTGCAGGCCATTTGCCAGTTGGCACGCGAAGAGCAGGATGAGGGCGTTGCGGCTGCCTATGGGCTGGAAGAGGTCTCTTTCGGTCCGTCCTTCTTCATTCCTCGTCCCTTTGATTCGCGTCTGATTGTGCGTATTGCTCCGGCCGTGGCCAAAGCGGCGATGGAAGAGGGCGTGGCGACCCGTCCCATAGCGGACTTGAACAACTACATTTATCAGCTACGCCAGTTTGTTTATAAATCCGGCTCCTTCATGAAGCCAATTTATTCACTGGCTCGGGGGCTGGTGCAAGATGGTGCCAAATCCCGTGTGGTCTTTAGTGAAGGCGAGGACGAACGCGTCCTGCGCGCCGTACAGATTATTGTGGATGAGGGGTTGGCCAGTCCCATCTTGGTGGGCCGTCCCGCTGTCTTGCAACAGCGCATTGAACGTTATGGTCTGCGTCTGCGTCTGGGCATTGACGTGGAGGTGACCAACCCCGAACAGGACGATCGCTTCCACCGTTACTGGACCAGTTACTGGGAAATCATGTCGCGTCGCGGTATCAGCAAAGAGATGGCTCGCGTGGAAATGCGGCGTCGCCCGACCCTGATCGGGGCCATGATGCTGCATCTGGGCGATGCCGATGGCATGATCTGTGGCACAGTGGGACGTTACGAAAATCACCTGGAACTGGTGGACCAGGTCATTGGCAAAGCACCGGGTGTCAAAACCTATGCTGCCATGAATATTTTATTGCTCAGTGAGCGCAGTGTGGCCCTGACCGATACGCACATTAACCACGATCCCGATTCGGACCAGGTGGCCGAGATCACCCTGGCGGCAGCGCGTAAAATGCGCCAGTTCAATATCGAACCCAAGGTGGCTCTGCTGTCCAGTTCCAATTTCGGGACCAATAATTCGCCCGCAGCGGTCACCATGCGCGGTGCGCTGGAGCGCGTGCGCCAGCTCGACCCCAGCCTGGAAGTGGATGGTGAAATGCACGGCGACTGCGCTCTGGATGAAAAGGCCCGTCATCAGATCCTGCCGACCTCGGCCCTGAGCGGCGAGGCCAATCTGCTGGTCTGCCCGAACGTGGAAGCGGGCAATATTGCCTACAACCTGCTCAAGACGGCTGCGGGTGGTAACGTGGCAATTGGCCCTTTCCTGCTGGGAGCCCGGGCACCGGTTCATATCATGACCTCGACCTCGTCAGTGCGCCGTATCGTCAATATGACGGCCGTCACGGTGGTGGATGCCAACGTCGCTACTGAAGGCTGATACGGATCATGATTCAGCGCTCACCCGCCCCGCTGGCCTTGATCCTGAACGGGGGCGGGGCGCGCGGCGCGTATCAGGCCGGGGTGCTGGCCGGCCTGCTGGAGCTGCTGGACCCGGAGCGCAACCCCCAGTTCAGCAATCCTTTCGATATTATTTGCGGCTCGTCGGCCGGTTCCATCAATGCGGCCGGTCTGGCCTGCCGCGCAGATAAACCGCACGAAGCTGTCGACCATATACAACAGCTGTGGGGGTCCTTGCGCACCAATGACATCTTTCATGCCGACCCCTTGCAGTTGCTGGCCACCAGTGCGCATTGGGTAGCCACGCTAGCCCTGGGCTGGCTGGCCCCCCGTCTACGCGATCATGTGCCGCACTCCATGCTGGACAACTCACCCTTGCGCGAGTTGCTGGAACAGAGCCTGGACTTTGAGCGCCTGCAACGCAATCTGGCCCAGCAGCATGTGGGGGCGCTGGCCATTACCGCTGCCGCCTACACCACTGGCGAGCACCTGACTTTTTACCAGTCGGATGAGCGCATTCGCCCCTGGACACGCAATCTGCGTCGCGCCATTCCCGGCGTCATCGGAGTGGACCATCTGATGGCTTCCAGCGCCATTCCCTTCATGTTTCCGGCGCAGTCACTGCAAGTGGGTAAGCAAACTCAATGGTGTGGTGACGGCACTATGCGTCAGTTGGCCCCCATCAGTCCGGCCATACATCTGGGCGCCCATAAAGTCTTGATTGTGGGGACGGGATATGCGGACAACACGTACCACGAGCAAGAATGTGCAGACCCGCCATACCCCTCTTTGGCGCAGATCAGTGGCTATGCCTTGTCCAACATATTCCTCGATAGTGTGTCAACGGATATTGAACGTATGGAGCGGATCAATACATTGCTTGCCTATATGCCTGCAAATGTATTACAAAGCCAATCGCTGCGTCCTGTCAGCACGTTTGCCATCACCCCCAGCCGCTCGCTGGATGAAATTGCCACCCGGCATATTCATCAGATGCCAACTGCTGCACGTACCCTATTTCGAGTACTTGGTGTATCTTCAAAGTCCGGTCCGACCACAGGCGGTGCATTAATTTCATATTTGTTATTCGAGTCCGGCTACACCCAAGAGCTGATCGAGTTAGGAAAGACCGATACCATGAGTCGTCGTGAAGAAGTATTAGCGTTTTTTAAGGAAGCGTCCTGATGAGCCAATCCCTGACTTTGCAAGAGGCTTTGCAACAAGGCGGCGTGCTCGACGCAACGGGCCTGACGGCTGCTGATTTTCTGAAGCAGGCACAGGACCAGGGGCTCACTGCCCTGGAAGTAAGTTGCGATCGTGCGCGCAATCGCTCCGCTGTGCTGCGAGCAGTCGCCAAAGCTGTTGATTACCCTGAATTTTTTGGTGGCAATCTGGATGCGCTCTACGATTGCCTGTGCGATACCGTACTGGATCAAAAGGCTGGTTTGGCCTTGTGGCTGGACAACCTGCACAGTGGCGATCCCGCATTGGAAAAAGACGCCCAGGCTATCTTGGGCGTGTGTGAGGATGTGCATGCCTGGGCCTCGAACAACGAGCGCCGTTTTGTCTGTGTTGTTTTACATGCCGGCAAGCATCCTGATCCGGAACCAGGCGAGACCCCTGCCTCCTACTCCAGCCAGGACGAGGAATAAGCCTTATTCCCAGCCTTGCAAGGCGCTGATCGCTGCCGTCAGCGCCAAGGCAGCGGTCTCGGTTCGCAGTACGCGGTGCCCGAAGCGAATGGCCTGCGCCTGGGCAGCCAGCGCCACTTTTTGTTCTTCGGGCGACCAGCCGCCTTCGGGGCCAATCAAAATGGTGACGGCCTGGTCCTGCGGCTTTATGGCTTGTGCCAGTTGCTGAGGCGCATCAGGGTCACAAAACAGATGCAGACCCGTTCGGGCATCCCGAAAGTAGTCGGACAAGCTCAGCGGCGCCGCCAGTTCCATCAGACGATTGCGGCCACACTGCTCGCTGGCTGACTCGATGACCCGCTGCCAGTGGACCATGCGTTTGGCCTGCCGTTCCGCGCTCAGTTGCAGCACGCTGCGTTGCGCGCGAATCGGCACCAGGCAGCTCACTCCCATTTCCACCGCTTTTTCGATAATCCAGTCCATTTTGTCGCTGGAGGCAATGCCTTGCAGGACGGTAATGCGGCCAGCCAGTTCGCGTACGGGTGTTTCGGCCGCCCCCAGGTTGGCAAACCCTTTTTTGCCCTCGATGCGCAAGGTAGCGGGAAATTGGGTGCCCAGTCCGTCAAACAGGACGATGTCCTGCCCATCTTTTAAACGCAGTACCCGGATGGCGTGATGCGCCAGGGCGTCGGGCAGGGCGATCTCGGTGTGGGCCGTCAGGGCAAAGGGATGATAAAAACGGGGAGCTGCCATATCAGGACACCATCAAGGGTAAAAAAACCGCACAAGCATACCGTACCTGGGCTGGGGGAAGAAAGCGCAAGGCCGCAGCGCAAGTGAGGGCGATTTAGCGCCAGCAATGCTAAAATAGCGCGTTTTATAAACTAATCAGGGCCGTGAGCCGTCCGCTAGCCGGAATTGTCGCGCCGCCGCCCCAATGAGCTTCTAATGGATATTGCGTCAGCCTCTGATAAAACCCTAGCCAATGCCATCCGTGCCTTGGCTATGGATGCCGTGCAACAAGCTAATTCGGGCCACCCCGGTGCGCCTATGGGCATGGCCGATATCGCCCAGGTTCTCTGGTCCCGGCACCTGAAACACAACCCCGCCGACCCCGCCTGGTTTGATCGTGATCGTTTTGTGTTGTCAAACGGCCACGGTTCCATGCTGATCTACGCTTTGTTGCACCTCAGCGGTTACGACCTGTCTCTGGACGAGTTGCGCAACTTCCGCCAGATGCATTCGCGTACCCCCGGCCACCCAGAAGTGGGTATTACGGCTGGCGTGGAAACTACGACCGGCCCCTTGGGCCAGGGTCTGGGCAATGCGGTTGGCTTTGCGCTGGCCGAAGCCTTGTTGGCCCGCGAGTTCAACCGTGACGGCCACGAGGTGGTAGATCACCTGACTTGGGTTTTTGCAGGCGACGGCTGTTTGATGGAAGGGATCTCGCACGAGGCCTGCTCCTTGGCCGGCACCTGGAAGCTGTCCAAGCTGGTCGTGCTGTACGACGACAACGGCATCTCTATTGATGGCAAGGTCGAGAACTGGTTCGGTGACGATACGCCCGCCCGCTTTGAAAGCTATGGCTGGAACGTCATCCGTGCTGTTGACGGTCATGACGCCGCCTCGATTCACAACGCGATTGAACAGGCCCGCCGCAACGCCAAAGAAGGCACCGGCCCCACTTTGATTTGCTGTCGCACCGTGATCGGCAAGGGCGCGCCTAACGCGGCCGGCTCCGAGAAGGTCCATGGCGCTCCGCTGGGTGCTGAGGAAATCGCCGCCACCCGTGCTGCGCTGGGCTGGAACCACGGCCCGTTTGAAATTCCTCAGGAAGTCTACCAGGGCTGGGATTGCCGCGAAAAAGGGGGCGTCCAGCAAGCGGAATGGCAAGCGCGTTTTGACGCCTACAGCCAGGCCTATCCTGAACTGGCCGCGGAACTGGCCCGTCGTCTGAAAGGCGAACTGCCTGCCGATTACAGCGCTAAAGTACAGGCCTTTATTGAGGAAACCGCTCAGAAAGCTGAAACCATTGCCTCGCGCAAGGCCTCGCAACTGGCAATCAGCGCGCTGGTCAATGTGCTGCCAGAAATGTTGGGCGGCTCGGCTGATCTGACCGGCTCCAACTTTACCGACTGGAAGGGCGCCGAGGCAGTGCGCGCTCACGCCGACGGTGTACATTTTGGTCGTCACATCAACTACGGTGTGCGGGAATTCGGTATGGCTGCCATCATGAATGGCGTGGCCCTGCATGGGGGCTACCTGCCGTTTGGTGGTACCTTCCTGACTTTCTCGGATTACTCGCGCAACGCCATTCGCATGGCAGCGCTGATGAAGCAGCGCGTGGTGCATGTCTTTACCCACGACTCCATCGGTCTGGGCGAGGATGGCCCGACGCACCAGTCCATTGAACACGCCAATAGTCTGCGACTGATCCCCAACCTGCATGTCTGGCGTCCTTGCGACACCACGGAAACGGCCGTAGCCTGGGCCTGCTCGATCGAGCGTCCCGCCAGCATCGGCATGAATGTGCAGGACGGCGGCCCCAGTGCCTTGCTGTTGTCGCGCCAGAATCTGCCATTCGTGGAGCGCGATGCACAAACCATCCAGAACATCCGCCGTGGTGGCTATGTGCTGCGCGATGCGCCAGATGCGCGCGCCATCATCATGGCAACCGGTTCGGAAGTCGGTCTGGCCTTGCAGGCGCAGGAGCAGTTGGCTCAGCAAGGAATTGCGACCCGCGTGGTATCCATGCCATGTACCAACCTGTTTGATGCCCAGGACAAGCAATGGCGCGATCAGGTTCTGACCCCGGGCATCCCGCGTGTGGCGGTGGAAGCGGGTACGACGGGTCTGTGGTTCAAGTACGTGGGTCTGGAAGGCGCGGTGGTGGGGATTGATACCTACGGCGAATCGGCTCCGGCTGGCGTCCTGTTCAAGCATTTTGGTCTGACAGCAGAGAAAGTCGCTGCGGCCGTTCAAGAAATTTTGTAATTGGAGTCTGACATGACGATTCGCGTCGCAATCAATGGTTATGGTCGTATCGGCCGCATGATCTTGCGTGCCCACTACGAGTACGGCAAAAAACACGATATCGAGATCGTGGCCATCAACGCCTCGGGCGGTGCCGAGATCAATGAACACCTGACTCGCTATGACTCCGTGCATGGCCGCTTTAACGCCGATGTGTCGCTCGACGGCGACTATCTGGTGGTCAATGGTGATCGCATCCGCCTGCTGAGCCAGCGCGATGCCCTGACCTTGCCTTGGGCCGAGCTGGGTGTGGACGTGGTACTGGAATGTACCGGTGCTTTCACCAGCAAAGAAAAGGCCAGCGAGCACATCCAGGCCGGCGCCAAGAAAGTCATTATTTCCGCCCCCGGCGGCAAAGATGTGGACGCCACGATTGTCTATGGCGTGAACCACGACATTTTGAAGAGCACCGACACGGTGATCTCCAACGCCTCGTGTACGACCAACTGTCTGGCTCCTCTGGTTGCCCCCCTGCACAAGGAACTGGGCGTGGTCAGCGGTCTGATGACTACCATCCACGCTTATACCAACGACCAGGTCCTGACGGACGTGCGTCACAAGGACATGCGCCGTGCCCGTTCGGCCACCAGCAGCATGATCCCCACCAAGACCGGCGCAGCCGCTGCCGTAGGTTTGGTGTTGCCAGAACTGAATGGCAAGCTGGACGGTTACGCTGTGCGCGTTCCAACCATCAACGTGTCCATGGTTGACCTGACTTTTGTGGCTAGCCGCAACACGACGGTTGAAGAAGTGAACGGCATTTTGAAGGCCGCTTCCGAAGGCGCCATGAAAGGCATCCTGGACTACTGCACCGAGCCCTTGGTGTCCATCGACTTTAACCACACCACCGCTTCCAGCACGGTTGACTCCCTGCTGACCAAAGTGACCGGTGGCAATATGGTGAAAGTGGCTGCCTGGTACGACAACGAGTGGGCTTTCTCCATTCGCATGCTCGACAGCACCATCGCACTGATGTCGGCCAAATAAGATCTGAATAGCAGGGGCGGGATTTCCCGCCCCTGTCACGTTAATTCCCAGAACAAAAAATCATGTCTACAAGCATCAAGACCTTGTCTGCGCTGGCCGAAACGGACGCGCTGCGAGGCAAGCGGGTATTTATCCGCTCTGATCTGAATGTCCCTTTGCAAGACGGGCGTATTACCGAAGACACGCGAGTCCGTGCTTCGGTGCCTGCCATTCGCATGGCGCTGGATGCCGGCGCTGCGGTGATGGTCACTTCGCACCTGGGGCGGCCCAAAGAAGGCGAGTGCCAGCCCGTGGATTCTCTGGAACCCGTGGTGCAACGTCTGTCCGAATTGCTGGGCATGCCGGTTGAGCTGCGGCGCAATTGGCTGGATGGCGTGCAGGTGTCGCCCGGTCAGCTTGTCTTGTTGGAGAATTGCCGCTGCAACGTCGGTGAAAAGAAGAATGATCCTGAGTTGGCCCGCAAAATGGCCGCTTTGTGTGACGTTTACGTAAACGATGCCTTCGGTACGGCTCACCGTGCCGAGGCCACCACGGAAGGGATCGCCCGTTTTGCGCCGGTGGCTTGCGCTGGCCCCTTGCTGGAAGCCGAGTTGAACGCTCTGGGGCGTGCCTTGAACCAGCCTGCGCGGCCCTTGGTAGCCATTGTGGGGGGGGCCAAGGTCTCCACCAAACTGTCCATCCTGCGCGCTTTGGCTGAAAAAGTTGATCAGCTGGTGGTCGGGGGCGGCATTGCCAACACCTTTATGATGGCTAGCGGCTTGTCCGTGGGCAAGTCACTGGTCGAAGAAAGCCAGTTGGAAGAAGCTCGCGAGGTGATCCGCATCATGAAAGAGCGCGGTGCCGACGTGCCTATCCCCGTCGATGTGGTATGCGCCAAGTCTTTTGCGGCTGATGCTGCCGCTGAAATCAAGGCTGCTGACCAGGTTCAGGATGATGACATGATTCTGGATGTGGGCCCTGAAACGGCGCGCCAGATCGCTGACATCATTGCCAAGGCCGGTACGGTTGTCTGGAATGGCCCTCTGGGCGTGTTCGAATTCCCGGCCTTTGCACAAGGTACGGCAAGCTTGTCGCGCGCGATTGCCGATTCCAAGGCTTTCTCGATTGCCGGGGGGGGCGACACCCTGGCGGCGATTGCCCAATTCAATATTGGTGAAGAGGTGGATTACATCTCCACCGGCGGCGGTGCATTCCTGGAGTTTCTGGAAGGCAAACGTCTGCCCGCTGTGGCTGCCCTGGAAGACAAGGCTTAAGTTTTGCCGCCTATCGCGTGACCCGTCCTCAGACTGGTTCATGCCTCAGAAAGCCAGCCAACGAAAGTTGGCTGGCTTTTGCTTTTGTGTAAAGACCGGACGCGATGGGGTTACGCCCCCTCTTTAATCAGTTGTCCATAGCCCTGCATGGCATCGGGCCATTCCAGCTTGAAGCCGCTATCGAGCAGGCGCTGGTTGCGCAGGCGTTTGCCGCCTTCTGCAGACGGGCGTCGTTCCGGGTGTGGCACACCCAGCAGATCGGCCAGCCCGTCATATAGCTCGGTAATCCGGTAGGGCCGACTGTCGGTGCCGATATAGCACGGGAAGGGCGCAGGAGCGCGTAGCAGATGCCAGCAGGCCGCTGCGGCATCCTCGATATGCAGGCGGTTGGCCCAATGCTCCGGGTCATCCGGTACGGTGGCCCGTCCTTCGCGCAGCCGATCCAGTAGTTGGGTGCGTCCGGGGCCGTACAGACCGCTGGGGCGGATGACCACAGCCTGGGCGGGGATGCGGTGATGAAGCCTTTGCTCGGCTTCCAGCAAGATTTTTCCATTGAACTGGGTGGGCTCCGTGGGGGAGTTTTCGTCCACCCAGTCTGTCGAGGGGCCATATACCGCCGTCGAGGAGACAAAGACAAAACGTTTCAGGGCTTTCAGGTCCAGCTCGTTGAGCAGATTTTCCAGACCTTGTAGAAAAACGCGCTCATAGGCAGCCTGGTTTCGCTGGTCAGGGGAGACCGCGTAAAGGACGTGAGTGATGGGGCGGTGTTTCAGTCGTAATGACGCAGGTTCGCTCAAATCGGCCTGTACCCACTCTATGCCGCTGTGATCGTCCAAGGGGGGGTGACGGCGCAGGCCGATAACCGGCCATTCATGACGACGGGCCAGCATTCCGGTGCGTGTGCCCAGATCGCCAGCGCCCGCCAGGAGCAAAGTACAGTTTTGAGAATCCACAGCAGCAGGTCCTTGAGTAGAATGATCTCGAGCAAAGCTCGATTGGCTGAGACAACAATAGCATTGGAGGCGGTCATGGAGTGTCGCAATTGGATTGACGGACAGCAACTTGGCGCGGAGGGCGGTGGTTTGCTACCGGTGATCGACCCCTCCACAGGCGAAACCTTTGCCCGACTGGCGCAATCATCCGCGGTGGATATTGATTGGGCCGTGCAGGCCGCCAGGCGTGCCAGTCAGGGGACGTGGCGCCGCCTGAGCGCAGCGCAGCGCAGTCAGTTATTGCTGCGTTGTGCCCGAACCCTGTCCGATGCTCGCGAGGAGTTGGCGCGGCTGGAGTCGCGGGATACGGGTAAGCCTTTGCGCCAGGCCCAGTCCGATGCTGACGCCATTGTCCGCTATTTCGAGTTTTATGCGGGTGCGGTGGACAAGCTGCACGGTCAAACCATTCCCTTGGGTTGGGAAATGACGGCCTTTACGTTGCGCGAGCCCTTGGGCGTCACAGCGCATATCATTCCCTGGAATTACCCCCTGCAGATCTTTGGACGCAGTGTGGCGGCCTCCCTGGCCGCAGGTAATACCTGCGTGGTGAAGCCGGCTGAAGATGCCAGTCTTTCTTTGCTGCGCGTGGCGGAGTTGTTGCACGAGGCGGGCTTGCCTGCCGGGGTGCTGAATATTTGTACGGGCCTGGGCAGTGAGGCCGGACAGGCCCTGGCCGCGCATCCTGATATCAACCATATTTCCTTTACGGGCTCTCCTGCCACGGGCCGTCAGGTGGCCTTGCAGGCCGCGCAGAATTTTGTGCCTGTCACGCTGGAGCTGGGCGGCAAATCGCCGCAGATCGTATTTTCAGATGCGGATCTGGACGCGGCCCTGCCGGTTATTGTCAATGCGATTGTGCAGAACGCAGGCCAAACCTGCTCGGCAGGCAGCCGTGTATTGATTCAGCGTGCGATTTATAGTGACTTTACGGAACGTCTGGCTGAAAGCTTCAAGGCCTTGTTGACGGGGGCAGCGAGCGACAATCTGGATTGCGGCCCTCTGATCAGCGCGCAGCAGCAAGCTCGGGTGCGTTCTTATCTGGAGAATCTGGATGAGGATGGCATTGTGGTGCTGGCGAAAGGCAAGCTGGACTCCAAGGCCCCGACGGGTGGTTTCTATCAAGTGCCTGTCTTGCTCGATCACGTGCCTGTCCAACATCGTCTGGCCCAGGAGGAGATTTTCGGACCAGTCCTGATTGCCCAACCTTTCGGTACGGAGCAGGAGGCCGTCACCCTGGCCAATGGCACGCCTTACAGCCTGGTGGCGGGGGTCTGGACACGCGATGGTGCGCGTCAGATCCGCATGGCCAGACAACTACGGGCCGGCCAGGTCTTTGTGAACAATTATGGCGCTGCAGGCGGGGTAGAACTGCCGTTTGGCGGTACCGGACAGTCTGGTATTGGCCGAGAGAAGGGGTTTGAAGCGCTGTACGCCCTGACCAGCCTGAAAACGGTTGCGCTACGTCATGCCCCTGCGTGATGCCAGGAAATGTAGGGGTTAGCGCGGCTGTGGTGTTGGGGGTTTTCTGGCAGCATGGCATTTGAACGCTAAAACAGCATTTCTTTAGGGCGGCATCGAGCCGCCCTTTTTATGGAAATAAAAATAACAGAAGGAGACAAACATGCGATTGCAAGACAAGGTGGCCATCGTGACCGGTGGCGCATCGGGCTTTGGCCTGGGTATCGCACAGCGCTTTGCACGTGAAGGTGCGCGCGTGCTGATTGCCGACTTGAATGTGGAGCAGGGGCGGGCGGCAGCGGCCCAGATTCAGGCGACGGGCGGGCAAGCCATTTTTGCCGCTTGCGATGTGTCACAAGGGGACGAGGTTCAGGCCTTGCTCGACATTGCGCTGCGCGAGTGCGGCGGGCTGCATATCGTGGTGAACAATGCGGGCACCACGCATCGCAACAAGCCTTTGCTGGAAGTGAGCGAAAGTGAGTTCGATCTGGTGTATGCCGTCAATGTGAAAAGCATTTACTGGACAGCGAAACATTTTGTGCCCTATCTGCGGGCTCAGGGTTCAGGTTCCTTCATTAATATCGCTTCGACGGCGGCCTTGCGTCCGCGCCCCGGACTGGTCTGGTACAACGGCACCAAAGGCGCGGTGGTTACCATCAGCAAAGGCATGGCGGCCGAGTTGGGGCCAGACAATATCCGCGTGAATTGTGTCAATCCGGTGATTGGGGACACCGCCTTGCTGGAACAGTTCATGGGCATGCCCGATACGCCGGAAAATCGCAGCCGTTTTCTGGCGGGAATTCCACTGGGGCGTTTTTGCACACCCAAGGATGTGGCGGCGGCGGCTCTGTATCTCGCCTCCGACGAGGCTGAGTTCATTACCGGCACCTGCATCGAGGTAGACGGCGGCCGTTGTATTTAAGCCCCACTGTGATTCGTTACAATCGTGCTGTTGGCAGGCCCGTTCAGGGCCTGTAGTTTATTTCGCTTCCAAGGAAAAGCATGACATTCAATCGACAGTCTCCCCGCGAGCATCCGGATCAGTTGCGTATCGGCTTGGTGTCGGTGTCGGACCGCGCCTCCAGCGGACAGTACCAGGATGAAGGCATTCCCGCGCTGCGTCGCTGGCTTGACAGCGCTTTGACGGTAGCGCCGGCCTATCTGGAGCGACTGATTCCCGATGAGCGAGCCCTGATTACCGCTACCTTGGTCGAGCTGGTGGAAGCCGGTTGCGATCTGGTTTTGACTACGGGTGGCACCGGCCCGGCTCGTCGCGACGTGACCCCGGAGGCGACTCTGGATGCAGGAACACG
Source organism: Alcaligenes sp. Lyrl_28 (assembly GCF_051948705.1). Lineage (NCBI taxonomy): Bacteria > Pseudomonadati > Pseudomonadota > Betaproteobacteria > Burkholderiales > Alcaligenaceae > Alcaligenes > Alcaligenes sp. Lyrl_28. Next base: position 254,848 of record NZ_JAYJLG010000002.1, read on the forward strand.
CGAAATGCCCGGATTCGGTGAACAGATGCGCCAAATCAGTTTAAAATTCGTACCAACAGCGATTTTGTCGCGGCAAGTTGCGGTGATCCGAGAAATTCAGGACCACGCTGCTCTGATTATCAATCTGCCTGGGCAGCCCAAAGCCATTCAGGAAACACTGGAAGGATTACGGGATTCAGAAACCGGTCACGTATTGGTTCCCGGTATTTTTGCAGCCGTCCCGTATTGCATCGACCTGATTGGCGGACCTTACGCACAAACGCATGAGCAGGTGGTGCAAGCGTTCCGCCCCAAGTCGGCGCGTCGGAGCGCCCGTTAACAGGCTCAACCAACAATGGGCTGGACACAGACTGTGTCCAGTCAAGTTTTTCACTTATTTTAGTCTTCAGGAGGTCTTCTCATGGCCCTAGTTTCCATGCGCCAGCTGCTCGATCATGCGGCCGAGCACGGTTATGGTATTCCAGCGTTCAACGTCAATAACCTGGAGCAGGTCCAGGCCATTATGGAAGCCGCCTCGGAGACGGATAGCCCCGTCATCATGCAAGCCTCGGCGGGCGCCCGCAAATATGCCGGCGAGGCTTTTTTGCGTCACCTGATCGAAGCGGCTGTCGAGTCCTACCCCCACATCCCCGTGGTGATGCACCAGGACCACGGTCAGTCGCCCGAAATCTGCAAGGGCGCCATTGAACTGGGTTTCTCCAGCGTGATGATGGACGGCTCCTTGCTGCCTGACGGCAAAACCATTGCCGACTTTGAATACAACGTGGAAGTGACCCGCAAAGTGGTCGATATGGCTCACAAGCTGGGCGTGACCGTAGAAGGCGAACTGGGCTGCCTGGGCTCTCTGGAAACCATGCAAGGTGACAAGGAAGACGGTCACGGTGCAGATGGTGTCCTGACCCTGGATCAGTTGCTGACGGACCCCGAGCAGGCGGCTGAGTTTGTGAGCCGCACGCAACTGGACGCGCTGGCGATTGCCATTGGTACCAGCCACGGCGCTTACAAGTTCACCCGCAAGCCTACCGGCGATATTCTGTCCATCGAGCGTGTGAAAGAAATCCACCGTCGTCTGCCCAACACCCACCTGGTGATGCATGGCAGCTCCAGTGTGCCTCAGGAACTGCTGGCTGAAATCCGCCAGTTCGGCGGCAACATGAAAGAGACGTACGGCGTGCCCGTTGAGGAAATTCAGGAAGCCATCAAGTACGGCGTGCGCAAGGTCAATATCGACACCGATATCCGTCTGGCGATGACGGCTGCCATCCGTCGCTTCCTGTTTGAAAACCCAGAAAAATTCGACCCGCGCGAATATCTGAAACCTGCTCGTGAAGCGGCCAAAAAAGTGTGTGTGGCCCGTTACCAGCAGTTCGGCGCCGCGGGTCAGGCATCCAAGATCAAGGCCATTCCTTTGCAGGAAATTGCCCGCCAGTACAGCACCGGCGAGCTGTCTCAGATCGTTCAGTAATTATGTCAGGTGAAGCCGGCGTGGGCAGCACGACTGCCTGCCCCGGTCTTCGCGTCTTTGCCCGGTGCCGCAGGCGCCGGGATTGTCGTCCCGCCTGCATCCATAGTCAGCGGGATGTTTTCGTTTTAAGGATGAAATCGTGCAAGAGCCCTTACATCAATCCAGCCTGAGCTCCCTGCCCTTGCTGGCGCGTGGCAAAGTTCGGGACATGTATGCGGTGGGTGAGGACAAGTTGTTGATTGTGGCCAGTGATCGCATTTCGGCATTCGATGTGATTCTGGACGACCCCATTCCTGGCAAGGGCGCTGTCTTGACGCAGATGACCGAGTTCTGGCTGAACAAGCTGGCACACATCATCCCCAACCATACGACTGGCGTTAACCCGGTCGATGTCGTGGCGCCTGAAGAGCGCGCGCAGGTCGAAGGTCGCTCCATGGTGGTCAAGCGCCTCAAACCCATCATGGTGGAAGCCGTGGCCCGTGGTTATCTGATCGGTTCTGGCTGGAAGGATTACCAGGCAACCGGCGCTGTGTGCGGCATTACCTTGCCTGCTGGCCTGAAGCAGGCCGCCAAGCTGCCTCATGTGCTGTTCACCCCGGCCGCCAAAGCAGAAATGGGCTCGCACGACGAGAACGTGGATTTCGCTCATGTGGTCAAGGAAGTCGGACAGGAGTTGGCCGAGCAAATCCGCGATGTGACCCTGCGTCTGTACACGGAAGCCGCCGATTACGCGGCCAGCCGTGGCATCTTGATTGCCGATACCAAGTTCGAGTTTGGCCTGGACGAGCAGGGCCAGCTGCATTTGATGGACGAAGTGCTGACCCCCGATTCCTCGCGATTCTGGCCTGCCGACAGCTATGCCGAAGGCATCAGCCCCCCATCCTACGACAAGCAATTCGTGCGTGACTGGCTGGAAACCCAGGTTTGGGACAAGACGCCACCCGCTCCTCGTTTGCCTGCTGAAGTAGCCCAGCGTACCGCTGAGAAATACCGCGAAGCACTGGAGCGCCTGACAGCGTGAACGGTGTGCAGCCCGGACAGGTGCTCGCCGTCAGCGAGCCGCCTCATCGTCATCAGCAGGGTGGTGAACGACGACAGCTCGTTGGACGACGCTGCGATGAGGAGCCGGGCTCTGGGGACGGGCCAGGGGCACCGTACAGCCTGCCCCGTCTGAAAACCCATCATTGGATGGGCCCTGCTGTTTTTCCATTTACCAAGGCGCCTGGCAGCATGGCGCCTTCTTCCTTTTAGGGCGTATCTCTGATGAGCGTACAAACTCCTGTAGCCCCTGTGGTGGGCATTGTGATGGGCTCCTCCAGCGACTGGGAGGTCATGAGCCAGGCCGTCGCCATTCTGGACGAATTTGGCGTGTCTCATGAATGCCGCGTGGTCTCGGCCCACCGCATGCCCATCGATATGGTGGATTACGGTGCCCAGGCGCCCGCCCGTGGCCTGAAAGCCATTATTGCGGGTGCTGGTGGCGCGGCCCACTTGCCTGGCATGTTGGCTGCCCTGACACACCTGCCTGTCTTTGGGGTTCCCGTGCCGTCGCGTTACTTGCGCGGCGAGGATTCCCTCTTGTCGATTGTGCAAATGCCCAAAGGCGTGCCGGTTGCCACCTTTGCGATTGGCGAGGCCGGTGCCGCCAATGCCGCCTTGCATGTGATTGCCAATCTGGCCGTCAACGATGCGGTGCTGACTGAAAAACTGATTGCGTACCGTGCCCGCCAGACCGAGGCTGCCCGCGCTATGCGTGTCCCTCCTGTTACTGCCTGATTTTATTTTGTGATGATGACCCCCATGAATGATGCTGCCCTTCTGGTTCCTGGCTCCTGGCTGGGCATGATTGGAGGCGGCCAACTAGGCCGCATGTTCTGCCATAGCGCCCAAAGCCTCGGTTACAAGGTGGCCGTGCTCGACCCGGACACTCATAGCCCGGCCGGTGCGGTCGCGGATCTGCATATTTGTGCAGCCTACGATGATGCGCAAGCATTGGTTCAACTGGGGGAGCTGTGCCAGGCCGTCAGTACCGAATTTGAAAACGTGCCTGCACAGTCCCTGCTGACCCTGGCTCAACATACACGGGTCACGCCTTCGGGTGATGCCGTGGGCATTGTGCAGGATCGCATTCGTGAAAAGGCCTTTATTTCGCAGGCCGGTGTGCCGGTGGCCCCCTATGCCGCCATTGAAAGCCTGGATGATTTGCACGTCGCTGACAGCGCCTTGTTCCCCGGCATTCTGAAGACGGCGCGCTTTGGTTACGACGGCAAGGGGCAGGCACGGGTGGCAGACCGCGATCAGGCCTTGGCCGCCTTCCAGGAATTTGGCTCTCAGGCCTGTGTGCTGGAGGCCCTGCAGCCCCTGAAGTCTGAGATTTCGGTGGTGCTCGCCCGTGGTCTGGACGATCAGGTCAAAACCTTTCCGTGTGCCCGCAATGAGCATCGCGATGGCATTTTGGCCGTGTCCACGATCAGCGCCCAGTTCCAGGACGATGCTCTGTCCGAACAGGCTCGTCAGGCGGCCGCCGCGATTGCCCGCACGCTCAATTACGTGGGCGTGTTGTGCGTGGAGTTCTTTATTCTGGAAGATGGCCGCTTGCTGGCCAATGAAGTGGCCCCTCGTCCGCACAATAGCGGTCACTACACCATGAATGCCTGCGTCACCAGCCAGTTTGAACAGCAGGCCAGGGTGATGGCGGCTCTGCCCCTGGGTGACACGAGCGCCTTGTGTCCGTCCATGATGCTCAATATCCTGGGCGATATCTGGTTTGATGAACACGGTCAGATGCGTGAGCCGGATTGGGCCGCCTTGCTGGCGGTGCCGGGTGTGTCCCTGCACTTGTACGGCAAAGCTGAGGCGCGTGTTGGCCGCAAGATGGGGCACGTCAATATTGTGGGGGCATCGGATGAGCAAGTGCGCGAGCGCACTGCCCGTGCCGCTGCCGCGTTGCGCATTGCATTTGATCATGACTGATACCACCACCCCTGGCCCTTCCGAGCAGCAGATAGAGCAAGCCGCCCATGTGCTGGCACAAGGGGGGCTGGTGGCCTTTCCGACCGAGACGGTGTATGGCTTGGGTGCGGACGCGGAGAACCCGGCCGCCGTGCAATTGATCTACAAGGCCAAGGGCCGTCCTGCCAATCATCCTCTGATTGTGCATGTGGCCCCTGGCGCCGATCTGCGTTATTGGGTGAAAGATATCCCCGCGGTTGCGCAACAATTGATCGACGCCTTCTGGCCCGGTCCTTTGACGCTGATCTTGCCGCGTAATCCGGCGATTCCGGATACGGTCAGTGGCGGTCAAAGCAGCATTGGTATTCGTTGTCCTTCCCATCCGGTGGCTCAGGCTCTGCTCAAGCGCATGGCGGAACTCAAGCCCAGCGGTCAGGCCGGTGTGGCGGCGCCTTCGGCCAACAAGTTTGGACAGGTATCGCCCACAGCGGCCAGCCATGTACGCGATGAGTTCGTGGATATGGGGCCAGATCAGTTGCTGATTGTGGAAGCGGGTCCCTCAGAAGTGGGGATTGAATCCACCATCGTGGATGTGTCGCGAACCCACCAAGGCGTAGGTGCCGTGCTGTTGCGTCCAGGTCATATTACCGCCGCCATGATTGCCGAGGTCATTGGCTACGAACCGGCCAGCCCCGATCAACAGGCTCCACAGGTGTCGGGCAGCTTGAAAGCGCATTATGCGCCGCGTACCCCTTTGTCTTTATTTGATGAAGGCAGTGTGCCTGCGGTGCAGGCTGCTTTGGCTCAAGGGGGCAAGCAGGCCATTGTGGCTTTTGCCGCTATGCCCCCTTTTTTGGCTGATGTACATGACTGGTATGTCTGCAGTTCGGATGCCCAGGCTTATGCCCAGGACCTCTATGCCATGTTGCGTCGCCTGGACCAAGGCCAGTACCAGCATATCTGGGTGCAGCGTTGCCCGGATACGCCAGACTGGCAGGCAGTCAATGACCGCCTGGGTCGAGCAGCCGCGGCCTTTGAGTAAATCAGCCGCGGATGACTGCAGAGGGTTGTGAGTTCCTCAGGAACTGGGAGAGTCTGCTGTTGAGCGGGCTGTTTGCTGCAAAAACTCCGCAATCGCCTGGTTGACCTGCGTTTCCTTGTCCCGGTAGGGCAGGTGGCCACATTGCTCCAGCTCCAGCAGCTCGGTGTGAGGCACCAGCTGCTTGATGCGCCGGATTTGCTCCAGCGTGCCATATTCATCATCGACCCCCTGAATCGCCAGGACCGGACACGGAATCCGGCTGACCTCCTGTTCAATGTTCCAGTCGCGGAACTCGGGCTCCGTCCAGGTTGCGTTCCAGCCCCAGAAGGCAGATTCCACGTCATCGTGATAGCGTGCCAGACGTTCACGCAAAAATCCTTGTTCATAGGCTTCACGGGCCACCAAAATGCCACGCAAGGAAATATCTTCCACAAACAGGTGGGGGGCCATCACGACGATACCTTGCAGTTTCTCGCCAAAACCACTGGCTGCCAACAGGGCAATTGAGCCTCCGTCACTGTGACCCACCAGTACAATCGGCCGTTTCTGGCCGTCCTCGCCCAGGTGCTGGAGCAGTTGAGGCAGGACATCCAGGGCCTGCTCATGCAGGTAGTCGGGGGTTTTGGGGCGGTTGTCGGGGCGCGGAGTGCTGCGGCCATAGCCATAGCGTGAGTACATCAGGCCACTACAGCCAGTATGCTCACACAACTGCGCTGGCCAGTTCTTCCACATGGCAATGGAGCCCAGCCCTTCATGCAGGAATACCAGTAGCGGGGCAGTTTCCCGTTCTGGGTAAATGCGTTGATATTCCAGTTCAATGGCTTGTGTGCCTTGAGTCAGACTCGCAAATTGCAAAGATGAATCCAGTGTTGTCATAGCCGTGTGATCTTCAGATGCCCTGAACCGACCGGGCGCAAAGGTAATCGGAAAACCCTCTTTATGCCATAGATTGAGGTCGGGCGCACAGGCAGGCCAATGCGGGTCCTTGATGTGGACATTTTGCCGCTGTTTATGGCTGCTTCGGCTGCGGTGCTGCAAATTCTGGCAGAGATGGTAGAGTGGCGATCTCGATCTTTTTTTTGTTGCGCCACAACATGAAATTTGCTGAATTTGAAGTGGGCATGCTGATTAAGCATCCACTCGTACCGGTAACGCGCGAAGAGATGCTGGATTTTGCCCGCAAGTACGATCCGCAGTCTTTTCACATTGATGAAAATCAGGCTGAACAAGGCCATTGGGGCGGCCTGATTGCCAGCGGCTGGCTGACCTGTGCTAAAGCCATGCGTATGGCAGTAGATACGAGCCTGCATGACTCTGAATCCTTTGGGTCGCCCGGGGTGGAGCGTCTGCGTTGGGTCTTGCCCGTGCGGGCGGGAGACTCCATTCGTCTGGAAGCCACGGTTGCATCCAAACGGGTGTCCAGCAGCCGTTCGGATCTGGGCATCATCCGCTGGAACTGGAATGTATTTAACCAGCGCGATGAACTGGTGCTGGAGCTGGATGCGACCAGCATGTTTGAACTGAAGCCTTCACAAGAATAATAAATAGCGTCACGGCGGTGACGCGACTCTCTCGCGAGACAAATCTTCACACCTTGTTAGGGATGAGCAGCCCCTTGTTGGGGATGCTTTTTGCAGCTGGGCGCCTTGTTCGTCCGTGCAGCGGCGGTTTGTAATGGGGTATGAAATCGCCCGCGCCCAACCTCCCAAAGAGGCAGGGGCAAGCCGTCTTGCCCCTGTTGGCTTCGGTTTAAAAGAAAGCCTGAATTCCGGTTTGTGCGCGACCCAGTATCAGGGCGTGCACGTCGTGCGTGCCTTCGTAGGTATTGACGACCTCCAGATTGACCAGATGGCGGGCGATGCCGAACTCGTCGGAGATGCCGTTGCCGCCCAGCATGTCGCGTGCCAGACGAGCGATGTCCAGCGCCTTGCCGCAGGAGTTGCGCTTCATGATGGAGGTGATCTCGACTGCTGCCGTGCCTTCGTCTTTCATTCGACCCAGACGCAGGCAGCCTTGCAGTGCGAGAGTGATCTCGGTTTGCATATCGGCCAGCTTTTTCTGTATCAGTTGATTGGCAGCCAGTGGACGGCCAAACTGCTTGCGGTCCAAGGTGTACTGACGAGCGGTATGCCAGCAGGATTCGGCGGCGCCCAGAGCGCCCCAGGCAATTCCGTAGCGCGCCGAGTTCAGGCAGGTGAAGGGACCGCGCAAGCCTGAAACATGAGGCAGCATCTGGCTGTCGGAGATTTCCACATCGGCCATGACAATCTCGCCGGTCAGTGAAGCGCGTAAACCTACCTTGCCGTGAATGGCGGGCGTGGACAGGCCTTTCATGCCTTTTTCCAGAATGAAGCCGCGGATCTTGCCGTCGTCTTCACCGCCCACGACTTTGGCCCAGACCACCAGCACATCGGCAATCGGGGAGTTGGTAATCCAGGTTTTGCTGCCGCTCAGGCGATAGCCGCCGTCCACTTTGAGGGCGCGACTTTCCATGGCTCCAGGGTCCGAGCCATGATTGGGCTCGGTCAGCCCAAAGCAACCGATCCATTCACCGCTGGCCAGTCTGGGCAGATATTTCTGTTTCTGCTCCTCGCTGCCAAATTCAAAAATCGGCACCATGACCAAGGAGGACTGCACGCTCATCATGGATCGGTAGCCCGAGTCCACCCGCTCTACTTCGCGGGCAATCAGGCCATAGCTGACATAGTTCAGCCCCGCGCCACCATAGGTATCCGGAATGGTGGCGCCCAGCAGGCCCAGCGACCCCATCTCGGCAAAGATGGCCGGGTCAGTCTGCTCGTGGCGGAAGGCCTCCAACACGCGCGGCAGCAGTTTCTCCTGTGCGTAAGCATGGGCCGCATCGCGCACCATACGTTCTTCATCGCTCAACTGCTGGTTCAGCAGCAGGGGGTCGTCCCAATGGAAAGAGGGGTTGGCAGACATAGAGGTACTCCGGGAAAAGCAAATTGGGTCAATCAGGTGGTGCCAGAAAGGCCGCCATCGGTCTGAGAAACAAAAAGAGCGGTTTGAACATCGCTGACCGCAGCCACGAGGAGTCGTGGTGTGCACATTGTTGTGCTCTCAGAAGGCAAGGGGCCGACGATATTCCTGTAAAGTCTCAGCATAGTGTGCATAAAGCGCACAAGGCAATTGATAAAATTGCACAATGTCGTGTGCTGGCGTAACGATGTCGCCGCAGGATAGGTAGCCAGTCAGGAAAAGAGGGGGAGCAAATGAGACAAGGTGTGCCCAGCTTGGGTGCCTTACAGGCCTTTGAGGCCACTGCACGCCTGGGAACCTTTTCCCGTGCCGCGGAAGAACTGTCCTTGACGCATAGCGCTGTGTATCGGCAGGTGAGCGGCCTGGAGCAGCGTCTGGGTGTCACCTTGTTGACGCGGGTGCGGCGGCGTTTGGTCTTGACGGCGGCAGGGCGCGATTATGCGGCGCGCATTCGCCATCATCTGGAGCAGATCGGTAAAGACACATTCAGTCTGATTGCGCGGGCCGGTGTAGGCCGCAACATTCATCTGGCTGTGCTGCCGACCTTGTCCACCGTCTGGCTGATGCCGCGTCTGGCCCGTTTCGCCCAGTGCTACCCCGATATCACGGTCAGCCTGTCGGTTCGTACCACACCGTTTCAGTTCGGGGACCACCCCTTTGATGCTGCTATCTATCATGGGCGGCAGCTCTGGCCGCAAACCGAAGGCATCAAACTGTTTGATGAAGGCGAGCTCGTGCCGGTCTGCTCACCTCATCTTGCAGTCGACAGGAGCTGGCAAAAGTTGGTCCACCTGCATATGTCGACGCGTCCGGATAGCTGGTTACACTGGTATCGGTCTGCGGGTCTGGAGCCTGATCTGCGTGTCAGTTCGGGACCGCGCTACGAGCTGTTCAGCCTGCTTCTGGCTGCCGTGCAGGCTGGGATGGGGATGGCGCTGATGCCACGCTTTCTGATCCAGACCGCGCTGGAGCAGGGCGAATTGCTCATGCCATTCCCCCATGCCATGCCCGTGAGCGAGGCATATTTTTTTAGTTATCCGACCGCCAATCAACCCAGTGAAGCGGTGCTGTTGCTGGAGCAATGGTTGCTGGATCAGGAAAAGGAGAATCCATGAGCGTGTATTGGAAGCCGGCACTGCTGTCGGCGCTTGTAGCTTTGTCGCTGGCCTTGCCCGCGCAGGCCAGTCAAACCGCGAGTCAGCATGCGAATCCGGAAGCCGCCAGCAATGTCATGCAACGTGACAGGCTAGTCACTCAGAAAAGCATGGTGGTGACGGCGCATCCTTTGGCAAGCCGGGCTGGTTTACGTATGCTGGATCAGGGAGGCAGTGCGGTGGATGCGGCTATTGCCGCTCAACTGGTCTTGGGGTTGGTGGAACCCCAGTCGTCCGGTATTGGTGGAGGTGGCTTTGTTTTGCTATTTCAGCCAGAGTCGGGTTTGACGAGTTACGACGGGCGCGAAACCGTGCCTGCCGCCAGCCCTCCGGACCGTTTTGAGCTGGACGGTCAAACCCTGTCTTTCAAGCAGGCAGTCAATAGCGGACGTTCCGTAGGGGTGCCGGGTTTGTTGCGCGCCCTGGAGCTGATGCACAAGGACGGTGGCGTCCTGCCCTGGGCCTCCCTGTTTGAACCGGCCATTGAGCTGGCCGAAGATGGCTTTGAGGTCAGCCCCCGCTTGCACACCTTGATTGCCGACAACCCCGAGCTGGCCGACAAGGCGGCTGCGCGTGCCTATTTTCTGGACGGACAGGGAAGACCATGGCCGGTTGGCCACCGTCTTCGGAACAAGGAGTATGCACAGGTGCTGCGCTTGTTGGCCAGCCAGGGCGCCCAGGCTTTCTATCAAGGGGAACTTGCCCAGGATATGGTGGCTGCTGTTGCCGCCGACCCGATTGCGGGCGACTTGACGGTGTCCGATTTGACGCAATACCGGGCGCTGCGACGTGAGCCCCTCTGTATGGACTGGCAGCAGGTGGCGCTCTGTGGCATGGCACCGCCCAGTTCAGGGGCGATCAGTGTGATGCAGATGCTGGGTATCTTGCAGCACACGCCTATTGCTGACGTGAAGCCGCAATCTGTGGAAGCGATTCATTATTTCTCTGAAGCAGGGCGTCTGGCCTTTGCAGATCGGGATGCCTGGGTTGCTGATCCGGCATTTGTGTCTGTGCCACAGCAGGCTTTGCTGGCACCGGCGTATTTGAAATCCCGTGCCGCCTTGATTCAGCCAGGTCGATCCATGGGTCATGCCCAGCCGGGCAAGCCTTTGGCTGACGCACAAGCCGCCACTGACAACACGCCCGAGTTGCCCTCCACCACGCATCTGTCGGTGGCGGACGCCAAGGGGCAGGTGGTTTCCATGACCACCTCGGTGGAGTCGGCCTTTGGCAGCAAGATCATGGTTCGTGGCTTCTTGCTGAATAATCAGCTGACAGACTTTGCCTTGAACCCCAAAGACGAGATGGGCCGTTTGTCTGTTAATCGGGTTGAACCGGGCAAGCGCCCGCGCAGTTCGATGGCTCCGATGATGGTGATGCAGGATGGGCGTCCTGTGATCGCGCTGGGTTCTCCCGGCGGCAGCGCCATTATTCCCTATGTAGCCCAGGCCCTGACGGGCATGCTGATGTGGAACTTGGATGCTCAAGAAGCCGTCAGCCTGCCGCACTATGGCAGCCGCAATTGGGCGACAGAGCTGGAGGCCGGCACCGCGGTGACGGAACAGGCGCAGGCATTAAGGGCGATGGGGCACGAGGTACGCGAGCAGCCTTTTCCCAGCGGTACGCATGTCATACGCTGGACCCAGGAAGGGCTGGAAGCGGGGGTAGACCCTCGGCGGGAAGGATTGGCGTTAGGGCAGTAGACCGGCGTGGCGGTGCTTGGTCCGAGGTCAATCTGCGGGGAGCCGGGCGAGGCATGGCTCATGATGCATTTGGGGCTGCCGTCCGTCTTGGCGACAGGCCGGTGGTGTTCTGGCACAGAGACTGGTACAGCGAACAGTCTGTCGTTAGCAACGGTCCACAGGACTCATTGACAGAAAGCGAGCAATGTTCTGGCTTTGCCCTCTGAAGCCAATCGGCTGGTCATTAAAAAAGCCCTCAATGCGGTGGATAGAGATCCACGCATTGAGGGCTTTTTATAAGGTTTCTGGCAGGCTTGATCGTGCGGTTTAGCGGAACACGACGGTGCGCTGATCGTTCAACAAAATCCGGTGCTCCACATGGGCGCGTACGGCACGGGCCAGAACCAGAGACTCCACATCGCTACCGATCTGGGTCAGTTCGGCTGGGCTGACAGCGTGGGTTACATGTTCCACGTCCTGCTCAATGATCGGGCCTTCGTCCAGATCTGCAGTCACGTAGTGGGCAGTGGCGCCGATAATTTTCACACCACGGGCATGGGCCTGGTGATAAGGACGTGCGCCCTTGAAGCTGGGCAGGAAGCTGTGGTGAATATTGATCGCCCGGCCTGACAGGGACTGACACAGATTGGTGGACAGAATCTGCATATAGCGGGCCAGTACGACCAGATCAATTTTCAGATCACGAGCCAGATCGATGATCTGCTGCTCTTGTTGTGGGCGGGTTTCCGGTGTCACCGGCAGGTGATGGAAAGGAATGCCGTACGAGGAAGCCAGACCGGCGTGGTCCGTGTGGTTGGAGGCCACAGCCGCGATTTCCACGGGCAACTGGCCGCTGTGGGCGCGAAACAGCAGATCGTTCAGGCAGTGGCCCTGGCGGCTGACCAGAATCAGCAGGCGGGCTTTGCGCTGGGCGTCGTAAATATTGGCGTCCATGCTGAATCTTTCAGCAATGGGGGCAAAGCTGGCTTGCAGAGCGCTGACGTCCTGTGTTTCAGGCAGGGAAAACTGGATGCGCAGGAAAAAGCGGTTGGTGGCGGCATCGCCAAACTGCTGTGCTTCAAGAATGTTGCCGTTTTGCTCAAGCAGCCAGCCCGATACGCTGTGGACAATGCCGGTGCGATCCGGGCAGGATAGGGTCAAGATGTAATCGTTCATCGACAGTATTGTAAAGATTTCAGAAAAGTTTTTAAGCTGCCTGGGCCAGAACGTGCTGGCCGTGTTGTGCAATCGCTAAACACGCGGTCAGGCCGGGTGATTCGATGCCGAACAAATTCAGCAAACCCGGGATGCCGTGGGTGGCAGGTCCCGAAAAAACGAAGTCGGCGGCCGCGTGGCCTGCAGGCACAATTTTAGGCCGAATACCGCTGTAGGCGGGGTTCAGGCTGTTATCGGGCAAAGCGGGCCAGTATTCGCGCACGGCGGCATAAAAGGATTGACCGCGTTGCGGGTCCAGGTCGTAGTTTTCATCCTGCACCCACTCCGTGTCAGGGCCAAAGCGGGCCTGACCAGCCAGATCCAGGGTCAGATGCACACCCAGTCCGGCTTTATTGGGCATGGGGTAGATCAGGTGCTTGAAGGGGGAGCGGCCCGCCAATGAAAAATAGCTGCCCTTGCACAGATAGGCCTGGGGAATATGGCTGGGGTCCAGCCCCTCGATATGTCGTGCTGCCATTACCGCGCCCAGTCCGGCCGCATTGATCAGGTGTGTGGTGGTCAGGCTGAAGGGCTCAGCCCCGCCCACGTGAACCTCAAAACCTTGGCCGGGCAGGACCTGCGCACGGATAAAGGGGGTATTGAACACCAATTGTGCGCCGTGGTTCTCTGCATCGCCTTGCAGTGACAGCATGAGGGCATGGGTGTCTACAATGCCGGTCGAGGGCGATAAGAGGGCGGCGCTGCAGCTCAGGGCAGGCTCCAGCGCCTTGGCCTGGGCGGCATCCAGCCACTGCAAGTCGTTTACGCCACAGGCGCTTGCCTGGGCCTGCAGTTTGCGCAAGTCGGCTTCCTGTTCAGCGCTGCCCGCCACAATCAGCTTGCCACAGCGTTGGTGATCGATATGGTGATCCCGGCAATAGTCATACAGCAGGTCTTTGCCTTCGACACACAGCCGGGCCTTCAGGCTGCCCGGGGTGTAGTAAATGCCCGCGTGTATGACTTCCGAATTACGCGAACTGACGCCGTTGCCGATACTGGCGGTTTGCTCGATCAGCAAAACCTCCATGCCTTGCCGGGCCATTTGCCGGACGCAGGCCAAACCCACGACACCCGCTCCCAGCACTATGCAGTCGACATCGTTTGGCATGATTAATACCTTATTGGCGTAGTAGAGCAAAAGGCGTAGTGTACTCCCGCCCTGAAGCGGCGGGCAGGCGCGTTTTGCAACAGCCTATCACGCCAGGGACGGGGTCAGATCAAAGTCGCCCGCATGGTAGATCAGGGGCTGGTGAGCGCTGCGCTCGCAGTGGGTAACTTCACCGATAAAGATCAGGTGGTCGCCGGCCTCATGGACGGCATAGGGCTTGCATTCGAACCAAGCGCTGCAACGATCGTCGTCCAGCATGGGCAAACCTCGCGGTGAGCGTTTGAGCGGGTGATCCCGAAAGCGCTCAGCGTGCTCTCCCCAGGCAAATCGCTTGGCCAGCGCTAGCTGACTGGCCCCCAAAACGTGAATCACGTAACCGTCACCCTGCACAAAATGCGGCAGGGATTGAGAACGTTTGGCCAATGACCACAAGACCAGAGGCGGGTTCAGAGAGACGGAGTTGAAAGAACTGACGGTCAGGCCAACGGCCTGGCCTGGAACGTCTTTGTTGGCGCCGGTCACGACCGTCACGCCTGTGGCGAAACGGCCGAGTGCCGAACGGAAGAAATCACTATCGAAAGTAGAAGAAAAAACAGTCATTGCATCGAGTCTGACGGGAGGGCACCCCCAAAGGGTACATTACGGAGCCAGTCGGCTCACCTGCCAATCAGATGGGTCCTTGCGGTCGAACACCAGCCTGTCGTGCAGGCGCGAGGCGCGGCCCTGCCAGAATTCGACGTGGTCTGGAGTCAGTCGGAAGCCACCCCAGTGTTCAGGGCGGGCGGGATGTTCACCTAAGCTTTCAGTGTACTGCTTGGCACGTGCATCCAGCTCGGCACGGCTGATGGACTGGCTTTGTGGCGAGGCCCAGGCGCCAATGCGCGAGCCCAGAGGGCGGCTGTGGTAATACTCGTCCGATTCGGCCGCGCTGATACGACTGATACGGCCTTCAAAGCGCACTTGACGCTGCATGGAGGGCCAGAAAAAGGACAGGCTGGCCCATGGGTTGTGGTCCAGCTCCGTACCTTTGCGAGACGTGTAGTTCGTGAAAAACACCAGCCCTTGTTCGTCGTAAGCTTTAAGCAGGACCACACGCGCCGATGGGCGGCCGTCGGCACCTACGGTGGCCAGGGTCATCGCATTGGGTTCAACTTCCTTCAGTTCAATGGCCTGATCCAGCCAGCGTTGGAACTGCTGGCGAGGATCGGCACATAGTTCATCTTCGCTCAGGGAAAAGCGTTCGTACTCGTTACGCAGATCGGCAAGGGACATGGGGCGCTCTTAGGCTTGTTGAGGATTAAGCAGTGCAGTGTGACTCTGTAGCAATTGAACCACTGATTGCAGGCGTTTATCCAGAATTTTAGAGCGTTGCAGCGCCGAGGCGGTTTCCATGACGTATTCAATGCAAGGGCCATTGGTGCCCTGGGCCGAATACACCACTTGTCGCAGTTGCTCGTCGGGCATGCGGGGAACGTAGGCATCGGTCTTGCGATTCATGGTAAAGACCAGTGCACGAATATCGCCCTGGCTGGTGCGGCAGCGCAACCAGCGGGGAATGTATGCCCCGCTGGGCATCTCGCGCAGCCACAGGGCATCGAATACCTTGGGCACGCTTTCAGCAGGAATACGAAACGCCATGCCCCGGCACGATCCGCCCACATCCAGGCCAAACACCAAACCGGGTTGTTCAGGAGTGCCGCGGTTGATCCGTGACCACAGGCACAGCGCCCGGTGATAGCCGCGCAGCAGGGCCTGGCGTTGTTCGGCGAACTCAAAATCGGGACGCCAGATCAGGGAACCGTAGCCATAGACCCACAGGTCCTGCTTTTCACACCACTGCACCTCTTCCAGGGATTGACGCAAAGAGGCGTTGCGCTCTTCGTCGGTCAGGACACGGAAGCTGCACGGTGTGGGTACGGCGGAAGGCGAGGCGGAAATAGAATCGATGTTCACGGCAAAAAAGGGGGAAAGCCAAAATCACAGATGCTTGAAACCTATGACGATTGTAGAACAAGCACAGTCCACTGTAGCGGGCTTTCTCGCTGATAACTAAGGAAAAATACTAATTTGCTTATATGAGTGTTGCTATTTGGCAGGGACCCGTCAAGCCGCCAGGGCATAAGGCCTGTTTCACGGGCTGTGCAGGCGAAATTAGACGTAGAATTATCCATTAGCCTTGGTGCAGACCTTGCTGTTGATGGCCTGGTCGAGCAAGGCAAGAGGGATATGGGGCGCCGCAGGCGCCCCTGCCTTGTGGTGGAGACATGCTGGCCTGCAGGCTGGCGTTCTGCACGGGTTTGGTCGCAACGGCCAGTGATGGACAGAGGGCATGACAGAGCAGCACAACATGGATGCCGAACGCCGTTTCGGCGGTTTGGATCGTTTGTATGGAGCCGGCGCGCGCGAGCGTCTGGCTGCCGCCCATGTGATGGTGGCCGGCATCGGCGGCGTGGGAACATGGGCCGTGGAGGCGTTGGCCCGTTCTGCGGTGGGCCGGATTACCCTGATCGACCTGGACAATATTGCCGAGTCCAATATCAACCGCCAGTTGCCTGCATTGGACAGCACCTTGGGGATGGCCAAGATTGACGCCATGGCCCAGCGCATCAGGCAGATCAACCCGCACTGTGTTGTGCAGTTGATTGAAGATTTCGTGACCGAGGACAATGCGGCCAGCCTGATGGAGCAGCGTCCTGACGTGTTTCTTGATTGTACGGACCAAGCCAGTGCCAAGATCGCGCTGATCTTGCAGGCCCGTCGTCTCAAGGTGCCCTTGCTCAGTTGTGGCGGTGCCGGGGGCAAGACCGATCCCTTGAGCTTGCGCCGGGGAGATTTATCGGTGGCGCGCCATGACGCCCTACTTGGCAAGCTGCGTCAGATTCTGCGCAAACAGCATGGCTTTGCCCGAGGCAGTGATGCACAGGGACGGGCCTTGAAGCGCGTGCCTCGCATGGGAGTGGATTGCCTGTGGTTCGAGCAGGAAACCCGCCTGCCGCAAAACTGGACTCAGGCTGAGGATGGGGCGTTGCAAGGGTTGGCCTGTGCGGGCTATGGCTCCGGGGTGACCATCACGGCCAGCATGGGCATGCTTGCGGCCGATTACGCCTTAAGCCGGATCTTGAACCAGTAAGGCATCCTGCCAGCCGCGCAGGGCGTTCGAGACCCGGATCGCACGGGCGTTGAGCAAGGCGTCCAGGGAAATCTCGGTTTCACGTGCCAGACCGCTGTTAAGCAGGGCCTGCCGTTGTACACCGGGCAAGAGCCAGCCGTGGGCTGGAGGGGTCCACCATAGGCCCTGCTCATCCTGAATATAGATGTTGCTGCGGCTGCCCTCGCATACCCGATTTTGCGTGTCCAGAAAAATGACATCAAAAAGCTGGGGGTTTTGTTCCAGCAGGGCACTCGCTTCCTGATACCAGGGCCGATGCGTGGTCTTGTGCGAGAGCAGCGGGTCCAGTGCGGGTAGTGGGGTGGGGGACAGGCACAACTGCAAGGGCCCCTCCAGTGCAGGCAGGGGTTGGGCCTGGGCATGGGCGCTGGCCTGCGCACTCCAGAGTATGCGCAAGCGCAAGGGAGTATGGGCGGGGGCCTGGCCCAGAGCCTGGTGCATGGCTTGCAGCCAGGTTTGCGCATCCCAGTCGTAGCCCAGCTCTGCACAACTTCGCGCGACACGTTCCAGGTGCAGTTCCAGCAAGGGAATCTGGCCGTCAGCGTCTACTCGCAATGTTTCTATCAGCTCAGGTTTGCTTTGGCTCATGGTGCTGCCTTTAAGTCAGTGTTACAGGGGCTTGTAGGACCCGTGCTTTCCACAGGCACTCCAGCCACTCCTGGTCCGGGTCTGAGTCCAGTACGATCCCTCCGCCCACCCCAAAGACGCCCTGGCCGTGCATGTCCAGCTCCAGGCTGCGGATGCTGACATTCAAGGACAGGTCGCCTGCGGGGCTGAGGTAGCCCACTGACCCACAGTAAATGCCACGGCGCTGTGGTTCCAGCTTGCGTATGCATTGCATGGCGGCCAGCTTGGGGGCGCCCGTAATAGAGCCGCAAGGGAACAGGGCTCGCAGCAAGGTTTCCAGGCGGCAGTCCGGGTCTACTTCAGCCTGAATGCTGGAGGTCATGGTCCAGACCGAGGCGTATTGCTCAACATCGAACAAGCTGGTGGTTTGTACGCTGCCGGTGCGGGCGACCTGTCCCAGATCGTTGCGCAGCAGATCGACAATCATCAGGTTTTCAGCCCGGTCCTTAATGCTGTGCTGCAGTTCCTGGGCGTTTTGCTGGTCTTGAACCGGGTCCGTATCGCGGGGGCGCGTGCCTTTCATGGGCCGGGTACGCACGATATTGCCTCGTTTTTCCAGAAACAGTTCGGGCGAGAGCGACAAAATATGGCGATCCCCGATCTCCAGGTAGGCGGCATAGGCGACAGGGTGACGAGTGGCCAGAGCCGTATACAGATCGCGTGGGACCATCTCCGACTGGATACGCAGGGGCATGGTGTAGTTGATCTGGTAGAAATCCCCGGCTTGCAGGCCTTGCTGGACCTGGGCGAGCGCATCCCGATAGTTCTGCTGGCTGAGCTGCAACTGGACGCTCAGTTCAGGCACGACCTGGCTGTCCCACAAATCGACTTCCTGGGCGCCTTGGAATACCAGGGCATTGAGCGGCGCATGTTGGGTTTGTTCACGGGCGGGCAGACGCGGCTCGAACAGTTCGGCCAGCTCATAATCCAGGGCCAGAGCCACCCAGTGTCCCGCTTGCCGGGCATGTTCTATTTGTTCAAAAGCACGACCTAGCTCTTCAGGGCTACGGGCCTGGATATGGCCCACATAGCCCTGCATTTCCAGCGCATAGCCTTTTAGTCTGTCTTCAAATCGGCCATACATGCGCCGTGTTCCTTTAAAAATTGAGCCAGAGCCATGCCGGTATGCGAGGCACGGTTGGCCTGGACCTGATCGGGGGTGCCTTGCACCACCAGTCTGCCGCCGCCTGAACCTCCCTCGGGTCCCAGATCCACGATCCAATCGGCTTCGGCAATCAAATCCAGATTATGTTCAATCACCAGCACCGTATGGCCTGCATCGACCAGGCGGTGCAAGACCACAATCAGCTTTTCCACATCGGCCATGGACAGGCCCACGCTGGGCTCGTCCAGTACATAAAGCGTGTGCGGGGCCTTGTAGGCGCGTCCTGTACGCGTGATGCCTTCGTCCAGGCGGGCCTTGACCAGTTCGCTGACCAGCTTGACGCGCTGCGCCTCGCCGCCCGACAGAGTGGGGGAGGGCTGACCCAGAGTCAGATAGCCCAGCCCCACGCTTTGCATCAGTTGCAGGGGGCGCAATATTTTAGGATGGGCAGCAAAGTATTCAACCGCCTCGTCCACATCCATTTGCAACAGCTGGCCGGCGGAAACGTCGCGCCAGGTCACCGCCAGTGTTTCCGGATTGAAGCGCTGGCCGTGACAGGCGTCACAAGGCACCTTCACGTCCGGCAGGAAGCTCATTTCCAAGGTGCGCATGCCCTGGCCTTCGCACAAGGGGCAGCGACCATCGCCGGTGTTAAAGGAGAAGCGTGAAGCGCTCCAGCCGCGCAGGCGGGCATCGTTGGTATTGGCAAACAGTTTGCGTACTTCATCCCAGAAGCCGATGTATGTGGCCGGGCAGGAGCGGGGTGTTTTGCCAATCGGGGTCTGGTCCACTTCCAGCACGCGGTCCAGGCTTTCCCAGCCGCTGATGCTGGAGCAACCCTGCCACACAGGCTTTTCTTTGCTGCCGACAACGCGCTGCAAATTATCCAGCAGCACATCGCGGGCAAAGGTGGATTTACCGGAACCCGAGACACCGGTGACCAGACTGAGCTTGCCCAGCGGAATACCGGCCTGGACCTTGTTCAGGTTATGCAGGCTGGCATCGTGCACCGTCAGCATGGGCGCATCGGCCTGAACGGGACGGCGCGCCTGCATGGGGTGTTTAAGCGGCTCGCGCAAATAGCGGCCAGTCAGCGAATTGGGGTTGGCCTCGATTTCTGCCAGCGTACCCTGGGCGATGACTTCACCGCCACGTTTACCGGCACCGGGGCCCATATCAATAATGTGCTGGGCACGGCGTATGGTGTCCTCATCGTGCTCGACAACCACCAAAGTATTCCCATTGCCTTCCAGACGCGCCATGGCGTTCAGCAGAATCTGGTTGTCGCGCGGGTGCAGACCAATGGTGGGTTCGTCCAGCACATAGCACACGCCTTGCAGGTTCGAGCCCAACTGGGCGGCCAGACGGATACGTTGGGCCTCGCCACCCGACAAGGTGGGGGCGGCACGATCCAGTGCCAGATAACCCAGGCCCACTTCATGCATGAAGTCCAGACGGCTGCGGATCTCGTTCAGGATATCGCGGGCAATGTCCGCTTCACGACCACTCAGGTTCAGGTTGCCGAAAAAGGTTTGTGCCTCATCCACAGGCAGGCCGGCCAGCTTGGCAATAGACTGGTCGCGCCATTTGAACGCTAAGGAAACGGGGTTCAGACGCTGACCGTGGCAGCTCGGGCATTCCACCGCCTCGCCTTCATAACCGTTGTTCCAGCTGTTTTCTTCGCCGGTTTGATCCTGATCGAAGCCGGTCAGTTTCAGGCCGGTACCGAAGCAGTCCTTGCACCAGCCGTGCTTGGAGTTGTAGGAGAACATCCGGGGGTCCGGCTCGGGAAAGCTGGTACCGCAGCAGGGGCAGGCCCGTTTGACGGAGAAGTGCTGCTGACGGGCGTTGGACAGTGGCTTGCCCTGGCGGCGCTCGTCCAGCGACAGGCTGCCCGAAGGCGTCAAAGGGGCCAGCACGCTAAAGGAGCCGTGGCCCAGTTCCAGCGCATCGCGGATAGCCTGACGCAGTTGTAGCTCGTGGCGCGGATCAACAATCAGATCAGCCACCGGCAGTTCCAGCGTGTGCTCGCTGTAGCGATCCAGGCGTGGCCAGGGGGTCACGGGGATGAATTCGCCGTCGACGCGCAAATGAGTATAGCCCTTGCCCTGAGCCCATTTGGCCAGGTCGGTGTAATAGCCTTTGCGGGCGGTCACCAGCGGGGCCAGTAAACCAATATGCTCGCCCTTGTGGTCGCGCAACAGTTGGGCGGCGATCTGCTCGGCCGTTTGTGGTGCGACCGGGACTTGGCAGTCCGGGCAGTACTGGGTGGCCAGTTTCACATACAGCAAGCGCAGAAAGTGGTGGATTTCCGTCATGGTGGCCACCGTGGACTTGCGTCCGCCGCGGCTGGTGCGCTGTTCAATGGCGACCGTAGGCGGAATGCCATAAATCGCATCGACATCAGGCTGGCCAGCTGGCTGAACAATGGCGCGTGCGTAAGCGTTCAGGGATTCCAGATAACGGCGCTGACCTTCATTAAACAAAATGTCGAAGGCCAGGGTGGATTTGCCAGAACCGGACACCCCTGTCACTACCGTGAAGGTGTTGTGCGGGATGTGAACCGAGATGTTTTTCAGATTGTGCTCACGGGCATTCAGAATGGCGATCTGGCCATCGTTGCTGCCGCCTGAGCGGGCCTTGTAATCTACCTCGGGTTCCTGAAACAGGGCAGCGCCTGTGCCCAGAATAGCGTGTTCGTACTCTTTGAGGGCCTGGCCAGTGTGCGATTGGGCCAGCGCCATGATGTCGGCCGGTGTTCCTGCTCCCAATAACTGGCCGCCGTGTTCGCCCCCCTCAGGGCCCAGATCAATAATCCAGTCGGCAGCGCGGATCAGGTCCAGATTGTGCTCGATGATCAACAGACTGTGACCGGCGGCCAGCAGTTTGCGGAAGGCGCGCATCAGGCGGGCAATGTCGTCAAAGTGCAGGCCGGTTGTGGGTTCGTCGAACAGGAACAGATTGCCCTTTTTGGCGACCTTTACCTGGCTCAGGCGGGTGCGTGAGGCCTGGGCCAGATAGGCGGCCAGCTTTAGACGCTGTGCTTCACCGCCCGAGAGCGTGGGCACGGGCTGACCCAGTTTCAGGTAGTCCAGACCGACATCGGCCAAGGGAGCCAGGCCCGTTTGCACGTCGCGCAGGCCTTCGAAGAATTCCATGGCCTGATGCACGGTCATGTCCAGTACCTCGTCAATCGAGGCACTGCGTCCGAAGTGTTCAATACGCACTTCCAGCACTTCGGGGCGGAAGCGCTTGCCATCGCAATCCGGGCAGCGCAGGTACACATCGGACAGGAACTGCATTTCGATATGTTCAAAACCGGTGCCACCGCAAGTCGGGCAGCGGCCATCACCACTATTGAAGCTGAAGGTACCCGGCGTGTAGCTGCGTTCTTTGGACAGTGGAGCCTGGGCGAACAGCTTGCGGATCGGGTCAAAAGCGCCCACATAGCTGGCCGGGTTGGAGCGTGCCGTCTTGCCGATAGGTGTCTGGTCCACCATCACCACTTCGGCAATCTGCTCGGCGCCCAGCAGGGCGCCGTAAGAACCAGGGGCTTCTGTCGGTTTGCCTTGTTGTTTCAGGATGGCCGGGTAGAGCACGTCCTGGATCAGTGTGGATTTGCCTGAACCGGAAACGCCGGTCACGCAGACCAGACGGCCCAGCGGAATGGACACGGAGATATGGCGCAGATTGTGCGCACTGACATCTTCCAGCAGCAGGCGCGGGGTATTGTCGGCCACCGGCATGGGGCGGGGCGATTCGATGCTCAGCTCGCCACTCAGGTAGCGGCCTGTCAGCGTTTCCGCGCCGCGCAAGGCTTGGGGCGAACCATCAAACAGAATCTGGCCACCGCGCTCGCCCGGGCCGGGGCCCATATCCAGAATACGGTCGGCAGCCACCATCACTTGTGGGTCGTGCTCGACCACAACCAGCGTGTTGCCATTGCCGCGCAGACGGTGCATCACTTCAATAATGCGGTGCATGTCGCGCGGGTGCAGACCAATCGACGGCTCGTCCAGCACGAACAAGGTGTTCACCAGCGAGGTGCCCAGCGCCGTGGTCAGGTTGATACGCTGTACTTCACCGCCAGACAGGGTGCGGCTTTGGCGGTCCAGGGATAGATAGGACAGGCCCACATCGCACAGATAATCCAGACGGGACAGGGTTTCTTTCAAGAGCAGGTCGATGGCCGCATCGCGTGCGTCGCCAAAGTGCAGGCCACCGAAAAACGTGCGCACGTGCTCGATAGGCAGGCGCATCAGGTCCGGGACGCTCAGGCCGGGCATGGCATCCAGTTGTTCGCGCAGCCAGTTGGAATGCACGGGCATGAAACGTGGGTAGCGGGAATCGGCGGGGGCGGCCTGATCGCCCACACGCCACAAGCTGGCTTCGGGTTTCAGACGAGAGCCGGCGCAGGCCGGACAGGTGGTGTAACTGCGGTATTTGGACAGCAACACACGCACATGCATTTTGTAGGCGCGTGATTCCAGCCAGTCAAAGAAACGTTGGGCGCCGTACCACTGGGTTTTCCAGGCTTGATTGCCACCCTTCCAGTCCGGGGTGCCATTAATCACCCAGTCGCGTTCTTCCTGGCTCAAGTCCTTCCAGGGCACGGACAGGCGCACGCCAGCAGCCGGTGCATAGCGCTCCATTTCCACTTGGCATTCTTTGTAGCTGGCCGTCTGCCACGGGCGGATCGCGCCTTCCAGCAGACTTTTGCTGGGGTCGGGAACCACTAATCCGTAATCAATACCCATCACCCGACCAAAACCGCGGCAGGTGTCACACGCGCCCAAGGGCGAATTGAACGAGAAGGTACTGGCAACCGGGGTACTGTATTCAATATCGCATTGGGCACAATGCAGGCCCTGGCTGAAACGCCAGGCGGTCTCGGGACCCTCTGCACTGGCGGAGGCATAAACAGTCAGTTTGCCCTGACCATGGCGCAAGGCGGCCTCGATCGCTTCCATGAAACGCTCAGGTTCGACTGTGCTGGCACGGAAGCGGTCCTGAATGACATACAGAAGCTTCTGTTCAGTCGATGTGGCTCTGGCACTCTTGCCTTTCTTGGGGCCATCACCGCTGGCGGTGACCGTGTGGGTTTCCTCGTGATGCAGGCGGGTGTAACCCTGCTGATGCAGCAAGGTTTCGATTTCTTCTTGCGTGAAGTTGGCGGGAACCTTGACCGCAAAGGTCAAAACCAGACGAGGGTCGTCATGGTCGGCTGCCAGTTTGCGAATTTGCTTGGCGATGCTGTCGGCATTGTCGCGGCGTACCGGCTGAGCACACTGGCGGCAATACAGCTCGCCCAGGCGGGCATACAAGAGCTTGATGTAATCGTTCAGCTCCGTCATGGTGCCCACCGTGCTGCGTGAATTGCGCACCGGGTTCACCTGATCGATGGCAATGGCGGGCAAAATGCCCTCGATGCGATCGACCTGGGGCTTGTCCATGCGATCCAGAAACTGGCGCGCATAGGGGGAAAATGTTTCCACGTAGCGCCGTTGGCCCTCGGCATACAGGGTGTCGAAAGCCAAAGAACTTTTGCCCGACCCCGATACGCCTGTAATAACCAGTAACTCGCCCGTTTTTATACGTACATTCAGATTTTTCAGAGTGTTCTGGCGGGCGCCAAAAATGCGGATTTCTGAGCTCATGGCAGGGTCGGCTTTCTGGAGATGGCAGGGTAAGGAAGCGGCAGGGGAAAGGCCTGGCAAACAGGCCTCATGCGCCAGTTGGAGCGGTACATGTCAGCAGGGTGTTGCCGGGGATGCACACTCTAGCCTTTGTATCTTAACGCGGATTACGGTAGAATTTCTGGTTAGCTATTGCGCTTTTGTCGGGATCATCCGGCAGGGCTTACATTAAGATCGGAGATCACCATGGCGGAAATCAAACGCACTCGCCGCAACACGCTGGAGCGTCGTTGCCTGGGTAAAGCATTCAAACGTCTGTTTGTGCGCGCACCCAAGGGCGTTTTCAAAATGCTGGAAAAAGTCAAGCGCGTCTAAGTGCCTGACGTAGGCAGTGTGCAGACGAAAACCTGGTTTTCCTTCCTGCATTCACCGCCAGCAGCAAAAAAACCACAGGCGTGCCTGTGGTTTTTTTGTGCGTGACCGGTTTTGCTTCCGGCCAGGGCAGGGCGGTGTGAATACTGCACGGCACCGTGTCCCGCTTGGCTTATGATGGTGTCATTGTGATGCAAAAATAAAACCTTGCCTGCAACCCTAATCAATACAGGTAATGGCATCTTTTGGGGACATCCGCTCATGGAATGGCGTCATTTATTCACCGTCCTGACACCGAGTTATAACCGCGCCCATACGCTGGAGCGGGTATATCGTTCCTTATGTGAACAAACTTGCCAGGATTTTGAGTGGGTGGTGGTTGATGACGGCTCTACTGACGGCACCCGGGAGCTGGTGCAAGGCTGGCAGCAGCAGGCCCCTTTTCCGATTCGCTATGCTTGGCAGGAAAACCGTCACAAGAAAGCCGCTTTCAATCACGGGGTGGCCCTGGCACAAGGCGAGCTGGTCGTGGCGCTGGACAGCGATGACACCTTGCTGGTCAATGCGCTCTACGATATGGCTCAGATCTGGGCTGATATTCCCCTGCAGGAGCGGGCAGGTTATGCCGGCATTACCGGCCTGTGCGTGCGTCCTGACGGTAAGGTCGTGGGCGATATGTTTCCCAAAGATGTATTCGATGCCAGCGCCTTGGATATAAGCTTTCGCTACCACGTGCGGGGCGAAAAGTTCGGCTGCTTGAGTACCGCCGTGCTGCGCAGGTTTCCCTTTCCCGATCAAATTGATGGCTTTGTACCTGAAAGTCTGGTGTGGCGGGCGATTGCCCGTGCGGGCTACAAGAACCGCTTTGTGAATACCGTGTTCCGCGTCTATCACGACAGTCCCGACTCTTTGTCGGTACAAGGCAAGACCAGCCAGCAGCACGCACTGGGTTTGTGGCTGCTGGCGCAGGATACGGTGGTGAAATGCTTGCCCTGGTTTCGCTACGAACCCAAGGCATTTTTGATGGCCGCTGCGCGTTACACCCGCTTTGGGCTGCACCTGCGGGCCAGTGGTCGTACACCACCAGCAGGCTATGGGCTTGAAGGGCTGGCGTCCTATCTGCTGGTGGCCCTGATGTGGCCGGTGGGGGCCGCGCTCTATCTGCGTGACAAGCGACGGACCTGAGCGCGATTAGTGCAGGGTGTGACCATGCACGCCCGGCTCGGGGCTGTCATCATCATCGTCGTCCTCGTCCTCGTCCTCGTCCTCGTCCTCGTCCTCGTCCTCGGTGTCGTCTTCGGGGGCAAAGGCGTCCTCGCCCAGCGCAAAGGGCAAGAGCTCTTCCAGTGTTTCGGTCCAGGCCACTTCTTCGCCCTCTTCGTCCACTTTGATAAAGCGCACCGGCTCAGCATCGCTCAACTGAATGGCCCACAGATAGCGGCAGGCGTAGACGGCTTTGTCTTGTGGGGCCAGCCCACCGCGGTTGCCTACGATACGGGCCTGTTCGCCGCCTATTTGCACGACCGTGAATTCGTTTTCGTCTTCGTCTTTGTCCAGCGGCATGGCAAAGATGACCCATTCAAAACCGGTTTCTTCTGCGCCCACGATCTCGGCCAGCACAGCCCGGCCCAGATAGGCGCTTAGCGCATCGGCCGTGCGACCCAGGGTTTCGATCTCTTCCGTGGTAAATACAAGTTCGGGGGCGTCAGATGTGGGCATGGCGTTTTTGGATTGTCAGCAAAAGTGAGTATATTACCCGAGACAGGCCTGCACTCAGGCCCGGTGTTTGGTTCTGGGTCCGACAGAAGCCTGCCTTTTGGGCGCCAAACGCCTACAATCCCAGTTTTCCGAACACGACCTGTTTTTCCTTTTTAGGTTTATATGGCTCAATACGTTTATTCGATGAACCGCGTGGGCAAGATTGTGCCGCCCAAGCGGCAGATTCTGCGCAATATCTCCTTGTCTTTCTTTCCAGGTGCCAAGATTGGTGTGCTGGGCCTGAACGGCTCGGGTAAATCCACCTTGCTCAAGATCATGGCCGGCGTAGATACCGAGATCGAGGGCGAAGCCGTCCCCATGGCAGGGATCAAAATCGGTTATCTGCCACAAGAACCTCAGCTGAATCCAGAGCACACGGTTCGTGAGGCTGTGCAGGCCGGTCTGGGCCAGGTTTTCGAGGCACGCCAGCGTCTGGAACAGGTCTACGCCGAATACGCCGAGCCCGATGCGGACTTTGACGCTCTGGCCGCCGAGCAGGCCGAGCTGGAATCCATTATTGCGGCCGCCGCGACCAGCGGTGCGGACGATATCGAAACCCAGATGGAAATTGCGGCCGATGCGCTGCGTCTGCCACCTTGGGATGCCTCCATTGCAAACCTGTCCGGTGGTGAAAAGCGTCGCGTGGCCCTGTGTCAGTTGCTGCTGTCCAAGCCCGACATGTTGCTGCTGGACGAGCCAACCAACCACCTGGACGCGGAAAGCGTGGACTGGCTGGAAGTGTTCCTGCGCCAGTTCCCCGGCACCGTTGTGGCAGTAACCCACGATCGTTACTTCCTGGATAACGCCGCCGAGTGGATTCTGGAGCTGGACCGTGGTCACGGCATCCCCTGGAAGGGCAACTACAGCTCCTGGCTGGAGCAGAAGGACGATCGTCTGAAGCAGGAAGAGGCTTCGGAAAGTGCTCGTCAGCGCACCATCAAGAAAGAGCTGGAGTGGGTACGTCAGAACCCCAAGGGGCGTCAGGCCAAAGCCAAGGCGCGTCTGGCCCGCTTCGAGGAACTGTCCTCGCACGAATACCAGAAGCGCAACGAAACCCAGGAAATCTTTATTCCGGTGGCCGAGCGTCTGGGTAATGAAGTGATTGAATTTGAAAACGTCAGCAAGGGCTATGGCGATCGTCTGCTGATTGACAACCTGAGCTTCAAGGTGCCAGCCGGTGCCATCGTTGGGATTATTGGCCCTAACGGTGCCGGTAAATCCACCTTGTTCCGCATGCTGGCTGGTAAAGAGCAGCCGGATTCGGGTACGGTCAAGCTGGGTCAGACGGTCAAGCTGGCGTATGTCGACCAGTCGCGTGATGCGCTAGAAAATGACAAAACTGTTTTCGATGCGATTGCTGACGGGGCAGATCTGCTGACCGTGGGTCGCTTTGAAATGCCATCGCGTGCGTATCTGGGGCGCTTTAACTTCAAGGGTGCTGATCAGAACAAGATTGTGGGCAATCTGTCGGGCGGGGAGCGTGGTCGTTTGCACCTGGCCAAGACGCTGATTGCGGGTGGCAACGTGTTGCTGCTGGACGAACCCTCCAATGACCTGGATGTGGAGACCTTGCGTGCGCTGGAGGATGCTCTGCTGGAGTTTGCCGGCTCGGTCATGGTGATCAGCCACGATCGCTGGTTCCTGGACCGCATCGCTACCCATATCCTGGCGTTCGAGGGCGATTCGCAGGTTGTATTCTTTGACGGCAACTATCAGGAATACGAGGCAGACAAGAAAAAACGCCTGGGCGAGGACGCTGCCAAGCCCCGTCGTATCCGCTACAAATCCCTGAAATAAGGAAGGTGCCATGCCTGTGCTCAATGCCCATCAGTCCGTCGTCTTGATTGTTGATATGCAAACGGGTCTGTTGCCCGCCATTGCAGACCACCAAGCCTTGGTCGAACGTGCCGGGAAGGTGGCACAGGCGGCTCGCCTTTTAGGGGTGCCGGTTCTGGCAACCGAGCATTGGGCTGAGAAAATCGGCCCGACCGACGCCTCCCTGCTACCGCATATTGATAAAGTGCTGCATAAAACGCACTTTGATGCCACGCGTGAGGCCGATTTCCTGCCTGCCTTGCCGGTAGGCCGCCCACGAGTGTTGTTACTGGGTACAGAGTCTCACGTGTGTGTGTTACAAACTGGCCTGGGTTTGAGTGAGCGCGGGTATGAACCCGTGTTGGTCGGCGATTGTGTGGGCTCGCGTCATCCCGAGTCCCGGCAGGCAGCCTGGGATCGCTGGGCGATGCATGGATTGGAGCGCGTTAGCGCCGAAATGGCCCTGTTTGAATGGCTGGAAACACCGGCCAACCCGGCTTTCAAATCAGTTCTGGCCCTGATCAAAAAAATGGATTCCTAGCGAAATTACATCTGTTGCGTTGCCTAACAATAGGATCTGGACTAATTTGCTCCGCAGGGTGAAGATAGACTTTAATGCCGTGTCGAGCACGGATACTTCACGGAGGTTAACGGATGAATATGACGACTATCACTAAAGTGGGTTTGGCCACGGTTCTGGCCGTCGTGATGGCGGGCTGCTCTTCCTGGGATGGGATGAGCAAACGTCAAAAAGGCGCCGTAACGGGCGCGGGTCTGGGCGGTGTGGCCGGTGCGGTCATTACAAATGGTGGTGTGCTGGGCACCGTGGGTGGGGCTGCGATTGGCGGCGTCATCGGCGATCAGATCGGCAAGAACCGCTAAACTCAAATTTGCCGGACGAGCTGAAACGCTCGCCAGCGTCAAAAGCCTCAAGGTACTGAGAATCCATCCCGACCTTGAGGCTTTTTTTATGTGGTACGCAGCAAAAGCTCGAGGCTTTATCGGTAGCCGTCCTCATCCATCATGGATCTATACCACTGGTGAAAATGTTTCATCCCGTCCTCGAGCGGAGACTGGTAGGGGCCCACTTCGCAGACTCCTCGTTCCATCAGGGCGCGACGTCCGGCATCCATGCGCTCCGCAATCTCGTCATCTTCCACGGCTGTTTCCATGTACGCCGCGCGCTGTGCATGCACAAAGTCCCGTTCAAAAGCCACGATCTCTTCGGGATAGTAAAACTCCACCACATTCAAGGTCTCCTGTGGGCCCTTTGGGTACAGGGTGGACAGTACCAGTACATGGGGATAGATCTCGATCATGTGGGTGGGGAAATAAGTGACCCAGACAGCACCGAAATCTGGCGCTTCGCCTTGGCGGTAAGCCAGCAGACTGTCGTGCCATTGGCGGTAGGTGGGCGAACCGGGATGGGCCAGGGCCTGGTGTATGCCCACACGCTGCAAGCTGTACCAGTCACTGAACTCCCATTCCAGATCGTCACAGGTGACGAACTGGCCCAGGCCGGGATGGAACGGGGCGACGTGATAGTCCTCCAGATAGACCTCGATAAAGGTCTTCCAGTTGTAGTTGCACTGGTGAATTTCGACATGATCGAGCACGTAGTCCTGAAAGTCGAATTCTGGCCGGCTGAACAAGGCCGCCATATCCCGGGCCGGATCCCGTGACCCTTCAAACAAGAGGCCGTGGCAATCGCGTAAAGGATAGCGTTCCAGGTTCAGACAAGGTTTGTCCTTGAATCGGGGCGCGGCCAGTAAATCACCCTGGGCACTGTAGGTCCAGTTGTGCAGGGGGCAGACAATATGGCCGCCTGTACTGCTCAGGGAGCCGTGGCTGGCCTGATTGGGCTGGCCGGGCATGCCACCCAGCATCAGCGCCTGGCGATGCCTGCAGACGTTCGAGAGCAGTTCTACGCCGTGTTGGCTGCGTATCAGGGTACGGGCAGCATTTTCCTGAATCAGGGTGCGCCAGTCGCCGGGTTCGGGAACGAGCTTTTCATGGCCGACATACAAGGCGGACTGTTGAAAAATGCGCTCTTGTTCACGTTCAAACAAAGCGTGGTCGAAATAGGCGCTAACAGGAAGCTGGGGGTGAGCGGGCACAAGACGTTTCATCTGACCGAGATCGGTCATGATTCCCTCCGCATAGGTCAATAAGCCAGGCCTGGATGGGCGTTTGATGGCCTTAACCACCATCTCTGGCGCGAAGAAAAATCGGAACTGGCCGATTACCAAGGCGAAATTGTACCTTATCTATTAGCCACCTAGCCGCAAGATGGACGGCGTTTGGCGGGTTTTACGCGCGTTGCCGTGCGAAGCAGACAGCCAAGAAAATGGCCATCCCAGGGGATGGCCATTTCAAGCAGCAAGATGGTGTGTGCCGGGTGCGCTTTATTTGTTTTCCATGGCACTGGCATCGATCTGCGGCATTTCGATTTTGACTTCCAGCACTTCCAGCGAGTCCTGGCGATCAAGGTTCACCTTGATGTCATCGGGATTAATCTTCACGTAACGTGAAATGACTTCCACCAGCTCTTTTTGCAAGCGGGGCAAGTAGTCAGGTGCAACCCCACCTTGACCGCGTTCGTTGATGAGGATTAGTTGCAGACGGTCTTTGGCGACCGTTGCCGACGTTTTCTTGTGACCGAGCAGGAAGGACAGGAAAGACATATTACTTTCCTCCGAACAGGCGCTTGAACAGACCTGGCTTTTCGTAATCCACAAAACGCAACGGTTTCTCTTCACCCAGGTAACGATCTACGATGTCCTGATAGGCTTGGGACACATCACTTTCCTTGATATGGATAACAGGTACTCCTTGGTTGGACGCTTGCAGTACGGTTTCCGATTCCGGGGTCACGCCAATCAGTTTGATACGCAAGATATCTTCGACGTCTTGCAGGGACAGCATTTCACCATCCGAGACACGTTTGGGGCTGTAGCGGGTCAACAGCAAGTATTCTTTGATCGGTTCTTTGCCTTGCTCACCACGTCGCGATTTGGCCGCCAAAATCCCCAGAATGCGATCCGAGTCGCGCACCGAGGATACTTCCGGGTTGGTCACTACCAGGGCATCGTCCGCAAAATAGGAGGCCATCAGTGCGCCGGTTTCGATACCGGCAGGCGAGTCGCAGACAATGTATTCAAAACCCATGCCCTTGAGCTCTTCGAGCACCTTTTCCACGCCTTCGCGGGTCAGTGCATCTTTGTCGCGTGTCTGGGAAGCGGGTAGGATGAACAGATTTTCCAGCTGCTTGTCACGGATCAAGGCCTGGTTCAATGTGGCTTCGCCCTGGATCACATTGACGAAGTCGTACACCACGCGTCGTTCGCAACCCATGATCAGATCCAGGTTGCGCAAGCCGACGTCAAAGTCGATGACCACGGTCTTGTGACCGCGCATCGCAAGACCAGATGCAAAACTGGCACTGGTGGTGGTTTTACCCACGCCGCCCTTGCCGGAGGTCACTACAACTATACGCGCCATGACAATCGGATTCCTTTGTTTTTCAAGTCACATAATCGTAAAGCATAACGGGCCTGATGTTGACATCCGTTGTGCCGCTTAGCCTACTGCTTAGAAACAAAACATATCAATTGCTTTGTTCGGTGTCAGCTTACACGTTTGTTTTCACGCTTGCTTGCCTGCCCGTATCTATTTGTCGGGGTTCAGCTCAGCCAGGCAAAAAGCAGCTTGCCCGGTACGGTCACAACCTGACCGGGTAGGGGCGGGTGGGAACGATTCCACCAGGCAGCGCTGCGTGTGTATTGCTCTTTATAAAAAGCGCCGGCAAAAGCCGGCGCCTGTTACTGCTAGGAGCTCAGGGGATCAAACCTGAGCGTGTCTTCTTCCAGTGTCACCATGACCGGCTTGTTGCGCAGTTGCGCGTCCAGCCGGGTCTCGATGATGCGGTACACACCGGCAATCGCAATCAGCTCCGGGTCCAGTTCGGTCGTGAAGATGCGGGCCTTGCTGTCACCCCGGGCGCCTGCCATGGCTTTACCACGCAGTGGACCATACACATGAATATTGCCATCGGCCACGACTTCGGCCCCCTGGCTAACCGCACCAATGACGATCAGGTCTGTGTGACGGGCGTAAATCCGTTGACCGGAACGTAACTGGCGGTGGATGGTCAGGGCTGCCGGGGCAATAGCCGGCGGTGGCGGGGCGGCCGCTGCAGGAGCTTCCTGCGTCGTTGTTTGCGAGAGCACCGGAACTTCCTTGTCCGGGGCCGCCTGTGTTTGTGGGCGCGCCGGAGGATTGGACAGTTCCACCTGGGGCAGACCGCTGTCGATGGCGTTGTCTGCGTGATCGGCATGCGCAATGACGCCTACCGGGTGCAGCTTGTGCTGGCGCAGCGCCTCGATCAGGGCTGACCAGTCCACAGGCGCATCGATGCCGCTGGCATCAATCACCACCGGTTCGTCCTCGAAAAAGGAGCCGGCATCTTTCATGCGTTGCGCCAAGGCGGCTAGCTGCTCGGCCGTGTCGGCCGAACGCAACACCACCCGTACGGCATACAAGGTGGCACTTTTGAAATCCAGGGCCTGAGGCCCTTTGGCATACGTCTGATCGTTCACGTCAATAGCCTTAGACCCAGGTGTCTTTCAGAGTCGTGGTGCGGTTAAGAACGGGTTTTTCGGCCGTGGAGTCGACACGATCCGCCACAAAATAGCCCAGGCGTTCAAACTGCCAGCGGGCGTCGGGCGTTGCCCGGGTACCTGGCTCCAGCCAGCCCTGAATCACGCGCAGCGAGTTGGGGTTGATGTGCTCCAGAAAGTCCTGGTCGGCCGCATCGGGCTGAGGATGGGCAAAGAGGCGGTCATAGAGACGAATCTCGGCGGCCACCGCATGTTCGGCACTGATCCAGGTGATATTGCCCTTGACCTTGACCGAGTCTGCGCCAGGGGTGCCACTTTTGGTGTCAGGCAGGTATTCCGCCAGCACCTGGGTGACATTGCCTTGCTCGTCCTTGACGCAGCCGGTACAGCGCACGACGTAGCCGTATTTCAGACGCACGGTATTGCCGGGGAACAGGCGGAAGTACTTTTTGGGCGGCTCTTCCTTGAAGTCCTCGCGCTCGATGTACAGGCGACCCGAAAAGGGGAACTCGCGCTGTCCGGCTTGCGGATTGTGCGGATTGCGCGGTGCATGGCACAGCTCGGTTTGCCCTTCCGGGTAGTTCGTAATGATCAGTTCGATCGGGTCCAGGATCGCCACGCTGCGATCGGCCACCGGGTCCAGATCATCGCGCAGTGCTTGCTCGAGCAGACTGTAATCCACATGCTGGGCGGCTTTGGATACGCCCAGGCGGTCCGTAAACAGACGGATGGCTCCGGGACTGTAGCCGCGGCGACGCAAGCCGGCCAAGGTAGGCATGCGGGGGTCGTCCCAGCCTGAAACATGGTTTTCCTGAACCAACTGACGCAGTTTGCGCTTGCTGGTGACCACATAGGACAGGTTCAGCCGCGAGAACTCGTACTGCTTGGGCAGGGGTTCGGACAACTGGCCCAGCTCGACCAGCCGCTCCAGAATCCAGTTGTAGAACGGACGCTGGTCTTCAAATTCCAGAGTGCACAAACTGTGCGTGATTCGCTCGAGCGCATCTTCCACGGGGTGAGCCCAGCTGTACATCGGGTAAATGCACCACTTGTTGCCCGTGCGATGGTGTTCGGCGTGGCGGATGCGGTACATGACCGGGTCACGCATATTGATATTGGGCGAGCCCATGTCAATCTTGGCACGCAAGGCCATGCTGCCATCGGGATGCTTGCCCTCGCGCATCTCGCGCAAGAGCCGGATGGATTCCTCGGCGGGGCGGTCGCGCCAGCGCGAGTTCACTCCCTTTTCGGTCAAGGTGCCCCGGTTGGCACGCATTTCCTCGGCGCTTTGCTCGTCCACGTAGGCATAGCCGGCGTTGACCAGTGCCTCGGCGAATTGGTACATGTAATCAAAGTAGTCGCTGGCAAAGTACAGGTTCTCTTCGTTTTTGAAGGTCCAGTCAAAGCCCAGCCATTTGACCATGTCGATAATGGCGTCCACGTACTCCTGTTCTTCTTTTTCGGGGTTGGTGTCGTCAAAACGCAGGTGGCAGGCCCCCTGGTAGTCGCTGGCCAGTCCGAAGTTCAAACAGATGCTTTTGGCATGCCCAATGTGCAAATAGCCGTTGGGCTCGGGGGGGAAGCGCGTACGAATGCGCGCGGCATCGACAGCGGCCCCTTCCTGGGTGCTGGCCGGGCCCGGCTGGCCGGCCCAGGATTTTTGTGCGTAACGGCCAGCGCTCAGATCCTGGTCGATGATCGTGCGCAGAAAATTGGAGACGGGAGCGGGAGTGGTGTCAGAGGTCATACACGTTTGAAATAAAGAAGCCGACGGACTAATCGGCCATTTTGCCACGTTCTTGTTTTAGAGGGGTATTTGCCCTGAGAATTGCGGCAATAACTTAGGGTAGTATGGTGGCGTTTGCAGGCCAATTCACCCTACACTAGCGCTCATTATGACGCACTCCGCCCTTTCCTTGTCCCACGCCCAGTTCTTCCTCAGCCTGGGATTCATGCTGCTGTTTCTGGCCCTGGAGCTGGGATTGGCCTGGGTGCTGCTGTATTTCAAGCTTAGAACCTTTGGCAGTAAGGCAAGCGCCTGGATGGGAGCCTACCGGTTCTGGGTGCGTCTGTTTGCACTGGCGTTTATTTTAAGCTTTGCCGCCTCCATGCCCGTGCTGATTCAGTTCGGCAGTGTCTGGCCGGGGCTGATGGAACAGGTAGGCGATGTGATTGGCCCGATGCTGGCCGCTTCCATGCTGTCCCTGTTTATCTTCAAATCCTGCTTTCTGGGCGTGATGCTGTTTGCGCAGCGCATGCTCTCCAATCTGGTTCACACGCTGGTTGTGCTGATGGTGGCGTTGGGCGTCACGGTGACGGCGTTCTGGCTGCTGGCGATCGTGGCGTGGATGCAGGTGCCCACGGGGGTGGACGTGATCGACGGTCATTACGTGGTGATGGATTGGCTTGATGTGCTCAGCACGCCTGCCTTGCCCTGGTACGCCGGTCTCTTGCTGGCAGGCAGCTTGCTGACGGTTGCCTTTTTCATGCTGGGTGTGACTTGTGCCCAGACCATGCAAAAGCCGGTCACTGACCAGGAACGTCTGGCATTTCGCAGCGCCCTGTTTTTAGGCGTGGCGGCCTGGCTTGGGCTGTTGTGTTCTGTGGTGGGCAATGGATTCATGACGGCTCAGTATCAGCCTGCCAAAGCGGCGGCGGCGGCCGCATATTGGGAAAGTGGTTCGCAGCCGGACCTGATTTTGATCGCGGCGCCTTCAGCCATGCAGGACAGCGTACTGGGCGTACTGCGCTGGACTCATGCCGGCGGGCGCTGGCTGGGACGCAATGACAGCGGTATTTTGATGGGGCTGGATCAGTTTTCCGAGGCCATGCCGCCGGTCACCTTGACATTCTGGTCCTTTCGTTTGGCTGTGCTGGCAGGAGCCCTGATGCTGGGGGTATTGCTGTGGGTCTTGCTGCGTACTCGGCGCTATGGGCTGGACCCGCACTCGCTGTCTTATCGAGAGCGTCAGGTGATGGTGGTCTCGTCGGTACTGGGCTGGGTCATGTTGCTCGCCGGCGCTGCTTACCTTTTGCTCGGTTTCCTTCCCTATCTGGTGGGCACGGATATTCAGGCGGTGCAGGTGCAGAGCAGTGAAAATGTTCTGACGGTAGCCCTGGGCTTACTGGCGTATGGCGCGGTCTACATCCTGTGCATGATTGGATTTTTCCAGAAGTTGCGACATGCCGTTCGGTTTGGCGTGGTGCCGATTGCACGTCATCGGGGGCGGGCATGATTGATTCCTTTGCAAATGCGCTGGGGCTAGGGGCGCATGACCCTGCGTTCTGGATGCCGCTGGCGTTTTTAGCCCTGTTCTTTTTGATCATCGTAGCCGGTACGGTTCTGGATGGGTTCGATATCGGGGTGGGGTGCCTGTCCTTGCTGGCACCGGACTCCTTGCGTCCCCGCATGCTGTCTTTGCTCAGCCCTTGGCGCGATGCGAACGAGTTTTGGTTGTTTCTGGGTCTGGGCCTGTTTGTCTGTGCCTTCCCCAAAGCCTGGGGAGCGGTAATGGGTGGATTGTATGGACCGCTGTGTGCTCTGGGCGTGGGCGTATTTGCCCGCT
This sequence comes from Alcaligenes sp. Lyrl_28, assembly GCF_051948705.1. Taxonomy (NCBI): domain Bacteria; kingdom Pseudomonadati; phylum Pseudomonadota; class Betaproteobacteria; order Burkholderiales; family Alcaligenaceae; genus Alcaligenes; species Alcaligenes sp. Lyrl_28. The sequence goes on from NZ_JAYJLG010000002.1 coordinate 291,133, forward strand.
CCGTGTCTTTCGAGTTCCGGCTGCGCGCCCCGGTAGAGCGCCAGTCTCGTTGGCAAATGGGGTTTGCGCTGGGCTCTTGGCTGACAGCTTTTTCCCATGGCGTCCTGCTGGCCCAGGTTGTAGTGGGCTTTCAAAGCGATGCGGGCTACATCTGGTTCTCCGTCTTTATGGGGTTTTGCGCCATTGCCGCCTACTGCCTGTTGGGGGCGAGCTGGCTGATCATGCGCGAGGCCGGTGAGCTACGCGCGCGTGCCGTGAACTGGGGGCGCCGTTCCGTGCGCTGGTTCGCCGCGGGCGCCGTCGGAGTGTCCGTGGTGCTGGCCTTTGTGAATGCCGGCGTGCTGCTCAAATGGAGCGATGGCCCATACTGGGGCCTGGTGCTGTTCTTGTGGGCGCTGATTCTGAGCTGCTTTGTGTCGATTGAAATGAGCTTGCAGCGCATGATTAACAGCAGCTATCGCACCACCGCCTTGCCTTTCTTGCTGACCTTGTTCGTGATGGTCTGCGTCATGGCGGGCCTGGCGTTCAGCTTTTTTCCTTATCTGATCCTGGACGAGATGACCATTTGGGATGCTGCTGCTGGAGTTCCGGCACTGGGTCTGATCCTGTCGGCCATTGTGATTGCCCTGCCCATTGTGTTGATATTCAACGTGTGGGTGTACTGGCGCATGTTTGGTTTGTCCCGCCCGCCTTTGCCGCCCAGCTTTAAAGGCTGATCTTTTTTATGATTGCCCATTCTGTACTGTCGATGCGCAAGCGTTTGCAGGGATTCAAGTGGTTGTCCGACATGCCTGCCATGCTGGCCTGGGCGGTTCTGGCCGGTATTCTGGGAGCCTTGGCCACTTTGGCCTTCCATCAGGGTATGCGCTTCGTTCAGCAAGTGGTTGCCGGACAGCATGGCGGCATCGTGGCCGTGACCGAAAGTTTGAGCTGGTACATGCGCCTGCTCTTTCCCACGGTGGGTGGCCTTTGTGCAGGCGTGTTGCTGTGGCTGGCCGGACGGCTGCCCTCGGGCAGTAATTCGGACTATATGGAAGCGGTAGCCATTGGCGATGGTCGCTTGTCGATCCGGCAGGGTTTGCTGCGCTCCCTGTCCTCCCTGATGACGGTCGCGTCGGGCGGCTCGATTGGTCGGGAAGGGGCCATGGTGCATTTGGCGTCCTTGTCCGCGTCAGCCATTGGTCGTTTCACCCTGTTCAGCGAGGCTCGCCTGCGCTTGCTGGTGGCCTGTGGCGCGGCGGCCGGTGTGGCCGCTGCGTATGGTGCGCCGATTGCCGGGGCGGTATTTGTGGCCGAGATTGTGCTGGGTACCATGACCATGAGCAGTTTTGGTCCGTTGCTGATGGCAGCCGTCAGTGCCCACCTGACCATGCGCATGCTCGGTGGTTACCATGCTCCGTATGAAATGGTGAATGTGCAGGCAGTGGCAGGCTGGGACATCCTGCCGTTTCTGCTGCTGGGCGTATTGATCGGTCTGGCAGCCCCGGCCTTCCTGAAGCTGCTGAATCTGTTTCGCACGCTCTTCAAACGTACTGGGCTGGGCTTGCCGCTACGCCTGGCCCTGGGCGGTCTGTTGCTGGGGTTCTTGCTAATAGCCATACCGCGCGTGGCTGGCAACGGTTTCAGCGTCGTGTCCTCCATGCTGCACACCGACTGGGCCTGGTATAGCGTTTTGCTTATCCTGGTGTTCAAGGTGCTGGCGACGGGGCTGACCGTCGGCTCGGGGGCGGTGGGCGGGGTCTTTACACCCGCCATCTTTGTAGGGGCCGCCTTTGGCACTTTGTTCGGGCAGGTGATCTTGCTGGTATTGCCCGGTCTGGACTTGCCTTTGTACCTCTTCACCCTGGTGGGAATGGGTGCATTTCTGGGCGCAGCAACCAGTGCCCCGTTCATGGCCATTCTGATGCTGTTTGAAATGACGCTGAGCTATCAGTTGGTGCTGCCCTTGATTGTGGCTTGTGTCATGGCCTATTTTGTGTCGCGCGGCGTGGCTGAGGTGGCCATGTATGAAGTGACGCTGGTGCGCGAACGAGATGCCCTGCTGCGGCACAAACTGCGTCATACGACCCTGGCTGAGCTGGTGCGTCCGGCCGATACCGTGGTCAGCACCACGACCCAGATGCGTGATGCCTTGCAGATGTTTCTCGATTACCCGGTGCGTTATTTGTACGTGGTCAACGAGGAGCAGGTTTATCAAGGGGTGATTGCACAGCCTGACCTGACCCGGATGTTGCTGGACGACAACGCTGCGCAGGATCGCGTGGTCGGTGATATTTTGCGTATGGATTTCGTCAAGACGCTGTACCCGAATATGAGTCTGGACGAGGCTCAGGAGCACTTTGTGAACTTTGCCGGAGAGCGCTTGCCTGTATTGAATGGTGACGGCTCGGGACGGCTGATTGGTGTAGTCTATAAATCTGCTGTGCTGGAAAAGTACTCTGCCATCAAACGCTCGCTGGATGCGAGCGGCGAAGTGATGTTGGATGCCCGGCGCTAAACTCTTTTTGTGACATTCATCATGCGTATAAAAGCTTGCCAGCGAGGTTTGGCAGGCGGGCTGGTTGTTGGTCTTGCCATGCTGTTCGCTGTTCCATTGGCCACGGCGCAAGCTCGTGTCGGGCTGGAAAATCTGTCCGCAACCCGTGTGTACGGGGTGGACGATGCGCCGGCGATTCAGGCTCAGGAGCTTCCGCCCGTGGAGCCGTTTTTTGATGCCTCCCTATGGCATCGTCAGGGCGACCAGGATCTGCTCAGTCCTGCCTCGTCCATGGATTTTTCTTTTGCCGACTTCAGCCTGAGCGGCTCCCAGACCGCCAGTCTGGCCCGGTCCATTCAATATAGCCAGCAGTCCTCGCCCATCTGGAGCGCACGCTGGCTAAGCAGTGCGCCGGATCAGGTCTGGCAGTTTGGCGAGCGCAATTGGCGTTATGTGAATGGAGAGGGCCTGCAGCTGACGCTGGGCAATGATACGGTGACGGCTCCGGACTGGGCGCGACCCGTGGAGCTGGGTGGTGTCAATATCAGCCAGCAGTTCGAGCAGGGCCCCGCGGGGCCCTGGCGCTACGCGCTGGCGATCGGTGCGCTGGATATGAGCGGCAAGCAGGATAATGGCGATCTTGTGTATGGGTCTTCGGCCAGCAGTCTCATGGTCAGTACTGATCTGACCAGCCGAACCAGTCTTGACACCCAAATGGAAAGCGCGCGAGATTTCGGCCTGACAGGTTTGGGGGCGACCTATCGCTCGCCGGATTTTGGGGTGTGGCAGGCCAGTGTCGCCAAGGCCTTCCATTCGGTAGGGCAGGGCTGGCGCTATCAAGCGGCCTATGGTTTGGACGTGCTGGGCGATTTGCACCTGCAATGGCAGGGTGAGCGCTACCAGGATAACTTTCTGGATTTGAGTCGTTATCAAGGCATGAAGGTGGCGGCGGCCAGTAGTCGGCAAATGCTGGGCCTGTCCGTGCCCTTGCGCGGCTGGGGCGAGGTCAAGACCCAGTACGAGGTACAGCAGGTCGTAGCCGGTGGGGAGAATCGCTACCTTGGGGTCACGCAGCAGTTCTGGTACAGTCCCCACCTTAGGGTGGGTTTGCAGGCCCGCCGTCATCTGGAAAGTCGTCAGTCGAACATCGCGCTGCGTTTTTCTATTCCGATTTTTTAAGCAGGCGGCATGGCCCAGTCAGCACTTGAGGTTCTTCAGGAAGTTTTTGGTTATGACAGTTTTCGTGGTTCTCAGCACGAGATTATCGAGACCCTGATCCAGGGCGGTGATGCCCTGGTCCTGATGCCTACCGGTGGCGGCAAGTCCTTGTGCTATCAGATCCCCGCCTTGGTGCGCCCCGGCACTGGCGTGGTTGTCTCTCCACTGATTGCGCTGATGCAGGATCAGGTGGATGCGCTCACTGAACTCGGTGTGAATGCCGCCTATCTGAATTCCACCCAGGATTGGCAGACTGCCCGTGAGGTCGAGCGCGAGTTCCTGACCGGGCAGCTGGATCTATTGTATGTGGCGCCAGAGCGCCTGCTCACCGATCGTTGTTTGGACTTGCTGGCTCGGGGCCAGGTTTCCCTGTTTGCCATTGATGAGGCCCACTGCGTGTCCCAGTGGGGGCACGACTTTCGCCCCGAGTACCTGGGACTGGATTTGCTGGCCCAGCGTTGGCCTGGCGTGCCGCGCGTTGCCTTGACCGCGACGGCTACCCAGTTGACACGGGTGGAGATTGCCCAGCGCCTGAAGCTGGAACAGGCACGGCATTTTGTCGCCAGTTTTGATCGCCCCAATATCTGTTATCGCATCATTGAAAAAAACGAGGTGCGCAAACAGCTTTTAAGCTTTATCCAGGAAGAGCACGCAGGAGACGCAGGCATTGTGTACTGTCTGTCGCGCTCACGGGTGGAAGATACGGCGGAATTTCTGTGTAAAAACGGTATCCATGCCTTGCCCTATCATGCCGGGCTGGATGCGCAGCAACGGGCTATCAACCAGGCTCGCTTTCTGCGTGAGGAAGGGGTCGTCATGGTGGCGACCATTGCATTCGGGATGGGTGTCAATAAACCCGATGTGCGCTTCGTGGCCCATATTGATCTGCCCAAATCGGTGGAAGGGTATTACCAGGAAACCGGGCGGGCAGGGCGCGATGGGGAAGCGGCAACCGCCTGGCTGGCGTATGGCCTGCAAGACGTGGTGCAACTGCATCGCATGATCAACCAGTCACAGGGCGATGCAGCCCACCGCCGCCAGCAAGGGCAGGCGCTCGATGCCATGCTCGGTCTGTGCGAAACCATTTCCTGCCGCCGCCAGCGCTTACTGGCTTATTTTGATCAGCACATCGAGCCTTGCGGCAATTGCGACACATGCCTGGAAGCGCCGCAGGCCTGGGACGGCACCGTGGCGGCTCAGAAAATGTTGTCCACGATCTACAGGCTGTGGCGCGAGCGAGGTCAGCGTTTCGGCGCAGGGCATTTGATCGATATTTTGCTGGGCAAGCTGACCGATCGGGTCAAGGAGCACGAGCATGACAAGCTGACGGTCTTCGGGGTGGGCAAAGACCTGACCGATCAGGCCTGGCGAGGCGTGTTGCGTCAGCTGCTGGCCCACAGTCTGGTCACGGTTGATCCGGAAGGTTATGGCACTTTGCTGCTGACCGAAGCCAGCCGCGAGGTGCTCAAGGGGGAACGCACCCTGATGCTGCGGCGCGAAACCGTAACACGGGGACCGGCGGCGCATCGAGTCAAGGGCCAGGCACCTGCCGGTCCGGCGCTGGACCCGGATCAACAAAGGCGTTTCGAGGCTTTGCGTACCTGGCGGGCTGCCATCGCGCGCGAGCATGGGGTGCCGGCTTACGTTATTTTCCACGATGCGACCTTGCGAGAGGTGGCGATCCGCTGCCCAGGCTCAGAAGCTGATCTGGAGCCGATTACAGGCATCGGGGTGCGCAAAAGAGAGGCCTATGGCGAGGCCTTGCTGCGCTGCGTCCAAGAGTTCCAAACGCAGTAAAATTTGTTAATCGCGCAAAGTTTGGTTGCATGTTCCTGCCCCAAAATCTGCCGTGCGATGATAAAACCACTATTCGCTCAATCCGCTATATGTAGTAGAATGGCGGCAATATCACACTATATATGGTGTGCATCACATGACGCTGGCGGCTGCAAAAGCCGCGTCTTGCGTCACTCACCATCGATTTCCGAGACTGAAATGCAATCAACCGAACAGTTAATGGTCACCAAGCGAGATGGCCGTACCGAACCTATTAACCTCGACAAGATTCACCGGGTGGTTGATTGGGCCGCTGAAGGTTTGAACAATGTGTCAGTCTCTCAAGTGGAACTACGTTCCCATATCCAGTTCTACAATGGTATTCGCACCAGCGATATCCACGAAACCATCATCAAGTCGGCTGCGGATCTGATTTCTGAAGAAACGCCCGACTATCAGTACCTGGCTGCGCGCCTGGCGATCTTTCACCTGCGCAAGATCGCTTTTGGCCAGTTCGAGCCACCAAGCCTGTTTGATCACGTCACCCTTCAAACCAAGGAAGGTCGCTACGATCCGCATCTGCTGCAAGATTACACGCGTGCCGAATTCGACGAGCTGGACGCTCATCTGGATCACTGGCGTGACATGAATTTCTCGTACGGTGCCGTCAAGCAACTGGAAGGCAAGTACCTGATCCAGAACCGCGTGACCAAGCGCATCTACGAAAGCCCCCAGTTTCTTTACATGCTGGTGGCCATGTGCCTGTTTGCCCGCTATCCCGCTGAAACCCGCCTGAGCTATATCAAGCGTTTTTACGATGCGGTATCGCAGTTCAAAATTTCCCTGCCCACGCCCATTATGGCGGGGGTGCGCACCCCCACCCGTCAGTTCAGCTCCTGCGTGCTGATCGAGTGTGATGACAGTCTGGACAGCATCAATGCCACGACCAGCGCCATTGTGCGCTACGTTTCCCAGCGTGCCGGCATTGGTATCAACGGCGGCCGCATTCGTGCCGTAGGCAGTGAGATTCGGGGGGGCGAAGCCCAGCACACGGGCTGCCTGCCTTTCTTCAAAATGTTCCAGGCTGCCGTGAAGTCCTGCTCGCAGGGCGGCGTGCGTGGTGGCGCGGCAACCTTGTTCTACCCCATGTGGCACCTGGAAGTGGAAACCCTGCTGGTCCTGAAGAACAACCGGGGTGTGGAAGAAAATCGCATCCGCCATCTGGATTACGGCGTGCAGATCAACCGTCTGCTGTATCAGCGCCTGATCAAGGGCAGCCACATTACGCTGTTCTCGCCTCATGATGTTCCCGGGCTGTATGACGCCTTTTTTGCCGATCAGGACGAGTTCGAGCGTCTGTACGAAAAGTACGAGCAGGACCCCGCCATCCGTAAGCGCAGTTTACCGGCCATCGAGTTGTTCTCCCTGCTGATGCAAGAGCGGGCCAGCACCGGCCGCATCTACATTCAGAACGTAGACCACTGCAATACCCACAGCCCGTTCCAGGCAGATCGCGCACCGGTGCGCCAGTCCAACCTGTGCATGGAAATCGCGCTGCCGACCAAGCCCTTGAACGATCTGAACGATCCCGAGGGTGAGATCGCGCTGTGTACCCTGTCTGCGTTTAACCTGGGCGCCCTGGAGTCGCTGGACGAGCTCGATGGTCTGTCCGAGCTGATCGTGCGCGCGCTCGATGCGCTGCTGGACTACCAGGATTACCCGGTCAAGGCAGCCCTCAATGCGACCAACAAGCGCCGCTCCCTGGGAGTTGGCGTGATCAACTACGCTTACTACCTGGCCAAGAACGGGACCCGCTATTCTGATCCCGCCGCGCTGGGTCTGACCCATCGCACTTTCGAAGCCATCCAGTACTACCTGTTGAAGGCTTCGGTACAGTTGTCGCGTGAGTATGGTCCTTGCGCGGCCTTTGATGAAACGACGTACGCCGCCGGTTTGCTGCCAACCGATACCTACAAGAAAGATGTGGATGGTATCTGCAACGAGCCGCTGCACTTGGATTGGGAAGCCTTGCGTGCGGACATCGTCAAGCATGGCCTGCGCAACTCGACCCTGACCGCCTTGATGCCGTCGGAAACTTCCAGCCAGATTGCCAATGCCACCAACGGTATTGAGCCTCCACGTGGTCTGGTCTCGGTCAAGCAGTCCAAGGACGGGATCTTGCGCCAGGTCGTGCCCGAGTTTGAAAAATATAAGGATCAGTATGAGTTGCTGTGGCAAATGCCCGGTAACGAGGACTATCTGAAGTTGGTTGGCGTGATGCAGAAGTTTGTCGACCAGTCGATCTCTGCGAACACCAACTATGACCCACAGCGGTTCGAGGGTGGCCGTGTGCCGATGAAGCAACTGCTCAAGGACTTGCTGCTGGCCTACAAATATGGTGTGAAGACCTTGTACTACCACAACACGCGCGACGGTGCCGATGATTCGCATGGCGAAGTCGAGGACGACGGTTGCGCAGGTGGTGCGTGCAAGATCTAAGCAAGGGTAAAGAGCATCATGACTACCTATAGTACTTTTTCTAAAACGGATAACGATCAGCTCAAGGAACCCATGTTCTTTGGGCAGCCGGTGAACGTGGCTCGCTACGACCAGCAAAAGTATCCGATTTTTGAAAAGCTGATTGAGAAACAGCTGTCCTTCTTCTGGCGTCCAGAGGAAGTGGACATCACTCAGGACCGGATCGACTACCAGAACCTGCCCGACCACGAAAAGCACATTTTCATCAGCAATCTGAAGTACCAGACCTTGCTGGACTCCATCCAGGGCCGCAGCCCCAACGTGGCGTTTCTGCCGCTGGTCTCGATTCCTGAACTGGAAACCTGGATTGAAACCTGGGCTTTTTCCGAGACCATCCACTCGCGCTCGTACACGCACATCATTCGCAATATTGCCAATGACCCGTCTGTTATTTTTGATGACATCGTGCGCAACGAGAACATTCAGCTGCGTGCCGCCGATATTTCCTCGTATTACGACGATTTGATCAGCGACACCATGCTGTATGCCCAGTTGGGTGAGGGTGAACACCAGATCAACGGTCAAACCCGCAAGCTGAGCGTTTACGAGCTGAAGAAGAAGCTGTATCTGTGCATGATGAGCGTCAATATTCTTGAGGCCATCCGTTTTTACGTCAGCTTTGCCTGCTCATTTGCTTTTGCCGAGCGCAAGCTGATGGAAGGCAATGCCAAGATCATTCGTCTGATTGCGCGTGATGAAGCGCTGCACCTGACAGGTACACAGCACATCATCAATATCATGCGTTCGGGCAGTGATGATCCTGAGTTTGCGCAGATCGCCCGTGAGCTGGAGCCAGTTTGCTTTGCCATGTTCAAGGATGCGGCCGAGCAAGAGAAGCAGTGGGCGGACTATCTGTTTCGCGACGGCTCCATGATTGGCCTGAACAAGGATATTTTGGGGCAGTACGTGGAGTACATCACCAATATCCGCATGGGTGCAGTGGGCCTGAAGCCTGCGTTTGAGTCCGTCAAGCACAACCCCATTCCATGGATCAACACCTGGCTGTCCTCGGACACCGTGCAGGTGGCACCTCAAGAGGTGGAATTGAGCTCGTACCTGGTCGGCCAGATCGATTCGGCCGTGTCGGCTGGCGATTTCGACGGTATCGAGTTATGAGTCAAGTCCGGACAACTGATCATGACTTTCAGTTGCGGGACGGCGAAACTTTGTTGGAAGGTTTGGAACGAACCGGCCATCAGGTTGAGTACCAATGCAGGAGCGGCTATTGCGGCTCCTGCCGTATTCCTCTTGTGTATGGAAAGGTTGCTTATAAAGAGCAGCCCTTGGCGTATGTCGGCCCAGGCGAGGTTCTGCCGTGTTGTTGCACGGTACTTGAACCGATCATGGTCGACTGTCAGCGCATTGCCCGGGTTGAGGAGGAACCAGAAGATCAGTTCGGTTTTACCGGGCTGAATCCCTGATTCCACTGTCTCCCTTTAGCTGGCCAAGCGCTTTTCTTCCAGCTTTTCCCAACGCTCAAATAACTGCTCCAGGTCAGTGTTGAGCTGATCCAGTTGCTGGTTGATCTCGTCGGCTCGGGCAGAGCCATCTTTATACAGATCCGGTGCGCTCAGTTGCTCCGCTAGTTCGGCTTGCTGGCTTTCTATAGCCGCAATCTTCTCGGGCAAAGCTTCCAGTTCCTTTTCTTCCCATGGAGCCAGACGGCCAGGCTTGTTAGCCTTGTTGTTGCGCTCAGCAGCAGGCTTTTCTGCAGCGACGGGAGTTGACGTGCTGGCTGCCGGTGTTTCGGCTTTGGCTTGCGGACGTTGTGCCAGCCACTCATCGTAACCACCCACATACTCGCCCCAATGGCCGTCGCCTTCGGCCGCAATCACCTGGGTGACCACGTTGTCCAGAAAGGTACGGTCGTGGCTGACCAGCAGCACGGTGCCCGTGTAATCCTGAATCAGGTCTTCCAGCAGCTCCAGGGTTTCGATATCCAGATCGTTGGTCGGTTCGTCCAGTACTAATACATTAGTAGGCTGGGCAAACATGCGGGCCAAAGCCAGGCGGGCGCGCTCGCCACCGGACAGGCTGCGCACGGGGGAGTGCGCGCGGGCAGCCGGGAACAGGAAATCTTCCAGATAGCTCATGATGTGCTTGCGCTGATTGCCGATTTCCACCCATTCACTGCCTGGGCTGATGGTATCGGCCAGCGTGGCATTTTCGTCCAGGTTGCTGCGCATCTGATCGAAATAGCCGATATTGAGCTTGGTGCCGTGGCGCACGGTGCCCGAATTGGGCTCTTGCAGCCCCAGCATGATGCGTAGCAAGGTGGTTTTTCCCGCGCCATTGTGGCCGATCAGGCCTATGCGGTCACCGCGCATCAGTACGGTCGAGAAGTTCTTGATCAGGATGCGGTCATCGTAGCCGTGTGTGACGTCCTGCAACTCGGCAACCAGCTTGCCCGAGCGCTGGCCTTCAGATATGGCGAACTTGACGTCTCCCGAGCGCTCACGTCGCTCGGCCCGGTCGCGACGCAGTTGTTCCAGGCGTCGTACCCGGCCTTCGTCGCGGGTGCGGCGTGCTTGCACACCTTTGCGTATCCAGACTTCTTCCTGAGCCAGAAATTTGTCGAACTTGGCATTTTGTTGCTTTTCTGCTTCCAGGTACTCGCCCTTGCGTTCCTGCCATTGGCTGAAGTTACCGGGAAAGCTAAACAGCTTGCCACGATCCAGTTCGACAATACGTGTCGCCACCACGTCCAGAAAACGACGATCGTGGGTAATGATGACGGCGCTGCCGCGAAAGTCCAGCAGCAGTTGTTCCAGCCAAAGAATGCCGTCAAAGTCCAGATGGTTGGTGGGTTCGTCCAGCAAGAGCAGATCGGGTTCATTGACCAAAGCATTGGCCAGGGCCACGCGTTTGCGCTGCCCGCCCGACAGGCTGCCGGCGAGCGCATCCGGGTTCAAGCCCAGCTTGTCGATCAGGGCGTTGACACGCGCCGGGCGTTGCCAGTCCTCGGTTTCGGTGAAATCGCCGCACAGTAAATCGTAAATGCTGAGAGTGGGGTCCAGCTCGGGCTCTTGCTCGACTGTTGCCACTATCAAACCGCCCAGGCGTTTGACTTGCCCATCATCGGGAGCCTGACGTTGGTCCAGAATTTTCAACAGCGATGATTTGCCAGCACCATTGCGTCCGATCAGGCCGATACGTTCGTTGCTTTGAATGACCAGATCGGCGTGGTCCAGCAAAGCATGGTGGCCGAATGCCAGCTGGGCATCGGTCAGGGAAATCAGATTGGTGGACATAAGACTCCAGATAAAACAGCGCGTCCTGCGAATTTCTCTATTGTCGCAGGTTACAATGCATCTGTGAGGCAGGCTGGGCAGTCGCGGTGCGCAAGCATCGAGGAAGGTCCGGACTCCATAGAGCAGGGTAGCGGCTAACAGCCGTCCGGCAAGTGTGGCGCCACGCCAGATGAGCCGAGGAACAGGGCCACAGAGACGAGACCACAGCAAGGGCTTGCGCAAGCAGGCACAGATACGGCGACTTCCGTGTTTTCTTGCACTCCGGTGCAAAGTGCTGTGGGGTGAAACGCGGTAACCTCTACCCGGAGCAATACCAAATAGGCATACGCAGGCTTTTAGCCCGAGAGGCGGCTCGTCTCAGTATGCGGGTAGGTAGCTAGAACCGGCCAGCAATGGTCGGTCCAGAGGAATGATTGCCGGCCAGTGGAATCCCGCTGGCATACAGAATCCGGCCTATAGGCCTGTCTCACACTTCTTACGGCCTGCGCTGCCAATTGCTCCGATTTCGCACATTTGAAAGCAATTGTTAAGGACGATGAATCCTTGGCAAGAGTCGCTCGTGCGCGTTTTTATAACAATTCACTTTTAATGCGCCCTGCAATTTCTTGATTTCACTCAGTATTTTTTTTTAGCCACTTCTTGGATAGTGCGCTAAGTGCTTGTTGTGATTGAAAAAATTGCAACCACTGCCTTGACCGCAAAGGCTTTCCCCCGTAGAGTGGGGAAAAGTAGGAAATAGTGTAAAAAAGTGGGGGGAAAAAGTGTTCCAAGGCAGCAGCGCACTCACACTGGATGCAAAGGGGCGGATGTCTATTCCGACCCGGCACCGTGACGCGCTTTTGCAGCAGGAACAAGGCCGCTTGACCCTCACTCGCCATCCCGACGGCTGTTTGCTGGTGTATCCGCGCAGTGTGTGGGAAGAAAAGCGCGAACAGATTGCCCGCTTTCCCATGAGTGCCCGTTTCTTGCAACGCCTGCTGCTGGGCAGTGCTCAGGACGTTGATCTGGACTCCGCTGGTCGGATATTGATCGCTTCCGAACTGCGCGCGGCAGTTGGTCTGGAGCGCGACGCCATGTTGCTGGGTATGGCCACCCATTTTGAGTTGTGGAATGCGCAGGAACTGGAACGCCGACAGGCCCAGGATCTGGCAGAGAACTCCACAGACGTATTCGACACTTTTTCTTTCTGAGTAAGTCATGACGCTGGTACATCGATCCGTGCTGCTGGAGCCTACGGTGGCGGCCCTCGTGGATCCGTCCTTTGAGGCTCGGCGCTGGGCGCAGAACCCCACACTGCACGGGCAGGTCGATGGTGTGTACGTAGATTGCACGTTTGGTCGGGGTGGGCACAGCCGCTTGTTGCTGTCGCACCTAAGTCCTCAGGGGCGCCTGATTGTGATCGACAAGGACCCGCAGGCCATTGCCGTGGCCCAGGAGCTGGCCGCACAAGATAGCCGCGTGACGGTGGTGCATAGTGGTTTTGGTGATCTGGCCCAAGCGCTGGATGAACTGGATGCAGGTCCATTGCAGGGCGTCATGATGGATCTGGGCATTTCATCGCCTCAGATCGATGACGCGCAACGAGGTTTTTCTTTCATGCGTGAAGGTCCTTTGGACATGCGCATGGATACCAGCGGCGGTTTGACCGCTGAACAGTGGCTGGCCGACGTCAGCGTGGAAGATTTAAAGGAGGTCATTGCAGAATATGGCGAAGAACGGTTTGCTTTCCAGATTGCAAAGGCGATTGTTGATCGCCGCCAATCCCGCCCGCTACATACAACGCGTGATCTCGCCGAGCTCGTCGCCGGTGTCGTCCGCACGCGCGAAAAGGGTCAACATCCGGCAACCAGGACCTTCCAGGCTATACGGATTTACCTCAATCGTGAGCTCGAAGAGCTCGCGCACGCGCTTCCGTCAATTCTGAGTCGATTGGCGACGGGTGGCAGGCTTGCGGTGATTGCATTTCATTCGCTGGAGGACCGTATGGTCAAACAGTTCATGAACGCGGCTGCGCGCCCTGCGCAGGAACAGTCACGTCTACCCATTCTTGAAAAAGACTTGCCCCAACCGTTGGTGCAGTCGCTGGGCAGAATCCTGCCCACGGATGAGGAGTCCAGCGACAATCCCCGAGCCCGCTCGGCGGTACTACGCGTGGTGCAACGCACCGCTACCCCCATTCCCCAGGACTGGATGCGCAGCGCCAGTGATCGTCTGCTGCAACAGGCCGCCTACCGCCGTCAGCCTGCTGGCAAGCGAGGCCGCCGATGATGCGCCTGGTCATCACCCTTTCTTTGGTGTTGATGCTGTCGGCCATCTCCCTGGTGACGGCGCGCTATCAGGCGCGCGAGCTGTTCGTGCAAACCGATCGTTTGGTCACCAAGGCCCGTGAGCTCGATACGGATTGGCGTCGCTTGCAACTGGAGCGTGCCGAACTGGCGCGTAACGCCAGGGTGGATGACATCGGCCGCAACGAGCTGGGTCTGGTGCTTAGCTCCCCGGAGCGTACGCTTTACTTGCAAGGCGGTGAGTTGAGTTCGAATCAGGCGCAGCCCGGGGGGCGCCCATGAGACGATTCGGCTATCACGACAATCCCGTCCTGAGCGTGCAGATTCCGTTCTGGCGCTCACGTTTGGTGCTGGTTCTTTTATTTCTGGGCTTTGGGGCATTGATCGTCAAAGCCCTGTACTTACAGGGCCTGTCCACCGAATTTTTGCAGCAGCAGGGTGAGCGCCGTTATGAGCGCACCCAGGTGCTGCCGCCCATGCGTGGCAAGGTTTTTGATCGTAGCGGGTCTGTTGTGCTGGCCTCCAGTGTGCCGGTCAAGGCTATTTGGGCCATTCCCGATGATGCCCGCAATGCCAAGCCCGAGCAGATCGGTCAACTGGCCAAGCTGTTGGGTATGGGCCAGTCCGATATCGAGCGCCGTTTGTCTGTTGAGGACCGCAATTTCGTCTATATCAAGCGGCAAGTGGACGTGGACGTTGCCGCCCAGATTGCGGAACTGAAAATACCGGGCATCCACCAGCAGGAAGAAATGCGGCGCTTCTATCCCGAAGGGGATGTGATGGCGCACATTGTGGGCTTTACCAATATTGAGGACCAAGGCATTGAAGGTATTGAGCTGGCCTTCAACTCCGCCTTGTCGGGCACACCGGGTTCGCGCCGTGTGATTCGGGATCGTCTGGGTCGTGTCGTCGAAGACGTTCGCGCCATCATTCCGCCTACTCACGGCCAGGACCTGCATTTGTCGATTGATGCCGGCCTGCAGTTTGATGCCTACACCGCACTGAAAAAAGGGATGGAGGACGTCAAGGCCAATGCCGCGGCTGCCGTGGTCATGGACGTCAAAACCGGGGAAATTCTGGCCCTGGTGAATCTGCCTACCTACAACCCCAACGACAGGGATGACCGCAAGGGTCCGGCCCTGCGTAACCGTGCCCTGACTGACACCTTTGAGCCCGGCTCGATCATGAAGCCGTTCACCGTCGCCTTGGCGCTGGACATCAACCGCATCACGACCTCCACCCAGTTCAATACAGGCAATGGCCAGTATCGGTATCAGGGCAGCGTGATCAGCGACGTCAGCCGCAATAACGGCATGCTGGATGCGGCCGGCATTTTGCGTCGTTCCAGCAATATTGGCATGACCATGATTTCCGAGCGGCTTACCTCGCAGGAAATGTGGAACAAGTTTACCGAGCTGGGCTTTGGCCGTTCTCCTCAGGCCGATTTTCCGGGCATTGCCAGTGGGCGGCTGCGTCCCTGGGAGCGCTGGCGTCCGATTGAACGCGCCACCATGTCGTATGGCTATGGCCTGTCTGTTTCCCTGCTGCAGATTGCCCACGCCTACACGGCGTTTGCGCGTAATGGCGACATGGTCTCCATGACTTTGCTCAAGCGTGAAGGCAAACCGGCCAGTGTTCAGGTCTACACCCCCAAAGTCGCTGCGGAAGTGCGTGCCATGCTGGAGGCCGCGGCCGGCCCGGCAGGCGCCCGTCTGGCTCAGGTTCAGGGGTATCGCGTAGCCGGCAAGAGCGGTACAGCGCGCAAGATTGTGGACGGACGCTACAGCAAGTCCTTGTATCGCGGCTCTTTTGTCGGTTTTGCGCCTGTCTCCGATCCTCGTATTGTCGTGGCCGTCACCATTGACGAGCCCCATAGTTCCAACTACTACGGCGGGCGTATTGCCGCGCCTGTTTTTTCAGAAATTGTGGCCCGGAGCTTGCGACGCCTAGGTGTCCAGCCTGATGCGCCCATAGATTCGCTGGTGGCTGTTGGCCCCGGTACGGAGAATGTACGATGAACGCCGCAGCAATATTGGAGTGGCTGGCGCAGCATGTCGCGCCCACGGCCAATCTGTGTTTGGATTCCCGCCAGATCAAGGCGGGTGACGCGTTTTTTGCCTGCCGTGGCTACCATGGGGATGGTCGTGAATATGAAGTTCAGGCTGTGCAGCAGGGGGCCGTCGCCATTGTGCGCGAGCAGGGCGATCAGACTGTCGATCCTGGCGTGCCTGTGTTGCAGGTCCCCAACCTGAGCGCCTTGCTCGGTGAAGTGGCCCACCAATGGTGGGGACGTCCTTCCGAGGCCATGACTGTGGTGGCTGTGACCGGCACCAATGGCAAAACATCGACCGTGCAGTGGGTGGCTTCCGCCCTGAATCACTCTCAAGTGCCTTGCGGCACCATTGGTACGTTGGGCGTGACCTTGCCCGATGGCTCCAATCTGGGGGGTGTCCTGACTACTCCGGATGTATTGACCGTGCACCGTAGCCTGGCCGCTATTCGTGCCCAAGGCGGCAATGCCGTTGCGCTGGAAGCTTCGTCCATCGGTCTGGAGCAGGGTCGTCTGGATGGTGTCCGTATTGATATTGCCGGGTTTACCAACCTGACCCACGATCATCTGGACTATCACCACAGCATGGAAGCCTACAAGCAGGCCAAATTGCGTCTGTTCAGCTGGCCCGGTTTGCGCAGCGCTGTGGTAAATGCTGATGATGCAATGGGCCGTGAGTTGATGCAGGCCGGTCTGGCTGCGCGTGTGATTTCTTACTCCATGAGCCAGCCCGATGTGGATTTGCTGGCACAGGACGTGCATACCGGTGCTGATGGCCAGGTATTCAATCTGGTCACTGCTCATGGCACCGCCCAGATTCTCACCCATCTGCTCGGTGAGCATAACGTGGCCAACCTCTTGCTGGTGGCCGGTGTGCTGCAGGAAGTGGGTTGGCCTGTGTCCAAGATCGCTCGCATCATGGACAAGCTGGAGTCGGTTCCCGGCCGCTTGCAGATCGTGACACCCAAGAGCACGGCGGGTCGTTCGCCCTTGCCGCTGGTTGTGGTGGACTATGCCCACACGGCCGATGCCTTGGAGCGCGCCCTGCAAGCCCTGCGCGACGTCGCCCGTGTGCGCGGCGGCAAGCTGATTTGTGTCTTTGGTTGTGGCGGTAATCGCGACACCACTAAGCGTCCCATCATGGGCGAGGTGGCGGCCCGTCTGGCCGACAGCGTGCTGGTGACCACAGACAACCCCCGTTTTGAAGACCCCGCCGAGATCATTCGCCAGATTGTGGCCGGCATGCCAGAGGCGCCAGCGGTACAAATGGATCGCGCCCGTGCCATTCTGTCCTCCATCTGGGCGGCCAGCCCGGAAGATATCGTATTGCTGGCCGGCAAAGGCCATGAAACCTATCAGGAAGTACAAGGCGAGCGCTCGGTGTTTGATGACACTGACTGGGCGAAAGCCGCCTTGCTGTGGTTGCGTGGCGTACGCTTGAGCACGGATTCGCGCAGCCTGAGCAAAGGCGAGGTGTTTCTGGCCCTGAGTGGTGAGCAGTTTGATGGTCACCGCTATCTGGAAAAAGCCAAGGAGCAGGGTGCCG
Organism: Alcaligenes sp. Lyrl_28; assembly: GCF_051948705.1. Classification (NCBI taxonomy): domain Bacteria; kingdom Pseudomonadati; phylum Pseudomonadota; class Betaproteobacteria; order Burkholderiales; family Alcaligenaceae; genus Alcaligenes; species Alcaligenes sp. Lyrl_28. Next base: position 308,273 of record NZ_JAYJLG010000002.1, read on the forward strand.
TTGCGGCGATTGTGGCGCAGCGTGATCCTGGTGTGGACCTGCCGCAAATTGTGCTGGGCGATACCCGTCGTGCCTTGATGAGTCTGGCCACCGAGTGGCGTTCGCGTTTTGACATTCCCATGATCGGCGTGACCGGCAGCAATGGCAAGACAACGACCAAGGAAATGATTGCTGCGATTTTGCGTGCCTGGCTGGGCGAGTCGGAAAGCCTGGCCACCCGCGGCAACCTGAATAATGATCTGGGCGTTCCCCTGTCCATCCTGCGCCTGAGTGCCGAGCATAAAGCCGCGGTGCTTGAAATGGGCATGAACCACCCCGGTGAGATCGCCGTGCTGGCCGCGATGGTACGGCCCACGATCGCTCTGATTAATAATGCCCAGCGCGAACACCAGGAGTTCATGCACAGCGTGGAAGCGGTGGCGCGTGAAAATGGCGCTGTCATTGATGCGCTGCCTCAGGATGGTGCCTTGGTCATTCCGGATGACGATGCGTTTAGCGCCATGTGGGCTGAACGGGCAGGGGCGCGCGCTGTATTGCGTTTTGGTCTCAGCGGCCAGGAAACCGTTTTTGCGGCGGACATGTTCGTCGAACCTGCTCAAACCCGCTTTGTGCTGCACGTGGCCGGCCAGTCTACGGCCCTGACCCTGCACAGCCCTGGTATTCATAATCTGCGTAATGCCTTGGCCGCAGCGGCATGTGCACATGCCGCCGGTGCTCCCTTGACTGCGATTGTGCAAGGCTTGGAGAGCTTCCGTCCTGTAACGGGCCGCATGCAGCCCAAGCAACTGTCCTCCGGTTATCAACTGATTGACGATACCTACAACGCCAACCCGGATTCGGTACGTGCCGCGATTGATGTGCTGGCCCAACTGAAAGGACGCAAGGTGCTGGTGCTGGGCAATATGGCCGAGATCGGTGACAACAGCTCCGAACTGCATGCCGAAGTGGGTGCCTATGCCAAAGAGCGGGGCATGGATGAGTTGCTGACCCTGGGAGGCGATGCGAGTCATGCCGCCCAAGCCTTTGGCGCGCGTGCGCATCAGTTCGAAACTCTGGAAGACATGGTGTCTTACCTGCTGGCCCTGGAGCCGTCCCATGTGCTGATCAAGGGGTCGCGCAGCGCCCGTATGGAGCGCGTGGTGGCTGCGCTGGAGAGCCACTTCTCCCGTAACGAGGGGGCTACCCATGCTTCTTGAACTGGCACGCTGGCTCTCGGACGATCATATTCGCGCCTTCGCGGTGTTTGAGTACATCACCCTGCGTGCTATTTTGGCCAGCGCAACCGCCCTGGCCATTGGCTTGTTGGCGGGTCCCTGGGTTATTCGCAAGCTGACTGAGCTGAAAATTGGTCAGGCTGTGCGTGCCTATGGCCCCGAGTCGCATTTGCAAAAGAACGGCACCCCCACCATGGGCGGTGTGCTCATTCTCATTTCCATCGGTATCAGTACCCTGTTGTGGGCAGACTGGACCAATCGTTTTGTATGGGTCGTTTTGCTGGTGACCTTTGGTTTTGGCTGGATTGGCTGGGCAGACGACTACAAGAAAGTGGTGAACCGTGACCCCGAGGGCATGTCCTCTCGGCAAAAGTTTTTCTGGCAAGCCTTGATCGGCATGATCGCGGCTGTGTACCTGAGCTTTGCCGTGTCCGTGCCCGCCAATACCGAATTGTGGCCTTTGTTCAAAGAATGGGTCTTGAGCGGTTTCACCATGTCCCTGCCAGCTCAGGCTGACCTGATCGTGCCCTTTTTCAAGTCTGTGAGTTACCCGCTGGGTGTGCTCGGTTTTGTGGTCTTGACCTGGGCGGTGATTGTGGGCTCGAGCAACGCTGTCAATCTGACCGATGGTCTGGATGGGCTGGCCATCATGCCCACCGTGCTGGTGGGTTCCGCCCTGGGTATTTTTGCCTACGTTGTCGGTCGGGTGGACTACTCCAAATATCTGTTGTTTCCCTATATACCCGGCGCGGGCGAACTGCTGGTGATCTGCGCGGCCATCGCTGGTGCAGGTCTGGCTTTTCTGTGGTTCAACGCCTATCCCGCGCAAGTGTTCATGGGTGACGTAGGGGCACTGGCCCTGGGCGGAGCGCTGGGCACGATTGCCGTGATCGTACGCCAGGAAATTGTGCTGTTCATTATGGGTGGCGTGTTTGTGGTCGAAACCTTGTCGGTCATGCTGCAGGTGACCTGGTTCAAATACACCAAGAAGCGCTACGGGCAGGGAAGGCGAATATTCCGGATGGCACCGCTGCATCATCACTTTGAAGTCAGCGGTTGGAAAGAAACCCAGGTGGTGGTCCGCTTCTGGATCATCACCATGATGCTGGTCATGATTGGTCTGTCTACATTGAAATTGCGATGAATGCCCTGAGTTTTCCTTCGATCCGCAAAGACGGTCTCATGCTTATCCTCGGGTTAGGCGAGACCGGCTTTGCTGCGGCTCGCTGGTGCTTGGCCCAGGGAGCCGGTATCCGTTTGGCGGATACGCGTGAAACGGTGCAGGGTCTGGACACGCTCCAGGCGCTGAGCCGCGAACCGCTGGATGTGCGTCTGGGCACGCAGGCCTTGCAAACCGAAAGCCTGAAGGATGTACACACGCTGGTGCTCAGTCCCGGTCTGTCGCCGCTGGAGCCCACCCTGGCCGCCTTTTTGGCTCAGGCTCGGGAGCGTGGCATCGAGATCATCGGCGAGATCGAGCTGTTTGCTCGGGCCTTGAAGGACCTGGCCGATCAAGGGCAGGAAAGCCGCGTGCTCGCCGTGACCGGCACCAACGGTAAAACCACCGTTACAGCCATGACACGCCACTTGCTGGAGCAAGCCGGTATCTCTGCGCGGGCCGTGGGCAATATCAGCCCTGCTGCCTTGACTGCCTTGTGCGATGCTCTGGAAAGTCAGGCTTTGCCCCAAGTGTGGGTGCTTGAGTTGTCCAGCTTCCAGCTCGATAGCACGTTCAGTCTGCGGGCCGATGCGGCGGTCGTGTTGAATATTTCCCAGGATCACCTGGATTGGCATGGCGGCATGGACGCCTACGTTCAGTCCAAACAGCGTTTGTATGGCATGTGCGATGTGGCTCTGGTCAACCGTGACGATCCTGTCGTCATGGCGATGATTTCCGATGCCAGTCAAGAATCCGTGCGCAGCTTTGGGCTGGACAAGCCCGTGTTGCTGGGTGATCTGGGCTTGCAGACCGATGGTGGCATGCAATGGCTGGTGGCCAACGAGCCTACCGATTTTGAGCTGCCCGCCACCGGCCTGAAAAAACGTCACGCAGCCGCGGCAGGAACTGTTCGTGGCAAAGGGGGCCTGAAGCGGCTGATGCCGGTTGAGGCCTTGCAGATCAAGGGTCGTCATAACGCCTTGAATGCACAAGCCGCCCTTTTGCTGGCCCGCTGCCTGGGGCTGGGTTGGGCCGAGCTGCTCAATGGCCTGCGCACCTATCAAGGCGAACCTCATCGCGTGGAGCTGGTACGTGTGCTCGATGGCGTTCAGTATCTGGACGACAGCAAAGGCACGAATGTGGGCGCTACTGTTGCTGCCCTGCGTGGCTTTGATCAGCGTGTCTGGCTGATTGCGGGAGGTTTGGGCAAGGGGCAGGACTTTGAACCTTTGGCGATGGCCGCCAAGCATAGCGTGGCAGAGGTGTTCTTGATCGGCCAGGATGCCAGATTGATCGCTGCTGTTTTGCAGGCCCACGATATTCCTCATCGTTTTTGCGAGGGCTTGGAAGCGGCCGTGCAGGCTGCCGCCGGGCAAGCGCGTTCGGGTGATGTGGTGTTGCTGTCGCCTGCCTGCGCCAGCATGGATATGTTCAAGAGCTATCACCATCGTGGTCTGTGCTTTGTGGCGGCAGTCACTGAAATGGCTCTGGATAGAGGAGAGCTGGCATGAGTCTGTTTGCTGAGCTGACCTCGGGTGTCAATGCCGTTCGCCCTGGACGTACGGCATTACCCGTGTTTGATCGCCCCTTGTTGGCGGCCACGCTGATGCTGACCCTGTTCGGGCTGCTGATGGTGTACTCGGCCTCGATCGCTCTGGCAGACGGACCACGCTATGAAAGCTACGGCCGCTACTATTTTGTCATTCGCCACGCTCTGTTCATTGTGGTTGGGGTGGTGCTGGCCATGTTCACGGCCACCGTACCCATGCGGGTCTGGCAGAAGCTGGCCGTCCCCCTGTTTGCATTTTCCATTTTTCTTTTGCTGGTGGTTCTGATTCCCGGCATTGGTCGTGAGGTGAACGGGGCGCGCCGTTGGTTGCCCCTGGGCATCATCAACTTCCAGCCCTCGGAACTGATGAAGGTAGCCATGGTGCTGTACGCCGCCGATTACACGGTGCGCAAGCAGCAGCATTTGCAAACCTTTGTGCGGGGCTTTTTGCCTATGGCTGTGGCCTTGGGCCTGGTGGGGGTTCTGTTGCTGATGGAGCCCGATCTGGGCGCCTTCATGGTGATTGTGGCCATTGCCGTGGGCATTTTGTTTATCGGCGGAATCAATGGCAAGTTGTTCTCGGCGTTGCTGGGCATACTGGTCAGCAGTTTTCTTTTGCTGATCTGGCTCTCTCCCTGGCGTCGGGAGCGGCTTTTCGTTTATCTGGACCCCTGGAATCCTGATAACGCCTATGGCAGTGCTTATCAGCTGTCGCATTCGCTCATTGCGCTGGGTCGTGGCGAATGGTTTGGGGTGGGCCTGGGTTCCAGCGTGGAAAAGCTGCATTACCTGCCTGAAGCGCATACCGACTTTATCGTTGCCGTGATAGGCGAGGAACTGGGTTTTGTGGGTGTTTCCGCCCTGATCCTGACCTTTGGCTTTCTGGTCTGGCGCAGCTTCAATATCGGCCGCCAGGCCAGTGCAATGGATCGTCTTTTTAGCGGCATCGTTGCCCAAGGCGTGGCTTTGTGGTTTGGCGTGCAGGCTTTCATCAACATTGGCGTGGTGCTGGGTCTGTTGCCGACCAAAGGGCTGACCTTGCCTTTGGTCAGTTATGGCGGCTCGGGGATTGTGATGAATCTGATGGCCTTTGCCTTGTTGCTGCGGGTGGATTTTGAGAACCGGCAAATGATGCGAGGTAAGCGCACATGAGCACGCCAACCATTCTGATCATGGCAGGCGGCACGGGCGGGCATATCATGCCTGGTCTGGCCGTGGCACAGGCCATGCAGCAGCGCGGCTGGAACGTGCTGTGGCTGGGGCATCCAGAGCGTATGGAAGGTAGCCTGGTTCCTCAGCATGGGATTAAAATGCTGCCTCTGCGATTTTCCGGATTACGAGGCAAAGGCGTGAAAGCGTTGCTCTCCTTACCCTTTACCTTGCTCAGTGCCTGCTGGCAGGCGCATCGCTGTCTGCAGCAAGCCAAACCGGATGTCGTGCTGGGCATGGGCGGCTATGTCGCCTTTCCGGGGGGGCTGATGTCCTTTGTGTCGCGTCGCCCGCTGGTGGTGCATGAGCAAAATGCGGTGGCGGGAACGGCCAACCGCTATCTGGCCAAAATGGCGACCCGCGTGCTGACCGGTTTTCCCGGCGCCTTGCCCGGTGCGGTGACAGTCGGCAACCCGGTGCGGGACGCCTTCGTGGGTCAAGGCCCTGCCGCTGAACGCTATGCCAAACGTAGCGGTCCCTTGCGCCTGTTGGTGGTGGGTGGCAGCCTGGGGGCCGCCGCGCTGAACCAGGTGGTACCCGAGGCCTTGGCCTTGATCCCGCCCGAGCAGCGTCCGCAGATCACGCATCAGTCCGGCCAGCAGCATCTGGACAGCTTGCAACAACGCTATGCACAGCATCAGGTGCAGGCCGAGTGCACTGCCTTTATTGGTGACATGGCGCAGGCCATGAAAGAGGCTGATGTGCTGATTTGCCGAGCTGGCGCCATGACGGTGGCCGAAGTTGCCGCCATCGGGGTGGCCGCCCTGTTTGTGCCGCTACCTCATGCCATTGACGACCACCAGACAGCCAACGCCCGTTATCTGAGCGACTGTTCGGGCGCGTGGCTCAAGAAACAATCGGAGTTGACGGCCCAGTGGCTTGCACAGTGGTTGCAAGGGCTGGATCGTGAAGAGTTAAGTCGTGTGGCCAGCCACGCGCAAGAACATGCACAGTTGAATGCCACGCAGCAAATTGCCGAAGCATGTCAGCAGGCGGCAAGGAGGGTGAGATGAAACACCGCATTCAACGTATTCATTTTGTAGGGATTGGCGGTTCGGGCATGAGCGGCATTGCCGAGGTCATGCTGAACCTGGGCTTTGCCATCAGTGGGTCCGATATTCAGGAAACGGCGGTCACTCGTCGCCTGGAGCAGCTTGGCGCCCGTATTGTTATCGGCCACAAGGCGGAAAACGTCGCCGGCATGGGCGCGATCGTCACATCGACCGCGATTGCCGGCGATAACCCCGAAGTGCTGGCTGCTCGTGCTGCGCGCATTCCTGTCGTGCCTCGCGCCCTGATGCTGGCTGAACTGATGCGCCTGAAGCGCGGCATTGCGGTGGCCGGTACTCACGGCAAGACCACCACCACCAGTCTGGTGGCCAGTTTGCTGGGGGCCGCCGATCTGGACCCGACTTTTGTGATTGGCGGACGCCTGAATTCAGCCGGTGCCAACGCCCGACTCGGGCAGGGCGATTACATCGTGGTGGAAGCCGACGAATCCGACGCTTCGTTCCTGAACCTGTTGCCGGTGATGGCCATCATCACCAATATCGACGTGGACCATATGGATACCTATGGTCATGATGTGGCCCGACTGAAAAGCGCCTTTATCGATTTCACACACCGTCTGCCGTTCTACGGTAGTGCCATCGTCTGTAACGACGATGCCAATGTACGCGAAATCATTCCTTTTGTATCGCGCCCTGTCACCACGTATGGCATTGATACGGAGGCTCAGGTACGTGCAGTCAACATTGAAAGCCGTGGTACCACCATGTGTTTTGATGTGCAGCGCAAGGGGGCGAGCGGCGACCTTCCCTTGTTGTCCGTGTGCCTGAACCTGCCCGGAAAACACAATGTACTCAATGCCTTGGCGGCTATCGCCGTGGCCACGGAACTGGGCGTGAGCGACGAGGTCATTGCCCGCGGTCTGAAAGAGTTTACCGGTGTGGGCCGTCGTTTCTCCCTGGTGGGCGACTTCCCGGTTCCCCAGTCGCAAGGCGGCGGCACGTTTACCGTTGTTGACGATTATGGTCACCATCCTGTCGAAATGGCTGCTACCTTGGCGGCCGCACGGGGTGCTTGGCCAGATCGCCGGATCGTGTTGGCGTTCCAGCCGCACCGCTATACGCGTACCCGTGATTGCTTTGAAGATTTCGTGCAGGTGCTCAGCCAGGCCGATGCGGTTCTTCTCGGAGAAGTGTATCCCGCTGGCGAGGCCCCCCTTGTGGCCGCCGATGGCCGAGCCTTGAGTCGCGCAGTGCGTGTGCTCGGCAAGGTCGAACCCATTTTCGTGGCCGAAATCAGCGATATGGCACAAGCCGTACTGGACTTTGTCCGTGACGGCGATGTGGTGTTGGTAATGGGTGCAGGGTCCATCAGCCGGATTCCTGCTCAACTGGGAGAAATGGCATGACTGCGGATTTTGGTCGGGTCGGCGTGTTGTACGGCGGCAAGTCCGCCGAACGGGAAGTGTCCTTGATGTCCGGTCAAGGTGTGCATGAAGCCCTGCGTAGCATGGGTGTGGACGCGCATTTGTTCGATATGGGCGAGAAAGGATTGACCGAACTGGCGCAGGCTGGCTTTGATCGTGTGTTTATCGCTTTGCATGGTCGTTACGGCGAAGATGGCACGTTGCAGGGAGCCTTGGAATGGTTGGGCATCCCTTACACCGGCAGCGGTGTGATGGCCTCCAGCCTGGCCATGGACAAGATCATGACCAAGCATGTGTGGCAGCACCTGGGTCTGCCAACCCCCGGCTTTGCGCAGCTGGATCATGTCAGCCAGGTTGCTGGGGCAGTGGAGCGTCTGGGCGTACCGCTGATCATGAAGCCGCCCCACGAAGGTTCTACGGTCGGTGTCGTGCGTGTGGACCGTGCCGATCAGGCGGTCGCCGCCTTTGAAACCGCCATGCATTACGACACGGTTGTGCTGGCTGAGCAATTCATTCGTGGTCGCGAGCTGACGGTGCCCATTATCGGCCAGGGTGAGCAGGCACGCGCCTTGCCCGTCATCGATATTGTGGCGCCCCAGGGTAACTACGACTTCGAGCACAAGTACTACTCGGACGAAACCCAATACTTCTGCCCGGCGGATTTGTCGCCTGAATTGACGGCCCACATCCAGGATTTGTCGGTCCGCGCCTTTAATGCGCTGGGCTGTGAAGGCTGGGGCCGTGCCGATTTTATGCTGGACGAGCAAAATCGTCCCTGGTTGCTGGAGATGAACACCTCTCCTGGCATGACCAGCCACTCGCTGGTGCCGATGGCAGCCAAAGCGGAGGGCATCAGCTATGCCCAGTTGTGCGTGAACATTTTGGCAACAGCCCGCTGCAAAGTGCAGGCTATTGCCCGCAGCCTATAGAACGGGGAGCCTGATTCATGTTTTCCGATGCACGTCTGACCAACCTGATCGCCAATACGCTGGCTCTGCTAGCAGTATCGGCATTGGTGATCGGTGTTGTGATTTGGGCTGTGCGTCGTCCGTACTTCAATATCGAGCGCATTCAGATCGAGTCCGCGCAAGGCGAGCCGCTGGCCTACGTCACGGCAGAAGGGGTGAAAGCCACTATCGCCGGTCGCCTGCAAGGCAACTTCTTCACCGTCGATCTGGACCAATCCCGCGCCTTGATTGAAACGGCCCCCTGGGTACGACGCGCGCAGATCCGGCGCGTCTGGCCCAACAGCCTATCAGTACGGATTGAAGAGCAGCAGCCGCTGGCCTATTGGAACGAAGACGAAATGATCAACACCTGGGGTGAATCGTTTTCTGCCAACAAGGCGGTGGTGCCCGATGAAATGGATTTGCCCCAGTTAAGCGGCCCTCCGAACTCGGAGCGTCTGGTGGTGCAACGGTATGCCGAGCTGGCTCGCTGGTTCGGACCTCTGGACGTGCAGGTCAGTGAAGTGACCCTGAGCCCGCGCTATGCCTGGGATGTGGTGTTGTCCAACGGAATGCAGCTGAGCCTGGGCCGCGACCCGGCAGCGGATATTGCAGACCCCCACGGTCGTAAAGGGGCTTTGCCCTTTGCGGTTCGTGTTGAACGATTTGTGCAGGCATGGCCTGCCTTGATGCAGCGGCTTGGCGACCGTGCTTTGCAAAGTGCCGACTTACGTTACCCGAATGGCTTTGCGATAACGCTGGCTCCGGTTTCATCTACCCCTGTGAAGTAAAGAACATATGACTCGTGACATCAAAGACCTGATCGTTGCATTGGATATCGGCACCAGCAAAGTGGTTGCGGTGGTAGCCGAAGTGCTGCCGGAAGGCCGGTTTGAAGTGCTTGGTCTGGGCCAGCATGAATCCCAGGGCATGCGCAAAGGGGTAGTCGTCAATATCGAGACGACGGTCAATTCCATTCAGCGTGCGCTGGAAGAGGCCGAGCTGATGGCTGACTGCAAGATCCGCGAAGTCTATACCGGAATTGCGGGCAGCCACATCACCAGCTTCAACTCCAGTGGCATGGTGGCGGTAAAGGATAAGGAAGTGACCGCCACGGATGTGGCGCGTGTGATCGAAACGGCCAAGGCCGTAAATATCCCTACCGATCAGCAGGTGCTGCATGTGCTGACGCAGGAATTCATCGTGGACTCGCAAGAGGACATCCGCGAGCCTATCGGCATGAGCGGGCTGCGTCTGGAAGTGCGGGTACACATTGTGACTGGTGCCGTCAGTGCCGCCCAGAACATTGTCAAGTGCGTGCGCCGTTGCGGCCTGGAAGTGCAGGATCTGATCTTGCAGCCTTTGGCCTCCAGCCTGTCCTGCCTGACGGCCGATGAGAAAGAGCTGGGCGTAGTGCTGGTGGATATTGGCGGCGGTACGACCGATATTGCCATTTACACCGGCGGTGCCATCCGTCACACCGATGTGATCCCGATTGCCGGCGACCAGATCACCAGCGATATCGCTGCCATGCTGCGCACGCCGACGCCAGATGCGGAAGAAATCAAGTTGCGCTTTGGGGTTGCCAAGCAATCGCTGGCTCATCCCGAGGAAATGATCGAAGTGCCCGGTTTGGGCGATCGTCCCAACCGTCAGGTCAAGCGCCAGGCTTTAGGTGCCGTGATTGAGCCACGCGTCGAGGAGTTGTTCACGTTTGTGCAACAAAGCCTGCGCGAGTCGGGCTACGAAGATCTGCTGTCGTCGGGCGTGGTGCTGACTGGTGGCACGGCCATGTTGCCGGGCATTGTGGAACTGGCCGAGGACGTATTCCTGAAACCGGTGCGTATTGCGGTGCCCAGCTACGAAGGCAGCCTGGCGGATGTGATGCGCAACCCGCGCTTTTCGACGGTGATGGGCCTGTTGACGGAAGCCCGCCTGCAAAGTGCGCGTGGTCGCAAGGTGGCACAGCAAAAAGGCAGTGTCAAAGGTCTGGTGGCCCGCATGAAAGAATGGTTTATGAATTAAGGGCGTTGCAAGACGCTCAGGTCGGGCCGCCTGAAAGGGCGGTCCGGGAGGCAGTTCAAACCGGGTGCGAACCCCCTGGTTGGCAGATGTTTTGAGCTGATTCCAAATTTTGGTTGTATCGGGGAAGTACGTAGAAACTTGACTAATTAGTGTTTGAGTGGGAGTCAATCATGATGAACTTTGAAATGTTAGATACCAGCAGCAGCGGCACGGTCATCAAGGTCGTGGGCGTGGGCGGCGCAGGCGGCAACGCAGTGACGCATATGATCAAGTCGGGCGTGCAGGGCGTGGATTTCATTTGCGCCAATACCGACTCGCAAGCGCTGGCCAGCAGCGATGCTCCTATCCAGATCCGTCTGGGACGCAGTGGCCTGGGTGCTGGCGCCAAGCCCGATCAGGGCCGTGCGGCTGCTGAAACCGCTCGTGAAGAAATCCGTGCCGCCCTGAACGGTGCCAACATGGTGTTTATTACGGCCGGTATGGGTGGTGGTACCGGTACCGGTGCCAGCCCCGTTGTGGCTGAAGTGGCCAAGGAGCTGGGCATTTTGACCGTGGGCGTGGTCACCAAGCCTTTCTCTTTTGAAGGCAACCGCCGTCTGCGCATGGCCGAAGAAGGAATCGAGGAGCTGAGCAAGCACGTTCATTCCCTGATCGTGGTACTGAATGAAAACCTGTACGACTTGATGGACGAGGATGCGACTCAGGCCGATTGCTTCAAGGCGGCGGACGACGTGCTGCACAATGCCTGCGCCGGTATTGCCGAGATCATCAATGTTGAAGGGAATGTGAACGTTGACTTTGAAGACGTGAAAACCATCATGGGTGAGCAAGGTCAAGCCATGATGGGTACGGCGGTGGCCTCCGGCTCGAACCGTGCCCGCGAAGCGGCTGAACGTGCAATTGCCTGCCCATTGCTGGAAGGGGTGGACCTGCACGGTGCTCGCGGCATGCTGGTGAACATCACTTCCTCGTCCTCGCTGAAGATGCGCGAAACCCGCGAAATCATGGACACCATCCGTGGTTACGCCGCAGAAGATGCAACCGTCATCTTCGGTACGGCTTACGATGAGTCCATGGGTGACAGCCTGCGCGTGACGGTCGTGGCTACGGGTCTGGGTCGCAAGCAAGCACGTCCACAGTTGGTACAAAACAACGAGGAAGTGTTACGTACTGGTACGGACAATATGCCCGTGATTGGTGCTGATTACGCCAATGCGGATGTGCCTGCGGTTATCCGCAATCCACGCAGCCAGGCCTCGGCTCAGGTGCGTGCTCTGGAGACGGCCGGTATGGATCATTTCGATATTCCGGCGTTCTTGCGCAAGCAGGCTGATTAAAAATCAAGTTCGGCGATTACCCGAGTCGTCAATTTGATTTCTCCCACGACTCCCCCTGAGCGTTCGCGTTCAGGGGGCGTAAGTGTTTCGTAGTGTCGCTATGTTTGACGCTTGACAATTGCGTATGTTTTTAGAAAGCGTATAGTGGATAACCCGTATTACGGTTACAATAGTCTTTGCGAACAACACTTTACAAATACAAGAATAGCCATGCTCCGTCAGCGCACCATCAAAAATGTCATCAGTACCAAAGGGGTCGGCCTGCACTCCGGTCGTCGTGTCGAGCTGACATTACGCCCCGCCGCGCCTGACACCGGTATTGTGTTTCACCGTATTGATCTGCCGGAGATTGTGGATCTGCCTGCACAGGCCGACAAGGTCGGTGGCACGCGCATGGCCTCGGTGCTCATCAAGGACAATGTTCGTGTCTCAACGGTTGAGCACCTGATGTCTGCCATTGCGGGTTTGGGGATTGATAATCTGCATGTGGACCTGACTGCTGAAGAAGTGCCCATCATGGATGGCAGCGCAGGCACGTTCGTGTATTTGTTGCGCTCGGCCGGCTTGCAAGAGCAGGAAGCGCCCAAGAAATTTTTGCGTGTCCTCAAGCCCGTTGAAGTCTCTGAAGGCGAGGGAAAGGACATTAAATGGGCCCGTCTGGAGCCCTATGAAGGCTTTGCCCTTCAGTTTTCGATTGATTTTCATCACCCGGCAATTGATGCAACGGCCAATTTTGCCGAGGTGGATTTTGCGCATGACTCGTATGTGAAGACGATCTCACGTGCGCGCACCTTTGGCTTTGCCAGCGAGGTCGAGGCGTTGCGTGCGGCCGGTCTGGCCCGTGGTGGCAGTCTGGACAATGCCATCGTCATGGACGAATACCGCGTCCTGAACAGCGACGGGCTGCGTTACGAGGATGAGTTCGTCAAGCACAAGATTCTGGATGCGATTGGCGACTTGTACCTGATTGGCCACCCCTTGATTGCCCGTTATGTAGCGTGCAAATCCGGCCACGGCCTGAACAACCAGTTGGCGCGTGCCCTGCTCGCCGCCCAGGACAGTTGGGAATTGGTCACGTTCGAGTCTGCGGCTAGCGCGCCTCATGCGTTTTCCAGCGAGTGGAAATTCGCTTGATACGGGTGTAAGGGCGCTATCTGCGCGCCCGGTTTAACTGCGATGATGACGCAACAGGCGTTCGATGGCTTGGGCCAGAGGACCTTGCGGTAATGAGTCATGCAGCTTTTCAAATGATTCCAGGGCCCGCTCGTCCAGGACTTGTACCTGGCGTGCGGGCTTTTCTGTCACAGCTGCAAACAAATGGGCTTGCACGTGAACCAGCGTCTCGCTAATGTTCCAGCCAGCGGCATTCATCTGTCGGGTGACGGTGGGCAAAAGCTGACGCAGCTTGGCCGCATGCGCTGCGCTGGGAACTGCCAGCGTCAATTGCTGTCTGTCTATACGTGCAACTTTACAGGCCTTGCCCAAAGCAGGGGGCAGGGCTTTGCTTACATGGGTCTGGGCTGCCATCAGCTGCCGGGCCATTTCCAGTACCTGGGAACCTTGCTGGTCCTTGGCCAGCCAACCCAAAGCGTGGCTTTGCCCGCTACTGCGTTTTGGCGCGGATGAGGAAAAAGGGGGCTTCCAGGTCATGTTCGAGGTTATACAAGAGTGGATCAACATAAAGACTATACGTCCTTAGATGTTAAAGCCAAAGGGGTGCGCCGCACGGTGATCGCCGTGGTGGCCTTGGTATCGCTGGGCGTTTCTGCTGCGGCGGGCGCTCTGGTGCAGTCGCACTGGAGTGAGCGCAACGGCGTTTCGCTGGATACGGAGATGGCCCAGAGCCAGGCCGCCGCGATGCAGGACAACGTCACCCGCCTGGCTGAAAAAGTGGGCGGTTTGCAGGCCAAGCTGATCGAAATGGACGGTGTCAGCAAGCGCGTTGCCAAGGCGGCGGGCATCGAGTACACCGATCCGGAGCTGGCCGGTTCCATGCCGGTTCAGGATCTGGCCGTGATGGACAGCATGGATGGCGCCGACCTGGTGTGGAACGCCGATCGTCTGGGCGAGCAACTGGACAATCTGGCCAAACAGATGTCCGAGCAGCAAGACTGGTTTCAGATGCTAGACAGCGTGCTGACCGAGCGCACCGGCAACGAGGCCCGCCTGCCCAATTATCGCCCGGTGGATTACGATGAGGTCGCGTCTTCCTTTGGCTGGCGGCGTCACCCGATTTCGGGTCGCCATGCTTTGCACGAAGGCCTGGATTTTCCTGCTCCCAAGGGTACGCCCATCTATGCCGCCTCCGGCGGCGTGGTGTCCGAGGCGCGTTACATGACAGGGTATGGCAAGCTGGTGGAAATCAACCATGGCAATGGGATGAGCACGCGATATGCCCATGCTTCCTCGATCGTTGTTAAATTAGGCGACGTAGTGGAAAAAGGGCAGTTGATTGCCCGAGTCGGCTCCACCGGGCAGTCCACAGGTTCGCACCTGCATTTTGAAGTGCGCATGGCCGGACACGCCCTGGACCCCAAGCTTTTTCTGCCGGCGCGTGAGTACGTAGAGCAGCAGATCGCGCAATTGGATTCGGACAAGTAGTTCCGTCTTGCAGCATGTGCGTTAAACTGATCGTTTGCTTGCGCATCCCTTTTAACCAGAGATAGGCTCGAGGCACAGATTCAAGCCCTTGCGGCCTCGCCTACATTGACGACACAAGAATGGTTTCATTGCTGAAAAAGCTTATTGGCAGTCGTAACGACCGACTGCTCAAACAGTACCGTAAGCAGGTCGCCCAGATTAATGCTCTTGAGCCTGCCATGCAGGGACTCAGTGACGAGGCCTTGGCAGCCAAGACGCAGGAGCTGCGCCAGCGTGTTCAGGATGGCGCCTCGCTTAACTCGCTCCTGCCCGAGGCCTTTGCCGTGGTGCGCGAAGCGGGTGTCCGTGTGTTTGGCATGCGTCACTTTGACGTGCAGATGCTCGGCGCCATTGCCTTGCACAATGGCAAGATTGCAGAAATGCGTACGGGCGAAGGCAAGACGCTGACCGCTACCTTGGCCGTGTATTTGAATGCGCTCTCGGGTAAGGGCGTGCATGTGGTGACGGTGAACGATTACCTGGCTCGACGGGATGCCGCCTGGATGGGCCGTCTGTACAACTTCCTGGGTATGAGCGTGGGTGTGGTGGTTCCTCAGCAAGACAACGCTGAGAAGATTGCCGCCTATCAGGCTGACATCACCTACGGTACCAATAACGAATTCGGTTTTGACTACCTGCGCGACAATATGGAATACCGCGCCGAGGATCGCCGCCAGCGCGGCCTGTCCTACGCGATTGTCGACGAAGTTGACTCCATCCTGATCGATGAAGCCCGTACACCGCTGATCATCTCCGGCCAGGCCGAAGACAATACCGAGCTGTACGTGCGCATGAACGTGGTTCCGCCCATGCTGACCCGCATGACGCAAGAGCCTCGTCCACACGAGCCCGAGCCTGAAGGCGACTTCTGGGTCGACGAGAAAGGTCAGCAGGTTCATATTTCCGAAGCCGGTCACGAACGTGCCGAGCAGATTCTGACGGAAATCGGTCTGTTGCCCGAAGGCGAGTCGTTGTACGAGCCACGCCATATTTCCCTGATGCACCACCTGATGGTCGCCTTGCGCGCCCACAACCTGTTCTTCCGCGATCAGCAATACGTGGTTCAGGATGGTGAAGTGGTGATTGTGGATGAATTTACCGGTCGTTTGATGGCGGGTCGCCGCTGGTCCGATGGCTTGCATCAGGCGGTGGAAGCAAAAGAAGGCGTACGCATTCAGAACGAGAATCAGACGCTGGCCTCGATTACTTTCCAGAACTACTTCCGCATGTACGACAAGCTGGCCGGCATGACCGGTACGGCCGATACGGAAGCCTACGAGTTCCAGGAAATCTACAGCCTTGAAACCGTCATCATCCCGCCTAACCGTCCTTTGGCGCGTAAAGATCAGAACGATCAGGTTTTCAAAACCGATGACGAGAAGTTCAATGCCATTCTGAAAGATATTCAGGACTGTCACGAACGCGGTCAGCCTGTACTGGTGGGAACCACCAGCATCGAGAACTCCGAGCTGATTTCCACGCGCCTGAACGCTGCCGGCGTCAAGCACGAGGTTCTGAACGCCAAGCAACATGCTCGCGAGGCCGATATCGTGGCTGAGGCTGGCAAGCCGGGTCACGTCACGATCGCCACCAATATGGCCGGTCGTGGTACCGACATTGTGCTGGGTGGCAGCATCGAGCGTGCCATTTCCGCCGTGCGTGAAGATCAGTCGCTGAGTGCCGAGCAGAAAGAGGCTCGCATTCAGGCTATCCGTGCCGAATGGGAGCCGCTGAACCAGCAGGTTAAACAGGCTGGCGGTTTGCGCATTATTGGCACCGAGCGCCACGAGTCCCGACGTATCGACAATCAGTTGCGTGGTCGTGCCGGTCGTCAGGGCGACCCAGGTTCGTCGCGTTTTTACCTGTCGCTGGAAGATTCCTTGATGCGTATCTTCGCTGGCGATCGCGTCCGCGCCATCATGGAGCGCCTGCGTCTGCCAGAAGGCGAGCCTATCGAAGCCCGCATGGTGACGCGCTCCATCGAGTCGGCCCAGCGCAAGGTCGAGGCGCGTAACTTCGATATTCGTAAACAGCTGCTGCAGTACGATGACGTGGCCAACGATCAGCGCAAGGTGATCTACGCCCAGCGTAATGAGGTGCTGGAGTCGGGCGATATTACGGAAACGATCAGCAGTTTGCGTGAAGCGGCCGTCAGCCGCCTGTTCCGTGAGTACGTGCCGCAAGACACGATGGAAGAGCAATGGGATATTCCGGGCCTGACCACCGCCTTGCAAAGCACTTTCCAGATTGATCTGCCTCTGGCCGAAATGCTGGAGAAAGAATCCAACCTGACAGACGACGATTTGCACGATCGTGTTATCGAGGAATCCCAACGTCTGTTGCAGGCCAAGATCGATCAGGTCGGTCAGCCCAACTGGGGTAATTTCGAGCGTGCAGTACTGTTGCAATCGATCGATACACAGTGGCGCGGGCACCTGCAGGCACTGGATCATCTGCGTCAGGGCATTCATCTGCGTGGCTATGCCCAAAAAGATCCTAAACAGGAATACAAGCGCGAAGCCTTCGAGCTGTTTTCCGATATGTTGGACCGGGTGCGTGACGAAGTGGTCAAGGTGCTGATGACGGTACGTATCCAGACGCCGGAGCAGGTTGAGGAAGCCGCTGCTGAAGTTCCCGCCAACTCCAATGTCCGTTTCCATCATTCTGACTACGATGCTGCCCTGAGCGGTGAAGATCCCGGTCTGGATGAAGTGGCCAAAGGCGAAGTGCCACGTGTGGGCCGTAACGATCCTTGCCCATGCGGCAGTGGCAAGAAATACAAGCAGTGTCATGGCCGATTGAACTGATCCCGGTTCAGATCGTCCTGCACGCTGGCAGCAACCCCATGAATCTTCGGTTCATGGGGTTTTTTTTTCGGGTAAAGGCAGCGATCCGGGCGGCGACGTTGCGTTTGAATGTCTCTTGGCCCTCAGGGAAGTTTTACCGTTAAGCTACAGCCTGCAGCCGACTAAAGACGGCTGTCACTTCTCGTTTTCTCCGTGTGTTTTCTATGACAACAACTCCCTTATTGCATCGTGTCGCCCTGGTCGGGGCGGGTGAGGTGGCGCATTTTTATGGCGCAGCCCTGACGTCGGCTGGCGTACAGGTTCCGTTTATCTTGGTGCGCCGCGAAAGTGCAGTTGCCCGTGAGCTGGCCGAGCAATTGGGTGCGCAGCTGTGCCGGCAGGCAGATGCGCGCTGGCGGGATTTGGACGGGGTGTTGTCAGCCGTTACAGGGACGCAGGCTGGCGCCGTTGCCCGCGCGGTCATGCCCTGCTTGACGACCGGTGCCTTGTATATGGATTTGTGTACTGCTGAACCTCAGGACATGGAAGGCATGGCTGTCCTGGCGCAGCAGTACGGTGTTGAGTTGGCTGATCTGGCGATTATGGGCTCAGTGCCCGCTACAGGCGCTCAGACGGCGTTGCTGGCCGCCGGGCAGGGGGCTGGCAGGGCTGCGGCTTTCTGGCGGGCTCAGGGCGCTCCTGTGCGTGTTTTGCCAGGACAGGCCGGAGATGCGATGCGCCTTAAGTTACTGCGTAGTCTCATGACCAAGGGCTTGGAAGCTTTGGGGATTGAAAATCTGATGCTGGCCGAACGCATGGGTTTGCGAGCCGAGCTGTACGAAGTGCTGGAGGATTTGAACCAGCGTGGCTTGCAGGACTTTATGGAGTCTTGCTTGCGCAGCCACCTGGTGCATGGTGTGCGCCGTCGTGATGAGGTTCTGCAAGTACGTCGTCAATTGGAACTGGCTGGCATTGCGCCACGGGTGACCAATGGCGTATTGGATTTCTTTGAGCACACAGCGCAGACAGCGTCTTTGCAAAGAGATCAGGTCGTAGGGACGGAGGAGAGTCTGGAGGCGTTTCTGGAAGAGGCTCGTTGCTCGTCTCCCCGGTCGTCGTTGCTTGGAAAACCTGTTTAGCGCTCCTGTCGGATGTGTCGTCTCTGGGTTTGAGACACTTTGTGGGATTGGTCATCAAGGCTTGCACCGGAAGGGTAGAGAGCTTGTATCTAAGGAAATGAAGTAAACATACTGGAAGCTGACACGCCGACGCCCCGATAATCGGGCATACCAGTGTTTGGATGTTCAGATTTCCCTGGACCAAACGATTAAAAGACGTGATTGATTTCCTTTGATGCCGATATAAAGAAACCGGCCAGAAGCCGGTTTCTTTAATCGTGCCTGCTGGCGATTTATAGCAAGAATACCGTTGCCAATCCCAGGAACAGCAGGAAACCCAGCGAGTCCGTTGCGAAGGTTAGCAGTACCGAGGAACCCACGGCGGGATCATTGCCGAAGCGATCACGCAGAATCGGGATCATCACGCCCAGTGCTGCGCCGATCAGCATATTGCCGATCATGGCGGCCATCATCACCGCGGCAATCGCAATCGAGCCGGAGATAAACCAGGCAAAAAAGGCCGTTACCGCACTGCCACAGACGCCGACCAGAAAGGTCACCAGCAACTCACGCTTGATCAGCGGCAGGACGTTGGAACCGGTGACACGGCCCGTCGCAATGGCACGAATAATCATCGTCATGGTCTGGTTGCCGGAGTTGCCGCCAATCCCGGCCACAATCGACATCAGGAAAGCCAGGATCACGATGTGGCTGACGGTGTCCTCAAAGCGCGACGCAATGAAAGAGGCAGTGGCCGCCGTACAGAGATTGATCAGCAGCCAGGGGGCCCGGTTGCGGATGGCGGTACGGATGGGCGAGAAGATGTCATCCTCTTGCAGACCTGCACGCGACAAGGCTTGCTCTTCGGAGTCTTCTTGCAGCACGTCCACCACTTCGTCAATGGTGACTCGGCCTATCAGTCGGCCCATATCGTCGACGACCGGGGCCGAGACCAGGTCATAGCGCTCGAAAGCCCCGGCCGCATCCGAGTCCGAGTCCAGGGGATTGAGAGTCAGATAATCGGTGGACATGACCGAGGACACCAGCGTTTCGGGTTCACTGACCAGCATGCGGGTCAGGGACAGGGTGCCCTGCAATTTATCGGCACGGTCCACCACAAAAATCTGGTCAGTGTGGTCTGGCAGTTCCTGTAGACGGCGCAGGTAGCGCAGGACCACCTCCAGGGTGACATCCTCACGCACACGCACCATGTCAAAGTCCATGATGGCGCCCACCGTGTCCTCGGGGTAGCCCATGGCTTCAATCAGTTGCGCACGCTCTTCATCCGTCAGGCCGCGTTGCACGGCAGCCACCACATCGGGCGGCAGGTCGGGCACCAGATCAGCAATCTCGTCGGCATCCATATTGCCGGCGGCAGCGATCAGGTCTGCGGTATCCATGGAGCGAATCAGCGATTCGCGTGCCCAATCCGCCACTTCCAGCAGCACGTCCGCATCGTGTTCGGCGTCCACCAACTGCCAGATGGCCTGTCGTTCCAGCTCGGGCAAGGACTCCAGGATAAAGGCGATGTCGGCCGGGTGCAGATCATTGAGGATGGCCTTGATCTCGCTTTCATGCTGGCGATGGATCAGACCCTCAAGCAGGTTGGAGCGGTCGTCGTCCTCGAACTGACGCTGGGCCAGTGATTCGACGACCTCCTGGCGCTTCAGGATGTTCTTTAGGCGATACAGCGCCTGTTGCGCATCCTCGGGCTCCAGGCGGCGCGGTTTGGGGGTGTCGCTGGGCGAAGTGGGGGGTACCAGGTTTTCCTGCATAGGCCTGCCTGTCACGAATACTTAGAGAGGGGGCAGCGGACGGCTGCGGCGCTCGTCATCGGTGGCCACGTAGGTCAGTGTGGCTTCCGTTACTTTGACCGTTTCCAGTTGCAGGCGTTTGCGCTCCGCGTACACTTCCACCGAAACCGTAATGGAAGTGCGGCCGGTTTTGATGATTTCCGTGTAAAAGCTGAGCAAATCACCCACAAACACGGGTTGCTTGAAGGTAAACGCATTCACCGAGATGGTGGCAACCCGGCCTTGAGCGCGTCGTGTTGCAGGAATCGCGCCGGCAATGTCCACTTGGGACATGATCCAGCCACCGAATACGTCACCGTGAATATTGGCGTCCGTAGGCATGGGCATGACGCGCAAGGTGGGGGCTCCGTCCGGAAGCGAAGAAAGGTTGCTTGATGTAGTCACAAAGACTCCCGTAGTGGAAGAAAGGGTGGGGCACTGATGCCCGTCGCGCGGGGTGGCTGCCCTCAGCAATAGAGCCTGCCATTGTAACGGCAAGCTTTAGGCCCGCTATGAAACATTTGTTAAAGCGTCAACGGTGTTGGGCCAGCCAGTCCAGAGCCAGTTTGACCCAGTAACTGGCGCCGACCGGAATCAGGGCATCGTTAAAGTCGTAGCTGCCGTTGTGCAGCATGCACGGGCCGATGCCGTGACCCGGGCTGCGGTGTTCGCCCTCGCCATTGCCCAGCCAGACATAGCAGCCTGGGACTTCCTGCAGCATGAAGGAGAAGTCTTCGGCCCCCATGGAGGGACGAATGTCCTGGCGCAGCTTGTCGGGGCCGACCAGTTCCCGGATGACTTGCGCGCAAAAGGCCGCTTGTTCGGGATCATTGATGGTGGGTGGGTAGCGGCGGTCAAAGTCAAACTCGGCCTTGCAACCCTGAGCGGCGCAGAGTTGTTCACACAGTTCGCGCATGCGGGTCTCGACCAGATCCAGCGCTTCGTTGGAAAAGGTGCGTACGGTGCCGCGCATGACAGCGTCGTTGGGGATGACGTTGTCGGCAGAGCCAGCATGAATCTGGGTAATGCTCAGCACCACGGGCTCGAGTGGGTCCACATTGCGGCTGACGATGGTTTGCAGGCTTTGCGCCAGTTGCACGGCCGCCATGATGGGGTCCACGCCCAGGTGGGGCATCCCACCGTGGGCCCCTTTGCCTTCAATACGAATTTCAAAGGTATTGCTCGAGGCCATCATGCCGCCTGGCAAAACCCCGAAGCTGCCTGCTGGCATGCCGGGCCAGTTATGCAGGCCAAAGACGGCCTGCATGGGGAACAGCTTGAACAAGCCGTCCTTGATCATTTCCCGTGCGCCGCCAAAGCCTTCCTCTGCCGGCTGGAAAATAAGGTAGATGGTGCCCGCGAAATCGCGGTGCTCAGCCAGATAACGAGCTGCGCCCAGCAGCATGGCGGTATGCCCATCGTGCCCACAGGCGTGCATCTTGCCATCGTGGCGGCTTTTGTGTTCAAACTCGTTCAGTTCCTGCATGGGCAAGGCGTCCATATCGGCACGCAGTCCCACGGACGGGCCCTGGCCGCCTGTGCCTTCCAGAATTCCCACTACGCCTGTGACGCCCAGGCCCCGATGCACCGGAATGCCCCATTTCTCCAGCCAGGATGCGACCTGATCGGCCGTCCGGGTTTCCTCGAAAGCCAGCTCGGGATGGGCGTGCAGATCACGCCGTATGGCTGCAATTTCATGGGACCAGGTGGAAATGGGTTCAAACAGCTTCATGATGCGGGCTTGTCCTTGGGCTTGAACAATAAAGTAGAGTAGAGTTAACCATAAATAAACACGTATTAGGTGACAAGCCCTTGGATACTCAGCAAAAACCTTGGCTCGAGCATTATCCGGCCTCCGTGCCCCACGACATTCAGCTGGGGGCCGGGCAGACCCTGATCGATTGTCTGGATGCTGCGATTAAAAAGCATAAGGACAGGACGGCGCTGACCTTTATGGGGCACGATATTTCCTACGACGAACTGGACCGCCGGGCCGATGCCTTTGCCGCCTGGTTGCAGGCACAAGGTCTGGAGCGCGGCAGCCGCATCATGTTGATGCTGCCCAATGGTTTGCCTTTTCTGATTTGTTTGCTGGGAACCCTGCGGGCAGGCATGGTGGGCGTGAACACCAACCCCCAATACACCGAACGCGAGCTGGAGTTCCAACTGGCCGACAGTCAGGCTCAGGTCATCGTGATCCTGGAAACCTTTGCGCATGTGCTCGAACAGGTTCCGGCCAAACTCAGACCGGCCCATGTTGTGCTCAGTACCGTGGGCGATCTGATGGGGTTCAAAGGTAGTGTGGTGAATTTTGCCGTGCGCTATCTGAAACGCATGGTACCCCCTTATTCCTTGCCGGGGGCGCAGCGCCTGCAGGCCGTGCTTGAGCAGGGCGGGCAAGCGAGCCTGTACCGGCAAGCAGCCAAGCCTGACGATCTGGCGCTGTTGCAATACACGGGGGGCACCACCGGGCGCCCCAAAGGCGCCATGCTCAGTCAACGCAATCTGATGGCTAACGTTTTACAGGTCGAGGCGGTCGGCTTTCCCGCGTTGGGCGATTTTAAAGGTCCTGCTTACACCATGATGGTGGCCCTGCCGCTCTATCATATTTTTGCGCTGACGGTATGCGGGCTGTTTGCCGTGTATGCGGGTATGCACATGGTGCTGGTGATGAATCCGCGTGATCTCAATTCCGTGTTCAAAGCCTGGAAGCGCAATCCACCTGAAGTTGTTCCCGCAGTGAACACCCTGTTTAACGCCCTGGCCAATCATGAGAAGTTTCGCAGCCTTCCTTTTGATCAGCTCAAGCTGTGCCTGGCCGGAGGGGCTGCGCTGCAAAAGACGGTGGCCGAGCGCTGGCTGGCGGTGACAGGCTGCCCTTTGATCGAAGGTTATGGTTTGTCGGAAACCTCGCCGGTGGTGGCGGTGAACTCCACGGATTCGCGTGACTTCAGCGGAACCATCGGTTTCCCGGTGCCTTCTACCGATGTATTGCTGCTCGATGAACAGGGCCAGCCTGTGGCGATGGGCGAGCAGGGGGAGGTGGCCGTCAAAGGGCCGCAAGTGATGTCCGCCTACTGGAATCAGCCCGAAGAAACAGCGAATGTCTTTACGCCCAATGGATTTCTGAAAACCGGAGATATTGGCGTGATGGACCAGCAAGGGCGCATTCGCCTGGTGGACCGCAAGAAAGACATGATTCTGGTGTCAGGTTTCAATGTCTACCCCAATGAGATTGAGGAAGTGGTCGCCGCTCATCCGGATGTGCTGGAAGTGGCCGCTGTGGGGGTGCCCAGTGAGCACAGTGGCGAGAGCATCAAGCTTTTCGTGGTAAAGCGCAATCCGTCCCTGACAGAAGCGGATATCAAACAGTGGTGCAAAGAACGGCTGACGGCCTACAAGCGTCCCCGGATTATCGAGTTCCGGAACGAATTGCCCAAGAGCAATGTGGGCAAGATCTTGCGACGGGTTCTGAGAGATGAAGAGATCAAGCCCAACACGCAAGCCTGACAGGGCAGGTTCGTGATGGGTGTCCGCCGTGCAGCGTGGGGACAGCCTACCCCTAGAGGAAAAACAGCGGTCCATTTCAAATGGGGCCGCTGTTTTTTAATGTGATCCGTCCCGCTCACGAGGGGGCACGGTGCCTGCGCAGCTTAAGGGGCAGGTTTGACGGGACGCTGCGTCAGCGAAGGGCTCACCACGGCCAGCAACTCATCGGCTATATGGGCGTTACCCGCGTAGACATGACCACTGACGGGCCAGGGCTCTTCCTGATACAAATCCTGGCATACGCCCTTGGCTTCGCGTACCAGCAGTGTGCCAGCGGCAACATCCCAGGGCGCCAGGCCCATCTCCCAGTAGCCGTCGTACCGGCCGCAGGCAACCCAGGCTAGATCCAGGGCGGCTGCCCCCATGCGGCGTACCCCACGGCTGCCCGTGATGGCGGCGTTCAGGCCGGGCATGTATTGGTCGGAAAAAGAGAAGTCGCGAAAGGGGAAGCCGGTGGCCAGGACCGAGTCGGCCAGCTTTTGCGAGGATGACGTCTGAATGCGGCTGCCGTTCAGCCAGGCACCCACCCCGTACATGGCAGTAAACAGTTCTTCGCGGTTGGGGTCGTAGACCACGGCAATGACCGGAGTGTCCTGCGCCAGAATGCCGTTATCCATGGGCGTGCCGGCAGGTGCAATCAGGGCGACCGATACGGCATAGTGGGGAATACCATGCAGAAAGTTGGTCGTGCCGTCGAGCGGGTCGATATACCAGGTGGGGCGTCCCGTATTCACCCCGCCGCTTTCCTCGGCCACGATATCAATGTCCGGGGTGCGCTCCATCAGTACACTGATGCAGGCCTGTTCCGCTTCGTGATCCGCTTGCGACACCAGGTCGTTGTGCATTTTGCTGCTGATCACCAAAGCGCTACGGTCCGACGCATAGGCTTGTAAAATGGCGGCGGCGGCATGGGCTGCGGTAACGGCAGCGTCCAGGCAGGCGCTGAGCGGTAAACGTGACAATGGCATGGCAATCCGGTTCTAAAAAAGAAAAGTCAGAAGCAAAGACTTTTTATTGTACGTGTTTGTTGGTGTCAGTTTGATTAAGGCCAGTTTAAGGGGTTCGAGCGTGTATGAGTGTTGTGAAGGGCGGGGAATTTAATGGCGGCCTCTGCGTTTGAGCCCTTGGTGCCCGCCGTCCTTGCGTTCAACGAGCAGGGCGTACCCGTCAGCGCGGTCTATCAGGACACGTATCATCCGGCCGATGGCCCGCTGGGGCAGGCGCGGCGGGTGTTTCTGCAAGGTAATGGCCTGCCTGAACGGTGGCGGGGGCGAGCCCAGTTTACGATTTGTGAAACCGGCTTTGGACTGGGGGCCAGCTTTCTGGCCACCTGGCAGGCGTGGCGGCAGGACCCGCAGCGAAGCCACAGACTGCACTTTGTATCGGTAGAGGCGCATCCTTTTCACCGCTCTGATTTGGCTCTTTTATACGAGCGCTTGCCCCAGGAGCTGCAGGCGCTGGCTCAGGAGCTCTTGGCTGCCTGGCCCATTTTGGTGCCGGGGATACACCGTCTGGAGCTGGATCAGGGACAAGTCACCCTGACCTTGGCGTTCGGGCAGGCGCACACCATGATGCGTGAGCTGCAGTGCCATGCGGATGCGTTTTATCTGGATGGCTTCGCGCCTCGCGGCAATCCGTCCATGTGGTCACGTGCGGTTCTCGGACAACTGGTCCGTCTGGCGGCGCCGGGAGCCACGGCGGCCTCCTGGTGCTGTGCCGGGCAGGTACGCCGGGACTTGGCCTCAGTTGGTTTCGAGGTGGAGAAGGTGCCGGGAGCGGGTGGGAAATGGTGCACGATACGCGCCCGTCTGCGTTCACATCTGGGGCGCCGCCGTCCCGTGCCAAGTGCGCAGGGGCGAGTGCTTGTGGTGGGGGCCGGTTTGGCGGGGGCCGCCTGCGCCTGGGAAATGGCCCGCAAAGGGGTGCCCGTTCTGGTGTGTGACCCCGTGTTGAGCAAGGGGCTGGATGCCAGTCACCATGGCCACCGTCTGGCCGCGATCTCGCCGGTCTTTGCGCTGGATGACGCGCCGTTGGCCCGGTTGAGCCGCAATGCCGTGCTGCGTGTCTGGCAGGGCTGGAAAACACTGCCGCAGGCTGCCCGGCCCCGTCGGGTCGGCACGCTGGTATTTGGGCAGGCGGGCAACGGCGATGCCGAGATTCAGCAAGCCTTGGCCCGTTTGGCTTTGGACCCGGACTGGGTGCATTGGCAGGATCGTGAGCAGGCTTCCGCACTGGCTGGCGTGCCCTTGCAGCGTGGCGGCCTGTATTTTCCGCAGGGTATGGTGCTTGACCCCGGGGCACTGGTCGCTCATTTGCTCGATCACCCCTTGATTGAGTGCTTGCCAGAGCGGGTCTTTTTGCGTGCCGGACACGAACCCGGTGTCTGGCAAGTATGCAATCAGCACGGGGACTGCCTGGAAAGCAGCAATCGGGTGGTGGTGGCGGCAGCGGCGCAAAGCCTGAGCGTGTTGCCAGCCGAACTGTTGACCGAGTGCCTCATGCCCAGGCTCATGGCCATGCAGCGTCTGGCCGGACAGGTCAGCTATCTGCCTCCTGGGCAGTCCTTGACCCGTGGGGAGGTGACTTTAAGCGGCCAGGGCTATATCCTGCCGGTTGATTCCTACGGCCAGGTTATCGGCAGCACGTACGAGCGTTCTGGTGACGCTGCTCAGATCAGTCGCCTGGGGCATGCGCAAAATATAGAAAAAGTGTCTGCCATGTTGGCCAATCCCGCGGTTGGGGGGGATTTGCCCGAGCAGGGTTGGGCTGGCTGGCGCTGTGCATTAAGTGATCATTTGCCTGTGATGGGTTTTGTGCCGGGGCAGCCCGGTTTGTTTATGGCTGCGGCTTACGGCTCGCGTGGTTTGAGCTGGAGCCTGCTGGCAGCCAGTTTGTTTGCCGCCTATTGTCTGGAGGAACCCGTTCCTTTGGAGCGGCGTTTGGAGCAAGCCCTCCTACCTCGCTAAGGTCAGTCTTTCGATTTATTTCGAC
Organism: Alcaligenes sp. Lyrl_28; assembly: GCF_051948705.1. NCBI lineage: Bacteria > Pseudomonadati > Pseudomonadota > Betaproteobacteria > Burkholderiales > Alcaligenaceae > Alcaligenes > Alcaligenes sp. Lyrl_28. The sequence continues at coordinate 335,024 of NZ_JAYJLG010000002.1, forward strand.
GAATTTTGAAGCAACATTTTCCTTTGTAGCGCAAATACGTCAAAATAGTGACCTTGTTAAGTAATCTTGAGCGTGACCCTGCGATCAGCATCGTGCCGTTCGCTCCACTCTGACGACGTGACACAATTGTTTAATCATCTGAGTTTGTTGACGACGAAACCGGCCCTGGCCGATTTCGCTTTTGTCGAAACCGATTTTGCGCTGCGTATCGAAGCTCATGCGCCGGGTGTTTTTCGTTTCCGCTGTATGCCACTGGCCCGGCTGGATAACGAAAAGCTCAGTGCTCGTGCCAAAGCTTTGGGCGACATGCTGCTGGCCCGCCACGAGGCGGTCAGCGAGTTTCAACTGGAAGCTGCCGATTCGGGGTGGCGGATTGAGCAAGGCGAAGTGGCCTTGCATATTCAGTCCAACCCCTGGCGCTTTGAGGTCCGGCGGGGCGAGCAACTGCTGTTGAGCAGTGCGGCGCAACCGCTGACCTTTGTCCAAGAGCCCAGCCCATGCTGGCAACTGGATCTGGCCCTGGCCGAGGAAGACGCCCTGTATGGTCTGGGCGAAACCCTCGGTGAGCTGGACCGGCGCGAGGAAACGGTTGACTCCGATCGTCCGGAAGATCGCAGCCTGCCTTTGCTCTGGAGCACTCAGGGCTGGGGGCTGTACATCAATACGTTCGAGCGGGTTGAACACGATCTGGGGCAGCACGATTTGGATGCGTATCGTGCTCGTGTCCATGCCGCCGACCTGGATTTTTTCCTGTTTTTGGGCGATCCCAGCGAAATCATCAATCAGTATTCGGCCCTGACGGGACGAGCCGGCCAGCCGGGTGTCACGCCGATGGGGTTGTGGCTGGATGGCGCCCAGGCTCGGGACGTGACCTCCTTGCGTGAGCTGGCCAGTCAGTGTCGCGAACAGGGCATTGCCCTGGATGTGGCTGTCCTGCCGCCACCGGAGCCCTACGATTTTCAACAGGACAAGCCCACATTGGAATGGGACGCGGCACGCATGGCCGATCCCCGTGAGTCCTTCTCGGCCTTGCAAAACGACCAGTTGCAACTGGCTGCCTGGACGCGCCCTTGTGTGCTGGCCGGCACCAGCTTGTTTGAAGAGTGGGAAGACCGCGGCTGGTTGCTCATCAATGATGATGACGGTTGCGCCCATGTGTTCCCCGGTGACGAGCTGAGCGGTGGCCGAGACTACGGCTTGCTGGACCTGACTCACAAGGACGTGTTCCGCATGTGGGCCGAGCGTCAGCGTCAGATGGTCGATGATGGCCTGGGGGCGGTGTTGTGCAATGCCCGCTTTGAGATTCCTGATGCCATCACCAGCCGTGGTGGCGAGTCCGGCGCTTTGTTGCGTGCGATTTACCCTGTGCTGGCCCGTCAGGCTTTGTTTGACGCGGTTGCCGGTCACAAGACGCCGCAAGAAGGAGTCGTAGCCAGCCGCGACCTGAGTCCGTCCTCCCAACGCTTTGCCTGGCAGTTGGGGCCTCAGGTCGATAACACCTGGGCCGGGTTGACCCAGTCGTTGAAGTCGGCTCTGGCCACCGGTAATAGTGGCGTGCCCATCCAGATTCATGGCTGGGGCAATGCGGCAGCGCCCACCGATGCCATGACGCCTGAGCTGTACCTGCGGTGGTTGGCGATGTCGGTCTTTTCAGCCAATTTCAGCCTGCAAGGGGTCCCTGCGCTGCGTCCAGATGCATTTGGCCAGGAAACGCAGGCGCTGGTTGCGCATTGGCTGGAGTGGCGTTTCCGTCTGGTGCCTTATGTGCTGGGCATTATTGAGGACGCCGTGCGTACCGGTCTGCCGGTGCAACGTTCCATGGCTCAAAGTTTCCCCGCCGATGCTCAGGCCCGCTTGTGGGATACCCAGTATTTGTTGGGGCCGGCCTTGCTGGTGGCACCTGTTTTGCAGCCTGGTCAGGATATTGAGGTCTATTTGCCTGCAGGCGATGCCTGGTGGGATCTGAGCACGGGTTGGCGTTACGAAGGTGGCACGACCCTGAAAATGACGGTGGGTCTGGATCGCTTGCCGGTCTTTGGCCGCGAAGGCCATATGTTGTGTCTGGGGCCGGTGGTCAAGCACACCTCCGAGTTCAACTCGGCGCGTTTGCTCGACGAGGTCTGGATGTTTGGCATGCCCGAGCACAGCCCGGTTGTGATGCGCAACAAGATTCGCGTCATGCAGATGCAGGGGTCCAGCTATATCAAGGGGCTGGAAGGGTTGAAGATCCTGCCGTCTGAGGGCTTGGAAGTCAAACGCCGTGGCGCCGAGGTTCGTATTTCTCGCGCCCGTTAAGCGCTAGACGAATCTGAATCGTCTTGGAATGCCTCCCGGCATTGAGGTCTGACCTCAGTATCGGGAGGCATTTTTTATGGCTGAGTGGTAGCTCATGTTCAGATTTTGTTTCTGCGGCAGGCAAAAGTGGGGTGGGAAAGGGCCTCGCGGCCTTCATTTTCAGGTCTTTTTAAAAAAAATCACCTTTTTGCGCATTATTTTGCATTTAGTGCTTGACGAGGGTTCGGAATCAGGCCATAATTTCATCTTTCAGTAGGGGGTCGTTAGCTCAGTCGGTAGAGCAGCGGACTTTTAATCCGTTGGTCGCGCGTTCGAGTCGCGCACGACCCACCACTACACTGAAACGTAGAAACAAGGCCGCGCTTAGCGGCCTTTTTCTTTGGGCGCTTGCCTTGCACAGCCAAGGTCACATCCGCGCGCATTGGCCGGTCGGAAATCTTGCTATACAGTGCAGCCCTCAGTATGGTTTCAATATTTCCATGGGTTATATCTATCTGGTCATCGCCAAATTTGCTTTATGGTAAATTTCGCTTACAGCTCAGGCTTTTATAACTCGACTGACTAACTAGGCTGAGTTCATCTTGATTCGTCTTGAACACATCTCAAAAACCTATTCCCTGGCAGGCAAGACCGTTCACGCCTTGAACGACGTTTCCTTGCAGATTCACCAAGGAGAGGTCTTCGGTATTATTGGTCGCTCGGGTGCCGGGAAAAGTACGCTGATCCGCATGTTGAATCTGCTTGAGCAACCCAGCTCGGGCCAGGTCTGGGTGCAGGACCAGGACATCACGCGTTTTTCGGGCGCACAGTTGCGCGCCTTCCGGCAAGGCGTGGGGATGGTATTCCAGCATTTCAATCTGCTTCATTCCCGTACCGTTCTCGATAATGTTTGTTTTCCCTTGCGTTTGGCCGGGGTGGGGCGTGCCCAACGCCAACAGCGCGCTCTGGAAGTCCTGGAGCTGGTGGGCTTGAAGGACCACGCCAACAAATACCCGCGTCAGTTATCGGGCGGGCAGCAGCAACGTGTCGGTATTGCGCGTGCCCTGGCCAATCGTCCACAGCTTTTGTTGTGTGACGAGGCCACCTCGGCACTGGACCCGGAAACCACCCAGTCCATCCTGCGTCTGCTGCGCCAGATCAACCAAGAGCTGGGACTGACGATCGTCCTTATTACTCATGGCATGGATGTGATTCGTTCGGTTTGCGACCGGGTGGCCGTGATTGATGCTGGCAAGATTGTGGAATGTGGCGAAGTGCTGGATGTGTTCCTGCACCCGCATCATCCCACCACCCAGTCCTTGCTCAGTGAAAGTGGAGTGAATATCGACGACTGGCTTGCCTTGGCAGAAGGTGTACCTGGCAGTGTCATGCGCCTGAGTGTGCGTGGGGTGGCCACTACCGAGCCATTAATCAGCCGTATTACCAGCCAGTTGGGCCTGAATGTCAGTATCTTGCAAGGCGCCATTGGCCGTATCAAAACCGAGCCTTATGGGCAGTTGGTCGTGGCGGTGCAAGGGGATGCTCAGGCCAAAGCAGGGCTGGATGCCTTGCTGGATGAATTGAATGTGCAGTTTGAGGTATTGCGACCATGAACTTTAGCAATTTGGATTGGGCGCTGATTGGTGAAGCCACCATCGATACCTTGTTGATGACGGGTATCTCGCTGGGCTTTACCGCCATTATTGGTTTGCCCCTTGGCGTGCTGTTGTTTCTGACCAGTCGCAAGCAGATGCTGGACAACGCCTGGGTGTACCAGACTTTGTCGTTGATTGTGAACATTTTGCGGTCGGTGCCGTTTCTGATTCTCTTGATCGTCATTATCCCTTTGACCCGCATTCTGGCCGGTACGTCTTTAGGGGTGCAGGGGGCGATCCCGCCGCTGGTCTTAAGTGCAGCGCCGTTTTTTGCCCGTCTGGTGGAAAACGTCCTGCGTGAGCTGGACCCCGGCGTCAATGAAGCCTGTCGCGCCATGGGAGCCAACTCCCGTCAGACGGTTTTGCTGGCCTTGCTGCCGGAGGCGACCACGGGGATTGTGGCGGCCTTGATCGTGACTGCCATTGCCCTGGTGGGCTATTCAGCCATGTCTGGTGTGATTGGGGGCGGCGGTCTGGGTGACCTGGCGCTGCGCTTTGGTTATCAACGTTATCAAACGGATGTCATGGTGGTTACCGTGGCTATCCTGGTGGTGCTGGTGCAACTCCTGCAAGTGTTTGGAGACGCCATGGTGGCTCGTTTGAGCCGAAAATAAGTCCCGGCAGTGGTGGTTATCGTCCTGCCTTTCTGAAACTGGAGTCGCTCATGTCTTTGAAGAAATTTGTTCCCGTTCTGGCCTTGTCCGTGTCGGCTCTGCTGGCCAGCGTGGCCCAAGCTGCCGAGACCCTGTCGGTCGCTGCTACCCCTGTACCGCACGCCGAACTGCTGGAGTTTGTAAAGCCTGCTTTGGCCAAAGAAGGCGTGAACCTGGATATCAAGGTGTTCACCGATTATGTGCAGCCCAACCAGCAAGTGGCTGACGGTCATATCGATGCCAACTTCTTCCAGCACAAACCTTACCTGGATACCTTCAATAAAGAGCACAAAACCGATCTGGTGTCGGTGGCCCTTGTTCACGTTGAACCCTTTGGTGCTTATTCCTCCAAGATCAAGAGTCTGGACGAGTTGAAAGAAGGCGCGCTGGTGGCGATCCCCAATGATCCTTCCAATGGTGCGCGTGCCTTGCTGCTCTTGCAAAAGGCGGGTGTGCTGACGCTGAAAGATCCTAGCAATATCTTGGCGACCTCGCGTGATGTGGATCAGAACCCTAAAAAACTGAAGTTCAAGGAGCTGGAAGCCGCGACGCTGCCTCGCGTGCTGGCTGACGTGGATATTGCCCTGATCAATACCAATTACGCCCTGGAAGCCGGCCTCAATCCCACCAAGGATGCACTGGTGATTGAAGGCGCTGATTCGCCGTACGCCAACCTGATCGCCGTGGCTGCCAAGTCCAAGGACGATCCACGGGTGGCCAAGCTGATCCAGGCATTGCACAGCGAGGACGTGAAAAAGTTCATCGCCGACAAATATAAAGGTTCGATTGTTCCTGCGTTCTAAGCCGGGTTTTGGCAGGACTGTCTGGACAAAAAACCTCGGGATTTCCCGAGGTTTTTCTTTTTTTAAAACACATAAAGCCAAAGAAGCAGTCCGCTTCGGGTAGCATAGATCAACGCTGGGGCAGGTCATGAGCCTGTGCCAGACTTGGGTAAACATCGAACTGGCTGATTGTGGGTCAGTCCCTACAGAGGAGTAACGGATGTTCAATAAAAAAATGAAAACCCTGATGGCCGGCTTGGCCTTGGCGTTGGCTTTGCCCGCGGGGCAGGCCCTGGCGCAACAAGGCAAAGAGCTGGTGGTCGCAACCGATACGGCGTTTGTGCCTTTTGAGTTCAAGCAAAACGGTAAGTACACCGGCTTTGACATCGACTTGTGGGATGCCATCGCGAAAAAAGCCAATCTGAATTACCGGTTTCAGCCCATGGACTTCAACGGCATTATCCCAGGTTTGCAAACCCGTAATCTGGATGCGGCGCTGGCAGGGATAACCATCCGGGACGATCGCAAGCAAGTCATTGATTTCTCCGATCCTTACTACGAGAGCGGTCTGGCCATTTTGGTGAACACGGATAACTCCGCCATCAAGTCCGCCTCCGATCTGGAAGGCAAGACGGTTGCGGTGAAGATTGGGACTGCCACCGTAGACTTCATGCAGCGTTCGGTGCCAACTGCCAAGCTCAAGCTGTTCCCCAATATCGATAATGCCTTCCTGGAACTGGCCACAGGTCGGGTGGATGCCGTGGTGCATGACACACCAAACGTGCAGTATTACGCTCAGACCGGCGGCAAGGATCGTGTGAAAGTTACCGGCGCGGTGAAAAGTGGCGACTTCTACGGTATTGCGTTTCCCAAAGACAGCGAACTGGTTCCTGTTGTAAACCAGGCATTGAAAGATATTCGGGCCGACGGCACTTACGACAAAATCTACCAGAAATGGTTTGGCAAGCAGCCTGATTAAACAGGCCTAGAGCCAAACGCATGCCAGGCGGTGATCGCGTGTCGTAACGGGATCACCGCTTTATTTTTTGACGCTCTGTTGTGGGCGTTTATTCAAAGACAAAGGTAGCACGGTGACTTTTGAATGGGACGCTATCTGGGGGGCCTTACCCAGCCTTCTGGAAGGAACAAAGATGACGCTGCTCATCACCCTGTCGGGTTTGGTGGGCGGCGCCATATTGGGTTTTTTGACCGGCGTGATTACCACCTATGTGCGGGTGCCGGTCACCTGGCGCCGGGCCGCCTGGTTTGTGCTGGGGCTGCTTGTGCTCGGCTTTTTGCTCAAGGGCCTGTCCTGGCTGATGGATAACGGGTTGAGTTTTGTGCCCGCCTGGGTCTGGACCTCGCTGCAAGTGGTACTTGCCGTGTCGCTATTGGGCTTTTTCAGGCGTTATCTGCTGTTGACGCTCTCTATCCTGTGTCAGCTGTATGTGCTGATTATTCGAGGCACCCCGATTGTCGTACAGGTGATGTTCATCTATTTTGCCCTGCCCATGCTGGCCAATATTCGTATTGATGGCCTGACGGCAGCGATCTTTACCCTGATGATCAATTCGGGAGCTTATATTGCCGAGATTGTGCGTGGGGCCTTGCAGTCCGTGCCCAAGGGGCTGAAAGAGGCCGGTGAGGCAATGGGGTTGCCGTTTCACAAAATTTTGCGCCATATCATCGGGCCGGTGGCATTTCGCCGCATGATTCCGGCCATGGGCAACCAATGCATTATCAGCTTGAAGGACTCCTCGCTGTTTATTGTGATTGGGGTGGCCGAGCTGACCCGTCAAGGCCAGGAGATTATTGCCAACAACTTTCGTTCGGTGGAGATTTGGGGAGCGGTTGCCGTGATCTATCTGATCCTGACTGGCTTGATTGCCCTGACCTTGAAGTTGATTGAACACCGCATGAGGATCGTATGAGTATTGTCGAGTTCAAGGAAGTAACCAAGCGCTTTGGAGACAATATCGTGCTCGACAATATCAGTCTGCAGATTGATAAAGGCGAGGTGGTTGTCGTGGTCGGCCCCTCCGGGTCGGGGAAGTCGACTTTTTTACGCTGCATCAACAAGCTGGAAGATATCCAGGCCGGTGATATTGTCGTCAATGGTTTGAGTGTCAACGGGACGGCGGCCCAGGTGCGCGAACTGCGCCGGGAAGCGGGCATGGTGTTTCAGCAGTTCAATCTGTTCCCGCAGATGAGCGCTCTGGAGAACGTCATGTTCGGCCCGGTTCATACGCGGGGAACGAGTCGAGCCCAGGCACGTCAGGAAGCCCTGGATCTGTTGGCCAAAGTGGGGCTGGCTGAGCGGGTCAATCATTATCCCAACGAGTTGTCCGGTGGCCAGCAGCAGCGGGTGGCCATCGCCCGCGCCCTGGCCATCAAGCCCAAACTCATGCTGTTTGATGAGCCGACGTCCGCGCTGGACCCGGAGTTGCGCCAGGAAGTGCTCAAAGTCATGCAATTGCTGGCTGAGGAAGGCATGACCATGGTGGTGGTGACTCATGAGATGGATTTTGCACGTCGTGTTGGCAGCCGCCTGATCTTTATTGATCAGGGACGGGTGGCCCATGACGGCCCCCCGGCCGAGCTGCTCAGCCATCCTCCCAGCCAGCGTTTGAAGGACTTCCTGCAACACGTGGCCTAAAGCCCCGCGCAGGATGGCCGCAAAAAAGCCCTTCGGCATATTGGCAGTTGAGCCAGATGCCCGAAGGGCTTTTTGGTGACGGTGCAGCCTGCACGCGTCAAGCTGAGCCTATGCTCAGCGAGAAGGCGTCACGTAGATCGTGCGCGTGGCAACCACGCGGTTCGCACCGTCGGGTTTGATGCGGATGGTGACCTGGCGGGGCGTAAAGCCCGCGGGCAGCTCTGCAGTACCGTTGATGTAGGCATAGCGGCCCACGCTGACCGTCTGGCTGGGCAGGTCCACATTGCCGGAGCGGCCATTGCTGTACCGGCCGGCGGCGACAAACTCCATGGTGCCCTTGAATTCGGTCTCTTTGCCCTTGTCCTGCATCAGCAGTACAAAATGATTCAACTGGCCGTCCTGGACGGTGAACTCGGCAGCGCGAATGCCGGGTGAGGTGCCCCGTGGGTCGGGCGGCATGGCATCGGCAAACAAGGCAATGTCTTTTTCCAGCTTGGCGACCATAGCCTGCAGCTCGCTGGTCTGTTTATCCAGCCTGTCCTCTTTCTGGCTGACGTCCTCCAGTTCACGACTGGTCTGGTTCAACTGAGCTTGCAGACGCTGCTTTTCAGCATTGGCGCTGTTCAGATCATAGTGCAGCTGTTCCGACTGCTCCACGGTCAGACGTGTGGGGCCATAACTTTGTTGCAAGAACAGCAGGCCGCCGGCGCCCAGGGCGATACCGGTCAGCAGCAGGACAAACCAGCGTGGGATGCGGCGTTTTCGACGGCTGGAGCCGTAGGCGGTGGGCTTGAATACGGTGCGTTTGGAGGAACCAAGCATGAGAACAGACGTTCCTGTCAGACAAGGGACTCAAGACAGCTCAAGTCCTGATTACAAAACCCATTAGCATAGACGTCATTGGGGCGAGGAAGGCGCGGATAGCTGGCTTTGTTGCCCTTTGTTGTGCTTGGAAACGTCTGCCAGCTAGCCGGGAAATCTCAGTTTACTGTGAGGGTGCCCGCGATTCCAAGTATTGGTTTAACTGTGCAAGGCGCTCGGGGGTGCCAATATCCATCCAGAAGCCTGCATGCAGAGTACCCAATACCTGTTTTCGTGCGATGGCCGCATGCAACAGCGGAGCTGCTTTGGCTGGCTGGCCTTTGGGCAACTGCGCAAAGAGCTCGGGCTTGTAGACCCCGATGCCGCTGAGTGTGGCACTCTGGGCGTTTGCGCAGGTTTTGGCGCATAGGTGCGCTTGACCATCCAGCATGCCAAAGTCCCCATCGGGATGGTGGGGCGGGTTCGGGGCCAGAACCAGCCAGGCCAGTTCCGGGCCTGTGTGCAGGCGCTCGGCCATGGCAAAAGCCTGCGCCGGGCTCCAGTCTGACCAGATATCCCCATTCATCAGCAAGAAAGGCTGACCCTGGAAAAAATCCAGCGCCTTGGCAATACCGCCGGCTGTCTCCAGAGCCGATGGCTCCGGGGAGTAGCTCAGGTGCAGTCCCCATTGGCTGCCATCGCCCAGGGTGGATTCAATCTGCTCACCCAGCCAGGCGTGGTTGATGATGACCTCACGAAAACCGGCTTTGGCCAGAGCCCGCAAATGCCAGACGATCAAGGGCTGGCCACCTGCCGGAATCAGGGGTTTGGGGCAGGTATCGGTCAAGGGCCGCATGCGCTCACCGCGACCGGCTGCCAGAATCATGGCACGCATTAGACGGTCATGCCCAAAACAGTCTGGCGTCCTTCCAGACGGTTGAGCAGGCGCAGCAGGCCGTTGAAGCTTTCGTAGCGGCTGGCAACCTGATGAACGTAGCCCAGCAGGCGTGGCATGTGGTCCAGATAGTGATGCTTCCCGTCACGCAGGGACAGGCGGGCGAATACGCCCAAAATACGTAGATTGCGTTGCAGGCTCATCCACTCGTATTGCTGGTGGAACACGGCAAAGTCAGCAGGGACGTCCAGGCCCGCTTCCATGGCCGCCTGCCAGTAGCGAATTGCCCAGTCCAACTGCTGTTCCTCGGTCCAGGTGACGCGTGCGTCCATGACCAACGAAGCAATGTCATAGGTGATGGGGCCAGCCAGCGCATCCTGGTAATCGATGACGCCCGGCTCAGTCTGGCCGGGTAGGGGCATCATCAGATTAGGGCTGTGAAAATCCCGGTGTACGAGTACAGTAGCGCTTTGTACATTGGCCTGAACCAGCTCTGCAAAGGTTTTGCGCAGCATGTTATGGTCTTTTTCGCTCAGTTCGAACTGGCGATGCTTTTGTACGTACCATTCGGGAAAGACTTGCAGCTCCTCGAGCAGGCGCTGTTCGTTGTAGGGCGGCAGGCCGGTGGTGTCGGCTTGTTGCAGTTTCACCAGGGTCAACAGCGTACTGCGGTACAGTTTGTCCAGCTCGCTTTGGGGCATGGGGGTTTTCAGCGCGGTCTGGAAGTTGTCCTGGCCCAGATCACTGAGCAACAAAAAGCCTTGTTCGGTATCGGCGGCCAGGATGTCAGGGACATGGATGCCCGTCGGGGCCAGCAATTGGGTGACCTGTACAAAGGGCTTGCAGTCTTCGGTTGCAGGGGGCGCGTCCATCAGAATCAGGCTGCGGTTCTGGGCTTGCAAACGAAAGTAGCGGCGAAAGCTGGCGTCGCTGGAGGCCGCTTGCAGGCTGTCCAGATTCAGCCCGAATTGGGTTTTCAGGGTGTTGAGCCAGGTGATCGCTTGCTGCAAACGAGGATCGGCAGCGGCAGAAATAGAAGCAGACATAAATAAAAGGAAGCAGAAGAACGTAACGGATTAGTGTTTAGCAGTGCCGCTAAACGGCAGGCTTAACTATAATACCGGGTCGCCAGGGTTTTTCACCTGGTACGAGCAAATGCAGGACACAACTGGAGGCGCGGTCTTAGTGCGAGTTGCGACGTTGTATACCGTCTTGATGATGACAGGCATGGGGCTTGCCCAGGCCGAGTCATCCGTGCGTCCGTCTTTAAAGACGTCCCCCAGTTTGCAGGTGCGCAATCTTCAGGAAGAAGACATGGCCGTCTATCTGATAGGCGACCAGATGAAAACCCTGGAGGACGGCACCTTGCGTCTGGAAGGCGGCGCGCAGGTGCGTCGTATTGATTCTGTCGTCAAAGGCGACCGCATCGACTACCAGGAAAAAACCGGCCAGGTGCAGGTGCGTGGCAATGGCCTGATCATGCGTGACGGTGCCCTGGTGCGCAGTCCTGAGTTTGATTACAACCTGGATGCAGACACCGGGCGCATGTCCTCTCCGGAGTTCTGGCTGGGGGCAAGCGGCGGCAGTGGAACGGCGACCCAGGCGGACATTCTCAACTCCAACCATATGCGTCTGGCCGATGTGAATTACTCCGGCTGCCCGTGTCCCGACCCTGCTTGGTACATCCGCTCCCCCAAGGTGGATCTGTATTCCAAAGAAAACGAAGGGGTGGCGCGCAATGGTGTGCTCTACTTTAAAGGCGTGCCGCTCCTGTATTCGCCCTACCTGACCTTTCCGCTGCGCAAGGAGCGTAAATCGGGTTTTCTGCTGCCCACTTATGGCATGACGACGCGGGGCGGTCTGGACCTGACGGTACCGTATTACCTGAATCTGGCCCCCAATTACGATGCCACCCTGGCCCCTCGTTTGATGAGCAAGCGTGGCGCCATGTTGGGCAGCGAGTTCCGGTATCTGGGTGACAGTTTCTCGGGGGAGCTGACCGGCAATTATTTGCCTGATGACAAGGAGCTGGGCTACAAGCGCTGGCTGTTCATGGGACAGTATCGCCAGAGTCTGCCTGCCAGTTTCTACCTGAATGCCGACATCCGCCGCGTCTCGGATGATGATTATTTCCGCGACTTCAGCAGCTTTGGCCTGAACGACTCCACGATCCAGGATCTGGCCAGCACGGTCACCCTGGGTTGGGCAGGTTCCAAATATTTTCGCGCTCACGTTAGTGGGACCCGCTATCAAACCCTGCAGGACGCCACCAGCAACTACCGTCAGCCGCAATACGACAAGTTGCCGGAATGGTATCTGGGCGCCTCTCGCTATAACTGGGGCGGATTTGATGTGGTCAGCGATAACTACGCGACCCGTTTCCGCTTGCCGTTCTACAGTGGCAATCTGAGTGAATTTGACGATATGCGCAGTACCCGTCTGGCGCCAGATGGTACGCGTTTATCGTCCTATACGACGGTCGCTTACCCTATCATCCGCCCGGGTTGGTACATCACGCCCAAAGCTGGCTTGCACATGAGCCAATACCAGACCGACTGGTATGTGGGTGATCCTAGCCCTTACATGGCCAAGTACGCTGGGCGTTCCCGCACGCAGAGCCGTGTGCTGCCCATCCTGTCCCTGGACTCGGGCATGACCTTCGAGCGCAATACCACCTTGTTTGGCAACGACTCCATTCAGACCCTGGAGCCGCGTGTGTACTACCTGTACGTGCCCTATCGCGATCAGTCCACGCTGCCCGTGTACGACACCAGTCTGGCCAGCTTCAACTTTGCCCAGGCATTTAGCGAAAATATCTTCTCGGGTGGCTGGGACCGGATTTCCAATGCCAATCAGGTGACGGTCGGTTTGACCTCCCGCTGGCTGGATGCCGATACCGGATATGAGCGTCTGGTCTTGCAAGCGGCACAGCGCCTGTATTTTGACAAGCAAACGGTCACCCTGAGTGACGAAAAGGCGCGTACCAGTACGCGTTCGGACTATCTGGTGGGGGCCAGCGCGGCCTTGACCAACACGTTTTCGGTCAACTTTGATGCCCAGTTCAATCCGGATGAGAGTCGTCGCAACCGCCTGACGTCCGGCATTCGCTGGCGGCCCAAGCGTCTTGCCACGCTGGGGGTGAACTACCGCTACGAACGTGATCCGCGTCAGGTTGTCGATCCGACCTTTACGCCGCTTGAAGAAGATCAGCGTGGCAAGGAATATGTTTCCATGACAGGCCAATGGCCCCTGAGCAACAGACTGTATGCAGTAGGACGTTACGACTATTCCATTCAGGAAAGTCGTGGTACACAAACTGTGTTGGGCCTGGAGTACAAAGGCGACTGCTGCTGGGCGGCGCGCGTGGTTCTGCAACGCTATGCGGTTTCGGCCAGGGAAACCAATAAAGCCATGTTCTTCCAGCTGGAGTTGTCCGGTCTGGGTGGCATTGGCAACGACCCCATCAAATTGCTGCGTGATCGCGTGATCGGCTATGAACCCATCTCGGACCCCGTACAGGAAAAAATGATTCATGAGAGGTATGAATAATATGCGTTTCAGCTTGAAAAACCGCACCCTGTCATTGGCCCTGATGGCCGTCATGGGTCTGGGTACGACCCAAATGGCACTGGCGCAGTCCAAGCCCGCCGCATCCAACAAGACGTCCACGGCCGCGCCCCAGTTTGTGGATGGCATCGCTGCCGTCGTCAATGACGAGGTGATTACCCTGCGTCAAGTGGACCAGGAGGCAGCGCAGGTGCTGGCGCAGTTAAAACAGCAGAAAATTCCTGCCCCGGATCAGGAGATATTGCGCAAACAGGTTCTCCAGCGTCTTATCAATGAACGCCTGGAGCAGCAGGAAGCGCGTGCCATGGGGATTTCTGTCGGCCCCCAGCAGGTGGAAGAGGGCGTGCGCATGATTGCCTCGCGCAACAATATGACGGAAGCCCAGTTGCGTGCCGAAATCGAAAAAAATGGTATTAGCTGGGAGCAGTACCGCGCCAATCTGAAACAGGAAATTTTGCTGGATCAATTGCGCATGCGCGCTGTGGACAGCAGCATCAATATTACGGATGCCGATATTGACATTTATCTGCGCTCTCAAGGCGGCGCCGGTTTAGGCAATCTGGGGCAGTCTGCGGCACAAAGTCAGGATGCGCCGGTGAGCCTGGCACAAATTCTGGTGCGGGTGCCTGAAAGTGCCAATTCCAGCGAAGAAGCCCGTTTGCGTACCAAGGCCGAGGGCTTGTTGGCTCAGGCCCGTTCAGGGGCGGATTTTGCCGGTCTGGCTGCTTCCAGTTCGGATGGGCAGGAGGCGCTGAGTGGCGGCGTCATGGGCACCCGTCCCTTGTCGGACTGGCCGGACCTGTTCGCGCAGGCGGTGCAGGATCTGGCCCCTGGGCAGGTGTCCAATCTGATTCGCAGTGGACAAGGCTTTCATATTCTGAAGGTGCTTGAACGTGGCGGCAGTGCTCCCGCCAATACCTCACCCGTACCGGGTGCGGCGGCGGTTCAATCTGGCCCCATGATGGTGACTCAGACTCATGCTCGCCATATTCTGGTCAAACTCTCCAAGGTCATGACCTCGGAGCAGGCTCGTCAGCGTATTGAGCAACTGCAAGAACGACTGCGTAATGGCGAATCTTTCCAGGATCTGGCCAAGCGCTACTCGGAAGACAGCAGCGCACCACAAGGTGGCGATCTGGGCTGGCTCTCGCCAGGGGAAACCGTGCCTCCGTTTGAGCAGGCCATGAACAAGCTGCAGCCCGGCAATGATACGGCAGTCGTGGAATCCCAGTTTGGCTGGCACCTGATCCAGGTGATTGAGCGTCGCACGCGCAATATGGAAGATGAGTACAAACGCATGCAAGCCCGTCAGGCACTGTTCCAGCAGCGTGCCGAGCCTGCGTTTGAGGATTGGCTGAACAGCCTGCGCGGCCGTGCCTATATTGATAACCGACTGGACCCCGAGTCCAGCACCCGCCGTCGCTAAGGACAAGTATGGCCCAGCATCAGGCGCGCAAGCGCTTTGGACAGAATTTTCTGGAAGATGAGGCCGTCATCGACCAGATCATCCGTGCGATTGGCCCTCGGCCCGTCGATAATATGGTGGAAATCGGTCCGGGCCTCTCCGCCCTGACCCGGCCGCTGACGCAAGCGCTGGAGCGCCTGCGGGTGGTCGAGATTGACCGGGATCTGGCCGCGCGGCTGCGCAATCACTACTCGCCCAGCAAGCTGGAGATCATCGAGGCCGACGCGCTCAGTGTGGATTTTGGTGCATTAGGGCCAAATCTGCGCATTGTCGGCAATTTGCCCTATAACATTTCCAGCCCATTGCTGTTTCATTTGCTGGAATACGCGGATGCAGTGGTGGATCAGCATTTCATGCTGCAACGCGAAGTGATCGACCGCATGGTTGCCCAGCCCGGCTCGTCGGATTACAGCCGTCTGTCGGTAATGCTGCAGTCGCGCTACCGCATGGTCAAACTGTTTGAAGTGCCCCCCGAGGCCTTCAATCCACCGCCACGCGTGGTATCTGCCGTGGTGCGGATGGTGCCGTTGCCTGCGGATCGGCTTCAGGCGCGCGATGCGGGTGTATTCAGTCGGGTTGTGGCTAGGGCCTTTGCGCAAAAGCGCAAGATGTTGCGGGGTGGCCTGGGAGACTGGACGCCGCATATCGATTGGGATGGCCTGGGTATCGCACCCACCAGCCGCCCTGCTGATTTGTCTTTGGCGGACTATATAGCCTTGGCAGATCATCTGATGGATAAAGGCGTCGTGCAAGTTGCCTGATAATAAAAAAGCCCCGCGATGAACTGCACCCCAAAAGTTGGACATTAATCCGACCTTTGGGGTGTTTTTCATGACGAAATACGATAGTCAGTTCAAGCTGTCCGTTGTTCATCGTTATCTATCAGAACAGCATGGGGGCCTGAAGGCAGTTGCTGCGTTTTATGGGCTGTCCCATAGCCAAGTTAGAGGGTGGGTGCAGCGATACCGACAGCATGGTGTAACGGGCCTGGACAAAAAGCACAGCGTTTACGACGCGGCCTTCAAGATAAAGGTGCTCAAGCATCTGTGGCGCGATGATCTGTCGTGCCAGCAAGTGGCGCAGTTGTATGATATTCGTTGTTCCGCCCAGGTTGCTCAGTGGATGCGCCAGTATGACGAAGGTGGAATATCGGCGCTAGAGCCCAAGCCACGAGGAGGCCGCAAGAAGATGCCAACGTCTGACTTACCCACCCCATTGCCGCCGCTGCCTGACGATGCGCGCACGCTCGAGCAGTTGCGCAAGGAGAACGAGTATCTACGCGCAGAGGTAGCCTACCTAAAAAAATTGAGGGCCTTGCGTCAGGCCAAGGCGCGAGCCGCGCAGAAAAAGCGCGGGTAGTGCTTGAGCTGAGGCAAGGCCACGATCTGGCGGTGCTGCTCAAGACAGCAGGGCTGGCGCGTAGCACGTTTTATTATCAGGTAAAGGCGCAGCAGGCTGGCGATCGGCAAGCCGATCTGAAGTCGCGGATTCGCGCCCTCTATGAGTGCCATAAGGGGCGCTATGGCTACCGGCGCATCACGGCGGCGCTTCGCCAAATGGGCGAGACGGTGAATCACAAAGCGGTGCAGCGTTTGATGAGAGTGTTGGGGCTGAAGTCGCTGGTGCGCCCCAAGAAATACCGCTCCTACCGAGGGCAGCAGGCCAGTGTGCCTAATCTCCTGGCCCGTGCATTCCAGGCCGAGCGGCCGAACCAGAAGTGGGTAACCGATATCACCGAGTTCAACGTTCGGGGAGAGAAGCTCTATCTCTCACCTGTGATGGACCTGTACAACGGGGAAATCGTAACCTACGCAATGCAGCGACGACCTCACTTCTCTCTGGTGGGAAACATGCTCAAAAAAGCATGGAGCAAGCTGAGCGACGAACAGACTCCACTGCTGCACTCCGATCAGGGCTGGCAGTATCAGATGCCTGCTTATCGGCGTCAACTTGCTGAACATGGCCTGACCCAAAGCATGTCACGCAAAGGCAACTGCCTGGACAATGCCGCCATGGAGAGCTTCTTTGGCACCCTCAAAGCTGAACTCTTCCACCTGAACCGCTTCGAGAGCATTGAGCAGTTACAGGCGGATCTCGAGCAATACATTCATTACTACAACCACGACCGCATCAAGCTCAAACTAAAAGGCCTGAGCCCGGTGCAATACCGAACTCAGGCCTTCGAGCTCTAACTTCTGACCGTCCAACTTATAGGGGGCAGTTCACGAGGGGCTTTTTTATTTGTCCCCGCCTAGCCGAAGAACCAATAACAAACGGCGATGGCGGCCAGCACGCCAGCCAGATCAGCCAGCAAGGCGCAGGAGACCGCATGGCGAGCGCGTTGGATGCCCACCGCTCCAAAATACACGGCCAATACATAAAAGGTTGTTTCCGTGCTGCCTTGTACCGTAGCCCCCAGGAGTGCGGGGAAGCTGTCTACCCCATGATGCTGCATGGTTTCGATCAGCAGGGCGCGGGCTGCCCCAGCCGAGAAAGGTTTGACCAGAGCCGTCGGCAAGGCATCGATGAAACGAGTGTCCAGACCGGTCAGGTTGACCAGCCAGCGGATCATGTCCAGGACGATATCCAGCGCGCCTGAGCTTCTGAGCACGCCGACGGCACACAGCATCGCAACCAGATAGGGCAGCAAGTCCCTGGCAACGGCAAAGCCTTCTTTGGCGCCCTCCACGAAGGTTTCATACAAGGGGATGTTGCGACGCCACCCTATCAGCAGGAACAGCCAGATAATGGACAGCAAGGTCAGGTTGCCCAGCAGGGAAGACAGCGACTGAATGGCGGCCGCGCTCAGGGTGGCCAGCAAGGCCATGAACGAACCCAGAATAAGCGCAAACACCCCGAACCACAGCATCAGCACCGGATCAAACAGACGCAGGCGCTGTACCAACGCGACGCTGAGCAGTCCTGCCAGCGAGGAGGCGGTGGTGGCCAACAGAATGGGCAGAAACACCATGGTCGGGTCAGGCGCGCCCTGTTGAGCCCGATACATGAAGATGCTGATGGGGATCAGTGTCAGCGACGAGGCATTGAGCACCAGAAAAAGGATCTGGGCATTGGTGGCCGTGTCAGGATGCGGGTTCAGTGTTTGCAGCGACTTCATGGCACGCAGACCGATGGGAGTCGCCGCATTGTCCAGACCCAGACCGTTGGCGGCGAAGTTCAGGGTGATCAGACCCAGGGCCGGGTGACCGGCGGGCACGCCAGGCATGAGGCGGCTAAACAGCGGGCCCAGCCAGCGTGCCAGCGTATCGATCAGCCCGGCTTTCTCGGCGATCTTCAAAAACCCCAGCCACAGGGTCAGCGTGCCAAAAAGCAGCAGCATGAGTTGGACGGACAGGGCAGCCATATCGAACAGGCTACGCACCATCTGCGCAAAAATTTCGCTATTTCCCCCTACCAGCCATTGGTAAAAACCGCTGACAGCGGCAATCAGGAAGAAAAACAGCCAAAGAGTATTGAGCATAGTGTTGGCAGTAAGCAGGGCAGGGAAAAGCCAGACTAGATTGTCGCAGAATCCAGCCCGGTTTTATCGGCTACGGTATGTAAGGGTATTGGCACAAGCAGTCGCAAAACACGCATGGGAGTCAGAGCGCTGCCTGTTGGATGACGTTTGCCTAAGGCACACAGCCCAAGGGCGCTCTTGATTCACAGGGAAAGAAGCGGTAGGTAACGGCTTATTGGTAAAACGGAGAGTGGACGACAGCAAGACGGCTCGGAAAGAGTGGCAAGCAGCAGGGGGGCGGGAACGTGGCGTGGAAGGCGGGACCGGCAAGGGGCGGTGTGAAAGAGACGTGGAAAGACAATGCGTCAGAAAGAGAGAGGAGGTACAAAGGATCGGGAGGAAAGGAAGGGGTGCAGCAGCCCGCGGGCAAGGCGTGTCATCACTGAGACGTTTTGACGGCCAGACAATCAAAAACCGGCCTCTCAAGGCCGGTTCCGTTGGCTTTAATCCACGCGCCCTTTGGCCTGGATCAGTTCAATTTTATAGCCGTCCGGATCTTCCACAAAAGCAATCACGGTCGTGCCGTGCTTCATGGGGCCGGCTTCGCGTACCACCTTGCCACCACGGGCCTTGATGTCCTCACAGGCTTTGTAGGCATCGGGCACTTCCAGTGCAATGTGGCCGTAGCCATTGCCCAGATCATAAGAAGGGGTGTCCCAGTTGTGGGTCAGTTCCAGCACAGCGGCTTCGGATTCGTCCTGATAGCCCACAAAAGCCAGTGTAAAGCGGCCGTCCGGGTAGTCGGACTGGCGCAGCAGCTTCATGCCCAAGACCTCGGTGTAAAAGGCCAGAGAACGGTCCAGATTGCCGACACGCAGCATGGTGTGCAGGATACGCATAAGGTAGAGCTCCTAGAGTTCAACCTGCCTTAAAGCAGGGGCAGGGTGCCTGGATCATACTGTCGTAGCTGATTGCGCGCATGGACAAAATCAGGATAGAGCGTTTCGACTAAAGCCCAGAAACGCGGACCGTGATTCATCTCTTGCAGATGCGCGACCTCGTGAGCGACGACGTAATCAATGATGGATGGGTGAAAGTGTATCAGGCGCCAGTTCAGCATAATCGTTCCGTCGCTATTGCAGGACCCCCAGCGTTTGGCGGGGGCGGCCAGACGTAATTTGCTGGCGCGCAGGCCTGACAGGTCCAGGTAGTGTTGCAGCCGCTGCTCAAACCACTGTTTGGCCTGTTTCTGCAGCCAGGCCTGAGTCAGCTCTTGAACGCGCAACGGCTCCGCATCGACTGGCAAGGGAAGCAATAGGCGCTGGCCCTGCCGGATCTGGCCCAGTATGCCCTCGAAATGAATCTGTTGAACCTGCGGGTCCAGGTCAAGACGGATCGGTGTTCCCATAAAAGGCAGGGTATCGCCATCGACCCACTGCAGGCTTTGCAACGCCAATTGTTCGCGACGCTGTTGGTACTCGCGCAGCTTGCGCAGTATCCAGGCGCTTTTGCTATGCAGAATTTGTTCGGCCTGGCTGAGCTTGACCCAGGAGGGCAGAGCGACGGTCAAGCCACTGTCATTGATAGTCAGGCCTAAAGTGCGGCGACGCGAGCGCTTGAGCTGATAACCGATAAGTTGACCCTCAAGCTGCACCTGCTGCCACTGTACGCCTTCGGGCAGGGTCTCGGGCCGAACCGTTAAATCAGCTTGGGGTGACACAGCAGAACCGGCAGGCGGCCGGGCGGGCCGCTGCGCCGGGTGGGGGAAGGCCGTGTCAGGAAACAGGGCCAGTTGTGGGGGGACCGTCATAGCGTTCCGGATTCAAGACGCGCATTTCGGTTTCAATCCAAGTTTGTACGCGTTGGTTGACTTCTTCAGGGGTCAAGCCCGTGGGATCAATGGGCGGCCCAAAGGAGATAGTAACCAAGCCCGGCGTCTTGATAAAGGCATTGCGACGCCAGCATTCGCCCGCGTTGTGCGCCACAGGGATGACCGGTGTGCCCGTACGGCTGGCCAGCAAGGCGCCGCCCATTTTGTAGCGGCCTGTCGTGCCTGGTGCGGTGCGGGTGCCTTCGGGAAACAGCAAGGGCCAGCGGCCTTCGTCAATGCGTTGTTGGCCAATCTTGATGACTTGTTCAAAGGCATCGCGGCCTTTGGCACGGTCAATCGGGATCATGCGCAGCAAAGCCAGCCCCCAGCCAAAGAAGGGCACTTTGTGCAGCTCGCGCTTGTAGACAAAGCACACCTGGCGCGGCATGTACGAGGGAAAGAACAGTGTTTCCCAGGCCGACTGGTGCTTGGACAGGATGATGGCCTTGCCATCAGGCAGGTTTTCCCAGCCTTTGGTCTGCCAGCGTATCCCCAGGATCGTGCGCGCACCCCAGATAGCCAGGCGTGGCCAGCCGGTCGTAAAGCGATAGCGTATATCTAGCGGCAAAGGGGCGATGAGTAGGCAGGCAAATGCGTAGGGAATGACGGTGATCAACAAGAACAGTTGATAAAGTGAAGCGCGGATAATGCCCATATCAGTTTCCGTGGAGCCATTTGTCGACAACAGCGGCCAGGTCGGCCTCGACGCGCGTGCCTTCGGGCAAGCCGCCTTTCTCTAAAGTACGCATGCCTTTGCCAGTCTGGACCAGCCAGGGTGCACAACCGGCCTGGCTGGCCGCTTGCAGATCGCGCAAGGAATCGCCTACCGAGGGTACGGTTTGCAGGTTTACTTCATAGCGCTGTGCAATGTCGCGAAACATGCCGGGGGCAGGCTTGCGGCAGGCGCAGCCATCATCGGGACCGTGCGGACAAATAAAGATGGCGTCGATCAAACCGCCCAGCAAGGCCAGCTCCCGACGCATCTTGGCGTGGATGGCGTTTAGCGTGGTCATGGAAAACAGACCACGCGCCAGACCGGACTGGTTGGTGGCAATCACCACCTTCCAGCCGTTTTCGGTCAGGCGGGCCAAGGCCTCCAGACTGCCTGGAATGGCCTCCCACTCTTGCGGGCTTTTGATAAAGGCATCGCTGTCATGGTTGATGACACCGTCCCGATCAATGATGGCAAGTTTCACTAGTTGGCCAGCCTGGAAAGATCCGCAACCTGGTTCATCAGTGCATGTAGCTTGGCAAGCAGGGCCAGACGGTTGGCGCGGATGGCTGGGTCTCCGGCCATGACCATGACGTCCTGGAAGAAGTTGTCCACGGCACCACGAGCCTGGGCCAGGGTGGCCAGGGAGGCGTCAAATTCACCCGCTTCAAACTGGGCCTGGGCCACAGGCTGCAATTCCTGAATCTTGGCAGCCAGCTCGCGCTCGGCTGGTTCGACCAGCAGCTTGTCGTCCAGCGTTGCCAGTTCGCCTTCGGCTTTCTTGAGCAGATTGCTGACGCGCTTGTTGGCAGCTGCCAGGCTCTCGGCTTCAGGGCGCTGGGCAAAGGAGGCGCAAGCCTGTATACGGGCGTGCACCTGCTCCAGCGGTGGACGCAGCGCCAGCACGGCATCCACCACGCTGCGCTCGTAATCGTTGCTGAGCTGGTTACGGTAGCGTTCATAAATGAAGGCTTGGACCGCATCGACCGTGTCAGCAGCCAGCACGCCATCCTTGAAGAAGGAGGCAGTGGTGTTCAGCAGGGTATCCAGATTCAGGCGGTTGGCCTTCAATTGGGCACCGGCCTGCAATTGCTCGTAGGCGCTGATCAGGCCCAGGGCCGCACGGCGCAGGGCGTAAGGATCGCGCTCGCCGGTTGGAGCCAGACCAATGCCCCAGATACCGACCAGAACTTCGGCACGCTCAGCCAGGAACAGAATGGCTTGAGTCAGGCTGGCTTCTGTGACGGGCTGGTCCAGACGGTGACGGTATTGCTCGCGAATCGCCAGCACGATGTCCTCGGGCTCGCCATCGCCTTGGGCGTAGTAAGCCCCCATCACGCCTTGCAGCTCGGGGAATTCGCCCACCATATTGGAGTTCAGGTCTGCCTTGGCCAGAAGGGCGGCACGACGGGCGTGCTCTTCATTGGCACCCAGTTGCTTGGCGATGTAGCCAGCCACGGATTGCAGACGCTCGATACGGTCCAGCTGCGAACCCAGTTTGTTGTGGTACACGCTGCCAGCCAGTGTAGGAACACGTTCGGCCAGCGTCTGTTTGCGATCGGTTTCAAAGAAGAACTGGGCGTCCGCCAGACGGGGGCGAACCACGCGCTCGTTACCTTCGATGATGTTGCTGGGATCGTCCACCTTCATATTGCTGACGATCAGAAAGCGATTGGTCAGTTTTTGTGTGGCAGGGTCAAACAGCGGGAAATACTTTTGATTCAGACGCATGGTCAGAATCAGACATTCGGACGGCACTTGCAGGAACTGCTCGTCAAACTGACCCACGTACACCGTAGGGTATTCGACCAGAGCCGTCACTTCGTTCAACAGGGCTTCCACCTCGGGGTCATTGCCCAGTGTGGCGTTCAGGCGCTTGGCTTCGGCTTCCAGTTCTGTGCGAATTTGCTCGCGACGCGTTTCGAAGGAAGGAACCACCCAGCCTTGCTCCTGAACTTGGGCGACCCAGCTATCGGCATCACGGATGTCGAAGGGGGCGTCACACAGGAAGCGGTGGCCGTGTGTCTGGCGACCGGCTTGCAGGCCCAGCGCGCTGACGGGAACAATCTCTGAACCCCACAGGGCGACCAGACCGTGGGCAGGGCGCACAAAGCGGACGCTGCTGACACCATCGGCCAACTGGTAACGCATCACTTTAGGGATGGGCAGGTGGGTGATGGACCATTCCAGGGCTTCCTGCAGGCCATCCTTCAGAACGGCGCCGGTGGCAATGCCGCTGGCGTACAGGTAGTCCTGCTTGCCATCGGACTCGCGCAGCAGATCGCTGGCCTTCAGATGTTCCAGACCTTTGGCGGCCAGACGCTTGGCCAGGGCCGGGGCGATTTCCCCATTGGCATCCAGGCCGATATGGGCGGGCATCAGTTTTTCGGTATAAGGCTGGTCTTCAGCCTGCTGGTAGGCGGCGCTGAACCAGGCAGCCAGACGGCGTGGCGTAGCGTAAGCACGCACTTCGCAGTTTGGGGCCAGCAGGGCCTGTTCGCTCAATACTTTTTGCAGACCGTCACTAAAGGCCTGTCCCAGCTGTTGCAGCGCCTTGGGGGGCAGTTCTTCAGTAAAGAGTTCAATCAGCAAAGGCTGTGTCGTGGAGGCGTTCATTACTTGGCCTCCGGGGATGTGTTGCTCAGCATGGGGAAACCTAGGCGTTCGCGGGAGTCATAGTAAGCCTGTGCGACAGCGCGGGACAGATTGCGGATACGGCCAATATAGGCAGCGCGCTCAGTCACACTGATGGCGCCGCGGGCATCCAGCATATTGAAGGTGTGGGCAGCTTTCAGCGTTTGTTCGTAGGCAGGCAGGGCCAGCGGCACATCGATGATGCGCTTGGCTTCGGCTTCGTAGTCGTTAAAGTGCGCAAACAGAACGTCGGTGCTGGCGTGCTCGAAGTTGTAGGTGGACTGCTCCACTTCGTTCTGGTGGAACACGTCGCGGTAGTAAATACGCTGGCCGTTGTGACCTTCGGTCCAGACCAGATCGTAGACGCTTTCCACGCCTTGCAAGTACATGGCCAGACGTTCCAGACCGTAGGTGATTTCGCCCGTGGTTGGCGTGCAATCCAGGCCGCCTACTTGCTGGAAGTAGGTGAACTGGGTGACTTCCATGCCGTTGAGCCAGACCTCCCAGCCCAGACCCCAGGCGCCCAGCGTGGGGTTCTCCCAGTCATCTTCCACAAAGCGGATGTCGTGCGCCTTGGGGTTGATGCCCAGGGCCTCCAGCGAGCCGATGTACAAGTCCAGAATGTTTTCAGGCGCAGGCTTGAGCACGACCTGAAACTGGTAATAGTGTTGCAGGCGGTTGGGGTTGTCGCCGTAGCGCCCGTCCTTGGGACGGCGTGAAGGCTGCACATAGGCCGCGCGCCAGGGCTCGGGGCCAATAGCCCGCAAAAAGGTTGCCGTATGGGAGGTTCCTGCACCGACTTCCATGTCGTAGGGCTGAAGCAGAGCGCATCCGTGCTTGTCCCAGTATTGCTGGAGCGTAAGTATGATTTGCTGAAAGGTGAGCATGAGCAATGGCCAGTAAAGCGAGAATCTGCAAAATTTTTCTATTTTAGCGTGAACTGCGCCCTTACAGCAGAAAAGCGCCTGCAATGCCTGGTTTTGGCCGTCCGGACTACGGGCAAGCGCTGTTTGTACCGGGCGGTCAGCTGGCATTTGGACGTATCATATGCGTTTGTCCAAATACTGCTTATTTGCTGGCCTGATTCCCGAGCGGGAGCCCGGGCCGCAATTTACAGGAGGCTAGGTCCATGAGTGAGCTTGTCACGCTAGAGCGTAAAGGCAAGGTATTGTTGATTACCTTGAACCGTCCCGAGGCACGTAATGCCATTAACCTGGAAACGGCCCAGGCGCTAGCCCAGGCGCTTGACGCGTTCGACGCCGACTCCACTATTGCCGTGGGCGTGCTGACGGGCGCAAACAACACATTTTGTGCTGGTATGGATCTGAAGGCCTTTGCCAAAACGGGTCAGCGTCCCTATGTGGGTGACCGTGGCTTTGCGGGTATTTGCGAACGTCCACCCGCCAAGCCCCTGATTGCCGCGGTGGAAGGCTACTGTCTGGCGGGCGGCTTTGAGATTGCCCTGTCCTGTGACCTGATTGTGGCTGCCAACAATGCCAACTTTGGTCTGCCTGAAGTCAAGCGCGGCATTGTGCCCGGTTCCGGCGGCATGGTGCGTTTGCCCAGTCGCATTCCGTACCACATGGCCATGGAGATGGTGCTGACTGGCGGCATGTACCCGGCTGCCCGTATGGCCGAACTGGGCCTGGTCAGCCGTCTGGCCGAGCCCACCCAAGCCACTGAGCAGGCGTTGGAGCTGGCCGCCCAGATTGCTGCCAATGGTCCGTTGGCCGTGCAAACCGCCAAAAGCATTATTTCCCAGTCGCGCGACTGGCGTCAGGCGGATCTGTTTGATCTGCAGCGCCCTCGCATCGCCGGCATCTTCACCTCTGCAGACGCCAAAGAAGGCGCGACGGCTTTTGCCGAGAAGCGCGAGCCTGTCTGGCAGGGCAAGTAGTTTCCCCTTGTTCATCCCGTTTTTGATATTGACGCCACCATGACCACCATTAAAGAAGACGATCTGATTCAGTCCATCGCCGATGCGGTGCAGTTCATCAGTTACTACCATCCCACTGATTATCTGGAGCATCTGGCCCGCGCCTACGAGCGTGAGCAGAACCCGGCGGCCAAAGATGCCATCGCCCAGATCCTGACCAACTCGCGCATGTGCGCCGAGGGCCACCGCCCCATCTGTCAGGACACCGGGGTGGTGAACGTATTCCTGAAAGTGGGGATGGGTGTGCGTTTCGATACCCAGCGCTCCTTGCAGGAGCTCTGTGACGAGGGGGTGCGTCGCGGTTATCTGAATCCGGATAACCCGCTGCGGGCCTCCATCCTGAACGACCCTCTTTTCACGCGCAAGAACACGCGCGACAACACCCCCTGTATCGTGAATGTCGAGCTGGTCGCCGGCGATCAGGTTCATATTCAGGTTGCAGCCAAGGGCGGTGGCTCGGAGAACAAGAGCAAGTTTGTGATGCTCAACCCCAGCGACTCCCTGGTGGATTGGGTTCTCAAGACCGTTCCTACGATGGGTGCGGGCTGGTGTCCTCCCGGCATGCTGGGTATTGGTGTGGGCGGCACGGCCGAAAAAGCCATGCTGATGGCCAAAGAGGCCCTGATGGAAGACATCGATATGTACGAGCTGCTGCAACGCGGCCCGCAAAGCAAGCTGGAAGAGCTGCGTATCGAGCTCTACGAGAAGGTCAATGCCCTGGGCATCGGCGCTCAGGGTCTGGGTGGTTTGACTACTGTGCTGGATGTGAAGATCAACACCTTCCCGACCCATGCCGCTTCCAAGCCTGTAGCCATGATCCCCAACTGTGCCGCGACGCGCCACGTCCATTTTTCGCTGGACGGTAACGGCCCCGCCGAGTTGGTTCCTCCTCCTTTGTCAGCCTGGCCTGACATTCACTGGGCACCGGATTACAACAAGTCCCGCCAGGTGAACCTGGACGAACTGACGCCAGAAGAGGTGGCTTCCTGGAAACCTGGTCAGACCCTGCTGCTGTCGGGCAAGATGTTGACGGGCCGTGATGCGGCTCACAAACGCATCCAGGACATGCTGGAAAAGGGTGAGTCCCTGCCTGTGGACTTCACCAACCGCGTGATTTACTACGTGGGCCCGGTTGACCCCGTGCGTGACGAAGCCGTTGGCCCGGCAGGTCCAACCACCGCTACTCGCATGGACAAGTTCACCGAGATGATGCTGTCTAAAACTGGCCTGATCTCCATGATCGGCAAGGCCGAACGCGGCCCGGCCGCCATTGAGGCCATCCGTGCTCACAAATCGGCCTACCTGATGGCCGTGGGTGGTTCCGCGTACCTGGTTTCCAAGGCCATTCGCAATGCGAAAGTGGTGGCTTTTGAAGACCTGGGCATGGAAGCCATTTACGAGTTCGAGGTTCAGGATATGCCCGTGACCGTCGCGGTGGATTCGCAAGGTGTGTCCGTGCACAACACCGGCCCCGCCGAATGGCGCAAACGTATTGCAGAGATCTCTTTGGTCGCTGTGTAAGACGTAAAGCGGGAAGCTTGGGCTTCCCGGCGTTGTTGATAAAAAACCCGCATGAGTGTTTCTGGCCTGCTTGTAAAAGCAGCGTCAGTACAGCATTCAATGCGGGTTTTCTTTGGCCTGGACACTGGCTCCTTTTAGCATCACCCGTTCAGGACCTGAGCAACAAGCCTCGCAGCCGCAAATCCAAGGCTGCCAGCCGCTTGTGCCAAGCGGGCATCGCCATCCTCTTTCTGGGCTACCCAGAATGCGGTTTCGGCCAGACTGCCGTAAATCAGGCAAGCCAGGGCATGGGGGTCTGCCCGTTCAATTCGGCCTTGATCCATCAGCGCCTGGTTCCTGGCTCGGCGGGCAACTGGTGCATGCGTATTGTGTGCAGGCCAATCCGGGGCTGAGCAGTGTGGGATCGGGTGTTGTGTTTCTGCTGCTCTGGGCACAGGTATTGCGTCGCCAAAACTGGATTCGGGAAGGTGGCAGGCTGTTTCTTTGGGTTTCACCAAGCGCAAGCGCGGGTTATTGCGGATTGGTATCTGGCATGCGTACTGCGACGATGATTGTCAGAACTCATTGAAATATTCTGTACATCGTTATGGTGTACGGTATAGGGATGCTTTCTGGCTGACCACCGAGGGGGCCCACACAAGCGGCCCATAGAGGTGGTCTTAATCAAGGGCCTTGTATGACGCAACTTCAGCGCTCCACCACTATTCCGCAGCTCAACCCCATGATTTGGAACACGCTTGAGCTTGTGCGTTTACGCCAGACTCCCTGGCACAAGAAACAAGCCGTGTTTGAACAATTACAGTCGCTGGGATTAGTTCAGGCCATCCCACAAACGACGCAGACTCCTTCTCCTTTTCCCGCGCCTTTGATTGCCATGTTGACCGAAGAAGGACGGCAATTGCTGGAGGCTCGCTCTCATCATCAAGAGGCATTGATCAAGCTGCTGGACGCTTGACCGTCGCTATAACGGGCCTGACGGTCAGCTGCCTGGCAGCCTGACCGGTGCAAGGTTTTCTTTTTTTGCCGAGTCGCAGGCTTGGTGACGCCGTCGCTGAAAACGGTATAATACTGTTTTTATATACAGCAATGGTGCCATGGAGCTTGCGCGCAAACTTGAGATTCTGGCTGACGCGGCCAAGTATGATGCCTCGTGCGCCAGCAGTGCGGCCCCCAAACGGGATTCCCGTGGGCGCACGGGTCTGGGCGCCAGTACCGGTGCCGGCATCTGCCACAGCTTTACGCCGGACGGACGCTGCGTTTCGCTGCTCAAGATACTGCTGACCAATTTTTGCCAGTATGACTGCCTGTATTGTGTGAACCGGCGCTCCAGCAACGTGCCACGCGCGCGTTTTCGGCCTGCAGAAGTGGTGGATCTGACGCTGGATTTTTATCGGCGCAACTATATAGATGGGCTTTTCCTGAGCTCGGGCATCATCCGCAGCTCGGACTACACCATGGAGAGTCTGGTCGAAGTGGCGCGTTCCTTGCGCGAGGATCATCATTTTCGTGGCTATATCCACCTTAAAACCATTCCGGATGCCGACCCGCAGTTGATCACGCTGGCAGGCCAGTACGCGGACCGGCTCAGCGTCAATATTGAGCTTCCCACGGATGCCGGCCTGAATCGCCTGGCTCCGGAAAAAAGCGGCCACACGATCAAGCGGGCCATGGGGGTGATTCGTCTGGCCCAGGAGCAGGCCCAGCAAGAGAAACGGCCCAAGGTGCCGGCGGGGCAAAGTACGCAGATGATCGTGGGGGCCGATGCGGCCGATGACCGCAATATTTTGCAAACCGCCCAGACGCTGTACGGGGCTTACAAGCTCAAACGGGTGTATTACTCCGCTTTTAGTCCTATTCCGGATAGTTCCTCGGCGCTGCCGGCGCAGCCGCCCCCGCTCTTGCGCGAGCACCGTCTGTATCAAGCCGATTTTTTGTTGCGCAGCTACGGGTTTCGGGCCGAGGAACTGTTTCAGAATACAGGCGACCTGCCTTTGGATATTGATCCCAAGCTGTCTTGGGCCTTGTCGAACCGGGATATTTTTCCGGTGGATCTGAACCGGGCCCCTGAACGACTGATTGCCCGTGTGCCGGGCATTGGTATTCGCAATGCCAAGCGTCTGGTGGAACTGCGTCAGATGCGGGCTATTCGATACCAGGACCTGATCCGTTTGCGTTGCTCTATCCGTACATTGCAGCCTTTTGTTGTGGTGCAGGATTATCGTCCCGGGCTAGCCGAGGCAGCCTCCGACACCTTACGTCGCATGCTGTCGAGCAATCCGCAGCAACTGAGCCTGCTATGAGGCCCGCTTGCCAGCTCTCCGTATGGCCTACACCCGGCAAGGGCAGGCCCGGATGGTAACCCTGCAGGTAGACGGGGGGTACGCTGGCTGGCGGGAACAGGCTTTACGTGCTCTGGCCGCCGGCTGGGCACCGGAACAACTTTGCTGGGCAGACTCCTTCGCGGAATCGGAGCCCAGGGCGGGGCAAATCGGGCTGGAATATGAGCTCTCCCAGTCGCTGCCCCCCGCAACTGAGGTGTTGCAAGAGCCCCAGGGGCATGAACCCGCCAACCGGCCGTCGGTCCGTATTTCAAAAGGACTGGCTGCTTTGCTGCAAGATGCGGCGTTGTGCCGTACTGCACAGCGATGGGCCTTGCTCTATCGTGTCTTGTGGCGCTGGCACCACGGTGATCGCAGTGTGGAGTCCGTGGCCGACGAGGATGGGGCGCGTTTGTATGAGATGGCCAAGGCCGTTCGCAAGGAAAAGCACGACATGATGGCGTATGTGCGGTTTCGCCATTGTGGAACGGGCCAGTTGCCTGAGTACTGGGCTTGGTTTGAGCCCGAGCACGATGTTCTGGAGTGGATCGCTGATTATTTTTCCAGACGGATGGGGGGAACCTCTTGGTGTATTGCGACGCCTCGGCGTGTGGCGCTGTGGGATGGTCATACGCTGCAGCTACGGGATGCGCCGGACGATCTGAAAGCCCGACAGGCTGGTCCGGGGCAGGACCAGGTAGAAGCCTTGTGGCTTCGTTATTACCAAAGCATTTTTAATCCCGCGCGCTTGAATGAAACGGCTTTGCAGCAGAGCATGCCGGTTCGATTCTGGAAGGGCTTGCCTGAAGCGAGCCTGATTCCGGCCATGGTCAGTGAGGCCCGTCGTGGAGCCCGACGAGTCGGCCAGTTCAGTGCGGTAAGTCAGATGCCAGGCAAGGTGATTGCGGTCCAGGCCGACCATGCACAGCCCGAACGCAGTGCGCCGTCGGTCCTGGAGGCCTGTCGTCGCTGCGGCCTTTGGGAGCACGCGACACACGGGGTGCCGGGGGAGGGCCCGGCAAGGGCCCGCATGATGCTGCTGGGGGAGCAGCCTGGCGACTACGAGGATTTGGCGGGGCGCGTTTTTGTAGGGCCTGCCGGGCAGATTCTGGATCAGGCATTGCAGCGTGCCAGTATTGAGCGCAACGCGCTGTATCTGAGCAATGCCGTCAAGCATTTCAAGTGGAAAGCGAGGGGTAAGCAGCGTTTACATGTCAGCCCCTCCCAGGCCGAAGTGCAGGCATGCGGGTATTGGCTGCAAGAGGAACTGGCGCGTCTTGAACCGGCTGTCATTGTTACGCTGGGAGCCACCGCCTTGTCTGCTTTGCTGGGGCCTGAGCGACGGCTTGCCGAATATCTGGCCAAACCTTTTCTCTGGGGGCAGACTTGGGTCATTGCGACCTGGCACCCCTCCTATGCGCTGCGTGTGGGCAATGCGGCCCGTCGTGAAGAGATTGTCAGCAGCATTGCCCAGGTGCTGCAAATGGGGTGGCAGCGGGCTGCAGAGCCGGCTGCGGACAGGGCTGAAAGCAGCCTTAGCCCAGCCGTGTGATGGCCTGGTCGCGCACCTGGGCAAGCAAGTCCTTCACGCTGCCTTGCGCCAGTTCAAGTTCAGGAGCCAGATCAGCCAGCGGTACCAGTACAAAAGCACGTTCGTGCATGCGGGGGTGGGGTACGATCAGCCGCTCCGTATTGATCTGCTCTTGCCCGTAAAGCAACAAGTCCAGATCCAATGTACGGGGTGCGTTGCGGTACAGGCGAGTGCGACCGTGCTCTTGCTCGATGGCTTGCAGTCTGTCCAGCAAATCCTCGGGAGCCAGCGTACAGGTGAATCGGGTGACGGTGTTGACGTAGTCCGGGCCACTGGAATCCACCGGTGCGGTGCCGTAGAAGTGCGCCAGTGTCAGATCCTGGATGCCGGGAGTAGCGGCCAGCTCTGCCGCCGCGGTTTCCAGTGTCTGACGTGCCTGACCCAGGTTCGCACCCAAGGCCACATAAACCGTTGTTCCGGCTGTGCTCATGCTGCATTTCCGCTGCTGGTACTGCTGCGCTTGGCATTGGAGCGGCGGCGGCGCGTGCGACGTTGTCCGCTGCGAGAGCCCGTGGCGGTCGCTGTAGCGGGTTTGCGCACGGCAATCATGGTGCTGCGCTCCTCCTCGCCTGCATCGGCCAGATCCATCCACCACTGTGCCTGCACGCTATCGACTTCTTTGGCTTCAGCACGAAGTTGTAAAAAGTCCACAGCGGCGCGGAAACGGGGCTGTTCGGTCATGCGCCAGATTGCACGGTTGGCGATGCGTTCAAAACGCGGCTGCATGAACCAGATTTCCCGCATATCCGATTGGAAGCGCTTTTGGATCGGCATGATGCGGCTTTGCTTTTCCAGAACCAGGTCGGCGGCCTCCAGCAGGGCTTGTTGAGGATGCATGTCCTGGCTGCTGCGTCGGTCCCACTCCTGCTTGACCAGTTTCCAGAGCAGGCAGGCATAAATAAAGCTGGGGCTGACGGATTTGCCGGCGCGCACACGGGTGTCGGTACGGGCCAGGGCCATATCCAGAAATTCCGCGCCGCCGGGCAGGCGCTGAACCGGCTCCACCATAGGCAATAGTTTGCTGTGCAGGCCCAGCGCTTGCAGGCGCTGTATGCAGTCCATGGCGTGACCGCAGTTCAGCAGTTTCAGCGTCTCGTCGGCCAGACGGGACTCGGGCACGTTCTCGATCAGACGTGACAAGGAACGGATCGGCGCGTCGGTGGCTGGTTCGATGGTGGCATCGAGCTTGGAGGCAAAGCGCACGGCGCGCAACATGCGCACCGGATCTTCGCGATAGCGGGTTTGCGCATCACCAATAATGCGCACCTGACGGTTTTTCAGATCGGCTACCCCGTTGTGGTAGTCGATGACGGTCTCGGTCAGCGGGTCGTAATAGAGCGCGTTCAGCGTAAAGTCACGGCGTGCGGCATCGTCCTCGATGGTGCCGTATTCATTGTCGCGCAGGATACGGCCATGCTCGTCCGTTTGTTTGCCGCTGTCATCGGCCCGGAATGTAGAGGTCTCGATGACTTCCTGACCAAAGACCACGTGGACCAGACGGAAGCGGCGCCCAATAATGCGTGCGCGACGAAACAGAGGACGGATCTGTTCGGGCGTGGCATTGGTGGCCACATCAAAGTCCTTGGGCTCCAGGCCCACCAGCAGATCGCGCACGGCGCCACCCACGACATAGGCTTGATAGCCTTCGTGGTTCAGGACCTCGCACACTTTGATGGCATGACGCGAGACCAGACGCCGGTCTATGCCATGTTCTTCACGTGTGTAGCGGCGCGGCCCTTTGGGACGCGCGCTTTTGGCTGGTTTGAGCAGCCGATCGACAAATGTTTTTATTGTTCGCTTTAGCATGCGTCTGATTTTACGATTTGCTGTCCATCATGTCAGCGAACAAATCGATGACTTCCCAATTACGTTCGGTCGCTACGGCGCGCAGTTTGTCGCTGGGGTTGGTGGCAACGGGGTCCGTCACCACTTCCATCAGGGGCAGATCGTTGGGCGAGTCGCTGTAGAACCAGCTGCGCTCGAAGTCGGACAGGGATTTGTCCATGGTCTGCAACCATTGTTGCACGCGGGTAATCTTGCCAGCCTGAAAGCTGGGCACACCACTGATCTTGCCCGTGTAGCGACCTTCCTTCATTTCGGGGGTGGTGGCTATCAGGTGGTCCACGCCCAGCGCGGCGGCAATGGGGCGGGTCACAAATTCGTTGGTGGCAGTCACAATCGCCACCAGATGGCCCTGATCCTGGTGTTTGGCCAGCAACTCGCGGGCAGCCGGGCTGATCGAGGGCAGGATTACGGCTTGCATGAACTCGTCCTGCCAGGTCAGCAGTTCTTCCTGGCTGGCGTTGGTGAGCAGGCCCAACATGAATTCGGCCGATTCTTCGGCCGTCAACAACCCCTGGTTATAGCGTTCCATCAGTTCTTCATTCAGACGGATGGCTTGGACAGGATCGCCGACACGGCCGGTACGGGCCAGAAAGTCTGCCCACTGGTAATCGCTATCTAAAGGAAGCAGGGTGTGGTCCAGATCAAACAGGGCAATAAAAGAAGAAGCAGTCATGACTCAACTAGAAGATTGGGTCTGGCTGTTGGCCAGAAGTTCTTTGAGCAGGGGTAAAGTGATGGGGCGTTTCTTTACCAGTGAATAGTTGTCCAGCGCATCAATCAATGCGCTCAGGCGGTTCATATCGCGATCGTAGTGAGTCAGTATCCAGCTGAGCACTTCTGCTTGCAGTTGCAGCCCGCGGGCCGCAGCCCGCTGTTGCATGGCTTCGGCCCGGTGGGCGTCCGACAGGTATTCCAGCCTGAACACCAGGTCCCACCCCAAGCGTGTGCGCAAGTCCTCGCGCACGGACATGGTTTTGGGAGCCCGGTCGCCGGAGACCAGCAGTGTGAAGGCGTCTGGCCGGGTGGCCGACTCGCGCCAGCGATTGTACAGTGCAAATACGGCAGCCTGTCCGTGCTCGTCAAAACGTTCGATATCGTCGATGGCTAAAAGGCTGGGAGGGGCTTTGTCATCGGTAGCGATGTCAAAGATGGGCTGGAAAGGAGTATCTGCACTAAAATAGCGGCTGTCGTCTCGACTGGCCATCGCCCGCAGCAGATGTGTTCGACCTGCACCGGGCGGTCCCCACAGGTAAACCGCGCGTCCTGGACTACACTGACGCAGAGCCTGCAACGCAGCCTGATTCGCTCCGGCAACAAAGTTGTCCAAAGAGGCAGGCGGTGCTGGAGATATATCCAGAATCAGTTGCTCGGTCA
The DNA here is from genome assembly GCF_051948705.1 of Alcaligenes sp. Lyrl_28. Classification (NCBI taxonomy): domain Bacteria; kingdom Pseudomonadati; phylum Pseudomonadota; class Betaproteobacteria; order Burkholderiales; family Alcaligenaceae; genus Alcaligenes; species Alcaligenes sp. Lyrl_28. The sequence continues at coordinate 369,033 of NZ_JAYJLG010000002.1, forward strand.
TGTGTCGTACAATTTCGTCCAACTCGCAATTTTCACATATCCCACGGCTTTTCCCATGAAAAACACTACTTCTGTTTCCTTGACCTACCGCGATGCAGGCGTGGATATCGACGCGGGCGATGCCCTGGTCGACCGTATTAAACCACTGGCTGCCAAAACCATGCGTGCAGGCGTCATGGCTGGAATCGGAGGCTTTGGCGCTTTGTTTGAAGTGCCTACCCACCTTAAAGAGCCCGTTCTGGTGTCCGGCACCGACGGTGTTGGTACCAAACTACGCCTGGCATTTGACTGGCAGCGCCACGACACTGTGGGTATAGACCTGGTGGCCATGAGTGTCAACGACATTCTAGTCCAGGGCGCAGAACCCTTGTACTTTCTGGATTATTTTGCCTGCGGCAAGTTGTCGGTGGATACGGCAGCCCAGGTGGTCGGTGGTATTGCCAAGGGGTGTGAACTGTCCGCTTGCGCCCTGATCGGTGGCGAAACAGCCGAGATGCCCGGCATGTACCCCGAAGGTGAGTATGACCTGGCTGGTTTTGCAGTGGGTGCGGTGGAAAAATCCCGCATTATTGATGGCAAGTCCATTGTGCCAGGGGATGTGGTCCTGGGTCTGGCCTCCAGCGGCGCCCACTCCAACGGCTACTCGCTGATCCGCAAGATTCTCAAGCATGCCAATGCCAAGCCGACTGACGAGCTTGATGGCCGTCCGTTGGCGGATGTGGTCATGGAGCCCACCCGCATCTATGTGAAATCCGTCCTGGCTGCCCTGGCTGCCCACGGTGCGGACATCAAGGGTCTGGCCCATATCACGGGTGGCGGATTGCTGGAGAACGTACCCCGTATCCTGCAAAAGAACCTCACCGCCCGTCTGAATCGTGATTCCTGGACCATGCCTGCCTTGTTCCAGTGGCTGCAAGCCAATGGCAACGTAGCGGACGAAGAAATGTACCGCGTGTTCAACTGCGGTATTGGCATGATCATGATTGTTCCTGCCGACAAGGCTGAGGCCATCAGTGCAACCCTGTCCGAGCATGGGGAAACCGTTTACACGCTGGGCGAGATCCTGGAACGTCAGGAAGGGCAGGCGCAGACTGAAGTGGTGTAAACCACGGAGATCGCGTTAACCCATGAAGCGGAAAAAGGCAGCGACAGGCTGCCTTTTTTTTGCCCTGTTCCCGTCCCTGACGCTGCCCCTGATTCAGTTTGCAGTCCCCAGGCTCGGATTTTTCGACCTTGCTTCCCAGCCTCGACGCTCTCCCTTGATCCAAGCTCAGGTGCCAAGCCAACATCGCCATGCTGCCCCCTCGCGTTGAGGTAGAGCTTTGGGTCTGCAATCTTGGCCCATCGTCTTGCCTCAAGGCCTGGAACCGACGTCTTACGCGAATCGCCGGGGCTTCATCTCTATCTTGTCGCTTGCTCTTGTGTGCCGGACTTATGGCTTGTGCGCACAGCGCTGGCCTGCCAGATCCTCATGCAGGCCAGTAGTGGCGCGCTGCCGCTACGACGTGTTCGGCTGCCTGCGGGTCCTGGCAGTTGAATTGCAAACGGCCAGGCTCGGAGCGCAGCCAGGTTAATTGGCGTTTTGCCAGTTGTCGGGTAGCGGCAATGGCCTGCTCAACAGCCTGTTCCAGGCTCACCTCACCGTCCAGATAAGCCCAGAGTTGCCTATAACCTACACACCGGATGGAGGGCAGACCCGGGTGCAGATCAGAGCGCTGATGCAATTTTTCGACCTCCTGCAGCAGACCCTGCTCGATCATGTCCCGGTAACGGGTGGCGATGCGACGGTGCAGCCAGGCCCGGTCTTGGGGCTCCAGACTCAGGGTGATGTAGTGGTGGCTCTTTTCTTGCGGCTGGGCTTTCTCTTGTAACCAGTCGCTCATGGTTTTGCCGCTGATATGAAAAATTTCCAGAGCACGCTGAATGCGCTGGCTGTCGCGTGGGGCCAGCCGGGCGGCGGTGTCCGGGTCGATACGGCGCAGTTCTTCATGCATCGCGGGCCAGCCGATTTCCTGGGCTCGCTCATCCAGTTGTCGCCGGATGACAGGATCTGCCTGCGGCAGGTCATTCAGCCCTTCACGCAGGGCTTTGTAATACAGCATGGTGCCGCCGCACAGCACGGGGTAACGTCCGCGCGCCTGGATGCCTTGAATCAGGCGGCTTGCGTCGCTGGCAAACTCGGCAGCCGAGTAGCTCTCTGCCGGATCGCGAATATCCAGCAGGTGGTGGGGGATAGCGGCTTGTTCCTGAGCACTGGGCTTGGCCGTGCCAATGTCCATGCCACGATAAATCGTCGCTGAATCCATCACGATCACTTCAATCGGCCAGTATTGGGCCAAGGTGTGCGTGGTGGCGCTTTTGCCGCTGGCGGTGGGCCCTGCCAGGCAAAGAATGGGTAAATCGTTCATTGTCCACGCATAAAAAGTTTGTCCAGCTCACTCAGCGTCCATTGGAACCAGGTGGGGCGGCCATGATTGCACAGGTCGGCCCGGTCGGTTTGCTCCATTTTGCGCAGCAGGGCGTTCATCTCCGGGATGCTCAGGCGGCGGTTGGCGCGCACGGCACCGTGGCAGGCCATGGTGGAGAGCAGCTCGTTACGTTGTTCGTCCAGGTGGCGTGAGGAGCCCACCTGAGCCAGGTCGCGCAGAACAGCCCGGGCCAGGGATTCAATATCGCCTTGTGCCAGCAGTGCAGGAACGGCGCGCACAGCGATTGTGGCAGGGCCAGCCGGATTCATGCTCAAGCCCAGCTCGCTCAGGGTGTCGTGATGCTCGTCCAGCAAAGCAAGGTCCGTTTCCGAACAACTGAACACCACCGGTACCAGCAAATCCTGGCGGGGCAGATCGCGGCCATCGAGCGCCTGCTTCAACTGTTCATACACCACCCGCTCATGGGCGGCATGCATATCCACCAGAATCATGCCCTGACGGGTTTCGGACAGAATGTAGACACCGTGCAACTGGCCTAGTGCCATGCCCAGGGGGAACTCGTCGATAGCCGTGTCGGTATCGCTTTGATAGTGGGTGGCGGGAGGGTTGTCGTGCGTTGGCTCAATGGGGCGGTACAGGGATTTCCAGTCCGCATTGCCGCCCCCCGCGGGTTCGCGCAGACTAAAACTGGATTGCCAGCCTTGACGGGCCGGATGGCTGTAAGGCATGGACGGTTCGTGGCTACTGTACTCGCCTGATGAGCCCAGGCCCGCAGCGCCCGCCGGTGGGGCAGAAGCCATGTCGGGCAAGGAGGTTGCGCTTTGTGGCAGGGGCATGGCGGCCACCGGTGTATCGCCGGCCATGCTGCCCTGAGCCAGAGCTTGTCCGACCGCCTGCAAGACAAAGCGGTACACGGCGCCACTGTCGCGAAAGCGAACCTCGTGCTTGGCCGGGTGCACGTTCACATCCAGCGTAGAGGGGGCAATGTCCAGAAAGAGCGCATAGGCAGGTTGGCGATCCCCGTGCAGCACATCGGCATACGCGCTGCGTATGGCGTGCGATACCGTGCGATCGCGTACAAAGCGGCCATTGACGAACAGGAACTGCTTGTCTGCGTTGGGGCGAGCATGGGCCGGGTGGATCACCAGCCCGCGCAAGCCAATCAAACCTTGTTCTTGAGCCACGGGCAGGCTTTGTTCGATGAACTCCTTGCCCAGAATATCCAGCAGACGCTGTTCCAGGGTGCCACTGCGCCAGTGACGCTGCGGCTTGTCATTGTGGAACAATCGAAAAGCGATCTGTGGTTGAGCCAGAGCGATGCGCTCCAAGGCGGTCACACAGTGACCGTATTCGGTTCCTTCGGTGCGCAGAAATTTGCGGCGTGCGGGAATATCGTCAAAAAGCTGGCGTACATCCACATGCGTGCCAATCTGCCCCGAGGCTGGTTGCGGTTCACTCAGGCCCAGCGAATATTCCCAGGCGTGCGGATCTTCCTGGGTGCGCGAATTGATGGTCAGGCGGGCCACCGAGGCAATGGATGGCAGGGCCTCGCCCCGAAAGCCCATCGAGGCAACGGATTCCAGCTCGTCCAGCGAGCGGATTTTGCTGGTGGCGTGCTGCAGCAGCGCCAGGGGCAGTTCGTCCTGGGGAATGCCGTGGCCGTCGTCGCTGACACAGATGCGGCGTATGCCTCCGCCGTCCAGGCGAATCTCGATGGCACTGGCTCCGGCGTCAATGGCGTTTTCCAGTAGTTCTTTCAGGACCGATGCCGGGCGCTCAATAACCTCACCGGCTGCAATTTGGCTTACAAGCAGGTCCGGGAGTGGGATAATACGGCGTCGTGATGACATAGGGCGGCTGGCCTTGTGTGTATTCAGGGTTGAACGGTACAGGTTCAACGGGTTTCAACAGGTAGCGGCTTATTTTACCCGCTTGCTCTAGCGGGCCGGTCTGAGCCGTATCGGACCGGCTAAATTATTATTTTGGTGTGGAACTATGCCCGATTTACTCAGCATGATCCTTCATATTGACCAGTACCTGGGTGTGTGGGTCGAGCAGTATGGAGCATGGATTTATCTTGTTCTGTTCTTGATTATATTTGGCGAAACCGGGCTTGTGGTTTTGCCCTTTTTGCCAGGCGACTCCCTGCTGTTTATTGCGGGGGCCTTCGGGGCCTCGGGCATGCTGGACCCGGTGTTGCTCGGTGGGCTACTGATTGTGGCGGCAGTGCTGGGCAATACCGTCAATTACCATGTGGGACGTTATATAGGTCCGAAAGTCTTTACCCAGGAATCGCGCTTTCTGGATCGCCGCGCGCTGGTCAAGACCCATGCTTTCTATGAAAAGCACGGGGGCAAGACCATTGTCATTTCTCGCTTCCTGCCCCTGTTTCGCACCTTTGCCCCCTTTGTGGCGGGGGTGGGCCATATGAACGCCTTGCGTTTTCAGGCGTACAACGTGACCGGGGCGGTGCTGTGGATTTGCAGCTTGATCACCCTGGGCTATTTTTTTGGAAATGTGCCCTTCATCAAGGCGCACTTGAACACTATTGTGTTGATCGGCATTGCGGCTGCGGCCGTGCCGGTTGTGCTCGGTGCCGTATGGAAACTGTTCAAACGCAAGAGCAAGGGGGACGCCGCGCTCTAGGCTGGCCGGCCATCGGGCGAGTGTACAAAAAGGACGCTAAGGCGTCCTTTTTTATTTTGCCTGCTTGGGGTCTGTCACCGCTTCGCTGAACCGTCCCAGCCCGACGGTGGTCAAGCGATTGTCGCGTCGCAGCAGCCACAGCGCCTCGATACCCAGGCTTTGTGCCAGTGCCATGCCATCGTTGCCGCTGACCAGCAAGGCAGTGGCCCAGGCGTCAGCCCGCATACAGTCTGGCGCCAGAACGGTGACAGAAGCGATATCGTTGCGAACGGGTGCGCGCCGCCGACCATCCATGGTGTGTGCGACTCGAACTTCACCGAGTTGTAGAAAGTGCCGGTAATCGCCCGAGGTGGCGATGGACAGATTATCCAATTCAACCACGCTGTGCGTGGCGCGTCGTCCGTCCTGGGGGTACTCGACCGCTACCGCCCAAGGTTGGCCTTGAGCCTGGCTGTTCAGAGCGCGAAGTTCGCCGTCCAGGGCCAGCAAGGCGTGATCAAGTCCATATTGACGCAGCACCAGGGCCATACGGTCTACGGCATAGCCTTTGGCGATCCCGCAAAGATCCAGCTGTATCGGCGCGTGCTTGATGGCGCGGCCGGCGGCCACATCCAGCTCCAGTGTCTCATGAGCCGGGGCAGAAGCAGCTTGGGCAGCACGACGGATGGCAGCAGCATCGGGGCTCTGTCGGGCCGGGCCAAAGCCCCAGGCCTGCACCAGATCCCCGACTCCAGGGTCAAAAGCACCCTGGCTGCGACGATTGACCTCCAGGGCGCAGGCCAAAACCTCAAGAATTTCTGGCGGTAAATCCAGCCAGGTGCCAGCAGGAGTGCGATTGAGCCGGTTCAGCGCGCTGTCGGGTAGCCACGGGGACATCTGCCGGTCCACCTGCTGGACAGCGTCTGCCAACGCCTTCTGCAGGCCTGCAGCCTGTGCCGCATCGTCTGTATCCACCAAGGCAGACCATCGCGTGCCCATGGTGGGGCCGTTCAGCGTCAGACGTTGAACGTCAGAAGAGGTCTTCGGCATAGCGCCCGTTCTCCTTGAGCCAGGCCAGGCTTTTGCCCATGTCCATCAGAATCGTGTCCAGCTCCTGTTTGACGGCCTGAGCCATGGGGCGGCTGCCACAAACACGCACAAGCGCGCCTTTTTCCAGAAGGGTACGGATCTGTTGAGCGTCACGCTGCACGGCGTTCTGGACATAACCGCCCCCATCGGGCATTCGGGAAAAAGTGGTGTGTAGTTCGCGCAGATGGCCCTGGGTCTGCCAGTCCTTGAGCTCCTTGCCAAAATAGAAATCCCGCTTGCAGTCCCGGGTACCGTAATACAGGTACATGGGACGATGGCGTGTGTTGTCTCGAATAAAGCCAGCCAGTGGGGCGACGCCGGTCCCTGCGCCGATCAGCACCACCGGGCGTCGGGAGCCGGTAAGCGTGAAGCCGGGGTTGGGTCGGATGAAGGCTTGAATCGTGTCCCCGATGTGCAGGCTATGCAAATAGGGAGAGCAGACTCCGCCGCTGGTGTGTCGCACACAGATTTCCACGAATCCATCCTGTTTGCCTGAGGCCAGAGAGTAGTAGCGTGGGACTGACTGCTCACCGGGAGGAAGAATGCCCAGCAGGTCTCCGGCCGCGAAGCGTGCCAAGGGCTGGTCGGGCAGCGCAAAGCGCAGGATGACGGCAGGCTGGCCCGCTGCACCGGGAAAGTCCTGGCGTGACAGCAGGGTCAGGCTTGCCATGCGCGGCAGTCGGGGTTGATAGGCCAGCGGCACAGGTTGACCCAGTACGTCGGACAGTGCGCGCCCCCAGCGGGCAAATTCCTGGGGGGACTGCTGATGGATACGCTCCAGCGCCATCAAGGGTTGCCACCCCCGTTCCCGTAAGCTGTGTTCGAGCGCGTTGGCAAATCCGCAGAAATCAGGAAACTGGCGATCCCCAAACCCTAGAACGGCGACTTGAGCGTCGGTGGGTGGCTGGCTGGCGATCCGCTTGAGTGCTTTTTGTGCGTGGGCAGGAGGCTGGCCTTCACCGTACGTGGCGGCGAGGATATACACATGGCGTGCCGCGGGCGGCACCCGCCAGTTCTCCAGCGATGTGGTATGAACCTGACGGCCCATGGCTTTGAGGGCATCGTGCAACGCTTGCGCAAAGCCCCAGGTACTGCCGCCTTCACTCGCGACAAAAATTAGGCTGTCGGCCTGGGTCAGAGGGCTATTGCCTTTAAGTCTGGGGCGGCTGCGGCGCGCTTGCCACCACATCAGAAGGCCTGTGTACCAGAACAGGGGGATGCTCGCTGCCGACAGGCACAGAAAAACAGCCCACAGCCAGGCTCCCTCTCCGGTATGTAAAAGCAGGACCCAGTCGTAGAGGCGCTGTGCCTGGGTGGATGCTTCCCACGCCAAGGTCTGGCCCCTGTACTGGTCCGCCCAGCCCTGGCCTTGAGCGGTGACCACACGCCAGGTGTCCTGTGGATCATCGGGCGTGGGCAGATTGAGCCGTTCCAGATCCTGCGCGCGCAAGCTCCGAAGCAGTTCGATCTGGTCCGGGGGAAGGGGTGGCTGTCCGGTGGCTTGTGAGCTCACCTCGGGCTCCGTGTCCGGACTCAGGGTAATGAGTTCGAACGTGCTGGCGCTCATGTAAAGAGCGGTGGCTGAGGACAGGGCCAGGATCAGCACAATGACCCTGCCGCTCAGGACATGCAGGCGTTGGGGCAGGGTTCCGCGAACGGGGCCGGCAAGACCCCGCCATCCTCCCATGCGACGCAGCAGCAGTAGGAGTCCGGACACGGACAAGACCAACATGGCCAGCGCCACCATGGCGGCGGTAATGCGCCCCGGATCGTCCATCAAGAAAGTACGATGCAGGTTCTTGACCCAGCGTGGCAGCAGGGAAGCCTGGTAGTCCCCCAGAATCTTGCCATCTGCCGGGTCCACACGTACGGCCTGGGCTTGTCCGTCCTCAAACGCATAGACAACGAAGATCCCCGAGGGCAGATGACGGATTTCTTCTGCGCCAGGGACGGTGCCCTTGATGCGCTCAACCAGTGTGGCAAGCGGCAGGTCGGACTCGGTTGGAGCCGCCTGTACGGCGTTACGCAAGGGGTCAAGTGCCAACATCGTGCCCGTGATACCCAGAACCAGCGCGAGGGTGCCCGCTACCAGCCCCAGCCATCGATGGACGAATCGCCAGATCATGTGGATTCCTTACTGCAACTGATAGGTCAGGGATTGAATATATTGTTTACCTGCCTGGGGCGAACCGGCATTGGCGGCAGTCAGGGGAACACGGATTTCCGAAGGGCTGTCCCGCATGTCTTCGGCGGCAGCATCGACACGCAGCTCGTACCCGGCATCAATCAGGGCATCCTCCAGTTCTGCTGTCACCTCCAGCGTGCGCCCGGCACCGACGCTGGCGCCTGTTACGCCTTGCAGACGTTGCCCATCGCCGGCTGACAGGCGATTCCAGTCCGACAGATGTTTGTAGTATTTGGCTTTGCCGCCGGCGACCCACAGCGTGCGCACGTAGGCGCCTTGGGCATCGGTCAGGTAGACCGCCAGGTAGGCCCCGTCACCGCCATAGTTTTTCAGAGTGGTGGAAAGTGCCACAGTACGGCCCTGCGCTAAAGTGGGCAGGGCCACGCTACAGGCTGCGGCCAGGGTGGTGAGAAGAAAGCGTTTGGACATATTGGTCCTCCAGGGTGAGCAAAGGGAAACGACTTCAGGATGGGGGTAAGAGCGGCGGCACTCAGGCACACGCGTTAGTGGCTTCTTTCGCGGTCACGTTCGCGCTCCGGTTTGTCATGGCCATCGCGCACTTTCATTTTCACGACGCGCAGCGTTTGCGGATCAAGCTTGGCTTTAAATGAGCGACCCTGGGCATCCCGCCCGCGGATTTCATAGCAGCCGTCGTCTATTTTCAGGCGTTGCACCTCCCAGCCCAGACTGGCGGCATGTTCCAGCGCAGCATCCCGGCTCTGCCATTGCTGTACGGGGACATCACAGTCGTCGTCAGCATGGGCTGGCGCGGCCACCAGGGACAGACAGAGGTACACAATAAGCAGGCAGGGGCGGTGTTTCATGATCTTTTCCTTGTCGTTTGGAGCAAAGGCAGGAACGCTTGGCGGACGGGGCAGGGTAGGCGGGTCAGCGTGCTGAGCCAGGCTGCCACTTGTGGCAGAGGCGGCCGTTCAGGCAGGCGGCTCGGACGGGGCGGGCCCCGCCGCTGGATTTGTGGCTCCGGTCTGAGATGAGGCGCACGGGCAGGGAAGGCGATAAAGCGCCAGACCGGGCAGGCTGAACATAGCCTGGTTGGGACGGCGCAAAAAAGTAGAAGGAGACTGGATTTGCCTCATCGACTATCTCTTGGAGAGGTGTGTCGCTTAAGGTGTGCTCACGCAAAAGCGCCGTAAACAGGAATAAGGATAGTGTAGCGGGTAAGGAGGGCGGTGAAACGGCGTTAAGCCGGCAGCCATTGCCAAAGATCAAAAAAAAGCGCAGCAGAAAACTGGTGCGCTTTTTTGGGCAGGGGCTGTCGGGTTTAGCTCCGGCTGGCCAGTGCGGGGAATTCGGCAAAATACCCCCGGATACCGGTCAGAATGGCCTGGGCAATTTTGTCCTGATGGGAAGCGCTTCGTAACAGGCGTTCTTCTTCAGGATTACTGATAAACGCAGTCTCGATCAGGATGGATGGGATGTCCGGTGCCTTGAGCACCGCAAAACCCGCCCGCTCAACATTGCGTTTATGCAGACGATTGATCTTGCCGATCTCACTTAGCAATCGTGAACCCACTTTGACGGAGTCGTTAATCTGGGCTGCCGTGGACAAGTCCAGCAGAATCTGGGCGACCTGACGGTTGTGGGAGCCCAGATTCAGTCCACCGATCAAGTCGGCATCGTTTTCTTTCTTGGCCAGCCAGCGGGCGGCCGAACTGGTCGCGCCGTTCTGGGACAGGGCGTAAATGGACGAGCCACGGGCACTGGGTTTGATCCAGGCGTCAGCATGAATACTGATGAACAGGTCTGCCTTGACCCGCCGCGCTTTCTGTACTCGCACCTGCAGCGGCACGAAGAAATCCGAGTCGCGGGTCAGGTACGTGCGCATATTTGGCTGGGCATCGATCAAGCGTTTCAGCCGTCGAGCGATGTTCAGCACGACATCTTTTTCCCGTGTTCCACCGGGGCCGATCGCGCCTGGGTCCTCGCCGCCATGGCCAGGGTCCAGCGCAATCAGCAAGGGGCGATTGGGGGTGCCGGGCGTGGCCGCGGGAGCGGGGGAGCGGGGAGGCGTGCTGACCGGTGGCGGCGTCGGGCGGGCCACCGGAGGCAGTGTTTGCCCCTGTACCGTTGGCACGGGTGCGTCGGGCGAGTTTTGTGCCAGGCTTTCCAGGACGGAGGCCAGCGGATCGTTGTCATCCTGGATTTGCAGGGCCAGCAGAGGGTCTTGCGCGACGCGCGGATATAAGTCCAGAACCAGACGGTACTTGTATTCGCCAACGGGCTTGAGCGTGAAAATCTGCGGAGCGACGGCTTGTTTCAGATCCAGCACCAGACGCACCACGTCGGGGCGGTTCTGGCCCACGCGTACGGAGCGGATGTAGGGATCATTGGGGCGGACCTTGGATACCAGCTCTTCAATGGTGCGGTTCATGGTCAAGCCCTGGATATCGACCACCATGCGGTGGGGATTTTCCAGTGTGAAGTGCTCGGCCTTGAGCTCGCTATCCATTTCCAGGGTAACGCGAGTGTACTCGTCGGCCGGCCAGGTGCGGACCGCCACAATGGTGCTGGCATTGGCCAGTCGCGGGATGACAGGAAGCAGGAACAGGGTCGTGGCCGTGGCGACGAATCGGCGACGGGCCTTGCCGGCTGGGGCTACTTCTGCAGGCTGGGGGCGAGTGTCGTAATCCATAGCGTTCCTTTGGCGCTGTGTGCATCCAGGGTGGCCAAACGACCGTCACCACAATAATCCAGGTGTAAATCCAGATCGGGCTCGGGCAATAAATCCCCTGCTTTTTCGGGCCATTCGATCAGCACAACAGCATTGTCTTGCAAAATATCGCGAAAACCTGCATCGACCCATTCTCGTGGATCGCTAAATCTATAAAAATCAAGATGATAGAAGTATAAGCTAGAAACTTTATAACTTTCAAGCAAAGCATAGCTGGGACTTTTGATACGGCCGGTAACGCCGCAGGCACGCAACAAGGCGCGCACAAAGTGGGTTTTACCGGCGCCCAGGTCGCCATGTAGATGGATTCGGCCGCCTGGCGGCACACCGGCTACCTGACCGCTGAGCAGCGGCGCAAGGCCCTGGGCCAGGGCGGTCGTGGCGTCCTCGTCAGGCAGGGATACAGTCAAGGAGTGCGGATTCATAGGCACAGATCAGGGAGCAAGGGATAACCACAGTGGAATGGTCAAGCCCGCTAGTATAGTGCCGATCGACATGCTCAGCGCGACCAGGCGGCTGTCGGCGCCCATGCGGGCAGCCAGCACATGAGCCGAGGAAGCGGTGGGCAGGGCGGCAAACACCAGTAGCATTTGACGCTCCAGGGCGCTCATGTCCAGGGCCCAGGCAATCAGCAGTGCGGCGGCCGGCAAGGCAAGCAGTTTGACGGTGCTGATCCAGCCGATCAGGGCACTGGCCTGACGTGAACCCTGCAGCGACAAGGTCGCACCCACGCACAGCAAACCGATACCCAGGGCGCACGCTCCCAGCCGGCCCAATGCGAGCTGCACAGGCGCGGGCACGGACAGGCCGGCCAGGTTCCAGGCCAGGGCTGCCAGGGTGGACAAAATAAGCGGGTTTTTAAGCAGCTCAATGGCGATGCGTCCTTGTTGACCGCGAGCCAGCACCGTGACTGCCACCATATTGGCCATCGGAACAGAAAAACCGACCAGCAAGGCCATGACAGCCACCCCTGGCGGGCCGGCAATTGCGCTGGCCAGGGACATGCCCAAATAGGTATTAAAACGAAAAGCGCACTGGGTCAGCGCGGCGTGTTGCAGGGGATCCGGTTTGAGAACCGGCAGTGCCAGCCAGGCCAGTGCCGTGCCTACGGCAATCAGGGTCGCGGCTGCCAGCAACAGGGGCCAGGTATCGCTCAGGTTCAGGGGGATGCGGGTAATGGAATCAAACAGCAAGGCAGGAAACAGGACGTAATAGACCAGTTTTTCCGCACCGAGAAAGAATTCCCGACTGAAATGAAAGCGATGCAGCAGCAGCGCCCCCAAGGCGATCAATAAAAAGTCGGGCAGGATCAGCGGGAATATTGTGACCATGATGACGGTAAATGCCAGCAGATATAGGTATATCCCCGGTGGGTATCTGCAACGATAATTAAGTATTGAGGGGACCGAGCTGCGCTATGATTAGTTAGGTCCCCTTACCCAGGGGAAGGATCGACAAAAAGATGAAAGAGGAGATGTTCCCATGATAGAGAAGTTTCCCAAGAAATTTGCGCTGCTATCCCTTTGTGCAAGTTTGTCCATGATCGGCACGGCAACAGTGGCGCACGCTCAGGCCGATTACCCCAGTCAGCCGATTCGCGTCATTGTGCCGTTTGCTCCCGGCGGTTCCACTGACATTGTGACGCGCATTGTGACCAAAGGCATGAGCGAAGTATTGGGCCAGTCCATGGTGGTTGAAAACAAGGGCGGCGCCGGTGGTGCTATCGGTGCGGCCGAGGCAGCGCGTGCCAAACCGGACGGCTATACCTTGTCCATTGCCACTATCTCGACCCTGGCGGTGAACCCTGCCTGCCGCCCCAATGATTTGCCCTACGATCCCTTGAAAGATTTTGTGCCGGTCAGCAATTTTGCAAACCTGCCCAACGTGATCGAAGTCAATCCCAAGTTTCCGGCACAGAACTTCAAAGAGTTCGTGCAGCAGTTGAAAGACAATCCTGGCAAGTACTCCTACGGCAGCTCGGGCACCTGCTCGGTACTGCATTTGTTTGGTGAGGCCTTCAAGCTGGCAACCGGCACCGATATTGTGCACGTCCCCTATCGTGGCGCAGGTCCGGCGGTAACCGATGCGGTGGGTGGCCAGATCAATGCGATGTTCGATAATCTGCCCTCGTCCATGGCCCAGATTCAGGCAGGCAATCTGCGTGCTTTGGCCATTGCCTGGCCCGAGCGTCTGCCCGCCTTGAAAGATGTGCCAACCCTGGCCGAAGAAGGCTATCCGCAGCTGAACAGCCCTGCCTGGTATGGTCTGCTGGCCCCCAAGGGCACCCCGCCGGAGATCGTCGCCAAGCTGCATCAAGCGGCTGTTGAGGCGTTGAAGAAGCCTGAAATCATTGCGGCCTTGGAAAAGCAGGGTGCAACGCCATCGGGTAATTCGCCTGAAGAGTTCGCCAAGGAAATTCAGGAGCAATACGACTGGGCACACGATGTTGTCAAGAAAGGCAATATCAAGCTGGAATAAGCGCTTTTTGTCGTTCCATCAATACAAAAAACCGGCCTGAAAAGGCCGGTTTTTTGTTTCTGCCTAGAGGCTTTAGCCGCGATTGGCCTGCAGCACAGTCAGTGCGGTCATATTGATGATGCGACGTACCGTTGAGCTGTAAGTCAGGATATGCACTGGGGCATTGGCGCCCATCAGGAAGGGCCCGATGGCCACGTTGCTGCCGGCAGCCGTTTTGAGCAGGTTGTAGCTGATATTGCCGGCGTCCACGTTCGGGCAGACCAGCAAGTTGGCCGAGCCTTTCAGTGGGGAGTTGGGCAGGGTGCGGCTACGCAGGGCCTCGTCCAGCGCGCAGTCGGCATGCATCTCGCCATCAACCTGCAGGTCAGGGGCCTGTTCCTGAATCAACTTCAGGGCTTCGCGCATTTTGGGGCCCGACGCGGCCGAGTCCGAACCGAAGTTCGAGCGCGACAGCAGGGCCACTTTGGGCTCCAGGCTCAAGGTGCTGAGCATGCGGGCTGCTTCAATTGTGTATTCCGCTATTTCCTGCGCATTGGGGTCGTCATTGACATGGGTGTCGGTCAAGGCCACCGTGCGCTCGCCCAGCAACAGGATGTTCATCGCGGCATAAACGCTGGAACCGGGCTTGCGTCCGATCATCTCGTCGATGTAGCGCAAGTGGTTGTGATAAGAGCCGATCGTGCCGCAGATCATGCCATCGGCATCACCCAGGTGCACCATGGTGGCGCCGATCAGCGTCAGGCGGCGGCGCATTTCCACCCGTGCCATCTCTTTGCTGATGCCGCGACGGCACATTTTTTCCCAGTAGGTCGTCCAGTACTGGTGGAAACGGTCGTCAGACTCTGGATTGGTCACTTCAACGTCCACACCCAGGCGCAGGCGCAGGCCGAATTTTTTGATGCGGGACAGCAGGACAGCGGGGCGGCCCACCAGAATCGGATGAGCCAGTTTTTCGTCCACGATCACCTGCACCGCACGCAGCACACGCTCTTCCTCGCCCTCGGTAAAGACGATGCGGGCTTTGCCGCCTTCACGTACCAACTGCTTGGCAATGGCGAACACGGGCTTCATGAAGGCGCCCGAGTGATAGACAAATTGCTGCAGCTTGGCAATGTAGCCTTCCAGGTCTGCGATGGGGCGTGTCGCAACCCCTTCTTCCATGGCAGCCTGGGCCACGGCAGGGGCGATACGCACGATCAGACGGGGGTCAAAGGGCTTGGGAATCAGGTAGTCGGGGCCAAAGCTCAGGCCATAACCGCCATAGGCGGCCGCCACGGCTTCGTCCTGCTCTTCTTCCGCCAGCGCGGCAATAGCACGCGCTGCAGCTTTTTCCATGCCGCGGGTAATGGTGGTGGCCCCCACATCCAGCGCACCGCGGAAGATGTAAGGAAAGCACAGTACGTTATTGACCTGGTTGGGGAAGTCGGAGCGACCCGTTGCCATGATAATGTCGTCACGAGCGGCCTTGGCCACCTCCGGCAGGATTTCAGGTGTGGGATTGGCCAGCGCCATCACAAAAGGACGGTCTGCCATTTTCTGCACCATTTCGGCTTTGAGTACGCCGCCGGCGGACAGGCCCAGGAACACATCGGCATCTACAATCACATCAGCCAGCTTGCGGGCTTCGGTTTCCTTGGCAAAACGGGCCAGTTCGGGCACTTGATGACCGGGGCGGCCTTTGTAGACCACGCCATCAATGTCAGTCACCCAGACGTTCTCTTCCGGCAGCCCCATATCCACCATCAGATCCAGGCAGGCCAGCGCGGCCGCACCGGCACCCGATGTGACGACTTTGATCTTCTTGATGTCTTTGCCGACGACTTTCAGGCCATTCAGAAAGGCGGCTGTCACACAAATGGCGGTGCCGTGCTGATCGTCGTGAAAGACGGGGATGTTCATGCGCTCGCGCAGTTTGCGCTCGACCTCAAAGCATTCGGGTGCCTTGATGTCTTCCAGGTTGATGCCGCCAAAGGTCGGCTCCAGACCCGCGATGATGTCAACCAGTTTGTCCGGATCGGTTTCATTGATCTCAATATCAAACACGTCCAGGCCCGCAAACTTCTTGAACAGCACGGCCTTGCCTTCCATCACGGGCTTGGAGGCCAGGGCGCCAATATTTCCCAGACCCAGCACGGCGGTACCGTTGGAGATGACGCCGACCAGATTGCCACGGCCGGTATAACGGAAGGCATTTTGCGGGTCGGCCACAATTTCTTCGCAGGCGGCAGCCACACCAGGGGAATAGGCCAGGCCCAGATCACGTTGGCTGACCAGGGGTTTGGTCGCGGCAATGGTCACTTTGCCGGGAATGGGAAACTCGTGGTAGTCCAGGGCGGCTTGTCGATCTACAGGTGAACTCATCGTGTCCTCTTGCTCAGGCGCCAAACAGATGTTTGGTGAAATCCAGGGAAGGTCTGGCCACTCGTACGCCAGTACCGGTTTTCAACAAGTGTAGATAATTAATCTGGCGCGGCTATTAGGGCTTATTATTACCCTATTAGTAAACGCTTATAGTGGAAGGTAAAGGCTTGGAAACAAACGATATCGCGCATCGCTTGGTGCAACGGCTCAAGTTGCGCCATCTGGCCTTGCTGATCGAGATTGAACGTCTGGGTTCACTGACCAAAGTGGCGGATTTGATGGCCATGAGTCAGCCTGCAGTGACCCAGGCACTGGCCGAGGTCGAGCAGGTGTTTGGTACGTCGCTGTTTCTGCGTTCCTCCCGGGGTATGGAGGCCACTGCACAGGGGCAGATTGTGATTTCACGCGCCCGGGCGCTGGTCCAGGACATGGAATTGTTGAGCCTGGATTTGCAGGCCCACAGCCGGGGGCGTCAGGCTCATTTGCGTTTGGGCGTGATTCCACTGGTGTCCGGCAAGCTGGTGTCCACTGCTTTGCGGGCGACGCGTCCGCAGGGGCAGGTGGTGTCGGTCAGCATTACTGAGGGGCTGACAGAAACTTTGCTGGAGCAACTGCGCGATCATGCCTTGGATGCGGTGGTTGCACGCAGTTCCCCCGATCTGAATATGAAAGGGCTGCGCCATGAGGCCCTATATAGTCAGCAGCCGCGGCTGATTGCCAGCCGGGAGCTGGCGGGACGTCTGGGTCGCCGCAAACTGGACTGGGCGCAACTGCAGGACCTGGACTGGATTCTGGGACCACGTCATACCCCGATGCGACAGCAGGTAGCGAACCTGTTTTTGCGGGCTGGCCTGCCCGAGCCGGTGCCCAGCGTAGAAACATCCTCGCCCAAGTTGATCGGTGAGCTGATCGTAAACCATGCGCGTGCCGTGTCGGTGGTGCCTACTGAAATTGCCGAGGAACTGGTGCGGGTGTCGGGGGTGGCGATTGTGCCCTATTCCTTCGAGTGGGGCTTGGCACCCATTGCCCTGTTCACACGGATGGCGGGGCCCCAGCGTGCGGTGGACAAGCTGTTTGCTCAGGAACTCAAGCGTGTGTGTACCGACAAGACGGTACCGCTGGAGCGAGGGGCCTTCTTTTACTGAAGCCGTGGATGTTGGGGAGCGGAGGGCGGCCCTGGAAAGGACGCCGCCCCCGCAGCCCCTGGTCAAACTGGCGTACCAAGGGGCGGGGGCGTTGAAAGGCCGGTCAGCTGTGGCGCCGCTTGCCGGCTCCAACCCACTTATTGGTTGACGTACCAGATCACCTTGGTTTGCTGGTACTGGTCCAAGGCTTCGATCCCCTTGTCCTTGCCGCCAAAGCCAGACTGTTTGAAGCCTCCAAAGGGCGCCGTGATATCGCCTTCGGAAAACCCATTAATGGAGACCGTTCCAGCCTTGATCTTGCGAGAGACGCGCTGGGCTCGACGTACGTCATGGGTATAGATGGAGGCGGCCAGGCCATATTGGGTGTCATTGGCCAGTGCAATGGCTTCTTCCTCTGTGTCAAAAGTGCTCACGGCAAGGACCGGGCCGAACACTTCTTCCTGAAACAAGCGGTCTTGCGGCGTGATTCCGTCGAAAATAGTGGGTTCGATGTACCAACCGCTGCCCAGTTCGCTGTGAATCCGCCCACCATGAACCAATTTGGCATTTTTGCCCGGGTTCTTCAGAAAGCTGGCGACTTTTTCAAAGTGTGCCTGCTCGACCATCGGACCAATCGCGACCTCTGGGTCTGTAGGCAGACCCACTTTCCAGGATTCCAGGCCCTGCTTGAGTTTTTGCAGCAGCGCGTCTTTCAGGCTGCTGTGAACAATCAAGCGTGAGCCGCAGCTGCAGTTCTCGCTCATGTTCCAGAAGGCTGCCGCCAAAATGGAAGGCACGGCCTCGTCCAGCACAGCATCGTCAAAAACGACTTGCGGGCTTTTGCCGCCGCACTCGAGCACGACTTCTTTCAGATTGCTTTCCGCCGAGTACTTCAGGAACAGTCGGCCCACGTCGGTCGAGCCCGTAAAAGAGACGATGTCCACGTCTTCGTGGCGGCCGAGCGGTTCACCGACCTGTTCGCCCGTGCCCGTGACCAGAATCAGCGCCCCTTCAGGAATGCCAGCCTGGTGCGCCAGTTGCGTCATCCGATAGGCACTCAGGCTGGTCAGCTCGGAGGGCTTCACAATTACAGAGTTACCGCATATCAGGGCAGGTGCCACTTTCCAGGCGTACATCTGGGCGGGAAAGTTCCAGGGCAGCACGGCTGCCACGACACCAATCGGCTCTTTGGTAATCAGGCCCAGTGCCTCGGAGCCGGTTGGAGAAATGCGACCAAAGCATTTGTCGGCGGTTTCTGCATACCAGCGGAAGGTGTCGATGGTGGCTGGCATATCGGTATTCAGGCATTCTGTGATGGGTTTGCCGGCGTCCACACAGTCGAGCGCTGCCAGCTCCTGGGCATGTTGCTCCAGCAAGGCAACCCACTTGAGCATGATTCTTTTGCGCTCAGCCGGAGATTGTGCCGACCACTCGCCAGACTCGAAGCTGGCCCGGGCCGCGTTGACCGCCGCCTGCACGTCAGCCGCCTCTCCCGAGGCGATTTTGCCAATGACCGCTAGATCAATGGGGCTGATGTTATCGAGCTGGGCCTGGCCGGCCGCCTGATGGGCGGGGATCAGGTGCGAGGCATGCAGCTTGCCGGCGCGGGCCAGTGCAAAGACGGATTCTATCTGCGTGGACATTCAGGCCTCCTGTGCCAGTTGGAAGGTGTTGAGTTGTGCCAGAAACTGATCGCGCTCCTCGGCCTCGACGGGCAGCAGCGGCAAGCGAACCTGGCCCACATCAATGCCATGGCGGATGCAGCCCAGCTTGGCTTTCTGGTTGTAGTTACCGGATTCCATGGCCGCGATCGCGGGCAGCATGGCGCTCATCATCTGGCGCACGCTGGCCCAGTCTTCACGTTCGGCCGCTTTCAACATTTGTACCTGTTCCGCAGGAAAGACGTTGGCTCCGCCGCTGATCCAGCTGCGAACGCCCCAGAACAAGAAGTCGGCTGCCTGATCGTCGCAGCCGCACACCACCTGAAAGTCAGGAAGATTGGCGTTCACCATGGCCACGACCCGGCTGAAGTTGCCGCTGCTCTCTTTGATACCCACAATGTTCTTGACCTGGGCCAGCTCGTAGACGGACTCCAGCTCAATCTGGATGCCAATGCGGGCTGGAAAGTTGTACATCACGATCGGCAGGTCGGTTGCAGCGGCCACTTCCTTGAAGTAGGCGATGACCTCATTTTGTCCGGGCAGGCTGTAGGGCGTGGGTGAGAGCATCAGCGCCTCGTAGCCCAGCTCTTCTGCCTCGCGGATGCGGCTGATGGCTTCGGCCGGTGACAGGGAGTTCACGCCGGCAATCAGGGTGGTGCGGCCCCGGCCGGTCTGCGCCACGATTTCCAGCACGCGGCGGCGCTCTTGTGCGCTCAAGGCGTAGTATTCTCCCGTCGTTCCGCAGGCCACGATGCCTCCCACGCCTGCTTCAATGAAACAGTTCACCAGACGTACCAGCGCGTCTTCATTTAACTGGTTGTTGGCGTCAAAGGGGGTAACGATAGGAACGAGAATTCCGTTCAGCTTCATGATGTCTCCAGATTATTAGGTGTTGGTCTATAGCGTTATTCAATGACTTTGCGGGTGAAGGCACTGAGGTAGGCCATCAGTGTCTCCGAGCCCTGCAAGGCCTTGTCGGGATCGCCGTCCTGAATGCCTTGAGCCAGGGTCAGATGGGCCTGCGCTCCGGCTTCCAGATCGCCTTCATATTGGTAGGCATACCAGAATCGTCGGCATTGAACGATCATGGGGGTGACGGCTTGTACAGCGAAGGTGTTGCGGCAAGCCTGATGGATCACCTCATCCAGATGCTGGTCTGCCAGCATGTAGGCGTCGATGTCTTTGGCGTCGGCGGCGTCTACCATAGCCTGTGCGTGAGCCAGCAAGGTGCTGCGCTGGGCCGGGGTGGCCCAGCGGGCTGCGCCTTGCACAATCAGACGTTCCAGGACCCGACGCGTTTCGATCAGGGTTAAATGCTCTGCTACGCGGATTTCGCTGACGCGCAGCCCGCGGCGGGGTTGCTGCTCGATCAGCCCCAAGGCCACCATGCGCATCAGGGCTTCGCGCAAGGGGGTGCGCCCCAGGCCCGTCATTTCCACCAGATCACTTTCCACAATGGCCTGGCCAGGCTCCAGTTTGAGTGTGGCAATTAACTGCTCAATCGCTTGGTAGGCGACTTCAGCGGCACGAGAAGAGGGGGCGGGGGCGCTACTCACAGGGACTCCAATATAAAAAATGGCATTAGAAGCCGGATACTTGCTGGGGCAGCCAAGTGGCAATTGCCGGGAACAGGGCGACTATCAGCAGGGTCAGCAGTTGGGCAAGAATGAAGGGCAGAACACCCCGGCAAACCTGCCCGTAGCTCATGTCTTTCGGGGCAATCGACAAGAGATAGAAGATCGACGAGGCCAAGGGAGGCGTCAGGTAACTGGTCTGAATCACAACGATGACCATCACGCCAAACCATAAGGGGTCCAGGCCACTTGCCACAATAAAGGGCAGGAACAAGGGCACGCAAATGAGCACGTTGGCGGTCCAGTCCAGCACAAAACCCAGCAGGAACACAATAGCCAGAAACAGGATGATCGTACCGGTACTGCCCAGTCCCAGATCGCTGGTCAGCATTTGCACCAGTCTGGCGCCGCCATTGGCAGCAAACGCCCCGGTAAACATGGTGCCCCCGGCCACAATCAACATGATCATGGCGGTAATGCGCACGGTAATGCGCAAGGCGCCGCTAAAGACCGTCCAGTTGAACTGACGATAGAACATGCACAGAACAGCCGCAGCCGCAGCGCCCAGGGCGGCTGCCTCGGTGGGGGAGGCGATGCCTTTCATCAAGGAGCCCAATACAGCGATGATCAGCAGCATCATGGGAACCAGACCACGCATGGTGATACTGATTTTTTCTCCGATAGGCCGGCGCATGTCCTCGTCATCGGCTCGTGGGCCCAGCTCCGGCTTGAGCGTGGTGGCAATGAGGATATAGGCCACAAACATGCCAGTCATCAGCAGACCGGGAAAAAGCATGGCCGCAAACAATTCCCCTACCGGTACCTGGGCCAGGGAGGCATAGACCACCGCCACCACCGAGGGTGGAATCATGGTGCCTAACGATCCGCCAGCGCAGATCGTGCCTGCAATCAGGGAGTTGTTGTAGCGAAAGCGTTTCATGGCTGGAATGGCCATCAGCCCGACCATGATTTCCACCGCCCCGACCACGCCTGCGGCAGCGGCAAAGGTAGCCGCCATGGCGATGGTGGCAATGGCCAGCCCGCCAGGCAGTCCGCCCAGCCAAAGCTGCATGGTGCGAAACAGGCGTGCAGCAATGCCTGAACGCTCCAGCAAGGCGCCCATCAGCACAAACATGGGAATGGCCGACAGGATATGGTTGGTGGCCGCTCCGTACAAGGCGCCATACATCTGGTCAAAAATCATGGGGCCAAAGGCGTACCACCCTGCCAGAAAGGCGGGCAGAATCAAGGCAAATGCTACCGGCATGCCCTGAAAAATCAGCAGAAACAAGGCTGGGAACATCAGTGCGGCGACCCATAAATTCATGGCGTCACCTCCGTGTGCTCAGGGCCCGCTTGCTTGGCGGCACAGCGCACGCCATGCGCCAGCAGTTGCAGGGTAAAGGCGATCAGGCCCAGGGCGATGCAGGCGTAAAACGGCCACATGAGCGGAGCCCAGGGGCTGACCATCTCGACCTCATTCAGCTTCCAGGCCATCCAGGCTTTGTGAATGCTGACTTTGCTCAACACGGCAAACAAAGGAAACAGCACCAGCAGATACAGGACCAGGTCTGAAATGCGAGCAAAGGACTTGGGCAAGTGCTTGCGAACCACATCAATGCTGATGTGTTCGTTCTGGCGCATGACCCAGGCCGTGCCCAACAGGAAAATGGCACCGTTCATCATGTAGGCCACATCGAACGCCCAGACCGTGGGGGCATGCAGAACGTAGCGTGCAAAGACTTCCCACACCATGGCCGTAACCAGAATGGCTGAGGCCAGTTCTGCCAGCCTGGCGCTGGCAAGGGCGATCAAGTCGATCAGTTTTGAAATAGGCTGCAGCATGGCAGCTCTCCTTCAGAAAGTAGGACTTAGTCGCGGATCAGGTAGTTGCTTTCGCTGCGCCAGCGGTTCAGAAACCCATCGTAGTCGGCGAGCAGGTTTTTCATGTAGTCGTTGCCCGACTGTGCCTGGGCGTCGGCTTTCTTGTGAACCCAGTCATTACCGGCATCGGCCAACTGTTTGATGAAGGCAGGGTCCAGCGTAATGACCTCGTTGCGCCCCTGACGATACTTTTCCATGGCCTTGATGTCGGCGTTATAGAAGTAGTCCAGCGATTGGTGGGTGGTCAGCTCTGCGGCAGCCTCGATAAGCTGTTGCAGATCGGCGGGAACTTTGTCCCAGGTGTCTTGCTTGAGCACGACTTCCCACATGAAGGTGGGCTGGTGTACACCGGGCACGACGATATACTTGGCCGCCTGATGAAAACCTTCGGGCGTGTTCGAGGAGGGGGTGGCCCATTCCACCGCGTCTACCCCTTTGCGCTGCAACAGCGTGTAGGTGTCGCCAGGGGGCACAACCGTGGGAACGGCGCCGAAATAGTCTTTCATCACATCCGCCCAGGCGCCAGACGTGCGGTACTTCAGACCCTTCAGGTCCTCTGCGGTACGGATGGGGGTGTTGGAGTGGGCCATGACTTCCGTGGACCCCAAACCCACAATCATGGTTTTCAGCCCACTTTTGGCGCGCAGCTCCTGCAACTTTTCCTTGCCGCCGCCTTCATACAGCCAGACGCGGTACGCATCGGGCCCCATACCACCGGGATAGCCCGCAAAAATGGCATTGGCCGGGTCCTGATTGACCAGGTAGCTGGAGGTGGAGTGACCCGCTTCCACCACACCCGTCTCTACCGCTTCAAATACCTTGAGGGCGGGCACGATGACTCCGGCCCCAAAGGGTTGGATCTCAACGCGGTCACCCGTCATCAACTTCACATTCTTTGCAAAGCGCTCCAGAAAGTTCTGGTAGAACGGAGAACCCTCAGGTACGGAAGTGGGCACGCGCCAGCTGATTTCGGCCGCCTGTGCCAGGCTCATGCCGCCCAGTAAAAACAAGCCGGCAAGCGTGGATGCACCAAGTTTGGTTTTCATGTTTGTCTCCAGTGGTTTTTTTATCGTCCCGCTCTGTCAGGGGCCTGAGGCCATGGCGAGAGCATGGAAAGCATCTTAATATTTTATAAATATATTAACAACATATTTAGATTGGGGTTTGTCCTAAACCGTTGTGCAGGGCTAGCCGGTGGCTCAGGCAGACGGAGAGGCTTGGAGAGGGAGACCTGCGCCACTTGTTAAATAGCAGGTCGATGTGTACCGAGGAGCCTAGGGCGCGACGCACGCGGTGCGCCGGGGGAGGGATACGGATGAGGGGGCTTTTCGATGGCCCGCGAACGGACTGGATCGTGGGTTTGCGTGTTTCGGGTCTTTCGTCGCTGCGGTCTAGCTGATACACTTTGCGGCTGCTTTTCTGCATGAAGCGCCGTGGGTGGTTGATAATCCGTCAGACGCGGTAAGGCCTAACCAGAAAGTGTGTTTGCGGTCATTTTGCAGTCGATGGGGCAGAACGGGGGCTTAACCCTCCCCTCTCGTTTGTGCTTATGTGTACGTGTCGACTCTGCATTGCTGGCTGGCAGAAACGCCCGCCGGGCCCATAGTTAAATGGATATAACTTTCCCCTCCTAAGGGAAGATTGCAGGTTCGATTCCTGCTGGGCCCGCCATTGCTGGGTAGGAAGCCGATCTGGCTGTATCGTCCGCCACGCTTCTTTTTGACACCCCAGACGTTCCCTCCTGATGTGATCCCTGACATTCTGCGCAGAATCGAGGGCTTGGCGTGTGTCCACCTCTTTTCAGGGAGCCAGCCTTGTCACGTGAAAAACAAGGCTGGCGGCAGACCCGCGCCCGGCGGGTCCGGCCAACAAGGCGGAAGATCGCAGTGGTGGCGAAAGCGCATCGCGCTAATGGAGAGGTCGCTTGCCTAGTTCCTTGAGCGAGTGACGGTGCGCGTTGGCTGCACTCCATGTGCTGACCGAGTTTCGTGTGGAAGACAGGTAGTCATTTAAATCCCCGCTCCAAAGTTTGAATCCCAGGCAACTTTCCCATTTGTCTTGCTGATAAAGCCAGTAAGTTTGGCAGACGGTGCAGCAAAACAGACTTTGTATTCCTTGAGCCCCGCAGTTTTCTGCCTGGGTGACGCGTTTCATATAGGTATGTTTTGGGGTGTGCGCCTTGGAAAGAGGCAGGTTTTGGCACAAAATGCACATGCCTTTATGGTCGATTTTGCCCACTTCTTGCTCCTTTTTAAATAAAGGCGATGAATAGGGTGTTTGAAAAAAGGCTGCAAGCTACTTTCTACAAAAACTATCAAACTGAAAGCAAGCTAGTCAGACCGCATCTTACAAATCTTGATGTGTCTTGGGTAGTGTCACCTGTAAAAAAATATTTCGTTCGCAAACAGCCGTAAATCGAGGGGGCCAGCAAGCCTTGGAAACGTTTGCTTATGCTCAGACATTGCCCGCTTGCCGCAGGCCTGAGCCGCGCTGCAACAAGTCTGCGCAGCCGCAAGGCATGTGAGCTTTCGCGCCTTGTGCTCAGTTGCTGGCTTTGGGGGCCGTCAGGGCGAAAGGGGCAGCGTACGTGTGGTTTACCGAGCCATCGGGCGGAAAACGTGTCATGGTTTGAAACCTGTTTTAATTTTGCCCAGTTTCGTTTTTATTTGAAATATATGCGGCTAAGCCCGGACTACACTGCCTTTATTTAGGAGGGATTAGCCATGAAAAACGACAAGGATTTTCTGGGCAAGGACGAGATGTTTTCCTCGGATTGTCGGGATCAGTCGCCACCGTTTGTGAAACCTTGCAAACCTGATTCCATAGACGGTTTTTTCGACCGTTTCGCCAAGGCAGTGACACGCTTTGCCGGCTCTCCTATCATGTTTTCCGTTGCGGTGCTGGCTGTGCTGGTATGGGCCTTGTCCGGCCCTTATTTTAATTATTCGGAAACCTGGCAGCTAATTATCAATACCGGCACCACCATTATTACGTTTTTAATGGTGTTCTTGATTCAGCAAAATCAAAACAAGGACAGCAAGGCCATACACATCAAGCTCGATGAACTTATTATTTCCTTGACGGATGCCAATGAGCGTCTGATTGATGTGGAAGAGCTGGATGAGAAACAGCTCAAGAAGCTGGAGGCCTACTATTCTGCGATTGCCTTGAAGGCACGCCGCCGTCTGGATGGGGACGCATAAAGAAAAAGGGCCGTAAGGCCCTTTTTATTAAAGCATTTTGCTGCGTTGCTGCTCGGCCCGTGAGGCTCCGATTGGTGTTTCGACCTGTTTTTGCTCTTCCGGTGGGGGCAGCACGGCGGGAAAGCCCAAGGACTGAATCCAAAGTTCGCGTGACCAGCCTTGCGTATGGTAGAGGTGGTGACCTTCATCGGGCGCGACTGCATCATGGGCCTGTTTAAGCAAGGAGGCCAGTGTCTTGTCCTTGCTTTGTTCGCCAACCAGTCCAATCAACTGCCAGTTCAGGTGATCTTTGGTTTCGGCCAGAATGACACATTCAGAGGCCACCAGCTCAGCAGCGTTGGGGTCGCCCGCTTGCTTGGCCAGTTCCATGGCCTTGACCAGCGCCGTGGCGATATGCTTTAAGACTTGTCGACCAGGAGTTTGCTTAGCAGGGTCCAGGTTCAGCTGCTCGAAAATACGCATTAACACTTGTTGATGTGTCATGGTTTCGTCCAGATAGCCTTCCCATTCTTTTTTCAGGTCCGGGTTCTGTGCGCAGGAGATGGCCGACTTATAGACTAGTTCCCCGCCTAATTCGGTTTCCAGGGCTTGATACAGAAGTTCATGCAGCTGTTCGGTGTTGGCTTTATGGCTTGTCATCGTTCGCTCCAGTCCAAAAGTTAAGGTAGGAAGCTTCACCTTAAAGGCTCTGGCGCTAACAGATTATGCGATTTGATGGGGAGTGATACGGGCTGTGAATGACGTAAGCCCCAGGTAACAAACGGCGTGTGTTCAGGTTGAAAAGGCTTATTGCCGATGACTGGCTAAAGCCCTTGCCGGCTTGTGGTAGGATTGTGCGCTTTATCGCAGTGACGGTGCCGGCTCAAAGGGCTGCCGCAGCGGGCTGCGACTCATTGTTGAACGCATCGTCTCGTCCGGCTGGGTGTTCTCCAGTGCCAGGCTGATGCACTGCAGCAGGGTAGTCATGACACTCCAAGGTTGGAAACGCCGCGTTTTTTACGTGGGTTTGTTTGAGTTTTTTGCTATTGTTTTTTCATCCTTCTTGCTGGCGTATTTTGCCGGGGGCAAGGCATCCGAGTCCGCCCCTATCGCTGTGGCGATCTCAGTCATTGCGATAGTCTGGAATTATGTGTTCAACACGGCGTTTGAACACTGGGAGGCCCGACAAACCGTCAAGGGCCGCAGCCTGTTACGCCGCAGTTTGCATGCCATTAGTTTCGAGGCCGGCCTGGTGGTGTTTATCGTGCCTTTGTACATGTGGTGGTATCAGGTTGGCCTGTTGGAGGCTCTGCGTATGGAAGTGGCCATTCTAGTGTTCTTCCTGATTTACTCCTTCATCTTCAGTTGGACGTTTGACCGTGTGTTTGGCTTGCCGGCCAGCGCCGCCTGAGCCTGGGGGTCGATGAAAAAGCCGCGTAAAGCGGCTTTTTTCTTATCCGGCCAGGGCTGGGCTTCCCGGTCTGTTCAGCCCAGTTCAGCTTGCCGGCGTGCCTGGCAGATGCGGGCGTGATGGATATCGGCCCATTTCACCAGTTCTCTCATGGGCGTCAGAAAGGACTGCCCCAGGTCAGTGAGTGTGTACTCCACGCGCGGCGGGACTTCCGCATAGAGCGTTCGCTGAACAAACCCGTCTGTTTCCAGGCGTTTGAGAGTCCGTGAGAGCATTTGGCGCGATATATCACCAATTTCCCGGCCTAGCTCATTAAAGCGCAGGGTGCCTGGCGCCAGGGCTTCCAGAATCAGCAGGCTCCACTGGTCGCCAATGCGATCCAGCACATCTCGAATGGGGCAGGGCTGCGCAAATTCTTCTTGCAAAGGACGGGGAGCGGGTGGAGCAGTGCTCGATGAGGGCATGGCTGAGGATCTTCCTGGGTTCAATAGTCACCTTCGTGTGACCTGGTCTGGCCGATGTGACTTCTTGTGGTCGCTCAAAAAACTGTCTAGCATCACACTTAATGGTCTATTTTATAGACCAGGTCTTTATTTGAGCACACAAGGAGCGTTTATGTCTCGTATTGCATTGATGGGGGCTTCTGGCGAAGTCGGCTCACGCCTGTTAAAAGAGCTGTCGGATCGTGGTCATACGGTGACAGCGATTGCCCGCCATCCCGAAAAAATAGTCAGCCTGCCCAATGTCAGGGCTGTTCAGGGTGATGTGAATGATCTGGATGGATTGATCGCACTGTTGAAAGGACACGATATTGCGGTCAGCGCAGTTCGTTTTGTGTCCTCAGATCCTTCCAAGCTGATTACGGCGGTTCGGGCGGCCGGTGTGCCGCGTTATCTGGTGGTGGGTGGCGCAGCCAGTCTGGACGTGGCCCCCGGTCAGCGATTGATTGATCAACCTGCCTTCCCGGATGCTTATCGAGCCGAGGCGCTGGGTGGCATCGCCTTTCTGGATCAACTGCGTCAAGAAAAAGAGCTGGACTGGACGTTCTTGTCGCCCTCCGCCGAGTTTGGCCCCGGCCAGCGCACGGGCACGTTCCGTATTGGTACAGACAGTCTTTTGGTGTCCGACCAAGGCAGCAGGATTTCTTACGAGGATTACGCCGTCGCGTTGGTCGACGAAATTGAGCGACCGGCTCATTCGCGACAGCGCTTTACCGTCGGTTATTGAGCCAGGAGCGGGATAGTGGGAGGATGTGATCTGATGGGTATCTCCAATTTTGTGGGCGGGCTTTTTCTGGTTGGGCACAAATGCAGCGTTGGCTGTCAATTCGCAAACTCGTGATGGGGGCAGGAAGAACGCCATCGTAAGTGAGTGATCGATTTTTACGATAGCGTCTTTAAACCGTACCGTATCGGGTTCAGGAAGCCGTGTTTGTCGCGCCGAGGACTATATCCAGCCCCATCCGCAAGCGCCAGACGGCAAGATCATGGAGCATTGGGTGGTGATTCAGGCTGTGCCGCAGGCCACCATTACTATCAACACCCTGTTTCAAGCCCAGTTGCGTGGGCTTGATGCTCTGCGCCGGTGTAAAGAGGGCGTATGGGTACCAGAAATAAAAGACCCGCCATCACTGACGGGTCTTTTTGTTGTAGGGGCAGTTAAAAGGACTGTTTTACGGACCAGCGTTTTTGCTGTTGTTTGGCAGGGTTTCACGTCCGGCCGCCTAAGCCGTCTGCATCCTGATCTTGGCTTCGCGGATCGGCAGATTGACGATGGCGGCCAAGGTGGCCAACGCAATATCGGCCCACCACATCCAGCTATAGTCCCCGAATCGGGTTAAGGCAATACCGCCTAGCCAGGCCCCTAGAAAACCGCCAATCTGGTGTGAGAACAAGGCCAGACCAAACAAGGTAGCCAGATAGCGTGTGCCAAATAGCTTGGCGACAATATTGGCCGTCGGCGGCACGGTAGCCAGCCAGGTCAAGCCCAGGCCCACCGCAAAAATATAGAACACCAGATCGGTTTTGGGCATCATCAAGTACCACAGAATCAGTACGGCCCGCGACGCATACATCAATGCCAATACGTATTTGCTGCGCCAGCGGGCAATGCAGGAACCGGCGGCAATGCTGCCAAAAATGTTTGCCAGACCAATCAGTGCCAGCGACCAGCTGGCTACCGAAGGGGGCAGGCCGCACAGATCAATTTCGCCCGGCAGATGCGTGACCAGAAAGGCAATATGAAAGCCACAGGTGAAAAACCCCAGGCTCAGCAGCAGGTAGCTGCGGTCTTTCATAGCATTTTTGAGGGTCTGGGCCAGGCCTGGCCCGCTGGCAGGCGGTGCCGGCGTGAAGGCCACTGCTTTCTGGGCCTTGTTGCCCACGCTGAGTTTGCGAATCAGTGGCAAGGTCAGCAATGCCGTTAGCGCCAGGACCCAAAACGTGGACATCCAGCCGACCCAGCCGATCAGTTTTTGAACCACAGGTGCAAAGACAAACTGGCCGAAAGAGCCGCCTGCATTGATCAGACCCGACGCCTGTCCACGCGCATGATCGGGAATGCGCTGGGCGGCGGCACCAATCAGCGTCGAGAAGCTGGCGGCGCCCGAGCCGATATTGGCCAGCAGCCCCAGCGTCAGTGTCAGGCCCAGGCCGGTGCCAATAAAAGGGCTTACCGCGCAACCCAGAGCCAGAATCAGCAGGCCCGCGATCAGTACCCGATCGGGGCCCCAACGGTCAGAGCACGCACCGGCAATCGGCTGGATTGCGCCCCAGGCCAGTTGCCCCACGGCCATGGCAAAGCTGATGGACAGGATGCCCATGCCGGTTGCTTTATCGATGGGGCCAACGAACAGGCCAAAGGATTGACGGATCCCCATGGTGACCATCAGGATGCCAGCAGCAGCCAGGGTCACCGTCATGACGGCAGGCTGGCGCAAAGATTGAAACATGGGGTCCCCTCTGATTATGCAGGCCTGAATTATCTGGCGAAAAGCCAGGCCGGTGCAATCACCTGGCCGGATGTGACGCGACTGGGCGGACAGTGTGGCTACATCTTGCCGCCCGATGCGCTCAGCCTTTTTCCAGACCGGCCTGTACCGGGCGCGCTCCCAGCACGTCGATCAGTACCTGGGGATGAATACCCAGCAAATAACCGCGTCGTCCGCCATTAATGTAAATGGTCTCGAACGCCAGCAATTCTTCTTCTAACCAAACGGGCATGGCTTTACGGGTAGCAAAGGGTGAGGTGCCGCCGACCAGATAGCCGGAATGCCGCTGGGCGACTTCGGGTTTGCAGGGGGCGATTTTTTTTGCCCCGGTTTGCCGAGCCAGGTTTTTGGTGGAGACTTCGCGGTCGCCGTGCATGACGATAATCAAGGGTTTGGCGTTTTCATCTTCCATGATCAGGGTCTTGGCGACCCGGTGCAGGTCCAGGCCCAACTGGGCTGCCGCTTCCATGGCTCCGCCGTGGTCGACATAGTTGTAGCTGTGCTCGCTAAAGGAAATGCCTTTTTTACGCAGCCACTGTGTGGCCGGTGTTTCGCTGACGTGTTTTTCTTTTGCCATATCGTGCTTGGGCGCTCAGGCGCGTGGGTGATGGGCCGCGTGCAGTGCTTTCAAGCGTTCACGCGCCACATGAGTATAAATCTGGGTGGTGGAAATGTCGGCATGTCCCAGAAGCATCTGCACCACGCGCAAGTCCGCCCCATGATTGAGCAGATGAGTGGCAAAGGCATGGCGAAGAACATGCGGGGACAAGGGGGCCAGGATACCGGCCTGGAGTGCATATTTTTTGACGATCAGCCAAAAAGACTGTCGGCTCATGCAGGTGCCGCGACCGGTAATAAACACAAAGTCGCTGCGCCGCTGTCCCAGTAAAGCGGGTCGGGCTTCGCGTAGATACCGGTCGACCCAGTGCATGGCTTCCTGCCCCAGGGGAACCAGCCTGTCTTTGCCTCCCTTGCCTTGGTCAATACGCAGTACGCCATCACTCAGGCTCAGGTTCTGCAAGGGTAATTCAGTCAGTTCGGTGACACGCAAACCGCAGGCATACAAGGTCTCCAGCATGCAGCGGTCGCGCAAGCCCAGGGGATGGTGGATATCTGGTGCGGCGAGCAGACGCTCGACCTGTTCTTCAGACAAGGTATGCGGGACACGCGGCGCCTGACGGGCACTGCTCAGTTCCAGGCAGGGGTCGTCCTGGCGCATGCCTTCCTGTACCGTCCAGTTGTAAAAGCGACGCAAGGTGGCCAGCCGCCGGTTGGCGGTGCTGGCCTTGCTCTGATCGGCTTGACTGGCCATCCATTCGCGCAAATCGCTGGCTTGCAGCTGTTCCAGGGCTTTGCCGTCGCGTTCGCGCTGCGCCCATTCCTGCAGGCGTTCCAGATCCTGCCGATACGCCTGCTGCGTGTTGGCGGCTAGGCCGTCTTGCAACCAGAGCATGGTGATGAAATCGGATATCAGACTGGCTGGCGTCATGAAAGAAAAGTGCTCAAGCGTGGCTGTCAGCGTGCCGTGGGCAACGCGGATCACAGGGGAAAGCCGCCATGCTATCACTCTCGGATGATGAACTTCATTCGGCAAGGGGCGCTGACTTGCGCTATATACCTATATATATTTCCTGATTATACTCATGCCCTACACCCGTTCCGGAGGAGAAAATCATGTTCAAACGTGTCGTATCGGTAGCCGCCTTATCCCTGTTTCTGCAAGGCACAGCCCAAGCCGATGAGTTGGTGGTGGCCGCTGCTGCCAGCCTGACCAATGCCTTCAAGGAACTGGCAGGCCAGTTTGAGGCTGAAAACCCGGGCACCAAAGTGCTGACCAGCTTTGCCGCCTCGGACGTGTTGCTGCAGCAGATCATCAACGGTGCCCCCGTGGATGTGTTCGCCTCGGCAGATCAGAAGGCCATGAACAAGGCCGAGCAGGCCAAGGTGCTTGACCCTGCTACACGCAAGAATTTTGTACAAAATCAGGTTGTGCTGATTGTGCCTGCTGACAATCCTGCCAAAGTGACCAATGCCGGCGATCTGGGCAAGCCCGAAGTCAAGCGCGTGGCTTTGGGCAACCCTGCTGTCGTCCCCGTTGGCCGCTACACCCAGGCGGCTTTGGAAAAAGCCGGGCAGTGGGAAGCCGTGAAGCAACGCGAGATTCTGGGGCAGAATGTGCGCCAGGTGCTCGATTATGTGGCTCGGGGGGAGGTGGAAGCCGGGTTTGTTTTCGCAACGGATGCTGCCATCATGAGCGACAAGGTTCAGGTGCTGGAAGTACTCAAGACGACCGAGCCGGTCACTTACCCCATCGCGCTGGTCCAGCGTGATGGTCGTCACGACAAGGCGCAGGCCTTCCAGGATTTCGTCATGTCCGAGTCTGGCCAGGCAGTGCTGGCAAAATACGGTTTTGCCCAACCTTGACAGGATATTGATTGCAGGATGACTTCACTTTGGATTCCCCTGAGCCTATCGCTCAAGGTCGCCGGTTGGGCGACCCTGCTGGCCTGTGTGCTGGGTATAGGGCTGGCCTATGCCCTGTCGCGCTGGCAGTCGCGCTGGTGCGATCTGCTCGACTCCGTCCTGACCTTGCCCATGGTTTTACCCCCTACGGTGATCGGCTATTACTTGCTGGTTCTGCTGGGCCGGCGCAGCAGTGTGGGTCAGTGGCTCTCCAGCATGGGGATTGAACTGGTTTTTACCTGGCAGGGGGCGGTAATAGCTGCGACGGTGGTCGCTTTCCCGATGATACTGAAAGCGGCCCGCGCCGCGTTTGAGGATGTGGACCCGCGTTTGGAAAATGCTGCCAGTGTGCTGGGCCTCAAACCCTTGGCGATCTTCTTTCGTGTCAGCCTGCCTCTGGCGGCGCGTGGCATTATGGCCGGCGTCTTGCTGGCCTTTGCCCGTGCCCTGGGCGAGTTTGGGGCGACCTTGATGATTGCCGGCAGCATACCGGGTCGTACCCAGACCATGTCGATTGCCATTTACGAGGCCGTCCAGGCGGGCGAGGA
This sequence comes from Alcaligenes sp. Lyrl_28, assembly GCF_051948705.1. NCBI lineage: Bacteria > Pseudomonadati > Pseudomonadota > Betaproteobacteria > Burkholderiales > Alcaligenaceae > Alcaligenes > Alcaligenes sp. Lyrl_28. The sequence goes on from NZ_JAYJLG010000002.1 coordinate 401,728, forward strand.
TCAGCAGGCCCTGGTGCTGGTGGCGATTATTTCAGTGACGTGCGTACTGGTCTTGTGGAGTACCAGTGCGCTGTCACCACGTCATGTGCGTCGTAAAAGAGGGATGCAATGAGCCTGACGGTACAGATTCAACGCAGCGTGTTCAGCGAGGCGCGCCGCTTCGAGCTGAATATACAGATTCAGACCGAAGCCCGTCATATCGCCCTTTATGGGCCTTCGGGTTCGGGCAAGTCTTTGACGGTGCAAAGTGTGGCCGGTTTGTTGCGCCCTGAGCGTGGCCGCATCCAGATTGACGGGCAGCTTTATTTCGATTCCGAGGCAGGCATCAATCTGAAGCCGCGCGAGCGCCGGGTCGCTTATCTGTTTCAGGATTATGGTCTGTTTCCGCACCTGACTGCTGCACAAAATATCTGCTTTGGCCTGAACAAGGGTTTGTTCAATCGCTCTGTACGGACCCTGCCCGCCGCCGCCCAGCGATGGGTCGAAGCGTTTGAGCTGGAGTCGGTGCTTGGCAGCTACCCGGCCCAGTTATCAGGCGGGCAAAAGCAACGCTGTGCCTTGGCACGGGCCCTGGCGCTTGAACCGCGGTTACTGTTGCTGGATGAGCCTTTGGCTGCGCTGGATCAGGACTTGCGCAGCCGTTTGCGCGCCGAGCTGGCCCAGTTGCAAAAGCAGATTGATATTCCTACCATCCTGATTACCCATGACCCCGAGGATGCCCGAGTGCTGGTCGAGGAGGTCTATCGCATTCGGGATGGGCGCGTCCTGGAGTGCTGTGCCAGCGCGGACTTGAGCGCGCTTACAGCGTAGCAATCATCACACTGGACGCTTTGAACAGGGCATAGGCTGCCTGGCCTGCTTTCAGTTGTAGATGCTCGGTGCTGTCCAGCGTGATGCTGGCAGTGACTGTCAGGCCCTGTGGCAGCTCCAGGCGGACTTCGGCATTGACCGCACCGTTAATGACATCCGTAATCGTGCCAGGCAACTGATTGCGTGCGGAGAGCGTGCTGCGTGTGTCACTGGTCCCAATCATGATCGAAGACGATTTCAGAAAGGCCAGCACTTTCTGTCCTTCGCGCAAGCCCAGGTTCTCAGTGCTTTCATGGGTGATGGAGGCCACAACCGTTTGGCCCTGGCCAATGTCCACATGAATTTCATCGTTGACGGCACCGGCCTTGATCGAGGTGACGATGCCGGGAAGCTGGTTGCGAGCCGAGGTTTGCATAATCATGGTTTGGAGTAACTCCATCTGAGTGGCTACGGTAGGCATCAAACGGCCAATACGGTTCATGAAACGCTGGTGCAGCCGGTCATAGGTCTGATAGAGCTCCAGCAGTTCTTCGGCTTTTGGGGTCAGGGTGGCACCGCCGCCGCGATGGCCTCCGGTGCTGCGCAGCACCAGGGGTTCGCCCGCCATATTGTTCATGATGTCGATGGCGTCCCAGGCCGCCTTGTAGCTGATGCCAATATGGCGAGCCGCGGCAGAGATCGAGCCTTGCTCGGCAATGGCAGCCAGCAAAGCCATGCGGCGTGCGCTGCCCCAGGTATGGTCGCCAGTACGCAGCGACAAGCTGCCGGTTAATTCAGTGTTGGGGGTGTTTGAGCTAGACATGGTGCTAAGTGTAAGTGCGGGAACAAACAAGTGATAGAGCGTCGGTACAATGGCCCGGTCAGCGCTGCTTGCTGTTCTGTTTTCTTGCAACCTTAACTGGTTTTTTCTATGTACGACACCCCTGCTGTTTCCCTGGCTCATTTGCAGACGCTTAACAGTGCGCAGACGATTGTTTTGACGGTGAACAAGCGTTATGCGCGTCGCCTGCTCGGGCACCTGTCGGCTTGTCTGGCCGGTGCCGGGGGAACAGTGGCGGTACCGGAAATTGTGCCCCTGGGCGCCTGGCTGGCACAGGCCAGCGATCAGCTGTGTTTTTCCGAACAATGGCAGCCTGCGGCGCACCAGATGGATCGCTTCGCTGCCTTGCAGCGATGGGAGCACAGCATCGAGCAGTGCGAGGAAGAGGGCTATTTTCTGGATGTGGGCCAGGCAGCGCGGCTGGCGTGCGAGGCCGACACCTTGCTGGATGAATGGAATATCGAGCTCAAGCCCGGCGAAGCCAGTGTGGACTTCGAACGCTTCATGCAGTGGCGCGCTCACTATCGGCAAAGCCTGGCGCAGGCGGATCTGGATGACGCCAATCTGGCTGCGCAACGCGTCTTGGCCGCCGTGCAGGCCGGCGCCTTGCATATTCGTCATCGCCATATGGTGCTGCACGGTTTTCACGAGTACTCGCCGCGTCTGCAAAGTCTGTTGAGCGGTTTGCAGCAGTTGGGGGTCGAGATTTTGCGCCTGGAGCATGAAGAGCCTGTGGCCACGGAGGTCCATCGGGTGCAGGCGCAGGATGCGGATACCGAATGGCGTCTGGCGGTCCAGTGGGCGCGGAGCCAATTGGACGAGGACCCCAGTCGCACCGTGGCGATTGTGGCAGCGCAGCTGGAAACACAATTGCCACTGGTGCACAGGCTCTTGCGGCAGGCCATGCACACGGATCAGGGGGCCTTGCCCTATAACGTGGCCGCGGCCCGCTCCCTGGCCGATTGGCCGGTGGTGGCCGCGGCCCTGGCCTGGCTGCAAGCCTTGTTTACCCTGGCGACCCGGGGACAGGCGGAACCGGCGCTGCTCGGACAGGCGTTGCGTCTGGGCGCCTGTCAGGCGGAACAGTCCGAAGCGGGTGGCCGCGCCCGTATTGACAAGGCGTGGCGTGACAATCGCGTCACCCAGGTCAGTCGCACAGAGTTCGCTGACATGCTCAGCTTTCATACGCCCGAGCTGGCCCTGGCCTGGAACCGGGCCATGGATCGCTTTGCAGCGGTGTCCAGCGGCGCTCAAGGAGTGGATACCTGGGCCTCAATCATGCGTCAGTGTTTGGAAGCCCTGGGCTTTCCAGGAACCTCGATGCTGGATAGTGCTCAGTTCCAGACCTTGGAGGCTCTGGAGGCCTTGCTGCTGCAACTGGCGCAACAGGCACCTGTCCTGGGGCGTGTCAGTCCTCTGAAGGCGCAAAGCACGCTGGCCCGTATGGCCCGGGAAAATTTGTTTCAGCCGCAGCGCGACCCGCGCTCCCGACTGGACGTACTGGGTTTTCTGGAAGCAGAGGGTGGGCGTTGGGACGCTGTGTGGGTGCTGGGCCTGACCGACGATATTTTGCCTGCCGCCGTCAAACCGAATCCCTTGATTCCGGCTCAGGTTCTGCGTCGTGTACAAGCCCCCCGCAGTACGCCCGAGCGTGAGCTGGAGTGGGCTCGCTGGATATTGAGTGCATTGCTGCGCTGCGGAAAACAGGTGTTGTTAAGTGCCCCTTTGCATCAAGGTGAGCAGGCGCTGCGGCCCAGCCCCTTGATTATGCAGTGGCCCGTGCTGGACATGCCCTGGGCGGTGCAGGCAGGGTCCGCAGCCGCTCAAGAAGCGCTGCTCGACGAACAGGGGCCAGGCCTGCAACAGGAAGAACGCATACGGGGCGGGATCAGTGTGTTGGATACGCAGGCCCGCAATCCCTTATGGGCGTTTGTGAAGTTCCGTCTGCATGGACAGGCACTGCCGGATTACGCCCGTGTGGGCGATATGAATACACGCGGCATGTTTCTGCACCGTGCCGTTGAATTGTTTTGGCTGCGCGTGAAAGATCAGGACTGTTTGCATGAACTGATGGGTGGGGGTTCACTGCAGGACGTGGTGCAATCGTGCATCGATCAGGCCGCCCAGGAAGAACTGGCAGATTACGGTCCGGTACTGCGCAGTCTGGAGATGGAGCGCGGCCGTGCAATCTTGTGCGAGTACGCGCATCAGGAAGCTCAGCGCCCCCCATTTGCGTTGGGCGCGACGGAGCACGAGTTGCGGTGGAGTCGGGGTCTGCTGAGCCTGAACCTGCGTCTGGACCGTCTGGATGATCTGGTCGGGGGTGAGCAGTTGCTGCTGGATTACAAAACCGGCATAGGCGAGCTGAGGCCGGACAAGGACTGGCTGCGGCCCAGACCAGTGAATCTGCAATTGCCGTTTTATGCCGCGGCTCTGCAAGACGAGGGGCGCACGGTCAGTGGGCTGGCTTTTGTGCGTCTGCACGCTCGTCAGGTAGGCTTGAGCGGCTTGGCTGCGCCCGGCATGGATATTGACGGCCTGACCGAACTGGAAAGCGCGCAGCAATGGACGGCGCAGATTGCACAGTGGAAGCAGGCGGTCGAAGGACTGGCTGATGAGTTCCTGCAAGGGCAGGCTGCCAATCGAATCTGGAACCGCAACGATTTGCTGTATTGCGATGTTCTGCCTTTTTTACGCTTGTTTCAGGAAGACCTCCAGGATAATGGAGGCGAGGTGTGATGCTGACAGTCCCTAGCGATAGTGCCGCCCGAGCCCGGGCCCTGGACCCCGACTCCTCTTTTCTGGTGCAGGCCCCGGCCGGTTCGGGCAAGACGGAGTTGCTGACCGACCGGATTCTGGCTTTGCTGGCGCGTGTGCAGCGGCCAGAAGAAATCGTGGCGATTACCTTTACCCGCAAAGCCGCTGCTGAAATGCATGCGCGCGTGCTGGAGAAGCTGGCCGCAGCCCATCAGGAACGACCGTCCGAGCCCTACCGGGTACGCAGTTGGGAACTGGCGCGTGCCGCCATGCAGCGCAATCAGGAGCAGCAATGGGATTTGCTCGCGTATCCGGCGCGTTTAAGCATTCGCACCATCGACTCACTGTGTGCTCATCTGGTGCGCGCCATGCCCTGGATTACGGGGCTGGGCGGCGTGCCGGCCATCACGGACAAGGCCCAAGAGCATTACGAAGCAGCCGCCTGGGCCACGCTTGAAATGGCTGAGAGCGTGCCCAGCGTGGCCCGTTTCCTGGAACATATGGATGTGAATCTGCTGCAGGCGCAAGCCTTGTTGGCGAGCATGTTGGCCAGCCGGGATCAGTGGCTGCCGGCCGTAGGGCAGGGTGGCGATGTGGCCTTTTTGCAGGACAGCTTGCGCGAAGTGGTGGAGCAGCAGTTGCAGCAGTTAAGCGACGCTTTGCCGCCGGGCTGGGCGCAGACACTGGCACCTGTGGCCTGCTTTGCAGCCTCGAATCTGGAGGCGGGCGATGTGTTGGCCCTGGCCGATTGGCAAGGCGATCCGCTGGCCCCGGTCATGGAGGACGTGCCGCGCTGGCGGGGATTGGCTGCCCTGTTGCTGACCGAGACGGGGAGCTTGCGCAAAAGCCTGACAGTGCGCAACGGCTTCCCACCCAAAACCGCACAAAAAGAAATCCTGACGGAATGGTTGGGCAATTGTCTGGGCACCGAACCCTGGATAGCCCGTTTGGCCAGTGCGCGGCTTTTGCCCGAACAGTATTCTGCTCAACAGCAAGAGGTTCTTGCCAATCTGATACAGGTCCTGTGGTTGGCTGCGGCGCAGTTGAAACTGCGTTTTGCGGAAAAAGCTGAGGTCGATTTCACCGAAATTGCGCAACGTGCCTTGCAAGCCTTGGGCGACGCCGACGAGCCGGGCGAGCTGCTGTTGCGGATGGACCGATCCATACGTCATTTGCTGGTGGACGAGTTTCAGGACACCAGCCAGTCCCAGGTACAGTTGCTGGAGCGTCTGACCAGTGGCTGGGAGCCGGGCGACGGACGCAGCCTGTTTCTGGTGGGCGATCCCATGCAGTCCATTTACCGTTTCCGCAAAGCGGAAGTCGGTTTGTTCCTGCAAGTCTGGCAAGCTCGACGACTGGGCGAGGTTGAGCTGGAACCACTGAATCTGAGCAACAACTTCCGTTCGCATCCGCGCTTGGTGGAATGGGTGAACCAGGTGGGGGCGCAACTGTTTCCGGCTCGCCCCGACCCGGATTTGGGGATGGTCACTTACGAACACTCGACGGCTTTCAAACCTGATATACCCGAGTGGGCTGTGCATTTTCACCCCTGCTGGCACTTTCGCGTTGCGCGGGGTGAGGATGCCATGCCGTCTCAGCAGGCGGCTCAAGAGCGTGCAGTACAAGAGGCCGTTCAGTGTGCCGCGCAGGCCCTGGAACGCTACCAGGATAGCGAGCATCCGGTGGCCATTTTGGTGCGGGCACGCTCACATTTGCACGGCCTGGTGCGCAAGCTGGGGGAGCAGGGCATTCCCTGTCGTGCCGTGGAGCTGGAGCCTTTGCAACAGCGCCCCGTGGTGGCGGACCTGGTGCAATTGGTGCGTGCCTTGGCACATCCGGCCGATCGCCTGGCCTGGCTATCCGTCTTGCGCTCGCCGCTGATCGGCTTGCGTCTGGAGAGTTTGCATCGCCTATGTGCGCTGTATCCCACGCAGACCTTGGCAGAGCTGAGTTCTGGCCTCAGTGCCAGCCCCGTCATGCACGGTGAGCTCCAGCAGGCCCAGGCGCAAACGGGTCGACAGGAGCTCTCATCTGACGGCGGTAACGCTGTTACTGCCCGCCCGGAGCGTTTTTCTCATCCTTCACGTTTTCAGGACTGGGACGCGGATGAGCGTGCGCGTCTTTTATTTGCCTGCCAGATCTTGCTGGACAGGGGCAATCGCAGTGGCTTGATGCCCTTTGCGGCTTGGGTGCAGGAATGCTGGACGCGTCTGGGCGGGCCGCAAGTCTATCCAAGTCTGGCCGATCAGGCCGACGCTGAGCAAGTGTTGCGTTTGCTGGAAGAGCTGTGCCCTTATGGCCCGCCCGATCAGCAGCAATTTCAGGCCCGTGTCGAGTCGTTGTACGCCACCCCACAAGGCACGGGTAAGGCAGTGGAGGTGATGACGATTCACAAATCCAAGGGTCTGGAGTTTGAAACGGTGATCTTGTTTGGGCTGCACAAGCAGTCGGCCAACGATTCCGAACCCTTGATTCGCCTCGAACACAGTGCCGACCGTCTGATCTTGGGGCCTATCAGCCACAAGGGCAGCGAGCAGCGCGATCCCGTGTCTCAATTTTTGGCCGCGCGAGAGCGTATACGGGCCGAGCAGGAAAGTCATCGCCTTCTGTATGTGGCGCTGACACGCGCCCGTCAAGAGCTGCATTTATTTGGTGAGCTGAGCATTACCCAGGACAAGGGGCTGCGTGAACCGGATGGCCGCTCTTTGCTCAGTCGCCTCTGGCCTGTGCTGCAGCAGCCGCAGGCTCCTGTGTGGCAAGCCGAGCAGGGCAGCCAGCACGAGGAGCCCGGGCAAGGCCCTGCTGCACTCTTGCAGCGTGTGGTGAGCCTGCCCGCCGCGCCGCCCGAGCAGTTGCAGACTGCCAGTTCGTCATATCAAAGCTGGCAGTGGTCTCTGGATACGACTCATGAAAAAGCCATTGGTACGGTTGCCCACGACTGGCTGGAAAAGCTGGGCCGTGAAGGTCTGGACCCGTGGCCGGTAGAACGTTTGCAGCAAAGCCGCACAGTGATGCGTCGGCAGTTGTTGCGGGCCGGGGTGCCTTCGACCTATCTGGATGACGCTGCCCAATCTCTGTTTGAAGCGATTATCGCAACGGTACAAACCGAGCGTGGCCGCTGGTTGCTGGGTGTCAGCCGGGCTTACCGGGAATGGTCCTTGCTGGACGTCAGTGGCCGGGTGTCGATTATCGACTTGGCCATCTCGCAGGAGGATCACTGGCTGGTGGTGGATTACAAGACCGGGCGACCTGCCGAGCATGAAAGCCTGGACGATTTCAAGGCCCGGATGCTGGATCGCTATGCACCACAATTGCAGCGTTATTGCGAACAGGTGCAGGCCCTGGACGGGCGTCCCGCGCAGGCTGCGCTTTATTTCCCGCGGGCTGATCTGTGGCTGCCATATTAATGCTACACTACTTGTCGGCGGGCCCCTCCGCATGGTTCGGCGGTGAATCTGGTCAGGTCGGGAACGAAGCAGCCACAGCCGTGCAGAATCAGTGCCGGAGTCAGGCTCGCCACTTCATTTGCTTGTCGGGTTACACGCGCCCGGTCTATCTGCTTCCCTTCAGCACCGAATCCGGTACACTTTTCCTTTCGCTTATTTGTATTGATGGTTCACGCCGTCCGGAATTCGCATGACCTATCTCGTTCTGGCCCGCAAGTGGCGCCCTCGTTCCTTTGACACCCTGGTGGGTCAGGACCACGTGGTGCGCGCCTTGACCCATGCCCTGGATACCCAGCGCCTGCACCACGCCTGGCTGTTTACGGGCACACGCGGTGTGGGCAAGACCACCTTGTCGCGCATTCTGGCCAAGTCGCTCAATTGCGAAACCGGCATTACCTCCAAGCCTTGCGGCGTGTGCCGCGCTTGTACCGAGATTGATGCTGGCCGCTTTATTGATTACGTGGAGCTGGATGCGGCGTCCAACCGGGGCGTGGAAGAGATGACCCAGTTGCTGGAGCAGGCGGTCTACGCCCCCAGCTCGGGTCGTTACAAGGTCTACATGATTGACGAAGTTCACATGCTGACCGGGCACGCCTTTAACGCCATGCTCAAGAAGCTGGAAGAACCACCTGCGCACGTCAAGTTCATTCTGGCCACGACGGACCCACAAAAAATTCCGGTCACGGTCTTGTCGCGCTGTTTGCAATTTAATCTGAAGCAGATGACCGTGCCTGCGATTGTGGGGCATTTGCAGGACATTCTGACTCAAGAGGGCATGCAGTTCGAGCTGCCTGCCTTGCGTTTGCTGGCTCAGGCTGCCGATGGGTCCATGCGCGATGCCTTGTCGCTCAGTGATCAGGCCATTGCCTACAGTGCAGGCGACCTTAGCGCTCAGGCTGTACAAGCCATGTTGGGCACGATTGATCAACGCCATCTGGCGCAATTGTTGCAAGCGCTGATTGCTTACGATGCGCAGGCCATCCTGGCTGTGGCCGATGATCTGGCATTGCGTGGTTTGTCGTATGCCGGGGCTCTGGCTGATCTGGCTACCTTGTTGTCCCGTCTCGCCATCGAGCAGCGCATCCCCGGTACCATTTCTGATGATGACCCCTTGGCAGAAGCCGTGCGGCAATTGGCGCCCATGCTCTCGCCCGATCATGTGCAGCTGTTTTATTCGGTCGCCGTGCACAGCCGTCAGGAATTGTCCCTCGCTCCGGATGAGTACGCCGGTTTTGTGATGGCGTGTCTGCGCATGCTGGCCCTGTTGCCCGAGCCTGTGTCGGCGCATGTGCCTCCCCCGGCAGGGCCGTCCGGTGAGGGGGCTGTTGCGAGCCAGGCTGCTTCTGTTTCTGAAGCGGGGCCGTCCGCTTCAGGGATGGAGACAGCTTCGGCTGTCTCTGGCGCGGTGGCCGTTTCTGCTGCGTCGATACAGCAAGCCACGCAAGGCCTTCAGACAGAAACGCAAACGGCACGAACGACCCATACGTCCGCCGATTCCCAGGCGCAGTCTCATCAACCACAGGTGTGGGCTTCTGCCGGGACTCCTGCTGCTGATCCCGCCAGTGCTCACGCGGCTCAGTCTGCTCCCGTCGCAGAATCGGTTTCTGCAGACGACGATTTCGTACCGGCTTGGGAGGAGATGCCCGAGTCTGCAGCAGCAATGGCCTCTCAGGATTCGGGACTGTCCGCCGCGCAGGATGCTGGTGCTGACGAACAAGGGGTGACCAATCAGCCGTCATCCGTTGCGAGCGTCGCGGTAGGTGGTAGTGCAGAGGAGTCCGCCTCCGCCGTGTCAGCTTCCACCGCCCCTGAACCGGGTGTCGCAGTTCAAACAGAGTCCGACGCCGTGCCCTCCAAGGTCCCCGGCAAGAGCGGCGCTCAAGCTTTGATGTCATCGCAGGCGGCCGCCCGTGTGCAAGCTGTGGCACAGCCCCCCGCGCCGGCGTCCTCCCTGCAGGACGGTCTGCAAGAGCCCGCCTGGTTGTCCGAGGGCATGGACGAAGAATTCGAGAATTATCAGCCGTTGGATATGGACGCGGCTCTTGCCGAAGAAGAGGGCGATGTGCCTTCGGTGTCCATGTCTGATCGCTTCATGCCGGATACCGAGCTGGGCCTGCCGGTGCCGCACAGTGGCTCGGACAGCCCGCGCGCGGTCCGTTTGGGCGGCATGAAACCGGAAACCTGGCCCGACGTGGCAACCAGCTTGCCCTTGAGTGGCTGGGCTGCCGAGCTTGCCCGTCAAAGCGAATGGCTGGGGGTGAAAGGGCAGGAAATCCACTTGCGTGCCAAAATCAAGGCCACTGAAGGCAGCCAGGGCAAGGCGCGTTTGCGCACAGTATTGTCGGAATACTTTTCCCAGTCCATTCAGTTGGTGATCGAATACGGGGATACGGGCGATGCGACCGCGCATGCCGTTGAGCAGGCCAAGCTGGCCGAGCGCCAGCGACAGGCCGAAGAGCAGGTTGCCCGGGACCCCTTTGTCTTGAGCCTGATCCAGGACTTTGATGCCAGTGTCAAAGCCGGATCGATCAAGGCCACTCCTTTGGTTCGGGCCGCCTGAAAGGCCCCTTGTCAATTTCTATCAATCAGGAAAACCAAACCATGATGAAAGGTCAGATTGCCGGCTTGATGCGCCAGGCGCAGCAAATGCAGGAAAACATGAAAAAGGCCCAGGAAGCCTTGGCCGATATCGAGGTCGAGGGCGTTTCCGGGGGTGGTCTGGTCAAGGTCACCATGAACTGCCGCCATGATGTGCGCCGTGTCTCCATTGATCCCAGCCTGCTGGAAGACGATAAAGAGATGCTGGAGGATTTGATTGCTGCTGCCTTTAACGATGCACAGCGCAAAGCCGAGGCCACCTCGCAGGAAAAAATGGCGGGCGTGACCGCTGGCCTGCCACTGCCTCCCGGTATGAAGTTTCCGTTCTGATGAACGAACCGCAGATCGCAGAGCCCGAACCTCTTCGGGCTCTGATCCAGGCTCTGCGTCGGCTACCCGGTGTGGGCGAGCGTAGCGCTCGCCGCATGGCCTACCATTTGTTGCAACACGATCTGGTAGGTGCCGACCAATTGAGCCGTGCGCTTGAACATGCCACGACAGCACTGCAGCACTGCCAGCGCTGCAATGGTTTCACCGTCCAGCCCATTTGTGAGACCTGTGCCAATCCCCGCCGTGATCCGGCGTTGTTGTGTGTGGTGGAGACCCCTGCCGATCAAAACATGATCGAGGCTACGCATGGCTATCGAGGCCTTTACTATGTCCTGATGGGGCGCTTGACGCCGCTGGAAGGCATAGGCCCGGACGCCTTGCAATTTGACCGCTTGCTAGAGCGAGCCGGTGATGGCCAGGTGCAGGAAGTGATACTAGCGACCAATTTCACCGCAGAGGGCGAAACCACTGCCCACCATCTGGCGGAGATGCTGACCAGCCAAGGTTTGAAAGTGACTCGTCTGGCCCGCGGTGTGCCAGCCGGAAGCGAGCTGGAATATGTGGACCCCAGCACCATTGCCTGGGCCTTGATGGAGCGTCGCGCCACTTGAACAGGTTTGACCGCGTAGCGGACAAGGGGGGTATCCCCCTTTTGTTTTTAGTATAAGTATCAAGCCTAAATAGTTAATGACCAACAACAAGAAGGGGATTGCCATGAAACTGACACGTCGTCATGCACTCAAACTGGTTGGAGCATCGGGGCTGGCCCTGTCGTTGCCGACGCTGGCCCGTGCACAGGAAGTGGAAAAAAAGAACATCACGATTGCCGTCGGTGGCAAGGCGCTGATTTATTACCTGCCTTTGTCCATTGCCGAGATCAATGGCTACTTCGAGGACGAAGGCCTTAAAGTCAAAGTGGCAGACTTTGCGGGTGGCTCCAAGGCTCTGCAGGCCGTAGTGGGCGGCAGTGCAGATGTGGTGTCCGGTGCGTTTGAACACACCATCAATCTGCAGTCCAAAGGCCAGTTCTACCGTGCCTTTGTGCAGCAGGGGCGCGCTCCCGCCATTGTTCTGGCTGTATCCAACAAAACGATGCCAGACTATAAGTCGCCGGCTGATTTGAAGGGCAAGAAAATCGGTGTCACCGCGCCAGGCTCCTCGACCAATATGATGGTCAATTTTTATCTGGAGCAAAACGGACTCAAGCCCTCGGATGTGTCCTTTATCGGTGTGGGCGCTGGCGCCGGTGCCGTTACCGCCATGCGTACGGGTCAGATCGATGCCATGGCCAATCTGGACCCCGTCATCGGCACCTTGCTCAAGGAAAACGAAGTGCGTGTCATCGCTGACACCCGTACCCTTGCCGATACCAAGGCCATTTTTGGCGGCAATATGCCCTCGGCCTGCTTGTACGCGTCGGAGGACTTCATCACTCAGAACCCGAAAACGGCCCAGGCTCTGGCCAATGCCATCGTGCGCGCCGACAAGTGGATCCAGGCCAATGATGCCGAAACCATTGCCAAGACGGTGCCCGCCTCCTATCTGTTGGGTGATGTGGAGCTGTACAAGCAGTGTCTGGATGCCAATAAGGAATCCCTCTCGCCCGATGGCCTGGTCGATGAAGACGGTCCTTCCACCGCCTTGAAGGCCCTGGCTGCGTTCGTGCCGAATCTGGACCCCGCCAAGATCGATATCAGCAAGATCTACACCAACGAATTTGCTGACAATGCCAACAAGAAGTACCCCAATGTCTGAAGCAGCACTTTCTTTAGAGAACATCAGCTGTGTGTTTGCATCCCGTGATGGCAAAGGTACATACACGGCTGTTCGTGACGCCAGCCTGAGCATTGCTCCAGGCGAGTTTGTCTCGGTGGTAGGCCCAACGGGCTGCGGCAAGTCCACGCTCCTGAACGTAGGGGCGGGCTTGCTGAGCCCTTCGTCGGGCGAAGTGCGCGTGTTCGGTAAACCTTTGCAAGGGGTGAATGAGCGTGCGGGCTATATGTTTCAGGGCGAAGCGCTGATGCCCTGGCGCAGTGCCGAGTCCAACGTAATGGCCGGACTGGAATTTGCCGGTGTTCCGCAAGATGAGGCCCGCGACCGTGCTCAGGTCTGGCTCAAGCGAGTGGGGCTGGGTGGCTTTGGTGATCGCTACCCGCATCAGATGTCCGGTGGTATGCGCAAACGCGTCATGCTGGCCCAGACCCTGATTCGGGACCCCGATATCATTTTGATGGACGAGCCGTTTTCGGCGCTCGACATCCAAACCCGCCAACTGATGGAAAACGAAGTGCTGGAGATCTGGATGGCGCAGCGTAAAGCGGTGCTGTTCATCACTCACGATCTGGACGAAGCCATTGCCATGAGTGATCGTGTGGTGGTGTTGTCGGCCGGGCCGGGCACGCATCCCATTGGCGAATTCCATGTCGATCTCCCACGTCCGCGTGACGTGGCCGAAGTGCGCAATGACCCCCGCTTTGTCGAATTGCATGCGGCGATCTGGGCCGTCTTGCGCGATGAGGTTCTCAAGGGTTATGCCCAGCAAAAGCGTGCCTGATATGTCTAAATCCTTTACTCGATCCAAGCTGGCCCTGCGCGCTTGGCAAATCTCACTGCTCATCGTTATTTTGTTGGCCTGGCATTTTCTGACGCTGGACCCCAAAGTTGCGTTTTTCTTTGGTCAGCCACTGGAAGTGGTCAAGGTGATCTGGGCCTGGTTTGTCACCAACGGTGATATTTACCTGCACCTGGGCGTGACCTTGAGCGAAACCCTGCTGGCTTTTGCCATTGGCACGATTGCCGGCCTGGCATGTGGCTTGTGGCTGGGTCTGTCACCCCGTGCAGCAGCCTTGCTGGACCCCTACCTGACGGCTGCCAACTCCATGCCGCGCGTCATTCTGGCGCCGATTTTCGGCATGTGGTTCGGTCTGGGGATCTGGTCCAAAGTGGCTCTGGCGGTGACGCTGGTGTTCTTCATCGTGTTCTTCAACGTGTACCAGGGTGTGCGTGAAGTCAGCTCCACGCTGCTGGACAATGCCCGCATGCTGGGTGCCAGCCGTCGTCAGTTGCTGCGCCACGTCTATATTCCTTCGGCTACCAGCTGGGTGTTTTCCAGCTTGCACACCTCGGTCGGTCTGGCTTTTGTGGGGGCTGTGGTGGGTGAGTACCTGGGTTCAGCCAGTGGGGTCGGCTATCTGATCCTGCAGGCAGAGGGCACACTGGATGTGAATACGGTGTTTGCCGGTATTGTGGTGCTGACCGTTTTCGCGCTGATTCTGGATGGGCTGGTCAGCGTGTTTGAGGATCGCCTGCTGGCCTGGCGGCCTCAGGGTGGTGGCACAGAAAAGCTCTGAGCGTTATGTTGCCAGTCCCTTGATGGATGTGGCGCTCCGCAAAAAACGGCTCCTGAATCAGGAGCCGTTTTTTTATCAAGGAGTCAGGCCGGCAAGTTGGCCAGGTCGATCAGACCGCCTGTGTCCGGATGTCAGACTGAGCAGTCAGGTCCGCTGGCGCGCCTGCTGAATCAGGCTGTCGAGTTTGATGCCATCGGCAGTGAACTGGCGGATCCCTTCCGCCAGCTTTTCAGTGGCCATGGCATCCTGGTTCAATTCCGTGCGGAAGGCAATTTCGTTGCTGGCACGCCATTCGGGGGCCACCGCCTTGGCACGTGCCACATCCAGTACGGCAGGAACCTCGCCTTGAGCCGCATCGAGCTGACCCAGCAGCTCGGGGCTGATGGTCAGCAGGTCGCAGCCGGCCAATGCCTTGATCTGGCCGACGTTGCGAAAGCTGGCTCCCATGATTTCCGTGGGGATATCGTAGGTTTTATAGTATTCGTAGATGCCGCGCACTGAGCGTACGCCAGGGTCGTTTTCGCCTTGGTTGGCGCTTTCGTCCCAGTCCGGGCCGGCGGCTTTCTTGAACCAGTCGTAGATACGGCCCACAAAAGGCGAGATCAGGGTGACTTTGGCCTGGGCGCAGGCAATGGCTTGCGGCAGGCAGAACAAAAGAGTCAGGTTGCAGTGGATGCCTTCGGCCTGAAGCGCGCGGGCGGCCTGAATGCCTTCCCAGGTACTGGCCAGCTTGATCAGCACCCGTTCGCGCGGCACACCGGCTTTTTCGTACAGCTGAATGATGTGACGGGCGCGCTCGACACTGGCCAGGGCATCGAAAGACAGACGGGCATCGACTTCGGTGGAAACACGACCGGGCACAATGTCCAGAATCTGACGGCCAAAGGCAACCAGCAGCAGATCGCTGGTTTCAGCCAGACTGGCGTGGGGGTGGTCGGCGATGACGCGCTCGAGCAAAGGGCGGTAGGTCGCCTGCTGGACCGCCTTCAGAATCAGGGAAGGGTTGGTGGTCGCATCGGTGGGGCGATAGGCACGCATCGCCTCAAAATCGCCGGTATCGGCCACTACGGTTGTGCACTGGCGCAGAGAGTCAAGCTGAGTAGTCATGTCTGTTACTAGTCCATCGCAAAGCCATCAAACCAATCAACTACTGTAGTCGATTTTCCATGTTTTCGTGCCTGGTTTCAGCGTTATTACCGATAAACTACCGGAAAAACTTGGTTTGAGCATATAATTAGAAGGTTTAATATTAATTTCAGAATCCGGGGTTTTTAACGTGCTGCCGTCTTTATTTCCTGAGGAGTCCCGCACTATCACTAGTGCCGTCCTAGCCCTGGCGGATGGAACCCTATTCAAAGGGGTGTCAATCGGTGCCGAGGGGCACTGTGTTGCTGAGATCGTTTTCAATACAGCCATGACGGGCTATCAGGAAATCCTGACAGACCCAAGCTACAGCGGTCAAATTGTTACGCTTACCTATCCGCACATCGGTAATACCGGTGTCAATCCCGAGGACTCCGAATCCACCAAAGCCCATGCTGCTGGGCTTGTTATTCGCGATTGTCCCGCCCGCCTGTCCAACTTCCGCTCCACCCAGTCCTTGCCCGACTACCTGAAAGCTCAGGGCGTTGTGGCCATCTCCGGTATCGATACCCGCAAGCTGACCCGCATCCTGCGCGAGAAAGGCTCCATGGGTGCCTGCATCCTGGTCGGTGACGATACCGAGCGCGCTTTGGAACTGGCTCGTTCTTTCCCTGGCCTGAAAGGTCAGGATCTGGCCAAGGTTGTGTCCACGGACAAGCCCTACAACTGGACTGAAGGTTCCTGGGAACTGGGCCAGGGTTTCTCCAAGCCTGAAGGCAGCCGCTTTCACGTCGTGGCGTACGACTTCGGCGTCAAGGCCAACATCCTGCGCCTGATGGCCGACCGTGGCTGCAAAGTGACGGTAGTGCCTGCCCAGACTCCCCTGGCCGACGTATTGGCGTACGAACCCGATGGCGTGTTCCTGTCCAACGGCCCGGGCGACCCAGAGCCTTGTGATTACGCAATCGAAGCGTGCAAGGGCCTGCTGGAGCGCAAGTTGCCTGTGTTTGGTATTTGCCTGGGTCATCAGATCCTGGGTCTGGCCGTCGGTGCCCAGACCTTGAAGATGAAAAACGGCCACCACGGTGCCAACCATCCTGTGCAGGAGCTGGCCAGCGGCCGCGTGTTCATCACCAGCCAGAACCACGGTTTTGCGGTGGATGCCACTACGCTGCCTGCCAATGCCAAGGTCACACACATCTCTTTGTTCGACCAGAGCCTGCAAGGTTTCGAGTTGACGGATCGCCCCGCGTTTTGCTTCCAGGGTCACCCTGAAGCCACTCCCGGCCCGCGCGATATTGCCTCGCTGTTCGACAAATTCATCAGCCTGATGGCTGCTCACCAGGCCAATAAATAAATCGCACTATGCCAAAGCGTTCAGACTTAAAAAGCATTCTTATCATTGGCGCCGGCCCGATCATCATTGGTCAGGCCTGCGAATTCGACTACTCGGGCGCCCAGGCGTGTAAGGCCCTGAAGGCCGAGGGTTACCGGACCGTGCTGGTCAACAGCAACCCGGCCACCATCATGACGGACCCGGATACGGCCGACGTCACCTACATCGAGCCCATCACCTGGCAAGCGGTAGAGAAGATCATTGAAAAAGAGCGTCCCGATGCGCTCTTGCCCACCATGGGCGGTCAGACTGCGCTGAACTGCGCCCTGGACCTGGCCAAACATGGTGTGTTGGAAAAATTCGGTGTCGAGCTGATCGGCGCCAATGCCGCTGCAATCGAAAAAGCCGAAGACCGCCTGAAATTCAAGGACGCCATGACCTCCATCGGTCTGGAGTCCGCCAAGTCCGGTGTGGCTCACAGCATGGACGAGGCCTGGGCGGTGCAAAAGCGCATTGCCGAGGAAATCGGTACCGCCGGCTTCCCCGTGGTCATTCGCCCCAGCTTCACGCTGGGCGGCACCGGCGGGGGCATTGCCTATAACCCTGAAGAATTTGAAACGATCTGCCGTCGTGGTCTGGAAGCATCGCCTACCAAGGAACTGCTGATTGAAGAATCCCTGCTGGGCTGGAAAGAGTTTGAAATGGAAGTGGTGCGTGACCGCGCCGACAACTGCATCATTGTGTGCTCCATTGAAAACCTGGACCCCATGGGTGTTCACACCGGCGACTCCATCACGGTGGCGCCTGCCCAAACCCTGACCGACCGCGAATACCAGATCATGCGGAATGCATCGATCGCTGTGTTGCGTGAAATCGGTGTGGATACCGGTGGCTCGAACGTGCAGTTTGCCGTGAACCCCGATAACGGCCGCATGATCGTGATCGAGATGAATCCGCGCGTGTCCCGCTCTTCGGCGCTGGCTTCCAAGGCAACCGGTTTCCCGATTGCCAAGATCGCTGCGCGTCTGGCGGTGGGTTACACCCTGGACGAGTTGCTGAACGAAATCACCGGCGGTGCTACCCCTGCGTCGTTCGAGCCAACCATCGACTACGTGGTTACAAAAGTGCCACGTTTCGCCTTCGAGAAATTCCCTCAGGCCGACTCGCGTCTGACCACTCAGATGAAGTCCGTGGGTGAAGTGATGGCCATTGGCCGCACGTTCCAGGAATCCTTCCAGAAAGCTCTGCGTGGCCTGGAAGTGGGTGTGGATGGCCTGAACCAGAAAACCACCGACCGCGAAAAACTGCAGGTCGAATTGGGCGAGCCTGGTCCAGAGCGTATCTGGTATGTGGGCGATGCTTTCGCTCAAGGTCTGAGCCTGGACGAGGTTCACAACCTCACCAAGATCGACCCCTGGTTCCTGGCCCAGATCAAAGAGATCGTGGACATCGAACTGGCGCTGGAACAAAAGACGCTGGCCGATCTGGACCGCGAGACGCTGTTCGGTCTGAAGCGCCGTGGTTTCTCCGACCGTCGTCTGGCCTTCCTGCTCGATACGGTGGAATCGGAAGTGCGCAAGTTGCGTCACCAGTTGAATGTGCGTCCTGTCTACAAGCGTGTGGACACCTGCGCGGCTGAATTTGCCACCGACACGGCCTATATGTACTCGACCTACGAGGAAGAGTGCGAGTCCAATCCGTCGGACAAGAAGAAGATCATTGTTCTGGGTGGTGGACCCAACCGTATTGGTCAGGGTATTGAGTTTGACTACTGCTGCGTGCATGCCGCCCTGGCCTTGCGCGAAGATGGTTACGAAACCATCATGGTCAACTGCAACCCCGAAACCGTTTCCACCGACTACGACACGTCCGACCGTCTGTACTTCGAGCCTCTGACGCTGGAGGACGTGCTGGAAATCGTTCACATCGAAAAACCGGTCGGCACCATTGTTCAGTACGGTGGTCAGACTCCCCTGAAGCTGGCGCGTGCGCTGGAGGCCAACGGCGTGCCCATTATCGGCACCAGCCCTGAATCCATTGACGTGGCCGAAGACCGTGAGCGCTTCCAAAAGCTCTTGAACAAGCTGGGCCTGCGTCAACCGCCAAACCGTACCGCCCGCACTGAAGGCGAAGCGATCGCTCTGGCGGCCGAGATCGGTTATCCGTTGGTGGTGCGCCCAAGCTACGTTCTGGGTGGCCGTGCCATGGAAATCGTGCACGAGCAGCAAGACCTGGAGCGCTACATGCGCGAAGCGGTCAAGGTCAGCAATGACTCGCCCGTGCTGCTGGATCACTTCCTGAACAATGCCACTGAAGTGGACGTGGACTGTCTGGCTGACGGCGAGCGCGTCTTTGTGGGCGGGGTGATGCAACACATTGAGCAGGCAGGTGTCCACTCCGGCGACTCTGCTTGCAGCTTGCCCCCATATTCGCTCAGCGATGAAACCGTTGCAGAAATCAAGCGCCAGACTGCCTTGATGGCCAAGGCCCTGAATGTGAAGGGCTTGATGAACGTGCAGTTCGCCATTCAGGACGGCGACGTCTACGTGCTGGAAGTGAACCCGCGTGCCTCGCGTACCGTGCCGTTCGTGTCCAAGGCTACCGGCTTGCAACTGGCCAAGATCGCAGCTCGTGCCATGGCCGGTCAGACGCTGGCCGAGCAGGGTATTACCGAAGAAATCACGCCTCCTTACTACAGTGTGAAAGAAGCGGTATTCCCCTTCGTGAAGTTCCCTGGCGTGGACACTATTCTGGGACCTGAAATGAAGTCCACCGGCGAAGTCATGGGGGTTGGTACCTCCTTTGCCGAGGCCTTTGTGAAGTCGCAGATGGCAGCCAGCGTGAATCTGCCTGACGGCGGTCTGGCGTTCATCAGTGTGCGCGCTCAGGACAAACCGCAAGCGGTTGAAGTGGCTCGCGGCTTGATCTCACTGGGCTTCAAGGTGGTGGCGACCCGTGGTACGGCCAGCGCCATCGAACAGGCTGGTCTGGCGGTTCAGGTGGTGAACAAGGTCACCGAGGGTCGTCCGCACATTGTGGATATGATCAAGAACGGGGAAGTTTCCCTGGTTATCAATACGGTTGAAGAGCGACGCAACGCCATTGTTGATTCGCGTACAATCCGTACACATGCCTTGGCTGCCAACCTGGCTTACTACACCACCATCGCGGGGGCTGTAGCGGCTGTGCAAGGCCTGCAGTATCTGCGTCATGGCGATGGCTTGAAGGTTTACGCGGTTCAAGAGCTGCACGCTCTGCTCGCGAAGCACTAAGTCGCTCCATGCTGGAAAGGCGCACCCTGGCGGTGCGCCTTTTTTGTTCTTGCCTCAGACAAGACCCGACCGTCGTCGTGTGACTGCACGCAGACTGCTTTAAGCCGGGCGTGGAAGTTTTCTTCTTTGGAGATCGTGTCGTGAAATGGTTCATTCTTGCCTTATTCATTGTGTGTACGATTGTCGTGCACTTCAGGGGTCGAGTCAGGCACCGCTTTTCCCGGCAGTTGCTGGACCATTCCACTTTCACGGCGCCGTTGAATGTGTTTATGTATGGCTTTTCGGCGGTACCGAATCAGCCCTATCTGGACCTGAAACATTTCCCGGAACTTAACAAACTGCTGGAACACTGCGATGAGATTCGCGCCGAGGCCCAGCACTTGTTTGGCGAAGGCCACATCAAGGCTTCGGACAAGTACAACGATGCAGGCTTTAACTCTTTTTTCAAAACCGGCTGGACGCGCTTTTACCTGAAGTGGTATGACGCCGATCATCCCTCGGCGCGCGAGCTGTGCCCGGTAACCACCAGCTTGCTCAAGGATATTCCCTCGATCAAGGCGGCCATGTTTACTTCTTTGCCGCCGGGCGCGCGCTTGCCGCGACACCGGGACCCCTACGCCGGTTCCTTGCGTTTTCACATGGGCTTGATGACACCCAATAGTCCTGACTGCTACATCGATGTGGATGGCCAGACCTATTATTGGCGTGATGGTGAAGCCGTCGTTTTTGATGAAACCTTTATTCATTACGCAGAGAACAAGACGGATCAGAACCGCATTATCCTGTTTGCCGATATTGAACGCCCCATGCGTTATCGCTGGGCACAGGCGGTCAATCACGCGGTAGGCGGGTTTTTGCTGCGTGCGGCGGCTGCCCCGAATCAGGAAGGCGACCGCACCGGCGGGATCAACCGCATCTTTGGCACGGTCTATGCGGTTCGTCGCTTTGGCAAGGCCATCAAGAAGAAAAACGAAACCCTGTACTACGTGCTCAAATGGTTGCTGGTACTGGGCATTGCTGCCTTGATCTTCCTGTAAAGCGCGGGTACAGCCTTATGCAGACGGTCTTTATCACGGGTGCCAGCAGCGGTTTGGGTAAAGCGCTGGCGCAGGAGTACGCGGCTCAAGGCGCTTGCCTGGGTTTGCTCGGACGGCGGCAGGAAGCACTCCAGGCGCTGGCTGACAGCCTGCCGGGCGAACATCGTATTTATGTTGCCGATGTCCGCGACAGGGAGGCTTTGCATCAGGCTGCCCAGGACTTTTTGCAGTTCACGGGCCAGAGAATTGACGTGGTTATTGCCAGTGCGGGGATCAGTGCGGGGACTTTGACGGAAGAAACGGAAGACTTTGCCGTATTCAAGGCCATTGTGGAGACAAATCTGCTGGCGATGGTGGCAACCTTTGAACCGTTTATCAGCACCATGAAAACGGCAGGCAAGGGCTCATTGGTCGGTATTGCCAGCGTGGCAGGTATTCGTGGGTTGCCCGGTGCGGGCGCGTACAGCAGCTCCAAGGCTGCGGTTATCGCTTATTGCGAAAGCTTGCGTTTGGAGTTGTCGCCTTACGGCGTGTCCGTCGTGACAATTACGCCTGGTTATATCCGCACGGCCATGACGGCCCATAATCCTTACGCCATGCCTTTCTTGATGCCGGCCCAAGACTTTGCCCGCAAAGCCCGCAGGACCATTGAGCAGGGTGTTTCCTACCGGGTTATTCCTTGGCAAATGGGGATTGTGTCGCGGCTGATGCGTCTTTTGCCTGACTGGCTCTACGATCGTCTTGCGCGCGGGGCTCCTCGCAAGCCACGGCTGAACAACAAGGCCTGATCACCTTCCTCTGGCTGCTGCCTGGCGCTACCGAGGCCTGGTGGGGGCTCAGGCTTGCTCGTCCAGCGCCGTATTCAGATGAGGCAGTTGCCCCCATTGCGTGCAGGTCCAGTTCAGGTCCTCATCAATCTTGAAGAAGTTCAAACTGGTATTCAGAATGGCATGAGTGCGTTTGGCATTGAGTGCCTGTTGGTTCAGTTTTCGCCAGACCATATCAATGACGCCACCATGGGCGAAGACCAGCAGGTTCTTGCCGGCATGTGTCTGGGACAGCGTCTCAAAGCAGTCCAAAACCCGGGTTTGAAACTGGCGCAGTGATTCGCCGCCTTCTACCGCATAATCAATATCAACCGTGTCGTCGGGCTGGTCGGGACCATGTCGGCCTGCCGCATCCCAGGCCTGACCTTCCAGTTTGCCAAAGCCACGCTCGCGCAATCCGGGCAGCCGCTCAATGGCGATGTCCCAGTGCTGACAGGCTATCTCGGCGGTTTCCCAGGCGCGTTGCAGATCACTGCTGATGACGGCGTCCACGGACTGTTGAAATGCCGGAGAGCTCAGGTAACTGTGCAGGGCCCGGGCCTGCTCCCGCCCGGTCTCGTTCAGGGCGATATCCTGCCAGCCCTGTAAGCGACGTACAGCGTTCCAGGCGGTTTCACCGTGGCGGATCAGACAAATAGACGTACTCATGCTTGCGGCCATTATTCAGGTAGGGAATCTGACTGCCAAAGGCAGGCTGATTCGCTATTGTAACGGGCCGGTCAAGCACAAGCAGATAGAGAGGGTATATACCGCATATAGCCTGAGGATGGAGGCAGAAACCGTGGTGAAACCTGTTTCTGCTTGGTCCAACGTGGTGTTTATCGCGTGCAGCCTTATTTTCAGGTGCCTTGTTGGGTCTTTCACGTTTAAAATCATGCCTCAATGAATCCACCGGTGCTTCTGGAAGCGCTGGTGCGAGCATAGGCCGAATTCAGCGGTATTTCTTTATTCCTTTTCTGGAACCCTCTATGTCTCAGTCTTACTTTCCGCGTTGGCGCCGTGTGTCCGGCAGCGAACCGGGTGCGGTTGTGCAACCTGACGAGTGTCTGGCAACGCCGCAAAACATTGCGATGGGCGCCCAGCACGTGGTGGCCATGTTCGGTTCCACCATTCTGGCCCCCTTGTTGATGGGCTTTGACCCCAACTTGGCTATTTTGATGTCGGGTATTGGCACCCTGATCTTTTTCGTGTTTGTAGGTGGCCGCGTCCCCAGTTACCTTGGGTCCAGTTTTGCGTTTATTGGTGGGGTGATTGCGGTGACCGGTTATGCCGGTAGCGGTCCCAATCCCAATATTGGTGTGGCTCTCGGGGCCATTATCATCTGCGGTCTGGTCTATACGCTGATCGGTGCGCTGGTCTGGGTATTTAATGCGCGCACTCACGGTGGCGCGGCACGTCTGATCAACCAGTGGATGCCGCCAGTGGTTACCGGCTCCATTGTGGCCGTGATTGGCCTGAATCTCGCACCCATTGCTGCCAAGGGCGCCATGGGTGCCGGTACTTTTGATTCCCTGATGGCTTTGATGACGGTGCTGTGTGTGGGCGGGATTGCCGTCTATACGCGGGGTGTGGCTCAGCGCCTGTTGATTCTGGTGGGTCTGCTTCTGGCCTGCGTGCTGTATTGGCTGTTTACCAACGTGATGGGCTACGGCACCCCGATCAATTTCGCGCCGGTTGCCCAGGCGGCCTGGTTGGGCCTGCCCACCTTCTCCACGCCCGTATTTCAGGCGCACGCCATGACCGTGATTGTGCCGGTGGCCATTATTCTGGTGGCCGAGAACCTGGGTCACATCAAAGCCGTGAGTGCCATGACGGGCCAGGATCTGGACGGTTATCTGGGGCGAGCTTTTGTGGGAGATGGGGTGGCCACTATGCTGTCCGGCTCGGTAGGGGGAACCGGAGTCACCACGTACGCTGAAAATATTGGTGTCATGGCGGCCACGCGCATTTACTCGACGCTGGTATTTGCCTTTGCCGCGGTGATTGCGATTTTTCTGGGCTTCTCGCCCAAATTCGGTGCTGTCATTCAATCCATTCCCGGTCCGGTGCTGGGGGGCATGTCCATCGTCGTGTTTGGTCTGATTGCGATTGCCGGTGCCCGTATCTGGGTGGTGAACCAGGTGGACTTCAGCGATAACCGCAACCTGCTGGTCGCCGCGGTCACGCTCATCCTGGGGGCCGGTAACTTCTCCTTGCAGTTTGGTGTGATTCGACTCGATGGGATCGGCTGTGCCACCTTTGGCGCCATTTTGCTCCACGCCTTGTTGCGAGGTTCTGGCCGAAACAAGGGCTAGTCGCCCGTAGAGCCAATCCCTTTTGCTGTGGCCCTCAGCGGCCCGGCAAACCCCCTGGCCGGAGAAATGGTCAGCCTTCCCGCTTCTCAGACCTCTGTTTTTTTACACAGGGGTTAGAGGGGCTTGCTATTTTCAGGCAGTTTGCCGACAATAGATCTCACACCCCGGTTCTTCGCGGGGTTTTTTTCTGCCGCGGAAGTTCTCCGTGGTGGAAAAGCCTTATTGGGGCAGTCGGCAGCTTAAGGCCTGGGCAGTGTGTTTGATGTACGCTGCACGGTCGGCAGGGCTTTCAGGTCAGCCGATCCGGCCTGTTTGATTGTTTGCCCCATCATCGTTATCCCCCTATCTTCCAGGCGCTCCTGCTACGGAGCGTCTTTTACTTGTTGAGCAGGAATACTATGTCTGCGATCCCATTGACTGCGCAGGGCGCACAACGTTTGCAAGTCGAATTACACCGCCTCAAGACGGTGGAACGTCCGGATGTGATTAACGCCATCGCTGAGGCGCGAGCACAAGGCGATTTGTCCGAGAACGCCGAGTATGATGCCGCGCGTGAGCGCCAGGGCTTTATCGAGGGGCGGATCGCCGAACTGGAAGGCACCTTGTCCAACGCCCAGATTATCGAGCCTGCCGCCCTGGAAGCCGATGGTCGCATCGTGTTTGGCGCCACGGTTGAAATCGAGGACCTGGAGTCAGGCAATACAGTGACTTACCAGATTGTGGGTGATGTTGAAGCGGATATCCGCGCCAACAAAATCTCCATCTCCAGCCCTGTCGCGCGCGCCCTGATCGGCAAGAGCGAGGGCGATGTGGTTGAGGTCAAGGCGCCAGCCGGCATTCGTGAGTACGAAATCCTGTCGATCAAATACATTTGATCGGGCGTTGAGCGGCGGGTTTATCCCGCTGCTGCTGACTGCACGCAAAAGAAAGGCCCCTGTACATTGTGCCGGGGCCTTATAATTTACGGGCGCTTAGCGTTTGCCCGAACCGCCCAGTCCACGACGGGCGCCAGCTCGCAAGGACATGGCACTGCCCGGACGACTGGTGCTACGACGTGGCGCAGCAGCCGGTTTGACTGCGGTGAACTTTTGAACGCTGCGCGGGGCGGCCGAGGCTTTTTTCTCCTGGGTGCTGCTGCGTTCAGCCTTCATTTCCGCACGGCGAGCCCGTTCGGTGCTGCGTGTGCGTTGGACGCCGGATGCGGCCAGTTTCTTGGGCGTGTAAGGCTCCGAGGGCTTACGCACCGCGCGAGTAGGTTTTTCGATGGGCGCTCCCAAAACAGGGGGGCGTTCAATATTGGGTCTGTAGATCGTCAGGATTTTGCCCAGATGGTGAATAGGGGCAGCATCGAGCGCATCGCAGATTTGTTCTAACATGGTCAGACGAGCCTGACGGTCATCACCGGCCACGCGAATCTTGATGAGTTGGTGGGCTTGCAGGTGGACGGTGATTTCTTTGAGCACAGCGTCAGTCAGGCCATTGTCTCCAATCAGGACAACTGGGCGCAAAGCGTGAGCAGCAGCACGAAGGTCGCTGCGCTCATGAGGTGTAAGGTTGAGTTTTGGCATAAAGAGATTGTACGGGAATGGCCAAGAAAAAATTCTCTAAAGAGTGGGTTCAGCAGCATATAAATGACCCCTACGTCAAATTGGCGCAACAAAAGGGGTATCGTGCGCGTGCGGCCTTCAAGCTCAGTGAAATATTGGATCTGGAGAAGATTCAGGTTCAGGGCAAGGTCGTGGTGGACCTGGGGTCGACGCCGGGCAGTTGGTCGCAACTGATACGTGAACGCATGGTCGGCCCCGGCGGTGTGCTCAATGGTCGCATTATCGCACTGGATATATTGGAAATGGAACCCATTGCCGGGGTGGAATTCATGCAAGGCGATTTTCGCGAGGACTCGGTGCTGGCGCAGTTGCAGGATTCTTTAAAAGGCGCTGCAGTAGATCTTGTGATTTCGGATATGGCCCCCAACTTGTCTGGTGTGGCATCGGCCGATTCCGCCCGCATCCAGCATTTATGCGAGCTGGCGCAGGAATTTGCCTTGCAGCATCTGACCGATGAGGGTGTCTTGATTGTCAAAGCCTTCCATGGCAGCGGGTTTTCCCAGATCGTGGAATCTTTCAAACAGAATTTTGTCAGAGTCGTCGAGCGTAAACCCAAGGCTTCGCGCGATAAATCCGCCGAAACCTTTCTCGTTGCCCGTGGTGTAAAGCGCAGGTAATTTATGACTTGCCGGTCCTTGAATCGGGTAGAATGAACTATGTATGGCGCTTGTTCAGCTATGTGTAAGCATATCGGACAAGTTATCGCAATCGCAGGAGATTGGCTTTGAACAATTCGTTTTCCAAAGTCGCGATCTGGATGGTTATTGCGCTGGTGCTGTTTACTGTTTTCAAGCAGTTTGACGGCCGGCCGCCAGCCACTGATGGCGTCACTTACACGCAATTCATGAATGATGCCCGTTCCGGCCGCATCAGCAAGGTGGATATTCAGGGTGATACCCTGCATGTCACGCCGGATTCCGGTCGCAGCTACACGCTGACGTCCCCCGGTGACCTGTGGATGGTCCCTGAACTGGTGAAATCCGGTGTGCAGGTATCGGGCAAGGCCCGCGAAGAGCCTTCCTTCCTGACCAGCCTGTTCATCTCCTGGTTCCCCATGCTCCTGTTGATTGGTGTATGGGTGTTCTTCATGCGCCAGATGCAAGGTGGTGGCAAGGGCGGGGCGTTTAGCTTTGGTAAATCGCGTGCCCGTTTGCTGGACGAGAATTCCAACCCCGTGACCTTTGCTGACGTAGCCGGTTGCGACGAAGCCAAGGAAGACGTACAGGAGCTGGTGGACTTTCTGCGCGATCCAAGCCGCTTTCAGCGTCTGGGTGGTCGCATTCCTCGCGGCATCCTGATGGTCGGCTCGCCCGGTACCGGTAAAACCCTGTTGGCCCGTGCCATTGCGGGTGAGGCCAAAGTGCCGTTTTTCAGCATTTCCGGTTCGGACTTCGTGGAAATGTTTGTCGGTGTGGGTGCTTCTCGCGTTCGCGACATGTTCGAAACCGCCAAGAAGCAATCGCCTTGCATTATCTTTATCGACGAAATTGATGCTGTCGGCCGTCAGCGTGGTGCTGGCCTAGGCGGTGGCAACGACGAACGCGAACAGACACTGAACCAGTTGCTGGTTGAGATGGACGGTTTTGAAACGGGCCAGGGTGTGCTGGTGATTGCCGCTACCAACCGTCCTGACGTGCTGGACCCCGCTTTGCTGCGTCCAGGCCGTTTCGACCGCCAGGTCGTTGTCGGTCTGCCTGACATCCGTGGTCGCGAGCAGATTCTGAAAGTTCACATGCGTAAAGTGCCTTTGGCACCCAACGTGGACGCTGTGGTGCTGGCTCGCGGTACGCCCGGTTTCTCCGGCGCCGATCTGGCCAACCTGGTCAACGAAGCCGCCCTGTTTGCAGCGCGCCGTAACGGTCGCACCGTGGATATGCAGGACTTCGAGCGCGCCAAGGACAAGATCATCATGGGTGCAGAACGTCGCACCATGATCATGCCCGAGGAAGAGCGTCGCAATACGGCCTACCACGAAGCGGGTCACGCGCTGGTGGCTTGCATGCTGCCCAAGACAGATCCGGTTCACAAGGTCACGATCATCCCTCGTGGTCGTGCCCTGGGCGTCACCATGCAATTGCCGGAAGGTGATCGTTACAGCATGGACAAAGAGCGCCTGTTGAACATGATTGCCGTGCTGTTTGGGGGACGTATTGCTGAAGAAGTGTTCATGAATCAAATGACCACTGGCGCGTCGAACGACTTTGAGCGGGCTACGCAGATTGCTCGCGACATTGTGACGCGCTACGGGATGACCGACTCCCTGGGCCCGGTTGTCTACGCCGAAAACGAAGGTGAAGTGTTTCTGGGTCGTAGCGTGACCAAGACCACGCACGTATCCGAAGCCACCATGCAGAAAGTGGATTCCGAAATCCGCAAGATCATCGATGAGCAGTACGCTGTTGCGCGCAAGCTGATCGAGGACAATAGCGACAAGATGCATGCCATGGCCAAGGCTTTGCTGGAATGGGAAACCATTGATGCCGATCAGATCGACGACATCATGAAAGGTTTGCCGCCACGGGCGCCACACGTGCCCAACAGCAATGACAACACGCCTTCCGATGGCGCCACGCCTCCCGCAGCGGGTCCCAGCCCAGCGGATGACAAAGGTGCCGCGGCGTCAACGCCCGTTGCTTAACTTACTTACCTAGGCCACGCCTATTTCATGAATTACCCTGAGTGGTCTTGTGGGCGCTTCCAGTTTGGGCTGGAGCGCCCTTTGGTTATGGGGATTGTGAATGTCACCCCAGACTCCTTTTATGATGGCAATACTCACAATGACTTGCCTCGGGCGCTGGACCACGCCCGTCAATTAATCGCCGAAGGCGCAGACATTCTGGATATCGGTGGCGAGTCCACTCGCCCTGGTGCCGAGCCCGTTTCCCTGGAACAAGAACTTGAACGTGTGATTCCTCTGATCGAGGGCCTGCGCGAGAGTGGTGTGGCTTTGTCGGTGGACACCTTCAAGCCAGAGGTCATGCGTGCCAGCCTGGCTGCCGGTGCCGATATGATCAATGACATCTACGCCTTGCGCATGCCCGGCGCCATCGAGGCTGTCCGGGACTCGGGTTGCGGCTTATGCGTCATGCATATGCAGGGTGAACCGAGAACCATGCAAGAGCAGATTCACTATGATGATGTTGTCGTTGATGTACGTCATTTTTTGCAACAACGATGCGACGCCTTAGTAAGCGCAGGCATTGAATCCAAGCGTATCATGCTGGATCCCGGCTTCGGCTTTGGTAAAACAGCAGCCCACAACTATCAGTTGTTACGTGGTTTGCAGCAGGCGGCAGTACCTGGTTACCCCTGGTTGATCGGTTTGTCGCGTAAATCCATGATTGGCCATGTCACGGGAAAACCCGCCAGTGAGCGTTTGATTGGCAGTCTATCGGCAGCCCTTGCCTGCGTGGCGCGGGGCGCAAAAATTGTCCGTGTCCATGATGTAGCCGCCACGCGCGAAGCGTTGGATGTGTGGAATGCGGTTGAATGTGGAGTCTCTGAATGAGCGATCGTAAATATTTCGGCACCGATGGTGTCCGCGGTGAAGTAGGTGGTCCAACCATTAACCCGGAGTTCGCCTTGCGTTTGGGTTACGCAGCTGGACAGGTGCTGGCCGCCCAGTACGAGGGTAGCGGTCGCCCCACTGTTGTAATTGGCAAGGACACGCGGATTTCCGGCTATATGCTGGAATCGGCGCTGGAAGCGGGCTTGTCGGCTGCTGGTATCGACGTCTTGCTGGCAGGGCCTGTGCCTACGCCTGCGGTGGCGTATCTGACACGTACGCTGCGTCTGGCAGCCGGTATCGTAATCTCCGCCTCGCACAATCCGTACTACGACAATGGCATCAAATTTTTCTCCGCTCAAGGCACCAAGTTGCCGGACGAGGTCGAGTTGAAGATTGAGCAGGCCATTGACCAGCCCATGCATTGGGTCAAGTCCGAGTCCTTGGGGCGTGCCCGCCGTCTGGCCGACTCGGCCGGCCGCTATATCGAATTTTGCAAGAGCGCTTTTCCCAATGACCTGAACCTGGATGGGCTGCGGATTGTGGTGGATGCGGCGCACGGTGCGGCTTACAACATTGCTCCGCATGTGTTTCGCGAGCTGGGTGCAGAGGTAATTGCCGTGGGCGTGCAGCCCGATGGCTTTAACATCAACCAGGAAGTGGGCGCTACCTATCCCGAGAAGCTGGCCGAAGAGGTGCGCAAGCATGGCGCTGATCTGGGTATCGCACTGGATGGCGATGCCGACCGTCTGCAGATGGTCGACTCGCAAGGGCGCATCTACAATGGTGACGAACTGTTGTATCTAATTGTTGCGGATCATCTGCAGACTCAGCCCGTTAAAGGGGTCGTGGGTACGCTGATGACCAACCTGGGTTTCGAGAAGAAGATGCAGGAACTGGGCGTGGAATTTGCCCGTGCCAAAGTGGGCGACCGCTATGTGCTGGAACTGATGCAGCAGAAAGGGTGGGTTTTCGGTGGCGAAAGCTCGGGTCATTTGTTGTGTCTGGAATGGCACACAACGGGCGATGGCATCATTGCCGCCCTGCAGGTCCTGACCGCTCTGTGTCACAGCGGCAAGAGCCTGCCTGAATTGACCCAAGGCCTGAAGATGTATCCGCAGATCATGGTTAACGTTCCTTTACAGCCCGGTCAGGACTGGAAGAACCATGCTGGTTTGCAACAAGCTACCCGAGAAGTCGAAGAAATGCTGGGCGATCGCGGTCGTGTGCTGATACGCGCCTCGGGCACCGAACCCAAGCTGCGTCTGATGGTGGAAGCAGAACAAACCGAGCTGGCTCAAGCAGGCATTGATACCTTGCTTGCAGTAGATTTAATGAAATAGTAATGTGGCTATCAAATACCTGAAACATTGTTTGTGCATGATGCACGAAAGTGTTTGGAGTCATCACGATGCTAAATCTTGAGCGCGAACGTACTGAAGTGGATTGGGGAAATACTTGGGCGGGTCATACTGTAGGAGGCTTGGCCTTGCGTCTGGCGCGCACCCAGGCCGAGCTCGAATGCCTTCAGCGCTTGCGTTTTCAGGTTTTCACTCAGGAAATGAACGCAGTCTTTCCAGACCAGCACAATGGTCTGGATATAGATCGCTTTGATCCCTGGTGCGAGCATTTCATGGTTACCGAGCCCGAAGAAAATCGGGTTGTCGGTACTTATCGCTTGCTCACCCCTGAAAATGCCTATAAAGCGGGCGGCTATTACTCAGAGTCCGAATTTGATATCAGTGCCCTGGATGGGCTGCGTCCCAGCCTGGTTGAGGTGGGGCGCTCCTGCATCCACCCCGACTATCGCAACGGGTCGGCCATCATGATGTTGTGGGGTGGTATTGCGGCATTGACACGGGTGGGGGGCTATCGCTATTTGCTGGGCTGCGCCAGCGTCAGCCTGCGCGATGATGGTGTTACGGCAGCCGAAGTCTGGCGTGTGGCCCAAAAGTCCATGCAGGACAATCCGCAGCTCCCTCGTGTGCAACCCTTGAACCGCTACCCGGTCGAGCGTTTGAACAGCGATTTGCCGGCGCGCATCCCCCCGCTGATCAAAGGATATTTGAAGCTGGGTGCCACCATTTGTGGTGAACCGGCCTGGGACCCCGATTTCAATACGGCGGACTTTCCCGTCCTGCTGGATCTGGAGGCCATGGACGAGCGCTACAAACGTCATTTTGGTCTGGTCTAGGCCGGGTCGGCTCCAAGCTGTTTGAGCCGGGCCGGGGTTGCTTGCCTGGATTTGAAAAAACCCCCGAAAGTTGGATGACGATCCGACTTTCGGGGGTTTTTTTGAGTGGGCGGGCCGACGGGAGCCCACAGACTTTTGACTTTGTTCCGGGCAGCAATCCCGATCCACCGTGGCGACTGTCTGGCCGTGTCTGGGCAGGGGCCGGGCGGCAAGGTGCTTAGACTAACTCCAGGCTCAGGTCATTGATGTCACTTTGCCAGGCTTGGACTTCAGCCTGCAAGGAGGCCTGCGTCAAAGGGTGATTGGCCATCCAGTCGTGATCGACATGAATCAGGACAGTTTTGCCACGGGCTTCCAGTCTGAGCGGCAACGTCTCTCTGTCCTCCCGGCGACGCATGAGCATGACCGCCAGGCGCAGGCTCAGTAAAGTCAGCCACCAGGCATTGGTGCTTTCAAAACGCTTCAGCTTGCCCAGCTTGCCTTGGTGACCCAAGCTCAGGAAACTGAGCAAGGCCTGGTCATCGTTGGAAAAGCCGGGCATATCGGCATGTTCCAGTACGTAAGCGGTGTGCTTGTGATAATCGGCATGCGCGATGCTCAGACCCACTTCATGCAGATCGGCGGCCCAGCCCAACTGGCGTTGCAGCTCCTGAACTTCGGGCGTATCGGGCAGTTTCAACTGGTCGAAAAACTGCAGGGCGGCATCGTGAACCCGGTGAGACTGGCGCGTATCTACCTGATAACGCTTCATCATCTGCTGAACAGTCTGGTCGCGTTGATCGTGCTCTGATTCGCGCCCGAGCATGTCGTAGAGAACCCCTACTCGCAAGGCTCCTTCGCCGGGCAGCATCTGGCGGATCTTAAGCTCCTGAAAGGCGGCCATCATGATGGCCAGACCTGCTGCCAGTACCGGCGCGCGGTGCGGCTTGATGCCGCTCAGGTTGCGCATGTCCACCTTGCCATCCTGGATCAGGCGTTTGCGCAGCAATTCCATGCCTTCCAGGGTGATGCCCTTTTTGGACATGCCATTTTCCTGCAGGATGGCGATCAGTCCCTTGGCGGTGCCCGAGGAGCCGTAAGCTTCCTGCCAGCCAGTTTTGCGGTACTGACGCGTGATCCCTTCCAGTTCCCGGCGTGCCGCCAGAATGGCATGGTTCATGCGTTCTTCGGTAATGAGGCCGTCCGCAAAGAATTTGTCGGTGTAGCTGACACAGCCCATATAAAGCGACGACAGCAGCAAGGGCTTGAGACCTTTGCCAATAATGACTTCTGTCGAACCGCCACCAATATCAATCATCAGGCGGCGATTGGGGGAAGGGGGCAGCTCGTTGCTGATCCCCGAGAAAATCAGTCGGGCCTCTTCGTGGCCGGAGATGACCTCGATGGGAAAGCCAAAGGCTGCTTCGGCAGCGGGCAGTACTTCGCTCAAATTGCGTGCAACCCGAAAGGTGTTGGTGGCAACGGCACGAACACGATTGGGGTGAAAGCCGGCCAGGCGTTCGTTAAAGCGTTTCAGGATGACTACCGCACGTTCAATGGCATCGGGGCTGATGTACTTGTCGGGGCCCATGCCGGCGGCGAGTCGGACAGATTCGTTAAGGCGGTCAATGGTGTAGATCTGGGCATGACCGTTGTGCTGAACCACACGTCCAATGGATAAACGAAAGCTGTTGGAGCCCAGGTCCACAGCGGCAAGAAGTTGTTCCATGAGGCATCGCTCGGGATGATTACTGTGCGATTATAAGGACATTAATCATGGCTTTTGTTACATAAACAGGAAAATTAAGAAAAGTTAGCTTAAACCTGTGGGGAAGGCGATAGCCGGTCGTCTCTTTTGCTAGGCAGGCGTGAGTGGCACCCGGATGGCATCTGGGTCATAGAGCTGTAACATTCATGTAGTAAAAGTCTGACACTCCCCTCTTTTTTGGCTTTTTAACGACCTCACCATGCTGCCTTCCCCAGATTCAACCTTGCTAAACCGTGAGTTGTCCTTGCTCAAGTTCAATGAGCGAGTGCTGGCCATGGCCGAAAACCCAACTACGCCTTTGCTGGAGCGCTTGCGCTATATCTGTATTGTCAGTTCGAACCTTGACGAGTTTTTCGAAATTCGCATCTCCAGCCTGAAAGAGCAGATTTTGCAGAATCCTCATCAAGTGGGGGATGACGGGTTTTTGCCTCAACAGGCGTTTGACAAGGTGCAGGCGGCCGCCCATCAACTGGTTGAGAAGCAAAACGATTTGTTGATGGACGATGTATTGCCAGCACTTATGGAGGAGGGCATTGGCTTACTACTGACCGCGCTATGGACACCGGCCCAGCGCGAGTGGGCTTATCAGACTTTTTTGCGTGATGTCATGCCTTTGCTCACGCCGATTGGCCTGGACCCGGCCCATCCCTTTCCCCGTGTCTATAACAAAAGCCTGAACTACATTGTGGAGCTCAGTGGCGAGGATGCTTTTGCCCGCAGCGGCACCATTGCCATTGTGCAGGCCCCCCGTGCCCTGCCGCGGGTAATCCGGGTCCCCGACGATATAGCGGGGATTCCTCAGGGCTATATGCTCTTGACCTCCCTGATCAGTGTATTTGTGGGGGAGCTGTTTCCCGGTATGGATGTAAAGGGCTGTTATCAGTGGCGGGTTACGCGCAACAGTGATCTGTTTGTGGACGAAGAAGAGGTCACCAATTTGCGCGCCGCCCTGCAAGGCGAGCTGTCGCAACGCAACTTTGGTGCAGCGGTACGCCTGGAAATTGACCGCTCCATGCCCGAGCGCCTGGAGCGCTTTTTGCAAAGCGAGTTTTCGCTGGATGTCCCTGATACCTACCGAGTCAGCGGCCCGGTCAACCTGACCCGTTTGATGCAGCTGTGCAATGTGCCGGATCGCCCTGATCTTCTGTTTCCGGATTACCGCGCTCCGATTCCTGCGCCTTTTGATTCAACGTTTGAGTCTCCGGCCCAGTTTTTCGAGGCGATTTCCCGCAAGGATCAGTTGCTGCACCATCCCTACCAGTCATTTCAGCCTGTCTTGAGCTTTTTGCGGGCTGCCGCAGCGGACCCGGCTGTGGTGGGTATCAAGCAGACCATTTATCGTACCGGTGAAGACTCGGAACTGATGAACATTCTCCTGTCGGCTGCGCGTGCAGGCAAGGAGGTGACGGTGGTGGTCGAGCTCATGGCCCGCTTTGATGAGCAGACCAATATCAATTGGGCGGCCAAGCTGGAAGAGGTGGGCGCGCATGTCAGTTACGGGGTGGTGGGGCACAAAACCCATGCCAAAATGGCGCTGGTCCTGCGTCGTGAAGCAGGAGCCATCCGTCGCTATGGCCATTTGGGGACGGGAAACTATCATCCACGTACCGCTCGCCTGTATACGGACTTCGGTTTGCTGACCGCCAATCAGGAAGTTTGCGAGGACATGGACAAGGTGTTTTCCATGCTGACCGGTCTGGGCGCCTGGCGTCCCTTAAAGCGCTTGCTGCAGTCGCCCTTTACCCTGCACGACAGCATGATGGACCGGATTCAGGCCGAAACCGAGCGCGCGTTGGCAGGCAAGAAAGCCCGTATCATGGCCAAGATGAATTCCTTGCTGGAGCCCAAGATCATTCAGGCGCTCTATGACGCCAGCCAGGCAGGGGTCAAGGTGGATCTGATTGTGCGTGGCGCTTGCGCGCTGCGTGCCGGCGTAAAGGGCTTGTCGGAGAACATCCAGGTGCGTTCGATTATCGGACGCTTTTTGGAGCACTCACGGGTTTTCTATTTCTACAATGGTGGGCAGGAAGAAGTCTTTATTTCTTCGGCCGACTGGATGGACCGCAACTTCTTTCGCCGGGTCGAACTGGGTGTGCCCGTACTGGATCGCAGCCTGAAAAAGCGGGTGATTGCCGAAGCCTTTACCTACGCCTTGCGCGACAATCAATTGTCCTGGAAGGCCAGCCCGGACGGGACGTATAACCGTATTCGCAGCCGTGGGGCGCCATTTAACCTGCACCAGAACCTGATGCAACGACTGGGTGCTGGATGAAATACAGACTGTCATGAACATGTCATATAGCCTGTTTATGATGACGTTACATACAGGGTGGGCCTGTCTTCTGACTATCATCAAGAGGATTTCTCGATGTTAAAACGTGTATTCAACAAGGTAAGTATTGCTCTGGCGTTCAGCGCTTTTGCGGCCACTGCCACAGCTGCAGACGTCACCGGTGCGGGTGCGTCGTTCCCTTACCCAATCTATGCCAAATGGGCGGCTGAATACGCCAAGCAAACCAATAACCGCGTCAACTACCAGTCGATTGGTTCGGGTGGTGGTCAGCAGCAGATTATTGCCAAGACGGTGGATTTCGGTGCTTCGGATGACCCGATGAAGGTCGAGACGCTGGAAAAAGAAAACCTGTTGCAGTTCCCCGCCGTCATCGGTGGTGTGGTGCCTGTGATCAACGTGGAAGGCATCGAGCCTGGCAAGCTGAAACTGTCGGGCAAAGTGCTGGCTGACATCTATCTGGCCAAGATCACCAAGTGGGACGATGCAGCCATCAAAGAGCTGAATCCTGATCTGACTCTGCCTAACAAAGACATCGTGGTGGTTCACCGCTCCGACGGTTCGGGCACCACCTTTGGCTGGACCAACTACCTGTCCAAAGTGTCCCCCGACTGGAAATCCCAGGTTGGTGAAGGCAAGGCTGTGAAGTGGCCTACCGGTCAAGGTGGCAAGGGTAACGAAGGCGTGGCCGCTTACGTGCGTCAGCTGCAGAACTCGATCGGCTACGTGGAATACGCCTACGCCAAGCAGAACAAACTGTCCTGGACCCAGTTGCAGAACAAGGACGGCCAGTTCGTCCAGCCTGGTCAGGAAAGCTTTGCGGCCGCCGCTGCCAATGCAGACTGGGCCGGTACGCCTGGCATGGGTGTTATCCTGACTGAAGAGCCTGGCGCCAAGTCCTGGCCCATCACGTCGGCGACCTTCATCCTGATGCACAAGGTGCAGGACAAGCCTGAAAATGGTAAAGAAGTGTTGAACTTCTTTAACTGGGCCTTCGAGAACGGCGCCAAGTCTGCTGAAGAACTGGATTACGTGGCTCTGCCCAAAGACGTCACCGACAAGATCAAGGCGGCTTGGGCTGCTGAAATCAAGACCAAAGACGGCGCTGCGGTCTGGAAGTAAGATTCGTGTTCAAATATAGGTCAGTTGTAAATTGATCTTGCGAGACGGCCCACCTCTAGGTGGCGCCGTCTTTATTATGTAAAAATTACGGTTTTGTCTTGAACGCACAGCGCGTGACCTTATCGGTTTGCCGGACCTGTCCAGCCCTGGCTGTTACAGAATCCATAAATCGGTTGCAGTGCGTTTGTCCCATTCCGGCCTGACCCTTCATCTGTCTACATGAAATCAAATCAGAACGCCTTTATGGACGGCATTTTCAAGAACATGACGCGCTCGTTTGCGTTTCTCGTGTTCATTTTGCTGGCTGCCATCTCTATTTCCCTGATCTATGGAAGCCGGGAATCCATTGCCGAATACGGTTTCTCTTTTCTCTGGACGAATAATTGGGATCCGGTCAATAACGAATATGGCGCATTGGTACCTATTGCCGGTACCTTGCTGACCTCTTTTATCGCCCTGTGTATTGCCGTGCCAGTCTCGTTCGGGATTGCCATGTTCCTGACGGAACTGTCGCCGGCGTGGTTGCGTCGTCCCTTGGGGACGGCCATTGAAATGCTGGCTGCCATCCCGTCCATTATTTATGGCATGTGGGGCCTGTTTGTCTTTGTGCCCCTGTTTCAGCGCTATGTTCAGCCTGGCCTGATCTCCTTTTTTGAGGGGGTGCCCGTGCTGGGCCAGATCTTTGCGGGTCCTCCCTTCGGCATCGGTGTGTTCACCGCGGGGCTGATTCTGTCCATCATGGTGATCCCCTTCATTACCGCGGTGATGCGTGACGTGTTCGAGCTGGTTCCTCCCATGCTCAAAGAGTCCGCCTATGGTTTGGGCAGCACTACCTGGGAAGTGATGTGGCGGGTGGTTCTGCCATTCACCAAGAACGGGGTGATTGGCGGGATCATGTTGGGTCTGGGGCGCGCACTGGGTGAAACCATGGCCGTCACCTTTGTGATTGGGAACTCCTTTAACTTGCCCAGCTCGCTGTTTTCGCCCTCGAACTCGATTGCATCGGCACTGGCCAACGAGTTTAACGAAGCCGGTGGCATGCAGAAATCCGCCTTGCTGGAGCTGGGTCTGATCCTGTTCCTGATCACCACGGTTGTGTTGGCGATCTCCAAGCTGCTCTTGTTGCGTCTGGCCAAGAACGAAGGCACCTCGCGCTAAGGATCACCTACCATGTTTGATAAAAAATCTGCAATTAGTCTGAGCAACCCGATCTACAAACGCAGGCAGGTATTTAACCGTCTGATGCTG
Organism: Alcaligenes sp. Lyrl_28; assembly: GCF_051948705.1. NCBI lineage: Bacteria > Pseudomonadati > Pseudomonadota > Betaproteobacteria > Burkholderiales > Alcaligenaceae > Alcaligenes > Alcaligenes sp. Lyrl_28. The sequence goes on from NZ_JAYJLG010000002.1 coordinate 439,401, forward strand.
GGTGTGTCTTTTGCTGCCTTGATCTTTGGCCTGTTCTGGTTGTTCTGGATTATCTGGACCCTGATCGAGAAGGGCAGCAGTGCCATGGCCTGGTCCCTCTTGTTTGAAAGCACACCGCCTCCGGGTGGCGAGGGGGGGCTGCTCAACGCCATCGTCGGCAGTGTCATGATGGCTGGCGTCGGTACCCTGATCGGCACGCCGATTGGCATTCTGGCCGGGACCTATCTGGCCGAGTACGGTCAGCGCGGCTGGCTGGCCCCGGCGACCCGCTTTCTGAACGACGTGTTGTTATCGGCACCGTCCATCATTATTGGTTTGTTCATCTACGCCGTGTACGTGGCTCAGGTAGGACACTATTCGGGTTGGGCCGGTTCTTTGGCTCTGGCCATTCTGGTGATCCCCGTAGTGGTGCGCTCTACCGACAATATGCTGATGCTGGTCCCCAATGGCCTGCGTGAAGCGGCCGCGGCACTGGGCTGCCCCAAGTGGAAGATCGTGATGTCCATTTCCTACCGAGCCGCTTTGCCCGGTATCGTGACGGGGGTTCTTCTGGCCGTCGCCCGGATTGCGGGTGAAACGGCTCCCTTGTTGTTCACTGCCTTGAACAACCAGTTCATGTCCATGAATATGAACGCGCCGCTGGCCAACCTGCCAGTGGTCATTTTCCAATATGCTGCCAGCCCCTTTGAGGACTGGAACCGTCTGGCCTGGGCAGGTGCGGTGTTGATTACCTTGCTGGTGTTGGGTATCAATATCCTGGCTCGAAGCCTTTTCCGCCAAAAATAACGTTTTCACGGAGCGCCCTAGTCGGCCAACGCTATGAGTCAAATTATTACCTCCGACGAATCGACCAAGATTGAAATCCGTAATCTGAATTTCTTCTATGGCAAATTCCATGCCCTGCGCAATGTGAACATGTCTATCAAGGAAAAGAAGGTTACGGCCTTTATCGGACCATCCGGTTGCGGTAAATCCACCTTGCTGCGCACGCTGAACCGCATGTACGAGCTGTATCCCGGCCAACGTGCTGAAGGCGAAATCCTGCTGGACAATGAAAACCTTCTGACCTCCAAACAGGACATTTCCCTGATCCGTGCCAAGGTGGGCATGGTGTTTCAGAAGCCGACGCCGTTTCCCATGAGCATTTATGACAACGTGGCCTTTGGCGTGCGTTTGTTCGAGCGCCTGAGCAAAGGTGAAATGGATGAGCGTGTGGAATGGGCCCTGTCCAAAGCCGCATTGTGGAATGAGGTGAAAGACAAGCTGCATCAAAGCGGTAACGGTTTGTCCGGTGGTCAGCAGCAGCGTCTGTGTATCGCTCGCGGTGTGGCGATCAAGCCCGAGGTTCTGTTGCTGGACGAGCCCTGCTCGGCGCTGGACCCTATTTCCACGGCCAAGATTGAAGAGCTGATTGCCGAGCTGAAAACCGATTACACCGTGGTCATCGTGACCCACAATATGCAGCAGGCCGCACGTTGCTCGGATTACACCGCCTACATGTACCTGGGCGAGCTGATGGAATTTGGTGAAACCGACCAGATTTTCGTCAAACCAGCCCGCAAGGAAACCGAAGACTACATCACGGGTCGTTTCGGTTAATCAGACACGGGCAGATCCCCTTGCCTTGGTGGCATGGACGAGCGTCTGTGCCACCGCCCCCTGCCTGTAGATTGCACAAGGGCTTTCCGTCTGAGCAACACCCCATGCATTGGATACGCATCCAGTTATTGGGGTGTTTCTTTATGGGGGAAGGAGAGGGGGCAGACCCCGGCAACAGCCTAAAGCAAGGTCTCAACAGGGGCGTTCAGTCATGCTCGCTTCGCGCTTAAACGGGAGCCCTGACGTGCGCAGAGAGAGTCGGCCTCATGAGTGGGCTGGGCTTGCGTCAGGAAGCTCACTGCTCAGTGACCTGTTCCGTGCTGACACGGTAGGTAAGCAGCGTCGGGCTCAGGCGAGCGCTCATCGAGGATTGGCGATCGCCCGGCACCCGTGCGGCTATTGGCTTAATTTGCGTAATGCGTGGCGAATGACCTTGCCGGTGGTCGTCATGGGCAGGGCATCCACAAACTCAATCAAGCGGGGATACTCATGCGCTGCGACCCGTCGCTTGATGTGCTCCTGAATTTCCTTGATCAGATTCTGTGATGGCTCGACGTCCTCTTTGAGGACAATAAAGGCCTTTACGACTTCGGTGCGTTCCGGGTCGGGTACTCCGATCACGGCCGCCATCGCCACTGCCGGGTGGCCCATCAGACCATCCTCAATCGGGCCAGGGCCGATTCGGTAGCCGGAGCTGGTAATGACATCGTCGTCCCGGCCCACGAACTGGATATAGCCGTGCTCATCCTGCGTGCCTTTATCGCCGGTCAGTAGCCAGTTCCCTACAAATTTTTCTTTAGTGGCTTCAGGTCGCTGCCAGTAACCCAGAAACATGACTGGGTCAGGAGCCTGGACAGCAATATGGCCTTCGACACCGGCTTTTTGAATTTGCCCCTGGTCATCCACAATCGCCACCCTGTGGCCGGGCACGGGCTTGCCGATTTTACCTGCCTGACCGGGAAACCAGGCCGAGCAGGAGGACACGATCATATTGCACTCGGTCTGCCCGTAGAACTCGTTGATGGTGATACCCAGTTCCTGTTTGGCCCAATCCAGCAGTTGTGCGCCCAGTGACTCTCCGCCGCTGGCAATGGACCGCAGCTTCAAAGGCCATTGTTCGCGCGACCACTGGCTGCGGCGCAGCATTTTTAGGGCAGTAGGCGGCAGGAAGGTATGCGTTACACCCTGTTCGGACATCAACCTCCAGGTCGCCTCGGCATCGAACTTGGGAAAACGGTATGCCAGCACAGGGATACCGTGATGCCAGGCGGGCAGCAGGACATCGAGCAGGCCGCCAATCCAGGCCCAGTCAGCGGGTGTCCACATCAGCCCCTCGCCTGTGGGCAGGAAGTTGTGGGACATTTCCACGCCAGGCAAATGCCCCAGCAGGACCCGGTGGGCATGCAAGGCTCCTTTGGCCGACCCCGTGGTGCCGGAGGTGTAGATCAGCAGCGCCGGGTCGTCGGCGCGAGTAGTCAGTGTGCGCGGTGCTGGCTCAGGATGGGTGTGAATGGCGTGCCACAAGGACAGAGCCTGCTCCTGATCTTGCTGGCTGTCAGTCTGATAAAGATGCTTGAGCTGCGGCAGATGTTCGCGCAAAGGCAGTACCGTCTCCAGGCCCTGTTGATCGGTAATCAACGTGCTGGCGCCCGAGTCATTCAAGCGATAACGCAGGGCCTCGGTGCCGAACAGGGTAAATAAAGGCATGGCGATGGCGCCAATCTTGTAAGTCGCCAAGTGAGCCAGGGCAGTTTCCAGACCTTGAGCCAGGAAAATGGCGATTCTATCGCCGGGCTGAATGCCTTGTGCCTGCCAGGCGGCCGCCAGGGAGTCGGACCAGGCCTTGAGCTGATCGAATGTGTAGCGTTTGACCTGCCCATCGGACAGTTGCTGGATCAGCGCCAGGCGCCCGGAGCCATCGGCCCACTTGTCGCAGGCATCATGGGCAATATTGTAGTGTTCAGGAATGGACCAGTGAAATTCCGAGTAGCTTTGTGAATAGGCAGAATCAGCAGACAGCATGAGAGGCACTTTTCCCGTAGGTAAGACAGACCTTCATCCTAACGTCTTGTGCGGGATGACCCTATCGGTACTAGCCAGTAGACACGAGAAACGGCGCTGGGCAGGCGCCGTTTCTCGTTCCGCTTTTTTTGCGATTACAGCAATGACAAGGGACAAGCACCGATGGTTGAGGTTAGCCCTGTGTCGCGAGTCGCCCGCGCGGAGGGGGACGTCAGGGGAATCATGCGATTTGCGGGTGGTTTTAGCTCTTTTGCTGCTCGCTGGCAGGGGTTTGAGTTTGTTGACCCTTGCCATCGCGATGGCCGCGGCGGTGCTGGCCATCAGCCTTGCGCTCGACCACGGTGAAAGCACCGTTTTCACCTTCAGAGCGAACCCGGACCACTTTGCCGTCTTTATCCACGACCATGGCCATAATGCGATCGCCCCGCTGATGCAGGCTGCCCACCTTGGTATAGCCGGCCTCTTTCAGACGCTGGTAGGCCGGACCGATATCGGTGACTTCGTCGGCCGTCAGCGGCTTGTGGTCGCGGGCCTGGCGAGTTTGTTTCTGGGTGCTTTGCGTTGGGGCCGTGCCCGTGGTTTCTTGAGCGATGGCAGCGGTGCCGCCCAACAGACTTGCGCTCACTACCAGGGCAGAAAAAAGGGACATACGTTTCATATAAAGCTCCTTCATGTAATCAACAAGTAGTGCTGTCAGATTCCTGGGTAGCTTCCTTTTAAGAGGGAAGATGTGTGTGTCCTGTCAGCTTGGTGCCCATTATGGACAAGGGGCTCTGAATCTAAACTGAAGTTGCTGTTCATGTTATGTTCATCCGCAGCTTGCTATATAAGGGGAGAGTGACTTTGTTGATCCCTCTTTTTTTGTTCTGCACGTACCGGTTCGTATGACCTCCATTAAACAGTCCGCACTGCTGATGTGTCTGGCCGCCGTTTGGGCGGCTGTGGCGCCTGGGGCGGCGGCTCACGCTCACGACTCTTCCGCCTGCGACCGTCAGAAACGGCAAGGCGTGCCCGCGTGGGACAGGACGGAGCATTCGGATTGGTCAGGGCATGATTATCTGGGCGATGACGATTGCCTGCGCCGTTTGCCGGCCGCTCCCCCCGCACCCGCAGCACCGCCTCCCAATGAGCGTTTTGGTCCCAGTCCCTACTGGCCACCGGGCCCGGCCTATCGGGGGCATGACCAGGCGCGTGAAGCGGTGCGTCGGGGCGAGGCTTTGCCACTGCGGGAGGTCTTGCGCCGGGTTCGGGAAGATTATCCGGGGCGGGTGCTGCGCGTGCAGTTTGAATATGACGAGCGTCTTGAACTATGGGTGTATGACTTGCGCATGCTGGTCGATGACAACCGCCTGTTGCGCCTGAAAGTGGATGCCTTGAGTGCCGAAGTGCTGCTGGTGCGTGGGGTCAAGCGTTCTCATTCGAAAGGACATTGAATAATGCGGATACTGGTTGTCGAAGATGAACCGACCCTGGCGGGGCAGTTGCAACAGGCTCTGGAGCGGGCGGGCTATGCCGTTCAGGTCGCTCATGATGGCGAGCAGGGGCATTATCAGGGTGAGGTGGAAGCTTTTGATGCGGTGGTGCTGGACCTGGGTCTGCCCGGCATGGATGGCGTGTCGATGCTGCGGCGTTGGCGCGCCTCGGGCCTGACCATGCCCGTGCTTATTTTGACCGCCCGTAATGACTGGCATGACAAAGTCGAGGGAATGGACGCGGGCGCAGACGACTATGTTGCCAAGCCGTTTCACATGGAAGAGCTGTTAGCCCGCATTCGTGCCTTGCTGCGCCGTGCCGCGGGACAGGTGAATCCGCGCTTGCAACTGGGCCAACTGGAGCTGGATGCGCGTTCGTCTTCAATTACCTGTGCAGGCATGGTGCTGTCGCTGACCAGCCATGAATATCGCTTGCTGGCTTTCATGATGCACCATCCTGCCCAAGTCCTGTCGCGTACCCAACTGACCGAGCATATTTATTCGCAGGACTTTGAGCGCGACTCCAACACCATCGAGGTGTTCATTGGCCGTCTACGCAAAAAGCTGCCGCCCGGCTATATCGAAACCGTGCGCGGCATGGGCTACCGTTTGGTAGACCCGCAAGCATGATTGCCGGGCGTGGTCGGGCCACCCTGGGCTCCTTGCGCAGCCGGCTTTTGCTGGGAACCCTGGCCTGGATCTTGCTCAGTATCATTCTGGCCGGGCTGGGGCTGAACCGTTTGTTTCAGGACCATGTGTATCGCCAGTTCGAGCAGCGTTTGCAGACTCATCTGGACCAGATCATGGCAGACGTCAATCTGGACGCGGCCGATGGTGTCACTTTGCAGTCGCGCCTGAGCGATCCCTTGTTTGAGCAACCTTATTCGGGCATGTACTGGCAAATTGCCCGGCGCGAGGCCGGCAGCCCGCAATGGACGGTGGCTTTGCGCTCGACCTCCTTATGGGATGAGGCCCTGGATGTGAACGCGCCCGATGCGCCCGGGGGCGTGTTGTCTTTGCCCGGCCCGGAAAAGCAGCGCTTGGTGGTGTTGCGCCAGGAGCTGGACGAGGTTAACGACAAGGGCCAAAGCCTGCAGATCATGGTGGCAGGCAACCGGGAGCTGCTGGCCGAGCCCTTGGCCCGTTTTGAGCGGATTCTGTTCCTGTCTCTGGGCGGTTTGGCCGTGGGCCTGATTTTGGCGGCCATCTTGCAGGTGGTGCTGGCCTTGTATCCCTTGCATCTGTTGCGACGCCGTTTGCTGGATGTGCAGGAAGGGCGCGAACCGCAAGTCAGCGGCAATTTTCCTAGCGAAATTCAGCCCTTGGTGGACGATTTCAATGCAGTGCTCAGTGCGAATGCAGGCATGGTGGACCGCGCACGGGCTCAGGCTGGCAACCTGGCCCATGCCGTCAAAACCCCGTTGACGATTATGGGCAACGCTGCTCAGGCGCACGATCCGCATCTGGCAGCATTGGTCAGCGAGCAGGTGGCCTTGGCCCAGCGACAGGTGGACCACCACTTGTCGCGGGCAAGGGCCATGGCGGTACGCGCCATTGGTGTGCGTACGGATGTGTCGGCCTGCCTGCAGTCCCTGTGTCGGGTGATGGGGCGTTTGCATAGCGACAAGCAGATCCATCTGAATCTGCCTGATCAGGAACTGCTTTTTAAAGGCGAGGAGCAGGACCTGCAGGAGATGGCCGGGAATTTGCTGGATAACGCCTGCAAGTGGGCGACGCAGAATGTGTGGTGCCAGGTGTGGCAGCAGGACAATGTGCTGCATCTGGTGGTGGAAGATGATGGCCCCGGCCTGGACCCGGAGCAACTGGAGCGTGTGTTTGGCCGTGGTCAGCGCGCAGATGAACGACACCCCGGTTTCGGTTTGGGACTGGATATTGTCCGTGAGCTGGCGCGCAGCTATCAGGGCAAGGTGCAAGCCAGCGCATCGGAGAAGGGGGGGTTGCGGCTGGATTTGACCTTGGCGAGTTAGGGCAGGAAGTGGAGGTGGTTCGCGGATGGAGTGGCGGGTGCGGTCAGGGCTAGGGGGCGGTACTAATCACCCATGAAAAACGCCCGGCGAAGCGGGCGTTTTTTAAAGATCTGACCTCAGGCCAGCATTAGTTCCACGGGCCAGCATCGCCGCCCAGGCTGTAGCGTCCGGCACCAATCAAGCCTACGGTCAATGCGCCGATCAAGAACATGCCTTGTAGCTCCAGAACCCAGATGCCTTGGGCGTTAAAGCTGCCGATCTGGTTGCTGTGGGCCAGCAGCAAGGCAATAAGCATGTTCATGGCTACAATCAAACCGCCTGCACGAGCATAAAAGCCCAGGATCATCAGGACAGGAGCAATCACTTCGCCTATGTACACGCCCCAGGCCAGAAAGCCGGGCATATTATTGGCGATCAGCATTTTTTCGATGCCTCCAATGCCATAACGTATCTTGGCAACGCCGTGCAGCAGGATCAGTACACCGACCGTGACACGCAGCAAGAGTTTTCCAAGGTCATCGCGAGACATAGAGACGCTCCATTCATGTTGTGGGACAGCAAGGTGCGTTATTGTAGAAGACCGGGTTCTTAAAAGTATGACGGAGCATTTACATGACACAAAAGCAGGCTGTCGCAGCAGAACTGGCCCCCAGCGGGGTTTTGCGTGTTGCCATGAATTACGGCAATCCCGTCCTGGCCCAGCGCGGTGCCCATGAGCAGTCCCCTAAAGGTGTTTCAGCGGATCTGGCTCGCAGTGTGGCTCAGGAGTTGGGCCTGCCGGTGCAGTTCCATGGCTATGATGCAGCCCAGGCCGTGGTTGAGGCGGTGTACCGTGACGAGTGGGATCTGGCCTTTCTGGCGATTGATCCCAAGCGTGCGGAGAAGATCCGCTTTAGCGAGGCTTATGTGCATATTGAAGGCACGTATCTGGTACGCGAGGAGTCTGCCTTTCAGACCGTGGACCAGCTGGATCGGCAGGGCGTGTGCATTGCGGTGGGCAAAGGCGCAGCCTACGACCTGTTTCTGAGCCGACATTTGAACCACGCAGATCTGGTGCGGGCGACAACCTCTGCCGATGCGATTGATCTGTTTGTAGAGCAGGAACTGGATGCCGCTGCCGGTGTGCGTCAGCCTCTGGAGCGCTATGCGCGTTCCCGCAGCGGTTTGCGTGTATTGCCCGATAGTTTCACCGTCATTCGTCAGGCCATGGCGGTGCCATCGGAACGTACGCTGGCCCATGCCTGGATCGAGGCTTTTATTGCCCGGCAGAAAAAAGAAGGGATGGTGGCGCAGTTTCTGGCGGACAGTGGTCAGGCCAACGTCACCGTGCCGGAGTAGGGTGAAGGCGGGTGTGGAGCGCGTTTTGCAGCGCCTGCCTGAACAGGGCTTGAGCCTTGCCGGCTTCCTGACCCTTGGCTTGCAGCAGATAAATGGGCAAGTCCAGGCCATTGCTGCCCGTTGAAAACTGGATTCGTGCCAAACGCCCAGACTTCAATGAGGGACCCAGGCACGACAAGGGAAGATTAGCCCATCCCAGCCCCCGTTCCACCAGTTCCAGTGTCATGGCCAGACTATCCGTTTTCCATTGACGAAGGCTGAGCATGGATCGGTCTTTGCCGGTGTCGTTCTGCGGGCTGCTGATCACGATTTGTCTGTGGGCTTTCAACTCTTCCAGCGGGCGGGGGCCATTTTGCAGCAGGGGATGGCCGGGCGCAGCCACTGCGCTGATCGTTTCGGTCCACAGGGACTGAACAATTCCCACACTTTCCAGCTCCAGTCCGCCATAGGCAATGCACAAGTCCAGCTCGCGTTTTTTCAAGGCCTCGATCAAGGTGTCTTGCGCTGCCGTTCGCAGTTCGATGTCCAGGCCGGGATAGTGTTGCTCCAGAGCTTGCAGGGCGGTCAACGCGGGCTTGGGGTCGACATCACAGACCAGGCCCAGGCGCAAATAGCTTTCCAGACCTCCCGACAGTTCCTGCAGGTGAAGGCGTAAGGCCTGAAGGCGGCTGGCGATCAGTCTGGCATCGGGCAGCATGGCCAGCAGCTCGGCGGTGGGGACGGGTTCTCGACGGCTGCGATCAAACAGGGTCAGGTCCAGCTCTGCCTCCAGATTGGCGATGGCCATACTGACGGCGGACTGGGTGCGCCGCAACGTCCGTGCTGCTGCGGAGAAAGAACCGTGCTCCACCACGGCTAACAACAGTTCAAGATGGTCACTGGTAAGCATGGCTAAATCATCAGAAAAATTGATGGAATCTGACTTTTTCTAAAAGCTGTACTGCGGATAATCATGCTTTCTACGGTTTTAAGCAAGGATGTGTATCGTGCAGGGATGGAAAAGAAGAGTGGTGTATATCGGCCTGTTTGAATTGCTGGGCATGATGGTAGCGGCGACGGTCCTGGCTCAGTTAAGTGGCGCGGGGCCCATGCAAAGCGGTGTGCTTTCGTTCATGATCAGCACTTGCGCGGTAACGGTAAACCTGTTCTACAACATGATGTTTGAGGCCTGGGAGCGTCGTCGTCATATACAGGCTCGTACGTTCTGGCACCGGGTAGTGCATGTGGCCGGTTTCCAGCTTGTGCTGGTGTCCTTGCTGATCCCCTTAATCGCCTGGTGGCTGGATATCAGCTTGTGGAAGGCGTTTTTAATGGAGGCGGTATTGCTGGCGTTCTTTCCGCTGTTTGCCTTTTTCTATAACTGGGCATTTGATTGTATTTTTGGTCTGCCCGATTCGGTCGGCCTGAGCCCCAGCCAGACCCGCTAAGGACAAAAAGCTCCTATCCCCGTGGTTAAGGTGGGACAAGGCTTAAGAGAACCAAAACAAAAAGGCCTTGCAGATTGCTCTGCAAGGCCTTTGAATTTTTTGGTCGGGGCGGCGGGATTCGAACTCGCGACCCTCTGGTCCCAAACCAGATGCGCTACCAGGCTGCGCTACGCCCCGACTAAGAAAAAAATTATAGCGTGTGAGAGTGAACTTGGCAAGCAAATGAGTTCTGAGTACGTAAGAAACCAAGGGTGACAGGGGGTCAGTGAACCTTGAGTGCGGTAAACGTATGTTTCTATTGAGGGATTAACTATTTTAGGTGCTTATAGTTAAGTGGCAATTTGATAACAAAGCAAGGTGTTCTTTGTTGTTTTCCATAGGGGCAGCATTCATGCACCGGGGGTAGATAAAAAAGTTGGGGGTGAATGCTGCTCATCATTTTTCCAAGAGGAGAACGCACGATGAGCCAAGTTTCACAGGGTGGGAGACTGACACGACGACACTTTCTGACCATGGTTGGGTACGCTGCGGGTGGCGCAGCGATGTATCAAGCCATGATGCGCCTGGGGCATGCCGCAGAGGGTAGTTATGACGGGCCGATTCGCCTGGAGGGTAAACCCAGGCCCGGGACCTCTGTCGTCATTCTGGGAGCGGGTCTGGCCGGTATGGTGGCCGCGTTAGAGCTGCGCAATGCCGGCTATCAGGTCAAGATTCTGGAATATCGCCACAAGGTCGGGGGACGCAACTGGACCTTGCACGGTGGGGACAGCTATACCGAGTTGGGGGGCGCCAGGCAGGATGTCAAGTTCGACAAGGATCAGTACATCAACCCTGGTCCGTGGCGCATACCCTTCCATCACCGGGCCTTGCTGGACTACTGCAAGCGGCTCAAGGTCAAGCTGGAGCCGTTTATCCAGTACAACTACAACGCTTATCTGCATAGCAAAGACCACTTCAATGGCAAGCCCCAGCGCTTTCGCCACATTCATGCAGATTTTCAGGGGCAGGTCTCCGAGCTTTTGTCCAAAGCCATCCATACCCACTTGCTGGATGCCCCCTTGTCCACAGAGGATCAGGAGAAATTGCTGGAAGCCTTGCGGAGCTGGGGCGCGTTGGACAAGAACATGGCGTATGTGAAAGGCCATACCAGTTCCGAGGTACGTGGTTTCGAGCGTGATCCGGGAGGTGGCCTGCATGCTCAACCCGAGTTTTCCGAACCGTTGAAGCTGGCTGATATTGTGCGCTCCAGCGTTTGGCACAATATGGGTATTCATGATTTGTACGAGTTCCAGCAGACCATGTTTCAGCCGGTCGGCGGCATGGATCAGATTGGCGCTGCGTTTGGTAACGAGCTGGAGGGGCTATTTACGTTTAATGCCAAGGTCACGGCCATCAAACAGAACGATGGCAAGGTGACGGTCGGCTACAAGGATCAAATCACGGGCCGTGAGCACACCGAAATGGCCGACTGGTGTGTCTGCACGATTCCCTTATCCATCCTCAGCCAGATTGATCTGGATGCCAGCAAGGCACTGCATGCTGCCATCGATGCTGTCCCTTATGCCCCTTCAGTCAAGGTCGGACTGCAGTTCAAACGCCGTTTCTGGGAGGATGACGAAGCGATTTATGGAGGTATCAGCTACACCGATTTGCCGATTACACAGATTTCCTACCCGAGCGCGGGCATGATGGCGGGCGGAAAAGGTGTTTTGCTGGGCGGTTACATGTTCGGGCCCAGCGCGGTGGAGTGGACGTCGCTCAGTCCGGAGGATCGGATCAGGAAAGCCGTGGAGTATGGCGCGCAGATTCATCCTCAGTACAAGGACGAGTTCGAGAGCGGGGTGGCCGTAGCCTGGCACCGCGTACCCTGGACACTGGGTTGCTACGGCATGTGGACGGATCAGACACGGGCTGCTCATTACGAGAACCTGTGCCAGATTGATGGTCGCCTGGTCCTGGCCGGTGAGCACGCCTCTTATGTCAACGCCTGGCAGGAAGGGGCTGTGCTGTCGGCCCTCAATGCCATTACCCGCCTGCACAGTCGGATTGTGGGCGAGCAACACGCTAATTCCCAAGGAGGGCAGTCATGATGATACGAGCACTCACGGTTTTTCTGGCTTGGGGTCTGATGAGCGCCAGTCATGCTGATACGGCAGTAGTGGGGGGCGATAAAGTGGTATTTACCCAGACTAGCGGTCAGGAAATTTATGAGCAAGTGTGTGCTTCCTGCCATATGATCGATGGCAAGGGCGCTCAGGGGGCCGGAATTTATCCGTCTTTGTCCCAGAACCCGAAACTGGGCGCACCTGCCTATGTGGTGTTTATGGTGAACCAGGGTAACAAGGGTATGCCTGGTTTTGGTGGTGTGCTCAATGACGAGCAGATAGCCCAGGTCGTCAATTACGTGCGCTCCCATTTGGGTAACGAGTTCAATGACACGGTCACGGCCAAGGAGGTGGCCGCGCAGCGCCCCAAGGAGCATCAGTATTTCGACCTGAACTAAATATGGATGGTTGACGCTATGCAGGCGATGGGTTGGAGCACGGTCTTTGCTGTGGAAATCCCCGTGATGGAGTCGGTGTTGCGGGGTACCGTGGTTTATTTCGTTCTGTTTATTCTGCTGCGCCTGGCGGGGCGGCGTGAGCTGGGGTCGTTAGGCGTTGCCGATCTGCTCATACTTTTGTTGATTGCCGATGCCAGCGGCAATGCCATGACGGGAGGCAGCAACTCCTTGACTGACGGCTTGCTGGTGGCGGCGACGATTGTAGGGTGGGGATTTGTGGTCGATTGGCTGATGTATCAGTTTCCCGCGCTCAACAAGCTGGTTACACCCCGCAAAGTGTGTGTGGTCAGGGATGGGCAGTACCAGTGGCGGAATATGCGTCGGGAGTTTGTGACCCGCGACGAGATTCTCAGTGAAATGCGGCTGGCTGGCATCAAATCGCTCGATGAGGTCTGCGCCGCGTACATTGAGCCCAATGGCAAACTCAGTTTCTTGAAGGCGGAGCCAACTGAGACGGGTCCAGGGTAAAAGCCAAGGGCCGCAGGCAATAAAAAAGCACCGTTAAACGGTGCTTTTTTAAAATAGTGGTCGGGGCGGCGGGATTCGAACTCGCGACCCTCTGGTCCCAAACCAGATGCGCTACCAGGCTGCGCTACGCCCCGACTAAAGACAAGCATGATAGAACGAATAGCGGAGACGGTCAAGCCCCTGCTGGCAATTTTCAGCGTTTTTGCAGATGGGGCAAGGTGTAGGCCTGGGCGTGATACGCCCAACTGGGCCACAGCACATGGGCCAGGGCTTCTCGGGCCAATGTCTCATCAATCTGGTCCAGCGCTTCGTACTTGTCGGGTGCGGTATAGCGATACTGGCAAGGAGGCAGATGGGGCATCAGCACGGTCAGAATGTCGCCTTTCAGATAGCCGTAGTTCTCGAAGTACTGCATCATGGCCCGGTCGCACTCTTGACGGGTCAGGTCGCGTCCGATCATGGGGTGCTCACTGTCAATGCCCATTAAAGACAGCAGGGTGGGAGCCAGATCGATCTGGCTGATAATGCGTTCGTCCTGGCGCTGGGGAACGCCGCCACCCAGAATCAGGGCAGGAATATGAAAATGACGCAAAGGCACCAGGTTGGCGCCGCCTACGCGAGAGTCATGATCGGCAACAATGAGAAATACCGTATTGTCCCAATAGTCTGATTCGCGCGCCTTGTTAAAGAAGTCGCCAATGGCCCAGTCGGCGTACCTTACGGTATTTTCGACGGTCGCGGGATCTCCCTCTACCGGAAAGCGCCCCGCGGGGTATTCCCAAGGTGAGTGGTTGCTGACGGAAAAGGCCAGTGTCAAGGTAGGCTGCTCCTTGTCCTGACTGAGCAGCTCGTGCAGCTTGTTGAACATGTCCTCGTCGCTGGCGCCCCAGGTGCCTACAAACTCAGGAGACTCGAAGCTGGATTGCTCATACAGCTCATCAAAGCCGTTACCCAGAAAAAAGCTCTTCATATTGTCGAAGTGAGCTTCGCCACCATAGATGAAGCGCGAGCGGTAGTTGTGTTCCTTGAGCAATTGGGCCAAGGTAAAAAAGCGGGTTTGCGAGCCGGGCAGGCGTAAGACCGCATCGGCCACCGTAGGGGGGAAACCGGCTGACACGGCTTCCAGGCCGCGTACTGAGCGAGTCCCGGTGGCATAGGCACGTCGAAAGTTCCAGCCCGTTTGTGCCAGCTTGTCCAGTTCGGGCGTCAGATTGGCCCCGCCCAGATTGCCGACATACTGGGCTCCAAGGCTTTCCTCCACAATCAGGACCAGATTAGGTTTGCGTGAGCGGGTTTGGCTGGGCGTTTGACGATGCAGCGTGGGCAGGCTCTCGGGGCCGACCGGCAAGGCAGCCGCATCACACACGATCTGGTTGATTTCTGCTGGGTCCATGCCGCCGTAAATATCCTCGGCAGAACGCTCGTTTTTCATGCTGTAGATAGCGTAGGCCACGTTGTACAGTGAATTGAGTGGCAGCGTGTTGAGCATGCTGTCGCTGCTCCAGGCTACCGAGGAAGGGTTGATGGGGCGGTGCGCCAAGGTACCGCGTATGGCCAGCGCGCACAGGGCGGCTCCCACCAGCATCCAGATGGGGCGCAGCCACCAGCTCATTACCGGATCGGGGGATACCTGCCCGAAGATGGCCCAGCCTGAATACACAATCAGGCCCAGTCCGATCAGGGCGATGCCGATCATCAGTCGGTAGCCTTTCCACAGCATGCCCACCACTTCCTGCGGGTGCTTCAGATAGTCCACATACAGCCGGTTGGGGCGTGTGTCGTACTCAATGATGAACTGGGGCGTGGACACTTCCAGCAAGGTCAACAGGAACCAGGCGAAGGTAAACCAGACGGCGGCGACCGTCGTCATGAGCGGATAGTGTCCCACCCAGGGGGCCAGCAAGACCACGGGGGCGCTCAGGGCGGCAATCATCAGGGCATCAATGCGCAGGCCGCCAATCAGGATAGGCAGCAGGCCACCGGCTTGGCGTACACGTGGCCATTGCCACAATGCGAAGGCCAGCCGAAAGGCGGTCAGCAAGATCAGGGCTGAGGGAACAAATACATAAACTAGATGGCGCATAAGAGTGGGGTCCTGAATCGACCTGAGAGCCACAGGTGGCGGCACGGGCATCGAATTGCACGATTGTATGTCAGTTTGCCAGGCAAGCCATGGGGTGGCGGGGCTTCATACCCTTAACGGCAGGGGACGGTGCCTGTGTGACTGGGGCGTGCCAGACAAAAAAAAGCAGCTCGCCGGAACGGACAAGCTGCTGTCAAGGAGGAGACAAGAGAGCCGGCCCCGCGCTCAGGGCCGGCTGCGGGTTCAGGCGACGCGCTGGCTAGGTTCCGTACGCGCACGGAACTGGCTGCGCTGTTGTTCGCGCAAGGCGTAGGCTTTCACCTGGCCCGCATCCTTGACATGACCATAGCCTCGGATCAGGTCGGGATAGTTGAGCCAGCGCAGAGCCACTTCCAGATTGTCTGCATCCAGGTGCGCACTGACCTCGTTCAGGTCGGCCAGATAGTCCTGAATGTTTTGGCGCTCCTGACGACGCTCCTGGGTATAGCCAAATACATCCAGCGCGGTTCCCCGTAAACCTCGCAAACTGGCCAGAATCTTGAACAAGTGGCGGGTTGACGGGCCAAACTTGCTTTTGACGGGCTGGCCCTGACTGTTTTTGCGCCCCAGCAGCGGAGGGGCCAGATGGTACTGAATCTGGTAGTCCTTGCCGGGTTCACCTGCAAATTGCGCTCGCAGCTTGTCCAGAAAGGCCGGGTCGGTGTAGAGACGGGCCACTTCGTACTCGTCCTTGTAGCTCATCAGCTTGGCCAGTTGCGTGGCCGCGATACGCGTCAGCGGCAGTGTCTTGTCCTGGTCCAGACGCGACTCGCGTTCCATGATCGGCTTGATGGCGTCGCGATAACGTTGGGCCCAGGCCGGGTTCTGGTAGGCGCTCAGATGCGCTTCCATACGCTTGATCAATGCCTGCACGCTCTCGGGAAAGGTGACCGCGCGGGCTTTGGGCGTGGCCCCTTCCATCAAGGTTTCTATGCCTTTTTCTGCAGCAAGACGACCCCATTGGAATGCTTCGCGGTTGGCTTTGACGGCCACTCCGTTCAGTTCGATCGCGCGTAGCAGACTGTCCATGTGTAGTGGAATCCACCCGCGCTGAAAGGCATAACCCAGCAAGATCGGGTTGGCATACAGGGCGTCTCCCATGACATGTACCGCCAGGGCGTTGGCGTCCAGATAGCGGATGTCTTTGCCTACGGCGTTCTCAATGTCCGTGCAGGCGGTTTGCAATGGAAACTTCCAGTGTGCATTGCCGATCAGATCCGAGGTCGGGCTGGCCGCCGTATTGATAATGGTGTGCGTGCGGTCGCGGCTGACCCGACTCAGGACGTCGGTAGAGGCGCTGACCAGAGCATCACTGCCAATCAGCAAGGACGCCTCGCCGGTTGGAACACGGGTGGCATGCAGTTGATCGGGGCGGCGCGCAATTTGCACATGGCTCAGGACGGCACCGCCTTTTTGCGCCAGACCTGCCATATCCAGAACGCTGACCCCTTTTTGTTCGATATGTGCAGCCATGCCCAGCAAGCCACCGACAGTCACCACCCCGGTGCCGCCAATGCCAGCGATCAAGATGCCGTAGGTTCTGTCCAGGTCAGGCAGTTTGGGTAGGGGCAGGTCCGCCAGATTGAAGGACTCCAGGGAACGACCCTGGGCCTCGGGTTTGCGCACTTGCGCCCCTTTCAGCGTGACAAAGCTGGGGCAAAAACCGTTGACGCACGAAAAGTCCTTGTTGCAGGAAGACTGGTTGATACGACGCTTGGAACCCAGAGGGGTGTCCAGAGGTTCGACAGACAGGCAGTTGGATTTGACCGAGCAGTCACCGCAGCCCTCACAGACCGTGTCATTGATAAAGGCCCGCAAGGCCGGGTCCGGGTACGTTCCCTTTTTGCGGCGACGGCGCTTTTCGGTCGCGCAGGTCTGGTCATAGACCAAAATAGTGGTACCCGGTATTTCGCGCAGTTCGCGTTGGACGCGGTCCAGTTCATCGCGGTGATAAACCGGCGGATTGCCCGCCAGAGTGACGCCCTTGAATTTTTCGGGCTCATCGGTCACCACGACAATTTTGCGCGCGCCCTCGGCATGTACCTGGGCGATGACGTCTGTGACCTTCAAAATGCCATCGACAGGTTGACCGCCCGTCATGGCCACTGCGTCGTTGTACAGAATCTTGTAAGTGATATTGGAGTTGGCGGCGATGGAGGCGCGAATAGCCAGGATGCCGGAATGAAAATAGGTGCCGTCGCCCAGATTGGCGAAAACGTGCTTTTCGTCTGTAAAGGGTTGCTGGCCAATCCACGCGACCCCTTCACCTCCCATATGACTGAAAGTGGACGTGCTGCGATCCATCCAGACGGTCATGTAGTGGCAGCCAATACCGGCCATGGCGCGGGAGCCTTCGGGCACGCGCGTGGAGGTGTTGTGCGGACAACCCGAACAGAACCAGGGTTTGCGCTCGACACTGACGCGGGGCATGCGGGCCTCGCGGTCCTTGGCATCCAGAATCGCCAGGCGGGCCTGAATGCGGGCACGCAATTCCTCGGAAATATCCATGGTGCAGAGCCGACGGGCAATAGCGCGCGCAATAATCGCCGGAGACAGTTCGCCTTGCGGGGGCAGCAGCCAGGGGGAGCGCGATAGCGACCACTCGCCGCCGCCGTGTTCGGTCTCGTCAAACTTGCCGTAGACCTTGGGGCGTACATCATCGCGCCAGTTGTACAGTTCTTCTTTCAGGGCGTATTCCAGGATCTGGCGTTTTTCTTCTACCACCAGAATTTCGGTCAGACCTGTTGCGAACTGGCGAGCATCCTGGCCGTCCAGAGGCCAGATACAGCCTACTTTGAACAGCCGGATACCCAGCTCGGCACACAGCTCGTCAGACAGGCCCAGATCGGCCAGGGCCTGCCGCGTATCCAGGTAAGCCTTGCCGGCAGTCATGATGCCAAAACGGGCGTCGGGCGAATCAATCTCGACGCGGTTCAGCTTGTTGGCGCGCACATACGCCAACGCGGCGTACCACTTGTGATTCATCATGCGGGCTTCTTGTGCCAGCGGTGGGTCTGGCCAGCGGATATTCAGGCCGTCGGCGGGCATGTCCTCGATTTCGGGCAGGATAATGTTCAGGCTGTCCGGGTCCAGATCCACCGAGGCATTGGATTCCACTACTTCGGTGACACACTTCAAGGCAACCCACAGGCCCGAGAAGCGGCTCATGGCCCAGCCGTGCTGGCCAAAATCCAGATATTCCTGCACGTTGGCCGGGTATAGCACCGGGATGCCTGCCGCGGCGAAAACGTGATCGGACTGGTGGGCCACCGTGGAGGATTTGGCGCCGTGGTCATCGCCGGCCAGTACCAGTACTCCGCCGTAGCGTGAGCTGCCTGCCGAATTGGCGTGTTTGAAGACATCCATGGAGCGGTCCACGCCTGGGCCCTTGCCATACCACATGGCAAAGGTGCCATCGAAGCGGGCGCTGGGATACAGATTGGTCTGCTGGCTACCCCAGACAGCGGTAGCGGCCAGATCTTCGTTCAGACCGGGCTTGAACACGATGTCGTGTTCCTTGAGATGTTTGCTGGCCTGCCATAAAGCTTGGTCTACGCTCCCTAATGGGGAGCCCCGGTAACCAGAGATAAAGCCGGCCGTGTTCAGGCCTGCGCGCCGGTCACGCTCTTTTTGCAGCATGGGCAGGCGCACCAGAGCTTGGGTTCCGCTCATATAGGCGCGCCCCTTGGTGACGGTGTATTTGTCATCCAGGGACACGGATTCCAACATGGCCTTGTAAGGTTTGTTGAGAGGGGCATTCATGAGTTTGTCTCCTGCAGGAAGAAAGGTTTTCGTGCAAGTTGTTTTAGTTTGTGCTTTAGTCTAGGGCAGCTTTTTGTTATCGTAAAATCAAATTTACGAGTACCTGATATCTGAAAAACGGATGGCTATGAAACACGAAGTGACCTTGCGGCAGTTTCGTTATTTCATTGCGGCCGCTGTCAGCGGACAGTTCTCCGCGGCCGCTCAGGCCGAGAATGTCTCGCAGTCGGCGATCAGCAATGCAGTCCAGAGCCTGGAGCGGCAGTTGAATGTGGCGCTCTTTGAGCGTTTGCCGCACGGTGTGGAGCTGACTCCGCAAGGGCAGGCGTTTTTTCATCATGCCCATCATGTGATTGATGCCGTCAGTGATGCGCTGAATCACGCCGATTTGCGGCGTCAAAATATTGAAGGACAGATTCGGGTGGCGGCTGGCTACACGGTTCTGGGCTATTTTCTGCCTGACCTTATCAGTCGCTTCAAACATAGCTACCCCAATATCGATATCGAGCTGGTGGACATGGAGCGTCCCGAAATGGAAGCGGCCTTGCAAAGCGAGCGCATCGATCTGGGGGTAGCGATCTTGTCCAATATCAGTGATCTGGCCATGTACGGGCATCATCGACTGAGCAGCTCCCGTCGTCGTTTATGGGTGTCGGACCAGCATGCCCTGGCCAATGAGTCCAGTGTGTCCTTGGCGCAAATCAACCACTACCCTTATATTTTTCTGACTGTGGACGATGCGGATGCGGCCGCCAGGCGTCATTGGGGCAGCCCAGGCTTTCCGGAGCGTGTCGCCATGCGCACGCGCTCTTTGGAAGCCGTGCGGGGGCTGGTGGCTTATGGTTTCGGGGTGACGATTTTGTCGGATATGGTCTATCGTCCCTGGTCACTGGAGGGCAAGCGCATCCAGGCCATCGGCATTCACGATCCGGTGGAGTCTGTGGAGGTAGGCTTGTTGTGGCCGAAAGAGCGGGAGCCCGAAGGACTGGTCGCCTTGTTTCAGCGCTTTCTGATTCAGGCCTGTGACCACGATATGGCCCGCGCCGGCATGGGGAGCCGACGCGGTGGGGGACTGCTGTAAGGGATCTTAGGGTACCAGAGCCAGACCGATGCGAAATTGTGAAGAGCGGTCACGGTAGCCCAGCATGGTTTCTGCATAGCCAGAGAAGTATTGGCCGTAGATATAACCGTTCATGTTCAAGGGGGTACGGTTCAGTGGCCAGGCGATCGAGAACTCATGTGTATTGCGGCTGCCAGCCCCTTTGTTGTACATGCCCGACAAAACCAGCCCGTTGTCCTGAGCGTAGCGCAGCTTCCAGTCATAGCGACCCCGATAGTGCGCCCAGTCGGCGTTCTCGCCCATGAACACATAGTGTTTGATACGGGGGGCAAACGTCAGGGTGGCACCGT
Organism: Alcaligenes sp. Lyrl_28; assembly: GCF_051948705.1. Classification (NCBI taxonomy): domain Bacteria; kingdom Pseudomonadati; phylum Pseudomonadota; class Betaproteobacteria; order Burkholderiales; family Alcaligenaceae; genus Alcaligenes; species Alcaligenes sp. Lyrl_28. Next base: position 459,572 of record NZ_JAYJLG010000002.1, read on the forward strand.
GGTCAAAGCGGTAATTGAACTCAGGCTGGATAAAGACCTCGTTCATGGAGCGGGAATCGTCGCCTGACTTGCCGTTGGAGGAGTGCTCATACCCGCTTGCCAGGCCCATGAACAGGCGTTTTTGCTCGGACTCCCAGATGGAGTCTTTACGCCAGAACAGGCTGGGGCGGTAGGTGGTGTCGACAAAGGGCTTGGAGTCAGCATGCAAATCCCACAACGCGGTTTGGGTATAACCAATATAGAAGTGGTCGTAGAATTTGGGGTTGCTCGGGTCTTGGGGCGAGTGCAGGCGGTATTTGAAGCTTAGCTGGAAGCGGGCATTGTTGCCGCCTTTGTTGCCGACAATAAAATAGGTCGGGTCATGGGCCGAGATGGCATTGCTGAAGTTTTCAAAGCTGGAGTTGGCAGGTTTGAGCCCTTGTCCGCTGATGATGGCGGGCCCTTCGGGCTGAGCGCCCGCAGCGACGGCCTGAGCGTAGGGCAGGGCAGGATCGACGACTCGTGGGTCGTTTCCGGCGCCTGCATTCACGACCGCGCCATTGGCTGGCTGCGAGGTAATCGGGCTGCGGGCCTGCGGATTGGTGTCCAGAGCCAGCATCACGCGCTCACCTTCAATATTCACTGCTTGCAGGCCCGTCAGCCCATTGGGGACCACGGCGCGCCAACTGTAAGCGGTGAAGTTGTTGGTGGGGATGGAGGCTCGGGGGCGGGCATTGACCAGTTCAGCCAGACTGCGGATCACGTTACCCTTACCGTCGCGCCACTGCAAAACCAGGTTGCGTGGGGCGGTCCAGGTCATCAGACTGCCTGTGTCGTTGTAGACGATGGCGTCAATATTGACGCTTTCGCCCGAACTGGCCTGCACTTGGCGCAACTGGTAGGTAATACCTGCCTGTGCGGTATTCAGAATTGCGCTCAAGATAAAAAGAGGGGCCGATAGTATTAAAGAGTGCTTGCTTAGTTTCTTTGTGGTCGGCATGAAAAAGAGTCCAGGAAAACGGGTTAATCCGTACACGACTGTACCATTTAGGATTAAAAATACTACTTATAATTGTTTTTCTTACAGTATTGACACTCTGATGAGCTTGCGGCTTATCTAAAACCGCTTTTCAGGCTAAAATACTCGATTGTCTTTTGTAGCCGCTATTTTCTCAACAATAGGGCTGAAATAAATTCTTGTTCATACAGGACTTTTATTTCGAGACAGTGCATCGCCTGATCGTGTGGGTGATGCTGCCATCACCTGGCGGGTGTAGCTCAGTTGGATAGAGCACAGGCCTTCTAAGCCTGGGGCCGGGGGTTCGAACCCCTCCACCCGCGCCAACCTTACCCTTTTCCGTGCACACTTTGTCCCTTTCCGGTCTGGATCGGGGGCTTGTGGCTGCTCGTGTCAACGGGGTCGTTATTTTCTCCAACCCCATGTTGCATAAGGAATATGACCGACTTTATGGCGGTTTTTTCTGGAGGGCATTTAGTCTGTCCTAGGCATAACCCTGAGGAGACGCAGTTAGTAAGTATGGTGTAAGTGTCGAGCTCTAATGTCCACCGCATAGACGTCGGCAGGCGTCTTCATAACGCCGTTTTCAGCCTGTGAGGGCTGGGCCGGTTCAATAAGATACGCCAGCGAACAAGGCGTTCAGAACAATGCGGAGACAAACTATGCAAGACCCCCTTGTAGGTCGGATTACGGCCAATCCTCGCTATCAAAAACTGGTCAAGACCCGGCTGCGGCTGGGCTGGATACTCACCATCGTCATGCTGGTGGCTTACTACAGCTATATCGGCATTATTGCGTTCGACAAGGAGCTGTTTGCCACACGCTTGGGTGAGGGCGTCATGACCCTGGGCATTCCTATCGGTTTTGGCGTGATTGTGTTGGCAATTGTGATTACGGGCATTTATGTCTGGCGCGCCAATACCAAATTCGACCAGATGGCCAAGGAAGTGCTTGAGGAGGTGCGTAAATGAAGCGTTCCTATCTTCGTTCCGGCCTGGCTCTGGGGCTGTTGCTGGCCAGTCCTGCCTTGTGGGCAGCGGGTGGCGATCTGGGCGAGCTGCAAAAGCAGGCGACCAACTGGACGGCCATCGGTATGTTCGCCGTCTTTGTGCTGGCGACGCTGTGGATTACCAAATGGGCGGCAGCGCGCACCAAGTCGGTCTCGGACTTTTATACGGCGGGCGGCGGCATCACCGGCTTTCAAAACGGACTGGCCATTGCCGGTGACTATATGTCCGCGGCGTCCTTTCTGGGTATTTCCGCTGCGGTGATGATCAATGGCTATGATGGCCTGATCTATTCCATCGGTTTTCTGGTGGGCTGGCCCATCATCACGTTCCTGCTGGCAGAAAAGCTGCGTAATCTGGGTAAATTCACCTTTGCAGACGTGGCAGCCTATCGTTTCCGCCAAGGCCCCATTCGTGCCTTTGCGGCGTCCGGCACGCTGGTGGTGGTGCTCTTTTACCTGATTGCCCAGATGGTGGGTGCAGGCCAGTTGATCAAACTGCTGTTTGGTCTGGAATATTGGGTTGCCGTGGTGCTGGTGGGTGTGCTGATGATGGTTTACGTGCTGTTTGGCGGCATGACGGCCACCACCTGGGTACAGATCATCAAGGCGGGCCTGCTGCTGTTTGGCGCCTCTTTTATGGCCATCATGGTGCTGGCGCAATATGGTTTCTCGCCAGAAAAGCTGTTTGCCGCGGCGGTTCAGGTCAAGACCGAGGCCGCGCTTGCTGCCGGCAAGGATGCTGCTCAGGCGGCGACCATCGGCCAGGCCATCATGGGCCCGGGCAATTTCATCAAGGACCCGATCAGCGCGATTTCCTTTGGTATGGCCCTGATGTTCGGTACGGCAGGCCTGCCGCACATTCTGATGCGCTTTTTTACGGTGCCTGATGCTAAGGAAGCACGTAAATCCGTGTTCTGGGCAACCACCTGGATCGGCTACTTTTACATCCTGACCTTCATCATTGGCTTTGGCGCAATCGTGCTGGTGTCGACCAACCCCCGTTTCCTGGAAGTGGGCGGCGACCTGATTGGTGGCTCCAATATGGCTGCTGTGCACCTGGCAGATGCGGTCGGTGGCGATGTATTCCTGGGCTTTATGTCTGCCGTCGCCTTTGCCACGATTCTGGCCGTAGTGGCGGGCTTGACCCTGTCGGGTACGTCGGCTGTGTCGCATGATCTGTATTCCACGCTGATCAAGAAAGGCGAAGCCAGCAATGAGGAAGTCATGCGCGTGTCTCGTGCAACCACCCTGGCACTGGGGGTGATTGCGGTGTTGTTGGGCATTATTTTCGAGAAACAGAACATTGCTTTCATGGTGTCACTGGCCTTTGCGATTGCCGCCTCGGCCAACTTCCCGGTCTTGTTCCTGTCCATTTTGTGGAAAGGATGTACGACACGTGGCGCCACGATAGGTGGGTTCCTGGGTCTGGTCGTTGCCTTGGTGCTGACGTTGCTCTCCCCCTCGGTATGGGAAGCCACTTTGGGCAATCCTGCCGGCTCCGCGCCCTTCCCATACGCGTCGGCAGCGTTGTTCTCCATGCCATTGGCCTTCCTGGCAATCTGGTTCTTCTCGATCACTGATCGTAGTCCGCGTGCCGAGATTGACCGTGCTGGTTTCGAGGGGCAGTCCGTGCGTTCCGAAACGGGTGTGGGAGCAGAAGCGGCTTCTGCGCATTAAACCTTCCTGCCAGACCGGGCTGAATGCCTGTGTCTGGCGGCCTTAGCTGGTTTTGTGGGTGTAAGAAAAACCGGTAGGTGAACGACACCTCAAAGGTTGGCGACCTGTCCAACTTTTGGGGTGTTTTTTGTTCGATGTGCGATGCACGCGTCAAGTCGGGCGCGGTAAAGCGCTATTGAAGCGACTGGGCGATGACTGAACGCAATGCGGCCCTGGCGATACGATTGCAACCATGCGGGTCCCAAGCTCAAGCCTCGATCCCAAGCCCAACCGACGACACCCAAACCCAGAACCCGACGCAAAGACCTGGGCTGTGCGTCATGTCACGGCAAGGCCCTTGACGCTGAGTTTGATTTGAGCCGCACAACCTGATGCGGGCTGCTCCGTGATGGCAATCACAGCCGTCCGTTTTTTTCCGCCTCAATGCCTGGGCCGTGCGCCGGACCAAGTCTTGAGTTCAGCTCTGGGTTTCGCAGGGGACAGGCAGGCCGTCAAAGCGTTCGTAGAAGTAGGCGGCGGCCTCGGGCGCCTGCTCATCCTCGGCACGCAAGGTAGACAGGATATAGCGTTCTGCCTTGCCGCAGACCTGACGATATACATCCCGGCACAGCTCGTAAGCCTGTTTTCCTGCCCAGCCTGTCGGCAACAGTTCGATGGGCAACTGGGGGTCGTGCAGTTGGATGCGACGGAACTCGTGAATCAAGAGCGTGCGAATGACAAATGCCAACTGGTCATCGTAGGGGTGGCCGGCGTCCAGCATGTTCAGGGCAGGCGCGAAACGTTGTATGAACTGCCCATAGCCGCTGGCAACCTGAGCCAGATCCCAGCTGTCTTGAATAAGTTGCGACAGAGGGCGCGTCTGAGGCAGTTGCGAGGGCTCCAACTTGGCCACATAGACTTGCGACTGGGCCTGGGTGGCCTGCAGGATGTAATCCAGAATCGTGTGATCGGGGTTGGGGTGCAGGAAAGCGGTGGGTGATAAGGCGCAAAAACCTTCCCACAGCAGCTCCTTGCGCAGGTCCGCCCGCTGCTTGGAGTTCATCATCAGGCTGGGCATGCTAAAGACCAGTGTCCATTGGCCATCCCACGCCAGATAGGTTGGGGTGTAAATGCGTTGATACGCATGCTCAAAGCGCTGGCTGGCTTCGGGCCGCAAGGTGTACTGGCTGCGCCGCCCTTCACGTTGCGCGCTCAGCCAGCCCTCCTCGGCCAGTCTGTACACGCTGGTGCGTACCAGCCGGTCGCTGATCCCAAAGGGCGCCAGCAACTGGATCAGGCTGCCCAGCCAGAGTTTGCCGCCATGCGGGCGAATCACATCGCCAAACAGGGTCATGACCAGGGACTTGGCACGCGGAGGGCGGTTTTCCAGATGGTGGGCGGCCCAGTGGGCCAGGTCAGAATAAGAAAGCTCGGACATTGTTTTTTTAAAGGCGCTCAAGGCTGTGTGAGAGCGGCACGCCTGTCTGTGTTGACCGGTTAAGCGCTTGATTATAAAGGGTGGGTGTACAAGCGCACTGAAAGATTATGCCAGCCAGGGGCTTTCTTGATCTTTGCAGCAGTTTTGCATGCGCGTACCCTACAAATAGGGACTGGCTAACCAGATCAGCCGATTGCGCAAGCGCTTGCCAAAGCCAATGGCATTCAGGGATTCCAGACTGACGGCTTCGGCGTCTTCAATTTCCAGGTCAATCAGGTTCTGGATCTGGCGTGCGGTGTCTCGGCTGTAGATTTCCACGTCCAGCTCAAAGTTCAAGCGCAGGCTACGGGGGTCCAGATTGGATGAGCCGATATAGGACCAGACGCCATCAATGGTCATGAGTTTGGAATGATTGAATGGCCCCCGGGCGCGCCAGACCCGACAGCCCGCGCGTAGCACCTGATCGAGCTGGGCCGTCATGGCGTAATTGACCAGACGCAGGTTGTTCTGCCCTGGAATCACGATGTCTACCTGTATGCCACGCCGCGCCGCCGTGTTCAGGGCTCCCAATAGAATCTGGTCGGGCAGGAAATAGGGGGACTGGATACGGATATGGCGTTGTGCGATGGCAAACGCACCTTGCAGCATGTGGTGGGTGCTGGCCATGAAGCGGTCAGGGCCGGAAGCAATGCATCGGGCTGGCACATGAGGCCGGGGGGCGGGCGTGGCGCTGGCATGCCAGTAGTCCGGCGACAGATCCTCGCGAGTGGTAAATTGCCAGTCGTGTCGAAATGACGCCAGCAATTGCATGACAGCCGGGCCTTCCAGGCGAAAGTGCGTGTCCTGGGACGGTTTGCCGTCGCTATATTGCGCCATAAAGGACTCGCGCAGGTTCATGCCCCCGGTAAAGCCCACGGTGCCATCCACAATCAGGAGTTTGCGGTGACTGCGCAGATTGGCGTAGGGCATGCGCAAAAAGCCCAGGGGGTTGGTCATGAAGAGAGCGCAGCGTATGCCCTCACGGCGCAATAGTCGCACAATGGGAGGGCGTGAGTATTTAGCGCCAATGGCATCGACCAGCACCCGAATCTGCACGCCTCGCTGGTGCGCGCGTGACAGCGCGCTGACAAATTCCTGGCCCAGGCGATCGCTATCAAAAATATAGCTTTGCAAGGCAATCGTGTTGCGAGCCTGTTCGATGGCTTCCAGCATGGCGGGGTAGGCCTGATCGCCGCCCAGCAAAACCCGCACATTATTGCCGTTGCGTAGTTGACTGCGGCTGACACGGTCTCCCAGGATCTGCAGGGACCGAAACGGGGCGCCCACCAGTGCGCCAATGTCAGAGACTGGGGGGTGTAAATAGGTAACCTGTTCATAAAACACGTCCGCGCTGTGTTCGAGGCGGCTTTGTCTACGTACCCGGTTGATGCCGGCGATCAGGTACAGAAATGGCCCCAACAAGGGCGACATGATGATGACGCCCACCCAACTGATGGCCGCGCGGACATCGTTTTTGGTCATGGCGGCATGAATGGCTGCAGATGCGCCCAGGATCACGCTGAGTGCCAGCGCCAGGTGCGGCCAGTAGTCGTGCAGCAGGGCGCGCAGATGGATCAAGTGCTCTTGCATGGTGTTAGCTGTTCCGCTTCTGGTCGGGCAGGTCCGGGCGTTGGTAAAGGCTGTGCATCCAGGATGGGTTTGGTTTGCCGCGAGCGGCAAACTGTTGCAGACGGGAAGGGGAGCGCCAGACGCCTCCGCCTATTCCAGGACTGGGCTGGACGCCATACCAAAACCATTGGCCGTCTTCATCTTGTGCAAGCCAGTCCCAGTTAGCGGGTGCCTGATCCCAGCAGGGGAAACCGAATGTCATCAGCAAATTTCCAGAAAATGGGACAGATTAGAGTATAAGAAAGCGTGGTTTTGTGCCAGTTTCTATTACAAAGGGCGAGTGCAGAAAAAAAATGAAGAGGTCCGGGCGCCTTGATATGTCGTACTGTCCCTTCTGATAGAGGCGGAGTGAGCCTTGGGTAGGGCGTGTCCGAGGTTCACAATCGAACACAGTTTATTGTCCAGCCCGAACTTGTCGGGAGTGTGCGAAGGTGCCAAACTTGCTACGATGAACCAACGCAAAAAAGCCCGCTACGAGGCGGGCTTTCAAGTATTTTTCCAGTTCCTGATTTTGTCACCTTTTAAGGAGATACGCAAAACCTGGGAAGCGGTAAATTTTGGGGTGACCGATGGGGCTCGAACCCACGACAACCGGAATCACAATCCGGGACTCTACCAACTGAGCTACGGTCACCACTGTTTGGTGCAGTACGTATTAACAGTACATATTAAGTACTTACTAATTTACTGCTTTTACTTGTTGCTTGCCGTTTAAGGCTTGCTGTGAAGTAAAAAATGTATTCTAGCACGCTTTTTTTAAATAGTGCAACACCTGTGCAAGAATACCTCGACCCTGAACCCTGCCCCGGTCTTGCCGGGCAGTGTGTGACTCAGGTTTAATGTTTTTCCCTCGTAATAGCAAGGAAGCGCGATATGTCTCAATTATTCGTCGTTCATCCCGAAAATCCTCAACCCCGCGCATTGGCCCAGGCCGCCGAACTACTGGCTAAGGGAGGGCTGCTGGCCATTCCTACTGACTCCAGCTATGCCGTAGTCGCCCGTCTGGACGACAAGTCCGCCGCTGATAACCTGCGGCGCCTGCGTGGCTTGGACGATCGCCACCATCTGACCTTGCTGTGCCGTGATCTGGCCGAGATCAGCCACTTTGCCAAAGTGGACAACCCGCAGTACCGCCTGCTGAAAATGGCTACCCCCGGTCCGTGGACATTTATTCTGGAAGCGACCAAGGAGGTGCCCCGTCGCGTGTCCCACCCCTCTCGCAAGACGATCGGTATTCGGGTTCCCAATCAGAAAGTGGCTCTGGCTCTGATGGAACAGGTGGGCAGCCCCTTGATTTCCACCACCCTGATTCCCGAGGGCGAGGACGAGCCCTTAAATGATGCCCAGGAAATTCTGGACCGTTATGCGCATCAGTTGGCCGCGGTTGTGGATGGCGGACCGTGCCCCTTGCAGGCAACCACTGTGATTGATCTGACCGGCCCTACGCCGCAAGTGCAGCGTCGTGGTTCGGGTGATCCTGCTACCTTGGGCTTGTCCTGAACTCCGGGTTTGCACAAAACTCGCGTCCAGGTGCCTATCCGTGTTTCAATTCTGAACCTTGAGGCAGCACTCGCTGTCTCAATCAGACGGGCTGTTTGCAGGCGACTGATCCGTGTGCATGCACAATCGGATCAGTTGCCGGCCTGGACCAAGGATCACCATGGACTCTTTTATACAGACCTTGACGGTCTATGCTCTGCCAGTCATTTTCGGCATCACCTTGCATGAAGCGGCTCACGGTTATGTCGCCCGCATGTTTGGCGACCCGACCGCCATGCTGGCCGGACGCATCAGTTTGAACCCCTTGCGCCACATCGACCCTATCGGCACGATTGTGGTGCCTGCCGTGCTCTTGCTGTCCAGCGCACTCATGGGAATGGGCGGCATTTTGTTCGGCTGGGCCAAGCCGGTACCGGTCGATTGGGGGCGCTTGCGCAACCCCAAACGTGACATGCTCTGGGTGGCTCTTGCCGGACCGGCTTCCAATATGCTGATGGCGATTCTGTGGGTCTTGTACGCACACTTGATGGTCAAGCTGGGGCAGGGCGACAGCCGCTTCTGGATGGGTATGGCCATTGCAGGCGTACAGGTCAATCTGGTCTTGATGGCCTTGAATCTGCTGCCCCTGCCTCCCTTGGATGGCGGCCGTATCGTATTTAGTCTCTTGCCGGATCGTTTGGCCTATCATTACTCCCGTATTGAGCCTTACGGCATGGTTATTCTGATCTTGCTGATGTTCACTGGCGTGCTTTGGACCCTGATGCGTCCTTTGATTGCCCTGGGCGAAGGCGTATTGAAATGGTTCTTATGATTTAACGGCTTATCCGTTAAACTTGTGAGTCAATATTTTTTTGGGCTGTTGGGCCTTAAACCCGGAGATTCATCTCATCATGGCAAGTTCGGACTCTGCTATTTCCAATTTTCAGGGCAGCATGGTTGCCCTTGTTACACCCATGGATCCCAATGGGGGTCTGGATTTTGCCGCTTACCGAAAGCTGATCGACTGGCACATACAGGAAGGAACACGTGTGCTGGTGGTCGTTGGAACCTCGGGCGAGTCGCCTACGGTGTCGGTCGATGAGCATGCCGAACTGATCAAGGTGGCTGTAGAGCACGCCGCCGGTCGTGTTCCCGTGATTGCCGGAGTCGGTGGCAACTCCACCCGTGAAGCCATCGAGCTGTCGCGTCATGCGCAGGAAGTGGGTGCAGACGCCGGTTTGTCGGTGGTGCCTTATTACAATCGCCCTACCCAGGAAGGGATGTACCAGCATTTCCGCGCTATTGCAGAAGCGGTGGAATTGCCCCAATTCCTGTATAACGTGCCAGGCCGCACGGTCGCAGACCTGCAAAATGACACCGTGCTGCGTCTTGCGCAGATTCCCAACATCATTGGCATCAAGGATGCAACCGGCGATCTGGCGCGCGGTGGACTGCTGCTGCGTGATGCGCCGGAAGATTTTATTGTGGTCAGCGGCGATGATCCTACGGCTGCTTCGTATATCCTGCTGGGCGCCAAGGGCAATATTTCCGTGACGGCCAACGTGGCGCCACGCCTGATGAGCCAGTTGTGTCAGGCCGCTCTGGATATGGATGTACCCACGGTACGCCGTTTGAATGCCTTTTTGGCAGGTTTGAACAAGAACCTGTTTGTCGAGGCCAACCCCATTCCCGTGAAATGGGCCGTTGCAGAAATGGGCCTTACTCAGCTGGGATATCGTTTACCATTGACGCCGTTAAATGCACAGCATCACGAATTGCTGCGTCAATCCTTGAAACTTGCGGATCTTCTTCCATGATTGCTAAGCCAGTTAATAAAAGCCTGATCGGGCTGTCTCTGAGCCTGTTGGTGCTGTCGGGCTGCTCCACGGTGGACCAGATAATGGGCCGGGGCGAGTCGGTGAATTACAAGAGTACGGTTGCGGGCGATCCCTTGAGCATTCCGCCGGATCTGACCCAGGCCAACCGCGATGCCCACTATCGTGCCCCAGAAGGGGTGACCTCCTATTCGGTTTACTCGCAAGGTCAAAATGCGCAGCAGGCCAAAGGCGGAGCCGATCAGATTTTGCCGCAATCCGACGCTATCAAGGTGATGCGTGACGGTGATCTGCGCTGGCTGGTTGTCGACCGCCCCGTGGAGGATCTGTTTCCCCGTATTATTGATTTCTGGGGTGATAACGGTTTCACCATTCAGTCGCAGGACCCCCGTGCCGGCCTGATCCAGACCGACTGGGCAGAGAACCGGGCCAAGATTCCTGAAAGCTGGATTCGCAGCGCCTTGGGTTCCATTATCGATCAGGTCTTTGACAGCGGTGAACGTGACCGCTTCCGTACCCGCTTTGAGCGTGTTGGCGACAAGACCGAAATCTACGTCTCCCATCAACACATGGAAGAGACGCCCACCGCGGATGGCACCGCCTTTAAATGGGTGTTCGCCAAAGAGGATCCGGGTCTGAACGCGGCCATGCTGGCTCGCATGATGGTCTTCCTGGGATCGGATATTGAAACCGCTCGTGAGCAGGTGGCCAACGCCGCCAAGGACCCGTCCAGCGTTCAGGTTCAGGCTTCGGACAAGGGCGATCAGGCAGAGCTGCTGCTGAACGAGTCCTTTGATCGAGCCTGGCGTCGTGTCGGCGTGGCTATCGATTCGGCCGGTTTCTCGGTTGAGGATCGTGACCGCTCTGCGGGTGAGTTCTTTATTCGCTATCTGGATTCGGATACGGGCGAGAAGATTGAACAGCAAAACATTTTTGGCCGCATCTTTGGCAGTCGCAATACGGCCGAAGCCACGCCGTTCCGCATCAAGCTGCGTGCCCAAGGAGCCGGTACCCGCGTGACCGTGCTGGATCAGCAAGGTCAGGAGCAGACGACAGCGACGGCCAAGCGCATTATCAATGTGCTGTCCACCAATCTGCGTCCTGGTAGTTGATTGTCTTGAGTCGGCCTGCGAGCCGTCTGGAAAAAGCCCTGGTTATTGCCAGGGCTTTTTTTATGTCCGCCATTCGTCCTGACCGGGCTTGATGCTAAGTCATTGAGTCCACAGCCAGGCTGTTCACCTCATGAGTCTGCTGCCGCTCAGGTAAAGACCGCTCAATGGCTGCACGGAATGCCGTTGCGTTAGTTGGGAGTGCCGGTGCGTTTCCGGTGAAGTCTATGATTGCTCGTAAGAAGCCTTGCCCTCATCCGTTTGGGTGGATGAGCGGGGTGGAGCTTTATCGAGGAGGGCTAGACTTTCCATAAAACAGTAAAGATAATAGGAACTATTATCGTTTAGTGCATTGAGGAGTCACCCATGCTGAAATTGTTTTTCCGTCATGGTTTACGCTTGTGTTGGCCTACGCGGCGGGGCCAACAAGCTGATGATTCCGCTTCTTCAGAGCCGCAGGCTCGACTGCTGGCGCTGATTGAGGCGTTGCCTCGTCGTCACCTCGAAGCTTTTGTGCTGCATCGTTTCGAGGGCCTGAGCTATAAAGAGATCGCCACTCGAATGGGCACAAGTTCACGAGTGGTGGAGCACTATATACGCATGACCATGCGGGCGTGTCGTCATGATCCGGCGCGGTTCCATCGGGTAGATGGGGCGATGCCGCGTTCGGCGGGCTCGTATGTGTAAGGAGGGGCACCTGCAGCACATTGATGAGCAGGCCTTGAATTGGCTGCTCAAACAGCACGAGCCCCAGTATCAGAACGATGCCCGCAGCCAGTCTGCCTTTCGCGCCTGGTTGACGATTGATCCCGAGCATCAGGCTGCTTTTCTGCGCTGGAAGTTGGAGTGGGAAGCCATGGATGCAATCAGTGAGGAACAGGTGAGTCGCCTGCGTACCCGTTTGCAACAAGAGGCAATGAGCCGCGTGCAGAGACCGTGGCCTCTGCGTTTGTTAAATCGCGGTGTGGACGCCTGGTTCATCAATCCTGCCTGGCGCTTTGCGCTGGGGGGAGCGCTGTGCTTGCTGCTGGGCGTGGCGTTGCTGGGAACCGTGGGCAGCTACTTTGTTTAGGCCTTTTTGAATCTGCCTGGTCTTCATTGTGCCAAGGTGACTGAAGATGCTGTGCCGCTTGCTGAATACGGTCATCCAGCCTTGCAGCGCTCAGTCTGGGAATGACGCCCAGGCAAGGGCCGGGTAGATAGTCATGCAGCGTCTGCAGGTTTTCCTTGGCATAAGGGATCTCCGGGTCGATGAGGTTGGCCACCCAGCCCAGCACGCTCAAACCGCTGGTGCGTATGGCCTGAGCCGTCAGTAGCGCGTGATTCAAAGCGCCCAAACGCAGACCCACCACCAGAACGACAGGGAGCTGCAAAGCCTGTGCTAAATCGATACCTGTTCGCCCCTGCCCCAGGGGCAGCATGAAACCGCCCACTCCTTCCACGATGGCATAGTCGGCATGTTCTGTCGCCGCTTGAACCATGTTTTTGATCAACGCTGGGTCTAGTTCGATTCCCGCTTGATCGGCCAGGATGTGGGGAGCCGCAGCGGGCTCAAACAGGTACGGTGTCAAGGTTGCCGGTGTCAGCTTCAGGCTGGAGTGCCGGGCCAGCGCGTCCACATCTTCGTTATGCAGACGGCCTTCTATTTCCTCGGCTCCCGACGCAATAGGCTTGATGCCCAGCGTGCGTGCGCCGCTTTGGCTTAGCAAATGAAGCAAGGCGGAACTGACCAGTGTTTTGCCAATCTCTGTGTCCGTGCCAGTCACAAAGCAGGCTTTCATGCGTATTCCCTCAACAACTGACCCAAGCCATTTAGGCAATGCTCCACCTCTTGCGTGCCCCATAAATAGCCGGGCATCAGGTATACCGTGTTGCCGATAGGGCGAAGCATGAGTCCTTGCTGCAGGGCAGAGCGGTAAAAGCGTCGGGCAAAGCCCTGGTGATCGTAACGAGCCGGGCCTGTGTTCAGGTCAAAGGCCCAGATCACCCCGCAGCGGCGCAGATGCTGCATCTTGGGAGAGTGCAGTTTCAGCGTGTGCAAGCCTTCATCAAGTGCTTGAGCCAGTGTTTTTTGCAGTTCGTAAACGGGGTATTGCTGGAACAGATCCAGGGTTGCCAACGCAGCGCGGCAGGCCAAGGGATTGCCGGTGTAGGAATGGGAGTGTAAAAACCCGCGGCGCAAATCCGAGTCATAAAACCCTTGATAAATCGTGGGGCTGGAGAGCACCACGGACAAGGGCAGCGTGCCGCCGGTAATTCCCTTGGACAAGCACAGCAAATCAGGCCAGATGCCAGCCTGCTCGCAGGCAAAGAAGGTGCCGGTACGCCCGCAACCCACGGCAATCTCGTCCAGAATCAAATGCACCTGATAGCGGTCGCACAGCTCGCGCACCCCGCGCAGATAGTCGGGGGAGTGCATCTGCATGCCAGCCGCGCATTGCACCAGCGGCTCCAGAATCACGGCGGCAATGTCGTGATGACTCTCCAGAATCTGTTCCAACGATTGCAGTGCCTTTGCGGTGACCGGGTGGTGTTCGTCCGGGCTATGGGCCTGGCGCAGATCGGGACTGGCTGCCGTGTAGTGCTGGCCCAGTTGCGCACCGTAATTTTCCCGGAACAAAGGCACATCGGTGACGGCCAGCGCGCCCAGCGTTTCGCCGTGGTATCCCTGCGCGATGCCGACAAAACGGTGCTTGTGTTCCTGCCCCTGGTTACGCCAGTAATGCACGCTCAGTTTCAGAGCAATTTCCACGGCAGAAGCGCCGTCGCTGGCATAAAAAGCATGCCCCAGACGATGGCTGCTCAAGGCGGCCAATCGTTCGGAAAGCTGCACAACCGGCTCATGAGTCAGGCCACAGAGCATGATGTGATCCAGTTGCTGAGCCTGATCGCTAATTGCCTGCACCAGATGCGGGTGGCTATGTCCAAACAGATTCACCCACCAGGAACTGATGGCGTCCAGATAGGCATTGCCGTCGACATCATATAGCCATGCACCCGAGGCGCGGTTGATTGCCAGCAGCGGCACACCGTGATCGTGATGCTGCATTTGCGTGCAAGGATGCCAGACAGTCTGCAAACTGCGTTGAGCCAAAGGGGGAAAAGAGTTTGAATTCATGACAAATCACCGTAAAGAGTGGGCGGCTTCATGTAATGCCTGAACCAGTTTTTCAATATCCTGATGCCGGTGGGAAGCAGACAGGGAAACACGTAAGCGGGCTTGATGACGGGGGACGGTGGGTGGCCGTATGGCCGGTGCCCAAATCCCTTTTTGCAGGAGGCCGTCGGACAGCTGTAAAGCAGGTTCCACCTCGCCCATCAGCAGGCTTTGCACGGGCGTGTCGGACGGCGTCAAACGCCAGGGCAGATCCTGGCTCAAGCTTTGCAGCGTTTGAATGTGTTCTTTCAGCAAGGCTCTCTGGGGCTGGGCTTGTTTGATCAGTTGCAGGCAAGCCAGCAAGGATGCGCAATGTGCCGGAGCCAGCCCGGTGCTGTACACATAGCTGCGGGCAGATTGAGTGAGCCAGTCAGCCACGTTGTGGGAGCAGGCAATAAAAGCGCCGCCTTGCCCGGCTGCCTTGCCAAAAGTCCCCAGATAAATCAGGCGCTGACGTTGCGTGCTATTGAGCAGGAAATGCTCAGGCGCGCCGCGTCCGGTTTCGCCCAATATCCCCAGACCATGTGCATCGTCCAGATACAACAGGGCATCGTGGCGTTCGCATAAGGTGATCAGCTCATCGACCGGGGCAACAGTCCCGTCCATACTGAACAGGCTGTCCGAGATCACCAGCTTGAACCCTGTCCTTGGACGACTGAGCAAATCATCCAGACGTGCCATGTCTCTATGGGGATACACGCGTAAACGGGCGCCGGACAGACGGCTGGCATCAATCAGGCTGGCGTGGTTCAGCCTGTCACAGAAGATGGTGTCGCCCGTGCCGACCAGCGCGGGAATCACGCCCAGGCTGGCTTGATAACCACTGACAAAAAGACGGCTGGCCTCAAAGCCGCTCCAGTCTGCCAGCTCTTGCTCCAGTCGCTGAGCCAGCGCATGATGCCCACAAATCAGTGGGGAGGCCGTGGCTCCGGCTACATCTTGTGCTGCCAGCAGTTTGAGTTGCGGGTGCTGGCTAAGGCCCAGATAGTCATTGCCTGCGAAACTCAGCAAGACCTGACCATTGCGCTCGATATGCGCGTCCGGCAAGGGGTGGCAGATTGCTCTTTGTCGCCACAGCTTCCGGGCCTTCAAGGCCTCTAGTTGCTGATCCAGGTGAGCGATAAAAGCACTCATGACGGCATGGCCCGGTAGTGAACCAGCAGGCGGTTCCAGCCCCTGTAGGCGGGAAGCTGAATACGCTCTCTTTGAGCCAATTGCAGGCGAGGCAGCAAAGGCAGGAACTGCTCAAGTACCAATTTGGCCTCCAACTGCACCAAACCCGCACCCAGGCAATGATGAATCCCGTAACCCATGGACAATTCGGCCTGATTGTTGCGGCTGAAGTCCAGGTCGTCGGGATGGGAAAAAACTTCCGGGTCCCGGTTGGCAGCACCCAAGAGCAACAGCAGTAGTTGACCTTTGCGCAAATGCTGACCGTGCCAGTGTTGGTCCTGCATCAAGCGTCTTGCCGTGTATTGAATCGGGCTGTCGTAACGCAGCAGCTCTTTGATCGCTGCGGGAATTTTCTGCGGATTCAACAGCAGGTCCTGCAGCTTGCTGGCGTCGTCAAGCAGCGTTTGAAACAGGGAGCTCAGCAGATGCCGGGAGGTTTCATAGCCTGCAAAGAGCAACATACAGGACTGCGCCAAACGCTCGCGCCTGCCTTGAAGGGAGAGCTGCTCGTCATGCAAAAGTCGCCAGGCCAGCCCACCTTCTTGCAGCTTGGCGCTGTTCCCCAGAAAGTCAGCCATATCCAGCAAGGCGTCCTGCGTATCCATTAACAAAGGTAGGTCCGGCGTGGCTTGCCCAATGAAACGTGCCAGTTGCTCTGACCAGGATTGAAAAACAGCTAAAGGCAGTTGCTGCAAACCGAGCAGATCCATCATGACCAAGGCCGGAAGCGGTCGGCAGACCTGCTCAACCAGATCTGCTGGGCCGTGGCGCAGCTGGTTTGTAAAAGCGCTATGAAGGTGCGTCACGCGATTTTCAATGCTGCGGTCTATGTCCCGCAACGCCTGCGGGCTGAAGGCAGCATTTACAACCCGCCTGACGCGGGTATGACGGGGGCGATCCAGGAAAACCAGCGTCCTGGCCATCAAACCCTTGAAAGCCTGTAGACGAGGGGAGGGAGGGGCTCCTGCCTGAGATACCCACCCGCCAACACGGCGCACACTGAGATCGGGATGGCGCAGAGCGGCCTGCACATCCTGATGTCTGTGAACCAGCCAGGCTCCGCCACAGAAATTCGCATCCCACACCAAGGGCGGACCCTGGCGAAGGCGGGCATAAGCCGCATAGGGAGACGCAAGATTGAAATCGCCAAACATGACACCGTATTCCTGAATACCAAAGCCAACGCAGGCTAGCATTTGAGCGGAAAAGAGGCAGTCAGGAGATTGTGTCTATTAATTCTTTCAGGGTGTTTTGGGTGAATTAGAAGTCTGTTTGCTGTTGATGGGTGGAATTGCTTTAGCTTGTGTGACTATTTTTTACAATAAACTTGGTCGGTGAGTTCGGGATGATTATCCTCTGCTTGCAGAAACCTTTTTTATTGATTTTGAGATTTTATTTAAAATCAGATGCTTATGAACTGGGCTGGGAAAAGGGTTTCGGTGGCAGAAAAAGTCATAAGGTAGAACCTGTTTGGCGTTGAGGGATAAACGCTCTAGTTTGCTGCCGTGTAGGCAGCTTAGAAAATCAGGTACAGGGCCCGCACGGCACTTGCAATGTTTGCTGCCTAAGCAGCTTTGAAAAGCTTGTGGGTCACTATCATGCACATGCAAGGTTTTCTGCTATATAAGTCGCTGAAAAGTTTTTTAATTTCAGCAGCTTAGCTGGCTTTGAATAATTGGCTATCAAATGTCCAATTGCTAAGCCGTTGCTGGCGGCGGCCCTGTCGCAAATGCAGGTTAAGACCACAGCCCTAGCCTGCATTCATTCCAATTAGTCACCGAGCATCAGAAGCCGCGGGGACTCCTTCAGTAGCCAGCTTTTCCGTTTTACGCTGCGGCAACGTCCCATTCAAAATGAAGTACGCCAGCAGGCCAATCACCAGTCCCCAGAATGCTCCGCCAATCCCGAACAGGGTGATATTGGCCGCTGAAGCTAAAAAGGTGATCAAGGCTGCTTCACGTGATTTGATATCGGCCATGGCCCCCGCCAGGCTGCCACCTATGGTGCCCAACAGCGCTAATCCCGCCAGCGTGGTGATAAAGGTCGCGGGGAAGGTCATGAATACAGCGGCCAGCGTTAGCCCAAACACACCTACCAGAATGTAGAACACTCCGGCTGCCATGCCGGCTACCCAGCGTTTGGATGGGTCCTGGTGTGCTTCCGGGCCCGTGCAGATGGCCGCGGTAATAGCGGCTACGTTCATGGCGTGGGAGCCGAAGGGGGCCATGATGAGCGAGCCTAGGCCGGTGACCCACACAATTGGGTTGGCGCTGGTACGAAAGCCATCGTTGCGCAAGACCAGCATCCCGGGCATGTATTGACCGGTCAGCGTGATCAGAAACAAGGGTAAGGCTACGCTCAGCAAGGCATTGAGCGTGAACACCGGCATGGTGAACACGGGCGCGGCCAGCTCCAGTTTCAGGCCGCTCAGGTCGACGCGCTGCTCCAGGAGTAGAAATGTCAGGCCCAGAATCAGAATGCCGACCACGGCATAGCGGGCCGAGAATCGCTTGATGACCAGATAGGCCAGAATCAGCAGGCCTGCCAGTGTCGGGTCTAGCGTCATGCTGCCAAATGCTCCTATGCCAAATTGCAACAGAATCCCCGCCAGCAGACCGGCGGCAATACCGTTGGGAATCAGGCGGATCAGGCGCTCGAAGTAGGATGACAGGCCCAGGACGACAAACGCCGCTGCCGAGATCAGGTAGGCGCCGATTGCTTCCTGATACGGCGTGCTGGCCAGCGCCGTGACCAGAAAGGCGGCGGCCGGAGTGGACCAGGCGGTGATGATGGGCTCGCGCGAGACCCAACTCAGGAGCAGACCTGTCACGCCCACACCAATAGAAATTGACCAGACCCAGGAGGCAGTCAGCTCGGGGCTGAGGCCGGCGACTTTGGCGGCCTGGAAAACCAGAATAAAAGTGCCGCCGTAGTTGACGATGACCGAGATCAGACCGGCTACAATGGGCGGGATCAAATCGCTGACTAAATAGGATGAGGATGATCGTGAGGTAGACATAGTGCTCTGCGCTTTCCAAAAGGAGAGATGACAAACGAGCACTATTTATAGCGATTAAATGGACTGTTCAGATAGGACGCTTTTTGGTTGTATGACAGACCACTTTTGAATTAGGTAGGTGCCTGACTATACGGACTGGAGTGGCTACGTGATTTTTGGGTGTGGCCCGAGCTGGATTGAAGCTGGGCTGCAAAGCCACTAATGGTGGCTTTATGACGAGTTGCTCGTCTTGTGAATCGCGTTTTTCATAATAGTACTTTTTCTTGTTGTACGGCGTGAATAATGTTGCCGCAACCGCAACCGCAACCGCAACCGCAACCGCAACCGCAAATAGTGGGCTTTCGATTCTTTGGTAGCTAGAAATAAAAAAGCGAGGCAGCCTGCAAGCTGCCCCGCTTTTTTGCTGAGTTCGCCAGAGCTAGTGGCTCGGTGCTCAGTTTTCCTTGAACTGCAGCCAGCCGTCGTCCAGCCAGGCATTCAG
The DNA here is from genome assembly GCF_051948705.1 of Alcaligenes sp. Lyrl_28. Taxonomy (NCBI): domain Bacteria; kingdom Pseudomonadati; phylum Pseudomonadota; class Betaproteobacteria; order Burkholderiales; family Alcaligenaceae; genus Alcaligenes; species Alcaligenes sp. Lyrl_28. The sequence continues at coordinate 478,593 of NZ_JAYJLG010000002.1, forward strand.
CATTTCCAGTTCGTCCTCATCCAGCTCTGCAAAAGCATCGCCAGAAGTGGGGAGCTCACGCTGATCAGCCAACAATTTCAGCGCCGGGCTGGCAGGACAGGGGGCGACTTCACCGTTGATATACAGCTCATCGCCGCGGTACATCATGCGCGAGCAGCGGTCCAAAGCCAAGCGGCCTTCAGGCAGCGTGGGATCGTGCAGATCCACCGGGTCTTCGGCAATGTCAAACCAGCTATTACTGGGCAATTCGGTCAGCCAGACGCCCAGGAACCGTGAGGCCAGCGCTTCATCAAAACGAATGGCGTTCAATGCATCCAGCGACTTTTGAATCAGGTTTTCCGGCAAGGCGGCAGGGGTGGTGCTGGCCTGTGCATCCGGGTCGGTGTAGCGCTGCTGCATGGCCTCGGGCATGGGCATCGGTGGGTCGGCGTACAGGCCAAAGCCTTCGCCGCTGGCAGCGGCCAGTTGATCCGATGCGGCATCCATCAAGCCACGGGCCAGCGTTGCCTGAGTAGGCGAGCGAAAGCCGATGGAAATCGTCATGCAGTCGCCAATCGCAATCCCGTCATGTGCTACGTGCGGGGGCAGATACAGCATATCGCCGGGTTCCAGGGTGAACTCTTCTTCTACCTGGAAATTGCGCAAAATCTTCAAGGGCAGGTCAGGCACCAGGCTTAGGTCTTTTTGCTGGCTGATGCGCCAGTGACGCTTGCCGTGGGCTTGCAGCAGGAACACGTCGTAGCTGTCGAAATGCGGGCCTACGCCACCGCCATCAGAGGCGATGCTGATCATGGCATCGTCCAGACGAGCATCACCGATGAAGCGGAACTGTCGCATCAGCGCGGCAGTATTGTCATCGTGCAAATCCACGCTTTGGGCCAGCGCAGTCCAGTTGGGTTGGGAGGCAGGCGGCAGCTCGTCAAATGGTCCGGTTTCCATTTCCCAGTCCTCACCGTCATGGATAATCAGACGGGACTCGACTTCTTCGCGTGTCACCAGTTCACGGATATTGTCGATGCTCAGCGAGTGCTTGAAATTAGGGATGGCGCCGCGTATCAATAAGGGTTTACGTTGCCAGTAGGTTTGCATGAACTCATGCGCGCTGATGCCGCCCAAAAGGGTCAATGGCTGGTCGATATTCATGGACTGCCCGAACAAGAATTAAGTAAGTCCGTAGCTTAACTGATCCGGTCTGTCCCGGTGTATGGCTAGCCTGCGTATCAGGCGTATCCAGCGCAAAGAATCCAGAGAAATACTCACGAAATAGAATGATTGATTCACGGTGGGGAGGCTAAGAATGATTGATTGTCGATCTGCTCGCCAACGGCCCTCGGAAAACTGCATAAAAAAGGGAGCTTCTTGGGCTCCCTTCTGGACTGTTTAACCAGCCGCCTTCATCTCTTTTTTCCAGCGATACAGCAGATCCAGGGCATCGCGTGCGCTCAGGTCATCGACATCCAGTTGCTTGAACTGATCGAGCAAGTCCAGTGCTTTTTCTGTAGTCGGGTCAGGCTCGGCGACCGTGGCTTCCGGAGCGCTGCCCGCATTGAACAAATCCAGTTGTGCACTAGGATCGTTTTGCGCTTCCAGGCGGCTTAGCTCGCGGCTGGCCTGGCGTATAACTGCAGAGGGAATGCCAGCACGCTGTGCAACCTGAATCCCGTAGCTGCGGCTGGCCGGTCCTTCCTGGACCTCATGCAAGAACACGATGCCGGAAGCGGATTCCGCGGCGGCCAAGTGCACGTTGGCAGCGGCAGGCAGCTCGTTGGGCAGGCGGGTAATCTCGAAATAGTGCGTGGCAAACAGGGTCAGCGCCTGGTTGTGGCTGAGCAGGCGATGCGCGATGGACCAAGCCAGGGCTAGTCCGTCATAGGTGGAAGTGCCTCGACCAATTTCATCCATCAGCACCAGGCTGTGGGGGGTGGCGCCAGCCAGAATCGCGGCCGCTTCCGTCATCTCCATCATGAAGGTGGAACGGCCGCCGGCCAGATCGTCGGCGGCACCGATACGGGTGAAGATGCGGTCTATCTGGCCGATACGGGCCCGGCTTGCCGGGACAAAGCTGCCGATGCGGGCCAGCAGGGCAATCAGGGCAACCTGACGCATATAGGTGGACTTGCCCCCCATGTTCGGGCCGGTAATCAAAAGCATGCGGCGTTGCGCATGCATTTCGCAATGATTGGGCGTGAAGCGCTCAATAGTGTGTTCCACCACCGGATGGCGGCCTGCCTCAATCCAGATACCCGCTTGTTCGCTTAGCTCCGGGGCGACCCAGTTATGGTCCAGGGCATGAAGCGCCAGAGAGGACAGGGTGTCCAGCTCGGCCAGCGCGCTCGAGCATAGGGCCAGCGGGCCGGCATAGCTTTGCAGCTTGTCCAGCAGTTCATCGAAAAGGAGTTTTTCGCGGCTCAGGCTGCGGTCCTTGGCCGACAGGACCTTGTCTTCCCATTCTTTCAGCTCGGGCGTGATGAAACGCTCGGCATTTTTCAGAGTCTGGCGGCGCCGGTAATCATCGGGAACCTTATCGGCCTGACCGCGGCTGACCTCGATAAAGAAGCCATGTACGCGGTTGTACTCAACACGCAGCGTGGCAATCCCGGTACGCTCGCGTTCGCGGGCCTCGATTTTCAAGAGGACATCACCGCTGTCGCTGGCCAGGCTGCGCAGTTCGTCCAGGTCAGGATCATAGCCATCCGCAATGACCCCACCATCGCGTATCAGCAAAGCGGGCTCGGCGGCGATAGCGGCCTGCAGCAGACGGGCCAGTTCCGGGTCCAGGGCCAGGCTGAGCAAATGTCGATGCAAGTGCTCGGACTGGGCAAAATTATGTTCCAGCTCCTGACGCAGCTCGGGCAGCGTGGCCAGTGCATCCCGCAGGCTGGCCAGTTCTCGGGGACGTACGCTACGTAGCGATATACGGGTCGCAATCCGCTCAAGGTCAGGGAAGCGACGCAGTGCCTGGCGCAAGGCGCCCAAGGGGTCGCCCGCATTCAGACTGGCGCTTTGCTGGGTCTGGAAAAATAGGGACACCACGTCCTGGCGTTGTTGAACCGTCTGGTTCAAACGCAAGGGGTGATGCAGCCAACGGCGCAGCAAGCGACTGCCCATAGGAGTCTGACAATGATCCAGCGTCGAGAAGAGAGTGGGGCTGGTTTCGCCGCTGATGGTTTCGGTGATTTCCAGATTTTTGCGGGTGACCGCGTCCAGTACCAGAAAGTCCGAGCTGTGCTGCACGCGGATAGCCGTGATATGCACCAGGGACTGGGATTGTGTGCTGCCGACATAGCGTAGCAATGCACCGGCGGCAGCTGTCGCCGCAGGCAGATCGTCCAGGCCAAAACTGGCCAGAGAGTCCAGATCAAAATGATCGAGCAAGGTCTCGCGCGAGCCGTCGGCGGCAAAATGCCAGTCGGGCAAACTATGGCAACTGGCCTGGGGAAGTTCGGGAGCAGGACGCTGGGATTCGGGATAGACCAGCTCAACGGGGCCGATACGGTTGAGCTCGGTGTCCAGCATATCGGGCTCACACTGGCTGACCAGAAATTCGCCGCTGGCCAGATTCATCCAGGCCAGCCCGACCATTTCCTGACGTTGCACCTTCATGCGAGTGCAAGCGGCGATCAGGCGGTCTGCCTTGGGGGGCAGCAAGGCATCGTCCGTCAGTGTTCCGGGCGTGACAACACGCATGATCTTGCGCTCGACGGGGCCTTTGCTGGTGGCCGGATCGCCTACTTGCTCACAAATCGCGACCGACTCACCCAATGCCACCAAACGCGCCAGATAACCTTCCATGGCGTGAAAAGGCACGCCAGCCATGGGAATCGGTTCGCCGTTGGAGGAACCCCGCTTGGTCAGCGTCAGATTCAGCAAACGCGCGCCGCGCTCGGCATCGGCGTAGAACATCTCATAGAAGTCTCCCATCCGGTAGAACAACAGATGTGAACCAGCCTCCGCTTTGAGCTGAAGGTATTGGCGCATCATGGGCGTGTGGGCGGACAGATCGGCAGCAGAAGTCATAGCGCAGTACAGGTCAGGGAATTCAACAACAAGGCCGCCCAGAAGGCGGCTGAGTGGATATTGTAGCGAGGGCGGTCAAGAGGGGGGGAGGGAGCGTGCTGAATTAGTCCCGCGTACTGACATCTACGCTTGCCAATGGCTCGAAAACGGTAATAGAATTCATTCTCATTCAAAATAATAGTCTCCATTTCTGCAGTCAGTGACCGGTCTGTTTGTGTTCGTTGCGCGCTGGGGGGTGGTTTTCAACGTTCGATGGACGCACGGCACTATTCCGAGTTGGTCAATTTCTTTGCCCGCTTTCTCAATGACCGGGAGGCGGCACGAGAGGTGGTGCAGGAAAGCTATGCCCGTGTGTTTGCCGGGGTGTCGCCAGCGCGCCCAGCCCGCAATTTGCGTGCTTTGCTGTTTCGTGCTGGCAAGAATATTGTGATTGATGGCGCCAGGCGTCGGCAGGCGGAACAGGTCATGCTCGATACCTTGACCATGATGACGGCCAGGGAGGCTCCCAGCACGGAGTATCTGGTGCAGGTGCGCCAGCAGCTTCAGGCCCTATTGTCTCGATTGGGGGTCATGCCCCGCAAACGGCGCGAGGTATTCGTTCTGGTGCGCATTTATGGTTTTAGCCATCAGGAGGCGGCCAGCCATTTGGGCCTGTCTTTGGCGTCAATTGAAAAACATGTGGTACGGGCGGTGATGGACTGTCTGGACCTGGCCAACGCGTAGTGAGATTTTTTCATGGCGGCACCGGATCGAATTGCGCGAGCGCGCCTGGAGCAAGCCCTGCTATTGCTGGCTCGCCAGCACGGGGGTGATGAGGCCACGGCGCACGCGGCCAAGACGCAGTTTGAGCGGTGGCGTACGCTCAGTGCCGATCATGCAGCCGCTGCAGATCTGGCGCTGCGAGCGTGGGAGAGCACGCAGGGCCAGGGCCTGCAAGACCGCGTGGCCCTGCCCGGCCCATACCGGGAGAGCAAGCCTGCACGGCGGCGGGTATTGGCCATGCTAGGCGTGCTCGGCATTGGCCTGGCGGCAGGTACAGGAGCCCAGTGGTATTGGCAGCAGGCGTTGCAAGTATTGGCGTTGCAGACCGGCCATGGCGAGCAGCGTGAATACGATCTGCATGATGGCTCCCGCCTGTCTCTGGCTCCCCACACCCGACTGGAAGTGCGCATGATGCGTACAGTACGCCAAGTGCAGTTAATGGAAGGGATGATGTATGTGTCGGTGAGTAAAGACCCCACACGCCCCTTTTGGGTAGAGACCCCTCAAGGGCGGGTACGCGTCGTGGGCACGGCGTTTTCTGTCCGGGTCAGTCCTCATGCGTTGCAGGTGGCCGTGGCACGCGGGCAGGTGACGTTTTTCCCCCATCGTGAGCGTGACCAACGAATCGATCTGCAGGCTGGCCAGGCCTTGCGTCTGGATGCTGATACACCCGCGACAAGAGTGGCAGTCAATCCGGAGCAGGTCGGCGCCTGGCGTCTGGGCTGGCTGGTTTTTGATCAGACCCCACTGGACAAGGTGGCTGCCCAGTGGAACGACTATTTGTCCCCGGCGCTCAATCTGGCTGATGATCCGCGCCTGCATGAGCTGCGGGTGACTGGCAGTTTCCGTTTGCGCGATCCGCGGGCTTTTCTGGATAGTTTGCCGGGAATATTGCCGGTGCAGGTCCAGCGTGATGCAAAAGGGGCTTGGCAGGTGTCCCTGAAAAAATAATTGTCCGGTAAAGAGGCTCTCGCTCGTCTACACATGCAAAGCCTCTACAAGGACCTCTTGCCATGAAATCCCTTTTACGCCGTTGCGGCGACTGTGTTCGTTCTGTTTATGTGGCCGCTGGCCTGGCCGGGATGGCCTTAAGTGCTCCGGGGACCCCCGTGTGGGCGCAGGCTCGCGGGGCGGCGGCCATCATGCTGGACAGTCGTACACTAGCCGTGCCTGCCCAGCCCTTGAGCGCCACCATCAATACCCTGGCGCATCAGTGGGACGTGGCGATTTTATTGGATGCCACGTTGGCTGCCGGGCGGGCGGCGCCTGCCTTGCAAGGCAGGGTCTCCTTGAATGAAGCACTGGAGCAAGCGCTGGCAGGCACTGGCCTGCTGGCATCGCCCAGTGGCTCGGCTGTAATTATCAGTGTCACGCCTTTGCCACCGACCACCAGCAACAGCGAACAGGCCCAGGAGCTGGCCGCTATTCGGGTACAGGGCAAACGATTGGCGCCCGGGGTCACTGAAGGTTCTGAATCTTACCTGGCCGATTCCAATAGCACGTCTACCCGCCTGAACCTGTCTTTGCGCGAAACTCCACAGTCCGTCAGTGTGATGACTCGACAGCGCATGGATGATCAAGGGCTTACCCAGTTGGCTGATGTGGCCGCCCAGACCCCGGGGCTGGTTTATGTCGCAGGCGGTAACTCTGGCTCGGACAGCAGCATGATTTACGCGCGTGGCTTTGTGGTTGAGAACTACATGGTCGATGGCATGAGCCAGACCTACAGTGGCTATCGTTCGCTGTTTCAAAGCAATGACATGGTGCTCTATGACCGGGTCGAAGTTCTGCGCGGGGCCAGTGGCTTGATGAATGGTGTGGGTGAGCCGGGCGCTACCCTGAACATGATGCGCAAGCGTCCGACGCAGGATTTTCAGTTCAGGGCCAAACTGGAAGGGGGGGCCTGGGATTACTACCGGGGCGAAGCGGATCTGTCCACTCCCTTAAATGAGTCCGGCAGCATGCGTTTGCGTACCGTGGCTGCCTGGCAGGATAACCATTCCTTTATTGATCGTCTGCACGAAAAAAAGCAGATCTTTTACGGTATTTTTGAGGCGGATCTGACGCCATCGACCTTGTTCAGTCTGGGATACACCTTTCAGAAGCACAAGAGTACGAATCATGCCGGACGAGGCCTGCCTCTTTTCTATTCTGATGGAGGTCTGATCGACTGGGACCGTTCTACATCCGGCGCAGCCAGATGGGCCTATTCGTCGCGTCGCAATCAACGCTTGTTTGCTTCCTTGGAGCATCGTTTTGATAATGACTGGACCTTAAAAGGCGTCCTGGATCGCTCCGAGACGCGCTACGACGAGGTACTGGGCTATGCCTCGCAGGGCTTTCCAGATCGTTATACGGGAGCGGGTGTTGGCTTGTGGGCGGGGCGCTGGTCGGGTGAACCCGTGCAGACCAGTCTGGATATCAGTGCCAGCGGGCCGTTCCAATTGCTCGGGCGCGAGCATGAGGCCGTGGTCGGGCTGACCAGCTCACGTACCCGGGATCTGGCGCCAAGCTATACCCTGTGGTGGCACAGGGACTGGAATGCCAGCGTTCAGGATATTTTTAACTGGGACGGTCGCTTCCCCTCGGAACCCGCCAATCCCGCCACCGGCCAGACGCGTTCGGTGGAAAAGATCAACAGCGCTTATGCCACCGTCCGTCTCAAGCCCAGCGACAATCTGGCCGTCTTGCTCGGTGGCCGCATGACCAGTTGGTCGCTCTACAAGAACTCCTTGTCTTACGCCAGTGGCAAACGCACCGAGACAGTGCGTACCGCCAACGACCAGTTCACCCCCTACCTTGGGCTGGTCTATGACTTGTCCGATCACTGGTCGGTGTATGGCAGCTACACCAATATTTTCAAGCCCCAGGAGTATCGCGACGCGGATGGCAATTATCTGGACCCGCGCACTGGCAACAGCATGGAAGTAGGGCTTAAGGGAAGTTATCTGGATGAACAACTGAGTCTGGGCCTGGCCTTGTTCCGTACTCGTCAGGAAAACTTTGCCGTGGTGATTCCCGGCGTATATGGGCCCAGTGGAGATGCCGCCTATGAAGCGGTATCGGGCGCTTTGACCCGGGGGGTGGAGTTGGAGGCCACCGGGCAGCTCAGCCCGCAATGGCAAGCATCGGCCAGTTTTACCCGTGTTCTTGCTCAGGACCGCGATGGCAAGGCATTGCTAACCGGTGTGCCGCAAAACACCTTCAAGTTGTACACCACGTATCACCTGCCCTCGGTGGGACAGGGCCTGACGGTAGGGGGCGGACTGCGTTGGCAAAGTGGTGTGTATGAGGAACAGGCAGGTCCCTTGAAGCAACGTCTGGACCTTCCCAGTGTGGCGGTTTTTGACTTGATGGCCCGCTACACGGTGAACAAGCAGGTCAGCGCCTATCTGAATGTGAACAATGTCTTTGACAAGCATTATCTGACGACCGTCAATACCGCTGTTTACGGTTCGCCACGCGCGATCCGGGCCGGTCTGGATCTCCGGTTTTAAAGGGGACGGTGATGAAGTCCAAAGCAGTGAGGCGCCGCTGGGCGTTCGCCCTGGTGGCGCTGCTGGCGCTCGGTGCGCTGGCAGCGCAGGCGGGGCGTTCGTCAGCGCGGTTTGAAACGGTGTCTGTGAAACAAGGTGATATTCGTGCCACCGTCGCGGCGGTGGGCACCTTAAAGCCCCGTCGCTATGTGGATGTCGGTGCGCAGGTCTCGGGTCAGATTACCGTATTGCCGGTGGCTCCGGGCGATCAGGTTGAGCAGGGCCAGTTGCTGGTGGAAATTGACCCCAGCGTACAGCAGGCCACAGTCGATGCAGGCCGCGCTTCGTTGGCGGCATTTCGCGCCCAGTTGGCTGAGCAACAGGCCCAGCTTTTGTTGGCACGCCAGCAGTTGACACGTCAGCGTCAGCTGGAGCGTCAGCAGGCCAGCCGTCAGGAAGATATACAGATTGCTCAGGCGAACCTGGCAAGCGCGCAGGCCCGTGTGGCTCATGTGCGGGCGCAGATGGAGCAGACCCAGGCCACGCTGAAAGCCGACGAGGCGCGATTGGGCTACACGCGCATTTACGCGCCCATGAGTGGCACCGTGATTGGTGTGCAGGCCCGTGAAGGCCAGACCTTGAACGCCACGTATCAGACTCCCACCATCCTACGCATCGCTGATTTGAGCACGATGACAGTCTGGACCAGCGTGTCCGAGGCGGATATACGCCGTATCAAACCTGGTATGGCGGTTACGTTCACCACCTTGGGCGAACAGAGTGAGCCCCAGGTGCGCCATTGGCAGGCCACTGTGCGCCAGATCATGCCAGCGCCTGAAGGCAGCACCCAGGAAGAAACGACGGCGGCCACGCCTGCCGCGACGCAGGCCATCATGTATACAGTGGTGTTTGATGTGGACAATGCGGACGGCGAATTGATGCCACAGATGACGGCGCAGGTGCTGTTTGAAATTGCTCGTGCCGACCAGGCTTTGCTGGTGCCCGCGGCGGCCTTGCGGCCTGACCTGCAGCGTGGTCCAGACGCCTTTACAGTGCCTGTGCTGGAGCAGGGCAAGCTGCAGGAAAAGCCGGTCAGCCTGGGGGTGCGCAATCGACATCAGGTGCAGGTTCTGGAGGGGCTGGCCCAAGGTGAGCAGATTGTGTTGGCCGTGGTCGCGGCCGAGCGTGGCTGGCGGTGGTTGCAATGGTAGAGGCCGCACCTGCCTTGATTGAGTTGCGCGATATCTGCCGTATTTACGGTGGCTCTCCCAGCACCAAACCGGCTGTGCAGGTTCTGTTCGATGTCAGCTTTCGCATTGAACCAGGCGACTTTGTGGCGATTGTCGGTGCTTCGGGCTCGGGCAAGTCGACCCTGATGAATCTGCTTGGTTGCCTGGACAAACCCAGCAGCGGCACGTATCTGTTTGAGGGCCGGAATGTGGCGCAGCTAGGCCCGGACGAACTGGCCGCCTTGCGACGGGAAACCTTTGGATTTGTGTTTCAGGGCTATCACCTGATCCCGACCGAAACGGCCTGTGAAAATGTGCAGATGCCCGCAATTTATGCGGGTATGGACGAGGCCAGCCGCGCTGAACGTGCCGCGCGTTTGTTGAGCAGTCTGGGCTTGGTGGACAAGCTGGATAACCGGCCTAACCAGTTGTCCGGCGGTCAGCAGCAGCGCGTCTCCATCGCTCGTGCCCTGATGAATGGCGGCCGGGTCATTCTGGCTGACGAGCCTACGGGTGCGCTGGACTCGGCTAGCGGTGCGGAGGTAATGGCACTGTTGCGTGAGCTGTCCGATTCCGGGCATACCATCATTCTGATTACGCACGACCAGAAAGTGGCCGCGATGGCGGACCGGGTCATCGAGATCCGTGATGGTCGTATCCTGTCTGATAGTCGCCCCGATGCAGCGGCCCCCTCGAAGGCCAGGCAGTCTTTAAGGGAGCCGCAACATCGCCGCTCACCCTGGCTCTCGGAAATCAAGGACGCTGCACGCAGTGCCTTGCGTAGCATGTTCCTTAACCGGCATCGCACTGCTCTGACTTTACTGGGTGTGATTATTGGGGTGGCCTCGGTCATTGTCATGCTGGCGGTGGGCGAGGGTGCACGTCAAAGGGTGATGGATCAGATGGGGACGATGGGCACCACCATCATGTACCTGAGCAGTTCCTCTCCACCCCATGGGCTGCCCAAAGGGCAACTGACGCAGGAGGATCTGGAAGCGATTGGAGAGCTGCCTCTGATACGACGCGTGATGCCGGTGATCGGGGACCCGATTACCGTGCGGCGTGGCAGTGTGGACCGGCAAGTGTATGTGTTTGCCGCCAATGAAACCATGCCGGCCATTCACCGTTGGGAACTGGCCCAGGGCCGTTACTACACCGATGCCGAGGACCGTGATCTGGCGCCTCTGGTGGTGTTGGGGCATCGCGCGGCCCAGCAATTTTTTCCCCATGTCAAACACCCTTTAGGTCAGCAGTTGCTGATCGGCAATTCGCCTTTTGAGGTGATCGGTGTGATGCAGGAGCGCGGGGCGGATTCGGGGGCGCAGGACTATGACGATATGGTTTTTGTACCTTATCAGGCGGCCCGGGCACGGGTGTATCAGGCCCAGACGCAGCCTGATTATGTGGTGATTGATGCGCAGGACAGTTCCACTGTTCTGGAAGCGGAACAGTGCATGCGTCAACTGCTGATCCAACGTCATGGCGGGCGAGAAGACTTTTCGATTGGCAATGCAGCTGCGCGGTTGCAGGCCGAGGCTTCCACGCGGCAGGCCATGAGCATGATGCTGGGTTTGATTGCCGCGGTGTCTTTGTTGGTGGGCGGCATTGGTGTCATGAATGTGATGTTGATGACGGTGCGTGAGCGTACGCGGGAAATTGGTATACGTATGGCAACGGGTGCGCGACAAAGCGACATCCTGCGCCAGTTCTTGACCGAGGCGGTTCTGTTGACGATTACAGGCGGTTGCCTGGGCGTGCTGGCAGGTGCAGTTGTGGGCATTGGCTTGATCGTTGGAGGGGTGGATGTGGTGTTTTCCTTGCGGGCGGCCTTGGGCGCCTTTGGCTGCGCCGTGGTGACGGGCATGGTGTTTGGTTATATGCCAGCACGCACGGCGGCAGCGCTGGACCCCGTGCAGGCTTTGGCTGGAGAGTAGACATGGCTCATTACCGATGGATAGCAGGGGTCATGAGCACGCTTGTACTGCAGGCTTGCAGCTCCTTGTCCTCCGACCTGGACAAAACCCCACCGACGCTGCCCCAGGCGTATCAACAGCAGGCCAAGGCGACACCCAGCCCTGTACCGGCTCAGGTAGAGCTGCAGTGGTGGCGCGCCTATAACAGCCCCGCCTTGAACAGCCTGATGCAGGAAGCCTTGAAGGATGTGGCGCTGCTGCGTCGGGCCCAGGCCCGGATCTTGCAGGCGCAAGCCCAGGCACGCATTACTGGAGCCAGTTTGCTGCCGGAATTGCAGGGCAATCTGTCTGCGCAACGAGAGGCGCCGGTTTCTTCGTCTCATGGTGAGTCCCGCTCGCACTATGTGACTGGTGTATTCATGAGTTATGAACTCGATGTGTGGGGGCGCCATCGGGCCCAGGCCGACAGCGCTGTATTCCTGGCTCAGGCGGCGAACTACGAGCTGGATGTGCTGCGTGTCAGCGTGCAGGCGCAGGTGGTGCATTTAAGCCTGCAAGCCTTGGGCGATAAACAGCGGGCGGCAATTGCGCGACAAAACCTGGCTGTTGCACAACGCTTGTTACGTTTGCTGGAAGCCCGCTTGCAGGCAGGGGCGGCATCTCCTTTGGAGCTGGCACAGCAGCGTCAGTTGCTGGCTGTGCAACAGCGCAAATGGTTGGTGATTGAAGAACAGGCGATTCGCACGCGGGTGGAGTTGGCGACTTTGTTGGGTCGTACTGAAATCCTGCCCGAGCCGCAGGAAGACATTGCCAATTTGCAGGTGCCAGAGCTGGAGGCGGGTTTGCCTTCACAGTTGCTATCGCAACGCCCAGATATTGCGCGTATGGAGGCCCAGTTGTCGGCGGCTCATGCCGATGTGCAGGTGGCTCGCGCTGCCATGTTCCCCAGCCTGACCTTGGGGGCCCGGGCAGGAGCATCGGCTAATCATTGGGAAGAAAGCGTGCGCCATCCGGTCTACAGTCTGATCAGCGGGCTGGTGGCTCCCATCTTCAATGCTGGTCGACTGCAGGCAGACAAGGATTTGAACGAGGCCCGTTTACAGGAATGGCTGGCACAGTATCGCCAGACCATTGTGCAGGCCTATATGGAGGTCGAGGGTGTGCTGGCACAGCTGCAGAGCCTGGATGCCCAGGCACAGACCATGGAACGGGAGTGGGAGCAAGCCAAGCTGGCGTTTCAACTGGCCGAAGCACGTTATCGCTCCGGCTCGGAAACCTTGCTGTCTTTACTGGATGCGCAGCGTACCTTGTACGCCGCTCAGGATGTGCGCGTCAGCTTGCTGCAATCGCGGTTGCAGTCCCGCGCCGCGCTCTTTCGAGCGCTGGGCGGGGGGTGGCAAGCTGGCTCAGGCGGCCTGGCTGATCAGGGGACGGTGGCACAGGCTGGGGTCTAACAGGCTGGCTGCCGCCTCGTCGAGCAGGATATGGGTGTTGGCGTGTTGCTTCAAGGCGGTGAAAGGCAGTTCGGGTGTGATGCCGCCTTGCTGGTAATTGAGCATGGTGCGCGCCTTGTGCTCGCCCGTCACTACCAGGGCAATTTCACGGGCGCTCAGAATATCGGCAATCCCCATGGTGATGGCCGAGGCCGGCACTTCGTCCATGGAGTCAAAAAAACGGCTGTTGTCGATACGGGTCCGCTCGGACAGGGCCACCACATGGGTGTGGCTGTCAAACGGCGTGCCCGGCTCGTTAAAACCGATATGACCGTTGGTGCCTACGCCCAGCAGTTGCAAGGCAACGCCGCCGCTGGCAGCAATCGCTGCGGAGTATTGCTGGCAGTGCTGTTCCAGTTCGGTGGCCAGGCCATTGGGCAGATGCAGACGTGTCGCATCAAAAGGCAGTTGGTCAAACAGGTGCTGGCGCATGTAGTAAGCGTAGCTTTGCTCGTGCGTCGCAGACAGGCCTACATATTCATCCAGATTGAAGCTGCTGATACCCGACACATCCAGCCCGTTGGTGCGTACATCCTGTACGAAACGTGCATAAATGGGCTCCATCGTTCCCCCGGTGGCCAGACCCAGCGTCGCTTGCGGGTCCTGACGGATAATGTCCTGAAGGCGGGTGCTCAGGTGTGCTGCAATTGCTGCCGAATCGGGGAAGACTAAAAACATAATCTTGTTCTTCGTAGGGGCGGATTAAGTTGAAAAAAAACTTCGCCGCAAGTACGGCGAAGTTTGATATTTCGAAATTCTAATGGGACAACGATGTAACGTCAGTTTTTTTTTGCAAGCAAGTGACACCTTTTAATCATCCTGCTGGCGACTCTCCCCCAGAAACCCTCCGCTTTGATGTGTCCACAAACGAGCGTACAGGCCTCCCTTTTGCAGCAGCTCCTGGTGGCTGCCCTGTTCGATGATGCGACCCTGATCCAGCACGATCAGTCGGTCCAGCGCCGCAATGGTAGACAGGCGGTGGGCAATGGCGATCACCGTCTTGCCGTGCATCAGGGTATTGAGGCTTTCCTGAATCGCCGCTTCTACCTCGGAATCCAGGGCGCTGGTGGCTTCATCCAGTAACAGGATGGGTGCGTCTTTGAGCATGACCCGGGCAATGGCGACGCGCTGCCGCTGGCCACCGGACAGTTTCACACCGCGTTCGCCTACATGGGCGTCCAGACCCTGACGACCTTCACGGTCATGCAGCAGCGAGATGAAGTCGGCCGCGGCTGCACGTTCTACCGCCTTGTGCAGGAGCTCGTCGCTGGCCTCAGGGCGGCCATACAAAATGTTGTCGCGCATGGAACGGTGCAGCAGGGAAGTGTCCTGCGTCACCATGCCAATGGCGGCCCGCAGGCTGTCTTGCGTGACGTGGGCGATGTCCTGGCCGTCAATGCGGATGGTGCCGCTGTCCACATCATGAAACCGTAATAGCAGATTGACCAGGGTGGATTTGCCTGCGCCAGAACGCCCGATCAGGCCTACCCGTTCGCCTGGCTGGATCACCAGATTGAGCTTGTCAATCACCTGGCGGCTTTTATCGCGGTAGGCAAAGCTGACATCCTGAAACTCGATTCGGCCTTGCCCGATCCGCAAGGGCTTGGCATCGGGCGCATCTACCACCGTGGGCTTTTGCGTCAAGGTATTGATGCCGTCCTGAATCGTGCCCACGTTCTCGAACAGGTTGGTCAGCTCCCACATGAGCCAGTGTGAATGCCCCGAAAGGCGCAAAGCCATGGCGATGACAGCCGCCACCACACCCGCGCTGGACTGGTCTATCGACCACAGGTAAAGGGCCAGGCCCGCCGAGCTGATCAGCAAGAGGGTGGCCAGCACATGGTTGCTCACCTCAAACAGGCTGATCAGGCGCATCTGGGCGTGGCCGGTTTCCTGGAAACGACGCATCGCGTTTTTGGCATGGTCCGCTTCGCGGCGCGTATGGGCAAACAGCTTGACGGTGTTGATGTTGGTGTAGGCGTCGGTGATGCGTCCTGTCATCAGCGCTCGGGCATCAGCCTGCTCGGCGCCCACTTTACCCAGGCGGGGTACAAAAAACACACAGGCCAGTGCATAGCCCACCAGCCAGAACAGGAAGGGCAGAATCAGCAGACGGTCAAAACTGCCGGCCAGAATCAAAATGCCGATCAGGTAGGCGCTCATGCCCACGACCACTTCCACAGCCATGAACAGGGTCTCACGCACTGCCAGAGCGGTTTGCATGATTTTGGTCGTGATGCGACCTGCAAATTCGTCCGCGTAAAAGGACATGCTCTGGTTAAGCATCAGCTTATGAAACAGCCAGCGCAGGCGCATGGGAAAGTTGATGGCCAGCACCTGATGCATGACTACGGTATGCAGACTGATCAGGACCACGCTGCTCAGCAGGATGGCGGCAATGCCCAGAAGCGTGCTGCCGTGCTGGCTCCAGAACTGGGCCGGTTCGATGGAGGGCAGCCAGTCCACGATATAGCTGAGCAGGGCAAACAGCATGGCCTCGTAGGCCGATAAGCCGATCGAGGTCAGCGTCATCAAGCCAATCCAGGCGCGGGAATGTTTCGTGCAGGCCCAGATGAAGGGGAAAAATCCTTTTGGGGGCGGGGCGACCTGCTGTTCGGGATAGGGATTTAATCGACGTTCAAAAAATGACAGCACCGAAGGGGCTCCAGCGGACGGCTTCAGGGATGACGAGCCGTTTGGACAGATGAAAAGCCGCCCTTTGGGTAAGAGGGCGGCGATTTTTTGATGGTACAGCAGTCATTCTGTGTCACGGATGAAAACCTGATAAAAACACAGTTTTTGTGTCCGGGGGGTGTCAGATCTTGACCACGGTGTACGTTTTTCTGATGGGTGGTGCGTGAGCCCGCTTGGGTAGTGAGTGGCTGCTTGCCGAGCCTTGCGGGGTGTTGTGGGAGGCCGAAGGGATAGGGTCTTGACGCAGGTAGCCCTGCTCCGGTCTGCGGTTTGACGAATGAGAGACGAAGACCAAGCGGGGTTTGGGGTCTGAATAAGATCATCCAGACCCCAATCAGAGAGCGGTTGCGCGCTCTGGCAGGGAGGTGGACTTAGTAGGCCACCACTTGGCCGTCTTTACGCGGGTCGGAGCCGCCCACGTAGTGATTGCCCTGACGCAGAATCAACTGCGCACCGCCAAAGGCAAAGACACCACTGCCTGGTTCGACCAGCACCTCATGACCACGTTCACGCAGAGCCTGAACCAAAGCGGGATCGAATGTGGGTTCCACCGCCACGCCACGCCCACCGGTGACGCGCCAGCGAGGCGCATCGGCTGCGGCTTGCGGATTCTGGCGGTACAGCAAGACCCGTAAGGCCATTTGCATGTGGCCTTGGGACTGGAAGGGGCCGCCCATCACGCCAAAGGACATTTGTGGCGTGCCGTCGGCATTCATGGCAAAGGCTGGAATGATGGTGTGCGAGGGGCGCTTGCCACCGGCAACCTGATTCACGTGTCCAGGGCGCAGGCTAAACCCATGGCCTCGGTTCTGCAGGCTGATACCGGTACCTGGCACGACTACGCCGGACCCAAAACCCATGTAGTTGGACTGGATCAGGGAGACCATCATGCCGCTGGAGTCCGCGGCGGTGACATAGACTGTGCCAGAGGGCCCGGGCAGGCCATGCTTGGGGTCCCCTGCCCGGTCCATTTGAATCAGGGCAGCACGCTCGCGCAGATAGGCTGGGTCCAGCAAATGCTCTGGATGATGAATCATGTGCTCCAGATCTGCGTGGTGTTCGTATAGATCGGCAAAGGCCAGTTTCATGGCCTCAATGCTCAAATGCACCGTATCAATGTGATCCAGTGGCTGCTGACCGATGCCTGCCTGCTCCATGATGCCCAGCGCCATCAGCGCGGCAAGGCCTTGGCCGTTCGGTGGGATTTCATGAATGACGGATTGCGCAAACGGATGGCTGATGGTGCCGCACCAGTGGGCACAGTGCTCGGCCAGATCCTGTTCGTCCATGGCGCCGCCATGCTGGCGGGAAAAGTCGGCAATGCGTTTGGCCAGCTCGCCGGTATAGAAGTCCCGACCCTGGGTGGCGGCAATACGCTCCAGCGTGTTGGCCTGGTCCGGATTCTGGTACCACTGTCCGGCAACGGGGGCTTTGCCATCGCGTAAAAAAGCCTCGGCAAAACCGGGCTGATCGCCCAGGCGTTGACGGCCCAGTTCCCACAAGCGGGCAATCACGGGTGAGACAGGAAAGCCGTCACGGGCATAATGAATCGCCGGGGCGGCAACCTGCTCCAGGCTCAGGCGCCCCAGCTTGCTGGACAGCTCGGCCCAGGCAGAGACGGCACCGGGCACGGAGACGCTTTCCCAGCCTTTGTCGGGCATGGCCGTGTGGTCTTTGAATCGATCCGGCGACCAGCCTCGGGGCGAACGTCCGGAAGCGTTCAGGCCATGCAGTTCTTTGCCGTCCCAGACGATGGCAAAGGCGTCACTGCCTATGCCACAACCAGTGGGTTCCACCACGGTCAGGGTAATGGCGGCAGCCAGAGCCGCATCGACCGCGTTGCCCCCGGCTTGCAACATGCGCAGTCCTGCTTGCGCAGCCAGGGGATGGGAGGTGCTGACCATGTTCTGGCCAAGTACGGCAGAGCGGGCGGACGGGTAAGGGTTGTGCCAGTCCATGCCTTTGTCAGTGGTATTCATTGAATCTGTATTCCAGTCAATTTAATCAGGCTTTGCCAGCGTGCGCTGTCTTCGCGAACCAGGGCAATAAAATCTTCCCGGCTGGTGCTGCGAGGTTGGTCCACGCCTAGGGTTTGCAGGCGCGAGCGCACGTTGGGGTCCTGAATGGCATGTGCAAAAGCTTGATAGGCTTTATCACGGATGTCGTCGGGCAGGCCTGCCGGTGCATACAGCCCGAACCAGGTTACCGACTCGTAGCCCGGCAGCCCCGACTCCTGAAAGGTGGGTAAATCGGGAGCCAGCGGCGAGCGCTGTGGACCGGTGACGGCCAGAGCGCGCAACTGACCACTTTTCACATAGGGCATCCCCGTGGGGATCGCATCCAGTAAAACATGGATGGAGCCACCCAGCATATCGTTAATGCCCTGACCGGTGCCACGGTAAGGAACGTGGGACATGACGATATTGGCCTGATTCAAGAAGGCTTCGGTGCCCAGATGCACAATCGTGCCGTTGCCGCTGCTGGCGTAGTTCAACTCATCAGGATGGGCGCGGGCGTAATCAATCAGCTCTGGCAGCGTTTGTGCGGGTACGGACGGGTTCACCAATAAGACGCTGGCGGCATCGCCCAAGTGGGCGATGGGCGTGAAGTCTTTCTCTGCATCGTAGGGCAGGGACTTGTACAGGTGCGGAGCAATCGCGTGGGTGCTGCTGGTGGTGAACAAGAGGGTGTAGCCATCGGGCTTGCTGCGGGCTACCTCGCCAGAGCCAATGGTCCCGCCTGCGCCCGTTCGATTGTCCACCACAATGTTGGTGTTCAGCTCTTTGGCGGCGCTCTCGGCAATCAGGCGGCTGATGACATCGGTGGCGCCCCCCGTGGGGAAAGGCACAATCAGGCGAATGGGGCGCTCGGGCCAATCACTGGCGTGCGCGACCAGGGCGCTGCTCGCCAACAGGGCGCCTGCAAAAGACTGGACAAGCCGCCGCCAGGAACGGCGCGGCGCGGGTAAGGGTTCGGTGCTGGGTCGGGTCATGGCTATCTCCTCAATCAAGAGATGATAGGAAAGGCGATGATGCCGAACCAGCAACAAATAAGCAGGCCAGCGTTGCTATTTCGGCAAGCCTTAAGGCGCGATTTCAAGCTGTGGCAGCAACTCATCCAGAAAGCGGCGAACAATAGAGGGCAAGCGGCGGCCAGCCAGGGCCTGCACTTCAATTTGACGGTTCAGCAAGCCGCGTTCATGGATGAAACTGGCTTGCAGCAAACCTTGCTCAATCAGGTGACGCGCCGAGAGCAAAGCCGACACGGTCACGCCTGCGCCGGACAAGGCAAATTGATGCAGAGACTGCATGTGGTTGCTGCTGAATACGGGGTCCAGGCTGAGGTTTTGCGCGCTGCATGCCACGTCCATCATTTGCCGCACTGTGGTGTCGGGCCCGGGCAAGGCCAAAGGGTGGGCCAGAAGGCTTTTCAGACTGATGCGTTCTGTCCGGGTGACCGGGTGCCCGGGAACGGCCAGGGCCATGACAGGGGCATCGCGTCGAAACAGCGTTTTAATATCTTTCTCGGCCGTCTGCGTAAATTTGATGCCGATATCAATTTGCCCGCTCAGGAGCAGCATGGTGATACGTTGTGGGGGCAACACGTCCAGCTGAAAACGTATGCCTTGATGATTTTCACGGAATTGCGCGATGCATTGAGGCAGGAGCTGAGCGGCCAGTCCTTCAGAGGACGCAATCCGTATCAGGCCGGTTTGCAGGCCTTGCAGGGCGGCAATATCGTGCAGGGTGCGCTCGGCGTCCAGAGCACTGCGGCGGGCATGAGCCAGCAAAAGCTCGCCCGCCGCTGTCAGGCTCATGCCACGGGCATGGCGTTCGAACAGGGCCATGCCCAGGTTTGTTTCCAGCCCGCTGATCTGCCGGCTGATGGCCGAGGTGGCGACATACAGATTGCTGGCCGCCTGCGAGATAGAGCCACAGCGCGCCACTTCCTGAAAGTAGCGCAGTGCGGTCTCTTGGAGATGACGTGGGTTCATACCAGACTGCCGCGCAACTGGGCGGCAATCTCGTAGGAGCGCAAGCGCTTGTTGTGGTCAAAGATATTGGCGTTGATCATCAGCTCGTTGGCGCCCGTCAGTTCGATGAAACCTTTCATCTGTTCAAGCACTTGCGCCGGATTGCCAATGGCCGTACAGCTGAGTAGGGAGTCCAGAAGATGCTGTGCGGGTGGGCTGCATTGCTCGTAGTAGTCACGCACGGGCGGCGGCAACTGGCCCGGACGACCGCTGCGCAGGTTCACAAAAGACTGCTGCCAGGAGGAGGCCAGCAACTTGGCTTCGTCTTCGGTGTCGGCGGCAAAGACGTTGTAGCCCAGCATGATGTACGGTTTCTCCAGATGGATCGACGGCTGGAACTGACGGCGGTAAACCTCAATAGCATCCATCAACTGGGCAGGCGCAAAATGCGACGCAAAGGCATAGGGCAAACCCAGCGCGGCCGCCAACTGAGCACCAAACAGGCTGGAGCCCAGAATCCAGACCGGCACGTTCAGGCCACGACCGGGCACGGCCATGATGCGGTTGCGGGGCTCGTCAGACATATAGTCCATCAGCTCGAGCACATCGCGAGGGAACTGGTCCGGGTCGCTGCTCAGATTGCGGCGCAAGGCGCGAGCGGTTTCGGGGTCTGAGCCGGGCGCGCGGCCCAGGCCCAGATCAATCCGGCCCGGGTACAGGCTGGCCAAGGTCCCAAACTGTTCGGCGATCACCAGCGGAGAGTGATTGGGCAACATGATGCCGCCAGCCCCGACCCGAATGCGGCTGGTCTGGCCGGCAATATGGCCGATCAGTACCGCCGTAGCGGCGCTGGCGATACCGGGCATGCCGTGGTGTTCAGCCAGCCAGTAACGGTGATAGCCCCACTGCTCGGCATGGCGGGCAAGATCGGCAGAACTGCGGAAAGACAGCGCTGCAGTGGAGCCCTGCACAATAGGGGACAGGTCTAGGACGGAGAGCGGATAGCTTGGCTTCATGGCATCAGATTCAAATTGGACTCAGGATATAGTCGATCCATCGTTAGGTAGCGTCAAGTAAACCCATAACACAGGCAAGGATGTTCAGATGAAAGAGACCAGTCGTCGCACCGTCAATCATTATCAGGACCATGCGCAGGCGTACCGTGATGGCACCTGGGACCATGATGTCAGCCAGAACCGGGACGCTTTGCTGGCCGCCATCGGCGCAGCCGGGCCGGTGGATATTCTGGATCTGGGTTGTGGACCCGGCCGTGATCTGGTGGCATTTCAGGCCATGGGTCACCGACCTGTGGGACTGGATGGGTGCGCGGCCTTTGTCGAGATGGCGCGCCAGCAAACCGGTCTGACGGTACTGCATCAGGATATCCTGGATTTGAAATTGCCTGCCGCCGCGTTTGACGGCGTGTTTGCCAATGCCGTGTTATTTCACATACCCAGTGCGCAGCTACCGGCTGTGCTGATAAGCTTGCGGCACAGTCTGCGACCCGGTGGCGTGCTGTTTTCTTCCAATCCGCGCGGTCAGGGGCAAGAAGGCTGGAATGGACAGCGCTATGGGTGTTACTACAGTTGGGAGCAGTGGGCGCAGCGCCTGGAGCAAGCAGGTTTTGAGTATATCCATCACTTTTACCGCCCCACGGACAAGCCGCCTCAGGAGCAACATTGGCTGGCGTCTTTGTGGCGCGTGCCGGTCTCCTAAGCAGCCAAATGGTGAATCCCTGACCTGGCTACCTATCTTTTTGTTTTGTAATGGGTTTTTTGGCTAATACAGGGGTTTTCCCTATTTTTATGCACATCTTTTGTGGATAAGCCGATCGATAGCATGAAGGACCAGGTCCGGGGAAAAAAATGGTAAAGAATTGTCGATTCTCTGATCGGGTTTGTTAAGTTGTTGAAATTATTGAAATAAATGCACTGATTCACGGTTTATCCTGTGACTTGTCCACATTTTATGGGGATAAGATTGCGGGTGTTGAGGCATTTGGCCGTTTTCTGCCCGCCCGTTTTAAGTGGCTGATACTACGAACGGTTTTTCTGATTTGCCCAGTTTTTCCTATGAGCTATCCACAGTTTTCGTGGATAAGATCACGCGTTTGAGCAGCTTGGGTTCCCCTCAGTCTCAAGGCTATGATGCACACGAGCAATGTTGACCTTTAGCGGCCAGTCCCTTCGGTTCTTTGCCATTTTCTTCAGGAGAGTGAAACGTGGAAAAATTGCAAGTCTGGATGACAGAATTTCCCGCTGTGGTCGCGATTGGGCTTAACGTCGTGATCGCGTTGTTGATTCTGATTATTGGCTGGTGGCTGTCAGCCGTTGCCGGCCGGGCCATCAAGCGAATGGCAGCCAGCTCCCCCCGTGTGGACCCCACCATCGTGCCTATGGCCCAGTCGGTCACGGTCTGGACGATCCGTATTTTTGTACTGATTGCGGTGCTGGCACGCTTTGGCGTCCAGACAGCCAGCATTATTGCGGTGCTGGGTGCGGCTGGCCTGGCAGTGGGTTTGGCCCTGCAGAACACCCTGCAAAACATTGCCGCTGGCATCATGTTGTTGATGCTGCGCCCTTTGCGTGCGGGTGAGTTCGTGTCGGTTGTGGGCAAAGGGGATGGTACGGTACAGGAAGTGGGCTTGTTCTTGACCCGCTTCGAGCAGGTCGATGGCATTCAGTTTACGTTGCCCAACAGTCTGATCTGGGGCAATCCCATCATCAATTACAGCCGCAATACGACTCGTCGTCTGGATTTTGGTGTGGGTGTCCGGTACGGTGACGACCTGGATCTGGCCTTGAAGTTGCTGCAAAACCTGCTGGACGAAAACGACAAGGTTTTGAAGGACCCGGCCCCTCAAGTGATGGTTATGGAGTACAAGGATAGCGTCATTACGGTCAATCTGCGTGCTTGGATCAGTGCCGCTGACTTCTGGGATACCCGCTTTCACTTGTTCCGTCGCGCGATTCAAGTGCTGAATGAAGCTGGTTTGCAAACCCCGGTTCCCGTACGGGAAATCGTGCAATCGGGCGGCGATAAAAAAGCGGCCTGAGCCGGATGGCCGCCGAGGCCGGATATCGAGCCGTTTCAGTGGTCAGGACAGCCACGTCTAGTGTGGTTGCAAATAGCAGCAAAAATGCCCCAAGCCTTGCGATCAGCAGCTTGGGGGTTTTTTTCGGGTTAGCCTGCATTGGAGGCAGAGAGCGCTTCCTCCATACTGTACGCTTTGCATGAACGCCACCCCTATCGCTCCCCACGATGTTTCTGATCGACGAAAAAATTACGGTACGACGTTTGGAAGTTTTGTTGGCCTTTTTGGAGGCTGGCACGATTTCCCGTGCGGCGGACCAGTTGGGTACCAGTGCGGTCAGTGTTCATCGGGCATTGAAAAGCTTGGAAGAAGGCTTGCGGTGCCCCTTGTTCTTGCAGGAGGGGCGTAATCTGGTACCTCAGGACTCCGCCCGTGAGCTGGCCGAGGCAGCCAAAGAAACCATACGCACCTTGCAGCAGGGTATTGATGCCGCGCGTGAGGCCGGGGGCTACTCCTCGGATCAACTGCGCATTGGCTCCATGTATTCACTGACAATCCGGCTCGTTCCCCGCCTGTTGGTGGAGCTGAAGATACACAAGCCGTTGTTGCAGATCGATCTGGTGCTGGATTCCAATGAAAAGCTGCTGCAAAAGTTGCGCAGTGGTCATATTGATGCCGCCCTGATCGAACTTCCGCAGGCCCAGCCTGATCTGGAGTTGCTGCCAATCTTTGATGACGAGCTGATGTTTGCCGCGCCGCTGGGCTGGCACGGTGCGCAAGGGTCGGTCGTGGATTTGGCGCGGTGTTCCAAAGAGCGTTTTGTATCGTTGAGCGATGATTTTGCCACTGGGCGTGATATGCAGCGCATGATGGCCAAGGCCGGGTTCGAGCCCGAGATTGTGATGCGTACCGGTGACATCTTTTCGTTGATGAGTCTTATCAGCGGCGGGGTGGGATGCTCTCTATTGCCTGCCCGTGCCAAAGAGGTGTTTTCTGACAAGATCCAGTGGTTAAGCCTGGAGTCGCCGTATCGGCATTCGCAGCGGATTGGTCTGGTTTGCATGAAGTCGCGCGAACGCAGCCCCAATGTGTTGAGCGTGCTGCGGGCGTGCCGTATTGTGCGCAATCAACTGGAGAAAGAAGGGCACAAGCCGGTTTGATAGGAACGCGATGGCCTTGCTGGAGCTCGGTCAGGAGGGAGGGGCTGCCGCTTCCAGATGCTCAGCTCAAGCCCCCAGCGAGTCTGCCAGGGCAGGAGTGCACCTGGTGCTGCAACTGACAGTCAGGCCCATCTGGACAGCCAGCGTTGCACGCCATCCAGGGTTTGGAATTCATCCACGCAGCGTGCAGGGATATCGGGATAGCGTTGGTTCCACAGGGTCGCCAGGCTGCGCCCTGGGCCGATTTCCAACACCACATCGGGCTGACGTTCTTCAATCTGTTCCATGCAGGCATCCCATTGCACGGTCTGCATCAGTTGCGCTGCCAAGGCGTGGGCCGCACTTGCCGCGCTGTGTACCCACACACCGGCATTGCTTGGCCAAGGCACATTGGGGGCCGCCAGCCCACTTTGGTTTAGCTGCTCGTGAAAGGCGTGAGCGGCGCTGCTCATCCAATGGGTATGGGATGCAATAGTCACGGCCAAGGGCGTGCAACGCGCCCCCTGTTCTTGAGCGAATGTTTCCAGGGCCGAAAGTTTGTCGCGTGGCCCCGCACAGACGGCGCTCTCGGGACCATTGCGTATGGCCAGGGCAGCGCCTTGTGCCTGGCACCATTGTTCAATTGACCGAATGGAAACCCCACTGATCGCCAGCATGCTGCTGTCTTGTCCGGCCCCGGCCTGATCCATGAGGGCGGCTCGTTGTCCGGCCAGTGTGACTGTGTCGCTGCTGGAGAGCACTCCCGCGACGCATGCAGCTGCCAGTTCGCCAATGCTGTAGCCAGCCACGGCAGCCAGACAAGGGCTGGGCGCCTGCAGGGCAGGGACGCGTTCCTGCAATTGCTGCCAGGCGGCCAAGGCGCAGGCTGTCAGGACGACCTGGGCATGGGCGTTGGTGCTCGCCCAATTGGCATCGCGCATGGCGCTGCGCCAATCGGCAACGTGTAACTGATCCTGCATCTGCAGCAGCAAGGGATGGGTTGGCTTGAGCCAGGGCAGCATGTCCGCGTATTGCATGCCTTGCCCGGAAAACAGCAGGGCGATTTTCATGGTCAGACTCCAATAGGGCGACGTTGGCGTGCACGGCCGGGAGCCGTGGCTTGCAGGCGGTCCAGCCAATAGCAGGCAGACAAGGTATCGGCAGCACCTCCAGGGGACAGACGGCGCTGCATAAAGGCGTGATGCAAGGTTTGGGCGCGTTGCACCGCATCCGGGGTAAATGCGCTGCCTGCGTGCAAATACTGTGCGGCGCAGCGGCGCGCGTAGTGCAGCCCCTCCAGTCCGCCACGATGGGCCAGATTGCTATCGTCAAGGACCGCCATCACCGAAAAGAAAGTATGCAAACCCACGGTCTGCAATTGCTGATCGGTAATAGGCGCGCTGTGCGGAGACAAGAGGTTGACAGCGGCTTGCCAGGCGGGCCAGGCCGTTTCAAACAAGGTGGGAAATCCTTGGGCGGCTTCCTGGTTCGCGCCCTGTAAACCATAGCGGCGTACCGCTTGTCCACCCGGCAGTGCGGACGAGGTTTGCTGGCTGCGGGCCTGTAAAGCTGCCCCCCATAATGTTTGAAGTTGGTCCCGAATCGTGGCGGGAGTCAGGGTGCGAAAAGGAAGGCAGGCGCCTGCGGCTGCACACAGCAGGCCGAGCATGAAGATGGCTCCACGGTGCGTATTGATGCCGGCGGTTGCCGCCTGCATGCGAGCCTCCGCTGCCATCCCGCAAGTTTGCAGTTGGCAAAAGGGAGCACGCTGTTGGCCCAGGGCTGCCATGTCAGAAAAATAGTGGCGCAGAGCGAACAGACTGCGGTAGAAGGTACTGGCGTCCATATCGTCATGGCTGCCGCTGTCGAGCAAGGAAACCAGTCCCGGCTTGGGAGCCAGAATCAGCTCATCATAGAGCGCCAGAACAGCCGCCCGGCCTATGTCCGCGCAACGCCAGGAAGGGGATGGGTCCATGAGCTCAGGGGGCCTGGGTGGGGACGCCCATGCCCTTGTTTCAATGGCATCAAGCAGCATGAGAAGACTCCAGGGCAGGGGCGTGCTCAGGCCAGTCCGAGTGCGCCTGAATACGTAAACCATGCGTGTGTTTGATCATGACTTTGCTGCTGGCACCACTGCGCCATTGCTGCCATTCACGCCAGGCGATGGCGGCGTCATCCGGAAACAGCAGCTCGCCATCCAGACGGGGCAAGCCCGGCCATTCGCTGGCCGCATGTAAGAGCTGCACCAGACGATCGGCCTGCGTGGCACACTGTACGGGCAGCAGCAGGTCCAGGTCCGAGCTTGCACGCACATAGCCTTGACCCGTGATCAGCTCCCAGCCATAGCTGCCATAGACCTGAGCTGTGCAGCCGTGTGCCTGCATCTGCTGGCATAAGCTCAGCCAGTCTTGCGCCAAGGAAACCAGCAGCAAGGTTTGGGCTTCATGGGCGGGGGGGAAACTGCCCCAGGCCAGGCTCCGCGCCTGGGGAACAATCAGGGACAGACGTTGCCGTCCCCAATCGGTCGGTAACGGAATGCCCACTTGCAGCTGCCCGTGACGCAGTTCACCTGGCTGACGGCTGACTACCAGCGGCCAGCCTCGGGCCTGCCATTGCTGCAGGCTCAGACTGGCGTGGCTGCTTGGCTCCAGATCCGCCAGCACCTGATCCCAGGCTGGGCTGTCCAGCGTAATCAGATGGTGACGGCGAGCGGGCAGTGGTGCGGTCATCAGGATGCCTGCAAGACTTGGTCAATGATCTGGGCCGCCAGACGGCGACCACCGCGTTGGGCGCCATCACTGGCACGGCGATCCTGGTGATCGGACTGGGCCAGTGCCGCACGCAATGACGCACGCAGATGCTCAGGCGAACGGTTGTCCCAGACAGCCTGAATACCCCCCATGGCCACATAGTTGTCTACGCCGGGCGCAAAAACCGGATTGGACTGTGCCAGTTCTTCCAGCAGGGCTTCGGGCAGCTTGGTGACGCGGGCCATGGCGGGAATGCGCATGACGCGAATCTCGGCCTCGGGTACGGCATAGCAGGCGTCGGCAATCAGCCCGGAGGTGATGAATCCGCCCGAAAGTGCCTGGTCATAGACCAGTCCAATGACTTTGTGACCTTTGCGTCGGGCCAGATCCAGACACATGCCCAAATGGGCCATGGCGCGGTTGATACCCAGCAGCTCATCGCGGCGGCGCAGTTGCTGGCCTTGGGTATCGACCAAGAGCAGCAGACTGCGGCCAGGATGGTGCCTGATGGTGTCCAGCACCGCCTGAGCCTGGGTCAAAGCCAGGGATACGCCAATAGGCGCGTGTTCGGTGGTTCCAATAACGTTCAGTGTTTGACCCTCAAATTCGGCTGTCCCCTGTAAAAATAAATCCTGTTCGGTGATGGTGTGCTGCGTATCGAACAGCGATTTCACCAGTGCTTCCCATTTCATGACAGCGCCTCCTGGCTGCGTAATGCTTTGACGGCCGCGGCATCCATCTGCCCGACTTGATCGCTGTGCTTCAAACCCAGCGCCTGCCATAAGTGGCGAGCCTGGTTCTCCGTGTGCTCCCATTGTTCGACAGGCAGCAAGGCGGTGCGATGGGCCAGCATCTGGTGTTCCTGTTCCAGTTCTTCCACGGTGACGGGGCCACGGGCTGGTTTTTTCAATCCTTGCACGGCGGCAGCACGGAAAGCTGTCACAGTGTCAGGCACAAGGTCGTCGCAATCGGCGGTCAGCCAGCGATGTTTCCCGCCACTGGTCTGCCAGACCAGCGCACGGTCTTTGGAGTCGTATTCCTCCACACCGTGTGAAGCTTCAATGACTTCGGGACCGGACATGGCCAGACGGCCTACATCACTCATGATGAGGTGATTGGTGCAGCGAGCCACTATGCCCATGCCGCCAAAACAACCGTTTTGCCCGCCTACCAGGGCAATCACCGGCACCCCGGCATTGCGGGTATCCAGCAGGGCGCGCATCACTTCCGACACGGCGATCAAACCCGCATTGGCTTCGTGCAAGCGTACACCGCCGGACTCCAGTAGCAGCACCACGCCAGCAGGGCGGTCGATCATGGCACGACGCAGCAGGCCCACCAGCTTGGCGCCGTGGACTTCGCCCACACCACCGCCCATGAACTCGCCTTCTTGCGCTGCCACATAAACGGTCTGCCCTTCCAGCAAGGCATGGCCGATGGCCACACCATCATCAAAAGAGGAGGGGACGCCCAACTGAGCCAGGTGCGGGCTGCTGATGCGTTGCGCCGGGGGCAACCACTCATGAAAGCTGTTCGCGTCAAACAGAGTCTGGACGCGCTGGCGGGCAGAACATTCCAGATAACTGCTCATGACTGTGTTCCTTGTGCTTGGCTACGTGCCAGCGCTTCGCTGGCGGCCTGGTCCAGACGCAGGCTGACCACGGCCGGGGTGGCTCCCATATCGTTGATGTCAAAGTGAATGCCGGCCAGCGGATGACGCTGGTGAAAGTCCCGTACCACGGCATCCCAGATGGCGGAAAACCCTCGTGCTGAGGTATGAATGTGAATAGTGCAGTCGGGGCTGTCCTTGGGTTCGGCCAGTACTTCCAGATTGCCCGAACCCACGACGCCAATCAGCACGGGCTGGAAGGGGCCAATGGGCTCTTGCCCCTGAAAACGGTAGGCCAGGGTCTCCAGGCCGTGAGGATGCTGAGTCATCGTGATCTCCTAATGCAAATAGCGGTGCGGGCCCTTACCAATTACGAAAGCGCGCCGGGGGCTGATACAGGCCGCCCGAGGCGTCAACCAGATCCCGCATGCTGCGTGCGGCCAATAGATTGCGAGTGGCCTGACGTGGGTCTATGCCTAAATCCTGCGGTCGCCGGATGATGCCGCGGTCGCGCAGGTTTTCCACCATGCGCACATCGCGGCCCAGGCCTACGGGCGTATACCCGGCTACGCCGCGTATGGCCTGCTCGCGTTCTTCGTCGCTCCGGCACAGCAACAGGTTGGCAATGCCTTCTTCGGTCAGGATGTGGGTGACATCCTCGCCATACACCATGATGGGGGGCAGATCCATGCCGGTCTGCTCCTGCAGGGTCCAGGCATCCAGGGTGTCCACAAAGGCCGGCGTCATGTGTTCGCGGAACGTTTCCACAATCTGCACCACCAGCTTTTGGCCTCGCGGCGTACCGGCCGCCCCCTGGCGTCCTGCGCGGGCCTGTTGACCTGCTTTGAGCCAGGCGGGGCTGGCGTGGCGCCGGCCACGGGCATCGGCCCCCATATTCGGTGCGCCACCAAAGCCGGCAATGCGGCCCAGCGTGGCGGTGGAGCTATTGCCCTGCAGATCGATCTGCAAGGTGGAGCCGATGAACAGATCGCAGGCATAGTGACCCGCTGCCTGACAAAAAGCACGATTGCTGCGCATGCTGCCATCGGGACCAGTGAAGAACACATCGGAGCGGGCGCGCAAGTAATTTTCCATGCCAAGCTCGGAACCAAAGGAGTGCACGGATTGCACCCAGCCAGCCTCAATCGCGGGGATCAAGGCAGGATGCGGATTCAAGGCCCAGTGCTGACAAATCTTGCCTTTCAGGCCCAGCGATTGACCGTAGGTGGGCAAGAGCAACTCGATGGCGGCGGTATCAAAACCGATGCCGTGGTTCAGGCGCTGCACGCCGTATTCCGCGTAGATGCCCTTGATCGCCATCATGGCCATCAAGACCTGTATTTCGCTGATCTGCGCCGGGTCGCGGGTAAACAGCGGTTCGATAAAGTGGGGGCGCGGGGCCGGGATGACGAAGTTCACCCAATCTGCGGGGATGTCCACGCGAGGCAGGCGCGTGGTCTTGCTATTGACCAGCTCATTGACCTGAGCAATCACAATGCCGCCCGAAAAAGCGGTGGCTTCCACAATGGCGGGGGTGTCCTCGGTATTGGGACCGGTGTATAGATTGCCGTGCTCATCGGCGGCCTGAGCGGCGATGAGCGCCACATTCGGAGTCAAATCGACAAAGTAACGCGCAAACAACTCCAGATAAGTATGAATAGCACCGATGTTCAGTCGCCCTGCCGATGCCAGCCGGGCCAGGCGCGCACCTTGCGGACCCGAAAAGCTGAAGTCCAGGCGGCTGGCGATGCCTTTTTCAAACACATCCAGATGCTGGGGCAAGGCCAGCACGGATTGCACCATGTGCAGGTCATGAATCTGTGTGGGATCGACCCCCACCAACGCGTCAGCCAGAAAATCGGCTTGTTTCTGGTTGTTGCCTTCCAGACATACACGATCGCCTGCCTGCAAGACGGCTTCCAGCAATAAGCTGGCTTTATCCGTGCTGCACAGTTTGCCTTGCAGCGAGTCTCCCAGTGCTCGGCTGGCGCGTTGCAGTCTTTGCTGGCGCGCTTGATTCTTAAGATTCCAGTTGCTGTCCGTCATTAGGTTTCCCTGTCATACCTCTGTCGATGTGTTTCTTTAAAGCCTGTTGCCTGAAGTGTCACGAACGCAGCTCAGGCAGCGCGATGGAGCGGGTGCCCAGGTGATGGGCGATGCGAGTGGCTGCTTCCAGCAGCAGGTCATCCTGCCCGGGCCGGGCGGCCAGTTGCAGGCCCAAGGGAAGCCCCTGGCGGCCAAAGCCAATGGGCATGTTCAGACATGGAATGCCCAACGCTGTCCAGGCCCGACACAGCACCGGATCGCCCGTCGTCTCACGTGTAGGGGCTTCGCCCAAGGCCGAGGCGCTCAGGATCAAGTCTGCATCGCCGAAGATCAGCTCGGGCTGGCGTTTGAGCTGATTGACCAGGCCTTGGGCCTGAATCAGTTCAGCCGGCCGAGTCTGCGCACACCGGTCCAGATAGGCCTGCAAAGCCGGTGACAGCAGCTCAAGATGGTGCTGGCGCTCATGGCCTAAATGAATCAGCACTTCAGCGCCCATGATGGCCTGTTGTGCATGAGTCAGCTCACCAAACAGGCTGTCCTTACCGTTACGTTGGATCTCAAACTGGCCGTCGTTGGCGCTCAGATGGGCTATCACCGCCTTGAGTCGGTCCCGCAGATCGTCTGATAGTTCCTCCCACCACGGGGTCTGTAAAAAACTCAGACGCAAGGGGGCTTGCAACAGGCTGGATGTGATTTCCGGGCTGGTGCGCAGCACATTGAACACGCGCTGTATATCTTCCAGGCGCTGGCCCAGGATTCCCACGGTGTCCAACGAGGGACTGATCGTTTTCAGGCCGTTGCTGGGCAGGACCCCAAAGCTGGGCTTGAAGCCGTAGATACCGCAAAAGGCGGCAGGGCGCACGACAGAGCCGGCGGTTTGGGTACCCAAGGCCACAGGCACCACATTGGCCGCTACGGCGGCGGCCGAGCCTGATGATGAGCCGCCGGGCGTGTGATCCGGATTCCAGGGGTTGCGGGTCTTGGGGGGATGGAACAGGGCGAATTCCGTGGTCACGGTTTTCCCAAAAGGCACCGCAGCGGCCGCGCGAAGAGCTTGCACGATGGGCGCGTCCTCACTGGGCCGGTTGTCCCGGTAAATGGGTGACCCGTAAGTGGCCGGCGCATCGGCCGTATTGATCAGGTCCTTGATGCCGATGAGCAGCCCCTTCAAAGGGCCGCTACGGTTTTCCTGCTCCCGGGCCAGGCGCCGTACCTGCTCCTTGTCCAGATGGGCAAAAGCCTGGATCAGATCCTCGGTTTGTTCGTAGCGGGCAAGAGCCGCTTCCGCCGCCTGCTGGCTGGATGTCGTGTTTCGGGTGGCGAACTCATTCACAGACATGGCATGACCTCAGATCGTGAAAGGAGCAATAAGAATAGCAATCGTCAACACGACGGTGCCAATCAGAAAAGCCACGACGGTAAAGCCCATGACCTGCCGCACATTCAAGCGTGCGATGGCCAGCACGGGCAAGAGCCAGAAGGGTTGGATCATATTGGCAACGGCTTCGCCAAACGCCACGGCCATGGACATCAGGCCCAGATAGGCAGGGCTGTCCTGACCGATGGCCAGAGCTGACTGCACGGCGATGGGGCCTTGCACCCCCCAGTGTCCGCCACCGGAAGGGACAAACAGCGAGATGATGATGGAGGCGATAAAGGTCAGGAAGGGCAGGGTGTATTCATTGGCCCCGGTGACCAGCGCGGAGGACAGGATTTCTTCCAGGGCGCGGCCGCCTTCCATGGGGATATAGGCCAGCAAGCCCATAATGCCGCCATACAGCGGGTATTGCAGAATCAGCGGGCCAGCCGTTTTGGCGGACTCGACAAAGGACTTGATAAAGCGGATAGGCGTCCAGTGCAGCAGGGCACCCGTAACGGTAAACAGCATGATCATGGAGGAGATGTTCAACGCAAAACCGCTGCGCACGAAGTAGTACATACCCGCGGCAAAGAACAGCACATTCAGAATCCACAGGTTTTCCAGCTTTTCAGCCGGAGTGCTAGCCTTGGTTTTGGGCAGGTCTTTCTCAATATCGGCAAAGACGGCCGGGTCGGGCGGCAAGGCATGGTCGGGTTCCATGCGCCAGATCGTCAGAAATAGCAGGATGATCAGGGCCAGCACCGGAATCCAGCTGTAGGGCTGAAAGATGGTCAGGCTGAAAGGCACCGTCATGTTGGTCAACTGGTGGATAACATTGATCGGGCTGTTGGGGTCGGTATTGGCCAGCGCAATCGAGCTGGAGAGCCCTTGAGTCCAGAGTAAATAGCCCATATAGCCCGAGGCAATCAGATAGCCAAAGTGCACGTGAGGCAGACGGCGGGCGACCTGACGCGCGACTAGAGCGCCGGCAACCAGGCCCAGGCCCCAGTTCAGCAGGCAAAAGAGGGAACCTACGGCAAAGCACAGCAGCGCACCTTCAACCTGATTGCGGGCACGAGAGGCCAGCCAGATAATGGCGCGTTTTAAGGGCGGCGCTTCGGCAAGCGTATAGCCGGTCACCAAAATCAACACCATTTGCAGGGCAAAGGTGAAAATGCTTTTCGGCCCCCATACTCCACGGTACCAGGCATCCACCATTCCTCCAGGGGTGGCGCCGTCTACAAACAGGGCGATTAAACCGACAACCAGCAAACTCAGAATGACGGCGAACAGATACGGGTCAGGCATCCATTTTTCTACGTAACGCACGCAGATGTTGGTAAAGCGTGTCAGCAAGTTCGGCCTGGGCTTGGCCGTGAGGGTAGCAGTGGTGTTCATGATGAACTTATCCTTGTTTTTGTCTCCCCGACCTGGCTAGTGGGTCGGCTAAGGGGTAGGGTTGCGTGATGCACCGTTTCGCCAGCACGTGCAGCTGGGTCGGGACGGTTGCCTGCATCTCGCTTTCCTCTTTTGGGTGTGCCCTTGGTGGGCTTATCGTTGTGCTGACAAGATAGCGACAGGCTTGGGCGTGGATCAATAAAGCAAATGTCGCTTTATTTACGCAGGGTGAAACGATGCCGCGTTAACCCTAGGGGAAAACAGGGTTGGCGCAGAGCCAAGCAGTTGCTTTAGATATAAAGCGGCTCGGATTTGTGCAGAGAGGATATTTAGCGAAAACGAACGGATCAGACGATCAGATGTCCAGGCCCGCAAGGGGCTGGATGAGTGGATGACCAGGGAGCTCAGGGGCTCAGAGCTTTAAAGGGTCGGAGTCAGCGGGTGGCGAAAAGGGGCGGTTAGGCGGGAAAGCCCGGCGCGAAGGAAAGAAAGCGGTACCCGCTTCTTTCCTTAAAATTTGTCAGCGACTGAATCCAGTGCATCGCGCAACAGACCGGCGATCTCTTTCTGACGCGGTGCGGGCATGCGTTCGGTAATGGCGGTCACGCTCATGGCCAAAATGGGGCGGCCTTTGTGATCGCAGAGCGCGCAACCTACTCCCAGAGCGCCGCGCACGGCGTAATTGCCGACCACCGAGTAGCCGCGAATCCGGGTGTTGGTGACCAGTTGGCGCATCTCCCGTTGGGTCATGCCCCCATACTGATCCAGTTGATTGGCGTTGCGTTCGATGATCTGCTCGATTGCCTCGTCTCCCAGTGTGGCCAGATAGGCCATGCCGCCCGAGCCCACTCCCAGAGGCTGACGTTTGCCCACATAAGTCGCCAGTATCTGCACCGGATAGGGGCCGATTTCACGCCACAAGCTGACCGAATCGTCGCCATCGCGTCCCACCAGAAAAACAGCATCCCCCGTCAGCTGCGCCAGCTCCTGCATGATGGGTTGCATGATGGTGACCCTGGGGTCCATGCCAAACAAGCCCTGGTCCTGACGTGTGGCGCTGTAGCGGCGGCTGTGACTGCTGTTTTGCACCAGCCCGTGGTCGATCAGGGCGGCCAATAGGCGGTAGATCGTGGGACGCTGCAATTGGGTGGCACGCGATAGATCGGTGACGCTCAGTCCTTTGCCTTGATGGTTCTGCAAAGTCTTGAGCACCAGCAGGCCGCGTTGCAAGGTGCGCGGCCCGGCCTGATCCTGCGGTTCTACGGTCTCTGGAGTATTCATGCTTGAAAACGGCCGATGTTTACCAAAACGTAACCTGCTAAGAATATACGCCAGCTCGGAAAGTGTCCACTGTGTGATCGTTCAATAAAGCAAATGCCCGCTGCGTGCAGCGGGCAGGCGGGAGCGACGGCAGCCGTGGCGCAATCAGCGCTGCTCGGGACCGGCGGATTCCTCTTTGCGTTGCTCCGGGATGGGGTGCCCCGCTGCTCTGGCGGTCTTGATCATGGCGGTACACAGGCCCCGCAACATATCCACCTCGTCCAGGCTCAGTTGCGCGCGTCCAAACAAATGCTGCATGCGGGGGACCAGTTTTTTGGGATGCTTGGGGTCCAGGAATTTGACGCTTTCAATGGCCTGTTCCCAATGCTGCATCAGGGCTTGCACTTTGGCCTGGGTAGCCAGCGCTTTGCCAGGGTCCACCTTGCCCTCGGTGTGGGGCAAGAGGGGGGCGCCGCTTTCGGCCAGCAAGGCGTAACGCAACTCCCAGGCAGCCAGTTGCAGTGCCTGGGCAACATTCAGTGAGCTGTACTGGGGGTTGGCCGGAATGTGGCAGACGTACTGGCACTGGCTGATATGATCGTTGGTCAGTCCGACACGCTCAGTGCCCAGCACGATGGCCACCGTACCGGCGTGTTGACGCAGGTGTTCGCGGCTCAGTTCGGCGGTCTGGCGAATATCGGCAGCCGGGGGGCCCAGATAGCGGGGGCGGGCGGTCAGGGCAAACGCCAGGGTGACCGGTTCCAGCGCATGAGCCAGGGTGGGAACGATACTTGCTTGTTCCAAAACGTCCAGGGCGCCGCTGGCCAGCGAGATGGCCTGAGGGTTTTGTACAACGTCCGGGTCCAGCGGGTCGACCAGACATAAGTCGCCAAAGCCCATGGTTTTGATCGCACGGGCCGCTGCGCCCACGTTTCCAGGGTGGCTGGGTTGCACCATAATGAAGCGAACCCGGTGAAAATTATCATCAAATGCCGATGCTTGCGTCTGAGTCATTTAAAATAGCTACTTTGAAGCTACGCTTCCTGTGTCTGCCCATGCGATTTTGCCCTGCGACAGGGCACGCCAGGCAGGCTCAATTATTGTTAAAAAAACGGAATTTCCATGCACCCGATGCTCAATACCGCCATCAAGGCGGCTCGCCGTGCCGGCACCATTATCTCTCGCGCCAGTCTGGACCTCCAGCACCTGTCGGTTGCGCGTAAAGGCCCTAAAGATTATGTCACGGAAGTGGATCGCGCAGCAGAGGAAGCCATCATTGAAGTGTTGAGCGAAGCCTATCCCGATCATGGTTTTATCGGTGAGGAAACGGGCGAGCGCCCACCGCTGGAGCCTGCAGGTGAAGGCACTCCCGAGTACCAGTGGATTATTGATCCGCTCGATGGCACCACCAACTTTATCCACGGTTTTCCGTGCTACGCGATATCGATTGCGCTGATGCACCGTGGCCAGGCTGCCCACGCCGTTATTTACGATACCAACCGCAACGAATTGTTTACAGCCAGCCGGGGGGGCGGTGCCTTCCTGAATGATCGTCGTATCCGTGTCTCGGGCCAGACCCGTTATCACGATGCCCTGATCGGTGCGCACGTTCCCGATTCGGGCGCGGGTGTAAAACCCACGTCTCCGTTCGCCGACATGCTGGCCGATTGCGCCGCCGTGCGTCGCATGGGGGCAACGGTTCTGGATCTGGCCTATGTGGCGGCTGGTCGTCTGGATGGTTTTTGTGCCGTCAACCTCAAATCCTGGGACCTGGCTGCGGGCACCTTGCTGGTTACCGAAGCCGGGGGCCTGGTGGGCGACTTTGAGGGCGAACAAACCTGGAAAGAAACAGGAAATGTGATTGCCGCCAGTCCGAAGATCTTTATTCAGATGCTGTCGCACCTGCAAGATTAAGAACCTAGACCCCGGCATCGCCGGGGTGTTCTTTTAATCACAGCGCCAAGGAGCTGAGATGGAGTGGTTGATGGACCCGACCGTCTGGGTTGGGTTGCTCACACTGGTAATTCTGGAAATTGTTCTGGGCATCGATAATCTGGTGTTCATTGCAATTCTGGTGGACAAGCTGCCGCCGGCACAGCGTGACCGGGCGCGTGTGCTGGGTCTGTCATTGGCCTTGCTGATGCGTCTTGGCCTGCTGACCGTGATGTCTCACCTGGTGCAACTGACAGACCCTCTGGTCTCTGTCATGGGTCTGGCTTTTTCAGGTCGAGACCTGATCATGATCGTGGGCGGATTCTTTCTCTTGCTCAAAGGTACGCTGGAACTGCACGAGCGTATCGAAAACCGCAGCGCGCATGCCTCCGGCTCGCGCATGTATGCCAGTTTCTGGGTCATTGTGGCGCAGATCGTGGTGCTCGATGCCGTGTTCTCCCTGGATGCGGTCATTACCGCGGTGGGCATGGTCGAGCATTTGCCCATCATGATGGCTGCTGTGGTCATCGCCATTGGCATCATGCTGGTGGCCTCCAAGCCGCTGACCGCCTATATCAATAGCCGTCCGACGGTGGTGATCCTGTGCCTGGGCTTTTTGCTCATGATTGGTTTTTCGCTGCTGGTCGAAGGTTTTGGCGTACATGTACCCAAGGGTTACCTGTATGCAGCCATTTCCTTTTCCATCCTGATCGAAATGTTCAACCAGTTGGCGCGTCGCAAGCTGCGTCTGTTGCAAGCGGGGCGTCCGATGCGCGAGCGTACGGCTGAGGCGGTGCTGCGCATGCTGGGTAAGCGTCCGGACTCGGGCGATGCGGCGATCGGTCCCGATCTGCCGGGTGTGGCAGCGCAGACCGTGTTCGGTCAGGAAGAGCGCAATATGGTCAGTGGCGTGCTCACCTTGTCCGAGCGAACCGTCCATTCGGTCATGACGCCACGCAATGCCATTACCTGGGTCAACATTCAGGACGATGTCCAGGTCCTTCGCGAGAAAATGACACAGGAGCCTCACAGCATGGTGCCTGTGTGCCGTGGTTCGCTCGATGAGGTGATTGGTATCGGTCGAAGCAAAGAGTTACTGGCAGATTTGCTGATTCATGGTCATATCCGTCTGGACCAGTTGCGTCAGCCGGTGTTTGTGTATGAATCCATCGGAATTTTGGATCTGATGGA
Organism: Alcaligenes sp. Lyrl_28; assembly: GCF_051948705.1. Lineage (NCBI taxonomy): Bacteria > Pseudomonadati > Pseudomonadota > Betaproteobacteria > Burkholderiales > Alcaligenaceae > Alcaligenes > Alcaligenes sp. Lyrl_28. Next base: position 515,869 of record NZ_JAYJLG010000002.1, read on the forward strand.
AACCATCAAGCAAAGCCGTGGCCAACTGGTTATGGTGACCGACGAGTTTGGGACGATTGAAGGGCTGGTGACGCCGCTGGATATTTTCGAGGCGATTGCGGGCGACTTTCCCAGCGAAGATGAAAGTCCCGATATTGTTCAGGAGTCCCAGGATCATTGGTTGCTGGATGGCTCGACGGACTTGCATCATCTGGAGCAGATGCTGGGTGTAGACGGCCTGGTCGATGAGCAGGAAGAGTATGCGACCCTGGCGGGCTACCTTCTGACACGTTTCGGACAATTGCCCAAGGTGGGTGATGTCTGTGAGCTTGAGCAACGCGATGCCGTGTATCGCTTCAAGGTTCAAGAGCTGGAAGGGCGTCGCATTTCCCAAGTCAGCCTGGAGCGTCTGCCCTACGATGAAGAACAAATTGATCCGTTCTTGAACACTTAATTTTTATTGGCGTTGATTGACACAACATGACCGAGCAAACTCTCTATTTGTTGAAAGCCCTGTTTCTGGGGATTGTTGAAGGCATAACGGAATTCATTCCTGTCTCCAGTACCGCGCATTTGTTGATTCTGGGGTCCTGGATTGATTTTTCCTCGGGCGATGCCAAGGTGTTCGAGGTCGTGATTCAGTTCGGTTCGATCCTGGCGGTTATCTGGATTTTTCGCGCCCGCCTGATTCAGCTGATTATGGGGACCTTGCGCGGTGATCGCACGGAGCTGATGTTCACGCGCAATCTGCTGATCGCCTTTTTACCTGCCGCTGTTATTGGTGCCTTGACGATTCAGTACGTGAAAGCCTTGTTCCATCACCAGATTGTGTTTGTGTTCACGCTGGTATTGGGGGGGTTATTGATGCTGTGGGTCGAGCGCAAGCCGCAGTACGCAAAAAATACCTCTGAGCTGGATCAGGGTGAAACCGCCACCTCGCAAAAGGCCACGGCCTTTGCCCTGGAGGAGATCACCTGGAAGCAGGCTTTGGTGGTGGGTTTCGCTCAGTGTATTGCCATGGTGCCCGGTACTTCGCGTTCGGGGGCGACGATTATTGGTGGCATGCTGGCCGGTATTCAGCGCAAGACGGCCACGGAGTTTTCTTTTTTCCTGGCGATGCCAACCATGTTGGCTGCCACGGTTTATGACTTGTACCGCAACGGCGCGTCTTTAAGTTCGGACCAGAGCACCGCAATTATCGTGGGCTTTGTGGCTGCCTTCTTTAGCGCACTGTTTCTAGTGAAAGCCGTGCTGCGTTTTGTGTCCAGCCGTACTTATCGTCCTTTTGCCTGGTATCGGATTGCGTTGGGCGGGGTATTGTTTGTGTGGCTGATGACGTAGACCTTTGCCGCCTAAGATGTTTTGAAATCCCCGTTTGGCTTGTTGGCCAGCGGGGATTTTTCTTTTCAGGGAGGCTCGGTCAATGTCGTCTTTGCACACACCTACTTTACCTACCTACTTATCTATCTATTTATCGGTCTGTCTGTCTGTCTGTCTGTCTGTCTGTCTGTCTGTCTGTCTGTCTGTCTGTCCGCTTATCTAGCGATGTACCAACTTGATAGGCACGTTTTTAGTGACTATTGTGTTCAAGGGTTTGTTGGCAAATAGCGGGTTTGTCGCCCGTTGTTTGGTCTGGCATGGCTTGTCTTGGCTTCGATACGCTGCTGCTTATTGAAGGGAGCTTGGTCTCAGCAAGGCGCCTCTCGGTTCGTCTGCCCCGGTATCCGGGCTGACTACTTGCCGGTGCTGTGCACCGGTACCCTTGTCGGTGTTCGGATACAGGCGCGCCCTTAACTCGCGGGGTGTCTTGTCCACCGGACAAGACACAAGCGTCCCGCTCAAACAGAAGGGCGATTGCACCCCGTATCCGAACACCGCCTGCGGCAAGCAGTCTGAACCGCCCCGGATACCGGGGCAGACGAACCGAGAGGCTCACAGTGAGGAGGGGACAAGCAGCCTTGCTGCTCATGGTGCTAAGAGTCGATGTTCGGACACGAGACCTGCTTTCGATGGTTCTCTTCAGTAGCCGCGAGTGAAAGTATCTTGCTGGCAAAAATCACGGTCTCTTTTGCGTTTTTGAGGGGGTAGTTGGACTCGACGGGCGAGTCAGGGCTCTGGCCGCAGGCTCTTGCAGTATCCAGGATGCAAGCCCTTTGCTGTTTGAGCGGGGTGCTTGTGGTTCGTCCGGGGGACGAACGACCCCGCGAGTTCACAGGGCGCCTGGATACTGCAAGAGACCAGGGAGCTCGTGCGCAGCGCGGGCCGGACACCCGCCAAGTCGAGCCCAACTGCCCGCTCAAAAATGCTCATGCAGCCACCTTGATTCCTGCCACCAGCACCGTGTGAAGAAAAACAGGTTTTATCGTAAGAAGGTATAAAAAGACGGGGAGCTTAAACCTGGCTGGCTGTAGGTGAAGTCACTCTTACTAAGGTCTCAGTGTCTGGCACTGATCCTCTTTACCCCATTGGTGCAAGCAAAGCTGTGTGCCTTCAATACTGATATAGCCGCCACGGCGTTCTCCTTGCGAGGAGTCCGCCTCCCAATCCGGTAGTACCCATCGGCGTACCGGCTCAAAGCCGGGAATGTCATGCACTGCAGGGCGATGTGTATGACCATGAATCAGGGCCTGCACAGGATGGGCCTGGCAGGCAGCAATAATCGCCGCAGGCTGCACATCCATAATCTCTTTGGACTTGTATTGCTTGCCGCGCTGGCTACCGGCGCGGGCCGAGTCGGCAATACGTTGGCGCAGGCTTAAAGGGCAGGCCAGATAGAGCTTTTGCAGCCAGGGTTTGCGTACCCAGTAGCGAAAGCGTTGGTAGTCTAAATCATCCAGACAATACTCATCGCCGTGTGACATCAGAATCAAACCGGCCGAGGTGTCCAGGATGACTTGATCCGGCAATAGCGTGGCGTGGACATGGCGGGCGTAGGTGTCACCCAGCAGAAAGTCGCGATTGCCGCGCATTAGATAAAGCGGATGCTGCTGCGCAAACGTGCGCAGCGCCTCACTGACTTGAGCAAGCCAGGGGGCAGGGCGGGAAATTTGATCGTCACCAATCCAGGCATTGAAAATATCACCGCCCAGAATCAAGACCTGTGCCTGATGCTGGGCGGAGTGCAGAAACTGCAGAAAATCCCGGAGGGTGTCTGGATTGTCCGGACCCAGATGCAGGTCCGCGGCAATCCAGATCTTGCCGGTCAGCGTGAGCTTATTCGACAATCGTGGCTTTTTCCAGAATGACGTCATCAACAGGCACGTCTTGGTGAAAGCCTTTGTTGCCGGTGCGCACGCCCTTGATCTGATCGACCACCTCTGTGCCTTCAATCACACGGCCAAACACGGCGTAGCCCCAGCCGTTGGCGGTGGGCGCGGTGAAGTTCAGGAAATCGTTGTCGGCCACGTTGATGAAGAACTGAGCGGTCGCCGAGTGTGGATCGGAAGTGCGAGCCATGGCCAGGGTGTATTTGTCGTTCTTCAAACCGTTGTCGGCTTCGTTCTTGACGGGCGCATTGGTCGCTTTTTGCTTCATGTCGGCCTCAAAGCCGCCGCCTTGGATCATGAAGTTGTTGATCACACGGTGAAACACGGTGCCATCGTAAAAACCGCTGGTAACGTAGTCCACAAAGTTGGCCACGGTATTGGGGGCTTTTTCTGCGTTCAGCTCGACCAGGATGGTGCCGTAATTCGTCTGCAGTTGGACGCGGGGAGAGGTGCTCATAGAAGTGCCTTCAGAAGAAGTGGAAGAATCTGCTGCCATAGCCGGACTGCTCATCATAGGCATAGCCATACAGGCAGCAATAAGCAGGGTGCGCAAGCCGCGAGCCTGATCACACCATTGAAATGTGCTTGCAAACATAAGATAGGGGCAATCCCGTCAAATAAAAATCTTATTGTTGCAGAATTTGGCCAGTTTGTTGTGCGCGTTGGGCTGCTTTGGGCACACCGCTGGCGGCCGCCTGCCGGTAGGTGTCATTGGCCAGCATGAGCTGGACTTCACCCATATTGGCGCGTGCCAGCGCATAAGACGGATCAGCGGTCAGAGCCATCTTCAGGGCCTCCAGAGCCAGCTCCAGCTTGTCTTGCGCAATGTACTCAGCCGCCAGATTATTCCAGGGCTCGGGAAGCTCTGGATAGTAGGTGGTCATGTCCTGATAAATGCGGATGGCGCCATTGTGATCGCCGCTGGCCGACAGGGCACGCGCCTTCAAAAACAGCAACTGCACATTGGCACCCGGTTCACCCCGGTCCTTGCGTTGCTCCAGCTGTTTCTCGATGGCCTGAAGGGCATCGGCATGACGGCCTTGAGCAATCAGGGTGCTGATGCGCTGGCTGATTTGTGCGCCACTCAGAGGCAAAGCGGTATCGACGCTGGGAGCCAGTACGTCCAGCGCGCGAGCCAGACCCTTCCAGCCACGTTCAGGTTCGGGAGCGATATCCAGCAAGGGATCGTTTACCCGCGCACTGGGCGGGGGCAAATCGGGCAGGGATTGGGCGCTCACGGTGTGGCCCAGGGCCAGCAAAAGGGCCAGGGAGCAAGGAGCGAGAAACCGAGTCCGTCTAGATGTACTGAACACAGAGGGGGCGCCTATAAAATCTGGCTTGAAGACCAGGAAGGTTGGTAGATTGCTGCCTTTAACGAGGTCTGCTTGCTATACTTATTGACCATCATTCTAACCTTGCCTCTTGCCGGGCGGGAAATACGGAACCTCATCCAAGGGCAATTGTTCTGGCACAAGGTTCCGATTTTATGACGATTACAGGCCATGTTGCGCATTTATAACTCGTTGTCACGCTCTAAAGAGGTGTTTTCTCCGGTTGAACCGGGCCACGTACGTATGTACGTCTGTGGCATGACGGTCTACGACTTCTGTCACCTGGGGCACGCGCGAATGCTGGTCAGTTTTGACATCGTGCAGCGCTGGTTGCGAGCAAGTGGTTATCGCGTCACCTATGTGCGCAACATTACTGATATCGACGACAAGATCATCCGTCGCGCCGTCGAGCGCAAGCAGCTCATGTCTGAAGTCACGGACTTCTATATTGACGCCATGCACGCTGACGAAAAGGCCCTGGGTGTGCAAAGTCCGGATTCGGAGCCCCGTGCGACCCAGCACGTGCCTGACATGCTGGGCATTATCGCCAAGCTGGAAGAAAACGGCCTGGCCTATCAGTCTGAAGATGGGGACGTGAACTACGCGGTGCGTCAGTTTCCCGGTTATGGCAAATTGTCAGGCCGCTCTTTGGATGATTTGCGGGCGGGCGAGCGCGTTGCCCTGAATTCTGCCAAGCGTGATCCTCTGGATTTCGTACTCTGGAAATCGGCCAAAGACGATGAGCCGGCCGAGTCCAAATGGGAGTCCTCGTACGGTCTGGGTCGACCAGGCTGGCACATCGAGTGTTCGGCCATGAGCAAGGCGCTGCTGGGTCTGCCCCTGGATATTCACGGCGGTGGCCCGGACCTGAAATTTCCGCACCACGAGAACGAAATCGCTCAAACGGAAGGGGCCTTTGGCGGCCAGTTGGCCAATGTCTGGATGCACTGCGGTCCCCTGATGGTGGACTCGGAAAAAATGTCCAAGTCTCTGGGCAACTTCCGTCGCATTCGCGATACCGTGGCTCCCGAGGGCCTGGCCGACGACCAAAGCAGCTATATCGCCAATCCGCGTGAAGCGGAAATGCTGCGCTTCTTTATTGTGCGCAATCATTACCGCAGCCTGCAAAATTACGCGCCGGACAATCTGCGCGATGCCCAGCAGGCTCTGGATCGTCTGTACCAGACCCTGCAACACGTTCCTGCTGCCGACGTTCAGATCGACTGGACGCAAGGCCCCGCCTTGGCGTTTGCCGAAGCCATGAACGACGATTTCAATACGGCTGGCGCTATTGCCGTTCTGTTTGAACTGGCTGGCCAGGCCAACCGCGACAAGGATGCGCAGGCCGCTGGTCTGATGCGCGCCCTGGGGGGCGTGATCGGCCTGTTGCAAGTGGACCCGGCCGTCTACTGGCGCGCCAGCACACGTTTTGGTCAGGCAGCCAGCGTGGCCGGTGCCGATTCCTTGAGCGACACCCAGATTGACGAGCTTCTGGCTGAGCGCAGCCAGGCCAAGCAGAACCGTGATTTTGCGCGTGCCGATGCTATTCGTGAGCAGCTCAAAGAGCAGGGCGTAGAGCTTGAGGACCGGCCAGGTGGAGCAACACAATGGCGCAGGGCCTAAGCGGCGTTCAATCCGGCCCTCAAGTGCGCTTGGTGGGCAAACCTGACTACTGGGACGACGCGTGCGCCCAGTTGATGAAGCGCGATCGTATCTTGCGCAAGCTCATCCCCCAGCATGGCGATTACTGGTTGCAACATCAGGCGCCGGCTTTTACCACATTGGTGCGCTCCATCGTGGGCCAGCAACTGGCCTCGCGTACAGCAGACCAGTTGTGGGCGAAGTTGCTGGAGGGCTGCGGTCAGGCGCTGTCGCCCCAACTGATTTTGGAGCTGGGCTACGAGACCTTGCATGGATTGGGTTTACCCAAACGCAAGGCCGAATATATCGTTGATTTGGCGACGCACTTCGATGCCCGTAAAATCGACCCCCAGGCATGGCAGTCCCTGTCTGACGAAGCCGTTATTGCTGACCTGTGTGCCATTCGTGGCGTCGGTCGCTGGACGGCGGATATGTTTCTGATTTTCAACTTGCACAGACCCGATGTTCTCCCTTTGGACGATGCGGGTCTGCTCAAGGCAATCTCTCAGCACTATTTCAGCGGCGAACCGGTGTCCCGGTTCGAGGCGCGTGAAGTTGCCCAAGCGTGGGCGCCGTGGTGTACGGTGGCTACCTGGCATCTGTGGCGCAGTCTGAACACAGTTGCGGTACGATATTAAATTAGGCCTAAACCTTAAGAACCGACATGCGAAATACATTCCTGGAATTTGAGCAGCCTTTGGCCGAGCTCGAAGGCAAAATCGAAGAGCTCCGCTATGTGCAATCTGATTCCGCTGTGGATATTTCAGAGGAACTCAGCCGTCTGCAGCAAAAAAGCCAGACGCTGGCCAAAAATATTTACGCCAAGCTCACGCCTTGGCAAACGGCCCTGGTTGCTCGCCATCCACAACGTCCATATACCCTGGACTATGTAAACCAGATTTTTTCGGACTTTCACGAGCTGCACGGCGACCGCATGTATGCGGACGACCTGGCGATCGTGGGGGGGCTGGCACGATTCAATGGCACCCCCTGCATGGTCATTGGTCACCAGAAGGGGCGCGACACCAAAGAGCGTGCCCGTCGCAACTTTGGCATGCCTCGCCCGGAAGGGTATCGCAAGGCCTTGCGACTGATGCGCCTTGCCGAGAAATTTGGTATTCCCGTGTTCACCTTCGTGGATACTCCTGGCGCGTATCCTGGCATTGGCGCTGAAGAGCGGGGTCAGTCCGAGGCAATCGGTCACAACCTGTTTGCCATGGCCAAGCTGCGTGTGCCTATCATCTCCACCATTATTGGTGAGGGCGGCTCGGGCGGTGCCCTGGCCATCGCCGTGGGGGATGTGGTCTCCATGCTGCAGTACTCCACGTATGCCGTGATCTCGCCGGAAGGCTGTGCCTCGATTCTCTGGCGTAGCGCCGACAAGGCTCCCGTCGCTGCCGAGGCTCTGGCCATTACGGCGCCCCGTCTGAAAGAGCTGGGTCTGGTCGATCGCGTGATCAATGAACCGATCGGCGGCGCGCATCGCGACCCCACGATGATGGCTCGTCAGTTGGGCCGTGCCCTGGCCGACGCCTTGCGTCAGGTGTCGGGTCTGACTACCGAGCAATTGCTGGCGCAACGCATGGAACGTCTCCTGGCCTATGGCCGCTATCAGGAAGTACGTGCCTGATCCATTGCCTTGCAGTCCGCTGGGGGGCTTTAGCCCCTCGCCTGCGCTGCTAAAGGCGCTTGACCACCACCTGAGTTTTACAAGCAGCGATAGCATCGCTATCGCCCTGAGTGGTGGCGCGGACTCGGCTATGCTGGCGGTACATGCCCATTTTTGGGCCAGCCGCCGCAAAGTCACACTTCATTTTTTCCATATTCATCACGGCCTGCAAGCCTTTGCCGATCAGTGGCAAGCGCATGTGCATGACTTGGCGGCGCGTTTGCAGCGACCCTGTCACAGCTTGCGGGTCCAGGTGCAGTCCCGCCGTCTCAGCGCGGATGGCATGGAATCCGCCGCACGTGATGCCCGCTATCAAGGTCTGGCTGAACTGGCGCATTTTGTTGGCTTGCAGCATGTGCTGCTGGCCCATCATCAGGACGATCAGGCTGAAACCGTTTTGATGCGTTTGCTGCGAGGCACGGGCACAACCGGCTTGGGTGCGATGGCACCCCATATGCAGCGTGATGATCTGAGTTACTGGCGACCCTGGCTGGAGCAGCCCAGGGCACTCATTCTTCAAGCCAGTGAACATTTTACGGCGGCCACAGGCTGGCACGCAGTACAAGACCCCACCAATACCAATCCTGATTACACCCGTGGCGCGGTGCGTGACTTGCTCACGCCTGTGCTGGATGCACGCTGGCCCGGTTGGCAAAGCCGTTTGCAAAGACAGGCCCACCTGAGCCGTGAAACGCAGGAGGTCCTGGACAGTGTGGCGCGTCAGGATTGGCTGGGTCTGGAGCCGGATGAAACCGGCCGCAGCTTCAGTTTGAGCGCCTGGCGCGGTCTGGAACCGGCCCGGCAAAGCATGGTGATCCGTTATTGGTTGCAGGAACAGGGCGCCGGTTTGCCCACGCATGCCCGTCTGGCAGAGCTGCTGCGCCAGCTGCGTGGCGTGCATGCCCAGGGTCACGACAGAAATTTGATGTGGAAGCATGGACCAAACCTGATCCGCTGTGTTCGTGGTCGGGTGCTGATCGAATCTGCCGGTTCAGGCGGGCAGCAAGCCGGCCTGAAGGCCGATCAAGCAAGTAAGTAGTTTTGGGGTGGCCTGTGGCAGGAGCGTGGGCTATGGTGTTGAGTCGACAAAGTATGTGTTTTTTTGCGTGCGCATGTGGTAGAGCCTGCGCTTGGGGCACAGAAAGTCGTTAGAATAGTTGGGTTTTGTGTCTATCCCAGACCTTAGCCCTTTGATGCAGAGTAAAAGATGTCCCTGATCGTACATAAATATGGCGGCACGTCGATGGGCTCGATCGAGCGCATCCAGAATGTGGCGCGTCGGGTTGCCAAATGGCATGCCGCCGGGCACCAGGTGGTGGTGGTTCCTTCGGCCATGTCCGGCGAAACTAACCGCCTGCTAGGCCTGGCCAAAGAACTGAGCGTTCAGCCTGATCCGCGTGAGCTGGATATGCTGGCAGCCACGGGCGAACAGGCCAGTAGCGCCCTGTTGGCCATGGCCCTGGCGGCCCAAGGCGTACCTGCCCGCAGCTATACCGGCTGGCAGGTTCCCGTAAAAACTGACAACGCCTACACCCGTGCTCGCATTCGTTCTATCGACGACACCCGCATCCGCCAGGATCTGGACGCAGGCCGTGTGGTCGTGGTGACCGGTTTCCAGGGTGTGGATGATGAAGGCAATATCACGACCCTGGGTCGTGGTGGCTCGGACACCTCGGCGGTGGCGGTGGCAGCGGCCATGAAGGCCAGCGAGTGCCTGATCTACACCGATGTGGACGGTGTCTACACGACCGACCCGCGCGTCGTGCCGGAAGCCCGTCGCATGAAAGTGCTGTCTTTTGAAGAAATGTTGGAAATGGCCTCTCTGGGCTCCAAGGTTCTTCAAATCCGGTCCGTGGAATTTGCCGGCAAGTACAAGGTGCCCGTACGCGTCTTGTCGTCCCTGACCGACCCCATGATTCCGCTCGAAGAAGAAATGTCTTCGGGCACGCTGATTACTTTCGAGGAAGACCAAAAAATGGAAGCTGCCGTTGTCTCTGGCATCGCCTTCAGCCGTGATGAAGCCAAGTTCACCCTGCGTGCCGTGCCCGACACCCCTGGCGTGGCCTATTCCATTCTGGGCCCCATTGCCGCCGCCAATATTGAAGTCGACATGATTTTGCAGAACCTGTCGGTTCAAGGCACGACCGACTTCTCCTTTACGGTCAGCCGCAATGATGCACTGCGCACCAAGGAATTGCTGACCAATCAGGTTGGCCCTGCCGTGGGCGCTGGTGAAATCGTGTTTGACGAAGCCGTTTGCAAAGTCTCCATCGTGGGCATCGGCATGCGTAACCACGCCGGTATTGCCAGCTCGATGTTCCGTGCCTTGTCCGAAGAGGGCATCAATATCCAGATGATCAGCACCAGCGAGATCAAGACCTCTGTGATTATTGCCGACAAGTACATGGAATTGGCTGTGCGTGCCTTGCACAAGACTTTCGAGCTGGATCAGGAAAAATAATCTCTTTTGCTATTTGCATTGGTTTTTTATAAATGCTATAGTAGCTTCTTTCCTAGAGCTGGAGACGTGGCCGAGAGGTTGAAGGTACTCCCCTGCTAAGGGAGCATACGGCTTATACCCGTATCGAGGGTTCGAATCCCTCCGTCTCCGCCAGCTGGAATTAAATTAAGCCCTTGTTTTCAAGGGCTTTTTTTATTGCCTGCTGTTTTCTGACGATATGTCGGCCCCTTAATGGCCGGCAGTCACCAGATACTTGCACCACTTTTTTTTGCATCCGCCACGCGGATTGCGCTGTGTTCACTCCGTTCCCGTGATACGTAAAAAACAATAATTGTTACCTTTCCCTTGCTTCATCCGAATCAGTTGCGGATCTGGGAAGGAGGGATGTTTCAAACAACACGGATTGCAAAGAGTGCAAGACTTTTCAAACAAAGACACTTGAAGAATGAAAAGGCTGTGTCGTTTTTGGCACAGGCCAAGTAAAGCAGCGGGTCTCGTGCTTACAATCAAACAAAGTGTTTTGCGTCGTTCAAGACGGCAGTCTTGTTTTTTAGGGCGAGCGATGATTAAACGAGTCCTCTGTATCTGTGGCATAGCCTTGATGGGCTTGCCGTTTTTGGCGTCTTCAACTGAGCTGGCATTAGATGAGCAGGTGGTGACTCGTTACGTGCAAAGCCTGCGCGATATTTTGCCCGTGCTCCAAACGGTGGAGCGCAGCGAGCCCGTGTGGGACGGGGGACAGCCGGATGGCTTGCCGCCTGTACTGGAACTTGAGCAGGTGGAGCGCGGCTCGGACTTGTACCGCCAGTTAAATAGTCTGACGCAAAAACATGGCTTCTCCGGACTGGAGCAATGGGACACCGTGGGCCAGCAGATCTGGCTGACCCGTCTCTATATCCAGGAGCGTGAAGATCTGGATTCGGTCTATGAGCAGCTGGATGTACTGGAAGCCGCTTTGCGTGATAACGCCCGCCAGTATTCCACGGCCGAGCTCGAGCAGTTAATGCGCACGTTCCAGGACAGCAAAAATCATATTCTGCGTTTGATCGCAACGCGCAGTGATGTCCCTCCCGTACAGGCACATATGGCTGATCTGGATGCGGCACTGGCTTCGCTGGAGTAACGAGGCGGCTGTCAGGTACGGGGCAGCACGATGCAATGGTGCTCGTTGGGAATGGATTCCCCGCAATTCGGGCTAGTTGTCATATTTTGACGCTTCTTTTCTGAGCATGACAGAAGGAATCGGGGATAATTGCCGTCTTGTTGAAAACTAGTGGGAAGACTGAAGCGTCATGCGTATCATCTTGATTTTGTTGGGGGCTGCGGTATTGGCCTACCTGATTGCCAAAGGCATACGGCAACTGATGGTGGAACGGCGTCAATTAAAAGACCAGACGCGACAGCCACGCCCAGGAAACCGTGATGAGCACTGATAAAAATCCATTTACTAAACTGGCTGCGAAAACAAAGTCTGAAGGTGGCGCCAATTATTCCAGGGGACTCGGTTTCCTGGGGGCTGCGCTGCTTATTTTCCTGATCCTGATTGTGGCCTCCATGGGCTCATTTCTGCAGGTTGACCAGGGGGAGCGGGGTGTGGTGCTGCGCAACGGCAAGCTGGTGCGCGTGGCCGAACCGGGCCTGGACTTCAAGGTACCGTTCTTTGATACGGTGCGCAAAATTTCGGTGCGTGACCACACGGTTCGCATGCAGCTGGAAGCCTATAGTTATGATCAGCAGTCTGCCTCGATGGTCGCATCGGTCACGTATCGCGTGCCAGAAACCGATGTGGCCCAGCTGTATTCCGAATATGGTTCGCTGGAGGCGTTGGAAACGCGCTTGCTCGAACGCAAGGCGCTGGACGTGATCAAGAACGTGTTTGGTAAATACACGGCCGCCCAGTCGATTCAGAATCGTGAAAAGCTCGGGGCCGATATCAACGAAGCCATGCGGGTGACGCTGGAGTCTGCGCCTTTGCAGATGATGGGCGTGCAGGTTGAGGAAGTGTCCTTCTCCAAGGCTTACGAGCAGTCGATCGAAAACCGTATGCTGGCTCAGGTTCAGATCGAAACCACTCGCCAACAGAAAGAAACCGCCTCCATCCAGGCGGAAATCGAGGTGGTTCAGGCTGAGGCTCAAGCTCGTGCTCAGCGTGAACGGTATATGGCCGAAGCCGACGGCATTCGTTTGCGCGGGGAAGCGGAAGCCAAGGCTATTTCGGCCAAGGCACAGGCACTGGCGCAAAATACGAATCTGGTCAATTTGAATGCCGTGGAGAAGTGGGACGGCAAATTGCCAGAGAGTCTGGTGCCTGGTTCGGCCATGCCTTTTATCGGGTTGCGCTAAGGCAGGGGCTGGCCTGAATAGACTTTCTTCGGTAGCGTTAGGACAAGCATGACGCTACCGATTGTGTTTCCAAGGAGTGATGGATGAATGAAGAAATGAACCCTGTCCCACAAGGTGGGGGTAGCAATCAACTGGTCAGTCTGCGTAATCTGACACTCATCAATTACGCGCTGTATATCTTGTCCATGTTTGGCGGCATTACCGCCCTGGTTGCCATCATCATCAATTACATCAAACGCGATGAAGTGCGCGGCACGTATCTGGAGTCGCACTTTGACTGGCAAATCCGCACCTTTTGGTGGGGCTTGGCTGGTGTGGCCCTGTCTTTCTTGCTGATGGCGATTCTGATCGGTTTTGTGACGATCGTCATCGTGAGCGTCTGGATCTTGTACCGTCTGATCAAAGGCCTGCTGGCCCTGAATGACGGCAAGGCGATTGCCTGATCAGCCAGTCATCAAGCGTGGTTGAGAAAGGGCTCGCATCGCTTCGCGGGCCTCTTTGGGCGGTACCCCAAAATGCTGTCGAAAGGCACGGCTGAAATGCGCGGAGCTGCTAAATCCCCAGTGGTAGGCAATCTCGGTAATGGTTCGCTTGTGATGAGCCAGGCGGCGCAAGTCTTGCTCAGCCCCTTGCAGGCGCATGGACCAGATCCAGTTTGTCAGTGAAGTCGCCTCGCCGTCCCAGGCGCGGTGAATCGTGCTGGCGGCCAGCCCCAGACGCTGGGCGATCTTGCCAACGCACAGTTCAGGATCGCGCAGGTTTTCCAGCACATAGGCTTTGATTCGCTCGCGTCGCTGCGAGGCCGTGTGGTCTTTCAAGGGCAGTGTGCTCAGATTGTCAGCCAGTGCCGCCACCAAAATACCCACCAGACTGTCCGCCAGCGAGCGGTCTACCAGATCCCCGCGGGACGGCGGGCTGTTCATCAGCTCGGACACCATATGCGAGAGCAGGCGTGCCGTACCGGATTGGGCGCTGCTCATCGTGCAGGCGGTCATGTCTTCGGCATGGTGCAAGCGTTTGCGCAAGATGGAACCGGGCAAGGAGAGCACATATTGCTCAAAATCCTGGTCAAACAAAAGCTGGTAAGGGCGGGTGGAGTCGTACAGGGCCAGATCTCCAGGCTTGAGATGGGCCGTTTTTTGGTCCTGAATCAGCTGCCCGGTGCCCGCGACCTGAATGCTGAGCAGAAAAATATCTTCAGAGGCGCGGGAGATTTGCAATGGCGTGCGCAATACGGTTTGCGTGGTCGAGGTGATTCGGGACAGATTAACGGCGGCCAGTTCGCGACGAGTAATGGCGCCAAAGAAGGGAGCCGTGGAGCGGGAGGGAACGGCACATTCCAGTTGCACATAGGCTTTGTTGACGGCTTCCATCCAGTAAGGGGCGCGCCGTGCGGGGGGAATTGTCGTCGTAGACCATTGCTCCATGGAAGACCTCGTCGTCTTAGAACCAGAGGCAGATAGCAAGCGCTGCCATCAGCCGAACTGGCTAAGTATCCGGTATGTTCCAGGGTTTGGACCAGACCAGAAAGCGTCCCAGGAGGCGATAATTTCAGACCAGCTGGAGCCCGGCGCCTGGCTTACCCCTCAATGAGCGAGCAGCAAGCGCACCGGGCCCTTTCTGTGGGGCGTAAAGGTTGATCGACCTGGACCCGTCAGGATGGCTCGTGCAGCAGTACCGTGTCAGTGCTGTAGTTTGGCTGAGTAGGCTCGGCCGGAGCGCTGCTCAGTGGCGATGGGCTAGCCGTGCTCTCTTTAACGACGCTTTTGGGGTGTAGGCGGGTCATAGGCTCACGATGCCCCAAGTCCAGCACCAGGCGGGTGGCTTCGGGTTTGGAATAGTGCCCCACAGGGTCATTGATGGCCTTGGCGTAGGCAATTTCTTCCATGTCCAGATCAGCGATGATCAGGCCTTCGGCATCATGGGGCAGGTAAGGTGCCAAGGTACGGCCATCAGGGGCAAAGATCATGGAGCTGCCTCCGCCTACGGTCAGTAGATGGGCGTTGTGCTCACCGACTTCCAGCATGTCCAGCGTCTCTTGGGTGACGACACTGCTGGCAGCAATCGTAAAGCACTGACCCTCCACCGAGTAAATCTGTGAAGCGGCCATATTCACCTTGGCGCTCAACGCATGTGCCTGTTCGCTGTACAGTGAAAAAGAGGGCCAGGCAGCAATGTGGATTGCCTCATGCTGGGAGTAAAGTGCGTATTTGCTCAAGGGGGAGAGGTGCTCCCAGCAGCACAAGGCTCCGACCCGCCCCAGCTCGGTATCGGAGACGATCAGGTCGCGGGCATACCCTTCACCAAAGACCGTGCGCTCTACATGCGTGGGTTTGAGTTTGCGGCGCGACCACAACATCTCGCCCTTGTCATCAATCAGGCACTGCCCCAGATACAGGCTGCCGCCACTACGCTCGCTGTAGCCCAGGGCAATAAAAATACCCAAGGTACGCGCGGCCTGGGCAATGCGATGAAATTCTGCACTGTCCAGACAGAGCGAGTTGGCCTGATAACGGGCACTGTATTTGAGTGACCAGGCCGGTGCGCCCAGCCAGACATGAAAAGGGTAGCCCGGTAGCCAGGTCTCGCCAAACACGATCAGGTCGCATCCCTCATCGCGCGCCTGACGGGCAAGTTCAATGGTCTTGTCCACGCCGGCTGCCAGATCGTAATTGGGAGAGGCGGCCTGTACGGCGGCGGCCCGAACGATTTTCCTTGTCTGCATACATCCTCCATGTCGCGGTATTCGCGATCTTGATCCCCATGCCGTGCACAATACCGCACCCGGCCGTTATGATTTGACTCAGTGTAGGGCCGGGAGCGGGTGAGGAATTGACTGACCGACGCAGCAGACTTGACTGGTAGGCGCAGGCTCAGGGAAGTTCGGATGAGCGTTTGAGCCGGATAGCGACGGGCGCAAGGAGGCGGTCGCCGCGTTTCTGTTACTTATGGTGCGAAGCTGTATTGCACCGTCAAGCCCAGACCCAGGACCCAGAGGATCAAGGGGATTGGATGCATCAGCAGGCTGGGAATGGTGCGCAGGATAAAGCCGAGCAGACGGGTAAACAGCCAGAGCAGGGAAGGCGATCTATCTGTTTCTTTCATATAAATCATGCCTTGCGCCAGCAAAAAGGACTGCGACAGGTAGGCGGCGTAAAACACCATGCCCAAGCAAAAGGCCAGCCAGTAATACAACATGCTCATAGGATGCAAAAAGAAAGAGGACGGCGCATTATATCGAGCTGTAGAGGCTATGATCTTCTTTTTGGCCGGACCCCGTGCTGGCCAGGTGCAGGCTTTGTACGAGGCAGGTATGCAAAATATTTATTCTATTGATGGTCTGGTGCCCGTCGTTCATCCTACGGCCTTTGTTCATCCTACCGCCGTGTTGATTGGGGACGTGATTATCGGCGAAGGGGTTTATATCGGCCCCCTGGCGAGTTTGCGTGGCGACTTCGGGCGCATCATCATGAAGGCGGGGTCCAACATTCAGGATACCTGTGTGATCCACGGCACGCCCTACCAGGACACCATCGTGCATGAGGACGGTCACGTCGGACATGGTGCGGTGCTGCACGGATGCGTGATTGGACGCAACGTACTGGTGGGCATGAATGCGGTGGTCATGGACGCGGCAGATATTGGCGCGGACAGTATTATTGGCGCCATGGCCTTTGTTAAAAAAGGCATGCAGGTGCCGCCGCGCAGTCTGGTGGCCGGCTCTCCCGCAGTAATCGTCAAAGAGCTGGATCAGAAGGCCATTGATGGGAAATTTTTCGGAACACGCATGTACCAGCGTCTGGCTCAGCGCTCGCTGGCGACCATGCAGCGTGTTGAACCTTTGACCGAAGTAGAGGCCGATCGCCCACGCCTGCGTGAAGACCAGATTTACCCGGTGGATTGCTCCAAGTAGAAGCTTGAGTGGCACTTTGCTTCTCTCAGCCCCAGACGGTATTGCCGATTTATACGCGGGTTTGAATACGCATAGGGCTGTGTATTGGCATCCTGCGAGTCTTGCTTGCCGCCGTGTGTCGGCAGTAATAATGAAAAAACCCTTGGCATGGAGTGATATCCAGAGGCCAAGGGTTTTTTGTGCGTTCAGTCTTCAGGCTGCAAGGTCTGAGCTGCCAAGCAGGACGAGGCAGCCCCGTGCTTGCCGGACTTATTTGCCTGCCGCCGCCAAAGCCTGTTTCCAGGCGTCGAGCACGGTGTTGTACTCAGCCGCCGCTTTCAAGGGATCGATAGTGGCCACTTTGATCTGATCCAGGTTTGGCAACTGGGTCAGTTCGGCCACATTGATGTCGCTACGGGTGGGGCGACGGAAGTTTTCTACCAGTTCGGCTTCCTGTACTTCCTTGGACAGCAAAACGTCTACCAGTTTGCGAGCTGCCTCCTGACCGTTCTTAGGATTCTTGATCACGGCCACGCCTTCCGGGGCAACAAAGGTGCCGTCTTCGGGGTAGATCAGCTCAATCCCTTTCTGGCCACCGGCGACGTAGGCGTAAGCGGCGTATTCCATGGTCACGCCCAGTGGGTATTCACCGTTAGCCACACTTTTGTAGACCTGGCCAGAACTCTTGGACACGATGACGTTGGCAGCCAGTTTGTTCAGGCCTTCCGCGCCGTACAGTTGGTAAATACCGTAAACCTGATCGTAGGCACTACCCGAGGAGGCGGGATCACCGATGATGATCTTGCCTTTCCACTGAGGGTCGAACAAATCAGACCAGGTCTTGGGAGCGGCCAGGCCTTTCAGCTGGCGCTCGTTGGCCATGATGACCATGACGTGGGCATTGGAGCTGGTCCACAGGCTGTCCTTGCCGTGGAAGGCCTGCGCAATAGCCTTGTTCTCGGGTGATTCGTAGGGCTCAAAGTTTTGCTGGAAAGCAGCCATGGTGCCGTAACCAGCACCCCAGACCACATCGCCCAACGGGTTTTGTGCTTCGGCTTCGATACGCTTCATCAAGGCGCCCGCGCCTGAGGTTACTTGTTGAATGGACAGGTCCGGCGCGGTTTTGCGGGCGATTTCCAGGGCCGTATCAATGGTTTGCACATTGTTGGGCGTATACATCACGGCATTGGCGGCCAGAGCGGTACTGGACAGGGACAGGGCGCCGACACTGAGCGAGAGTGCCAGACCTGTTTTCAGGAAACGTGTAGTCAGCATAATGAGCCTTTTTAGATTAGCGGCTGGAAAACAGATCCAGCTTGAGGAAACGGATAGCCAGATAAATAGGCACCAGAATCACGACCATCAAGATCACGCCATAGGCCGAGGCGCGGGCCAGAAAACCGGCGTCAATCTGGCGGAACATCTGGATGGGCATGGTTTCCATCCCACCGTAATACAGCACGATCGTGGCGGAAATTTCGGCCAGGGAAGTCACCCACATCAGGATGGCCGCCCCCAAAATGGCTGGCTTCATCAAGGGCAACACCACCTTGAAGAAACTCTGAAAAGGACTGACACCCAGGTTGATGGAGGCTTCTTCGATCGAGTCGGGAATGTTGTAGAGCGAGGCCGACGCGGAGCGAATGGAAAAGGGCACCTTGCGCACAAAGTAGGCGCCGGCCATGATGACCCAGGTGCCGGTGAGCACCAGCATGCCGCTGTTGTAGGTCTGGATCAGGGCGATACCGAGCACAGTGCCTGAAATGGCCAGGGGCAGCATCACCATATAGTCCAGCGCCGTCACCACGAACAGTCGCTTTTTCACGATCAAGTAACTGCAGATCGTGGCAAAGCAGGTGCCTGCAACGGTGGCGACACTGGCCAGCATCAGCGAGTTCAGGATGGGCTCCGGTGCGTAACGCAGGGCGCGCTCCATATTGTCCAGGGTGAAGGTCCCGTATTGCATGACCGGGCCGCTGGCTTTGGTGAACGCGCCAATCAGCACGATAAAGGCCGGAATCAGCGAGAAGGTCACAAAGAGCACGGCGCCGATGGTCAGCAAGATGCCGGCCAGGCCTTGGGCGCGTACAGGACGCGGCGCACGGCCTTGCTGCATCTGGAAGGTCTTGCGCTCCAGAACCCGTTTCTGGATGAACAGCACGGCACCGACCAGAATTACCGAGACGACGGCCAGCACGCCTTGCATGGTGGGGTTGCCACTCATTTCGGACAGAAAGGTAGTGTAGGTCAGCGAGGACAGTACATCGACCTGACCGCCCAGAATCATGGGGATGGAGAAGTTGTCCACGGCCAGTGTGAACACAATCATGGCATTGACCAGCAAGGCAGGCATCAGCACCGGAAAGGTGACGCTAAGCGCGCGCTTGAAGTTGCTGGCCCCCAGGTTCACAGCCGCTTCTTCCAGCGTACCGTCAATAGCCTTGAGCGCCGCCAGCATGCCGATATACACATAGGTGTAATCGTTCAGGATCAGCACGTAAGACATGCCAAACCAGCCGTAGAAGCTGGGCAGGTCGATGCCGATGTTCTCCAGCGCCAGACGCACCACGCCGTTATTGCCCAGCAGCATCAGCCAGGCCTGCGAGACAATGATGTCCGGCAGCACAATGGTGGTCAGCGGCAAAATGGCGACAATGGCTTTGCCGGGAAAGTCGTAGCGCGCCACCACATAGGCCAGTGGAGCGCCCAGCAGCAAGGTGCCGATGGTGGAAATCAGCCCCAGCTTGATGGTGTTGAAAAAGGCCTCGACGTAGCGGGGGTCACTGAAAAAGGTTTCAAAGCCGTGCAGGCTGGGCAGGCCCGTTGCCGGATCAACGACACTTTGATAGAACAAGGAAGCCAGTGGCCAGACGACCCAGAAAACCAGTACCACCAGACAAACCAGGGCAGGCAGGAACCAGGGAGAACGAAGGGCCAGGGGTCTTGCAGCAATAGCCATGAGTATTACGCCTCGACCAGACGACATTCAGGGCTAAAGCTCAGGTTCACCGAGCGGCCTGCCAAAAGATGGGGGTCCAGGGCGGCCGCAACGTCAGCAATGATCTGTTTGCCGTCATTGAGCTTCAGGCTGTAGGCCGTTTTGGTCCCCAGATACTGGCGAGCCACCACTTGGGCGGGGATGCTGCCAGCCAGCGCTTGCGTATGCAGCGTGATGTGTTCGGGACGTACCGCCAGCAAGACCTGGCCTGCTGGGGGCGGATTGTTCACCATGATATGGCCGCCTGCGATGCTGACGGTGGTGTGGTCGGGCTCCTGATGAACGCCCAGGGTGTCGATCAGGTTGGCCGCCCCAATAAAGTCGGCAGCATACGCTGTACGTGGGCTGGAGTACATCAGTTCAGGTGTATCGAGCTGGTCGATGCGACCTTGGCGCAACAAAGCGATGCGGTCCGACATGGACAGGGCTTCTTCCTGGTCATGTGTCACGAAAATAGCCGTGATGTTCGATTCCTGTTGCAGTTCACGAATGACCTGACGCATCTGAATGCGCAGCTTGGCATCCAGGTTGGACAGGGGCTCGTCCATCAGCAACACCCGGGGTTCGATCACCAGGGCACGGGCCAGGGCCACCCGCTGACGTTGACCGCCTGACAGTTCAGCAGGGTAACGCTGGGCCATGCCGCCCAGCTCGACGCGGTCCAGAATGTAGCCGACTTTTTTCTTTATGTCGCTGCTGCTGACTTTACGTACCCGCAAGCCGTAGGCCACGTTGTCAAAGACGCTCTTGTCCGGAAACAGGGCGTAGTCCTGAAATACCATGCCGGTCTCGCGCTTGTGGGCGGGCAGGTAGGTAATATCTTCTTTGTCCAGATACAGACGGCCTTCATCGGGGATGATGAAACCGGCAATCATGCGTAGCAAGGTGGTTTTGCCACAGCCGCTCGGGCCTAATAATGTGAAGAATTCACCGTGCCGGATTTCCAGGCTCAGTTCATTGATGATGGTGTTGCTGCCGTAGCGTTTAACGACGCGATCGATGTGGATGTCTGCCATGGGGATAGATCAGCCTGGGACTGAATAATGCAGGTAAGCCGCGCTGCAAGAAGGCGGTTGCCTAGGCTTTTAAAGGAAGTGGCTCAGGCGCCGCCGGCGATATAAACCGCCCTGGGGCCTTGGCACAAACAATAATTACAAGTTGATGACATGTTTTATACGAAGTTGCTATCTTAGCAGCAGGTCAATGCTTGTAGTTTTAATTATCAGGCAACTAAGTCTTTGGAAATGGCTGGCCTGGCAGGATGTGCGCGATGCGCAGAGAAAAAAAATCTGCCGCTCACGCCCTCTGTTGCGATAATCAGGTGGTAGTAATGTGTCTTGCGTTTTTGTCTAAAGCGGTCTAGTGCGGGTGCAGATTTCTTGTGTCAAATAAAGGCCCTTATAGTGAGTTCCAAAAAGAATGACTGTTTTTGACAGCGCGCAGGAGAGGGAGAGGGAAACAAAAGGATAGCGTTCTATCCTGTTTAAGCAGGCGTGTCAGACGCCTGTACTTGCGCATCCGAATTTATAGAGAGTGTTCCGGTGTGGTGTGGAAGCACACATCGGGCCGGTGTGGTTGCTGAGTCGCGTCTGAAAAGAGGCAGACTCACCCAGCCGGGTACTGCACGTCGTCAGAGATCGTAGAAGTTAGTTAATTAACTGGAGATTGAAGATGCGACTGGGTGTACTAAGCCCCCGGGGGACCGGGGAAAAGAGGGTAGCGGCCACGCCCGATACCGTCAGGGCCTACCGCAAGGCGGGCCATGATGTGATTGTCGAGGCGGGTGCTGGACAGGGTATTGCCAGCTCGGATGCAGACTACGAGGCGGCAGGGGCTACGATAGGCGATCCCTATCAGGCCACCGTACTGCTGCTTGTAGGGCCAGCCGATGTGGATCTGGCCCGTCTACGTGCCGAACATGTGCTCGTCGGTATGCTGGACCCCTATGAGAGCCAGGGTCTGGATGGACTGGCTGCTTCTGGTTGCCAGGCATTTGCCCTGGAGCTGATCCCGCGTACGACGCGGGCGCAAAGCATGGACGTTCTGTCCTCGCAGGCCAATATCGCAGGGTATGCCGCAGTGCTTAAAGCGGCCACTTTGTATCCCCGATTCTTTCCCATGATGATGACCGCGGCGGGTACCGTCAAAGCAGCCCGTGTCGTGGTGCTGGGCGCGGGGGTGGCCGGTTTGCAGGCGATTGCGACGGCCCGTCGTCTGGGGGCGGTGGTCGAGGCCTCTGACGTGCGTCCGGCTGCCCGTGAGCAGATTGAGTCGCTAGGTGGCAAGTTCATTGACGTACCTTACGAGACTGACGAAGAGCGGGAAGCGGCGCAAGGCGTAGGCGGCTATGCGCGTCCCATGCCTGCTTCCTGGTTGCAACGACAGGCGGCGGTGGTGGCGGCACGTTGCGCCCAGGCCGACGTCATCATCACCACGGCCTTGATTCCGGGGCGTCCCGCCCCGCGCCTGATTGCCGAGGAAGTGGTGCAGTCCATGCGGGCGGGTTCGGTCATTGTTGACCTGGCTGCGGCACGCGGTGGCAACTGCGCCTTGACCGAAGCCGATCGGATTGTGGAAAAGCATGGCGTGACCCTGGTGGGCGAGACCAACTTTCCGGCTCGCGTTGCCGCGGATGCGTCTGCCTTGTATGCCCGCAATATTCAACAGTTTCTGGGCTTGATGCTCAAGGATCAGTCTGACGAGCTGCATATCCCTGCGGACGACGACATTGTGAATGCCAGCCGGGTGGTTCAGGGTGGTAAACGACTCTTTCCACAGCAGGGAGCCTGAGATCATGGATATTATTTCTCCCCTGGTCATTAATCTGATCATCTTTGTACTGGCCATTTACGTGGGTTACCACGTGGTCTGGACAGTGACGCCCGCTTTGCACACCCCCTTGATGGCGGTGACCAACGCCATCTCGGCCATCATCATTGTGGGCGGTATGCTGGCGGCAGCCCTAACCGAAAGCACCTGGGCACAGGTGATGGGCATCATCGCCACCGCGCTGGCCTCGGTTAACGTGTTCGGTGGTTTTCTGGTAACCCGCCGCATGTTGGAAATGTTTAAAAAGAAGGGCGCTAAAAATACGCCCAAGGAAGGGCAATCATGATTTCCATGAATACCGTTACCTTGTGCTATTTACTGGCTTCAGTGTGTTTCATTCAGGCCCTGAAAGGCTTGTCGCATCCAGCCAGTTCGCGTCGTGGCAATCTGTTCGGCATGGTGGGGATGGCCTTGGCCATTGCCACCACCGCCGTGCTGATTTACAGCCTGGCTCCTGAAGGCAAAGAGCTTTCTGGCCTGCTGCGGGTTCTGATCGGTCTGGTCATTGGCGGCGTGCTCGGCACCATCATGGCACGCCGTGTCGAGATGACCAAAATGCCGGAGCTGGTGGCCTTCATGCACAGCATGATTGGTCTGGCTGCGGTCGCCATTGCGATTGCCGTGGTGCTGGAGCCGGTGGCATTCGGGATTGGTTCGGCCGAGGTGGCGCTGCCCATGGGTAACCGTGTGGAGCTGGCCTTGGGCGCGCTGGTCGGTGCCATTACCTTCTCCGGTTCGGTGATTGCATTTGGCAAGCTGTCGGGCAAATACAAATTCCGACTGTTCCAAGGGGCGCCCGTCACTTTTAAAGGTCAGCACATGCTGAACCTGCTGCTCGGGCTCTTGGCCCTGCTCTGCGGTGCGATCTTTGTGATGACCCAGGCTTGGTGGGCCTTTGGCGTGCTGCTGGCCTTGTCCTTCCTGCTGGGCGTGATGTTGATCATCCCGATTGGCGGGGCGGACATGCCGGTGGTGGTCTCCATGCTGAACAGCTATTCGGGCTGGGCCGCAGCAGGGATTGGTTTCTCCCTGAACAACTCCATGCTGATCATTGCCGGTTCGCTGGTGGGTTCTTCCGGTGCAATTCTGTCCTACATCATGTGCAAGGCCATGAACCGTGCCTTCTTCAACGTGATACTGGGCGGTTTTGGTGCCAATCCGGAAGCGGCTGCCGGTGGCGCGGATCAGGGCAATCGTTCGGTGAAATCCGGCAGTGCAGAAGATGCCGCTTTCATGATGAGCAATGCCGAGTCCGTGGTGATTGTGCCCGGTTACGGTTTGGCCGTGGCCCGTGCTCAACACGCCTTGAAAGAGTTGTCGGACAAGCTGACCAGCCAGGGCGTGAATGTGCGCTACGCGATTCATCCGGTGGCCGGTCGTATGCCTGGCCATATGAACGTCTTGCTGGCTGAGGCCGAAATGCCTTATGAGCAAGTCTTTGAAATGGACGACATCAATAGCGAGTTTGCGCAGACCGATGTGGTGCTGGTGCTGGGGGCCAATGACGTGGTTAACCCGGCCGCCAAGAACGATCCGGCTTCGCCAATTGCGGGCATGCCGATTCTGGAAGCGTACAAGGCCCGAACCGTGATCGTGAACAAGCGGTCCATGGCCGCCGGTTATGCCGGTCTGGATAACGAGCTGTTCTATATGGACAAGACCATGATGGTGTTTGGCGATGCCAAAAAGACCATCGAAGATATGGTCAAAGCGTTGTAAACCTTTTGGGGTTTTGGCGCTGGCAGTAAAAAAGCGCTCTGGTTCCTTGGGGGGGCCAGAGCGCTTTCTTGTTGGGAAGAGCGAATTTAAAACTTGGGGCCGGAGCGCAATTGCTCGCACATTTGTTGGCGCTGCGCTTCGCTGATCGTGGCCATGTCCTTGCTGCCGCGTTCCAGACCTGCATTGAACGCTGCTTCAAAGTCGGCTTCGTTCAGGCCCATCTCTTTCATGGACTGCTGTTGCTTTTCCTTCATTTCTTTCAATTGCGCCTCGGAGTAGTCGCCGCAGACTTTTGCGGCGGCGTGCATGGCACCACCCATTTGGGCAAGCTGGGTCGAGGGAGGCGTGTTTTGCGCGAAGGCCAGGCCGCAGGCCAGAAGCAGGCCGGCGGGCAGTAAACGGAAAATGCGTGAAGTCATGATGAGTCTCGTTGCCTTGCTGTAAAAAAGCCTGGGCTGACCCGCCCAGGCTTTTGAGTATAGCCAGTCTTAAACCAAGCGGTTTTTAGATCTGCGATAAGCTGTAGTCGGAAACCTTATTGTTTTGAAAATGAATGAACAGCGTGTAGGAATCCGCCGGTGCTGCACCCGTAAGGCTGCTGGCGGCCCCCAGTCCGAAGGCACCCATGGCAGAGGACAGCAAGTCAGCGTTTGCGGTGTTACGGGGAGAGTAGGTCCACATCGATGGTCCGTTTGGGCCTTCTTGAGTGGTATCGGGTTTGCCGTAGAGCTGGCGCACTTGCTCAGAGGTGGTGACGCCTGGTTTCAGGTGTGTTTTTAGGTAGGCGGCAGTGAACTTGTCTTCGCCTCCCGTTCCACCACCCTGTAGGGTCTGGCAGGCAGCAAGTGGAATGGACAGTAAAAGCGCAGCGAGCATGCGACGAGTCATGGGTTTCCTCTTTAGATTAATGAACAGATCTGCTTTGTTTGTTTTCGGGTCTATTCAAAGATGGGAATAGCCCAAGATGTGCCAACGACAGGCTGCACCGGGATATCGGTTTCAGCAGGTACAAGCCGGACGGCTCAATTTTCTCTGTCGTATGTGACTGCGTGTTGTACGCAGCCCGTGGCATAAGCTCTTGGAATGGTATGTCCCCTCTTTTAATTCGTGTTGGCAATAATAGAGAGGTTTTACCCTAATTTTTTGAAATTAAAAGAATGTTTCAATTGTTACATCTGGTTCGTGGCATTTGTGAAGTTCAGTTTATAAACGCCTGGGCAGGGACTTGAGGATGAGTGTTGTGCTTTTCTGCCTGACAAGGCTGATGGGTGGAAACAATTAACTTTGCCCGCTGCATGCAAATCACAGGAAAAAAGCAGAGAAACCGGGAGAGTCAGGTTGGGTAAAAAAGCGGAAAGACAAACGAAAAAAGCCACTTCCGAAGAAGTGGCTTTTTTCTTTATATGGCGCGGCTGGCAAGATTCGAACTCACGACCCCTTGGTTCGTAGCCAAGTACTCTATCCAACTGAGCTACAGCCGCCAAAGAAATGAAACTATAGCAGACTATTTGCGAGCTTGGCAAGCCTGTAATACTCTTTTTTTTAAAATAAATACGAAAATGGTTCGGCTTGACTGAGCAGCGGGCCAGAGGAAGAGGGGGAGTCCATTACGATTGGTGCCTGAGTTGGCCGCTTGTACTAGTTTTCCTGGAGTCGGATGAGTCCAAAACGTCCCGATGTCATGAAGGGAACTTGCTTCGGACAGGCAGAAAAGTGCATTGGAGTGTGAAGAATGGCAGGCAGGGCGTGAGTCCGCTTTTCAGTCGAGCAGCTCGCAGCGGCAGAATGCATACGAGGCAAGCGCCAGGACCTGAGAGTAAGGGGCGTGCGCAGTGTGTCATTGATGACAGAAACAAAAAAGCCACAATGAAAATTCATTGTGGCTTTACTTGCCAAGACTGAAGTCTTGAAGACTGTTCTATATAGAACACTCTTGAATATGGCGCGGCTGGCAGGATTCGAACCCACGACCCCTTGGTTCGTAGCCAAGTACTCTATCCAACTGAGCTACAGCCGCTAAAGAAGTAGAACTATAGCACGGCTATTTTTACTTGTCACCACAATATCGAATTTTTTTTCGATAAAGTTTCGATGAATAGTCGTTTTTCGGTTGGGCACGTGCTTGGCAAGGGCTGGTTTCAAGGCGATGAGATGGCTGGAGAGGCCAAACGGCTCGCAGTGGCTTCTCGTCGGATCGGCCTGGAGAGGCAACGCAGCTCAACAAAGAGCCAGTCAGCCCTGGGGGAGCTGCGTTAAGAAAGGTTTTGTTCGTGTATCGCGAGTAGTTCGCGCGTCAGGGGGCATTGAGCAGCCTCTTGGGGGAGTGTGCTTTAGCAGGAACAGTGAGCCGTCTATCAGGACTGGTGTGCTCGACTGAGGGCCCTAAGCCATCTCTGGGGGGTGACCCCGTCTACGCGGAACAAGAGCCAGCCAGTCGGGGATGACTTGCCCCCAGGGAAACAAAGTCGCATTATTACGCCATTGTTTTGGAGCTGAATGTCATGGATCTGTCGAAAATTACCTGCACTGAAGATTTCCGCCTGGTGGCTAAACGCCGCGTGCCCAAGATGTTTTATGACTACGCCGACTCTGGCTCTTGGACGCAAGGGACGTATCAGGCTAATGAGCAGGATTTTCACAAGCTGAAATTCAGACAGCGTGTGGCAGTGGATATTGGTCATCGCAGTATAAGGACGACGCTGTTGGGGCAGGACGTGGCCATGCCAGTGGCTATTGCCCCCACAGGCCTGACGGGTATGCAGCATGCCGACGGCGAAATGCTGGCCGCTTTGGCTGCTCGGGACTTTGGTATTCCTTTCACACTGTCCACCATGAGTGTGTGCTCGCTCGAGGATGTGGCTCAGGCGACCCGTAGTCCGTTCTGGTTTCAGCTCTACGTCATGCGTGATCGCAGTTTTATTGAAAACCTGATTGCGCGTGCCAAAGCAGCTCATTGCTCGGCGCTGGTTCTGACTCTGGACTTGCAGGTGCTGGGGCAGCGTCACAAAGACATCAAAAACGGTTTGACGACGCCTCCGCGCCTGACGGTGCCCAATCTGCTCAATCTGGCGACCAAACCATATTGGTGTCGCAACATGTTGCGCACCCATCGCCGCAGTTTTGGCAATATTGTCGGCCATGCCAAGGGCGTTTCGGATTTGCGTTCTTTGGCGACCTGGACCGCCGAGCAGTTTGACCCGAGCTTGAGCTGGAAAGATATCGAGTGGATCAAAAATGCCTGGGGCGGCAAACTGATTGTCAAAGGCATTATGGATGCGGACGATGCTCGCCATGCAGTCGACAGCGGCGCCGATGCGCTGATCGTGTCCAATCACGGCGGTCGTCAGCTCGATGGTGCGCCTTCTTCCATTTCCTGCCTGCCGGCTATCAGCAAGGCGGTGGGTGACAAGATCGAGGTGCTGGTCGACGGAGGAGTTCGCAGTGGTCAGGATGTGTTGCGGGCACGGGCCCTGGGCGCCCAGGGAGCGATGATTGGCCGTGCTTTTCTCTACGCTTTGGGAGCGGCCGGTCAGCCCGGCGTGGCTCGCTTGCTCAAATTGATGGCCAATGAACTGGATGTGTCCATGGCTTTTTGCGGGCGCACCGACATTAATCAGGTTGACCGATCTATTTTGCTCAATCCTGATATTTTTGATCGCCCCGGTTACTGAAGACCAATATGCAAGGGGCCTGGCTGGGCAGGTAAATGGCCGCGTCCGTGGGGCCCGTTCAGATCCATGAGTGGGCCAGCGGGCACAATGCCTGTCGGGTTCAAATGGCGGTGACTGCTGTAGTAATGGGTTTTGATGTGATCCAGATTGACGGTATCGGCGATGCCGGGCATCTGGTACAGCTCCAGCATGTAGTTCCACAGATTCGGATAGTCGATCAAACGGCGCAGATTACATTTGAAGTGGCCGACATAGACCGGATCGAAGCGGATCAAGGTAGTGAACAGACGCCAGTCGGCCTCAGTGAGCCGTGTACCAGTCAGATAGCGCTGTTGGGCCAGTCGGGTTTCCAAGCCGTCCAGACTCTGGAACAGCGCATGCACGGCAGTGTTGTAGGCAGACTGTGAGCGGGCAAAGCCGGCTTTGTACACGCCGTTGTTTACCGCGTCGTAGACATGGCCATTGATCTGCTCGATTTGGGTACGCAAGTCGAGCGGAGCCATATCCAGACTGCGTGCCCCCAAGGTATCGAATGCGTTATTGAAAATACGCATGATATCGGAGGACTCATTGTTGATGATCGTGGCCCGATGCTTGTCCCACAGCACGGGAACCGTAATGCGGCCGGTAAAGTTCGGATCAGCCTTGGCGTAGAGCTGGTGCAGGAACTGGGCATCCATGACTGGATCGGCGATCACACCTTCAGCCGGCTCAAACGTCCAGCCTTGATCGTCCATGACAGGATTCACAACTGAGACGGAAATCAGTTTGTGCAGTCCTTTCAGTTCGCGCATGATCAAGGTGCGATGCGCCCAAGGGCAGGCCAGCGACACATACAGGTGATAGCGGTTGGCCTGAGCGGGCTGTGCCGCCTGTCCCTGGGGACCGGGGCCGCCATCGGCCGTAATCCAGTCCCGGAAGGTGGACTGGGCACGCTGAAATGTATCGGACTCAGTACGGCTGACTGGCTCTTTGCTGTGCCATTGCCCTTCAATCATCATGCCCATTCTTGTCCTCCGTTTTAGCCTTTCAGCTTGATGGCAATTTCAGCGATATGACGGCCCTGGAAGCGGGCACCGTCCAGCTCGTTCTGGCTTGGTTGGCGCGATCCGTCGCCACCGGCAATGGTAGAGGCTCCGTAGGGGCTGCCGCCGGTTACCTCATCGAGCAGGGTCTGACCCGCAAAGCTATAGGGCAGGCCCACCACAATCATCCCAAAGTGCATCAGGTTGTGAATAATGGACAGCAGCGTGAGCTCCTGCCCGCCGTGCTGGGTAGCAGTGGACGTAAAGGCGCCACCTACCTTGCCATTGAGGGCGCCGCGTGCCCACAGGCCACCGGCCTGGTCCAGAAAACTGGCCATTTGTGAACTGATACGCCCAAATCGGGTGCCGGTGCCCACAATAATGGCGTCATAGTTTTCCAGGTCGGCAATCGAGGCAACCGGAGCGGCCTGATCCAGCTTGAAATTCGCTTTCTGGGCCACCGCTTCCGGGACCAGTTCGGGGACACGTTTGATATCCACCGTCGCACCAGCGCTTTGCGCACCTTCAGCCACCGCTTGGGCCATTTTCTCAATGTGGCCGTAGGCGGAGTAATAGAGAACCAGGACTTTTGCCATTTGAATGTCTCCAGAAAAGCGATCAACAAGGAATCGGACGGGGCAGCGGCCCCTGGACAAGGCCGGGGGCGAGCATGCTATGACGATGATAGTCGGGCCTGCCCTGCTATGACAAACCGCCAGGCTATTTGTTTTGTGTCAGAGTCTGTCTTGTTGTCTGCTCGGCCGCGCTCAACCTGGCAACAGGGCGTAGGTGGTGGTGGCGTGGGCGGCCAGGCGGTCCTGTTCATCAAACAGCTTGATGTCGCCAAAGACCATGCTCTTGCCTCGTTTCAGAACCTGGGCATGGACCAGGACATCGCCTTGGGCAACCGGGCGCACAAAACTGGTGTTCAGTGAAACGGTGGTCATGGGACGGAATTCGCCCAGGCTTTGGCTGATGGCCAGCACCATCGCGGTATCGGCTGCCGCCATATAAACCTGACCGCACACCACCCCCGCGACATGGGTCAATTGTTCTGAAAAGGGCAGGCGCAGCACTACGCCGTCCTCCTGCACCTTTTCCACGCGCAGCTTCAAGGCTTGCACCCAGGGCGCGAACAGCGTGTTCAGCAGGTGTTGGCTTTGCTCGTGAGTCATGGGGCTTAGCCGCAGTAGACCGACAAAATGTGGTTTTGCTCATCGACCCGGATGTTCAGGCGAGTAGGGTCGTAGTCGGTGGTGTACATACGATCCGGAGCCAGAATGCGGGCTTGCGAGGCACCGGCCTGTTTGACAAGACGTTCAATCTGGCTTTGGCTGGCTGTTTGTCCGGCCGGGCTCAGGGAGTCGGCATCGCACAGCCCCCCCGAGGTGTTGCGCAACGACGAACTTGAACCGCTTTGGGCGCTATTGCCCGTGGCCGTGCAGGCGACCAGAAAAACGGCGGGAAGGACGCTAAGGAGTACGGAGAGTCGCATGAGAAATCCTTTAAAGCAGCTGGGAAGCATTCAGAGCTTGAAGGACTAATAATACCTGTTCTAGACGGGGCGTTTAAGGCCCTTTGTGCTGCGTTTTGCAGCGGTTTTACCCGGTTTGACCGAGACCTGCGGGTGCTGTGCGATGGCGTAGCGCAGCGGGGCCGTGGCCCAGTCGCCTGCATAGTCCACGCCGATGCGCGGGCCGATGTGGATCTGCTCGGGCGCCAGAGCGGGAGCGTCCAGCAGATGCAAGGTGGGGGAGCAGGCATCGGCACCGTTATAGGCCTTGTCGATATCCAGCCCTTTGCACAGCCGTCCCGGCCCGGACAGGGAAGGCCCTTCCAGGGGAGAGGCCCATTGGGCGGCTCGCAGCAGCACCGCCGTGCCGTCTCCTTCCACGCCACTGACGATATTCATGCAGTGATGCAGGCCGTAGATCAGATAAATGTAGGCATAGCCGGCCGGGCCAAACATCAGTCGGGTGCGATCGGTGATACCTCGCCGGCTGTGGGCGGCCTGGTCCTGGGGGCCGAGATAGGCCTCGGTTTCCACAATGGTGGCGCAGCGTTGGCCGCGTTCGTCATTCAGCACTAGTGTTTTGCCTAACAACTCCAGGGCGACGTAACGTGGGTCGCGGGCAAAAAACGCCCGCGGCAGATACAGGGAAGGCTTAGCCATGGCCGGGAATAGACTCCAGCTTGTTCAACCAGAACTGCTGCTTTTCCTTGGGCAAAAAGGAGGCGCGCAGACTATTGGCCGCCAGCGTGCGCAAGTCCGCTTCCTGTAAGCCCAGGGCTTGGGCGGTCTGCATATAGTTATCCAGCAGGTAGCCCCCGAAATAGGCCGGGTCGTCCGAGTTCACGCATACATTCAAGCCGCGATCAAGCAAATGCTTCAGGTTGTGTTGGTCAAGACTATCAAACACCTTGAGCTTGATGTTGGACAGAGGGCAGACCGTCAAGGGAATGGCGTGATCGATCAGGTACTGCATCAAGGCCGGATCATCCTGGCTGCGCACACCATGGTCGATGCGTTCCACGTTCAGAAGCTGCAGCGCATCGCGCACATAGCTGGCCGGGCCTTCCTCGCCGGCATGAGCAACTAGGCGAAAGCCCAGTTCACGGCAATGAGCATAGGCTTTCTCGAATTTGGCGGGTGGGTTGCCTTTCTCTGAGGAGTCCAGACCAATGGCGACCCACAGATCTGCATACTGTTCGCGCAAGGGCAGGGCCGCTTTCAAGGTCTCAAAGGCGTCCGCCTCGCTGAGGTGACGCAGAAAGCTCAGGATCAGATAGCTGCTGATACCCAGTTCGGATCTGGCTTGGCGTGCCGCCCGCGCAATGCCTGCGAATACGGTTTCCATGGCAACGCCGCGGGCCGTATGTGTCTGCGGGTCAAACATGATTTCGGTGTGGACAATGCCATCGGCCTGGGCGCGTAAAAAGTAGGCCCAGCTCATGTCAAAGAAGTCCTGTTCGTGAATCAGGACACCGGCCCCGGCATAGTACAGATCCAGAAAGGACTGCAGATCAGTGAACTGATAGGCAGCCTGCAGGCTGGCCTGGTCGGGGTAGGGCAAGGTGATCTGGTTGCGCTGGGCCAGCTTGAAGATCAAGTCTGGTTCCAGGGTGCCTTCAATATGAAGGTGCAGTTCGGCCTTGGGAAGTTGGCGGGTAAACTCGCGTAAGGACAAAGCGGGATCGGACACGGGGCGCTCCTGTTAGGCAGACTATGCGCCCCATTATACGAAGGCCAGTGTCCCGGGTCAGGCATCCTGGCCGCGCACGGCGGCAAAAGCCAGACAAAGCCAGGCCAGAATCATCGCAACCCCGCCTATCGGGGTAATGGCCCCCAGCCACTTCACACCGCTCAGCACCAGAATGTACAGGCTTCCACTGAAGATCAGGACGCCGACCAGCATCAGGACGGCGCTGCGAGATTGCCAGGCGGGATGAAGCCGGTTACCCAAGGCGGCGATCAGCAACAGGCCCAGTCCATGCAGCAATTGATACAGGACAGCCGTTTGCCAGGTCGCCAGGGCGGAGGCGTCCACCATGGCGCGCAGGGCGTGGGCGCCAAAGGCGCCCAGACCGACGCCTACCGCCATTATCAAGGCCCCCAGGCATAGAATGGTTCGTGATTTCATATTGATCCTTGCTAGTGGCCACCGTCGCGGCGCGTAGGCAGGCCAGTGCTATTATCGAACAAAAAAATTGGCTTTGTCTGCAAGGAGGCAGCATGCAAGAAATAGCTCCGGTCACGCCTGATGTGCAGGATATGGTGGTGGCCGCGTATCGCTATCAGTCTGGCCAGCCTGCCCTGGCTTTGGATATTCATCATTTGCCTGCCCACGATCCCCTGAAGGATGGCTTTATCTGGATTGGCTTGAAAGATCCCAGCGAGGCGATTTTGCGCGAACTGGGGGTTCAACTGGGCCTGCCGGACAATGCGGTCGAGGAACTGATCGCTCCCCATCGCCGTCCCAAGCTGCTGGAGTTTAGCAATTGTCTGATTGTGGTGGCGGTCACCTTGGGTCTGAAAGATTTGCGTCCCTTGCTGGGCACGACGCAGATTCTGATCGCCCACGGCCTGTTGCTGACGGTGCGGCGAGGTTCCAACAGCAGTTATCTGCAGTTGCGTGCCCGCCTGGAAAGTACCCCTGCCTTGCTGGCACGGGGCAGTGATTTTGTCGCCTCAGAACTGCTGGATCTGATTGTGGATCAGTACCAGACTTCCCTGGAGCAGACTGAGAAGGCGGTCGAGGCGATCGAGCAGCAATTTCTGATTCGCGGCTTCAAGGAAAATGATGTGCGGCGGATTTATCGTTTGCGGCGTGATCTGCTGCGAGTCCATACGGCGGTGTCGCCCCTGGCCGAACTGACGCGCCGCTTGTCACGCATTGAACTTGAGTATGTCGATGCGGAAAGCCGGGCTTATTTTGGCGAGGTGTCGGACCGTATTGCCCGTACGGCCGAGTTCATCAATAGCCAGCGACAAGCGCTGGCTTTTGCCTTTGAAGGCAGTTTGATGATCGGACAGATGCAGCAAACCGACACCACCCGAAAGCTGGCGGCCTGGGCGGCCATTCTGGCTGTACCGACTGCAGTTGCGGGGATTTACGGCATGAACTTCAAGCTCATGCCGGAACTGGAGTGGACACTGGGTTATCCCTATGCCTTGGGTTTGATGGGCAGTGTCTGCGGATTCTTGTACTGGAAATTCAAGAAGGCCAAATGGCTCTAGTCTGAATCAGGGAGCGAGAGGGCCGGTATCAAGGAGGCGTGATGGGTCTGGAGCAGCAGTTACAGAATCAAGTGCCGGATTTGATGGATGATGATCTGTTTGGCGAAGATCCGGCCCTACAGTATTGGCAAGCGATGCTGGCGTCTGAGGACGCCCGGCAGGCGCTGGCGGAATATGGGCGCACGCTCGGTTGCGCCCATTGGCGCGAGCAGGGTGCCCTGGCCAACCGTCAGCCACCGCAATGGCGTGGCTGGTCCGCCCAGGGCCAGCGCGTGGACCAGGTGGACTTTCATCCTGCCTGGCATCATCTGATGCAACTGGGTATGGAGCAGGGACTGCACATCTGGCCGTCTGAGGCTCGGGCCGGACACCATCTGCAGCGTGCGATGGGTTTTTACATGCAGGGTCAGATCGAGGCGGGTACCTTGTGTCCTTTGACCATGACGCGGGCGGCCGCCCCTTTGTTGCAGACTGAACCGTTTCAGGACTGGGCCGCCAGGTTGCGCCTTAATCATTATGATCCCTCGGCGCAATGGTTCATGCAAAAAAGCAGTGTGCTTGTGGGCATGGGGATGACGGAAATGCAGGGCGGCTCTGATCTGCGCACCTGCATCACCGAGGCGCACCCCGACTCCCAGGCATTTCGTCTGTACGGGCACAAATGGTTTTTTTCCGTGCCACAGGCGGACGGACATCTGGTGCTGGCTCGTGAGCACGAGCAGTTTTCCTGCTTCCTGATGCCGCGCTATACCGAATATGGGCTGAACCGGCGCTATATACGCCGGCTCAAGGACAAGCTGGGCAATCGTTCCAACGCCAGTGCGGAGATTGATCTTGACGGCGCGCTGGCCTGGCGGGTGGGTCAGGCAGGTCGAGGCATTGCCTTGCTGGCGGCAATGGCGGCCCGTACCCGTATTGATTGCGTGTTGGGCAGCGCCGCCCTGATGCGGCAGGCCTTGGTGCAGTCTTTGCATTATTGTCAGCATCGACGCTCTTTTGGCAAAGCATTAATCGATCAGCCCCTGATGCAGGCCGTTTTGCTGGATATGAGTCTGGAAAGCGAAGCTGCCACTCATCTGGCCTTGTTTCTGGTGGACTTGCAGGAGCGGATCGATGACCCAGTGTCGCAGGCGGTACTGCGTGTCCTGGCTCCAGCGGCCAAGTTCTGGGTGTGCCGTCGGGCTATCGCTCTGTGTGCCGAAGCCATGGAAACCTGGGGGGGCAACGGCTATATCGAGGAAGGACCGATGCCGCGCCTGCTACGGGAAGCCCCTGTCAATTCGATTTGGGAAGGCTCTGGTAATGTGATGTGCCTGGATGTGCAGCGCGCCTTGAGTCAGGAGGGCGTAGGGGAGGCCTTGCAGGCCGATTTGCATGTCCGTACGGGGGATGACGCGGAACTGAGGCAGGCGGCCCAGGATTTATTGAATACGGTTTCTCAGGCTGGGGGCCGTGTCTGGGTGCAGAAGTTGGCTGTTTTGTATCAGGCCTGCCTGATGCGGCAGGTGGCCCCCGATGCTGTGGCGGATCTGTTTGTGGCTCATCGAGTACAACAGGACCCTGCAACCGTGTTCGGCCTGGAGGGCGTCGAGCAGGCCTCCTGGTATTTGCAGCGTGCCTGGCCTCGTCGGTAGGGAGCCCGATGCAGGCGGGCCGCCTAGGGACAATGCTCTGGACAGGCGGTGCGCAGTATCTATAATTTGTTGGCTTGGTTTCTGCAATCCGCCTGGAGTGTTGTCCGTATCATGATCGTGTTTCCGCTGTCCGGCTTTTCTTCTTTGACGCGGCGAGCCGCTGTTTGCGCAGGCCTGACCGCCTTGATGACGGCATGGACCGGGCCGGTTCAGGCGCAAGGGTTTGAGCTGACTGGACGAGTGGTGCGCGTGGCCGATGGAGATACACTGACGATTCTGTCTGGCAACAGAAAGCAGGAGCGAGTGCGTCTGGCCAGTATTGATGCGCCCGAGACGACCAAGGACAGCCGTCGTCCTGGCCAGCCTTTTGCCGAGGCCTCGCGGCGTTTTCTGTCGGATCTGGTCTCCGGTCAACATCTGACCTTGTCATGCCATGAACGGGACCGTCACGGTCGTGCCGTTTGTGATGTACCGCTGGCAGGGGGGGAAACGGCTAACCAGAAACTGGTACGGGCGGGAATGGCCATGGCCAATCGTGAAAAAGGCGGCCGTTTTTTGCGTGATCCACGTATCGCAGAGTTGGAGCGTGAAGCCCAGCAGGCCCGTGTCGGCATCTGGTCTGAACCCAATCCTGTTCCGCCATGGAAATGGCGCTATGACTGTTGGCAGCAAGGGCAATGCTAAGTTCTCTGCGTCAGATTGGGCTGGCCGTGATATGCGTCGCCTTGGCGGCCTGCTCCAAGCCGGTCAATAGTCCTTATCACGAAGGCAGTGCAGCCCAGAACACGCTGTACAGTGCGTTTACGACCCGCTCGCCTAATCATCTGGACCCTGCTTTGTCCTATTCCGGGGACGAGACGCCGTTTACCTATTCCATTTACGAGCCCCTGTACGGCTATCACTATCTGGACCGTCCCTACCGCCTGATACCTAAAGTGGCGCAAGCGTTGGTAGAACCGGTCTACCTGGACGCACAGGGTAATCAACTGCCTGCAGATGCGCCGGGGGAGCAGGTGGCTATCAGCCGTTACGACATTCCCATTAAGAAAGGCATTGCTTTCCAGCCTCATCCGGCGTTTGCGCTGGATGAGCAGGGTGACTATCGCTACTACCCCATGCGGGCTCCGGACCTGAGCGGGGCGTACAGTATTGCTGACTTTGACCATACGGGTTCGCGCGAGCTGACTGCTCACGATTACGTCTATGCCTTCAAGCGTTTGGCCAGCCCGCGGCTGGCCTCGCCCGTTTTGGGCGTGATGGCCGAGCATATCCGGGGCTTTAAGGAGTTTAGCCAGGAGCTGGCCCGTGTCGACAAACAGGAGCCGCGCCCGCAATGGCTGGATTTGCGACCTTATACGCTGTCAGGAGTACGGGCGCTGGACAAACACACGTTGCGCATCGAGGTCAATGGCAAGTATCCGCAGTTCAAATACTGGTTGGCCATGACATTTACGGCCCCGATGGCCTGGGAGGCCGAGCGTTTTTATAGCCAGCCAGGCATGGCGCAGCACAATCTGACGCTGGACAGTTGGCCCGTGGGTACGGGGCCCTTCATGTTGACCGAGTCCTTGACCAATCGTCGTCATGTTCTGAGCCGCAACCCGAATTACCGGGGCGAACCCTACCCTTGTGTCGGTGAGCCGGGCGATCAGGCGGCCGGGCTGCTGGACGATTGCGGCAAGTCCATGCCTTTTCTGGACAAGGTGGTGTTTTCTCTGGAGAAAGAGGGTGTGCCCCTGATGGGCAAGTTTCTGCAGGGCTATTACGACATTCCGCAAGTGGAGCGGGGTGAGTACGGGGTAGCCATGACGGTTGCCGCTCAGGACTCGGTCGAGAAAGCCAATTTGTATCAGGAGCGCGGCCTGCAACTGCGAACGGCCCCCGAAGCACAATTGTTTTACATGGGTTTTAACTGGCACGACCCGGTGGTCGGGCAGGGCGATACGCCGGAGCAGTTCGAGAGAAACCGCAAGCTGCGTCTGGCCATCAGCATGGTGTTCGACTGGGAGCAGTACGTATCGATCTTCATGAATGACCAAGGGCAGGCTGGACATGGCCCCTTGCCGCCTGGGGTTCCGGGCTATCAGCCTTTGCCGCAAGGCGCCAACCCCTATGTCTACACCAAGGATGACGGCGTGGTGAAGCGACGCAGTCTGGATGAGGCGCGCGAGCTGTTGCGGCAGGCCGGTTATCCTGACGGACGCGACAGCCGCACGGGCAAGCCCTTGATTCTGTATTACGACTCCATGGCGGGCATGGGCTCGGACGCCACGGTGGATTGGATGCGCCGCCAGCTGGCTCAGGTGGGCTTGCAGCTGGAGGTACGCGCCACGGATTACAACCGCTTTCAGGACAAGATGAAGCGCGGCGCCGCCCAGATGTTCCTCTGGGGCTGGGTTGCAGATTACCCGGATGCGGAGAATTTCTTTACCTTGCTGTACGGACCTCAGGCCAAGAAGGATTTTGGGGGCGAGAATGCCGCCAATTATCAAAGTGCCGAGTTCGACCGCCTGTATGAACAGATGCGTTTTTTGAATGATGGCCCGGAAAAGGACGCCGTGGTGCAGGAGATGATTCGTCTGGTGCAGCACGACGCCCCCTGGATGTTTGGCTACGTCCCCAATGCGGGTGGCGCCTATCAAAGCTGGGTGCGCAATGCCAAGCCGTCCTTGATGGTGCGCGACAGTCTGCAGTATTACCGTATCGACCCACAACAGCGTGTTGAGCGTATCGATTGGTGGAATCCGCCTGTATGGTGGCCCGCCATCCCGCTGGGTGTGCTGCTGGTGGTGCTCGTATGGGCGGTGCGTTCGCAGGCGCGGGCGCGACGCCGCCATGTGGCTTTGCGTCAGGAGAAAGATTGATGTTTTCCTACATCGTGCGGCGCATTCTGTATGGCGTACTGATTCTGATCGGGGTCAACCTGCTGACCTTTGTGCTGTTTTTTGCCGTCAACACGCCCGACGACATGGCGCGTTTATCCATCGGCGGGCAGCGTGTCAGCCAGACGGCCATTGATAACTGGAAAGCTGAGCGCGGCTATGACAAGCCCCTGTTCTATAACGCGCAGGCCCAGGGGGCCCAGGCTTTTACCGACACCATCTTTTATGAGCGATCTGTTCCCTTGCTGCGTCTGGATTTTGGTCTGTCCGATCAGGGGCAGGATATTGCCTATCAGATCAAGCAGCGCATGGGGCCCAGTCTGGCGCTGGCCCTACCCACCTTCTTTCTGGGTTTGTGGGTGTGCATCAGCATCGCCTTGCTGATGGTGTTTTTTCGTGGGTCCCGGCTGGACTTTTCTGCCGTCGTGCTATGCGTGGTGTTGATGTCCATTTCGGGCCTGTTCTACATTATTGCCGGGCAGTGGTTGTTTGCACGCGTATTGCGCTGGGTGCCATTTTCCGGCTGGGTGGATGGATTGGATAACTGGCGCTTTCTGGTCTTGCCGGTGCTGGTGGGCATTTTGTCGCGCGTCGGGGCGGAGTCGCGCTTTTACCGCAGTCTGTTTTTGGAAGAGGCCAGCCGCGATTATGTGCGTACGGCACGTTCCAAGGGTTTGACTGACTCGACGGTTCTGTTTCGTCACGTTTTGCCCAACGCACTGTTGCCTATCCTGACGGGCACGGTCTCTGCCTTGCCCTTGCTGTTCATGGGCAGTCTGATTTCCGAGTCTTTTTTTGGTATTCCGGGTCTGGGCAGCTTCACCATTGATGCCATCAATGCCCAGGACTTCTCCATTGTGCGTGCCATGGTGTTTTTAGGATCGATGCTGTATATCGCCGGTTTGATTCTGGCTGATATCTCCTACACCCTGGTTGACCCCCGCATTCGTTTCAGTTGAGCCCGCCATGCCACAGTTCGTCTTTCTCTGGACCGATACCTTTGTGCTGGCGCTGTTCCTGGCGATGGCAGTCTATACCTGGCGAGTGTTCAAACGCCCGGCTTTGCGGTCGGCCTGGGCCAGTGTGGCCCGTACGCCCTCGGCCATGTGTGCCGCGGTTTTCCTCGTTTTTTTCCTGCTGGTGGGTTTGCTGGACTCGATTCACTATCGGCCACTGTTGCCTGCCGCCCCCGGACAGGAAGTCAGTGCACCTAGCTACGCGCCTGTCGCGCGCTCGGCGCTGGACGATATCCTTAACAAAGCCGGTTTGGCAAAGGTGGAGAAAACCTATTCCGCTCCTTTGGCTCGCTTCCAGCTGACCAAGGAGAGCATGCTGATTGACGGCAAACCCGTGCGGGATTTTCCGCGGCTGGTCAATGCTGGAGTGGGGGTGGACACGCCCGCCGAGCACCGGCGCGATATGCTCCAGCTGGGGGCAACAGGTTTGGCGTGGGGGGCGCTGGGCTGTGTGCTGCTGGCCGTTTTGTTGACCGTATGGGGGCGCAGGCAGTCCATGGCGACGGGTTGGGGCGCTGCCTGGCGTTACTGGTGGCAGGGTCAGGGTCTGGTTAACTGGCGGTTGATCTGGTTCAGTGCCTGTCTGCTGGTCATCGTGCTTTGTCTGGTCTGGAGTCTGAGCACAAACTATTATGTGCTGGGCACGGACCGCACGGGCAATGACATTATCTGGCAAGCCCTGAAAAGTGTGCGCACTGCATTGGTGATTGGTACCCTGACCACCTTTGCCATGTTGCCGCCGGCCATTATTCTGGGCTTGGCGGCCGGTTACTTCCGGGGCTGGGTGGACGATGTCATTCAATATATTTACACCACCTTGACGTCCATACCGGGGGTGCTGTTGATTGCCGCCTGCGTGCTGATGATGCAGGTCTATATCGACACCCATCCCGAGAGCTTTGACACCGTGGCGGCCCGCGCGGATTTGCGTTTGTTCATGCTCTGTCTGATTCTGGGGCTGACAGGCTGGGCCGGTCTTTGCCGCTTGCTGCGTGCCGAGGTGTTGAAACTGCGTGAGCTGGATTATGTTCAGGCGGCCCAGGCGTTCGGTGTCGGTCACTTTCGCATCATGTTCCGCCACCTCTTGCCCAACGTCATGCATATTGTGCTCATTACCTTGATTCTGGAGTTCTCCGGTCTGGTGCTGTATGAGGCCGTGCTGTCCTATCTGGGTATTGGCGTGGACCCCAGCATGCCGTCCTTTGGCCGCATGATTGATGCTGCCCGTAGCGAGTTGTCCCGCGATCCGATTATCTGGTGGGGTCTGGCTGGGGCCTTTGTGATGATGCTGGGGCTGGTTCTGTCCGCGAATATTTTTGCCGATGCGGTGCAAACGGCTTTTGACCCTCGGACCCGTCGTTTCAAGACGTTGCGGGTGCGCCCAGCAGGGGGAGCCAAGGCATGAGTCAGACTGAAAACCTCGCGACCGGGAAGTCTTCTGACGCTCCTGCCGTACTCAGGATTGAAGATCTGGAGCTGCGCGTGCAGTCCGATGCCGGTGTGCAAAGTGTGGTGCGCAATTTGTCGTTGGCCGTTCAGCGGGGCGAAACCTTTGCCTTGGTGGGCGAGTCGGGCTGCGGCAAGAGCATGACTGCCATGGCGATTCTGCGTCTTTTGCCAGAAGCGGCCTGGATGCAGTCCGGGCAAATTGCGCTGGACGGACTGGAGCTGCCGCTTTTGCCCGAGCAACGCATGCAGGATGTACGTGGCAAGCGCGTCAGCGTGATCTTTCAAGAGCCATCCACCAGTTTGAATCCGGTCATGTCCATTGGCCGTCAGATCAGCGAAGTCATCCGACGTCATGCAGTGGTGCCCGCCGGGCAGGAGCGGGCAAGTGCCATCAAGTGGCTGGAGCGCGTCGGCATCCCCGCTGCAGCCCAGCGTTACGACGACTTTCCGTTCCAGTTCTCCGGCGGGCAAAAACAGCGCATCATGATTGCGATTGCCCTGGCGGCAGAACCCGATTTGCTGGTGGCCGATGAGCCGACCACTGCATTGGATGTGACGGTTCAGGCGCAGATTTTGCAGCTGCTGGCGGATATACAGAAAGAGATGGGACTGGCCATCTTGCTGATCACCCACGACTTGCTGCTGGTGAAACAGTATGCCGATTATGTGGCCTTGATGCGGCATGGGCAAATTGTGGAGTCAGGCCTGGCCAGCCAGTTCTTTCTGCGCCCGACTCACCCTTACGCCCGAGAGTTGCTGGGCGCCATCCCCACATTTGAAAAGCGTGGTCGGCCCTTGTCTCGTGCGGCGGCGCCGATTGAAGCCGTCGCTACCCATAAAGGTGACAAAGAGCGGGTCCTGGACATTCAGGACCTGTCTGTGTCGTACAAACAAGCCGGTTCCTGGTGGCGACGCTCGCCTTCCATTCCTGTGGTCAAGGGCCTGAGCCTGCAACTGCACAAGGGTGAGACGCTGGCTCTGGTGGGCGAATCGGGCTGCGGCAAGAGCACTGTGGCGCGTACCTTGATGCGTTTGCTGGATCGGCAGGCCCAGATCAGTGGTCAAGTCTATCTGCAGGAGCAAGACGTACTGCGAGTGAAAGGCAAGGCGTTGCGACAGTTGCGCTCGCGCTTGCAGATTATCTTTCAGGACCCCTATGGCTCTCTGGACCCACGCATGATGGTGGGCGATATTCTTTTGGAGGGCCTGACTGCTTTGCGTCCCGACCTGGACGCCAAGGCGCGTCGTCAACGCATTGAAACGTTAGTGGATCAGGTAGGTCTGCCCAAGAATGCCCTGGAGCGTTACGCGCATGAGTTTTCCGGCGGCCAACGCCAGCGCATCGCGATTGCGCGGGCCTTGGCGGTGGAGCCCGCAGTTCTGAT
Source organism: Alcaligenes sp. Lyrl_28 (assembly GCF_051948705.1). Lineage (NCBI taxonomy): Bacteria > Pseudomonadati > Pseudomonadota > Betaproteobacteria > Burkholderiales > Alcaligenaceae > Alcaligenes > Alcaligenes sp. Lyrl_28. Next base: position 557,797 of record NZ_JAYJLG010000002.1, read on the forward strand.
TTGCGATGAACCGACCTCGGCCCTGGATGTGTCTGTGCAGGCGCAGATTCTGGACTTGATGCGAGAGTTGCAGCTGGAGCTGGGCCTGGCGTACTTGTTCATCACCCATAATTTCGGGGTCGTGGAGTATTTGGCCGACCGCATTGCTATCATGGCCAAAGGACATATTGTGGAACAGGGCAGCGCGCAGCAGGTGTTGTTCCATCCCCAGCAAGCGTTGACTCAGCGCTTATTGGCCGCCGTTCCCCGTTAAGCGCTATTCTGTGCGGGATCGGTATCAATCAGTCTGCACTTCTATGTCACAATATGGCGGTCTGTCCGCCCATTGATACACACATCATGAGTTTGAAGGTTTTTGATCTTGAGTGCGAACACGGCCATGTGTTCGAGGGTTGGTTTAGCTCACGCGAAAGTTACGATGAGCAGCTCGGTCGTGGCCTGCTGTGCTGTCCCGTCTGTGATAGCCACGAGGTCAAACGTAAGCTGTCGGCTCCTCGTATCAATGTCGGGGCCCAGGAAAGCGCCAGTGCGCCGGTTCCCGCACCCTTGCCGTCGGCCATGCCCACTGAAGAACAAATGCGGGCGATTCAGGGCCAGATCTTGCAGGAATTGCGCTCGGTAATCCGCAAGTCGGACAATGTGGGCACCCAGTTTGCGCGGGAGGCGCGCCGCATGCATGAGGGCGATATCGAACCGCGTGCCATACGCGGTCAGGCCACGGTGCAGGAATACCAGGACTTGGCTGACGATGGCATTATTGCCATGCCGATTCCGGACTTTCTGGACGATGATCGTCTGCAGTAAAGAAGGATGACATCATTTTCAAACGGCGGTGCAGGGTGCTGCGATGCAGACCCAAGGCGCGTGCCGCCTTCGATATATTTCCCTGATGCTGTTTTAAGGCCTGCTGAACGGCGGCGTACTCCTGCTCTCGTAGTGTTTTTGGTGTGGGAGCCGCAGACTGGGCAGTGGCTCTGCTTCTGCTGCGGTCTGCTGTTGCGGCAAATGCCGGTTCCTGGGGGGCGGGCGATTCCGCATTCAGGCACGGCAAAGCAGGCAGGTCTTGTATCCGCCAGACACGCCCCGGATAGTCTTGCACCATGATTTGCAGCAGCACCGATCGCAACTGGCGATAATTGCCCGGCCAATCGTAGTCCTGCAGCTTTTTCAAGGCATCGGGGTGCAGTTGCGGTGCCACTTGACCGTGTGACAGGGCGACCAGCTCCCTGGAAATATAGTCGCCCAGGTCGGGACGCTCTTTCAGGCTGGGGACGGTGCAAATGTAATCCTGCAGCCGGAAATACAGGTCCGCGCGAAAACGCCCCTCGCGCACCAGTTTTTCCAGGGGCTGGTGACTGGCACTGATCAACTGGAAGTCCAAACGGTGAGTACGCTCCGATCCCAAGGCTTGCACTTCACGTTCTTGCAACACACGTAGCAAACGACTTTGCAAACCCACAGGCATATCGCCAATTTCATCCAGAAACAGCACCCCGCCATGCGCCTGACGCAGTTTACCGGCGTAGCCCTGACGGCGGGCGCCGGTAAACGCCCCGGCCTCATAGCCAAATAGTTCGGCCTCAATCAGGGTTTCGGGCAGGGCAGCACAGTTGATCGCCACAAAAGGGCCGCCGCGTGAGGGATGGCGACGGTGCAGCTCACGAGCCATCCGCTCTTTACCGGAACCGCTGGGGCCGCTCAGCAGGATGGACAAACCCATTTGCATGGCTCGCAAGGCAGGCGCCAACGCCTGCTCCTGTTGCGGGGACAGGGGCTGGGTTTCCGCTGTTTCAGCCTGAGTGGGGACGGGGCGGGCTGGCGGAGCGGGTTTGGTGGTAGAGCTCAGATGCAGGGTGAGCGCCTCGCTGGTGTTTTTCGCTCGTTCCAGCACGGACTGCAGATCCTGCCCCGGCAGTTCCTGCCAGTGCTGACGCAACATACGGGCGGCAAGCTCATCAGCGGCCACAATAATGTCGTCCTCCAGAACCAGCCGTCCGCTAAACGCGCTATTGAGCAGTCCGGGGTCGGTATGCAGATGTAGCAGACGACGGGCAGGTGAGCAAAGTGACTCCAGCATCTGCCGGTTGATCTGGCGGGCGTAGAGCTGGGCCAGATCCAGCGCATAGTGATGCTCCAGCTCCGCCGGCCCGGAAATATCGAGCACGCCGATAATCTGCCCGTAAGGATCGTAGATCGGCGCAGCATGGCAACTCAAAATCCGGTTGTCAGGCAGATAGTGCTGGCTGCCGTGAATCTTGATGGGTTGTGCGCAAAACAAAGCGGTGCCAATGGCATTGGTGCCCCGATGATTTTCTGCCCAGCTGACTCCAGCCCGCAAGGCAACCTGTTCGGCCCGTCGCAGGAAGTTCGGGTCACCGGCTTGCTGCAGCACGGTGCCTTGCGCATCACACAGCAAGACCAGACTGCGATGTGGGCGTACCAGTGCGGCCAGATCCTGTACGGCGGCGGCAGAGTGATGCAACAGGTGATGCTGCTGTTCCAGCAACTGTCGCAGTGCGCCTTGGCTCATGTCCCGCGGTTCTGCGCTTAACTCGGACTGCATGGTCTGACAGCGCTCCCAGGACTGTCGCCACATGGTTTCGTTGGTCTGCGGGCAAAACGTGTGTCGAAAAGTCATGAAGGTGCTCCGAGGGGGGGTGTTGCAGTCTGCGACAGTGTTCGCGTTTTGCGACAGTCGGTGTCGCAGCCTGCGACTGGAGGTCGTTCCATTATGGAGGGGGGCAGGCCCAGGAGCGAGTCGGGACAATCGCTAATTAGCTTGGCACGCTATTTGCTTTAGTAAAAACAAGACAAAGGAGAACCTTGCCTTTTTCTACGGTGCGCCTTCGGTGACACCACACTAACTAATAAAGGAGACATCATGAATCTGTCCGATCTCAAATCCATGGGCCTGGATCTGGAATTCCCGTTCAAATCCCGCTATGACAACTACATCGGTGGCCGTTGGGTACCGCCTGTCGAGGGCGAATATTTCGATAATGTCTCGCCCGTGACCGGGCAGGTCTTTTGCCAGGTGGCCCGTTCCGGTGCGGCGGACATCGAACTGGCGCTGGATGCCGCTCACAAGGTGCGCCATCAGTGGGCGAACACGGCGCCTGCCGAGCGCTCTGCCGTTTTGCTGCGCATTGCCGACCGTATCGAGCAAAATCTGGAGCGTCTGGCGGTGGCAGAAACCATCGACAATGGCAAACCCATTCGTGAAACCCGCGCTGCTGACTTGCCCCTGGCCGTCGATCACTTCCGTTACTTTGCCGGTTGCCTGCGTGCCCAGGAAGGCAGCATCTCGGACGTGGACAGCACCACGGTCGCCTATCACTTCCACGAGCCAATCGGTGTGGTCGGGCAGATCATCCCCTGGAACTTCCCCTTGCTGATGGCGGCCTGGAAGTTGGCGCCCGCCTTGGCGGCTGGTTGTCCCATCGTGCTCAAGCCTGCCGAGCAAACACCTGCTTCCATCTTGTTGCTGATGGAAATCATCGGTGACCTTCTGCCTGCCGGCGTGCTCAACGTGGTCACCGGCTACGGTAAAGAAGCAGGCCATGCCTTGGCCAACTCCAAGCGCATCGCCAAAATCGCCTTCACCGGCTCCACACCCGTTGGCCGAGAAATCCTGCACGCTGCTGCCGATCGCCTGATTCCCGCTACGGTCGAGCTGGGCGGCAAGAGCCCCAACATCTTCTTTGAAGATGTGATGCAAAGCGATGATGCTTTCCTGGATAAGGCTCTGGAAGGCCTGAGCATGTTTGCCTTGAACCAGGGCGAGATTTGCACCTGCCCATCGCGTATTCTGATTCAGGAATCCATTTATGAGCGATTCATTGAGCGCGCTGTAGAACGCGTCAAACGCATTCAGGCAGGCAATCCGTTGCATGCTGGAACGATGGTCGGCGCCCAGGTGTCGGAGAAGCAAATGGAGCGCATCCTCGGTTACATTGATCTGGGCCGCGAAGAGGGCGCGCAACGCCTGATCGGCGGGGAACGCAATCGTTTGGGTCAGGGCCTGGACGACGGTTTTTATATCAGCCCCACCATGCTGCTGGGCAAAAACAACATGCGTACCTTCCAGGAAGAAATCTTCGGACCGGTGGCCGCTGTGACCACCTTCAAGGACGAGGAAGAAGCCATCGCCATTGCCAATGACACCGAGTTTGGTCTGGGAGCGGGCGTCTGGAGCCGCGACGGCTCACGTGCCTATCGTGTAGGCCGTGGCATTGAGGCGGGTCGCGTGTGGACCAACTGCTATCACCTGTATCCGGCCCATGCGGCTTTTGGTGGCTACAAACAATCCGGCATTGGTCGAGAAACGCACAAGATGGCCCTCAACAACTACCAGCAAACCAAGTGCCTGCTGGTCAGCTACAGCCCGAACGCCCTGGGTTTCTTCTGATTTATTGATCTATTCGTAGTGTGTCCAAACCTCCCCCCATGCAATATGGGGGGATGCCCTTCTTGCGCGCTTTTGATGTGTCTGCACTGAAAGCGGCAAGGGATTTCTTCGTTCATCCATAAGGAATACGCACAATGACCGTTTCGGAATTCTTTATCCCCTCGCACAATATTCTGGGTCCTGGTGCCCTGGATCAAGCCATGCCGATTGTCGGGAAGATGGGCTTTAAAAAGGCGCTGATTATCACTGACGCCGATCTGGCCAAGCTAGGCATGGCCAAGATGGTGGCGGACAAGCTGATTGCACAAGGTATCCATACTGCGATCTTTGATCAGGTACAGCCCAATCCTACGGTCGCTAATGTCAATGCGGGCCTGGAGGCCTTGAAGGTGCAGGGCGCTGACCTGATCGTCTCCCTGGGGGGCGGTTCTTCGCACGACTGTGCTAAAGGTGTGGCGCTGGTCGCCAGCAATGGCGGCAAGATTGCCGACTACGAAGGCGTCGATAAATCTGCCAAGCCGCAACTACCACTGCTGGCTATCAATACGACCGCCGGCACGGCGTCGGAAATGACACGCTTTACCATCATCACCGACGAAACCCGTCACGTAAAAATGGCGATCATCGACCGCCACATCACTCCCTTCCTGTCAGTGAACGACTCAGACCTGATGGAGGGCATGCCGGCATCGCTGACCGCTGCCACCGGCATGGATGCCTTGACCCACGCCGTCGAAGCCTATGTCTCCACCATCGCCACCCCGATTACGGACGCCTGCGCGGTGAAGGTGGTCGAGCTGGTTGCCAAGTATCTACCTGTTGCCGTGCGTGAACCCCATAACAAGAAAGCCCGCGAACAAATGGCGTACGCGCAGTTCCTGGCAGGGATGGCATTCAATAACGCCTCACTGGGCTATGTGCATGCCATGGCGCACCAGCTAGGCGGTTTCTACGACCTGCCGCATGGTGTCTGTAATGCCCTGTTGTTGCCGCATGTGCAGGCTTTCAATATGCAGGTGGCCGGAGAGCGCCTCAATGAAATCGGCAAGCTGCTGTCGGATAACAATGCAGATCTGAAAGGGCTGGATGTCATCGCCGCGATTAAAAAGCTGGCGGATATGGTGGGGATTCCGAAGTCGTTGGAAGAGCTGGGTGTGAAGCGGGAAGATTTCCCGGTTCTGGCAGATAACGCGCTCAAGGATGTGTGTGGTGCGACTAACCCGATTCAGACGGACAAGAAGACCATTATGGGAATTTTTGAGGAGGCGTTTGGGAAGCGATAAGAGCGGGTCGTGCAGGGGTGGCCAGAGCGCTGCTTCTGCTATGGATCGGACGCCAAATCGTCTCGAGCACCCATGGTGACAGACAGGAAAAAGGGGCTGTAAAAACAGCCCCTTTTTTTGCGCGTACCGCACTGGGCGGCACGACGTCTTTCTTACATCACGCGGCTGCGGTACTCGCCAGTGCGGGTGTCGATTTCGATCTTGTCACCGATGTTGCAGAACAAAGGCACGCTGATTTCGGTGCCTGTGTTGATCTTGGCGGGTTTCAGCACTTTACCGGAGGTATCGCCTTTCACGGCAGGTTCGGTGTAGGTGATTTCGCGCACGATGATGGTGGGCAGCTCAACCGAGATGGCACGGCCTTCGTAGAAAACGGCCTCAACGGACATGTTTTCTTCCAGGTAGTCCAGGGCGTCGCCCATGCTTTCGGCTTCGATTTCGTACTGGTTGTACTCTTCGTCCATGAAGACGTACATGGGGTCAGCGAAGTAGGAGTACGTGCATTCGCGCTTTTCCAGCTGAACAACTTCAAATTTTTCGTCGGCTTTGTGCACGGCTTCGCTGTTCGAGCCGGTCAGCAAGTTCTTGAACTTCAGTTTGACAACGGCGGAGTTGCGACCGGATTTGTTGTATTCCGTTTTCTGAACGACCAGAGGGTCGCCATTGACCATAGCGACGTTACCAACGCGCAGTTCTTGTGCGGTTTTCATTAAAAAAACTCCGAATGGGACAGGCTCCGCCAAACGCAGTGTCAGGGAGCTTTTAAGAGGTAATCGGTTATTTTAGCGTTTTCGGGCGACTTGGGTGTAAAAACTCAGCAAACTGCTGGCCAAATCGGCTTGTTCAGCCAGTTTTGCACTATATGCGCGGGCTTCTTGGTGCCATAGACGCAACACCTCAGGTTCCAGACAGCGGCTCAAGGCAGCGGCAGCACCGGACTGATCTGCGCTGCTCCAGGCCAGATGCAGGGCTTGAACCGGTTCGGGTAGAGTGCCGGTATCCAGCCAGGCTTGAAGCTTGTCCAGATGGGCCTGTTCTTCCTGCACGTAGGGCTGCCACAGCATGGGCTGACCGGCCCAGATGGCGCGCACCAGCGAGTCCTCGCCGCGTACGATATTCAGTGCGCTGCGCCAGAGCAAGGCATCAAAGTCGGCCTGGTTCACAGCAGGGATACGCTGTACCAGCAAGTGGCCTTGCTCCAGATCCGGGATGCGTTGGGCAACCGACTCGGGCACCAGCAGCAAGGTTTTCTGCTGTCGCGTGGATAGCACCTCGGGCAGGGCCAGCACGGGTGCATCGGGATAGCAGAACAGGAACATTTGCTGCATCTCGCCCTGGAGCAAGGCTTGAATGTGTTCCTGCGCCACGCCCAGACGGTTCAGCATGGCCTGGTAGGCGGCATCGTCTTGTTGAAAGGCATCGCGGCGGGCCAGAAGATCGCTTTCACGCAGCAGGCCCCCTGTTTGCGGGACAAATCCGGGGAAAAAGAAATACTTGTTGGCCCCGTTTGCTTGCGGGGAGGGCAGACCGTGACAGCCTTGCACCCAGGGTTCTGCGCTCAGGTAATCCAGATTGATCCATAGATGGCTGTCTGCCGTCAGTTGCCTTGTCATGGCGTCGGGCGGCTCGCAGGCAAAGGCTTCGATCACAAAGGGATGTGGCGCAGGGTAGTCCTGGCGCGCATCGTGCCAGTGTTCTATATCTACACCTTGCAGCTGCTGGCTTTGCAGACCGCTTTGGATTTCGGACTGAATGCGGCTGAAGCTGTGCAGATCATCCACCCACAGGCGCAGCTGAGCGACATCGGGGCTGGCAGCCAGCTGACGGGCCAGCCGCCAGCACACGCCTATATCCCCCAGATTGTCGATAACACGGCAAAACAGGTCTATGGATACAGGCTGAGAAACAGGAGCAGTGTTCAATTTAGTGCAGCTGTACGGGGTCCAGGTCGATTTCGTCCGGCAGTTCCGGGTGTTGCATCTCGCCATTGATATCCGGGAAGAAGGGGGCGTTGCAATCGTCGCAGGTCTCGGTGGAGTGCAGGCCGGGCAAACGCTGGATCTGGACCAGGCCCAAGGTGCTCAGCAGCGCTGCAATCACATCCGGAATATCGATGTGGTCCTCGTTGTGGAACGAGGAATCCGCCTCTTCCTGGCTTAGAACAGGCCAGATACAGCCATAAATGACGGTGGGCGAGGAAAGGGTGCTAAAGCCTACCCGGTATTCTTCGACCTGTTCATCCCCGCAGGCCACGATCACCGCGCGTAAATGATCGGGCGAGAGCTTGACTGCGGTTTGCAGCCAGGTCACCCCCGCTTTGAGCGCCAAGGGGCGAATTTCCCGATCGGATTCGCGATTATTGACGTAGTAGGCATTAGGGGCCAGAAACTGCAGCTGGCAGCCTGTAAACAAAGGAGTGACGATAGCCGAGTAACGCTCCACCCATTGCTCGACATAACGCAGATGGTCCGCGTGCAGATTGTCGCTGGCTTGTTGCCAACGAAACAGGGGCTGGCCGACCGGGGCCATGACAACGCCAATCAGAAAGCGGGCATCTGCGAGCAGGCTGCTGGCTTCTTCGGGCTTGTTCAGCGGCGGCAGTTCCTGACTGCGACCCAAGGCTTGCGCGGTCAGGCTGCGAGTCCAGGTGTAAGCCTGCTGGTACGTCTGGGGCATCTCGTCGTAGTTGACCAGATTGGGCAGCAGTGCACACAGCGTGCCTTCAGCCAGAACGGTTGCGCGCAGGGCATCTTCCAGCTCCTTGTGCTGCTGGGGCTTGAGCACGCCCTGGGGCAACTGATAACGCGTCCAGGCAGTGAGGGGGGCCGAGAACAGCAGCGCATCGTAGCGCACGCCCTCATGTTCGATTTGCTGGCATTCCGCGTGGGATTCGGCCAGTTCCATCAGAATTTCGTAATGCTGGTGTTGCTGCTGGCTGCCCAGCAGTTCCAGCGTTTGTTCCACGGCCGTATTGCGTCGTCCGCTATAGAGCTTGTCCAGCAATTGAGCGGTCAGCCCTTGCCAGTAGCGGTCTTCGATCTGCGAGCCGGAACGGACCAGCGCGTCCGTGTAAGTGAGCAGACGCTGGATTTCTTTGGGTTGTTGGGCGAGCAGTTTGGAGTTGAGTTGCGACATGGACATACAAAGCCGATAGAGGGACAGGCTAGTTTACCCTTTGCCACGACTGGGGTGTGCGAATGAGGGAAGCCCCTAGGGGGCCGGATCAAAAGGACAAACAAAAACGCCCTCACCGCATGGGCGGCGAGGGCGTTTTCAGGCAAAAGCTAGGACTTACAGACCTACGGAGTCGGCAATTTCCTTGAACTCTTCGATCTGGTCGAAGTTCATGTAGCGATAGATGTCCTTGCTATTGGCTTGCAGCACACCCATATCGGCCAGATACTCTTCGCGGGTGGGGATGCGACCCAGACGCGAGCAGATCGCCGCCAACTCAGCCGAACCCAGGAACACGTTGGTGTTCTTGCCCAGACGGTTGGGGAAGTTACGGGTGCTGGTGGACATGACGGTGGCGCCCTCACGAACCTGAGCCTGGTTACCCATGCACAGCGAGCAGCCTGGCATTTCCATACGCGCACCGGCTACACCCAGAACGCCGTAGTGGCCTTCTTCGGTCAGCTGTTGCTGGTCCATCTTGGTCGGAGGAGCGACCCACAGACGGGTTGGAATGTCGCGCTTGCCTTCCAGCAGCTTGGAGGCGGCACGGAAGTGGCCGATGTTGGTCATGCAGCTACCGATAAACACTTCGTCGATCACGGTGCCGGACACGTCGGACAGGGTTTTTACATCGTCAGGGTCGTTCGGGCAGGCCACGATAGGCTCGTGGATTTCAGCCAGGTCGATATCGATGACGGCGGCGTATTCTGCGTCTGCATCGGGTTCGAGCAGTTCTGGATTGGCCAACCAGGCTTCCATGGCCTTGATGCGACGCGAGATGGTGCGCTCGTCTTCGTAGCCATTGGCAATCATCCACTTGAGCAGCGTGATGTTGCTGTTCAGGTATTCGATGATGGGTTCCTTGTTCAGACGCACGGTACATGCGGCGGCAGAACGCTCAGCCGAAGCGTCGGACAGCTCGAAAGCCTGTTCGATCTTCAGGTTGGGCAGGCCTTCGATTTCCAGGATGCGGCCGGAGAAGATGTTCTTCTTGCCGGCTTTTTCCACGGTCAGCAAACCTTGCTTGATGGCGTACAGAGGAATGGCGTTAACCAGGTCACGCAGCGTGACGCCGGGCTGCATTTCGCCCTTGAAGCGCACCAGAACGGATTCTGGCATGTCCAGAGGCATCACACCGGTAGCAGCAGCAAAGGCCACCAAACCGGAACCGGCCGGGAAGCTGATGCCAATCGGGAAACGGGTGTGCGAGTCGCCACCGGTACCGACGGTATCGGGCAACAACATGCGGTTCAGCCAGGAGTGGATGATACCGTCGCCTGGGCGCAGGGAAACACCGCCGCGTGTGCTGATGAAAGCAGGCAGCTCGTGGTGAGTCTTGACGTCAACAGGTTTGGGGTAAGCGGCGGTGTGGCAGAAGGACTGCATCACCAGATCGGACGAGAAGCCCAGGCAAGCCAGGTCTTTGAGTTCGTCGCGCGTCATTGGGCCAGTGGTGTCCTGGCTACCAACGGTGGTCATGCGTGGTTCGCAGTACGTACCGGGACGCACGCCTTGGCCTTCGGGCAGACCGCAAGCACGGCCAACCATCTTCTGGGCCAGGGAGAAGCCTTTGCCGGAATCGGCAGGGCTTTGTGGCAGGCGGAACAGGGTGGTCGGAGGCAGGCCCAGTGCTTCGCGAGCACGGGTGGTCAGGCCACGGCCGATAATCAGTGGTATACGGCCGCCGGCGCGCACTTCGTCAAACAGCACGTCGGACTTGACCTGGAACTCAGCGATCAGCTCGCCGTTCTTGAAGGCCTTGCCTTCGTAGGGGCGCAGTTCGATAACGTCGCCCATTTCCATTTTGGACACGTCCAGTTCGATTGGCAACGCGCCGGCATCTTCCATGGTGTTGTAGAAGATGGGGGCAATTTTGCTGCCCAGGCACACGCCACCGAAACGCTTGTTGGGAACGAAGGGGATGTCTTGGCCGGTGAACCACAGCACGGAGTTGGTGGCCGACTTGCGCGAAGAACCGGTACCCACCACGTCACCCACGTAGGCAACCAGATGGCCTTTTTCTTTCAGGGATTCGATGAAGCTGACAGGACCTTTCTTGCCGGGCTCTTCGGGTTCGATACCGGGGCGCGGATTTTTCAGCATGGCCAGCGCGTGCAGCGGAATGTCCGGGCGGCTCCAGGCGTCGGGGGCGGGCGACAGATCGTCCGTGTTGGTCTCGCCAGTGACCTTGAAAACGGTAACGGTCAGGCTTTCGGGAACTTCAGGGCGGCTGGTGAACCATTCGCCGTCAGCCCAGCTTTGCAGGACTTCCTTGGCAAATACATTGCCTTTCTCGGCTTTTTCCTGGACGTCATGGAACGAGTCGAACATCAACAGGGTGTTTTTCAGGCCGTTGGCGGCAATCTGGCCCAGCTCGGGGCTGTCCAGCAATTCGATCAGCGGGCTGATGTTGTAGCCACCCAGCATGGTTCCCAGCAGCTCTGTAGCGCGCTCGCGGCTGATCAAAGCACAGGTTTCTGTGCCCAGCGCGATGGCGGCCAGGTAGGAGGCCTTCACTTTGGCCGCATCGTCCACACCGGCGGGGACGCGGTGCGTCAGCAGGTCGACCAGAAATGCTTCCTCACCGGCAGGTGGGTTCTTGATGAGCTCGATCAGCTCGGCGGTCTGCTGAGCCGACAAAGGCAGCGGGGGAATGCCCAGAGCAGCGCGCTCGGCAACATGTTCGCGGTAAGAGTCCAGCATAGTGCGGGTGCCTATCGGTAAATGGTTGATATGAAAATGCAATAAATCGCGTCTCGCCTCAATTGTAATTTGAAGCGCGCAGTGAAGCAATGGTCTTATATCTTATATAAGACTTACTGAAAGCTGAACGTTCTGGGGTTCAGGCCAGCAGATCGGCGTATTCGGGGTGACGGCGCATATAGACTACCGCGTAACTGCATACGGGCCGCACTTTCCACTGTTGGTTTTTTGCCGTTTCCAGTGCAAAGCGAGTCAGTTGCCCGGCAATGCCACGGCCTTCCAGCTCGGGTGGCACACGCGTGTGGGTGATGCTCATGACTGCATCGGCCAGTTCGTATTCGATGACGCTGCGGCGGTTTTCAATGTCGCAGTAAAACAGACGTGCTTGTGGGTCGTGATGGATGGTGGCCGTCATGGCAGGCTCCCTCAGGTAGGGTTGGAGTGCAGGGCGATCAGAACCCAAACGGCCAGCATGCAGATCATGCCCAGAAAGCAGCCGCCCCACAGTCCCATCAGGGGCCATTTGATGCCCATGGGAACATCGTCGGGTTGTACGTGCTGGAGCAGGCGATTGGCATTGCCAAACAGCGAGCCCTGGCGTTTGGGGAAATTCAGGCGCAAAAAATAATCCAGCAGCACACCGGCTTTGAGGGACAGCGTCAGCTTTTCCCAGGGGTACTGATCCAGATAAGGGTGACGCAACACCTGATGGCTGCGACGCAGATTGAAAAGAAGCAAATAAGCGCCGGAAACCAGGCTGGTCAGGGCACAGGCAATCATCAGGGTGCCGGCCAGTGGCAAGGCATAGCGTACAAAATCAGAGAGCATTGAAGTTACCAGCAAGACGGCCCCGCCTGCGTGATGCAGCGGGGCCGAGAGTGAAGAACCCCGGCCAGAGGACCGGAGCATCTCCGTCACTATATGGAGGCGCCCCTGGCGCCATTTCCACCTTGCCTCGCTCGGGCTCACCGGAAACGGTGAGGCTTGCGCGTTGGCTTGTGGTCAAGATCACAGGCGAATAATAGCCCAGGATCTATGACTTATGGGCGCTCATCCAGGGGTACGAAGCGCTGATTCTCAGGGCCAATGTAGTTGGCGGTAGGACGGATGATTTTGTTGTCCACGCGCTGCTCGATGATGTGAGCGGCCCAGCCTGCGGTACGCGCAATCACAAACAAGGGCGTGAACATGGCGGTGGGCACGCCCATGGTGTGGTAAGACACGGCCGAGAACCAGTCCAGGTTGGGGAACATTTTTTTCACTTCCCACATCACGCTTTCCAGACGCTCGGCAATTTCATACATGCGAGTGTTGCCATCGGCCTGGGCCAGCTCCTTGGCCACCGATTTGATAACTTCATTGCGGGGGTCAGAAATGGTGTAGACGGGGTGGCCAAAGCCAATAATGACTTCCTTGTTCTCCACGCGCTTGCGGATGTCTTCTTCGGCCTGGTCGGCCGTCTCGTAGCGCTTCTGGATTTCAAAAGCCACTTCGTTGGCACCGCCGTGCTTGGGGCCGCGCAGGGCGCCAATGGCGCCGGAGATCGCGGAATAAAAGTCCGAGCCTGTACCGGCAATGACGCGGCTGGTGAAGGTGGAGGCGTTGAATTCGTGTTCGGCGTACAGGTTCAGCGACACGTGCATGGCTTTTTCCCACTCGGCCGAAGGCTTTTCGCCATGCAGCAGGTGCAGGAAGTGCGCGCCGATGCTGTCATCGTCGGTCTGCACGTCGATCATCTCGCCATTGTGGCTGTAGTGATACCAGTACAGCAGGGCAGAGCCCAGGCAGGCCAGCAGGCGGTCCGCAATGTCGCGGGCGTCGGGCAGGTTGTGGTCGTCCTTTTCAGGCAGCACACAACCCAGCACCGATACGGCCGTGCGCATCACGTCCATGGGGTGGCTGTGGGCGGGCAGGGTTTCCAGTGCGCTTTGCAGGGCCAGGGGCAGGCCGCGCAGACGCTTGAGTTTTTGCTTGTAGGCGCGCAATTCATTGCGGTTAGGCAGCTTGCCGTGAATCAGCAAGTAAGCCACTTCCTCAAATTCGCAAGCCTGGGCCAGGTCCAGGATGTCGTAGCCGCGGTAGTGCAGGTCATTGCCGCTGCGACCGACCGTGCACAAGGCGGTATTACCTGCGACAACGCCAGACAAGGCAACAGATTTCTTGGGCTTGAAGCCAGTGCTAGGGGTGTTCTCGGTACTGCTCATAAAGGTCTCCTGGTTGCTGGGCAGCCCGCGCGAGGCTGGCTGCCAAATGGGGTTTTGACCCGCGCGAGGCCCGGTTTGGCGGGGCTGGCGGGAGCCTGTGATGGCTCAGGACTTCTTGTTTTTCTGGAACAGCTTGTCGAGGCTTTGCTCGTAAGCATGGTAGCCGATACGATCGTACAGTTCCTCGCGAGTCTGCATCAAATCGATGACATTTTTTTGATGCCCGTCACGGCGGATCGCCTGATAGACGGTTTCGGCTGCTTTGTTCATGGCGCGGAATGCGGACAGTGGATAGAGAACCATGGCGACATTGACCGAGGCCAGTTCCTGCACGGTAAACAGTGGGGTTTGTCCAAATTCTGTGATATTGGCCAACACGGGCACATTCAGGGTGTCGGTAAAACGCCGATAGGTGTCCAGATCGTAGCAGGCCTCGGCAAAAATGCCGTCAGCACCAGCCTCCACGCAGGCCTGGGCGCGCTCCAGGGCGGCATCCACGCCCTCCACCGCAATCGCGTCCGTGCGGGCCATGATGAAAAAATCCGGGTCGGTGCGAGCATCCACAGCGGCTTTCACGCGGTCAGCCATTTCCTCCGTGCTGACAATTTCCTTGCCGGGGCGGTGACCGCAACGCTTGGCACCTACCTGATCCTCAATGTGGCAGGCAGCCGCGCCAAACTTGATCAGGCTTTTGATGGTGCGAGCGATGTTGAAGGCCGAGGCGCCAAAGCCGGTGTCAATGTCCACCATCAGGGGCAGATCGCACACATCGGTAATACGACGAATGTCGGTCAGGACATCGTCCAGGGTATTGATACCCAGGTCAGGCAGACCCAGGGACCCGGCAGCCACACCGCCGCCCGACAGATAAATGGCACGGTAATTGGCTCGTTGTGCCAACAAGGCGTGATTGGCGTTGATGGCGCCAATGATTTGCAAAGGCTGCTCGTCGCGCAGGGCCTGGCGGAAACGGGCGCCTGCCGATGTCAGTGGGTTTTGGCTCATTTGGGGCTCCAGATCACAAGATAAAAAAATGTCGTCAGCGTGATGCTGCGATGGGTTGATTTCAATAAAGCAAATGCTGTGCCAAGTTCAGGTATGGGGGCGAGGAAACGCCTGAAGCCAGACTAGGCGGGGATTTCTGCCATGGTTTGCACGCGTCAGTTCTTTTCGTGAATACTGCCTTTCACTGTTTTGTGTTTCAATGTTGAAACGTAATTTGAAACAATGTCGCATTGTTGATGCTTGGATGAAACCACATGCCTTATCCGTCTTCCCTTCCTGCTCGTCTGCGTCTGGTGGCGTTCGGTTTGCACGGACTGCGGTCTCTCTTGGAGGAGCTGGTGCCGCAGTTCCGCGCCCAGGCTGAAATTCTGATCGTGGACAAGGCTTATGGCGAGGCCGTGGAAACCGTGCAGGTTTTGCGACAAACAGGTGAAATCGACGTTCTGGTGTCCGCCGGTTCCAACGGCAGTTATTTGCGTGAGCATCTGGACCTGCCCGTGGTGCTGGTACATCCCGGTGGTTTCGACATTATGGGCAGTCTGGCCTCGGCACAGGCCGAGCGCAAAGCCGTGGTGACCTATGGCGAAATACCGCTTGAGTTGATGGAGTTTGTGCAGCGTTTTGATCTGCCCGTGGAGCTACGCAGCTATCGCAGCGAGGCCGATGCACGTAGCTGTGTTCAGGATTTGAAAGAGCTGGGTGTGGAGTGGGTGCTGGCACCCGGGCTGGTCGTGGATCTGGCGCGTGAGAACCAGATGGAAGGCGTGCTCCTGTATTCACAAGGAGCAGTGCGACAGGCTTTGGAGTCCGCTATCGAACTAGCCCGTGTTGCTCGCGCTGAAGCGGCTCGTCGGGATCGCTTGAATACGATTTTGGCGCAGTTGCGTGACGGTGTGGTGTCAGTCGATAGGGATGAGCGTATTGAAACCGTGAACCCGGCCATGGAAGCCTGGTTGGGTCAGCCTGCTCAGGCCATGATCGGGCGCCGCCTGGGGGCCTTGTATCCCGAGCTGGATCTGGCCGGCACACTGCGCAGTGTGGAAGTAGAGCTTGATACGGTGCAGCAGGTGGGAGGGCGCACGGCGATTGTGACCCGTATGCCGATTCTCGAGCAGGGGCGCCTGAGTGGGGCTGTGTTGATTTGTCAGGACCCGGCAGCCATTCAGCGGCTGGATCGCAGTTTGCGCTCACGTAGCCAGCAGACCGCGTCGCGGCATGCCCGTTATCAACTGGCCGACTTGATAGGGCAGAGTTCGGCCATGCGCACATTACGTGCTCAGGCCCAGGCTTGTGCACAAAGCACGGCCACGACCTTGATCATTGGCGAAAGCGGGACGGGCAAGGAGCTGCTGGCTCAGGGCATACACAGCGCCAGCGCCCGGCGTGGTCAACCGTTTGTGGCAGTCAACTGTGCCGCTTTTCCCGACAGCCTGCTGGAGAGCGAGCTGTTCGGTTATGTGGAAGGGGCATTTACGGGCTCGAGCCGGGGCGGCAAAGTGGGCCTGGTGGAAGCGGCTCATACCGGTACCTTGTTTCTGGATGAGATCGGGGAAATGCCTTTGCCTTTGCAAACTCGCTTGTTGCGTGTGTTGCAGGAGAAGGAAGTCTTGCGTATCGGGGCGATTGAGCCCACGCCGGTCGATGTGCGTGTGATTGCCGCGACGCATCGCGATTTGGCGGCACAGGTGAAAGAAGGAGTGTTCCGCCAGGATTTGTTTTATCGCCTGAATATTCTGGTGCTGCGCTTGCCGCCTTTGCGGCTGCGCACCGACGATCTGCCGGAGCTGGTGGAGCATCTTTTGGGGAAAGTAGCCCAGCGTTTAGGCGGCGCGCTTACGTTGCAGCCAACGTGGCTGACGCAATTGTTGAAGCGGGGCCCTGATTACGCCTGGCCCGGTAATATCCGTGAGCTGGAAAACTTGATTGAGCGGCTGATGGTGCTTGGCTCTGTCCAGGGGGAGCAGGCGGTACAGCTGGAGGAAATCGCTCCGGAATTGCAGGCGACCGCCACAGAGAAGGCGGTGCCCGCGCTGCGTGAGCGGCAAGAGCGCAATGAACAGGAGCATGTGGCCCAGGTGCTGCAAGCATGCGGCGGTAATCGTGCTCTGGCTGCCCAGCAACTGGGGATCAGTCGCAGCACCTTGTGGCGTAAATTGCGCAAGAAGTGAGGCAGTGGCTGCCCGCCTGCTCAAGCCAGCCCGTGGGGGAAGGGGCTGTTGGTGGTCAGGGCTGCTCCTGATATTGAGCGAGTTTGCTCAACGCCATCAGTAATAGGCAGACCAGGATGCAGGCCAGCAGGTTATAGCTCATGCCTGCTACAAAGGCCGCCACATATTGTTCGGTCTGGGAGGAGGCAAGACCACCTGCGTTTCGGCCCGCAGTAAAGAGCAGGCCAACCACGGCCACCCCTAGCGCTGCCCCAACTTGCTGGATGCTGGAAATCACCCCGGATGCCATGCCTGCCTGAGCCGCTTTGACAAAACCCAGAACCAGATTCAGCAAAGGAGTCATGATCAGGCCTTGGCTGGCGCCCAGAAAAATCAGGACGGGAATCAGGTGAGCGGGTTCCATCCGGGCTCCTGTCCAGGCGACCTGAGCGATCAGCCAGGCAAAGGACAGCGTATAGCCAAGGGCGCCGGCTGTAATCGCACGGGTGCCATAACGGGCGACCAGGCGTGGTGCACCCAGAGACGCAGCCACAAAGCCTGCGCTGGCGGGCGCGAAAATACTGCCCGCCTGAAACGGACTCAGACCCAGGCCGCTTTGCAACAAAAGGGCAAAGCAGAGAAAGAACGAGCTGGCC
Source organism: Alcaligenes sp. Lyrl_28 (assembly GCF_051948705.1). Classification (NCBI taxonomy): domain Bacteria; kingdom Pseudomonadati; phylum Pseudomonadota; class Betaproteobacteria; order Burkholderiales; family Alcaligenaceae; genus Alcaligenes; species Alcaligenes sp. Lyrl_28. The sequence continues at coordinate 575,377 of NZ_JAYJLG010000002.1, forward strand.
GTGGAATACACCAGCAGGACCAGTAAAGCGCCTAAGGCAAAGCGTGGCTGGGCCAGCAGTTGCATATCCACCAGGGGCGACTGCCCCGCCTGTCGGCGTTTTTCCTGCTGTTTGTAGAAAGCCAGAAGCAAAAGTCCGGAGGCCGCCAGGGCGGCCAGGCTGGATGGGGGCCAGCCGTGCTCTGAGCTTTGGATAAGGGGGATCAGCAGCAGGCTCAGGGCAAGACTGATGAGAACCACGCCCGTGCTGTCCAGCCCCTGGCCCTGGGGCGCACGGGTTTCGGGAATGTAGCGAGCCGCCCCAATCGCCAGCAGACCCACAGGCAGGTTGATCAGAAAGATGCTGCGCCAGCCCAGACCAAACAGGTTGAAATGAACCAGCCATCCTCCCAGCACCTGTCCCGCAATCGCGGCCAGACCCAATGTCATTCCCAACAGACCAAAGGCGCGACGGCTGTTATCACCGTCAAAGTTGACCCGGATGGACGCGTAGACCTGGGGAAAAAGTAGAGCAGCGGCCAGACCCTGCAGCACCCTGGCCAGGATCAGCAAGAAAGCGCTGGGTGCCAGCCCGCATAGTGCCGAGGCTAATGTGAAACCGGCCATGCCAATCTGAAAGAGCCTGCGCCGACCCCATAAATCGCCCAGCCGCCCGCCAGTGATCAGCAGCACCCCAAAGGCCAGTTCATAGCCCGCCACAATAAAACCGATCTGACTAAAGCTTGCTCCCAGCCTGCTTTGCATGTCCGGGATAGCCACATTGACCACGAACAGATCAAAAATGGTCACAAAACCAGCTAGAAGTAAAACGGACAAGCCTAGCCAGGGCGGTGTGTCGGGCGTCGGCGGGGGTGGGGTTTGGCAATAAGAGTTCGAGTTCATGATGCTTGTCTGAATGGAAAACCCGTGTATTCTTGAACTCTTTTTAAACAATTACAATTTAACTGTTTATGCTATTACTTAAAGCAATGGGGTGCTGATTGATGAGGACGCTGGAGCGAACACGCCCGGAGCTGTCTGCCTTTTTGCGCGCATGCCGTGAACGTCTTTTGCCGGAGGAGGTGGGCTTGCCCAGTGGCGGACGGCGCCGCACTCCGGGCTTGCGGCGCGAGGAGGTGGCGGCTTTGGCGGGAGTGGGGCTGACCTGGTACACCTGGTTGGAGCAAGGGCGTGATATTGGCGTATCGGCCAGCTTTCTGGACAATTTGGCCCGTGTTCTGAAACTGGATGCGGCCGAACGCAGACACTTGTTCTTGCTGGCGCATGAGCGCCTGCCTGCCGAGCCAGGAATTACCTGGTGTGTCTTGCCGCCCTTGGTGCGACGCTTGATGCACGACTTGCCGCATCCGGCTTTTGTCTTGAATTTACGCTGGGATGTTCTGGGCTTTAATGCCTTGGCGGATGATCTGCTGGGCTTGGGGGCGTATCCAGATGGGCAGCGCAATCTTCTGTGGCAGATGTTTACGAATCCCGCTTTGTACACCCGCTTTGTCCCTTGGGAATCGCAGGCGCTGGAGATGTTGACCAGTTTTCGTCGCGACTTTGCTCGGGCCACAGACGGAACGGATATTCATGAACTGGCCAATGAGCTCAAACGCGTATCACCGGAGTTCAAGCAGTGGTGGGAGCAACATGATGTGCATTCACCTTGCGGCGCGTTACGCACCGTGCTTGTAGATGGGGAGTTGCGCGAGTTTGAGCAGACCTCGCTCATCATTGATGAGAGTCGTCATTTGCGTATGGTGGTGTATGTGCCGTCTGTGCAGGAAGATTCAGACGACGGGAGCGGCCAGCCTAGGGTTGGATAGGCTTGTGCCGTGTTCCAGCGCACTGGTTCCAGGCGCGAAGTATCGAGCAGCAGGCATCAGTGATAAGGCGACAGGCAAAAAAAATCCCCGCCGATACGGGCGGGGATTGCAGACACTGGCGGTTTAATTAACCCAGCAGGTCTTTCACACCGTCACGTTCTTCCAGCAGTTCGTTCAAGGTGTGGTCCATGCGCTCACGCGAGAAGGCGTCAATTTCCAGGCCTTCCACACGTTTGTACTCGCCGTTTTCGGTGGTGACGGGCACGCCGTAAACGATGCCTTCAGGAATGCCGTAGGAGCCGTCCGAAGGAACGCCCATGGTGACCCATTTGCCGTTCGAGCCCAATACCCAGTCACGCACGTGGTCGATGGCGGCATTGGCAGCCGAAGCCGCCGAGGACAGACCACGGGCTTCGATGATGGCGGCGCCACGTTTGCCCACGGTGGGGATGAAGGTGTCGCGGTTCCAGGCCTGATCGTTGATGATGGCGTCGATCTTCTCACCGTTCACCGTCGCGAAACGGGTGTCAGGGTACATCGTGGGCGAGTGGTTGCCCCAGACGATCAGGTTCTCGATGTCAGCAACGGGCTTGCCGGACTTGGCGGCCAGTTGCGACAGGGCGCGGTTGTGGTCCAGGCGCAGCATGGCGGTGAAGTTCTTGGCTGGCAGATCAGGAGCCGATTTCATGGCGATGTAGGCGTTGGTGTTGGCAGGGTTGCCCACCACCAGAACCTTGACGTCGCGGCTGGCAACTTTGTTCAGGGCGCGACCTTGTGCGGTGAAGATCTGGGCATTGAAGGCCAGCAGGTCTTTACGCTCCATGCCGGGGCCACGTGGACGGGCGCCGACCAGCAGGGCGATATCAACATCTTTGAATGCGCTTTCAGGGTCGCTGTGGGCGGACATGCCTTGCAGCAGGGGGAACGCGCAGTCGTCCAGTTCCATCATGACGCCCTTCAGGGCCTTTTGGGCTTTCTCGTCGGGTAGCTCCAGCAACTGCAGGATCACAGGCTGGTCTTTGCCCAGCATTTCGCCAGAAGCGATGCGAAACAGCAGGGCGTAGCCAATCTGGCCAGCAGCGCCGGTAACGGCGACGCGCATTGCGGGTTTGGACATGAGAGTATGACTCCGTTTTTGGGTTTGAAGACGGTGACGAAAAACACAGTTTAAATCTTTTGCGAGCCGGCGGCCGGCTTGGGAAACGGTTTTTCGCAAGAGGAATAGTCTCTTTTTTCACTGCGCAGACTAGACCAAAACGATAAGGACGTCAAACGTCTTATATCTTATATAAGACATAAGAGCGTTAGACATTCGAGGCCGGTCATGCGAAAATTAGCGCACTGTCTATTTTATGAACAAATGCGTGTTCCCCGCTGTATTTATCGCGCATTTTTTATGAGCCCCATGTCTGAGAACGTGCCGCCGCTACGCACCCAGGAAATCGAAAAATCCGCTCCTAGCGCGGCCTATAGCCCTCTGTATCAACAGATCAAGGCTTTGCTGCTGCAGGGGCTGGATCGTGGCGAGTGGAAGCCTGGCGAGGCCATTCCCAGTGAGCTGGAACTGGCCGCACGTTTTCAGGTCAGCCAGGGGACGGTGCGCAAGGCTATCGATGAGCTGGCCGCCGACAATCTTCTGATCCGCCGTCAAGGAAAAGGCACGTTTGTAGCCACCCACCACGAGGCGCGGGTGCGTTTTCGGTTTTTGCGTCTGGCCCCCGATGACGGCAAGCCGGTCGCCTCACAAAGTCGAATCATCGATGTTCGTCGCATGAAGGCTCCCACGGATGTCGCGGTGCTGCTCGATTTGCGCACGTCCGACATGGTGGTGAACTTGCGCCGGGTCCTCTCCTTTGATCAGGTTCCCACCATTTATGACGATATCTGGTTGCCCGGCTCGGTATTCAAGGGCCTGACCCTGGACGCCGTTGAGCAGAACAAGGGCCCGATGTATGCCTGGTTCGAGAGCAAGTTTGGCGTGAGCATGGTGCGTGCCGATGAAAAGATTGGCGCGGTCAGCGCCACCGAAGAGGCTGCCTCGGTTCTGCAGGTGGCCGCCGGCTCCCCGCTTTTGTATGTAGAGCGTGTGTCCTACACCTATGGTGACCGACCGATGGAGTTGCGCCGGGGTTTATACCTGACTGAGCGCTTCCATTACCGAAACACACTCAGCTAGTACGGCGGCATACGGTATTTGATACTGCATCGTCGTGTCAAATAGGTGAAAATACCAAGGTTAAAAATTTTATGACTTTTTTTTATCTACTTCGAGGCCATCATGTCTGATACCGCACCCAAGCAGCGTCCGCAGTATCGCAATATCAGCGTGCCGCAGATATTGAGCTACCGCTTGCCCCTGGCCGCAAAATCGTCGATTTTGCATCGTGTCAGCGGCGCATTGCTGTTTCTTTGCCTGCCGCTCGTTCTATTGCCACTGTTCTCTTTGAGCGTGAGCTCTCCAGAGTCCTTCGAGACCATGCGCAGCTATGTCGACAACCCTGTCTGTAAGCTGATTCTTCTGGTGCTGATCTGGGGCTATCTGCACCACTTCTGTGCCGGCATCCGCTATCTGGCACTGGACCTGCACCTGGGTAATGACAAAGAGTCCGCCAAGAAATCGGCCGGCATGGTGTTTGGGGTCAGCCTGGCGCTGACTGTTGTGTTTGGTTTGAAACTGTTTGGGGTGTGGTAATGGCTAATCGTGAGCGCATTGGCGCAAACCGCCTGGTAGTGGGTGCCCACTACGGTACCTTGGACTTTCTGGCACAGCGGGTGACTGCAGTCATCATGGCCATCTACACCTTGGTCATCATTGGCGGCATCCTGTTTAGCAGTGAACTGAATTTCGAGACCTGGCGCGGCCTGTTCTCGTTCACGGTCGGCTCCCTGCCTCTGGGTCAGTTGCTGGCAACCCTGTTTTTCCTGTCGTTGTCCTGGCACGCCTGGATCGGTGTGCGTGACATCTGGATGGACTACGTCAAGCCCGCTGGCCTGCGCTTGTTCCTGCAAGTGTTGACCTTGCTGTGGCTGGTGGCCAGTGTCGTCTTTTTTGCAAAAATTATCTGGAGTCTCTAAACCGTGGCTTCCATCACAAAATCTTTGCCCCGCCGTCAGTTTGACGTAGTGGTGGTCGGTGCCGGTGGCGCCGGTATGCGTTGTTCCCTGCAATTGGCTCAGGCCGGCTTGTCCGTGGCTGTGCTCAGCAAGGTGTTCCCAACCCGCTCCCACACGGTGGCCGCCCAAGGTGGCGTCAGTGCCTCCCTGGGTAACATGAGCGAGGACCATTGGTACTGGCACATGTACGACACCGTCAAGGGTTCGGACTGGCTGGGTGACCAGGACGCCATCGAATTCATGTGCCGTGAAGCGCCGCACGCAGTGTACGAGCTCGAGCACTTTGGCATGCCTTTTGACCGCAACCAGGACGGTACGATTTACCAGCGTCCATTTGGTGGTCACACCGCCAACTTTGGTGAAAAACCTGTCCAGCGCGCCTGTGCGGCAGCTGACCGTACCGGTCACGCCATGTTGCACACGCTGTACCAGCGTAACGTTGCTGCCCGCACCCAGTTCTTCGTGGAGTGGATGGCACTGGATCTGCTGCGTAACGAAGCTGGCGACGTCCTGGGCGTGACTGCCCTGGAAATGGAAACCGGCGAAATCTACGTTTTGGAAGGCAAGCGCGTGGTGCTGGCTACCGGTGGTGCAGGCCGTATCTGGGCTGCGTCCACCAACGCCTTCATCAACACGGGTGACGGTCTGGGTATGGCCGCTCGTGCAGGTCTGCCTTTGCAGGACATGGAGTTCTGGCAATTCCACCCCACCGGCGTGGCCGGTGCCGGCGTGCTGATTACCGAGGGCGTGCGCGGTGAAGGCGGAATCCTGTTGAACAAGGACGGCGAGCGCTTCATGGAGCGTTACGCTCCTACCCTGAAAGATCTGGCCCCTCGTGACTTCGTGTCCCGTTCCATGGACCAGGAAATCAAGGAAGGTCGCGGTTGTGGCGACGGCAGCTACGTGGTGCTGAAGTTGGATCACCTGGGTGCCGACGTCATCAAGAAACGTCTGCCCTCGATTCGCGAGATCGCCATCAAGTTCGGTAACGTCGACCCGATCAAGGACCCGATCCCCGTGGTTCCCACCATCCACTACCAGATGGGCGGTATCCCCACGAACTACTACGGTCAGGTGGTGACGCAAACCCCGACCGGCGAGAGCAAGATCGTCAACGGTCTGTACGCGATCGGTGAGTGTGCGGCCACGTCCGTACACGGTGCCAACCGTCTGGGTACAAACTCGCTGCTGGACCTGATCGTGTTCGGTCGCGCTGCCGGCAACCACATTGTGGACTCGCACCCCGAGAAAGATCACGCTCACCAGGAAATCAACGAGTCCTCCATCGAGTTCTCGCTGGACCGCGTCAATCGTCTGGAGTCCCGTACCTCGGGCGAAAAGGCTCAGGATGTGGGCAACAAGATTCGCGTGGCCATGCAGGCTCACTGTGGCGTGTTCCGTACCCTGGATCTGCTGCACAAGGGCGTCGACCAGATCGAATCCCTGGTTCCCGAAGTCAAGGATATTTACTTCAAAGACAAGTCCAAAGTCTTCAATACCGCCCGTATTGAGGCGCTGGAAGTGGCCAACATGATCGAAGTGGCTCGTGCCACGACCAAGTCGGCCGCCAATCGTACGGAAAGTCGCGGCGCTCATGCCCTGAACGACCACCCGGAGCGTGACGACGAGAACTGGCTGCGTCACACCTTGTGGTTCTCGGAAGGCAGCCGTCTGGAGTACAAGCCTGTCCAGATGAAACCGCTGACAGCCGAAACGATTCCGCCCAAGGCCCGGACTTTCTAAGCAGGATACTGACATGAGCCAAAAACGTAAGGTCAAATTTGAAATCTACCGCTACGATCCTGATAAGGACGAGCGTCCCTACATGCAAAAGATCGAAGTCGAGTTGGAACCTACCGACAAGATGCTGCTCGATGCGATCTTGCGCATTAAGAACGACATGGACGACAGCCTGGCGTTGCGTCGTTCCTGCCGCGAAGGTGTGTGCGGTTCCGATGCCATGAACATCAATGGCAAGAACGGTCTGGCCTGCACGACCAATATGCGCGACCTGAAAGAACCTGTGGTCCTGCGCCCATTGCCAGGTCTGCCGGTTATCCGTGACCTGATCGTGGACATGACCCACTTCTTCGATCAGTACCATTCGGTCAAGCCCTTCCTGATCAACGATGCGCCTCCTCCCGAGAAAGAGCGTCTGCAAACGCCTGAAGCTCGTGAGGAACTCGATGGTCTGTACGAGTGCATTCTGTGTGCCTGCTGCTCGACCTCTTGCCCCTCGTTCTGGTGGAACCCTGACAAGTTCGTCGGTCCTGCCGGTTTGTTGCAAGCCTATCGTTTCATTGCCGACTCGCGTGACGAGGCTACTGGCGAGCGTCTGGATAATCTGGAAGATCCTTACCGCTTGTTCCGTTGCCACACGATCATGAACTGTACGGATGTCTGTCCAAAAGGGCTGAATCCCTCGCATGCCATCGGCAAGATCAAAGAAATGCTGGTGCGTCGCAGTATCTAAAAAGGTGGGTATGTACCGATGAGAACATTGACGGAATTGGAGCGTGCGCGTCTGCGTTGGCGTGCGCGCCGGGGCTTGCTTGAAAACGACTTGATGATCACCCGTTTTCTGGATCAATACGAAAACGAGCTGACTGATCAGGACGTCTCGGCCCTGACCCGTTTGTTCGAAATGGACGATACAGTTTTGCTGGATGTCCTTCTGGCTCGCTCCGAGCCGGAAGGGCAATACGCCACCCCGGACATCCAGCGACTAGTAGACATTATGCGAAAGCTATAACCATTGAGGAAAAAAGTGATGGAATTGTCAGAAAAAAAAGCCACGCTATCCTTCTCCGACGGTAGCCCTTCGGTTGAGTTCCCTGTACACAAGGGCACCGTAGGTCCGGACGTGATCGATATCCGTAAGCTCTACGGTCAGACAGGTATGTTTACCTATGACCCCGGCTTTATGGCGACGGCGGCGTGCGAATCGGGCATCACCTACATCGACGGCGACAAGGGCCAGTTGATGTACCGTGGTTACCCTATCGACCAGTTGGCACAAAAGTGCGATTTCATGGATGTGTGCTACCTGATCCTGAACGGCGAGCTGCCTAACGCCGAGCAGAAACAGGAGTTCGACTCCCTGGTGACGAACCACACCATGGTTCAGGAACAGATGCAGCACTTCCTGCGCGGCTTCCGTCCGGACGCTCACCCCATGGCAATACTGACTGGCCTGGTCGGTGCCTTGTCGGCGTTCTACCATGATTCCACGGACATCACGAATCCTCATCACCGCCATGTGTCGGCTATTCGCTTGATCGCCAAGCTGCCAACGCTGGTTGCGATGGCGTACAAGTATTCTTTGGGACAGCCATTCATCTATCCCAAGAATGATTTGTCCTACACCGGCAACTTCTTGCGCATGATGTTCGCCACCCCTTGCGAAGACTACAAGGTCAACGAAGTGGTTGAGCGCGCTTTGGATCGTATCTTCATCCTGCATGCAGATCACGAGCAGAACGCCTCGACTTCCACCGTTCGTCTGTGCGGCTCGTCGGGTACCAATCCTTTCGCTGCGATCGCTGCGGGCGTTGCCTGCTTGTGGGGTCCTGCTCACGGTGGTGCAAACGAAGCGTGCCTGAATATGCTGGAAGAGTTGCAAGCCAACGGCGGCATCGACAAGGTTGGCGAGTTCATGGAGAAGGTCAAGGACAAGAACTCGGGCGTGCGCCTGATGGGTTTTGGTCACCGTGTCTACAAGAACTACGATCCACGCGCCAAGCTGATGCAGGAAACCTGCAAGGAAGTTCTGGAAGCCCTGGGCCTGGAGAACGATCCTCTGTTCAAACTGGCCATGGAACTGGAGCGCATCGCTCTGGAAGATCCTTACTTTGTCGAGCGCAAACTGTACCCCAACGTGGACTTCTACTCGGGTATCGTTCAGCGTGCTATTGGCATTCCAACCTCCCTGTTTACCGCTATCTTCGCCCTGGCTCGTACCGTAGGCTGGATTGCGCAGTGGAACGAAATGCTGTCCGATCCTGATTACAAGATCGGCCGTCCACGTCAGTTGTATGTGGGCCCAACCCAGCGCGATGTACCTGCTCAGCGTTAATTCTTGCGGGACCGGGTACCTGGGGCTTGCCCCGGGTGTAGATCTGGCCCGCAGCGCTATTGGGCAGTAACCATAGCGAGAACGCTAAGTGCACCACATGGTGCACTTTTTTTTTGCTTTTTTCCTTTGTAAACAGTCCGATTTCAGACGCGCGAGTGGATACGGGTGCGTGAGTCAGCTGCACTCACGGTGGAGAGAGAGGGTTACTAAAGCGAAAGATGCGTTGCTCACGTGCTTTGTTTTCTTCTGACAGCCGGACTTTTGCCTGGACGTGATCAAGGTGATGGCCAATCAGCTCGCGTGCCCGGTCTGCGTCCCCGTTCAGAATCGCCTTCATCACTCCCTCATGCTGTTCAGTCAGAATCTCGACTTCGCGGGCATTGTCGAACTCGAACATGGCCCGTCGGTTCTCTTTCACTGTCGAGAACACCAGCTGGAATAAACCGTTCATCAGTTGCAGCAGTACGACATTATGCGAGGCCATGGCAATGGCCAGATGAAATTGCGCGTCGGCGCGCGCCGAGAGATCTGCATCCTGATTCTGCTGGTGACGGACCATGACCTGAAAACAGTGCTCAATGCGCTTTTTGTCCGCCTCTGTCGCCCGGTGCGCTGCATGCCAGGCCGTGCTGGCCTCCAGGGCGCGGCGCGCCTCCAGGACATCGTAGCGGTACAGCGGGTCTTCATGGATCAACTCTTCCAGGGGCGCAATGCTTTGGGCCGGCCAGTTCATCAGATCGCTATCCTGAACGTAGGTACCGCCGCCGCGGCGGGTCACCAGCAGGCCTTCAGAGCACAGGGAGCGCAAGGCTTCCCGTATGGGCACGCGCGAGACCTCCAGTTGCTCGGCCAATTGACGCTCGGAGGGGATGCGGTCCCCCGGCTGCAAATGTTTCTCCTGAATCAGCTGACGAATTTTCTCTGCAACCTGGTCTGACAGGCGAGAGCGGGATTGCTTGGTCATGGGAGAGGCTTTCTCGGATATTGGTATTACCACTTTATTTGATTTCACAGGATTTTGGTGAGGGTAGGGGCCAAACTAGTCAGGGTTTGTGCTGGTAATACAAAGGTGGTAATACCGCTATGATGCTCAAAAATACAAAACGGGAAGCGGCCTTTCTGCCCGAAGATCTGTTTCATGCTGGTCTTTTGTCCTTTAACAGAAGTGCTTCCTGCGTACATGTAGTCACACAAAGGAGAATCCGGGATGAGTCTTTTATACACCTTGTTGGCCCTGACGCCATTGCTGGTCGTCTTTCTATTGATGGTGGTGATGGGACGATCAGCCAAGTTGTCGATGGGGGCCGCTTATCTGGTGACGGTTCTACTTGCCTTGTTTGTCTGGGGTAGCCAGACCGCGGTGATTGCAGCCGCTACCGTCAACGGGATTGTGACCGCCTTGACCTTGCTGTTCATTGTATTTGGAGCTGTTCTGCTTTTGAATACGCTCAAGGTGGGCGGTGCCTTGAAAGCGATTCGGCAGGGCTTTATGGATGTGTCGCCCGACCGTCGCATTCAGGTCATTATTGTGGCCTGGCTGTTTGGCTCCCTGATCGAAGGCTCCTCTGGGTTTGGCACGCCATCCGCGGTAGGGGCGCCCTTACTGCTGGCGCTGGGCTTTCCGGCCATGGCTGCCGTCATGTCCGTACTCATCATTCAGTCCACGCCGGTGTCCTTTGGCGCAGTCGGCACGCCTATGCTGGTCGGTGTGCGTTCGGGCATTGATAACAAAGCTGACGTGGCCGCTGCCATTGCGCCCATGCAGCCGATGGAGTATTTGCAGCAGATTGTCGAGAATGTGGCTCTGATCCATGCTCTGACCGGTTTTGTGATTCCCTTGTTGCTCTGCGGTCTGCTGACCCGTTTCTTTGGTGAGCGCCGCTCCTTTGCCGAAGGGCTGGGTGCATGGAAGTTTGCTCTGTTTGCGGGTCTGGCCTTCACGGTTCCTTATTATTTGATCGCCGTCATTCTGGGGCCCGAGTTTCCGTCGATGTTGGGCGCGATGGTGGGACTGGTGCTGAGCGTGACAGCGGCGCGGAAAGGATGGTTTGCGCCACGTAAGACATTTGATTTTCCCGATCGCAGTCAATGGCCTTCTCATTGGCTGGGCACGGTTGCCATGGACAATACGGAGGCGCCGCAACGATTTTCCGTTTTGAGGGCGTTCTCGCCCTATGTGCTGGTGGTCTTGCTGCTGATCGTTACCCGCACTTTTCCTGCCGTTAAGGCCTGGCTTACCGGTCCGTCCGCGACCATCAGAATTGAAGGCATTTTCGGCACGGGTATTTCCACATCGGCGCAATTGTTGTTCTCACCGGGGACAATCCTGATTGTGGTGTCCTTGGCATGTATCGCCATCTTCCGCATGAGTGGCCAGCAGTACGTGGTGGGGGTCAAAGACTCGCTGCGCACCATGGGTAGTGCAGCGCCTGCCTTGTTGCTGGCCGTGCCTATGGTTCAGGTGTTCATCAACTCGGCTGCGGCAGATGGTTCTATCGCCAGCATGCCTCTGGTGCTGGCGCAAGGAGCGGCCACCGCGGTAGGGCATGCATGGCCCAGTGTTTCGCCCTGGGTGGGCAGCTTGGGCGCATTTATTGCAGGCTCCAATACCGTGAGCAACATGATGTTCTCCTACTTCCAGTTCTCTACGGCACAGCAGATTGGTTTGAATATCGACCAGTCCGCTGTTGTGGTTGCATTGCAGGCAGTCGGTGGGGCCGCCGGGAACATGATTTGTGTTCATAACGTGGTCGCCGCCGGGGCGGTAGTCGGCATGCTGGGCCGTGAGGGGGAAATTGTCCGCAAGACCCTGATCCCCATGGTGTATTACGTCATTCAGGCAGGGCTGATTGGCCAGGCCTTGATTACCGGGGCGATGGGTTGGTGGATTGCCGCTGCCATTTTCCTGGCACTGACCATTGGTGGCTTGAGTTTGTCTCGTGGACGGCAGATGACACCTGCTATGGCTTGAGAGCTCTGTCCTCCCCCCTTCTGGGGGGGGGGCAGGGCAGCAGCACGGTAAGTCCCTTTGAGTGGGGAGCGGCATTTTTTGTTGCGTGCCGTGTCTTTTGAAGCAGTGGATGAATTGCCTGCAGACACGGGTTTCTGGCCTAGCCTGTAGGCCTTGTTGAGGACAACGTCTGTTTTGATCGTTTTCAGTCCAGCGACACTCCAAAAAAAACCGGATGCGGCTTAAAGCGGCATCCGGTTTTCAGTTAGCTAAACAGGTTTAGCTGTTTTGCTGAGCTTCTTGCTGAGCATCTACAACAGCCAGGGCGGTCATGTTGATGATGCGACGCACCGTGGCGCTGGTGGTCAGGATGTGGATGGGGCGAGCCGCACCCAGCAGGATGGGGCCCATGGCCACACCGTTGCTGCCTGTCATCTTCAGCATGTTGTACGTGATGTTGCCGGCGTCCAGGTTAGGAGTGATCAGCAAGTTGGCCGAACCGCGCAGCGTGCTGTCGGGGAAGGCTTTCAGGCGGATCTTCTCGGACAGGGCGGAGTCAGCGTGCATTTCGCCGTCCACTTCCAGGTCAGGAGCGCGCTCAGCCAGGATCTGACGAGCCTTGGCCATCTTGCGCGAGGACTCGGTCTGGCGGCTGCCAAAGTTCGAGTGCGACAAGAGGGCAACGCGAGGCACTACGCCAAAACGACGAACTTCCTCGGCGGCCTGGATCGTCATGTCGGCGACCTGTTCGGCGGTGGGGTTCTCGTTGACGTGGGTGTCGCACACAAACAGAGTCTGTGTCGGCAGCATCAGCACATTCATGGCGGCAAAAGTCTGGGCTTCTTTCTTCAGGCCAATGACTTGCTCGACATAATTGAGCTGGCTGTCGTAGTTGCTGGCCACACCGCAGATCATGCCGTCCGCGTCGCCCCGTTGCAGCAGCATCACGCCGATCAGCGAGTTGTGCTTGCGGATCATGGCTTTGGCGATGTCCGGCGTGACGCCTTCACGTGCCTTGAGCTTGTAGTAGGCGGTCCAGGTTTCGGTGAAGCGATCGTCGTCTTCAGGATCAACGATTTGCACGTTCTTGCCGGCTTCCAGACGCAGACCCGCTTTCTTGACGCGCATGTCGATCACGCTGGGGCGGCCAACCAGAATAGGCTGAGCCAGCTTTTCGTCCACCACGGTTTGGACAGCACGCAGGACGCGCTCGTCTTCACCGTCAGCGTAAATGATGCGCTTGGGTGCAGCCTTGGCCTGCATGTACAACGGACGCATCAGCGGGCCGGTGTGGTAGGTCATGGCGATCAGCTTCTGACGGTAGGCGTCCATGTCTTCGATGGGGCGGGCGGCAACGCCAGAATCCATCGCAGCCTGGGCCACGGCCGGAGCGATTTGAACAATCAGGCGGGAGTCAAACGGCTTGGGAATGATGTACTCAGGCCCGAAGCGCAGATCTTCGCCGCCATACGCGGTGGCCATGTCGTCGCTTTGCTCGACCTGGGCCAGTTCGGCAATGGCTTTCACGCAAGCCAGCTTCATCTCTTCGTTGATCACGCTGGCACCAACGTCCAGGGCGCCACGGAAGATGAAGGGGAAGCACAATACGTTGTTGACCTGGTTCGGGTAGTCCGAGCGGCCGGTGGCGATGATGCAGTCAGGGCGGGCAGCCTTGGCCACTTCAGGGCGGATCTCGGGCTCGGGGTTGGCCAGCGCCAGAATCAGGGGCTTGTCGGCCATGGTCTTGACCATGTCGGCAGACAGTACGCCAGGGGCCGAGCAACCCAGGAACACGTCAGCGCCCACCATGGCGTCAGCCAGTGTGCGGGCGTCGGTTTCCTGAGCGTAGCGAGCCTTGTTGGGCTCCATGTTCTCGTCACGACCTTTCCAGATGATGCCGCGCGAGTCAGCTACGAAGATGTTGCTCAGCTTCACGCCCAGGGCAACCAGCAAGTCCAGGCAGGCAATGGCGGCAGCGCCCGCGCCCGAACAAACCAGCTTGATGTCGGCGATGTTCTTGTTGACGACTTTCAGGCCGTTCAGAACAGCGGAGGACGAAATGATGGCAGTGCCGTGCTGGTCATCATGGAACACGGGGATGCTCATGCGCTCGCGCAGCTTCTTTTCAATATAGAAGCACTCGGGGGCCTTGATGTCTTCCAGGTTCACCCCACCCAAAGTGGGTTCCAGCGCAGCAATGATGTCGACCAGCTTGTCGGGATCAGTTTCGTTCAATTCGATATCGAATACATCGATGCCAGCGAATTTCTTGAACAGGCAGCCTTTGCCTTCCATGACGGGCTTGGCGGCCAGAGGGCCGATATTGCCCAGGCCCAGTACCGCTGTCCCATTGGTGACCACGGCGACCAGGTTGGCGCGCGAGGTGTACTTGGCGGCGGCTTCTTCGCCTTCGGCGTGGATGGCCATGCAAGCAGATGCGACGCCGGGGGAGTAGGCTAGCGAGAGGTCATCTTGATTGGCTAGGGTCTTGGTAGGGACCACCGAGATTTTCCCGGGAGTGGGATACGCGTGATAGTCCAGCGCAAGTTTGGCCAGATCGGCGTTGGCATCCATTTTGGTAAAGCTCCTGATAGGATTTTCTAGTGTAAAAGTGAATCTAATTTATAAGAAATACAGACACCAGGTAGGTGCTGATTTGTTATAGGCAGCATATGTCATGGCAACGCTTGTTGCCTGCCTCAAGGTGACCAAGGGCAGGCTGGGCTCGGTTTGGTGGAAAAGAGGCCGGCGACGCGCGTACTTGCTGCACCCGTTTAGCATATCGGAATTTTTCCATCATGTGGGGCAGGCAAGGGGCGTCAATCATGATTTGGCGCGCTTCTTTTGTAAGAATCCGTCCGCGTGATAGATCGATGTGTTTGTTAATGCCAACGGTCTGGTGCAGTCCCCAAGCATTTTAGATGTCATTAATTGCGCCTTTTGTGTGCGGCGTTATACTAGATCAATACGGCTTGTATAAGGCGTCCCACGTTGCCTTCTGCTCCTGCTATCCGCTAACCGGCGAGGTCCGTGTCGCGGAAGGTTTTCCTGCATCTCAACACGAGTGAAACACTCGGATAGGTGAAGCGTAATAATGTCATCGCAAAAAGAACTGCTCAGTAACTCTTATCTGTTCGGGAGCAATGCTCCTTACGTCGAAGAACTCTACGAGTCCTACCTCGACAATCCGGGCTCCGTCGCCGACCAATGGCGCGAGTACTTCGATCAACTGCAGCATCAGCCAGCTACTGACGGCCGCGACAGCACCCGCGATCAAGCGCACGCGCCTATCGTCGAGTCCTTCGCGCAACGTGCCAAAGCCAATGCCTTCCTGACCAGCGCGCAGGCACCGGATCTGACCGTTGCCATGAAGCAAGTGTCCATCCAGTCCATGATCGCGGCTTATCGCTCCCTGGGCGCACGCATTGCTGATCTGGACCCCCTGAAGCGTTCGGAACGTCCCAACATTCCCGAGCTGGACCCCGCTTTTTACGGCTTGACCGAAGCGGATCTGGATCAGGTCTACTCCGCCACCAACACCTACTTCACCAAAGCCGACACCATGACGCTGCGCGACATGCTCAAGGCCTTGCGTGATACGTATTCCCGTTCGGTGGGCGCAGAATTCATGTATATCTCCGACCCGGTCGTCAAGCGCTGGATTCAGCAGCGTCTGGAGTCGGTGCACGGCACAGGTTCTTTCAGCGTTGAGCAAAAACGCAACATCTTGCAGCAGTTGACCGAAGCCGAAGGCCTGGAGCGTTTCCTGCACACCAAATACGTCGGCCAGAAACGCTTCTCCCTGGAAGGTGGCGAGAGCTTCATCGCATGTATGGATGAAGTCATCAATCACGCAGGCGAGAACGGCGTTCAGGAAATCATCGTGGGCATGGCCCACCGTGGTCGTCTGAATATGCTGGTCAATATCATGGGCAAGATGCCCGGCGACCTGTTTGCCGAATTTGAAGGTCGTCACGCCGAAGGTCTGACCGACGGCGACGTGAAATACCACAACGGTTTCTCCAGCGACCTGTCCACCCGCGGCGGTCCAGTACACCTGTCTCTGGCTTTTAACCCCTCTCACCTGGAAATTGTTAATCCCGTGGTCGAGGGCTCGGTGCGCGCACGTCAGGATCGTCGCAGCGATGAGGACGGCAGCCAGGTTCTGCCCGTACTGGTTCACGGTGATGCGGCGTTTGCCGGTCAGGGCGTGGTCATGGAAACACTGAACCTTGCCCAGACCCGTGGCTACGGTACCGGTGGCACCCTGCACATCGTTATTAACAACCAGATTGGTTTCACAACGTCTGACCCACGCGATACACGCTCCACACTGTATTGCACCGACGTGGTCAAGATGATTGAGGCCCCTGTTTTCCACGTTAACGGTGATGACCCCGAAGCCGTGGTGTTCGTCACTCAGCTGGCACTGGATTTCCGTCGCGAGTTCAAGCACGACGTGGTGATTGACATCGTTTGCTTCCGCAAACTGGGTCACAACGAGCAAGATACGCCCTCGATGACCCAGCCGCTGATGTACAAGAAAATTGGTCAGCACAATGGCACGCGCAAGCTGTACGCTGACAAGCTGGTTGCGCAGGGTGTGTTGTCCGAGAACGAGCCCGAAGATCTGGTTAAAGCCTACCGTCAATTGATGGAAGACGGCAAACGGACGGTGGAACCGGTTCTGACCGATTACAAGAACAAGTACGCTACGGACTGGTCTGCATTCTTGGGCGCAAAATGGACAGACCATGCGGATACCGCACTGCCCATGTCCGAGCTGACCCGCATCGGCGAAAAACTGACCACCGTGCCCGAGGGCTTTACCGTTCACCCGCTGGTCAACCGCATGCTGAACGACCGTCGTGCCATGGCACGGGGCGAGGCACAGGTTGACTGGGGCATGGGCGAACACTTGGCCTTTGCCACCCTGGTCAACAATGGCTATGCCATCCGTATCACCGGTCAGGACTCGGGTCGTGGCACGTTCACGCACCGTCACGCCGTGCTGCACGATCAAAAACGTGAGCGCTGGAACGACGGCACCTATATTCCTTTGCAGAATGTCTCCGAGGGCCAGGCGTCCTTTACGGTGATCGACTCGGTTCTGTCCGAAGAAGCCGTGTTGGCGTTTGAGTATGGCTATGCTTCGGCAGAACCCAATATCCTGACCATCTGGGAAGCCCAGTTCGGTGACTTCGCCAACGGCGCTCAGGTAGTGATCGACCAGTTCATTACCTCGGGTGAAGCCAAGTGGGGCCGTCATTGCGGTCTGACCTTGATGTTGCCACACGGTTATGAAGGTCAGGGTCCGGAGCACTCTTCGGCTCGTATCGAGCGCTTCCTGCAACTGTGTGCAGACAACAATATTCAGGTTGTCCAGCCTACCAATGGCGCCCAGATCTTCCACGTTCTGCGTCGTCAGATGATTCGTCCTTTCCGCAAGCCCTTGGTCATCATGACGCCCAAGTCCTTGCTGCGTAACAAAGACGCCACGTCGCCACTGAGCGATCTGGCTGAAGGCCACTTCATGCCTGTGATCGGTGAAACGGATCAGGCCATTGATGCAGCCGCTGTCAAGCGCGTTCTGGTGTGTTCGGGCAAGATCTACTATGACCTGGTCAACACCCGTAAGGAACAAGAGCGCAGCGACATTGCCATTATCCGTGTGGAGCAGTTGTACCCCTTTGCTCACAAGGCCTTCCAGGCAGAGCTGTCCAAGTACAGCAACGCCAAGGAAGTGATCTGGGTTCAGGACGAGCCTCAAAACCAGGGTGCCTGGTTCTACGTTCAGCATCACATCTACGAGAACATGAGCGAAGGTCAGAAATTGGGTTACGCCGGCCGCGCCGCGTCCGCTTCGCCCGCCGTAGGCTACCTGGCCAAGCACCAGGAACAGCACAAGGCGCTGCTGGAGCAGGCTTTCGGCGCTCGCAAAGGCTTCATGCTGACCAAATAACGCACCCAAAATTTTAAATACGGAAAATATAATCATGGCACTTACCGACGTTCTGGTTCCCCAACTCTCTGAATCCATCTCCGAAGCCACTTTGCTGGAGTGGAAAAAACAACCTGGTGAAATGGTCCAGGCTGACGAAATCCTGATCGAAGTCGAAACCGACAAAGTCGTGCTGGAAGTTCCCGCCCCTGCCTCGGGCGTGCTGAGCGAGATCGTCAAAGCCAATGGCAGCACCGTGACCTCCGGTGATGTATTGGCTCGTATCGACACCGAAGGCAAGGCCAGCGCTGCCGCTCCAGCCGCTGCCGCTGAAGCCGCTCCTGCGGCTGCACCTGCAGCCGCTCCCGCCGCTCCTGCTGCATCGGTATCGTCCGTAGCATCGCCTGCGGCCGCCAAGATCCTGGCTGAAAAAGGCGTGGAAGCCAGCTCCGTGGAAGGCTCCGGCCGTGGCGGTCGCATCACCAAGGGTGACGCACTGCAAGCTAACACCGCGTCCGCCAGCAAGCCTGCCGCCGCTCCCGTGGCTCCTCCTACCCTGTCCCTGGATGGTCGTCCAGAACAGCGCGTACCGATGAGCCGCCTGCGTGCCCGTATCGCCGAGCGTCTGTTGCAGTCGCAGTCCGAAAACGCCATGTTGACTACGTTTAACGAAGTCAACATGCAGGCGGTGATGGATCTGCGTAAAAAGTACAAAGACCAGTTCGAGAAAGAGCACGGCGTCAAGCTGGGTTTCATGTCCTTCTTCGTGAAAGCCGCAGTGGCTGCTTTGAAGAAGTACCCCGTGTTGAACGCCTCGGTAGATGGCAAAGACATCATCTATCACGGCTACTTTGACATTGGTGTAGCGGTTGGTAGCCCACGCGGTCTGGTGGTGCCTATCCTGCGCAACGCCGACCAGTTGAGCATTGCTGAAATCGAACAGCAGATTGCTGATTTCGGCGCCCGTGCTCGTGACGGCAAGCTGACTCTGGAAGAGATGACAGGCGGCACTTTCTCGATCTCCAACGGTGGCGTGTTCGGCTCCATGCTGTCCACTCCCATCATCAACCCACCACAGTCCGCCATTCTGGGCATTCACGCCACCAAGGATCGCGCCGTTGTGGAAAATGGTCAGATCGTGGTTCGCCCCATGAACTACCTGGCCATGTCCTACGACCACCGCATCATCGACGGCCGCGAAGCCGTTCTGGGTCTGGTGGCCATGAAGGAAGCCCTGGAAGATCCACAGCGTTTGCTGTTGAACGTCTAAGCACGTGGTAGTTCCGGTCTAGTATGTTTACGGCCAAGTGCTTGCTTCTAAGCCTTGGCCGGCTTTGTTTAAGGCCCTGGGGGCTGGTTTTTCCGGCTTGACTGCTTCCCGTCTGACTCGCAGACGGTCCAGTGTGCCTTTTCACATTTATGGGATTTTTTTTATGGCTAAGCAATTTGATGTTGTCGTGATTGGTGCGGGCCCTGGTGGCTACATCGCCGCCATCCGTGCGGCTCAACTGGGTATGAGCGTTGCTTGTGTGGACGCCTGGTCGACCGCTGAAGGCAAGCCCGCTCCTGGCGGCACCTGCACGAACGTGGGTTGCATTCCTTCCAAGGCCTTGCTGCAATCGTCTGAGCATTTCGAGCACGCCAATCTGCACCTGGCCGAGCACGGTGTGGACGTCAAGGGCGTATCGCTGAACCTGGACAAGCTGATCGGTCGCAAAGATGTGGTCGTCAAGCAAAACAACGATGGCATTTTGTACCTGTTCAAAAAGAACAAGGTGACTTTTTTTCACGGCACCGCCTCCTTTGGCGCCAAAGTGGATGGCGGCTGGTCCGTGAACGTAGCCGGTGCCAATGCTGAAGAGCTGGTTGCCAAAAACGTCATCATTGCGACCGGTAGCTCGGCCCGTGCCTTGCCCGGTGCCGAGTTCGACGAAGAACAAATTCTGTCCAACGATGGCGCATTGCGTCTGCCCAAGGTACCCAAGAAGCTGGCCGTGATTGGCGCCGGCGTGATTGGTCTGGAGCTGGGCAGCGTGTGGCGTCGCCTGGGTGCTGAAGTGACCATTCTGGAAGGGGCTCCCGAGTTCTTGTCCGCTGTGGATCGCGACGTTGCCAAGGAAGCATTGAAGGCTTTCACCAAACAAGGTCTGAAGATTAACGTGGGCGTGAAAGTGGGCGAAATCAAAAAGTCCGCCAAACAGGTCACCATCAACTACGTGGATGCAGCTGGCGCCGAGCAAAAACTGGAAGCCGACAAGCTGATCGTCTCCATTGGCCGTGTTCCTAACACCGCCGGCCTGGGCGCGGAAACCATCGGTCTGAAGCTGGACGAGCGTGGCTTTGTGATTGTGGACGAGGATTGCGCGACCAGCCTGCCCGGTATCTGGGCAGTGGGTGACGTGGTTCGTGGTCCTATGCTGGCGCACAAGGCGGAAGAAGAAGGGGTGGCCGTGGCCGAGCGTCTGGCTGGTCAGCAGCCGCATGTCAACTTCGACACCGTGCCTTGGGTTAT
This sequence comes from Alcaligenes sp. Lyrl_28, assembly GCF_051948705.1. NCBI lineage: Bacteria > Pseudomonadati > Pseudomonadota > Betaproteobacteria > Burkholderiales > Alcaligenaceae > Alcaligenes > Alcaligenes sp. Lyrl_28. The sequence continues at coordinate 595,776 of NZ_JAYJLG010000002.1, forward strand.
CTACACCTCGCCCGAGATCGCCTGGGTTGGCAAGACCGAACAGCAACTGAAGACGGACGGCCGTGCTTACCGCGCTGGCAGCTTCCCCTTCCTGGCTAACGGCCGTGCCCGCGCACTGGGTGATACAACCGGCTTTGTGAAGGTTCTGGCGGATGCCAAGACCGATGAGGTCTTGGGTGTCCACTTTGTGGGTCCTGTGGCTTCCGAACTGGTGGCTGAAGCGGTTGCTATCATGGAATTCCGTGGCGCATCCGAAGATATCGCCCGTATTTGCCATGCACACCCAACCCTGTCCGAAGCCCTGAAAGAAGCGGCTCTCGCAGTGGATAAGCGCGCTCTGAACTTCTGATAGACTTTCAGGGTGTTGTGGGAAAAGGGCGGGCACAGTCTCGCCCTTTTTTTCGCCACCAAAGGCTGTTCACGTCAGTCTGGCAGGGCTGGCATGTGTGTGATAGTGACCGCGCTGCAAGGCTCAGAGCCTGCCTTAATAGCCGTGCTGCGGCGGGCCGCAGCGCAGGCTGGCAGATCACTACCTGTCCTGGACAGGTTCTTTTATTTTCAGTGCTATGAATGTTCGCGAGTATTACCATCAGGCCCTAGCAGAAAAAGGCTACCGTGCCGACCAGGCGCAAGAGCAGGCTATTGAGCGGCTGCAACGCTATTACGACGAGTGGGTGGCCTATCGCAAGATGCGATCCAGCGCCTTGCGCCGTATGTTCTCCCGCCCGGAGGTGCCGCGTGGGGTGTACTTATGGGGAGGCGTAGGACGTGGCAAGAGCTTCCTGATGGACGCTTTCTACCTGACAGTGCCGCTCAAGCGTAAAACCCGGATTCACTTTCATGAATTCATGCGCGGCGTGCACAAAGAGCTCAATCAGGTCAAGGGCATGAGCGACCCGCTGGACGAGGTCGCCAAACGTATCGCCAAGCGTTATCGCCTGATCTGTTTTGACGAGTTCCATGTTTCGGACGTGGCTGACGCCATGATTCTGTACAAGCTGCTGCTGGGCTTGTTCGAGCGCGGCACATCCTTTGTGATGACGTCCAACTACGAGCCCTCCACGCTGTATCCGGAAGGTCTGCACCGCGACCGCATTCTGCCCGCCATTGCGCTGATCCAGAAGAACATGGATATCATGAACGTGGATACCGGCGTGGATTACCGTCGTCGTGCGCTGGAACAGGTGAAAACCTATCTGACGCCCTTGGGGCCGGAGACCACCGCAGAGCTGCAATCCATGTTCACCGCCCTGTCTGACACGGCTCCTCAAGAGCCTGTGCTCAGTATCGAAAATCGGGATGTGAAAGCGGTGGCCTTGTCCGGCTCGGCCGTGTGGTTCGATTTCGAAACCCTGTGCGTGAGCCCACGCTCACAGAACGACTATCTGGAACTGGCCAATCGTTTCCAGACTGTGATCCTGTCCGATGTTCCCCGTATGACGGCCCGTGATGCTTCTGCCGCACGGCGTTTCACCTGGCTGGTCGATGTTTTTTACGACCACAAGGTCAAGTTTATTATGTCCGCGGCGGTGCCCGAGGAACAGTTGTATGTGGATGGCCCCATGGCTAATGAATTCCACCGTACTGTCTCGCGGTTGATGGAAATGCAATCGCGCGAGTACCTGGAGTCAGAACGGCGCCAGGCAGTTATTTTGTAGGAATGGGGTGCGGCCCTGGCCCGGGCACCTGATTCCTGACCCTGACACGTAGTTTTATAAGCGTATTTTTTATCATGACGACACGAGTACTGACCGGTGTTACCACAACCGGTATTCCACATCTGGGTAATTATGCTGGCGCGATTCGTCCCGCCATCCGTGCTAGCCAACAAGCCGATGTCGACGCCTTTTTCTTCATGGCCGATTACCATGCCCTGATCAAATGCGACGATCCAGAGCGCGTGGCCATCTCGCGCCGTGCGATTGCCGCGACGTGGCTGGCCTGCGGCCTGGATGTGGAAAAAGTAACGTTCTACCGTCAATCTGATATTCCGGAGATTCCAGAGCTGGCCTGGATGCTGGGGTGTGTGACCGGCAAAGGCCTGATGAACCGTGCCCATGCCTATAAAGCCGCCGTGGACAAGAATGAGCTGGCGGGGGCCGAGCCTGATGATGGCGTGACCATGGGGTTGTTCAGCTACCCCGTGCTGATGGCGGCCGATATTTTGATGTTCAATGCACACAAAGTGCCAGTGGGCCGCGATCAGGTCCAGCATTTGGAAATGGCCCGTGATATCGCCAAGAGCTTCAACCATCTGTATGGTCGTGGCCAAGAGCTGTTTGTGTTGCCCGAAGTGCAGGTCGAAGAAGACGTGGCACTCTTGCCCGGTCTGGACGGGCGCAAGATGTCCAAGAGCTACGACAACACGATCCCGTTGTTCGAGGGTGGCGCCAAGGCATTGAAGGCAGCCATTGCCCGCATTGTGACGGACTCCAAAGGCCCGGGCGAGCCAAAAGATCCGGATGATTCGCACCTGACAGCCTTGTACAAGGCATTTGCGACACCCGAGCAGACTCAAGCCTTCCGGCAGCAGTTGATCGAGGGCATGGCCTGGGGCGAGGCCAAGGATGCCTTGCACCAGTTGCTGGAAGCCATGATTGCTCCCATGAGGGATCGTTACGAAGCCCTGATGGCTCGTCCTCAAGACATTGAAGACCTGTTGCAAGTTGGCGCCCGTAAGGCCCGTGCCTATGCAACGCCTTTCATCCATGAATTGAAAGCCGCGGTTGGCTTGCGTGACCCATTGAGCGTGACGGCCGTCAAAACGGAATCCAAGGCTCGCAAAGCTCGCTTCGTGAACTTCCGCGATGAGGATGGTACTTTCCGTTTCCGCCTGCAAGACGCTGCGGGTCAAGCCTTGTTTCTGTCCCGCTCCTATGCGGACCCCAAGCAGGCCGGTGTAGCGATCAAGGCCTTGCAGACGGCGGCATTTGATGAGGTGGTCAGGCAAGAGGGCTCGGAACTGCAGATTCATTGCGCAGGGGAAGAAGTCGCGCGGGTATCGGTCGATCAGCGTGACGCCGTCCACGCCGCTTTGGACTCGATGCGGGACTAGCAGGGATGATGCGCTGCAGGGTTGATCCCTCCTTGGGATGGAGTCTGCAGCTGCCCTGATGTTGGGTTTTACGTCCCGTCCTGACGAGCCAACGCCTCAAGCCACTGGTGCATGGGCATAAAAGCGCTTGACGAGGGTGAGGTTCAGCCAGGGCTGGGAGTGATGTGCGCCTGACACAAAACATCGAGCCCTGCATGAATGCTCACGCAGGGCTCGCTACTTTTGTTCAGATTGTGCAGCTAGTCTTTATTCTGCCGCCTGGGCTGGTATGTCCAACTGCTCGCAGAGCGTCAGAATTTCGTCCAGGTGCTCACGTTTGACGACGATCAGCTGGAACTCCTCGTCATAGCTCTGGGCAAACTCCAGCAGACAGTAGGAGGGGTGAAACTCCTGCAACTGTTCATTCGCCCACTGAAAAAAGCCGTCCACATCCTGGAAAGGCATGTCGTCGTAAGGAAAAGCGGGCAGGTCCCGGCTTTCAAAAGCGGCCAGAATCTCTTCCCACAGCTCATCGACGGTATCGGCTAGTGCCAGATAGTCATCCAGCTCGTAGCTGATGGCCAGGACCAGAGCGCCATCCGGATCATGTTCCATCAGGTTCTGGGCATGCTTGCCATAGGCCTCACCCATCGCCGCTGTACTGGCGCTGGCAGCCAGAACGGTCTGGCTGATGGCTGCAATCTCCTGCTCCTCCTGATCAAATCCGGTCAGCAGATTGAGCAGACGCGTCAGTTGGGAAAGGCGCTCGGTCTCAGTCATGGCTTATCTCCGAAGTTTGCTAAAGGCCGCTGCCATGGCACCTGTTGGTGCCGGTTCAGCTTGCCGGTTGGGGCGGTTGTTTCCGGAACGGCGCTGGGGAGCGTTGCTTGTGCTGCTGGAACCACGCACCGGGGCGCTGTCGTCGTTCAGGCGCATGGTCAAACCAATACGCTTGCGGGCTACATCCACTTCCTGGACTTTAACCTTAACCGTCTGACCTACGCGAACCACATCACGTGGATCTTTCACAAAGGTGTCCGACAGGGCGGAGATATGCACCAGGCCATCCTGATGGACACCCACATCCACAAAGGCACCAAAGTTGGCCACATTGGTGACCACGCCTTCCAGAATCAGACCGGGCGTCAGGTCATTCAGGGAGTTGATGCCTTCCTGGAACTTGGCGGTTGTAAATTCAGGGCGTGGGTCACGACCGGGCTTTTCAATTTCGTTAAAAATATCACGCACGGTGGGTAAACCAAAGCGCTCATCCGTAAAGTCCGAGGGAGACAGGCCTTTGAGGGCGCCTGATTTACCCATGACATCGCTGGCCTGGGCCTGTAAGCGCTCCAGAATACGAGCGGCAACCGGGTAGGCTTCGGGGTGAACGGCAGACGCGTCCAGGGGGTTGGCTGCGCCGGGAATACGCAAGAAGCCCGCTGCCTGCTCAAACGCTTTCTCGCCGAATCGGGGTACTTCGCGCAATTGTTTGCGGCTCTGGAAAGCCCCGTTCTCGTCACGCCAGGACACGATGTTTTTGGCCAGAGTGTTGTTCAGCCCCGAAACCCGAGCGAGCAGGGGAGCAGAAGCAGTGTTCACGTCCACCCCGACTGCGTTCACACAATCCTCGACTACCGCATCCAGACTGCGGGCCAGCTCGCGTTGGTTGACATCGTGCTGGTACTGCCCGACACCAATGGATTTGGGGTCGATCTTGACCAGCTCGGCCAGGGGGTCTTGCAGGCGGCGGGCGATGGAGACGGCACCACGCAGGCTGACGTCCATATCAGGAAATTCCTGGGCAGCCATTTCCGAAGCAGAGTACACCGATGCCCCTGCCTCGGACACGACGACGCGGGTCAGTGGCAGTTGCGGGAAGGCCGACTGAAGGTCGGCCACCAGTTTTTCTGTTTCACGCGACGCTGTGCCGTTGCCAATGGCTACCAGTTCAACTTGGTGACGGGTAGCCAGACCGGCCAGGGTGCGAATTGCCCCTTCGCGGTCGCGACGAGGCTCAAAGGGGTAGACGGTGGCGGTATCCAGTACCTTGCCGGTGGCATCGATCACAGCGGCTTTGACGCCGGTACGAATGCCAGGGTCCAGGCCCAGAACGGCTTTATTGCCCGCGGGGGCGGCCAAGAGTAAATCGCGCAGGTTGGCGGCAAACACGCGGGTGGATTCCTGCTCGGCTTGTTCGCGCAGACGACCAATCAGCTCGGATTCAAACGCCGTCAGCAACTTGACGCGCCAGGTCCAGCGGCAGACCTCGGCCAACCAGTGATCCCGTGGGCTGGCGTCGGCGGAAAAGTCAGCGCCAATATCGGTCAGTTCCGCCACTTTCAGCACACAAGGGTGCGGCAAAAGCTGATCCTGTTCGGGGTTCAGGCCCAGGCGCAGGTCCAGCGCACCTTGCTGACGACCGCGCAACAAAGCCAGTACGCGGTGAGAAGGTAGTTGGCGCAGCGCTTCGTTAAAGTCGAACCAGTCGCGGAATTTGTCACCTTCCTGTTCCTTGCCTTCGGCAACCTTGGAGTACAGGTGGGCGGACTTCCACAGATAGTCGCGCATGGCTTCCAGCAGATCGGCCTGTTCAGCAAAGCGCTCGGCCAAAATGTCGCGGGCGCCGTCCAAAGCGGCCTTGGCTGTGTCGATTTTGGCCTCGGCATTCAGGTAGCCTTCGGCCAGGGCCAGTGGATCGGCCTCTTTTTGGGCCAGAATGGCGTCTGCCAGCGGCTCCAGACCCGCTTCGCGGGCAATTTGGGCACGGGTGCGACGCTTGGGCTTGTAAGGGGCGTACAAGTCTTCCAGACGCTGCTTAGTGTCCGCTGCCAAAATGGCCTGTTCCAGCTCGGGCGTCAGTTTTTCTTGCTGGCGGATCGATTCCAGAATGGCATGACGACGCGATTGCATATCGCGCAAATAGATCAGGCGCACTTCCAGATCGCGCAGGACATTATCGTCCAGGCCACCGGTGGCTTCCTTGCGGTAACGGGCAATAAAAGGGACCGTGGCCCCGTTGTCCAAGAGCTCGACCGTGGCGGCGGCTTGTTGGATGCGGATGTTCAGTTCAGAGGCCAGTAGCGCCAGAATCTGTTGGTGATCCTGTTGCTGGGCGAGGGTTTCCACAGTCATTTCAGTTATGGGTCCATCGTTGTAAAAGGGTCTGCAAGCGCCGCATTTTGCCATAAAGACCGGCAGCGACCCAGAATTGGCAGGTATCATCTTGTATGTATTCCACTGTGATTGTAGACAGTTCTGTCTTTCATCACCTCACCCTTAGCGGTTTTGCCCCATGTTGTTGCAGGATTATTCCGATATATTTTCCCCTCAGGGCCCCCTGGCAGGGTCTGTCTCGCACTATCGTCCGCGGCAGGCTCAGCTGGAGCTGGCCCAAGCCATCAGCGAAACGGTCGCCGACTCCGGCGTGCTGATCGCCGAGGCCGGTACAGGAACGGGCAAGACCTGGGCCTATCTGGTGCCTGTGTTCATGCAAGGGGGCAAAGCGCTGGTCTCGACCGGCACGCGCACCTTGCAGGATCAATTGTTCCGGCGCGACATTCCCCACTTGCGCAAGGCGCTGGCCCTGCCGGTGGATGTGGCCTTGCTCAAGGGGCGCAGCAACTATGTTTGCCATTACCATCTGGAGCGCTTGGGACAGGACGACCGAGCCCTGAAGTCCCGTGCGGAGATCGCGTATCTGCGAGCCATCCAGCTTTTTACCGAGCGCAGTCGTAGTGGCGACAAAGGCGAACTGGCCGAAGTCCCTGAGGATGCGGACATCTGGCATCGGGTCACGTCCACACGAGATAATTGCCTGGGGCAGGATTGCCCCTTTGTACGTGACTGTTTCGTGATGAAAGCGCGCCGCCATGCTCAGGATGCCGATGTGGTGGTGGTGAATCATGCCTTGTTCATGGCCGACTTGGCCCTGCGCGAAGAGGGTGTGACGGATTTGCTGCCCAGCGTGGATCTGGTGGTGTTTGACGAAGCCCACCAATTGCCCGACGTGGCCACCCGTTTTCTGGGTAGTAGCGTGTCCTTGTACCAATTGACCGATTTGTGTCGGCAGATTGAAGCGGCAGGTCTGGCCCAGGCGCGCGAGACCGTGGACTGGAGTCAGGTCGCCCGCAAGTTGGAGCAAGCCGCTCGGGATTTGCATTTGCGAACCGCGTCGCTGGCGGCTCAAGGTGGCCGTGCAACGTTCCAGGCCTTGCCCGAGCCGGAGCTGTTTGATGAAGCGCTGGAGCATTTGCTGGAAACCTTCGACAAGGTCATCAAGATGCTGGCCATGGTGGCGGAGCGGCATCCTGATCTGGCCGCGGCTCATAAAAGCGCCTTGGACTTGCGGGCGCGTTTGTTTCAGTGGAGCCAGCCGGATCGTCAGGGGCGCCATGCCTACCTGCCTGAAAGTGAAAAAGAGCAGGACCAGCCCGATGAGTTTGTCCGTTGGGTCGAAAGTGGCCAGCACTATTTGCGTTTGCACAGTGCTCCTTTATCGGTGGCCAAGATTTTTTCGCGCTACAGAGGCAAGGAGCAGTCCTGGGTGCTGACCTCGGCCACCTTGTCGGTGCATGGCGATTTCAACCACTTCAAGCGACAGCTCGGTTTGTTTGATGCTCGCACCGAAGCCTGGGCTTCACCGTTCGACTATCCGAATCAGGCACTGTTTTATGTGCCCAGCACCTTGCCGCTTCCCAGTCATCCGAATTTCAATCAGGCTTTCGTGGATGCGCTCATCCCCCTGATCAAGGCCGGGCAGGGCGGGGTGCTGGTGCTGTGCACCACCTTGCGTTCGGTGGAGCGAATCGCTGAGATGTTGCGGGATCGATTCGATCGGGAAGACATTGAGCGTAACGTGCTGCGCCAGGGAGAGCGATCGCGGCAAGTGCTGCTGGATGAGTTCCGGGCGCGTGGCAATGCGGTGCTGGTGGGCAGCGCCAGTTTCTGGGAAGGGATTGACCTGCCCGGTGATGCACTGACTCTGGTGGCAATCGACAAACTGCCCTTTGCGCCACCTGATGATCCCGTGCTGGAAGCGCGTATCAAGGAGTGCAAGGATCGAGGTGGTAATCCCTTTATGGAATACCAACTGCCAGAAGCCGCGATTGCCTTGAAACAAGGAGCAGGGCGCCTGATCCGTACCGAGCGCGACTGGGGCGTGTTGATGGTGGGTGACACCCGTATTGTCGAGAAACCCTACGGCAAATTGCTGTGGCGGGGTTTGCCACCCTTTGCCCGTACTCGTGATCCTGCCCGTGCTCTGGCGTTTCTGCGGGAGCAGAAAGCCCGGCGGCAAAGCGAGGAAGTGACGGATGTCTCGATGCAAGATGGCCCGGCGCAGCGCTGACGGCGCCATTAAGGAGCTGCTTCCGTACACCCGTTCATAGATCAAGATAATGCTGGAGGTCGGTTGTTTGGCCGATTTCCAGTTTAGTCGGGTGCTTGTTTCCAGAGGCAAGAAACGCTTTTGTTTTCTGAGTACAATGACGGCTATGGCTGCCCTTGCTTACTTCACATTGGAACCGCTGGATTACCGGGGCGCAGCCATGCCTCGCGGACACTTCCACTCCGTTACACCGCCCTAAGTGGCACTAGCGCTGCAAGAGCGCTCTCTTCTTGCCCCCTACCTGTTTGACTGGTCTGTAGCTCTCCATCGCTACGGGCTTGCTCTTGTTTGCCTTGCACGTTCTGCCCTTGTTTGTGGAGTAGGGCGTTGTGAGCGCGTCTATCCCTTGTTTGCTAAGGGCAGTGTTCATGTTTATTGAAAAAATGAGAACAGAGTGGTTCTCCAACGTTCGGGGTGATTTGCTGGCTGGCCTGGTGGTGGCCTTGGCCCTTATTCCTGAAGCGATCGCATTTTCCATTATTGCCGGAGTCGATCCTAAAGTCGGTCTGTATGCCTCTTTCTCTATCGCGACGCTTATTGCTTTTGTTGGCGGGCGACCCGGGATGATTTCGGCAGCGACCGGGGCGATGGCCTTAGTGATGGTGACCTTGGTGAAAGAGCACGGGCTCGACTATCTGTTGGCTGCAACCATTCTGGCAGGAGTACTGCAAATGTTGGCTGGGTTTTTACGCCTCGGCCAGCTTATGCAGTTTGTCTCTCGGTCGGTTATCACGGGCTTCGTCAACGCGTTGGCTATCTTGATTTTTATGGCCCAATTGCCAGAGTTAAGCAATGTCGCCTGGCCCGTTTATGCGATGACTGCGGCAGGTCTGCTTATCATTTATGGATTGCCTTATTTCACCAAGGCGGTGCCTTCGCCCTTGGTGGCCATTGTTGTTCTAAGTATTGTGTACATGGTTTTGGAACTGGATATCCGTACCGTCGGCGATATGGGAGCCTTGCCGGACAGTTTGCCCAGTTTTTTGATCCCACAGGTTCCCTGGACGTGGGAGACCGTGCAAATTGTCTTTCCTTATTCTGCCACCCTATGTGTCGTGGGCCTGCTCGAATCATTGATGACGGCCACCATTGTGGACGATATGACCGACACCACGAGTAACAAGGATAGAGAGTGTGTCGGTCAAGGTATTGCCAATATCGCTACGGGTTTTGTGGGAGGCATGGCTGGTTGCGCCATGATTGGTCAGTCAGTGATCAACGTGAAATCCGGTGGCCGCGGTCGCCTGTCCACCTTAACGGCGGGTGTGGTGCTCTTGATACTGGTTGTGTTCCTGGGGGAGTGGGTGAAGCAGATACCTATGGCGGCCCTGGTCGCTGTGATGGTGATGGTTTCTATCAGCACCTTTAATTGGCGCTCGATCAAGGATCTGGTGGTTCACCCCAAAACATCCAGTGTCGTCATGTTGGCCACGGTGGTGGTAACGGTGGCCACGCATGATTTGGCCAAGGGAGTACTGACAGGCGTTTTGTTTTCTGGCGTGTTCTTTGCACATAAAGTTCGCCGTGTTTTGCAAGTTAGCTCCAGCCTTAGCCAGGATGCCCAGACCCGTACGTATGTCGTGTTTGGGCAGGTGTTTTTTGCTTCTGCAGAGAGCTTTGTTGAGAAGTTCGACTACCAGGAGAAAGTGGCGCGCATTTGCATCGATGTAAGCCAGACACGATTCTGGGACTTAAGCTCGGTCGCAGCGCTGGATCGGGTTGTGCTGAAATTGCGCCGTGGTGGAACCTATGTCGAGGTACACGGTTTGGATGCCAGCAGCACGGCGATGGTGGCGCAATTTGCCAGTTATCCCAGAAATAAGGATATGGATTCCGTAAGCGTTCATTAATTGAAACGGCCGGAGCTGGATGCTCCGGCTTTAAGTTTTATGGATTGGCCATTGTTGCTCCTGATTGAAAGTAGTTAGGCCCCGGCTTTCAGTCTTTTACGGCGCTTCATCTACTGAAAATAATCATTCAGGTTTAAACAAAAAACGTAACTGATCGCAGGGTAATCCCCATACTCCATGTCATTGACTCACCAAATCTGACTCATTACCATCTCAACATACAACTATGTATGTTCTAAAACCACTTGTGTTTGGTGATCCGCATGACAAGAGAAAAAGCGTTGCCGAGAGTAATGCGTTTTGACGATTTGGTCTTTCAGCCTCGGCAGGAAAAGCCAGAGATGGCGCAGTTGGCGGAGATTGTGGGCGAGGATGACGGTACGCCTCTGGGGGCGGGGTATGCACGTTTGAATCAGGCCCGTATTGAATGGACCGTGCTGTATGACGAGGTCGTGACGGTGATTGAGGGCAGCATGCGCATTCACACCCCTGAGGGCATTCTGGAGGCGGGGCCGCGCGATTGCATCTGGCTGCCTGCTGGCACCCCCTTGATCTATGAAGCAGACTCCGCGCTGATTCATTACTGTCTGCACCCCAGCAACTGGGCCAGCGCACGGGCGGCGACATGAGCATCCAGAACATTACGTGTCTGCCCGAGAACGACAAGACCAATGGCTGGAGTCGCTTGCTGGCTCCCCGCACACCCAAGCCCGCCTTGGCTAACGACGTGCACGCTGACTGGGTGGTCGTCGGTGGTGGCCTGGCCGGCTTGGCCGCAGCCCGTCGCCTGGCAGAGAATCGCCCCGGCGATCGCATCGTTGTGCTGGAAGCGGATCAGGTGGGCGAGGGCGCGCAAGGCCGAAACTCCGGCTTTGCAATTGATAGCCCTCATAACGTCGGCAGTTCCATGGGCGAGCTGGATGCCGCCCGCTCGCATGTACGCCTGGCGCGTACCGCGATTGCTTACTTGAAAACCCAGGTCGAGCGTTACGGCATCGAGTGCGACTGGAGTCCCATCGGGAAGTTCCACGCCGCGGTTTCCGAGGAAGGCGTACGCACAACCTTGAAGCCTACGCTGCAAGTGCTGGAGTCCTTGAAGGAACCGCATGAGTGGCTGGACGGCAAGGCGCTGCACGACAAGCTGGGATTCAAGCATTTCCGCACAGGCATTTATACCCCCGGCACCGTGTTGTTGAACCCGGCCGGTCTGTCGCGTGGTCTGGCCGACAATATGCCTCCCAACGTCACCGTCTACGAAAAAACACCTGTGCTGTCCTTGCAGCAAGGCGATGGCGTCACGCTGGAAACACCCGGTGGCAAGGTTCGTGCAGGCAAGATGATTCTGGCCGTGAACGTCTTTGCGGAGCAGTTCGGTTTTTATAGCGGCAAGCTGATGCCGATGGCGGCTCATGCCAGCTTGACCCGTTGCCTGACGGAAAGCGAACAGCGCGAACTGGGTGGTTTGCCCAGCTGGGGTTTGACGCCCGCCAACGCCTTTGTGGGCATTACCATGCGTCGCACCAATGACCAGCGCATTCTGATTCGTCAGCACATGACATACGCTCCCAGTTTGCGTAGCGATGACGAGAGCCGTCGCCGCGTGCGCATTGAGCACAAAACCCTGTTTGACGAGCGTTTCCCGAATCTGAAGAACGTGGAAATGGAGCACACCTGGACGGGCTTCATCTGTCTGTCCCGTAACGGCTCGCCCGGCTTTGGTCAGGTGGCCCCGCATGTGTATTCCGCAGTGTGCCAGAACGGGGTGGGGCTGACCAAGGGCACGATCTCGGGCATGTTGGTCGCGGATCTGGCTTGCGGTCTGGACAATCCCTTGATTGCCGATATGCAGGCTTTGGGGCAACCCGATGCCTTGCCGCCACGCCCGTTTCTGGATATCGGCGTCCGGGCCCGTTTGGGCTGGGAGCTGTGGCGAAACCGGGCGGAAGCCTGATACTCAAAGTGTGAACAACAAATTTAAAAGAGATACCCAGGAGGAGTTATGAAGCTGTTGAGCAAGACTTTGCTGACTGTGATGTTCAGCCTGAGCGCGGCCACCGCGTCCGCGCAAACCATGCGCATTGCGACGGACTCGGGCGCGCAAGGTTCACCCAGTGGTGATGCCATCGAGAAATGGGCGGCTCTGATTAAAGAAGGCACGCAAGGCGCTTTGTCGCCGCGCGTGTTTTATCAAAACCAGTTGGGTGGTCAGGAGGAGGTGTTCGACCAGCATGTGGCTGGTGACGTGCAGTTGATGCTGAACTGGCCCATGACCTCTTACGACAAGCGCATCGCGGTGATCTATACGCCCTATATGTTCACCACCTGGGAGGAGGCGCTGGCCGCTTATCAACCGGGTGGCTGGCTGAATCAAACCCTGGATGGTGTGTATAAGGAAAATGGCTTGAAGTTTTTTGGCGCCTGGCCTGAAGGGTTCAATGGAGTGGCCACCAAAGGCAAACATGCGCTGACCGTGCAGGACGCCAAAAATATCAAGGTGCGCGTGCCTCCTATCGCCCTGATGCAGCAGTCCGTGCAGGCCATGGGTTACCAGACGGCCGCCATTGATTGGGGTGAAGTGTTTACCTCGATTCAGACCGGCGTGGTCGATGGCGATGCAGCCAACGTCATTTATTACGACTACGAGTACTTCCGGGACACGCTGGATTACTACGTGCGCAGCAAGCAGCAGTTTATTACCGGTGTGCTGTCCATGAACCTGCAGGCCTGGGAGGCCTTGAAGCCCGAGCAGCAGCAAGTCGTTCAGGCTTCGGCCATCGCCATCATGAAGGATCAGTTCGCCAAGGCTCAAGAGACCGACGCGGCAGTGGTCGAGAAATGGAAAGCCTTGGGCAAACACTATATCGAACTTGACAAGGATCAACTGGCCGCGCTGGGAGAGCATGTCCGCGCGCAGGTCTGGCCGTCCATGAAGTCGCAGGTAGGCGATAGCATCATGGCGCATATCGAGAAAAATGCCTCGGCGCTGAAGTAAGCAGCGGCGTACAAGGGAGTATGACTGTGAGTGAGGACCTTCCGATCAAGCAAGGCCCGGCCCTGATCGCCCTTCAATGGCTGGCCATTGTGTCCAGCATTGTAGTGGCGGCAGGTTTGGCCTACGTGGTGGCTGCGCGTTATTACCTCCACTGGCCAGCAACCGGTGTCCATACCATTGTGATGGTGGCGGCGATTTGGCTGTACATGACAGGGGCGCTGATCGCCAGCCAGTCCCGTCAGCATCTGGTGGTGGATTACCTGTCCCATCGTTTGAAAACGCCGCGTGCGCGAGCGATTCACCGATTCTGTGTGGCAGTGCTGGTGCTGCTAATTGTGGTGGCCTTTGCCTATTGGACCTTGCGCATGTTCATGTGGGGATCGCGTTTTTCCACCACGATGGCCGAGCTGTCTATCCCTGTCTGGGTTCCTCAGTCAGCTATCGGTCTCAATGCCCTCGGCAGTCTGGCCTATGGCTTGCGTGATGTCTATGAGTCCTGGATGGCCTTGCAACGGGGAGAATATTAATCATGCATGCTGGTTTTTCTGTTCTCCTGCTTTTGTTCCTGCTGGGCGTGGGAGTGCCGGTGGCCTGGTCTTTTGCCGGTACGCTTTTGCTGCTGACCTGGGTGTATGACGTCAATCTGAATACGTTGATGCTGCAGGGTTTTCGCTCTTTGAACTCCTTGGTTCTTCTGGCTTTGCCTTTATTTATCATGGCGGGGTATTTGATGCAGGCCGGCGGGATCGCCCACCGGCTGGTTGGCTTTGCCGAAATGCTGGTCAAGAACCGCCGCGGGGGGATGGGGGCCAGCATGGTCCTGGCTTCCGGGGTGTTCGGAGCCATTTCGGGTACAGCTTCTGCAGCGGTTGCCTCGATCGGAACGATTCTGGTCGACCCCATGGAGCAGCGTGGTTATCCGCGCCCCTATTCAGCGGCCTTGCTGGGAATTTCTTCTTTGCTGGGGATTCTGATCCCACCATCGATCACCATGATCTTGTTTGCGGTTGTCACCCAGCAGTCCGTGGTGGCCTGTTTTGCGGCAACAATTGGTCCCGGGCTGCTCCTGATGGTGGGTTTGATCCTGTTTAATTACGTGGTCGCAGGACGTTGGTTCAAAGAGCAGCCCACGCCACCAGCCTCCGATACAGACCGTCGTTCTGCATTGGGAAGCCTGCTTTTGGCGATTCCCGCCTTATGCATCCCCGTGCTGATTCTGGGGGGGATTTACGGGGGCGTATTCACGCCAACCGAGGCAGCGGCGGTGGCGGTTGTGCTCGTGATTGGGATTGGCTGCTTTGTGTATCGTGAGCTGACTTTGCGCAAGTTATGCGACAGCTTTGTACGCACGGCCGAGACCACTGGCACAGTTATTCTGATCTTGCTGTTCTCTTTCCTGATCGGTCGTATCCTGGTGGCGCAGGGCGTGCCACAGGACCTGACTACTTTTGTGACAGGACTGGTCGATAGTCCCATCGGCATTTTGTTGATGGTCAATGTGTTTTTGATTCTGGTGGGGATGATTATCGACGACGTGTCGCTGACCGTTGTCGTCGCTCCCTTGCTTCTGCCTTTGGTAGGCGTGGCGGACGTCAATCCGATTCAGTTTGCCGCCATCGTGGCGTGTGCTGTGATTGTGGGTTCCAACAGCCCGCCCATGGCGCCGGTGCTGTACATGTCCTGTCGCATCAGTAAGGTGACAGTCCATCGCTCTTTTGGCCCGGCCATCGCCATGATCGTATTCGTCGCCATTCCGGTTCAATTGATCACTACCTTCGTGCCCGCTGTTTCCTTGGCGTTTCCACGAATGCTGGGTCTGTTATAAGAGGAGCGCCGGTATACTTTGGCGACTAAAGCGACTCTACAAGCAGGCGATATGAGTGATAAGGAACTGATTGAACGGGTGGCCCAGGCCGGGGCCCTGACCGAGCCCAACGTGCATCTGACACGGGCGGACTGGCTGGAAGCCGCTATCCGCCTGTTCATGCAGGAAGGGGTGGAGGCCGTGCGTATCACCCGGCTGGCGCAGCTTATGGCCGTCACGCGAGGCAGTTTTTACTGGCATTTCAAGGACAGGGACGACCTGCTGGACGGGCTGGTTGGTTTTTGGGAGCAAAAGAACATGCGTTCCACCATGCTGGCGCTGGAGAACGTGGACAATTTGCAAGATGGCATGTTGTCCCTGTTCTCCACCTGGCTCGACGTGTCCCGTTTTGAGCCGGGTCTGGATATGGCCATGCGGGATTGGGCAAGGCGCTCCGAGCGGGTGCGGCAAGCCGTCGCGCGGGCGGACAAGGCCTGCATGAACGCCTTGGCCAATTTCTTCCAGCGCATGGGTGTGGAAGAGATCGAAGCCCAGACCCGAGCCCGGACCACGTATTTTTGCCAGATAGGCTATTACCTGATTGGTCTGCAGGAGGATCTGGAGGACCGGATGGTGTATTTGAACGACACCATGAAAATCCTCGGAGGCCAAGCCTTAGACCCGGCCAAGGCCGAGGCTTTTGCCGAGCGCATGTATAGCGTGCA
This sequence comes from Alcaligenes sp. Lyrl_28, assembly GCF_051948705.1. NCBI lineage: Bacteria > Pseudomonadati > Pseudomonadota > Betaproteobacteria > Burkholderiales > Alcaligenaceae > Alcaligenes > Alcaligenes sp. Lyrl_28. Next base: position 611,567 of record NZ_JAYJLG010000002.1, read on the forward strand.
AAAGGACAATGCCAGGAAAGAGCGGTGATACTTAGGATGCTCTGGAGCCAGTGGGGGGATGGGCGGACTCGGATGGCCGCCAGGGCACGGAGCTATCTGATGGATAGTCTTATTGATAGTCCTTGCTCGGATGATTAGGACAACACAAGCTGGCAGGGAACATCAGTTTGAAGGTAGAAAAAAACTAAAAGGGCCGAATCCTGGATGGGATTTGGCCCTTTTTTGGGTTGCGTTCTGCGAGACGTTTTATTGTCGCCTCACAAAGGCAGCGCGTATTGTGCGCTGCTTTGCTTCAAGGCTTAGAACCAGTTGATCGGGTTCCAGTAATTCACCTTGGAATCCAGCCCTTCTTTGAAGTACTTCGAGTCAGGGAAGTTTTCGTCCATCACCCGCTTGGTGGTGTCGCGCAGTTCGGTCTGACCCAACTTGTCGTAGGACAGGTACATCAAGTACAGCGCACGTTCAGCAATGGGCACGCCTTTGAAGTCGGTAATGACGGTCTGCGCACGGTTTACGGCCGCCACGTACGCACCACGCTTGTAGTAGTACTCAGCCACGTGTACTTCGTTCTGTGCGATGGTGCTGACCAGCCAGGTCAGCCGCTTGGCTGCATCGGGCGCGTAACGGCTGTTAGGGTAGCGTTGCAGCAGATCGTTAAAGGCTTCGTAGGACTCACGCAGACCTTTGGGGTCACGCTCGCTGGGGTCCTGCTGGGTGATATTGGACAGGGCCGCACTGGGAGGCGTAAAAGAAATCAGCCCTTTCAGGTACAACATGTAATCGGTGCCAGGGTGGCTGGGGTATTGCTTCTGAAAGCGGTCAATTGCCGCCAGGGCCTTGGCAGGCTCGTCGTCCTTCCAGTTGATGTAGGCTTGGTCGATCAGCGATTGCTGTGCATAGGTGCCAAAGGGATAGCGGGACTCGACGGCTTCCAGGCGGGTACGCGCGTCTTTCCAGTTGCCGGCCGCCATCTCTTCACGGGCGTCTTTATACAAGCGCTCGGCGGTCCAGCCCGAGGTAGGGTCAACTTCTTTTTTGGTAGTGCCGCAGCCAGCAAGCAATGTGGCAGCCAGCATTAATGCGGCTACGTGGGCCAGCTTGGTACCACGAATACGTGGCAAGTTCAGGTTCATGCGAGTCACAAAAGCGTCCTTGGTGTTAGCATTGCTGCTCAATTATATGATTTGTCGCCATGCCTGACACAGATACTGAAAAAGATAGTGTTGTTTCTTCCGACGCACTGCGTTTTATCCTTCCCATCTCCGCGTCTCCCGATCGTCTGGACAAGACTTTAGCGCGTTTGCTGCCGCAGCATTCGCGCAGCCGTCTGCAGTCCTGGGTCGAGAGCGGGCATGTGCTTGTCAACGGCCAGGTGGTCAAGGTCAAGCATACGGTTTATCCCGGTGACATTGTTCAGGTCTGGGAGCAACAGGCACCCGAAGACATGGCGTTCGAGCCCGATGACGTGGACTTTGAAATTGTGGCTCAAAGCGATTCCTGGCTGGTGGTTAACAAGCCGGTAGGTCTGGTCACGCACCCGGGCGCGGGTAACTGGCGCGGCACCTTGCTCAATGGTCTGCTGTTTCGCTTTCCCGCTTTGCGTCAGGTGCCCCGTGCCGGTGTCGTACACCGGCTGGACAAAGATACGTCCGGCTTGCTGGTTGTCGCTCGCACGGAAGTTGCTCAAACCCACTTTGTCCGACAATTGCAAGAGCGTAGCATGGGACGCCAGTATCTGGCCCTGGTTCATGGCGTATTGCCGGGTCAAGGTTCGGTTGAGGAGCCCATCGGGCGTGACTTGCGCGTTCCCGTACGCATGAGTACCGGGCCCTCTGTCGCTCCCAAGCCGGCAGTAACGCATTATCAGATGCTGCGTCAGGGCTATGCCGGTGACGAGGCGGTGACCGAGGTGGCGTGTCGCTTGGAGACAGGGCGTACCCATCAGATCCGGGTCCACCTGAGTTCGATCAAGCACCCCTTGCTGGCCGATACGCTTTATGGCGGTCGGGCCGTGGCGGGCGCGCAGCGTCAAATGTTGCACGCTCATGTGCTGGAGTTTGAGGACCCCGATACCGGCGAGCGTCGTCGCTTTTCGGCCGAGCCACCGGCTGATTATCAATCTGTTGCAGAGACGATTGAATGGCACACGCACAGCTGATTCCTACGGTTGGCGGCCCCGAACAAGCGGGACTGCTTTATTTCTGTACGACTCGTGCCGGTGGTGTCAGCCAGGGCGAGCGGGAAAGCCTGAACCTGGGGCTGAATACGGGTGATGATCCGCAGCGGGTGCAGGCCAATCGTCAGCGTATGGTGGACTTTTTGGGCGTAGAGCCGATCTGGCTGGCGCAAGTTCATGGCACGGATGTGCTGGATGCCGATCAGGATCTTTTACCCGCCGAGCCTCGGCAGTTTGACGCCGCCGTCACTACCCGTAGCGACCGCACGCTGGCTATCTTGACGGCCGACTGCCTGCCCGTCGTGATCTGGGACGAGCAAGCCCGGGTCGTGGGGGTTGCTCATGCCGGTTGGCGTGGCTTGCAGGCCGGGGTACTGGAGCGAACCTGGCAGGCGATGGTAAGGCGCTGCCCGCAAGCGGGTTCCTGGCAGGCCTGGATTGGGCCGGCCATCAGCCAGAAGCACTTTGAGGTGGGGCAGGAGGTGTTTGATGCCTATGTCCGGGCAGAACCTGAATTGGCTACTTTTTTTAATGCGGGAAAGCATCCCGGCAAATGGCAGGCAGATTTGCCCGCCATTGCGCGCCATCGCTTGGAACAATTGAGTCCGGGCGCCATGAAGGTGCATCTAAGTGGCTTGTGCACGTTCGAGGATGATGCGCGGTTTTACTCCTATCGCCGTTCGCCGCAAACGGGCCGACAAGTCACCATTGCGCGTCTGGCCCATCGCTAGCCGTTTTTTGTTCCTACGCACTATGAAAAGCAGGCTTTGGTTTCAGTTGATGGTGTGTCAGCCTAATTAATTACCCCAATTGACTGGGTTTGCGACGAACGTCATGCTCTAAGCGTATTTGCAATTCGTTTACAGGTGGCAGATGTCGAGTAACAACCGTGCTTTTCAAGGTTTTGGCAAACCGATCGATGCCGCCCGCTGTGCTGAATTGCAAGCCCATTACCTGCAGCAGTGGCAGAATTTGTGGGAACAGGCCCAGCGTGGCGACTTGCCCCCGGCGAAAGACAGACGGTTTGCCGATGCCGCTTGGCAGAACAATCCTACCGCCCTGTTCAATGCCCATGTCTGGCAACTGAGTGTTCAGGCCATGAACGATATGCTCGGTCTGATGGAGCTGGATGAGGCCCAGCACGAGCGTCTGAGCTTTTCCACCATGCAGTGGGCCGAGGCCATGTCGCCCAGCAACTACCTGATGCTCAATCCCCAGGCCCTGCAGACCATGATGGATACTGGCGGCCAGTCGGTCCTGGAGGGCATGTCCAATTTTATGGAGGACTGGCAAAAAGGACGTTTGACGCAAACGGATGAAAGCCAGTTTCAGCTTGGGGTTAACGTGGGCACCACGCCTGGTGCTGTGGTGTTTCAGAACGATATCTTTCAGTTGATCCAGTACGCGCCCACCACCGCGATGGTGCATGCCGTGCCGTTGCTGATCGTGCCACCGTGCATCAACAAATTCTATATTCTGGATTTGCAGCCTGAGAATTCCTTTGTGCGTCACGCCCTGGATCAGGGCTTGACCGTATATCTGATGTCCTGGCGAAATCCTCAGCCTACCGATGAGCCCCATATTCATGCCCTGAGCTGGCAGGATTATCTGGAGCAAGGCGTGCTCGAGGCGGTTCGTGTCAGTCAGGAGCTATCGGGGCAGGACAAGATCAATACACTGGGTTTTTGCATCGGAGGCACCTTGCTGGCCAGCGCGTTGGCGCTGGCGCGTGCCAAAGGGCAGGAGCCAGCCGCGTCCATGACCCTGCTGACCACCATGCTGGACTTTAGCGATGTCGGCATGCTCAACGTCTTTATCGACGAGGCGCAGGTTGCCTTTCGGGAGTGGCAGTTGGGGCAGGGGGGACTGCTCAATGCCCGTGAACTGGCCAGTACCTTTTCGTTTTTGCGTCCCGCCGAACTGGTTTGGAATTATGTGAGTAGTAATTATTTGCAGGGCAAGAAGCCGCCTGCGTTTGATTTGCTGTATTGGAACTCTGATGGCACGCATCTGCCCGGTCCTTTTTTTACCTGGTATCTGCGTAACACCTACTTGGAAAACCGTCTGATTCAGGATGGGGGAGTGCCGGTCGGTCAGTATCGTGCTGACCTGAGCAGCCTGGCTTTGCCGGTTTATGTGTACGGTTCCAAAGAAGACCATATTGTGCCGTGGCAATCGGCCTATGCTTCTTTGCGGGCGTTGCCTGCTGCCCAAGCTCGTTTTGTGCTGGGAGCATCGGGCCACATCGCTGGCGTCATTAATCCCCCTGCCAAGCAGCGCCGTAACTACTGGGTGCTGCAGGAAGATGAGCCCCTTGCCAGCCTGCAGGCTCAGCAGTACCTGGAGCGGGCCCAGTCTGTTCCCGGCAGTTGGTGGACGGATTGGATTGCCTGGCTTGCGCCCTTGTCGGGATCGCGGCGTCGCGCCAAACGGCGCTTGGGCAATGCGCGCTATCCCGTTCTGGAAGAGGCGCCTGGCAGTTATGTAAAAGTGCGTGCCAGTTAATTTTTCCGTTTTTCAGATTTTGGGAGCAGGGCCGCTGGCCTGCTTCCTTCATCCCGATGTCAGGCTTTCTCATTGCCCGGACTGGCGCAGGGATATGAGCTTTGTCACCCCTTTCTGGAGATGTCTATGAGCAGCAAAGTAGCGTACGTAACTGGTGGTATGGGAGGGATAGGGACAGTCATTTGTCAGCGCCTGGCCAAGGACGGTTTCACCGTGATTGCAGGCTGCGGCCCCAATCGTGATTTTCAGAAATGGTTGGGCGAACAGGCCGAATTGGGTTACGCCTTTCATGCGTCGGTGGGCAACGTGGCAGACTGGGACTCCACTGTCGAGACGTTCAAGAAAGTGTTTGCCGAGTTTGGCCGTGTGGATGTGCTGGTCAACAATGCAGGGATCACGCGCGATGGCACCTTTCGTAAAATGAGTCAGGAAGACTGGCGTGCCGTGATCGACACCAATTTGAACAGCCTGTTCAACGTGACCAAGCAAGTGATCGATGGCATGGTGGAGCGTCAATGGGGGCGTATCATCAATATCAGTTCGGTCAATGGGCAAAAAGGTCAGTTTGGCCAGACCAACTACTCGACAGCCAAAGCCGGTATTCATGGCTTTACGATGGCCTTGGCTCAAGAAGTTGCCAATAAAGGGGTGACAGTCAATACTATTTCCCCCGGATATATTGGCACCGACATGGTCCGGGCGATTCGTCCTGACGTTCTGGAGAAAATCGTCGCTACCATTCCGGTGGGCCGCTTGGGCACCCCCGATGAAATCGGGTCCATGGTTGCCTGGCTGGCGTCGGGTGATTCGGGTTTTGCCACTGGCGCGGATTTCTCCCTGAATGGCGGTCTGCACATGAGCTAAGGCTTGCAGACGTACACAGTGCATGTTTTGTTTTATTGATTAGGAAGTAAGCACCAGCATGGGATCTCCTCGACTCATCAAGAAATACCCCAATCGTCGCTTGTACGACACACAGGCCAGCGCTTACATCACCATGGTTGATGTCAAGCAGCTGGTGCTGTCCGGGGAGGAGTTCGCGGTCGTCGATGCCAAAAGCGGCGAGGACCTGACGCGCAGCATTTTGCTGCAGATCATTCTTGAGGAGGAAAGCGGGGGTATCCCCATGTTCTCCACTCCAGTGCTGATGCAGATCATCCGCTTTTATGGCAATGCCATGCAAGGGGTGATGGGCTCGTATCTGGAAAAGAATATTCAGGCATTCATGGAGATTCAGGAACGCATGACCGAGCAGTCCAAGGGGATGTATGGTGGCCAGTTTGGCCCCGAGGCTTGGGCGCAGTTCATGAGTGTGCAGGCCCCGATCATGCAAACTGTCATGAACAGCTATATTGATCAAAGCAAGAATCTGTTTGTTCAAATGCAGGACCAGATGCAAGATCAGACCCGGCAAATGTTTTCGGTCTTTCCTTTTGCGCCACCGGGCAAAGACAAGAAAGACTGATTGTTCAGTCCACCCGTGTTTTAAACGGGGTGTGTTGGCTGAGCACTTCCTCATAGCGGGCCACATGGCCCGCTTCTTCGTGCAAAAACGCATCAATTGCTTGAGCAAAGCGAGGGTCTGCGATCCAGTGAGCGGAGCAGGTCGGTGTGGGCAACAGGCCGCGCGAGAGTTTGTGTTCCCCTTGTGCGCCGCCTTCAAAAAAGCGCAGTTGCTGCGCAATGCAAAACTGAATCGCCTGGGTATAGCAGGTCTCAAAATGCAGGCCGGGTACGTAGGCAGTACAGCCCCAATAACGTCCGTACAGGGTGTCCTTGTCGCGTAGCGACAGGGCGCAGGCAATATATGCTCCCTGTTGGCGTGCCAGAATCAGTACCAGGGACTCGGGGATCTGGTCGCGCAGGCGGGCAAAGAAGTCTCGGTTCAGATAGGGATGCTGGCCACGCTCCTGGTAGGTATTGGCGTAGCAGCGGTAAAAAAAATCCAGATCCCGCTCGCTGATTTCCAGGCCCTGTTTGTGCTCAAACGATAGACCTTGCTCGTAAACCTTGCGGCTGTCCTGCCGCATTTTCTTGCGTTTCTGTTGGGTTAGCGAGGCCAGAAAGTCCTCGTAGCTGGCGTAATCGCGGTTCTGCCAGTGAAACTGCACATCCTGGCGCATCATGAAGCCCGCTTGTTCCAGAGCCCACCGGTCGTCTGCGTGAGGGAACAGCACATGGACAGAGGACAGTTGATTGCTGCGCGTCAGTTCAATGAGCTTCCGTGCCAGCAAGACGCGATCTTCTGGTGTACCGGCCAGCAGACGTGGGCCGCTGACAGGCGTAAACGGAACCGAACACAAGAGCTTGGGGTAGTAGTCCAGACCATGACGTTGATAGGCCTGAGCCCAGCCCTGATCAAACACGTATTCCCCCCGGGAGTGATGCTTCAGATACAGCGGCACGGCGCCGCACAGAGTCGCACCACGATGCATCAAGAGGTAATGCGGCGACCAGCCTGTCTGAGGGGTGACGCAACCGCTTTCATGCAAACTCGTTAAAAAAGCATGGCTGACCAGCAGATGATGGCCCGACAAGGTGTCCCAGCCTGCCGCATCGAGCTGGTTCAGTTGCATGCAAAGGGAAAATTGGAGTGATTCTGTGCTGTCCATGGCAATCGGGGCGGTGGTGAGCCTATTGTGAAACAGAGCAGGGCATACGTCCTGAGGGCTTTGTATACTAGCCAGCGTTTTATGCAAAGGGAAGGCTTGTTTGGCATCGGTGCCCAAACGGGTTCAATTAGAGACATTCATGAAGAAAATTGCCGGTGCGTTGGGCCTTGCGATCATGCTGGCGACCTCAGCTCAAGCAGGCCCGGCCTGTGAGTATCTGCGTCATTACGTGGCTTTGGAGCCGCAGTCGGGTGCCGAGCTGCAGATGCAAAATGAGCAGGGAGCTTGTCGTGTTCACAATGCCCAATGGTCAACAGGGTATTCGTCGATGCTGCTGGCCTTTGATGAGCTGGTTTTGCAAGATAAGGGATTGGCCGATTTTTCGGGGCAGCAAGATATGCCTCAAGCCATAGAAATGGCGATCAGCGGTATTTATGTTTTGACGGGGCGGCTGCCGGGGCAGGACTACATTATGCGCCTGCAAGCCAAGCCGATGGATTTTTCGCTTAAATACCAATGGGACCCAGCCTCGGCCCATCTGTATCTGGAGCAGCTTCGGTTGCGCAGCCAGTCCCTGCGAGAATTTCGGGTTCAGGCGCAGTTTGGCATTGAGTCCGCAGCGGGACGCGCCTTGAGCCAGAGCGAGCTTGAGCAGGCGCAACTGAAAAGCCTGAGGCTGTATCTGGACAATCAGAATCTGATTCAATCCATGGTCATGCCAGTTGTGGTGATGAGCATGAGCATGGATGAGGACCCGCGCCCCTCTATTGATAAGGCTTTGCTGGCGGCGCGCACCGCCGTGCGACTTATGCCTGACTCAGTGGCTGATCGGGACAGCCGCCATGCCTTGCTGGCATTTATTGGGCAGTTGCCCGCTCCGCAAGGGCGATTGTCCTTGGATGTCAAGATGGACCCGCCGTGGTCCATGGTGCATCTGGAGCCAGGAGTGTCTGTTGACGGGGTGCGGCAAATGCTTTCTGGTCTGAGACTGCACGCGAAGTTCGAGACGGGGCAGACCCCGGCTGTGTATGCCTGGCTGCGCGATCATGTGCGGTCCGGTTTGCAGTGGTTTGCGCAGCGCAAGACGGCGGTAGCGCCGTAGTGGTCGCTGAACGTGCTGGTTCGTCAAGGCTTTGGGGACGGCCAGGGGGCAGGCCATACGACAAGCCATACGCTTGTCAGGTGATAGGCAGCAGATGATTGCCGGAAAATAAGGACAAAAAAAACCGCCGCATAAGCGACGGTTTTTTAAATTTGGTTGCGGGGGCAGGATTTGAACCTACGACCTTCGGGTTATGAGCCCGACGAGCTACCATGCTGCTCCACCCCGCGTCAGAGAAGTAACTATAACATAGTTTTTGATTATGTACATAGCATGGCGTGTTTATTTCATTTTTATGCCTGAGGCGCCCTGCACGGGGAGGTGTGGATAAAAGGGTCTTTCAATTTTCTTGCGTCTTGCCGGTCGCAATGGTGTAATACATAGTGTGCTTACAGGTTCAGTCGGTCTGGCATTTCTAAAAGCTCAAACGCGCAAGCGGCTTCCTGTATAGCGACCAGCTCTTGATAGCTGGCATCTGGCTGTGATAGCAGTCGGCTCCCCTACTAGGCGGGATGTACCGGCAAAACGAATTTCTCTGTTTCTGGCTTTGTTTCAGGTGTAGGCAATCGATAAGCCTTGTGGTGCTTGCTAGGTGTAGCGCTGCAGGTGTTTGATTGTGCCGACCTGAATTGTGCCCCGATCAGTTATTGCCCCAAACGTTGTTGTGCTGTTTTCGCGGTCCTGAATGTGGATCGCCAATTCAAATCCAGTCCGATAGGGCTTGCGGACGTACTCATCATCAGCATGTGTGCTTACACAAAATTGTTTATCGCTTGTAATGCGGCCGTGTCGGGTTTGAACCGGGGGCGTGTATGGGCGCGCGCGTCTTTAGCGGTATCCGCCTGTTTGGCAGCGATGGCGGTTGGTGGGACACGGCTGGCAAGCATGACAGTTCGCCTGCGTGTTGCAACAGGGATCGCGCCTGCTGCTTTGTGCCAGCGCGCGCAGGCTGCGGTGCATCACAAGGCGGACCCAAACGGCGGGCAACAAAAAAGCCAGCACAAATTGGCTGGCTTGATTGATTCTGCTAAGCAGTTCCGGGTGATGGTTGCGGGGGCAGGATTTGAACCTACGACCTTCGGGTTATGAGCCCGACGAGCTACCATGCTGCTCCACCCCGCGCCGGAAAAAATAGATATTAACATGGAATTTTTGCTTTATGCAAGTATCGCCAGAAAGTGAGGCTTCCCAGCAGTGACCGAAAGTGAAATAATCCGAGTCCTGGAGACGGCTTTGCTGTGTGCGCAGCAGCCCATGAACAGCGCCGAGTTGCGCAAGATGTTCGTCTCCCCGCCGCTGAGCGCAGATGATCTGCGTCGTTATCTGGCCATCTTGCAATTGGATTGGAAGGAGCGTGGCCTGGAACTGGTTCAGGTTGCCTCGGGTTGGCGCTTTCAAAGTCGCCCGGCCATGCAAGTGTTTTTGTCCCGCCTGAGTCTGGAGCGCGCGCCCAAGTATTCGCGGGCCGTGCTGGAAACCTTGGCGATCATTGCTTGGCGGCAACCCGTTACCCGCGGCGATATCGAGGATATACGTGGCGTTAGCGTATCGACTCAGATTGTGCGGACGCTGGAAGATCGGGGTTGGATTGAAGTGCTGGGCTATCGTGATGCGCCCGGTCGCCCTGCATTGCTGGGCACGACCCGTCAGTTTCTGAATGATTTGGGTTTGCGCTCTTTGGATGAGTTGCCCTCGGTTGAGACCTTGGATTCTCTGGATGCATTGGCCTCCTTGCCCAATGGTCAGCCGTTGGTGTCGGCTGACCCGCCACAGGAGCAGGGGGCGGATCAAGAGCAGAGCCAGCCCCTGGGTCCTCAGCAAGAGGCGGATCTTCGGGACCAAAGTCAGGAACAAGTGGCAGGGCAGGCGCCCGCACCCGCTGGGGTGCAGCCGGCTGGCTCCCAGGCAGAGCAGGGCATAGAACAAGAAGCAGAGCAGAGCGCTGCTTTGGAAGAGGGTACGGAGCCGCTACAGGTCTGTGCTGCTCAGCTTGAGCTGGAATCCGAACCGGGTTCCGAGTCAGGCAATCAGGACAATTGGCTTGGGGGGGCCTCAGAAGCGGGGTCGCCACAAACGGAACAAGCTGAAGTGAATATGACACCGGACTCCTTGGATGAGGCCCAGGCTGCGGCTGGCCTATCGGATACACAGGTACCGGACGAAATAAAAAACTCTGGAGTAAATGATTAAAAATGACTGATTCGCACGAGACGAACACAGCCTCCACGTCGGATACCGCTGGCGCGGCCGACCCCAAGAATCCCCGCGCGAAAGGCCAGGGGCGCAAATTGCGTACTCCGTTTCGTCGCCGTCGTGGTGACGCGACCCAAGAGTCTGCTCCACGCCAGAATGACGAGGCTCAGACGAGCGCTGCCGGTGAGGTCAAGGCGCGTCCGGCCCGCCCACAAAACAATCGCCGCAAACCTGCGCCTGCTGGCCGTCGTCAGGACGCGCGCGGCGGCCCCGGCAAGCGTTCTGGCACTGCCCAGCCGGCCCGTTACTCGAACCCGGCTGATGATGCGCCAGTCGTGATTCTGGACGGTGATGATGACATCGCATTCAGTCATCTGGACAAGCAAAATCGCCTCTCGCAGCGTCTGGGCAAGTACATGGGCAGCGAGCTGGTGCAACCAAAATTGCACAAAGTGCTGGCTGAAGCCGGTATTGGCTCACGCCGCGACATGGAGGAGTTGATCGTTGCGGGACGGGTTTCGGTAAACGGCGAGCCCGCTCATATCGGGCAGCGCGTGAGTGCAGATGACAAAGTGCGTATCAACGGTCAGTTGATCAATCGTGCCAATACCAAGCGCCCTCCGCGTGTGATTCTCTATCACAAGCCAGCGGGTGAAATTGTGACGCATGATGACCCCGAAGGCCGTGCCACGGTGTTCGGTCGCCTGCCTTCGCTGAAAGTGGGTAAGTGGCTGTCGGTCGGTCGTCTGGACTTGAACACGGAAGGTTTGCTGATCTTCACCACGTCCGGTGATATTGCCAACCGCATGATGCATCCTCGCTACGGCGCCGAGCGTGAGTATGCTGTCCGGGTCTTGGGTGAGCTGAGCGAAGAGCAGATGCAGTCCATGCGTGATGGTGTTCAGCTTGAGGATGGTCTGGCCAAGTTTGGCATGATCGAGTTTCTGGGTGGCGAGGGCAGCAATCGCTGGTATCGCGTCACCATTCACGAAGGGCGCAACCGCGAGGTGCGTCGCATGTTTGAAGCCATGGGCGTGACGGTGAGTCGTTTGATTCGGACCCGTTTCGGTGACGTGAGTCTGCCCAAGAGCCTGCGTCGCGGTCGCTGGGAAGAGCTGGATGCGGACGTTGTGATGGCATTCATGTTGCGCCTGGGTCTGATGAAAGAGTTGGATGAAGATGGCTCGCATCAGCGTCGTGAGCGTCAGCCGCTGTCGCATGACAGCGCTTTGCCCCCTGGTTTCGGTACGCTGGAACACAATGGGCTGAGCGGTGCGCGGATTGGGCGTGGCGGTCGACTGGCCAGCGGGCGTGGTCGTTCTTCCAACAATGTGCGCGTTAACGAGTCCGTCAGCGGTGCGCTGTTTATCAGTGGTGGTCTGGCTAACGGCCATCCTGATGGTGGGCGTCGTGAGCAAGGCGGCCGTGAGCGTACCGGAAACGGACGGGGCGCGCCCCGCGCCACCCAAGGTGGTCGCGGTCCGCAGCGTGGTCGTACGACAGAAGGACGTTCCCTGGAAGGTCGTGCCCCGGACAATCGTTCACAAGAGGGGGCGCGCGCTCATGCTGGCCGCCGTCCGGCGCGTGGCGAGCTGCCTCGCGGTGAATCTGCTCGTGGTGATCAGGCTCGTGGCGGTCATGCCCGCGGCGCACAGGAGGGGCGGGCGCCTTCGGCTCGTCGCGGCACTTCGGAACGTGCTGCTGCCGGGCAAACAGCCAAGGTTCATGTGAAGAAAACAACAGTCGTGCGCCGTGTCAGCCGTCGTGATGATGACTGGCAACCGGCCGGCTCGGCTGCTCACGAGTCCCATCTGGGGCGCGGGCGCCGGTAAAGCCGGATCTCGCGGTCCTTGAGTTTGTGGCCCGAACCCTGCGGTTTGGGCCTGTAAGGCCGTGTGAATGCACGTATTTTCCGGTTTTCTGGTAGAATATGGAACTTGGCTCAGAGACATTTGTGTCGGCTGGGTCTTTTTTGATGCTGCGCGCCAGCGAATAGGGCGGCCTTTCAAGGCAAAGGCCGCATAAATCATCCGGTTCGGTTGCGCCTGCAACCATTCCGAGTTTGACGTTGGCAATGCGCAAGACCAGGGCCCGCTTGACCCTCAAGTGAGCATGGTTACCATGGGCTGGCGTACAGCCCATTTTTTTTGGATTTTATGGCAGACATTCTAGCTTTGGCACAAGAGACCCTAGCGGGTACTGAGTACGAACTGGTGGACGTTGAGCGTGCGCCGCTTGGCTTGTTACGCATCGTCATCGATCACCCTGAAGGGGTACGTATCGAGCACTGTGAATGGGTGTCTAAACAATTATCGCGCGTTTTCGAAGTGGAAAACGTGGACTACAAACGCATGGAAGTGACCTCTCCGGGGGTGGATCGTCCCCTGTTGCGGATTGGCGATTACGTGCGTTTTGCCGGCAGTCGGGTGCAGGTGCGCCTGCACGAGGCTATCGACAATCGGAAAGTGTTTGTGGGTACGCTCCACGCTCCCGAAGGGGCGCTACCGGCTAGTGTTCCGCTGGATACCGTTTTTAGGCTGGAACTGGACGAAGCATCGGGCAAGCTGACGCAGGTCGAATTCACCTATGACCAGGTGGATCGTGCCAAATTGGATCCCGTTCTTGATTTCAAGGGTAAGAAGCGATGAGTCGCGAAATTCTATTGCTGGTCGATGCGCTGGCGCGTGAAAAATCTGTAGCGCGTGAAGTCGTGTTCACCGCGCTTGAAAGCGCTTTGGCCTCGGCCATGAAAAAGCGCTTCAAAGAAGATGTTGATATCCGAGTGGAAATCGACAGGGAAACCGGCGCCCATGAAGGGTTCCGGCGCTGGCTGGTCGTGCCCGACGAGGCTGGCCTGCAAGAGCCCGACAAGCAGGAAATGCTGTCGGATGCCCAGGAAATCGACCCCGATCTGCAAGTGGACGATTACATCGAAGAGCCGCTCGAGCCTATCGAGTTTGGTCGTATCGGTGCCCAGGCGGCCAAACAGGCCATCTTGCAAAAAATCCGTGACGCCGAGCGCGAACAGGTCCTGAACGACTTTCTGGAGCGTGGTGAAACCATTGTCTCTGGCACGGTCAAACGTATGGACAAGGGCGACGCCATTATTGAAATGGGCAAGATCGAGGCGCGTTTGCCTCGCTCGGAAATGATCCCCAAGGAAAATATCCGTGTGGGCGATCGAGTTCGAGCCTGGGTGCAGAAAGTGGATTACGCCGCGCGTGGCCAACAGGTCATCTTGTCGCGTACCGCTCCTGAATTTATCAAGGAACTGTTCGAGAACGAGGTTCCCGAGATCGAACAGGGTCTGCTGGAGATCAAAGCAGCTGCCCGTGATGCGGGTGTGCGCGCCAAGATTGCCGTGATTGCTTACGACAAGCGTATCGATCCTATCGGTACGTGTGTGGGGATGCGTGGTTCGCGGGTGACCGCCGTGCGCAATGAGCTGGGCGGCGAGCAGGTCGATATCGTGTTGTGGGCGGATGATCCGGCCGAGTTTGTGATCGGCGCTCTGGCTCCGGCACACGTCGAGTCCATTCTGGTTGACGAAGACAAGCACGCCATGGACGTGGTGGTCGATGAGGAAAACCTGCCCAAGGCCATTGGTTCGCGAGGTCAGAACGTGCGTCTGGCATCGGAGCTGACCGGCTGGCAGATCAACATCATGACACCGGAAGAAAGTCGCAACCGTCAGGACGAAGAGCGCGAGGAACTGCGTGCCACCTTCATGTCCCGTCTGGATGTGGACGAAGCTGTGGCCGATATTCTGATCGACGAAGGATTTACTGGTCTGGAAGAAATCGCTTATGTGCCGTTGCAGGAGTTGCAGGAAATCGAAGCCTTTGACGAGGAAACCGTCAACGAGCTGCGTGCCCGCGCCCGTAATGCACTGCTGAGCGAGGCCATTGCCAAGGAAGAGCTGGTACAGACCGCGGTCAAGGAGCTGGCAGGAGTCGAGGGCATGACGCCCGAGCTGATCGCTGTCCTGGCCGAAAACGAGATTACAACGCTGGATGAACTGGCGGAACTGGCAACGGACGAATTGTCCGAGATGACCGGCCTGGCGCAAGATGCGGCCAGCGAGCTGATCATGCGTGCCCGTGCCCACTGGTTTGACGACGAGGCCTGATATGTCTAGCTAGGTCCCGCGCGTTGTATTCATTAAGAATAGTTGTAGTAAAGCAAGAGAGAGTCGAATGTCGAGTAACACTGTCGCCCAGTTCGCTCAAGAACTGAAAATGCCTGCGAATGTTCTGCTGGAGCAGTTGCGTAGCGCAGGTATTGAGCTCAAATCAGTGGATGATGCCATCACTGATTCGGATAAGGCGAAGCTGCTTGAATCGTTGCGCCGCTCGCACGGCAGTCAGGAAGGCAACAAGATCACCCTGACTCGCCGTCAAACATCGGAGATCCGTCAGGATGACGGGTCGGGTCGCTCCCGCACCATTCAAGTGGAAACACGCAAAAAACGTGTGTTTGTAAAGCGTGATCCGTCCGAGCTGGTGGCAGAGGCCAATGCGGCATTGGCGCAGGAAAATGCGAAAGAGCAGGCCGCCCAGGTGGCCAGCCAGGAAAAACCGGCTGTTCAAGCGGCGCCTGCCGCTCCTGCCAGTCAGCCTGCTGCGCCTGTCGCTGCGGCCCCCGAAGCGCCTGTGAAGGAGCCCGCCGCGCCTGTCGAGTCCAAGCCAGAGCCCAAGCCTGAGCCTGAACCCGAAGTGCGCACCGCGCCTGAACCGACTCCTGTTGCTGAGCCCGCGCCTGAACCGGCTGCTCCTGTGGAGCCCGTTGCGGCTGCCCCGGAAAGTCCAACCCAACCCGAGCCCAAGCCTCAGGAACCCGCGCCTGCCGCCAAGGCAACCGCCCCGGCGGCGGCCACCCCTGTTCAGCAAAAGACTGAATCGGCTCCCTCTCCTACGGCACAAGAAAAGCCGGTGGAACCTACTAAATCTGTAAACGACGCCCGTCAAGCTAACTCTGTGAATAAAACTCAGCACCCTCAAGGGACTAAAACGCCCACATCGACTGCAAAACCACGGGATGTGGCTGCCACCAGCCCGCGCCGTGCCGCGCGTGGCCCGGTGATTCCTCCTGTTGCCGCCGATGTGGAGCAAGACCAGGATCGTGATCGCGCCCGTAAGGCCGCAGAGGCAGAAGCCGCTGCCTTGCGCGATATGTTGAATCGTCCTCGTAAAGTCTTGCGCGCACCCGAGCCGGAAGCTGACACCAAGACAGCGGCCAAGGGCGCTCAAAAGAAAGACGTTAAAGGTTCCAAGGTCGAAAAAGTCCCGGGTAAACCTGTCAAGACGGACAGCACGCCAGGCTGGACCAGCGATGCCAGCCGCAAGAAGCAGCCTTCCAAGGCGGATGTGGCGTCGGCCGGTGCCGGTGGTGGTCGCGAAGGCTGGAAAGCCAATGCCAAGGCCGGTCGAGGCAAAGGTGGCCGTGGTGGCCGCAACGCTCAGGCCGAGCGTCGCGAACCACAAGTGGCAGAATTCATTGCCCGTGAAGTGCACGTGCCTGAAACCATTTCGGTCAGCGATCTGGCCCACCGTATGGCGGTGAAAGCTGCCGAGGTGATCAAACACCTGATGAAGCTCGGTCAGATGGTCACCATCAACCAGGTGCTGGATCAGGAAACGGCCATGATTCTGGTCGAAGAGCTGGGTCACAAGGCCATTGCTGCCAAGCTGGACGATCCAGAAGCCTTCCTGGTTGATACGGACGCGCAAAACGATGCTGAACTCAAGCCCCGTGCGCCTGTCGTAACGGTGATGGGTCACGTTGACCACGGTAAGACATCGTTGCTGGACTACATCCGTCGCGCCAAGATTGCCTCGGGCGAAGCCGGTGGTATTACGCAGCACATTGGTGCCTACAACGTCAAGACAGCACGTGGTACAGCCACATTCCTGGATACTCCCGGTCACGAGGCCTTTACAGCCATGCGTGCCCGCGGTACCAAAGCCACTGACGTGGTGATTCTGGTGGTGGCCGCCGATGACGGCGTGATGCCTCAGACGCGTGAAGCGATTCACCATGCTCGCGCCGCCGGCGTGCCGCTGGTGGTGGCGATCAACAAGATCGACAAGCCTGAAGCCAACCCAGAGCGCGTCAAGCAAGAGCTGGTGGCCGAGGAAGTGGTGCCCGAAGAATACGGTGGCGATGTGCCCTTTATTCCTGTGTCGGCCAAAACCGGCCAGGGTATCGACGAATTGCTGGAAAACGTGCTGCTGCAAGCTGAAATGCTGGAGCTCAAGGCACCCGTTGACGCTCCTGCCAAGGGAACGGTTATTGAAGCGCGCCTGGACAAGGGTCGCGGTCCTGTCGCCACCATTCTGGTGCAAAGCGGCACCCTGAACCGTGGCGACAGCGTGCTGGTTGGCGCGTCTTTCGGTCGCGTACGTGCCATGTTGAATGAAACGGGCAAATCGCTGACGTCGGCTGGTCCTTCGATTCCGGTGGAAATTCAAGGTTTGACCGAAGTGCCTGCCGCTGGTGATGAACTGGTGGTGATGGCTGACGAGCGCAAAGCCCGTGAGATCGCTCTGTTCCGCCAAGGCAAGTTCCGTGATGTGAAACTGTCGCGTCAACAGGCCGCCAAGCTGGAGTCCATGTTCGACAACCTGGGCGAGGGCATGCAGACACTGTCGCTGATCATCAAGACCGACGTACAGGGCTCGCAAGAGGCGCTGGTGCAGTCGCTGGTCAAGCTCTCTACCGACGAAGTGCGTGTGGTGGTAGTACACGCTGCCGTGGGTGGCATCTCCGAGAGCGACGTCAACCTGGCGATTGCCTCCAACGCGGTGGTGATCGGCTTTAACGTCCGTGCCGAGCAAAGCGCCAAGAAGCTGGCCGAAGCCAACGGCATTGATCTGCGTTACTACAACATCATTTACGATGCGGTCGACGAGGTCAAAGCAGCCCTGTCTGGCATGCTGGCTCCTGAGCAGCGTGAAGAAATCATCGGCATGGTTGAAATCCGCGAAGTCTACAACGTGTCACGTATTGGTAACATCGCCGGGTGTATGGTTACCGAAGGCGTGGTACGTCGTGATTCGCAGGTTCGCCTGCTGCGCAACAACGTTGTGCATTGGACCGGCTACCTGGACTCCCTGCGCCGCTTCAAGGACGATGCCAAGGAAGTGCGTTCCGGCTTCGATTGCGGTATTACGCTGCGCGGCAACAACGACATCCAAGTGGGCGACCAGCTTGAGATCTTCGAGATCAAAGAGATCGCCCGGACACTGTAATTTATGGCACGACACAAGTCCAAACCAAACCCAGGGCGCAATCTGCGCCTGGCCGACCAGATCCAGAAGGATCTGGCGGTCTTGATCCAGCGCGAGATCGACATGAGCCGCGCTGGTCTGATTACTCTGACCGGCGTGGAGCTGTCTCCGGACTACGCGCACGCCAAAGTGTTTTACTCGGTGCTGGGCGCCGAGCCTGAGGTCGCCCAGGCGGCCCTGACCGAGAAAGCCGGTTGGTTGCATTCCCTGCTGTTCAAGCTGCTGCATATCCATACCGTTCCTACTCTGCATTTTCATCACGACCGGCAGTTGGAGCGGGGCATGGAGCTCTCCAAGCTTATCGACAGCGCCAACCAGGCCGATAGCGAATTGACTGGCTCTGCGTCCAAATCGGACGAGCCGGACGAGCAGCCCTGACGCGGCTGTTGTTTCTTCACGGATTGACACACAATGGCTACGCGAAAACGCGGGCAGTTGATTGATGGTGTGCTGCTGCTGGACAAGTCCGACGGGATGTCCAGCAACCACGCTTTGCAGCGTGCCCGCCGCACTCTGGATGCCCGCAAAGCTGGCCATACTGGAACCCTGGACCCGTTTGCAACGGGCCTGCTGGTTTGCTGTTTTGGCCGGGCTACCAAAATTTCCGCCACGATGCTGGAAGCAGACAAAGCCTATGAAGCTACCTTGCAGTTTGGACAAGAAACCGATTCAGGTGACTTGACCGGCAATGTGGTGTCCCAGGCTCCGGCAGAGTTTGCCGGCGTCACCCTCGAGGCGCTGGAGGCAGTATTGCCTGCCTTTCGAGGACCCATTACGCAGGTGCCACCCATGTATTCCGCGCTCAAGCGCGATGGCAAGCCCCTGTATGAATATGCCCGTCAGGGTATAGAGCTGGAACGTGAGGCACGACATCTCGTGATTCACGATTTGCAGGTGCAAGACTTTACGCCGCTGTCGGCACGTTTGTTTGTACGTTGCAGCAAGGGAACCTATATCCGGACCCTGGCGCAAGATATCGGACGTGCTCTGGGGTGTTTTGCCCATCTGACGGCCTTGCGCCGGACAGAATTAGGACCTTTTCATATCGACGATGCCTACACCCTGGACGGGTTGCAGGCGATGGAAGACCCGATGTCGGCCTTGCTGGCCATCGAGAGCTTGCCTACCGAGATTTTGCCCAAAAAACTTCAATCAGAAGGATGAGTTATGAGACGCGCATTGCGCAATGTGGCCATTATTGCCCACGTTGACCATGGTAAGACCACCTTGGTCGATCAATTGTTGAGACAGGCAGGTACGTTCCGTGACAACGAACATATCTCCGAACGTGTCATGGACTCGGGCGATATCGAGAAAGAACGCGGCATTACGATTCTGGCCAAGAACTGTGCCGTTGAGTACGAAGGCACTCACATCAACATTATTGACACCCCCGGTCACGCTGACTTTGGCGGCGAGGTCGAGCGTGTGTTGTCCATGGTCGATGGCGTGTTGCTGTTGGTGGACGCGGTCGAGGGCCCGATGCCCCAAACCCGTTTTGTGACCCGCAAGGCGCTGGAATTGGGTTTGCGTCCAATTGTGGTGGTCAACAAGGTGGATCGTCCTGGCGCTCGTCCAGACTACGCGATCAACGCGACTTTTGATTTGTTCGACAAACTGGGCGCGACTGACGAACAACTGGACTTTCCCATCATTTACGCATCGGGCCTGTCGGGCTACGCCGGTTTGACCGAAGATGTGCGCGAAGGCGATATGCGTCCTTTGTTCGACGCAATCTTGCAGCACGTTCCTCAGCGTGAAGATGATGTCAATGCTCCTTTGCAGTTGCAAATCTGTTCCCTGGACTACAGCTCCTACGTGGGCAAGATTGGTGTCGGCCGTGTAAACCGGGGTCGTGTCCGCGCTGCTCAGGATGTCGTTGTGAAATTTGGTCCTGATGGCGAAGTCATCAAGGGCCGTATCAACCAGGTTCTGAAGTTCAAGGGTCTGGAGCGTGTCTCGGTGGACGAGGCTGAAGCAGGCGACATCGTTCTGATCAACGGTATTGAAGAGCTGGGCATTGGTTGCACCGTCACGGACCCCGCCCATCCGGAAGCCTTGCCCTTGCTGCGCATTGACGAGCCTACACTGACCATGAACTTCATGGTGAATACCTCGCCCTTGGCCGGTCGTGAAGGCAAGTTTGTGACCAGCCGTCAATTGCGTGATCGTCTGGACCGAGAGCTGAAGTCCAACGTGGCTCTGCGCGTGAATGAAACCGACGACGATACCGTGTTTGAGGTATGCGGTCGTGGCGAGTTGCACCTGACCATTCTGATCGAGAACATGCGTCGTGAAGGCTATGAAATGGCCGTGTCACGTCCTCGCGTGCTGATCCGTGAAGAGAACGGTGTCAAGATGGAGCCCTACGAGCAACTGACGGTGGACGTCGAAGACGGCCACCAAGGCGGCGTGATGGAAGAGCTGGGTCGACGTCGTGGTGACTTGCAGGATATGGTTGCCGATGGCCGTGGCCGTACCCGTCTGGAATACCGGATTCCCGCTCGTGGCCTGATTGGCTTTCAGGGCGAGTTCATGACGCTGACACGCGGTACCGGTTTGATGAGCCATACCTTTGATGAGTTCCGTCCGATGCGTGAAGGTACGGTTGGCGAGCGTCGTAATGGTGTGCTCATCAGCCAGGATGATGGGGACGCCGTAGCCTACGCTTTGTGGAAGCTGCAAGATCGTGGTCGCATGTTTGTGTCGCCGGGTGATGCGCTCTACGAGGGCATGATCATCGGTATTCACAGCCGTGACAACGATTTGGTGGTCAACCCCATCAAGGAAAAGAAGCTGACCAACGTGCGAGCTTCCGGCAAGGACGAGCATATTGATCTGGTTCCACCTATTCGTCTGACTCTTGAATACGCCGTGGACTTCCTGGATGACGACGAGCTGGTTGAAGTGACTCCCAAGTCCATTCGCCTGCGCAAGCGTTACCTGAAAGAACACGAGCGCCGTCGCAGCCAACGCGAAAGTTAATTTTTCGGGTTTAGCGATACGAGAAAACGCCTGCTTGATGCAGGCGTTTTTTTTTCTCTTACTATGGTTGGCGTCAGCCGGATTTAGAACGCGGTATTAAAAAGCTGGGGTGTATGCATAAGCACCCCAGCTTGATTTTTAAATTCAAGAAAGGGTGTGGGATAAATAAAATTGATTAAGTGGCTTATTGAGTCTGATGGGTTGCTTTAATTTCTGCTTAATACCTGCTTGATACAAACTGGCTGGACACATTACCAAGCTCGCTTTGCAAAGTCTCAGTTGTAGCTGGGCATCTTCTTGTTTTTGAAAAGATTTTTTCATTGCAAGAGCCGGTGCGCAGTTTCCCCCATTAAGGAGAATACTGATGGTGCAGCATATTGTGATTGTAGGTGGTGGTATTGGCGGTACGATGACCGCCAATCATTTAGTGACCAAGCTATACCCGGAAATTCGTTCTGGTAAAGTCCGCATTACCATGCTGTCCAACTCTCCCTGGCATTATTACAAGCCCGCTTTTATGTACGTGGCTTTTGATGCTTTTTTCAGGGACGAGTTGCGACGTCCGCAAATTTCACTTTTGCGCCCCGAAATTGATTTTCAGCTAGAGGAAGTCAGTGGTTTTGACTTCAAGGCCAGCCGTCTGCACTGCGCCAGTGGTAAGAAGATCGACTATGACTACCTGGTTCTGTCTACCGGCTGCGTCCCCTCACCGGAAAAAATCGAAGGCCTGAAAGAGGGCGGTGATCATTTCTATCAGCATGCGCCCGCGCGCCAATTGGCGGACCGCCTGAGCAAGCTGGAAAAGGGCCGTGTGCTGGTAACGGTCACCTTCCCCAAAACTCATAACGTCCCTCACCAGTGCGGTATTGCACCGGTAGAAACAACCTTGATGCTGGACGAGTACCTGCGTCGTCGTGGTGTACGCGACAAGGTGGAGATTGCTTATACCTATCCCACGACCTCCCAGCTTTTGCGTAATTGTCTGTTCATGCAGAACGAGGTTTGTCAGGTCTTGCCGCCCATTTTTGAGGATCGGGACATCAAGCATCAACGCGGTTTCACCCTGAGCCGTGTGGACCCTGAACGCAAGATTGCCTATTCCGAAGAAGGCGCAGAAGAGCCGTTCGACCTCCTGATGGCGACTCCTCCCATTACGGCGGTGCCTGCTGTACGTGACTCGGGGATTTCTCAAGCCGCCGACAACGAAGGCTGGGTCCCCACCGATCAACAAACCATGAAGGTGCTGGGGCTGGACAATGTATACGTGCTGGGTGACACGGTGGACCTGCCTATCAGCAAAGCGGGCGGCTCCTGCCATAACCAATCGCCCGTAGTGGTCAATAACCTGGCCTCAGAGTTGCGATTTGGGCGCACCAGCGACGAATACGATGGCCGGGTGGTGGCGGTAGCCCAAATGGGTCTGGAGGGCGGTATGCCGCTCTGGTACGACTACAAGGAGGATGTGCATCCCACGCCGCCCACCAAACTGGGTGGACTGCTGCGCAAGGGTTTTAACCGGGGTATTTACTGGGCCGTGGCCCGTGGCTTGGTCTAAGTCAGGAGAGACAGATGAATTCGGTATCGGATAAATCCTTGAATCCCGATGATGCGGGCGCTGCTCAGAAGTCCCCTTCCGCTCTGGAAAGCCTGCTTGGAGAGGATCCGGGCATCAAGGGCCTGGATGAACTGATCGGCAAGATCGAACCTTTGCTGGCCGGTGGTCGCCTTAATCGGGTGGTGGATGCGGTGTCCCTGCTGGCCGATCTGGTGGATATGACGGACGACTATATGCTCGAAAAGCTTATGAAGGGCTTTGAGGAGGGCATAGGGGCCGCCTGGTCGGTTGGAAATGCGGCACGTATGGCTTCGGATCAGGTGCGGGCCACGGAGACCACACCGACCCTGATGGGCCTGATACGACTGGCCAAGGAGCCGGAAGTGCGTCGCGGCCTGACTTTCTTTTTGATGATGGCCGGTGTGATGGGGCGCCAGATGCGTTATCAGGACCTGGATCACACGGGGGACTGACACGGCCGCTGTATCGCTAAAGAAAAAAAGGGCGGCTTGTGAAAGCGGCCCTTTTTTCTTGTTCGGCACCTCAGCGTTCAGTGATTCAAAAATGCCATTTGGCGCTTTTCCACGATACGGAAAATGCCCACCAGAATGAAGGACACGCACAGGTAAATCAGTGCAGCAATCCCGTAGGAGGTAAAAGTCTGGTACGTGGCGGCATTGGCGTCGCGCGCGATCTTGAGCAGGTCAGGAACGGTAGCGGTAAAAGCCAGCGAGGTGGCATGCAGCATCAGCACCACTTCATTGCTGTAAGCAGGCAGCACACGACGCAGGGCTTGCGGCAGAATCACGCGGCGGTACAAGGTCCAGCCAGACATGCCATAAGCCCGGGCCGATTCGATTTCACCCGGAGGCATGGAGCGGATGGCCCCCGCAAAAATCTCGGTGGTGTAGCCGACAGTATTGAGGGTCAGGGCCAAAATCATGCAATTGAAGCCGCTCATGAAAAAAGCTTCCAGTGCCGGCACGGATTTGACGATGGCCAGCTTGTACATGGCGGTATAGATCAGCAGGATCTGTACGTACAGCGGCGTACCCCGGAAAAAGTAGGTGAAGGCGCCGATGGGACGCGACAGCCAGGCTTTGCCCGACACCCGGCCAATGGCCATGAAGATCGACAGGAAAAAACCGATGGTGACCGAGATTACCAACAGCCACAGCGTCATGGCCAGGCCCGAGAGCTGCCCGTTGCTTTGATAAAGGTAGGCGCGCCAGAATTCGTTCAGGACATCCATTAGAACTGCGCTCCTTTTACGCCGATGTTATAGCGTCGCTCCAGGTAGCTCAGCCCGATGTTGCTGACTGCGGTCAGGCCCAGATAGATCAGGGCGGTCAGGCCCACAAACAAGAAAGAGTTGAAGGTGGCGTTGCCGGCATTCTGGGCAATCTTGACCACGTCGCTCAGGCCGATCAGCGATACCAGGGCAGTGGATTTAAGCAGAATCTGCCAGTTGTTGCCCAGTCCGGGCAGAGCGTAGCGCATCATTTGAGGGATCTGTATGCGGTGCAATATTTGCCAGGCGCTCCAGCCACAGGCTTTGCCAGCTTCCATCTGGCCTTTGGGGATGGCCATCAGGGCGCCCCGGAAGGTCTCGGCAAAATAGGCGCCATAAATAAAGCCCAGAGTGACCACTCCGGCGCCGAAGGGATCGATCTCGATCATGTCCCATTCCAGCCAGTCGGTCAGCTCGTTCAGCCAGATTTGCAGGCTGAAAAAGAACAACATCAAAAGCACCAGATCCGGGACACCCCGGATCAGGGTGGTGTACAAACCGCCCAGCCCTCTTAGCAGCGAGGTGCGGGACAGTTTCATCAGGGCAGCCACCAGGCCAAGCAGCAGGGAAACCAGCAGCGAGAGTACCGCCAGCTTGATGGTTTCCCAGGTGCCCGCCAGCAACTGCGGCCCATAACCGTAAAGCAGCATGGTTCAGATATCCAGGTCAGGGCGCAATGCGAATGTTGTCTTTTTGGAAGTATTTGTCTGCAAAGGCCTGCATGGTGCCATCGGCTTTCATTTCGCGCAGAACTTCATCAACGGTTTTCTTGAGTTTTTTGTTGCCTTTGCGAATGCCCATGGCAATCGGTTCGTTCAAAATCGGGCTGTCATCGACGGTACTGCCCGTCAGTTCAAAGTCGGCGCCGGCCGGTTTGCTCAAAAAGCCTTCGATGGCGTTCTGGGCTTCCTGGAAGGTGGCGTCAACGCGGCCACCGGCCAGGTCATTGAAGGCGTCGGTGTAGCTGGGGTAGGCCACAATGGTGACGCCGTTATTGGCCCAGTTCTGGCGCGCATACGTTTCCATGGTGGTGCCTTGCTGCACGCCCACACGTTTACCTTTCAGTGATTCGGCGGTGGGCTCCAGGCCGCTGCCCTTGCGGGCGGCCAGGCGAACCGGCACGATGTACATGGGTTCGCTAAAGTCGATGACCTTGGCCCGCGCTTCGGTGGCCGTCATGGTGGAGTTGGCCAGATCGAATTTGCGGGCCTGCAGGCCGGGGATCAGGCTGTCAAAGGACTGATCGATCCACACGCACTTGGCTTGCAAGCGTTTACAGATCTCGTTGCCGATATCGATGTCAAACCCCTGCAATTGGCCGCTGGGGTCCAGGTATTCGAAGGGGGGGTAGCCTGCTTCAGTGGCAAAACGGATTTCGGATGGCCCGTCAGCATGGGCAACGGGCGCCAAGGCGGTGCAAAAAGCCACCATCAAAAGGCGGGCAAGGATTTTGTTCATGTGAAGGACTCCGGCAAATATCGACTAGCTTGTGGCATTCAATACAAATTCGGCCCTGCTGATGGAGGGCCGAAGAAAGACCGCAAATTTAACCCGGACGCCTTACTGGGGCAATGCGGGTTCCGCCCTAGGCAGCACGCAGCACTGGTTGATGTAGCCCATAACCTCGTCCAGATCATCGGTCAGGACCAGCAAATTCAGGTCTTTGGGGCCAATCAGGCCCAACTCCATCAATTGGTCACCAATCCATTCGATCAGGCCGGACCAAAAGGAAGTGCCGATCAGTACAATGGGTGCAGGTGGGACTTTGCCGGTTTGGACCAGCGTCATGACTTCAAACAGCTCATCCAGTGTGCCGAAACCGCCGGGCAGGGCAATGTAGGCCCAGCTATGCATGAAAAAGGTGGCTTTGCGCGAGTAGAAATACTCGAATTGCAAACTGTGCGTCTGGTAGGGATTGTTGGTCGTTTCGTGAGGCAAGCGTATATTCAGGCCAACACTTTGCCCGCCTGCTTCGTACGCGCCTTTGTTGGCGGCTTCCATCAGCCCGGGGCCGCCGCCTGCAATCAGGGTGACGCCCGCTTCGGCCAGACGACGGCCCAGCTCCTGGGCCAGTTCGTAGTAAGGATGACCGGGTTTGATGCGTGCGCTGCCAAAAACACTGACGCCAGCACCCATTTCTTTTAATGTATCGACCGCAGTTTGCAGTTCCTTCATGATGGTAGGAATCTGCTCAGAGGCCGGTAAACGGACGATTTTATTGTTAGACATGAAAAAAACCTTGTTGCTCGTTGATGGTTCCAGCTATCTGTATCGAGCGTACCATGCGATGCCCGATCTGCGAAACGCGCAAGGCCAGCCTACAGGCGCTTTGTACGGGGTCATCAATATGCTTCGTCGCCTGCTGCAGGATTATCAGGCGGACTATATGGTATGCGTGTTTGATGCCAAGGGCCGCACCTTCCGGGACGATCTGTACGATCAATACAAGGCAAACCGGCCTTCCATGCCCGATGACATGGCGGTGCAAATAGAACCGCTTCACAGAGCCGTGCGGGCCATGGGCTGGCATCTGATTTGCCAGTCCGGCGTAGAGGCTGACGACATCATCGGCACGCTGTCTCGCCTGGCCGCTGAAAACGGCATTGAGACGGTGGTCTCGACCGGGGACAAGGACCTGGCCCAGTTGGTCAATGAGCATGTCCGGCTGGTCAACACCATGAGTAACGAGAAGCTGGATGTTGACGGGGTGATCAGCAAGTATGGGGTGCGTCCCGATCAGATCGTCGACTATTTGATGTTGATTGGCGACACCTCGGATAATGTCCCCGGTGTTCCCAAAGTAGGCCCCAAGACCGCCGCCAAATGGCTGGGGGAGTACGGCAGTCTGGACGAACTGTTGCGTCACGCCGACAAAATCAAAGGTGTGGCGGGGCAGAACCTGCGCGACTTCAGTGCCAACTTTGAAATGACGCGCAAGCTGGTGACCGTCAAGCTCGATTGCGAGGTACCTGGTTTTACGGGGGATTTCGAAGCTCTGGAACCGGAACCGCGTGACAAGGCCACTTTGCAGGACATTTACGAGACTTATGGTTTTCGGACCTGGCTGCGCGAGTTGACGCAGGACCCGGATCGTGTGCCTGCACAGGACAGCCGCGTCGAAGCGCAAACGCCGCAGGCGCCGACGGAGCTGGATTACCATACCGTCACCACCAAGGAGCAATTGAGTTCCTTGTTAAGCCTGCTTGAAAAGGCGCAACTGGTGGCACTGGATACCGAAACTACTTCCCTGGACCCCTTGATGGCGCGACTGGTGGGTCTGTCGGTCTCAGTCAAGGCAGGCCAGGCTTTCTATGTTCCCGTCGCACACCGGGGTTCGCTGGACCTGGAGCAACTGGACAAAGACTATGTATTGCAGACCTTGCGGCCCTGGCTGGAGAATGCGCAGGCGGCCAAGGTCTTGCACAACGCCAAATACGATACTCACGTCCTGCTCAATGAGAAGGTCCATTTGCGCGGTATTCAGGACGACACCATGTTGCAAGCCTATGTCCTGCAGTCGCACAAGCGCGTCAGCATGGACGAGCTGGCCCTGCAATGGTTGGGGCTGAAAGGCACCTCGTATGAGGACATTTGCGGCAAGGGCGCCAAGCAGATTGGCTTTGACGAAGTCGAGATCTCAGTGGCTTCCCACTATGCCTGCGAAGATGCAGATTACACCTTGCGACTGCATCAGTGTCTGCGTCCTCAGCTCGCCCAGGAGACAGGGCTGGAGCGCATTTATCGGCTGGAGGTGCAGGCCTCGGAAGTGCTGACCATTGTGGAGCGCAACGGCGTCAAAATCGATGTGTCCACCCTGGCGCGTCAAAGTCACGAGCTGGGGCAGAAAATGCTGGAGCTGGAGAACAAGGCCTACGAGCTGGCTGATCAGCCCTTTAATATGAATTCACCCAAGCAAGTCGGTGAGATCCTGTTTGGCAAGCTGGGTATTCCCGTCGTGCGTAAAACGGCCAGCGGCGCGCCGTCCACCGATGAGGATGTATTGACCCGTCTGGCCCAGGACTACCCCTTGCCCCAGGTGTTGCTGGAGTACCGGGGCTTGGCCAAACTCAAGTCCACGTATACCGACAAATTGCCCAAAATGGTGAATCCGGACAGCGGGCGGGTGCATACGCGTTATTCACAGGCCGCCGTTATTACAGGGCGTCTGGCCTCCTCGGATCCGAATCTGCAAAATATTCCTGTACGTACGGCAGAGGGTCGTCGTGTCCGGGCTGCGTTTGTCTCCGAGTTGGGCAAGGTGGTGTCTGCTGACTATTCCCAGATTGAATTGCGCGTGATGGCTCATGTTTCAGGGGACGCCAATTTGCAGCAGGTGTTCGAGCAGGGCGGTGATGTACACACTGCCACGGCCGCCGAGATTTTCGGTATTCAGACCCAGGACGTCAGTTCCGATCAGCGTCGTGCCGCCAAGGCCATCAATTTTGGCTTGATTTACGGCATGGGGGAATTTGGTCTGGCCAGCAATCTGGGCATCACCCGTGATGCCGCTCGCGCTTACATCGACCGCTACTTTGCGCGTTATCCGGGTGTGGCCAGCTACATGACTCGTATCAAGGCCCAGGCTCACGAGCAGGGTTATGTGGAAACTGTGTTTGGCCGACGCTTGTGGCTGCCAGAGTTAAAGGGAGCAAAAGGGCCTCGCATGGCGGGCGCAGAGCGTGCTGCCATTAACGCGCCCATGCAAGGCACCTCGGCTGATCTGATCAAGATGGCGATGGTCGCGGTGCAACGCTGGCTGGAAGACAATAAGCTGCGTACACAAATGGTGATGCAGGTGCACGACGAACTGGTGTTTGATGTGCCCGAAGACGAGTTGGACACCTTGCGTGAGCATCTGCCGGGGCTGATGTGCAATGTGGCCAAGCTGGATATTCCACTGGTGGCGGAGGTAGGGGTGGGCGACAACTGGGAGCAGGCCCACTAAACGCGCACGCCTTAAGGCCAGGGCAGGCGGGTTGGCGCGTCTGCCTGTGCAAGCTTGAGGTCAGTAAAAAGGGCGACCTGGAAACAGGTCGCCCTTTTGTGTGCTCACGAGGCTATTTTGCGCTTGTCTGGCGCTGTGTTCCTGGTCACCTAAGGACTGGAGCGTTCAGTCGTCGTTGGAGCGTACCCGATTGGGAAGCAACTCATCGTGCTTGGCCAAAATGGGATAGGCGGCGGCACTGACCAGATACGAGTTGATTGTGCGCACGTCGCGCAAGATTTCCAGATACAGGGAGCCTTGCTCGGCCGAATCCAGTTGGCCGGCTTTGATCTTGCGAATATGGCGGTCGGCGGCGGCCACTTCCAGTTCGCGGAAAAAATCTTTCTCAAAAGCCAGGAAGCGGGCGGTTTTGACGTCTTCGGCCACAAACAGCGCGGCTGCCTGACGCTGATTGCGAATCAGCCTGTCCATGACCTTGCCAATTTCCGTCTGTTCTTCCGCTTGCAATATCCAGCCCTGTTTGCGCAACTTGGCGGTATGGCTGAGCAAGCCGTTCACGCTGATGGTGGCGGCATGCGAGATATTGGTCGAGAAAGTCAGAATATCGTTAAGGCGGCGGGTATCTTTCTTGTTCAGATTCTCCTGGTCCAGGCGGGCCAGATACGTGGTAATCAAAGGCTCCAGGCGATTGACGGCATTGCTGATATAGCGTGCGTGGTTAATGCTGTGGGTGCTGTTGTTAAGCATGTTCTGGCGTGCCGTATCCAGGATTTCCTGCAGCATGTCGGACAGGCGCAGGGCTTCCCTAGCTGCATTGCCCAGGGCCACGGCAGGGACTTCCAGAGCCGACTGATCGAGGTATAAGGGCAGGCCGGGATCGTCCGGGTCTGTGCGACGGGGCAGATAGCGACTCAGCAAGCGCGAATAGGGTTTGAGCAAAGGCAGGAACAAGGCGGCCACTGCCAGATTGAAGAAGGTATGGAAGTTGGCAACGGCGCGGGCCGGGTCATGGGTGAACCAGCTCATCAGATCGGGAATCCAGGGCAGCAGAATCATGCCTATCAGACAGCCGAACAGCCGGGTGCCCAGGTTGCCAATCGGCAGACGTTTGTTGGCGGGGTCTTTGGTGCTGCCGGCGCCTTCCAGAATCGGGTTGATGGCAGTGCCCACATTGGCACCCAGGACCAGGGCGTAGGTCAGTTGCGGGTCCATATGCTGGTGGCTGGCCAGGGAAATGATCAACACCACGATGGCAACGCTGGAGTGAGCGGCCCAGGTCAGCAGGGCGGCCAGCAACATGCCGGTCATGGGGCTGCCGGCCAGGGCTTCCAGGATGGTCTGCAGCAAGGGAGCATCCTGAATGGGCGAGAAAAGTCCCACCAGTTCATGCAAAGACAGCAGCAGCAGGCCCAGGCCGATAAAGACCCGTCCCAGATCACGGCGTCGTCCCGGCTCTTGCGAGCGGAACAGCCAAACACCCAGAAGAATCAGGGCAGGGGCCAGCGCGGTCATCTTGAAGGACAGCAATTGCACGATCAGCGTCGTGCCCACATTGGCGCCCAGCATGGCGGCCAGGGCTGGCACCAGGGCGACCATCCCGGTAGCGGCAAAGCTGGTAATCATCAAGCCAGTGGCGGTACTGCTCTGAATGGCTGCGGTAATCGCGGCGCCGGCAAAGAACGCGCGTCGTGGCCGTCCCAGTGCGTGGCCCATCCAGATGCCCAGCTCGGCACCGAATGCGCGCTGAACCCCGCTTTGCACCATGTGGATACCCCACAGGAGCAAAGCGATATAACCCCCGAAATCGAGAAGTGCGAAGATTTCTTTCATGGCTAAATAATAGCCCAGCGCCTCTTACAAGCGTGAGTCCCAGATTACGGACACACCGATTCGCTTGGTAGAGGGCTGACGCGCAGGCGGATGACGACGGGCAGGCAGGCAGAAAGCCTGCAAAAAACGCTCCGAAAGCACCTAGGCTTGCGGAGCGTTTTGTCTGGCTTGAGTGCCGGGGTGCTTACACGGACTGGGCGCTTTGCAGTGCCTGGATGCGTGCGGCAATCGGCGGGTGCGAGGCGAAGATGGCGCTGATGGAGCGACCGCCCGAAATGCCTGCAGCTTCAAAGTTCTTGGGCAGCTCGCCCGGCGCCATGCCACCCAGACGGGCCAGGGCGTGAATCATGGGCTGGCGCGAACCGAGCAGTTGGGCAGAGCCGGCATCGGCGCGGTATTCCCGTTGACGTGAGAACCAGGCCACGATGATGGAGGCCAGTACGCCAAAAATCAGCTCAAACACAAAAACCGAGGCGTAGTAACCCATGCCCACATCACGATCATTACGCAGCAGTACGCGGTCCACAAAGTAGCCGGCCAGACGGGCCAGGAAGATCACGAAGGTGTTCACCACACCCTGGATCAAGGTCAGGGTCACCATATCGCCATTGGCGATGTGAGCGACCTCGTGGCCCAGCACGGCCATGACTTCTTCTTCGGTCATGCCGCGCAGCAAACCGGTGGACACGGCGACCAGCGCATCATTCTTGAACGCACCGGTGGCAAAGGCATTGGGTTCGCCTTCGTAAATGGCTACTTCCGGGCGGCCAATACCGGCACGGTCAGCCAACTGATGCACGGTGTCGACCAGCCAGGCCTCTTCGGCGTTGGCAGGGGCGTTCGGGTCGATGACGCGGGCGTTCACGCTTTGCTTGGCCATCCACTTGCTCATCAGCAGGGAAATGATGGCGCCGGTAAAACCGACCAGGGCCGAGAAGATCAACAGTTGCGTCAGGTCCAGACCCTGCGCGTTCAGGTAACGTCCCACACCCAAAATATTCATGGAGGCGCTGAGCACCAGCATGACGGCCAAGTTGGTTATTAAGAAAAGGACAATTCGTTTCATGAATGCGGATTCCGGTGTGACAGAAAAAAGCGTGACCGTGAGTACACGATCTGCGCGAATTTTAGCCTTGATTCCAGGCGTGAAAATAAAATAGTCAGCTTTTAGTCAGCTTTTGGACAAGATAGTTTCGTGGGCTGTCTTGCCTGCTGTTGTGTAAGTGGTCTGGATATGGGGTTGGCGGACCACTTTTACAAGGTGGGGAGTATAGTAATGGCTTTCCCTTATCACTGAATCTGGTCTGATCACATGCAGTCATTGTGGATGCTGGTAGCCTGCGCCATGTTTGCCATTATGGGGGCCTGCGTCAAAGTGTCCGCCGATGCGGGGGCCTCGATGGCACAAATCGTTTTGTTCCGGGGTGTACCGTCGGTTCTGCTATTGGTGTTCTGGGCCAAGAGTCGCGGTTTGAGGCTGGCCCCGCAAAGCTGGAAGCTGCATATCCGACGTAATGTGTCGGGGGTCAGCTCCATGTGGCTGGGCTTTCTGGCCCTGGCCAATCTGCCTTTATCCACGGCGGTTAGCCTTAACTACACTGCTCCCCTGTTTATTGCCTGCTGGATGCTCGCCTGGGGCGGTACCCAGCGCGATCCTGTGCGTCTGATCGCGGTGCTGCTGGGTTTCATGGGGGTGATCGGCGTACTGCGCCCCAGTATTACTCCCGACCAGTGGTGGGCGGCCATGCTGGGCCTGTGTGCCGGCGCGCTAAGCGCCGTCGCCATGATGCAGGTGCGGGCTTTGGGGCGTTCTGGCGAACCCGAATGGCGCACGGTGCTTCTGTTTTCCTGTTTTGTCGTCTGTTCCAGCCTGCTTGGCCTGCTGTGGGAAGGTTGGCGGGAGCTGAGCTGGCGCGCCTGGCTGGCTTTGCTGGGCGTGGGCCTGTCGGGCTTGTTCGGGCAGTTGACCATGACACGGGCATTCGGGCTGGGCTCGGCCTTGTTGACCGCGGCCCTGCAATACACCACCATTATTTTTGCTGCCCTGATTGGCATAGCGTTCTGGGGCGATGTGCCCGACTGGCTGGCATGGGCGGGCATGGGATTGATTATTGGGTCTGGCCTGTTGTCGGCCTGGCGTACCTACAGCGAGGATCGTATCTTGCGAGGTCAGGCCGCGGCGCAGGAGCAGGCTTCTGTCAAGGAGGCATGAGGTGTTTGAATTTCTGGTTAGCGCCGAGCAGGTCCAGGCCGAGCTGAACAATCCGCAGTGGTTGATTCTGGACGTACGCCATGATCTGGCCGATCATCAGGCCGGGCGGCGCGCTTATGAGCAAGGACATATTCCCGGGGCAGTTTTTCTGGATCATGAATTGGATCTGGCCGCGCCCAAGACGGGTTTCAATGGCCGCCATCCTTTGCCCAGCCGTCAGGAGCTGGTCCAGCTTTTGCAGGGAAAAGGGTTGAGCGATGACACGCAGGTGGTGGTGTATGACGCCCAGGGGGCGCTGTTTGCCAGCCATATGTGGTGGATGCTGCGCTGGTTGGGGCACTCCCGGGTCGCTATTTTGAACGGCGGCTGGCAAGCCTGGCAACAGGTGGGGGGAGCCGAGCAGCAAGGGGCCGCCACGCCGGTTCAGTCCACTGGCACGGTAAGCCTGCCTGAGCACGCTGCCATGCCTACGGTCAGCACTCAGGAAGTGCTCAAAAACCTGACGACGCCTGTTTTCACGGTACTGGATGCGCGCGCTGCGGAGCGTTATCGGGGAGATGTGGAGCCGATGGACCCCGTGGCCGGCCATATCCCCGACGCCTTGAATCGTTCCCATCTGAATAATCTGGATGAACAGGGGCGTTTCAAGCCGGCAGCGCAGTTACGTCAGGAGTTTCAGGATTTGCTGGGTGCCACTCCTGCCCATCAGGTCGTACATCAGTGTGGTTCAGGTATTACCGCTTGTCACAATCTTTTTGCGATGGAGTTGGCAGGCCTGACGGGTTCCGGTCTTTATCCGGGCTCCTGGAGTGAATGGGTGAGTGATGCGAGCCGCCCCGTAGCGCGCAGTTAGGCTTGCCCTGCCACCCTGGCAGAATTGAAAAGGCCGCCCACGGGCGGCCTTTTTACCGCCGGGCCTCCTCAAGGTAAAAGAGTCCCCGTGGGGAGCTGCAAGCCGCAGGCGCGGCGTGGGGGGCATTTTTCTTTTTTGTACCGGCTCTCTATCCGGATTGTAGACTTCCCTCCCGCGCCAGCTCCCGTACAATGCCACTTCCAATTGGGTGTCGGCTTGTCCGGACCGCCCTCATTGATCAGGAATAATTATGGTTAAATCTCGCGATGATAATCAAAGCGCCCAGGCGCCAGCCCAGCAGGATTTCGAGTCCGCTCTGGCGCAACTGGAGGCGCTGGTCGCTCGTATGGAAAGTGGGGCGTTGCCACTGGAGCAAGCCTTGCAGGCGTACGAGCAGGGCGTGGAGTTAGCCCAATTGTGTCAACGCAAGCTGGACCTTGCCCAAGAACAGGTCAGCGTATTGCAAGGCAATCTGTTGCGTCCCCTGTCCGGGGATGAGGCCGTTGGAGATAGTTAAGATGAGTTCTACCAGTTTTTCTGATTGGCTTCAGGCTCGGGTTGAGCAAACTGAACATGTACTGGATCAGTCCTTGCCCCCAGTCAGTCAGGAGCCTGCTCGTTTGCACGAGGCCATGCGTTATTCCGTGCTCGGGGGGGGCAAGCGTGTGCGTGCCGCCCTGGTGTATGCTGCCGGTGAGGCTGCCTTGCAAGGCAAGCCGATGGCCGCTGCGCAACAAAAAGCTCTGGAGTTGGCGGCTGCAGCCGTGGAGCTGATTCACGCCTACTCTTTGGTACACGATGATTTGCCTTGCATGGACGATGACAAGCTGCGTCGCGGCCGTCCGACCACGCATGTGCAGTTTGACGAAGCCTGCGCCATGCTGGCTGGCGATGCTTTGCAGCCCTTGGCCTTCGAGCTGTTGGCGCAAATGCCAATTGCGCCCGCTCTCATCGTGCAGGCGATTACCCAGTTGGCTCAGGCTGCGGGCAGTGCCGGTATGGCGGGCGGTCAGGCCATTGACTGCGATAGTGTGGGTATTGCCCTGGATCGCGATCAACTGCAGGAAATGCACAGCATGAAGACCGGTGCCATGCTGCAGGCCAGTGTATTGCTGGGCGGTATTGTGGCAGGCGCCTCGTCTACCGTGCGCAATGGCCTGGAGGAATATGCCCAGGCTGTGGGTCTGGCTTTTCAGGTTGTGGACGACATTTTGGATGTCACCGCGGATACGGAGACCTTGGGCAAGACGGCGGGCAAGGATGCCGCTGATAACAAGCCCACCTATGTGTCCATTCTGGGTATGGAAGGATCGCGAGAGTTGCTGGGGGCGCTCAATGAGCAGGCCCAACTGGCGTTGCGACCTTTGGGGCCTGCCGCGACACGCCTGACGCAACTGGCCGATTACATCGTGGGCCGCGATCATTAGACCGTTGCCGGTCTGTGTGACTTTGGCACAGGCCGCGAAGCGTTTTACAATAGCCGATTGGCGATTGTTCTTGGACAGTCGTTTCACTTATTTGCCCGGATAGACGTCTTTTAGTATGACAACCGTTTCCCTAGAGCAGATCCACTCTCCCGCCGACTTGCGCCAGCTTGATCAACGCGATCTTCCCGAGCTGGCCCGTCAGTTGCGCGAGTTTGTTCTGCAGTCTGTATCCAAAACCGGTGGGCACTTGTCGTCCAATCTGGGCACGGTTGAATTGACCACGGCCTTGCACTATGTGTTTGAGACGCCGCACGACCGTATCGTGTGGGATGTGGGTCATCAGTCCTATCCGCACAAGATTCTGACTGGCCGGCGCGAACAAATGGCCGGCTTGCGTCAGCAAGATGGTATTTCGGGCTTTCCCAAGCGCTCCGAGTCCGAATACGACGATTTTGGCACCGCGCATTCCTCCACCTCCATCTCGGCGGTGCT
The DNA here is from genome assembly GCF_051948705.1 of Alcaligenes sp. Lyrl_28. Classification (NCBI taxonomy): domain Bacteria; kingdom Pseudomonadati; phylum Pseudomonadota; class Betaproteobacteria; order Burkholderiales; family Alcaligenaceae; genus Alcaligenes; species Alcaligenes sp. Lyrl_28. Next base: position 647,034 of record NZ_JAYJLG010000002.1, read on the forward strand.
GGGTATGGCCGTGGCCTCGCGCAATGCCGGTATCGAACGTCAGCATATCGCCGTGATCGGCGATGGAGCCATGACGGCCGGTATGGCCTTCGAGGCCCTGAACAATGCAGGCGTGACTCCCGATGTGAATGTGCTGGTGATCCTGAACGACAACGACATGTCGATCTCGCCACCCGTGGGTGCCCTGAATCACTATTTGGCGCGCCTGATGTCGGGCCGTTTCTATGCCGCTGCCAAGAATGTAGGTCGTGCTGTTTTGCAGCATGTACCGCCCGTACTGGATCTGGCGCGCAAGTTTGAAGGCCATGCCAAGGGGATTCTGACGCCCGCTACCTTATTTGAAGAGCTGGGTTTCAATTATGTCGGTCCGATCGACGGCCATGATCTGGATGCCTTGGTCTCTACCCTGAGCAATCTGCGCGATCTGGGCGGCTTGCAGTTTTTGCACGTCGTCACCCGCAAAGGGCAGGGCTACAAGCTGGCAGAGGCTGACCCTGTGCTCTATCACGGCCCTGGCAAATTTGATCCCTCCGTGGGTTTGGTCAAACCTGCCACCAAGCCGCGTCCGACCTTTACCCAGATTTTTGGTCAGTGGCTGTGTGACATGGCCAGACACGACCAACGCTTGTACGGTATCACCCCCGCCATGCGTGAGGGCAGTGGGATGGTGGAGTTCGAGCAGCAGTTTCCACGCCGGTATTTCGATGTGGGCATTGCCGAGCAGCACGCTGTCACCTTTGCGGCCGGGTTGGCCTGTGAGGGGCAAAAACCCGTTGTGGCTATTTATTCGACCTTTCTGCAGCGTGGCTACGATCAGTTGATTCACGATGTGGCCTTGCAGAATCTAGACGTGACCTTTGCGTTGGATCGTGCCGGAATCGTGGGGGCCGACGGGGCGACCCACGCGGGCAATTACGACATCGCTTTTTTGCGTTGCATTCCGAACATGGTCGTTGCCACGCCGTCGGATGAAAATGAAACTCGCTTGCTGTTGACCTGTTGCTACCAGCATCCCGGGCCCAGCTCGGTGCGTTATCCGCGGGGTGCCGGCATTGGGGCGCCGGTGAGTCAGGAACTCAACACCGTGCCGCTGGGCAAGGCGAATTTGCGTCGTCAGGGCAAAAATCTGGCGATTCTGGCTTTTGGCCCAGTGTTGCACGAAGCCCTGAAAGCGGCCGAGGCACTGGATGCCACCGTGGTGGATATGCGTTTTGTCAAACCCATGGACGAGGCCCTGCTGCAAGAGCTGGCGCAAAGCCATCAGGCTTTTGTCACAGTGGAAGAGGGTTGTCTGATGGGTGGCGCAGGCAGTGCCGTGCTGGAATTTATCAGCCGTGAAGCGCTGGTCATGCCCGTTTTGCAGCTGGCTTACCCCGACGAGTTCATCGATCACGGCGACCAAAAGAAAATTGCTCAGGATTTGGGTCTGGATGCGGTTGGCATTGAACGCTCCATTCGTGCGCGTTTCTCAAGTCTGTTCGAGGAATGAGGCAATTTCTGCACAGTTTAGGGTTTAAATACCCCAATATGCGCGTTCTTGTTAAGGTTATCGAAGCTCGCTTGCGATAAGCGTAAGATAATCATCAATTATTCTTTTTATTTACAGTGGCGGCTCTGCCGTCGCTGAAGCTGATGGATATGAATACAGTGTCGGAATCGCCCTTGGCCATGCCAGATGTGCAAAGCAGCATGGATACACGCCGTGTTGCAATTCAGCGCGTGGGTGTGCGCGGGGTGCGGCATCCGATGATGCTGGATCTGCAGGGGCAGGCTGTGCCCACCGTGGCGCAATGGGAGTTGACGGTGGCTTTGCCGCCGGAAGAAAAAGGCACCCATATGTCGCGCTTTGTGGCCTTGCTGGAAGAGTATCGCCGTCAAGCCCTGACCCCAGCCGGTTTTGTACAGATGGCCCAGGCCATGCTGCCTTTGCTGAACGCCGGTCGTGGCGATATGACAGCGACTTTTCCCGTATTTCTTGAAAAAGTCGCGCCTGTCTCGGGAGTGGCCAGCCTGATGGATTACACCGTCAGCTGGACGGCACGTGTTGGCGTGGATGACCAGCCCGAGTTCGAGCTGTCCGTGCTGGTTCCCGTGACCAGTCTGTGCCCCTGCTCGAAAGCAATTTCCGAATACGGTGCGCATAATCAGCGCTCGCATGTGACCGTGCAAGCCGTTTTTTCCCATCCGGACGCTCTGGATCTGCCCGCCTTGATCCGGTCGGTGGAGGAGCAGGCTTCGTGTCAGCTTTGGGGCCTGTTAAAGCGCACTGATGAAAAATACGTGACCGAGTACGCCTACGACAATCCCAAATTTGTCGAAGATCTGGTTCGGGATGTGGCTGTCAGCGTGCGCAGTCTGCCCGGAGTGTTGCGTTATAGCATCGAAGCCGAGAATTTCGAGTCGATTCATAATCACTCTGCCTACGCAAGCGTGCAGGGCTAAGGCTTTTGGCTTGTCAGCCAGGCTTTTTTGGTGCTAGTATCTATGGTTTCTTGCTCGACCCGGATTGAATGGGCGGGCTGTCGCGCTTGGTGCCTGACTGTTTTAGCAGCGGGTAGTAGGCGATATCCACAAGGAGTTGTTCCATGCGTCACTACGAAGTAGTGTTCATTGTGCATCCCGATCAAAGCGAGCAAGTGCCCGCCATGATCGAGCGCTATTCGGCGATTGTTACTTCCGAAGGCGGTGCTATTCATCGTCTGGAAGACTGGGGCCGCCGTCAACTGGCTTACCCCATCCAGAAACTGGTCAAGGCTCACTACGTGTGCCTGAACATCGAATGCGGTCAGTCCACCTTGGACGAGCTGGAGCATTCCTTCCGCTACAACGACGCCATCTTGCGTTACCTCGTCGCTGGCACGAAGAAAGCCCCTGAAGGCGCTTCGGTCATGATGAAGTCCGTCGAACGCGAAGAAGCACGTAAAGCAAGCACCGAAGCCAGCGCTCCTGCAGCGGCTGACGCTGAAGCTCAAGCTGAAGAGTAATAGCTCCGACTGCGTGAACCAGTTCTCTCTTGCCGGCCAGCTTATCGACATCAAGCCTTTGCGTTATACGCCGGCTGGTGTCCCTGCTCTGGAATTGGTCCTGGAACACGAATCTTCCGTAATGGAAGCCGGTCACTCCCGGCAAATCGCATTGACGATGCAGGTAGTGGCATTAGGCAATAACGCCTTGGGTCTGGCAGACACTCCTTTGGGAGCCCATTTGCAGCTACAAGGTTTTATAGCCCCGGCCCGTAAAGGTTCGACACGTCTGGTGCTGCATGTACAGCAGTATCAGCGTCACTTTCCGGGACAAGGCTCTGTTACGGTCTGACTGGTCTGGCTCGATCGTCGCGAAGTGTTCAACACCTCGCTTCACACTGAATTCTCCCGGGTATAGCCCGGTTACTAACGAGGCACAAAATGGCTTTCCGTAGAGGCAAAGACAAAAAACGCAAATTTGCACAACAGAACCCACTGTTCAAGCGCCGCAAATTCTGCCGCTTCACCGTCGCTGGCGTTGAAGAAATTGATTACAAAGATCTGGACACCCTGCGTGATTTCATCCAGGAAAATGGCAAGATCATCCCTGCACGTTTGACGGGCACCAAAGCTCACTACCAGCGTCAGCTGGACACCGCCGTCAAGCGCGCTCGTTTCCTGGCTCTGTTGCCGTACACCGACAACCACAAATAATCCAGAGGAACCTTAGTCATGCAAGTTATTTTGCTCGAAAAAGTCGCCAACCTGGGTAATCTGGGTGATGTCGTGCGCGTACGTGATGGTTACGCCCGTAACTTCCTGCTGCCACGTAAAGTTGCTCGCCGTGCAACGGCTGCTGCTTTGCAAGAGTTCGAAGCACGTCGTGCCGAACTGGAAAAGCTGCAGGCTGAAAAGCTGGCCGCTGCTCAGGCTCAGAACGAAAAGCTGAACGGTCAGACGTTCACGCTGGTTCAGAAAGCCGGTGTGGATGGTCGTCTGTTTGGTTCCGTGACCACCATGGACATCGCCAATGCACTGAAAGCAGCAGGCTTTGAAGATCTGGTCAAGACCCAGGTTCGTTTGATCGACGGTCACCTGAAAGCTGTGGGCGAGTACCCTGTCCAGGTTGCTCTGCACCCTGACGTGATCGCTGAAATCAACGTTGTGGTTCAAGGCGACGTCGCCTAAGACTAGTGCGTTGACGCATGGTACATTCTTCTTTGGAGTGTATCTGCCAAGCTAGAAAAAGCCGGTGCAAGCCGGCTTTTTTGTTTTCTCTCCAGCCTGCCCGGGCAATGCGATCGCGCCCGAGCCTGTTTATACTGCCGCATCCGGTCCTGTTGGCTCAATGTCTTATTGAGTCTGACTGTTCTGACCCCAGATACATCTCCTGCTTAAGACCGCGCAACGCATTTTGCGGGCTGCGGCGTCGATTTTTTTCCTTGATTTGAAGGTATATGCATGGAAAGCAAGTCAGCCAAATCCGATTCAACGCTGGATTACCTTCGGGTCCCGCCTCATTCAATCGAGGCGGAGCAGTCGGTGCTCGGTGGCTTGTTGCTCGATAATGCCGCGTTTGACCGGGTGGCCGACATTGTCACCGACGAGGATTTTTATCGTTTTGATCATAAGCTGATCTGGCAACACATTACCCGTTTGATCGGACTGGCCCGGCCTGCCGACGTCGTCACCGTATTTGAGTCTCTGTCCGTGGCGGGCAAGCAGGAGGAGGTGGGGGGGCTGGCCTATTTGAATGCCCTGGCGCATAACACGCCTTCGGCGGCCAACATTCGTCGGTATGCCGAGATCGTGCGTGAACGCTCCACGCTGCGCAAGCTGGTGACCGTGGCCGACGAGATATCCTCTGCTGCCTTCAATCCACAAGGTAAAGAAGCCCGTCAGATTTTGGATGAGGCCGAAACGCGGGTGTTTCAGATCGCCCAGGAAGGAGCGCGTGGTTCGCAGGGTTTTCTGGAAATTCAGCCCTTGCTCAGTCAGGTGGTGGAGCGCATTGACGAGCTGTACCACCGTGAGGGCGACTCGGAAGTGACGGGCGTGCCGACGGGTTTTGTCGACCTGGACAAGATGACCTCCGGTTTGCAGCCAGGGGACCTGGTGATTGTGGCCGGACGTCCGTCCATGGGTAAAACCTCCTTTTCCATGAACATTGGCGAGCATGTGGCGATTGCTCAGGGCCTGCCCGTCGCCGTGTTCTCCATGGAAATGGGCGCGGTGCAGTTGGCCATGCGTATGGTGGGTTCGGTAGGGTTGCTGGACCAGCACCGCATGCGTACCGGCAAGTTGACGGCAGATGACTGGCCGCGCCTGACGCATGCTGTTCAGCAAGTGCAGGAAGCCCAGATCTATATTGATGAAACCCCCGGCTTGTCGTCCATGGAGGTGCGGGCACGCGCACGGCGGCTGGCTCGTCAGTGTGGGCAGCTCGGCCTGATTATTATCGACTACCTGCAACTGATGTCCTCTAGTGGTGGTGAGAACCGGGCGACGGAAATTTCCGAGATCAGTCGTTCCTTGAAGGGTCTGGCTAAAGAGCTTAACTGTCCCTTGATTGCTTTGTCGCAGCTGAACCGCAGTTTGGAGCAACGTCCTAACAAACGTCCGGTGATGAGTGACTTGCGAGAATCAGGCGCTATTGAGCAGGATGCTGACTTGATCTTGTTTATTTACCGTGACGAGGTCTACAACCCAGACTCGCCCGATAAAGGCACAGCTGAAATCATTATCGGTAAGCAGCGTAATGGCCCGATTGGTTCGGTGCGCCTGACCTTTGCGGGAGCCAGTACGCGCTTTCTGGATTACATGCCTACATGACGACGGGTGCCGCAGTGTGCAATGGGCTGCCCAGGTAGCGCTTTGTAGCGGATACGGAAGGAAAACAATAGGAGGGGCCTGTGCACATTGCCGGGCCCCTCTTTTTTTATCGTCTTGCCCGCCTGATTCCCGGCTCAGTCAATCGTTCCCAAGGGCCCTCGTCTTTTTAGTCTCCGCGGCCGGCCGCCAGTCGCTTGGCCAACCACGCACAGACCAGAAGCTGCCACTGGTGAAACAGCATGATGGGCAAGATGACAGGCCCCACCATGGCGCTGGGGAAAATCACGTTGGCAATCGGGATGCCGCTGCTCAGGCTTTTATTGGAACCGCACATCAGCAAGCTGACTCGGTCTTCAAAGGAAAAACCCAGCCAGCGTCCCAGATTCCAGGCCAGCACCTGCGCCAAGGTCAACAGAATGGCGTTGGACAGCACAATCAGTCCCAAGGCACTGAGCGGCGTAGAGGTCCAGAGTCCGCCTACTACAGCGCCTGAAAAAGCCGTATACACCACCAGCAGAATTGAGCCCTGATCCACGACTTTGAGCAGTTGCTGGCGTTTCATGACCCAGGCTCCGATCAAGGGGCGCAGCAGATGTCCGAAGACAAAGGGGAAAAACAGTTGCAGCATGATTTTCCCCACCGCCTCCAGGGATACCGTTGCCTGGGCACTGGTCGCTCCGGCCAACATGATGCCGACCAGCAGAGGAGTGATGAATACGCCAAGCAGCGTAGAGGCAGAGGCGCTGCAAATCGACACCGGCACATTCCCCCTAGCCATGGCGGTCAGAGCCACTGCAGATTGCACGGTGCTGGGCAGGCAAGCCAGAAACAGAATCCCCAAGTACAGATTTTCGGTTAGCCAGGGGCGCAGCACGGCTGCCACGCCACTGCCCAGAACCGGGAAGAGCAAAAAGGTAACGGACAGAATCAGCAGGTGCAAACGCCAGTGGGACAGGCCGCCCCAGATAGCCTCACGTGACAGGCGGGCGCCATGCAGAAAGAACAACAGCGCAATCGCAATCTGCGTGATGTGTTGAAACAGTGGCACGCCCCAGCCTTGGGCGGGCAGCAGACTGGCCAGTGCAACGGTAGCAAACAGTTTCAGCAAGAACGGGTCAATCGGTAAACGCTTGATCATGCCTGGTAAGCGCTCATGGAAAGGGCCATACGGTAGGCATAGCGCAGTGATGAGGCATCGGCCTTGCCTTGTCCGGCGATGTCGTACGCGGTTCCATGGTCCACGCTGGTGCGGATAAAGGGCAGGCCCACCGTCACGTTCACCCCTTCGTCCAGGCCCAGCAGCTTGATGGGAATCAGTCCCTGGTCATGATATTGGGCCACCACAATATCGAACTCCCCCTGACGGGCACGCATGAAAATCGTGTCACCGGGCCAGGGGCCGCTGGCTTGTATGCCTTCGGCGCAGGCTTGTTCAATAGCCGGGGTGATCTGTTCTATGTCTTCCAGGCCGAACTTTCCGCCTTCACCGGCGTGGGGGTTCAAACCGGCCACCGCCACGCGTGGCTTGGCGATCCCCGCTTGGGTGCAGGCCAGTTGTGCCAATCGTATGGTTTGCAGCACGCGCTCTTTCGTAATCAGGGAAGGGACGCGTGCCAGCGGTTCGTGAATGGTGACCAGAATGGAGCGCAAGTGCTCGTTGGCCAGCATCATGGCGTAGTGCTCTGTGTGACTGCGCTCGGCCAGAATTTCAGTATGCCCAGGGGCATCAATACCGCCTTTTTGCATGGCCAGCTTGTTGAGTGGTGCGGTGACAATAGCGCGTATCAGTCCGGCCTGGGCATCATCAATAGCGTGACACAAATACTCATACGCGCCGCGTCCGGCTTGGGCGCTGACCTGCCCATAAGGGAGATCAGCGGGCAGAGCCTGCCAACGGTTGAGAACGGCAATGACGCCCGCAGGAGGGCAAATCGCTTGCGTCATTTCCTGGACACGCCAGTGCGGGTCAGCGCCGATCACGGACAAGGCGCGGCGCAGGGCACCAGCATCGCCATAGACGACTGCCGGGTGGGGCAGACCCTCAACAATCAGACGGGCGATGATTTCCGGGCCTATGCCGGCAGCATCGCCCATGGTGATCCCAATGGGTTGTTCGGTTCGGTTCATGATAATGGCTATAAAAAAACTTCTGCGCTACGCCTTTGGCTGGTTCCCCTGCGGGGAGCATTTTGCCGGGGGCTGGCCTGACGGTACAAACACTTCACGCCGCGCCTATGGCTTGCTGCCCCGAGGGAGCTGTTTACCTTAGGGCAGCCTGGCTAAAAAAAACCGGGTTCATGACCCGGTTTGAGTGAGCAGGGATGCCGTTTAGAGCGCGTCGCTGGCGTAATCGGCCAAGCGGGAGCGTTCCCCACGCTGCAGGGTGATGTGACCGGCATGTGGCCAGCCTTTAAATCGGTCTACCACATAGGTCAGCCCTGAACTGCCCTCGGTCAGATAGGGTGTGTCGATCTGGGCAATATTGCCCAGACAGACGATTTTAGTGCCTGGGCCAGCGCGCGTCACCAGTGTTTTCATCTGTTTGGGCGTGAGGTTCTGTGCCTCGTCGATGATCAGAAACTTGTTCATGAACGTGCGGCCGCGCATAAAGCTCAGGGATTTGACCTTGATCTTGGAACGTACCAGCTCCATGGTGGAGTTGCGCGGCGCCTCCGAGCCTTGTGGGTTGCTCAGGTTACTGGACGATTTGCCGGTACCCAGATGCAGTACCTCCAGGTTGTCTTCCAGAGCGCCCATCCAGGGCTGCATTTTCTCTTCTTCAGTGCCGGGCAGAAAGCCGATGTCGTCTCCCACCGGCACGGTGGCACGGGTGATGATGATCTCGTTGTAGCGCTTGGTCTCCAGCGTTTGGGTGAGCGCGCTGGCCAGTGCCAGCAGCGTTTTACCCGTACCGGCATGGCCCAGCAGCGAGACGAAATCAAAATCGGGGTTCATCAACAGGTTCAGGGCAAAATTCTGCTCGCGGTTGCGAGCCGTAATGCCCCAGACATTGTTCTTGCCATGGCTGTAGTCGCGCAAGGTGGCCAGCACCGCGGTGTTGCCGGCGGTCTCGCGTACCTGGGCGTACAGGGGATCGTCGCCTTCGGTAAACACGAACTGGTTGACCATGAACTGGCTGCACAGCGGCCCGCTGATGCGGTAGAAGGTGGTGCCACCTTGTTGCCAGGATTCCATGTTCTTGCCGTGCTTGGTCCAGAAATTGTCCGGCAAGGGCATGACACCGTCATAGAGCAGGTCGGAGTCATCCAGCACGTGGTCATGGCGGTAGTCCTCGGCCAGCAGGCCCAGGGCCTTGGCCTTCAGGCGCATATTGATGTCTTTGGACACCAGAACCACTTCGCGCTTGGGCATGCTTTTGGTCAGGGCGTTGACCACGGCCAAAATGGCGTTGTCCGCCTTGCCCAGCGGTAGCTGGATGGGCAGGCTGGTATCGAGCGCGCTGGTCTGGAAGGTGACGGCGCCACGCGCTTCGGTATTGCCGATGCCATCCAGATTGATGGGCTTGTCTAGGCCATGATCGCCTACCAAGCCTTCCAAGGAACGGCTGACCTGACGCGCATTGCGAGCCACTTCGGACAGGCCTTTTTTCTGGTGATCCAGCTCTTCGAGCACCATCATGGGCAGGAAGATGTCGTGTTCCTCAAACTTGAACAGCGAATTGGAGTCGTGTAGCAAGACGTTGGTATCGAGCACAAACAGTTTGCGCTGAGTGGGAGCCAGACGGGTGCGCTTGCTGGCCGTCCCGGCTGCAGGCCTGGGGGCCTGAGCCGGATTGGCTGCCGTACTTTTGGCGGGAGCGGTCTTGGCGGCGGTGGCAGGCGCGGGCACTGCTGTCGGGGCCGCGGGCGCTGTTTTTACGGGCGCTGGTTTTTTGGCGCGGGGCGTGGCAGCTGCCTTGTTGCTGGCAGCGGCAGGGCGGGCAGGGGGCGTGTCGGGTTCGTCTGGTTGTACGGGTGGATCGGCAAGGATGACACTGTCATCTTTTTCGCTAAGCAGGGTTCCCAGCTTGGTGGGCAACGTTGGTAGCGGCATATAACACGTACTCCTGGTTGTGTGTCGGCCCGCGGGCCGACACGGTAAGGTTTCAGGCGGTTTGCTGGACAGCCTGTAATACAGCCTGGACGTGGCCTGGCACTTTGATGCCACGCCATTCCTGAATCAAGACCCCGTGGGCGTCGATCAAGAAGGTGCTGCGCTCAATGCCACGTACCTGTTTACCGTACATGTTTTTCATTTTCATGACCCCAAACAGTTCGCACAAGCGCTCCTCGGTGTCGGCCAGCAAGGGGAAGGTCAGACCTTGCTTGTCGATAAAGCGCTCATGTGAACCTAGCGAGTCGCGCGAAACACCAATGATCTGCGCGCCTGCGGCCTCAAATTCGGCCTGGGCATCACGGAAATTCTGGGATTCGGTGGTGCAGCCCGGGGTGTTGTCTTTAGGGTAAAAGTACAACACTGTCATTTTTCCTTTAAGATCAGCCGCGCTGAACTCGCCCTGCGTGGAGGGCACGGAAAAGTCGGGAATGGGGGCACCTATTTTTACGGCTGTCATGCTTTTTCCTGTATGAGTAAGGCGGCAACGACTTTGCGGCCTTCGGACATGAGGATATTGTAGGTTCTGGCAGCGGCCTGGGTATCCATGATTTCCACCCCTATGCCCCACTGCAGCATTTCCTGGGTGACGGCAGGGTGCAAAAAATGCTGACGCTGTCCGGTCCCAATCAAAATCAGTTCCGGCGCATTGTCCGGGCGTGCGGGCGGGGCGTCATCCAGAAAGGCCATGGGGTCTTGCTTGAGCGATTCCAGTCCCGCAATTTGTCGCAGCAAGGCAGCGGTCAGCTCGGAAGCGCTTTGAATAGCCAGGGTCTGCACCGGTCCTTCAGGGCTAAAGAAGATGGAATGATCGTGGTTTTGAAAGTTGATCGCCACGTAGTCCTCACCGTAGGCGGTGATGGCATTTAGGGCGGGGTTATGTTCGCGTTGCAGTTGCACGATGAGTCTCTCCGGTTTTCAGCTATCGATGATAGCGCAAAGCGTCAGCGACGATGCGGCAGCTGATCTGTTTGCAGTGATTCTCAGTCAGTCAATCATGGATTAAACTCTTTGATTTACTTCGCGCCTTCTGGTTGGGGTCTTCGCTTTTCTCTCATCAAGGAATGTCATGATTCGCTTTCCGCGCATCGAGCGTTTGCCGCCTTACGTGTTTAACATTACAGGCGAGCTGAAAATGGCTGCCCGCCGTCGTGGCGAGGACATCATTGATATGTCTATGGGAAACCCGGACGGTGCGACACCAGCGCATATTGTGGAAAAGCTGGTCGAGGCCGCTACCCGTCCGGACACACATGGCTATTCTGTCTCAAAAGGCATCCCGCGTTTGCGTCGAGCCGTGACCAATTGGTACGAGCGCCGCTACAATGTGCATCTGGACCCGGATCGCGAGGCGATTGTTACCATCGGCTCCAAGGAAGGTCTGGCCCATTTGATGCTGGCGACCCTGGATAAAGGCGACACCGTACTGGTGCCCAACCCCAGCTACCCCATTCATATTTATGGTGCCGTCATTGCCGGTGCCAATATCCGTTCGGTACCGATGGTTCCCGGAGTGGACTTTTTTGATGAGATCGAAAAAGCCGTTCGCGAGTCCATTCCCAAACCCAAAATGATGATTCTGGGTTTCCCCAGCAATCCGACGGCCCAGTGTGTGGACCTGTCCTTTTTTGAGCGTATTGTGGCGCTGGCTCGTGAGCACGGTATTTTGGTGGTACACGATCTGGCCTATGCTGACATTACCTTTGACGGCTACGTGGCCCCCTCCATCATGCAGGTGGAAGGCGCGCGTGATGTAGCCGTCGAGTTTTTTACCATGAGCAAAAGCTACAATATGGCCGGTTGGCGTATTGGTTTCATGGTGGGTAACGAGTCCCTGGTCAATGCGCTGGCACGGATCAAGAGCTATCACGACTACGGCACCTTCACACCGATTCAGGTGGCTGCCATTGCGGCGCTGGAAGGGCCACAAGATTGTGTCAAGGAGGTGGTGGAGCAATACCGCCGCCGTCGCGACGTACTGGCCAAGGGCCTGCATGAGGCAGGCTGGATGGTCGATGTTCCCAAGGCATCAATGTATATCTGGGCCAAGATTCCCGAGTTCTACAAGGACATCGGTTCGCTGGAGTTTGCCAAGCGCTTACTGAGCGATGCCAAAGTAGCCGTATCCCCCGGCATCGGCTTTGGTGAGTATGGCGACAACTATGTGCGCTTTGCGCTGATCGAAAACGAGCAACGTACCCGTCAGGCGGTACGCGGCATCAAAGAAATGTTCCGTAAGGACGGATTTGTTCAATGAGTCCTATCAAAGTAGGTTTGCTGGGTTTGGGTGTGGTTGGCAGCGGCACCTGGAACGTATTGAAACGCAACGCAGATGAAATCGCTCGCCGCGCCGGTCGCCGTATCGAGGTGGTCGCCATTGCTGTGCGGGACCTGGAAAAGGCACGCGCGCTGGTGGGGGACGAAGTCACCCTGACCACGGACGGCATGGACGTGGTGCGCAACCCCGAGATCGACATTGTGGTCGAGCTGGTGGGGGGCGACACCGTGGCACGCGAATGGGTGATGGAAGCGATTGCCCAGGGCAAGCACGTGGTTACCGCCAACAAGGCGCTGCTGGCCAAGCATGGCAACAAGATTTTTGCTGCTGCTCACGAGCGCAGTGTCATGGTGGCGTTTGAAGCCGCTGTGGCCGGTGGTATTCCGATCATCAAGGCGATTCGCGAAGGCCTGACGGCCAACCGTATTCAGTGGCTGGCCGGCATTATCAACGGCACCACTAACTACATCCTGTCCGAAATGCGCAATCGTGGCGTCAGCTTTGCTGAAGCCCTGGCCGATGCCCAGCGTTTGGGTTACGCCGAAGCGGATCCTACTTTCGATATTGAAGGTGTGGACGCGGCGCACAAGCTGAGCCTGCTGGCCTCTCTGGCCTTCGGTATTCCGGTGCAGTTCAGCAAGGCCCACGTGGAAGGTATTACCAGCCTGGCACTGGAAGACCTGCAACACGCACAACGCCTGGGCTACAACATCAAGCTGCTGGGTATTACCCGCGCTCGTGAAGAAGGCATTGAGCTGCGCGTCCACCCCACACTGGTTCCGCTGCAAAGCATGCTGGCCAATGTGCAAGGTGCCATGAATGCGGTGCTGGTGCACGGCGACGCCGTGGGCCAGACCGTGTACTACGGCGCCGGTGCCGGCGCCTTGCCCACGGCCTCGGCCGTGGTGGCCGACCTGGTGGACGTCACCCGTCTGCAAACGGCAGAACCCGAGCACCGTGTCCCTTATCTGGCTTTCCAGCATAACGCCATGTCCGATACGCCCATCCTGCCTATGGATGAAGTGGTGTCCTCGTACTACCTGCGTTTGCGTGTGGACGACCGTCCAGGTGTGCTGGCGGATGTGGCCCGTATTCTGGCTCAAGCCTCGATCTCGATTGGTTCCATGTTCCAGGAACCGGCCGGCGAGCAGGCCGACATCATTTTCCTGACGCACGAAGCGCGTGAAGGTGCCATCAATGGCGCAATCAGCCAGATTCAGAATCTGCCCTTTGTACAGTCTGCCGTGACCCGTTTGCGCGTGGAGAACCTGTAATGAATTACATATCCACGCGTGGCGGCATGAAGGCCCAACCATTTTCGGACATCTTGCTGGAAGGTCTGGCTCCCGATGGTGGTCTGGCCATGCCGGAAAGCTACCCTCAGGTCAGCGCCCAGATGCTGGAATCCTGGCGCGCGCTGAGTTATCCCGAACTGGCCGCCAAGGTGTTGGGGCTGTTTGTCACGGACATTCCCGCTGACGAACTGGCTACCTTGACTGCCCGCGCTTACGCACCCGGTGTGTTCGACAGCGAGCAGGTGGTGCCTGTCAAGGAGCTGGAGCCCGGTTTTGCTTTGCTGGGTTTGTCCCAAGGTCCGACCCTGGCTTTTAAAGACATGGCCATGCAGTTCCTGGGCCAGGTTTTTGAATACGTACTCACAAAGCGCAGCAGCACGTTGAACATTCTGGGCGCCACATCCGGTGATACGGGTTCGGCGGCTGAATATGCCTTGCGCGGCAAGCGTGGCGTCAGCGTGTTCATGCTCTCGCCTTACGGTCGCATGAGTGCGTTCCAGCGCGCCCAGATGTACTCCCTGCAGGATGAAAACATCCACAACCTGTCGGTGAAGGGGGTGTTCGATGATTGCCAGGACATCGTCAAGGCCCTGGCAGGCGACCTGGAGTTCAAGTCCCAATGGCATTTGGGTGCCGTGAACTCCATTAACTGGGCGCGTATTTCTGCTCAGGTGGTGTACTACTTCTGGGGCTGGCTGCGCAGCACCACAGCGGCCGGTCAGAAAGTTTCTTTTGCTGTTCCTTCGGGCAACTTTGGCAATATTCTGTCGGGTCACATTGCCCGCCAGATGGGTCTGCCGATCGCCAAGCTGGTTCTGGCCACCAACGAAAACAATGTGCTGGAAGAGTTCTTCCGCACCGGTATTTATCGTCCCCGTGGTTCCGAGCAGACATACGCCACGTCCAGCCCGTCCATGGACATCTCCCGCGCTTCCAACTTCGAACGCTTTGTGTTTGATCTGCTGGGCCGCGATGGCAGCAAGGTCAAGGCATTGTGGGAACAATTGGCCAAAGAAGGCCAGTTCGATCTGAGCGAGCATCTGCCACGCTTCCAGGAAGAGTTCGGCTTTGTGGCTGGTGCCAGCTCGCACCAGGACCGGTTGAACACGATCGCCCAGGTGAACGAGCAGTATCAGACGCTGATCGATCCGCACACGGCCGATGGCGTCAAAGTGGCCCAGGCCTACCGTGAAGATGGCATTCCCATGCTGGTATTGGAAACCGCCTTGCCCGCTAAGTTCTCCGAGACCATTGAAGAGGCCATTGGTCAGCCCGCTCCCGTGCCAGCGCACCTGGCCGGTCTGGCTGATTTGCCACAGAAAGTGGTGGTGATGGATGCGGACGTGGCCCAAGTGCGTCGCTATATCGAGGCACATGCCCCGCGCTGATACTCGTCACTGCGCTTGTGATGAGCAGGCGCCGGTCTAAGACTGGTTTAAAACCCCGATTTTGCTGTTCCCGCGGCTCTGATCCTTGTTCAGTCGGCGAATCAGGAAAGCATCAATCGGGGTTTTTTGCCTCTTGTCTGTGCCTGGCGCTCAGACAGACAAGGCGAGCTTTGCGAGGCGCGCTGAACCTTTGCTATCTTCTCTTCATCAAAAGAACACGATATGCAGGCATGATGACGATGGCCTGTGATATCGGCAGATAGGCGGTTCGTCTATTGAACATAGAAGAAAGGATAGAAAAATCATGAGTAAAACGACTCACGTGAAATTACGTCCCCTCGAGCGCGAGGACTTGCGCTTTGTGCACCTGCTGGACAATAACGCCAGCGTGATGCGTTACTGGTTTGAAGAGCCTTACGAAACCTACGGGGAGCTGGCAGCGCTGTACGATGAGCACATTCATGATCAGCGTGAACGTCGTTTTGTGGTGGAGTGGGAAGGGCAGCCCTCGGGTGTGGTGGAACTGGTGGAAATTGATTATGTGCACCGCCGGGCAGAGTTTCAGATCATTATTGCGCCCGAGTTTCAGGGCATGGGCATTGCCTCACGGGCGACCAAACTGGCTATCGAGTACGGATTTGGGGTGTTGAATCTGTACAAGATCGTGCTGATTGTGGATAAGGAAAACCACAAAGCGATTCACATCTATCAGAAGTTTGGCTTTCAGGTGGAAGGCGAACTCAAACACGAGTTTTTCATCAATGGCCAATATCGGGATGTGGTGCGTATGCGTTTGTTCCAGGCTGATTTTCTGGCCGCTCACAAACCGGCGCAGACTTTGCTGACACCGTCGGCGCAATAGTGTCTTGCCCCAATAGCCCCTGTTTGAAGAGCGTCTTACGCGGGGCCTTGGTTGATGGCTGGGTTTCTTGGCATGACTTCGTGTGACTACCTGGATGCGTAGGGTGCATGTGCCAGTTTATGCAGGGTCGTTTTCAAAGAGCGGATGCCGTCATGCTCAGAGCAGCAGGAAAGACAGGGGTTCGGCACCCTCGTTTCGGCTGTGCTCTGCTTGAATCCAGGACTTACAGATGTGCCGCTGTCAGACCGCTGCGTACCGCGCCTTCCAGCACACCGGGATAGCCGGTATCAGTCCAGTCGCCTGCCAAACGAATGGCAGTCCAAGGTGTCGTCACGGAAGGTCGACGCAAGCCGGGCACGGCCGCAAAAGTGGCCCGTTTTTCGATAATCAGCTCGCTGGCCCGCACCGCAGGCATGGTTTTCAGGTGCCGGGTTTGGCTGCGTACCTGGGCGATAATCGTGGCAATGGCTTGCTCCCGGTCTAGCGCCTGCAGGCGTACCGCATCGCTGATGACAATCCCCACCAGCGTTTCGCCGCTACCCGGTTTCAAGGCGCTGTGATCAAACAGCCATTGCCCGCCGCTGCCACTGCTATCGTCCAGCATCAACATGGAGTGGGGCAGATTCCAGGGCTGTTCCAGTTCCAGATAGAGGGTGGCGATAGGGATATAGCTGAACGCCTCCAGATCTGCCAGCAATTGTTCGCTGGCCGGGCTGCTAGGTAGGTTGTGGAGTAAACGTGCTGCCTGAACCGGCGGGCAAGCCACAATGGCGGCATCAAAGTGCAGCCCATCAATCTGAACTCCGGCTGCGTTCAGTTCTAGTCGCTGCACCCGGTGTCCCAATTGAAGCTGAATGTCGCGCAGCGCTGGCTCACACCAAAGCTGGCTTAAGTCGGTTAGCGGGATCAGGGTTTGGCTGGCTTGACGGGGACCGCCCAGGCTGTCGCGCAGGACATGGGCAAAGAGTTGGGCGCAGGCCTGCTCAATGGGCGTATTCATGGCGGCCACACACAGCGGTTGCCAGAATAGACGGATGACATGGCTGTCTTGCTGGTGTTGCTCCAGCAACTGCAATACCGTCAGGCCTTCAGGAGTGCGCCAGTGCTGTTTCATCAGCCAACGGCAAAAACGGGCCAGCTTGATTTTTTGTGACCAGCTCAAGCCTTGAGCACCCAGCAGGCCCGTCAATAGATGCAAGGGGGCGGGCAGGGGACGGTTGCGCAGACGAAAGTGGCCGTCAGCAGCAAGGACATCCAGATCCCGGCGTTGCAAACGGGCAGATTCATCCAGGCCCACTTCCCTCATCAAGCCCAGTGTGACGGAGTAGGCCCCCAGCAGGATGTGCTGGCCATTGTCGGTGTCGCGCCCCAGATTGGGGCTGTGGATGCGGCGTGCGCGTCCGCCTATGTGACGTGAGGCCTCAAAGACACTGACCTGATGGCCCTGCGTCTTTAAGCGCCAGGCAGCGGCACAGCCTGCCCAGCCCGCCCCGATCACCGCGACTTTCATCGGCCCAGTTTGCGTTGCAGGCTACGCCCGCCCGACACCCAGGTTTTCCAGGCCAGCCAGAACTTGCGGATGGGGGTCAGGGAGATGCGTTGTTCCAGTACATGCCAGCGTTCGTCAACAATTTCGAGCAGCAAGGCATGGTAGATGGCGGCCATCAACAGGCCTGGGCGTTGTGCCCGGCGATCTGCATCGGGCAGGGCGCGCATGGCCTGGCGGTACAAGTCCTGGGCGCGTTCAGTTTGAAAGGCCATCAAGGCCTCGAAGCGTTCCGAGTGCTGCTGATCCAGAATTTCATGGGGGGCTACGCCAAACCTATCCAGATCGTCCTGAGGCAGGTAGATACGACCACGTCGAGCATCATCGCCCACGTCACGGATGATGTTGGTCAGTTGAAAAGCCAGTCCCAGTTTTTGTGCGTAATCGCTGGTCTGTTCCTGGGTCTGACCGAAAATACGTGCCGACAGCAGGCCGACCACACCGGCCGCGTGCCAGCAGTAGCGCTCCAGCTCGTTCCAGCTTTGGTAGCGTACCTGATCCAGGTCCATTTCCATTCCGTCGATCACGGCCAGCAACTCGTCCTGTGGCAGCTCAAAGGCGTGGATATGCGGAGCCAGAGCCTGCATGACCGGATGCTGGGTGCGGCCTTCATACAGGTCGGCGACCTGTGTGCGCCACCATACCAGCTTCATGCGGGCAACCGACTCCTCGTGAACCTCGTCCACTACATCGTCGACTTCGCGACAAAAGGCATACAGGGCCGTGATGGCGCGTCGACGTTCGGGCGGCAGAAACAAAAAGGCGTAGTAAAAACTGGAGCCGCTTTGGGCCGCCTTGTTTTGACAATACTCGTCTGGGCTCATGGACGTTCAGGGTCGGTAAGAGGTACGGCTCAAGCCGCGGGTGATCAGGCGCAGCCAGTCCAGGCGGGACAGGGTGGGGCGGTGACTGAAGACATCAAACTCTACCGCTTCCAGTCGTTCCAGAATGCGCAGTCCGCCCAAGACCATCATTTTCAATTCCAGGCTGATTCGTCCGGACAGATGTGCGGACAAGATCAGGCCCGCTTGCAGACGCTGACGGGCATCGGTGACCAGCAACTGCATCATGTCCTGCCAGCGTGCATCGGCCGGGGGTTGCCGCAGCAGTTGAGTGCGAGCCTGGATGTAGTCGTCATCCAGATCATGCTGCGCCAGTAGATCCTGCGGAATATAGACACGGTTTTTGTGCCAGTCCACCGCCACGTCCTGCCAGAAGTTGACCAGTTGCAAGCCTGTACAGGTGGAGTCGGCCATCTCGACCCATTCTGGCTGGTGGGCCTGATACAAATGCAGCATCAGCCGACCGACCGGGTTGGCCGAGCGCGTACAGTAATCCAGTACCTGCGCCATATCGCTGTAGCGATGCGTGGTGACGTCCTGGCGGAAGGCGGACAACAGATCCAGAAAGGGCTTGAGCGGCAATTGAAAATTGCGGATGCTGGCCGCCAATGGGACAAAAATCTCGCTGTGGGGCGAATCGGGCAGAACGGGCTGATGGTACTGCAGTTGCTCGATACTGGCTTCAAACTGCGCAAGCAGCTCCAGACGTTGGGCAGCGCTTAAGTCGCCTTCATCGGCAATGTCGTCGGCGCTGCGGGCAAAACGATAAATATCGGTGACGGGTCGGCGCAGGCGACGCGGCAGCAGCACAGAGGCGACAGGGAAGTTTTCATAGTGCTCGATAGACATAGTCCGCCAGTATACGGCTTTCGTTTCCACTAGGGCTGGTTTAGACTTTCGTATTGCTTCGGGGAGAACCATGCCACGTCCAATCTCGGCCACCATTCATATTGCGTCACTGCGTCACAATCTCGATATGGTTATTCAGAGCCTGAATAATGCCACGGCTCCATCTGGTGTAAAACGGCCCCATATCTGGGCCGTCATGAAGGCCAATGCTTACGGCCATGACATCGAAAATGCCGTGCGGGCATTCAGTGCCGCCGAAGGTATGGCGATGCTGGACCTGAAAGAAGCCATACGCTGCCGGGCTGCCGGCTGGACCGGTCCCATCATGTTGCTGGAAGGTTTTTTCCAGCCTGAAGATCTGGATGTGCTGGCTGAGTTTGGCCTGACCACCGTGATTCATTGCCACGAGCAGCTCAAGATGCTGGAGCAGTGGAAAGGCGGAGCGGCCCTGAACGCCATGGTCAAGCTCAACAGTGGCATGAACCGCCTGGGTTTCAGTGTGGATGATTACCCTGCTGCCTTTGAGCGCGCCCAACGGCTGCAAAAAGCGGGCAAGTTGGGTTCGGTGGGGCGCATGACGCACTTTGCGCGCGCGGACGACAATATTGATGCCACGTTGGAGCAGATTCGCTGCTTTAACCGGATTACCGATGGTTTGCCAGGCCCGGTCAGTGTTTGCAATTCGGCCGCTACCCTCAGCCCCGATCTGGGGGTTTACATGCCCTCTGGCCCGGATCATTGGGTGCGCCCCGGAATCTGTCTGTATGGCAGCTCGCCGTTTGCATCAATCAGCGCTGAAGATTTCGGTTTGCAGCCGGGCATGACCTTGGCTGCTGAAATCATCAGCGTGCGCGGCGTCAAGCAAGGAGAGGGTATCGGCTACGGCCATACCTATGTGGCAGAGCAGGCGATGCGAATTGGCGTGGTGGCCTGTGGTTACGCCGATGGTTATCCGCGTCATGCAGGAACCGGTACTCCGGTCACCGTCAACGGTGTCCGTACCCGTTTGCTCGGTCGTGTCTCCATGGATATGCTGGCCGTAGACCTCACCCCGGTGCCCGCCGCCGGTGTAGGCAGTCAGGCGGTGTTGTTCGGTCAAGGCGGGCCCAGTGTGGACGAGGTTGCAGCGGCTGCCGGAACCCTGGGCTACGAATTGATTTGTGCGGTGGCGCCCCGCGTGCCGCGCGTCGTCCAGAATTAACACCAACAAGGCATAGCCATGAAAAATAAATGCGTACTCGTTACCGGCGCTACCAAAGGAATCGGTTGGGCCATCAGCCAAAGACTGGCTGATGCCGGCGCTCATGTGGTGGGACTGGCCCGCCACACGGAAAATATTGATTTCCCCGGCTATTTGTATTCCTGCGATTTGAGCAATGCAGGAGAAACCGAGGAAATGCTGCGCGTCATCCGCGAAAAATACCCGGTGGATGCGGTAGTGAACAATGTAGGAATGGTCGCGCCTGAGCCTATTGGTCAGGTGGATCTGGGCAATCTCTATCAGGTGTTTGACCTGAATGTGCGCGTGGCGGTGCAGGTGGCCCAGGCTTTCATCCCGTCGATGAAGGCGCGCAAGGAAGGCCGTATCGTCAATATCTGCAGTCGTGTCGTGCACGGCGGTTTCGACCGTACCAGCTATGCCGCCGCCAAAAGTGCCTTGCTGGGATGTACCCGCACCTGGGCGCTGGAACTGGCTCCTTATGGCATTACCGTCAACGCGGTGTCTCCTGGTCCGATCGAAACCGAATTGTTCCGTGCCAACCATCCTGTCGGCAGTGAAGCCGAGCAACGCAGTCTGTCCTCCATTCCTTTAGGGCGTTTTGGACAGGCCGCGGAAGTGGCCGCGGCTGTCACCTTCCTGCTCAGCGATGAAGCGGCCTATATCACCGGCCAGAATCTGGGCGTGGATGGCGGCGGCAGCCTGGCCGGACGTTAAGGAATTATTATGGCCACCAGTACTCGTGCGGCCCGCAAGGCCAAAGTGGTATTTGTTTGCACAGAGTGCGGGGCAGATACACCCAAGTGGGCGGGAAAATGCCCTGCCTGTGGAGCCTGGAACAGTCTGCAGGAAACCGTGGAGAGTCCGGCCGCCGCCAGCGCCCACCGTTTTGCCTCTTTGGCAGGCTCCAGTCCGGTTCAAAGTCTTTCCGATGTGCAGGCGCGAGAGCTCCCGCGGGTGCCAACCGGCATTGGCGAGTTTGATCGCGTTCTGGGCGGCGGGCTGGTGGAAGGGGGCGTGATTCTGATCGGGGGTGATCCCGGTGTGGGCAAGTCCACGCTATTGTTGCAGGCCATGGCCGCTTTGGCCCAGCAAACCAAGGTTCTGTACGTCACTGGTGAGGAGTCTGCCGAGCAAGTTGCCTTGCGTGCCCGTCGTTTGGGCGTGCCAACGGAAGGGGTCGACCTGCTGGCCGAAATTCGCTTGGAATCCATCAGTCAGGCCTTGCAGTCTCATCAACCCAGCGTGGTGGTGATCGATTCGATCCAGACCCTGTATTCGGATCAGCTTAGCGCCGCTCCCGGCTCAGTCTCGCAGGTGCGAGAATGTGCGGCTCAACTGACGCGTCTGGCCAAGCAAAGGGGCACCTCCATGATTTTCATCGGTCACGTCACCAAGGACGGGACCTTGGCCGGTCCCCGTGTGCTGGAGCACATTGTGGACACGGTACTGTATTTCGAAGGCGATACCCATTCGTCTTTCCGCATGGTGCGCGCGTTCAAGAACCGCTTTGGGGCGGTCAATGAATTAGGCGTGTTTGCCATGACGGAAAAAGGCCTGAAGGGAGTCAGTAATCCCTCGGCCCTGTTTTTGTCGCAGCATTCCCAAACCGTGGCCGGTTCCTGCGTCATGGCCACCCAGGAAGGCACACGGCCCTTGCTGGTCGAGATTCAGGCCTTGGTGGATTCGGCGCATGTGCCAAACCCGCGTCGCCTGTCGGTGGGGCTGGAAAGCTCGCGTCTGGCCATGTTGCTGGCGGTGATGCATCGCCATGCAGGCGTGGTTACTTACGATCAGGACGTGTTCGTCAATGCCGTAGGGGGTGTCAAGATTACCGAGCCGGCGGCTGATCTGGCCGTACTTCTGGCCATATTGTCCTCGCTGAATAATCGTCCCTTGCCGCGTGGCCTGGTGGTGTTCGGGGAAATCGGCCTGGCCGGCGAAATCCGTCCTGCTCCTCGCGGCCAGGAGCGTTTGCGTGAAGCGGCCAAGCTCGGGTTCAGCATTGCCCTGATTCCCAAGAGCAATGCGCCGCGTCAGCCGGTTGAAGGCCTGGAAATCTGGGCGGTAGATCGGGTCGAGGACGCTGTCGATCGACTGCGCAACCTGTAATAGCCATGATAAGCCTTGAATTGATCCTGGCCTGCTTGCTGGGAGGCGCGCTTATTGGCTACACCGGTGGTGTCCTGGGCATTGGAGGCGGTTTGCTGGCTATCCCCTTGCTTGGCCTGGTGTTGGGCATGGACCAGCAAACAGCTCAAGGTACGGCGCTGATTATGGTGGTGCCCGCCGTGCTCATGACCGTGCGTCAGTACCATCGTCACAATCATATCGATTTTCGCCGGGCCGCCTTGGGGGCCATGTCTTCCATGCTCTTTACCTGGCTGGGCGCACGTCTGGCGCTGGGCATGGATGCCATCTTGCTGCGCCGTATCTACTCGTTATTTGTGATGGCGATCGCCTTGTATTATTTTGATCAGAGTTTGGGCTTTTCGCGGCGGCGCCGTCGCACTGGGACACCGCTGCCAGACCCGCAATCTTTTGGTCAAGCCTGGTATGTCGCCGTTGGCATGATGGCCGGTTTGGCGGGGGGGGTATTCGGGGTGGGGGGCGCAGTCCTGGTGGTGCCGTTTCTGACCAGCCGCATGGGCTACAGCCAGACCGGCGCACAAGGGTTGGCGCTGTCCATGATTATTCCGGGCACCCTGGTTGCATTGGCAACCTACGCATTTCATGGTCAGGCCGCCTGGCAGGTCGGTATTCCCCTGGCGGTGGGCAGTTTGATGCTGGTACCTTTCGGTGTACGGCTGGCCCACCGGCTGCCCGAGAACCGCCTGAAGTTTATTTTTGCCTGCATGTTGGTACTGATCATGGCCTTGTTGCTGGTCCGAGCCTGAGGAGCCGTTGTGAGCGCCCAATCCGAAATTGTCTATTCTTTGCCGGGGGGCGGTGCCCTGCTGGCACCGGAGCTGGCCAAGCAGCTGGATCTGGAACCCCAGGCCTTACAGCGCTGGTTCGAGGCCGCCTCCTACGGTGATCAGGCCAGCAAAGTGGGCCAGGGTGGCCGACAGGCCGCCTGGTTTGTGAACGGGCCCTTTGGCCAGGCTGTGCTGCGTCACTATCGCCGTGGTGGTCTGGTGGCCCGCTTCAATGAATCGGCCTACCTGTGGCAAGGGGCCTCGCGCACTCGCAGTTGGCGAGAATTTCAGGTGATGTCTTATTTGCACAACAAGGGTTTGGCCGTTCCCAAAGTGCTGGCCGGGGCATGGTGGCAACACGGTTTTTGCTACCGTGCGGCCTTGATAAGCCAGCGGGTGCCCGATGTGCAGCCTTTGAGTATGTGCCTGGACCGAGCCCGCCCCGAAGCGGTGGCGCACGAGATTGTCCGCATGCATCAATTCGAGGTTTGGCACGCTGACCTTAACGCCTACAATATTTTGCTGGATGCGAATGACAAAGTCTGGCTGATCGATTTTGACCGAGCACGACAGGGGCCTGTCAGCCCCGCCCAGGCGCTGGGCAATGTGCAACGTCTCAGGCGATCCTTGCTCAAAGTGTGTGGGTCGCAGGGCGACAGGTGGTGGCAGCAGATGTTTTCAGCTTACCGTCACGAAACGCAGCGTTAATTACGACTACGGGCTTTAAAAAAGCTTTATCATCTCGCCTTTTGGGTTTTTCGCTTTCGATAGGAAGGGGACTCGCGATGTCTTTTGGGATGAACACACCACAGGTGCTCGCTGGCCTGCTGGCCGCTGCCGCCATCATGCCTGTTGCACAGGCGCAGAATCAGGTTGTTAACGTTTATAACTGGGCTGAATATACAGCTCCCGACACCTTGTCCGGCTTTCAGAAAGCCACTGGGATTACCGTGCGGTATGACGTTTATGACAATAACGACACCTTGCAGGCCAAGCTGTTGACGGGTAAGTCGGGCTATGACGTCGTGGTCCCGTCCACCCATTACGCAGCCCGTCAGATCGAAGGTGGTTTGTTCCAGAAGCTGGATAAAAGTCAGATCCCCAACTGGTCTCACCTGGACCCGGACATCATGGCCCTGCTCTCGGATGTGGACCCGGGAAATGAGTATCTGATTCCCTGGGGTTACGGCACCAATGGCCTGGGCTACAACGTTACCAAGGTCAAGGAAATCATGGGCGAGCAAGTCGACCTGGGGAACTGGGACATGCTGTTCAAGCCTGAAAATGCCGAAAAACTGAAAGGCTGTGGCATTTCCATTCTGGATGAAGCCGCGCAGGTTTTTCCGGCCGTCCTGCACTACATCGGCAAAGACCCCAACAGCAGCAACGAGGCCGATTATCGTGAGGCTCTGGATCTGCTCAAACAGATTCGTCCATACGTGCGTCAGTTCAGCTCTTCGGGTTATATCGATGAGCTGGCCGCGGGCGATTTGTGCATGGTCTACGGTTTTTCCGGCGATGTCATGATCTCTGCCGACCGTGCGCGTCAGGCCAACAAACCCTACGCCATTGACTACTACATACCCAAAGGCGGGGCGCCGGTCTGGTTTGACACCATGGCCATTCCCAAGAGCGCGACCAATGTGAAAGAGGCGCATGCCTTTATCAACTACATTGAAACGCCGGAAGTACACGCCGCCATTACCAACACCATGTTCTACCCGAACGCCAATAAAGATGCGCGCGAGTTCGTGGTCAAGGAAGTGGCCGACAACCCCATGATTTACCCATCGCCCGAAGTCTCCAAGACTTTGTTCGTAATCAAACCGCAGCCATTGAAGGTGCAGCGTTTGCAAACGCGCCTGTGGGCTGAACTCAAGTCTGGACGTTAGGCATCATGCAAGATATCCGTACCGGAACCTCGCCCTGGATGGATGGCGAGGACGCTTTCGTGCGTGTGGACGAAGTCGTCAAGATTTTTGGCGACACCGTGGCTGTCCAGTCCGTGAGTCTGGACGTGGCCCGTCACGAGATTTTTGCCCTGCTGGGCAGTTCGGGCAGTGGCAAGTCGACCTTGTTGCGTATGCTGGCTGGATTCGAGGAGCCGACTTCCGGTCGGATTTATCTGGATAATGAGGACATTACCGACCTGCCGCCCTACCGGCGGCCGGTCAATATGATGTTCCAGTCCTATGCGCTGTTCCCGCATATGTCGGTCGAGGCCAATGTGGCCTTTGGCCTGAAGCAGGAAGGCGTGCCCCGCAACGAAATCCATGAGCGTGTCTTTGAGGCGCTGGATCTGGTGCAGATGGCTGGCTTTTCACGCCGCAAACCCAACCAGTTGTCAGGCGGGCAGCAACAGCGTGTCGCTCTGGCGCGTAGCCTGGTCAAGCGTCCCAAGCTGCTTTTGCTGGACGAACCCATGTCCGCCCTGGACAAGCAGATTCGTCAGAAGACGCAGATTGAACTGGTCAAAATCCTGGAACGCGTGGGCGTGACCTGCATTATGGTGACCCACGATCAGGAAGAGGCCATGACCATGGCCAGTCGTCTGGCAGTCATGTCGGATGGCCAGATCATCCAGTCGGGTACGCCGTACGATGTGTATTCCTTTCCGAACTCGCGCTTTGTGGCGGGCTTTATCGGTTCCACCAATCTGTTTACCGGTGTGGTGACGGTGGACGAGCCCGATCATGTGCATATCGAGTGCGAGGAGTTAAGCCGTCCGCTGTACGTTAGCCACGGGATCAGCGAGCCGCTGGGCATGGACGTGTACGTGTCCATCCGCCCTGAGCAGATCAAGGTCAGCCGCGAGCTGCCCTCCGAAGATACCAACTGGGGCCACGGCATCGTGACCCACGTGTCCTGGATGGGCAGCTACACCCGCTACCAGATCCGTCTGGATGCCGGCATGCTGATCGAAGCGCAAATGCCCAGTGGCACTTTGGCTCAACCCGACGCACCTGGCGTGGACGAAGAGGTCTACGTGTCTTGGTCTGATGACAGCGTAGCGGTGCTGAGCACATGAAAAATCTGTCCTGGCGCAAACTGCTGCCCACCAGTCGTACGCTGGTGGTGGCGCCCACGTTTTTGTGGATGATCCTGTTTCTGCTGGTGCCCTTTTTACTCGTGCTCAAGATCAGCTTTGCCGATCTTGATTTTGGGGTGCCGCCTTACACACCGTTGGCCCAGATTGCCGATGAAAGCATTTCCTTCGTGCTGAACCTGCGCGGGTATATTTTGCTGTTCAGCGACAATCTGTATCTGGCTACCTATTTCAGCTCCCTGAAGATGGCTGCGGTTACCACGATCTTCTGTGTGCTGATCGGCTATCCGGTGGCCTACTATATCGCCCGCTCGTCGCCGGCCGTTCGCAGCCTGCTGTTGCTGGCTGTGATTTTGCCCTTCTGGACATCCATGCTCTTGCGCGTGTATGCCTGGGTGGGCATTTTGCGTGGTGATGGTTTGCTTAATCAGGCATTGATGGGACTGGGGCTGATTGATGCTCCCTTGGAAATCTACCGTACCGATCTGGCGGTGTATATCGGTCTGATCTACGCGTATCTGCCGTTTTTTATCCTGCCCTTGTATGCCAATCTGGTCAAACTGGATATGCGCCTGCTTGAGGCGGCCTACGACTTGGGTGCCCGACCCTGGTCGGCTTTCTGGAACGTCACCTTGCCCATGTCCATGTCGGGTGTGGTGGCCGGTGCCATGCTGGTGTTTATCCCGGCGGTTGGCGAATACGTGATTCCGGAAATGCTGGGGGGTGCCGATACCTTGATGATGGGCCGGGTCATGTGGACGGAGTTTTTCAATAATGCCGATTGGCCGATGGCTGCGGCGGTAACCTGCGTGATGGTCTTGCTGCTCATCATTCCCTTGATCCTGTTCCAGTACAGCCAGATGCGACAAATGGAAGCACAGCGGGGAGGCCGTCGATGACCAAACCCAATCCCTGGTTGCGTGCCCTGGTCCTGACATTGGGCTTTGGCTTTCTCTACATTCCGATTCTGTTCCTGATCGTCTTTTCATTTAATGATTCGGCCATCATGACCTCCTGGTCGGGTTTTTCTTTTCGCTGGTACGAGTCCCTGTTTCAGGACAGGGCTTTGCTCAGTGCTGCCAAGCTGTCTTTTCTGATTGCGGTACTGACAGCGAGCATGGCCACGATTCTGGGTACCTGGGCTGCCTATGTGCTCGCGCGCATGGGGCGTTTTAAGGGCTTTGCCCTGTACATTGGCCTTGTCAGTGCTCCGCTGGTCATTCCGGAGGTGGTGCTGGGCATATCCCTGCTGCTGATGTTTGTGGAGCTGAACGCTTTGTTTGGCTGGCCGGAGCAAAACGGTATCTTCACCATCTGGATCGGGCACGTGGTGCTGTGTACCGCGTATGCCACGGTGATTTTGCAGTCGCGTATGCGTGAGCTGGATCGCTCGCAGGAAGAGGCGGCGCTGGACTTGGGCGCCACGCCCTTGAAAGCATTTTTCCAGGTTGTTCTGCCCTCGATTGTGCCGGCCTTGATGGCCGCCTGGTTGCTGGCCTTTACCCTGTCGCTCGACGATGTGGTGATTGCCTCTTTCCTGTCTGGCCCGGGCTTTACTACCTTGCCTGTGGAGGTGTTTTCGCGCGTACGTCTGGGCCTCAAGCCCGAGATTAACGCCCTGGCAACGTTGCTGATTTTGGTCATTGGTATTTTTGTCGTGTTCGCCAATCGCCTGCAGGCACGCCGCGAGCGCCGCGCTTGATTGATAAGGAGTTCTGCCATGTTCACCATGTACGGTTTGAAAAATTGCAGTACCTGCCAAAAGGCCATCGCCTGGTTTGAGCAAAACGGCCTGTCGCTCAGTTTTGTGGATTACCGCGAGCATCCTTTGGAAGCGGCTCGTTTGCAGCAATGGGCGCACGAGCTGGGTGGCTGGCCCAAGCTGGTCAACCGGGCTTCCATGACCTGGCGCAATCTGCCTGCGCAACGCAAAGAGCCGCAGGACGATGCCCAATGGCTGGCTTTGATTGCCGAGTTTCCCGCCTTGGTACGCCGCCCCTTGCTGATTACACCTGACGGTGAGGTCAGCGTGGGTTTCAATGAAGGCAAGTTTGCCGCTCGTTTTCTTAAATAAACCATGGGGGGCCCAGCCCCCCGATTTTTATATCTGCCATGTACACACAGTCCGAACTCAAACAACAGGTGGCGCAGGCCGCAGTTGAATACGTCCTTCCTTTCCTGACGCCTGATTCCATCTTGGGTGTGGGTACCGGTTCCACGGTCGATTTGTTTATTGATGCGTTGGCGATCCACAAGCATGCCTTCAAAGCCGCAGCGTCCAGCTCGGAGCGCTCGACGGCTCGTCTGCAAAGCCTGGGTATTGCGGTGCAAGACCTCAACACCATCGAACGCATGGACTGGTATGTGGATGGTGCAGACGAAATCGATGCGGCGCTGAACATGACCAAGGGAGGCGGCGGCGCCTTGACCCGCGAAAAAATCGTGGCTTCGGTGTCGGACAAGTTCCTGTGCATCGTGGACGAGAGCAAGCTGGTGGAGCGCCTGGGCGCGTTTCCCTTGCCGGTGGAAGTCATCCCCATGGCTAAAAACGCTGTTGCCCGTCAGCTGCGTGCCCTGGGTGGCACTCCTGTCGAGCGTGCGGGCTTTGTCACCGATAACGGTGGCCTGATTCTGGACGTGTCCGGTCTGTCCATTGAGGACCCGGCAGCCTTGGAGGCACGCATCAATAATATGCCTGGGGTGGTGTGTTGCGGCCTGTTCGCGATTGCGCCTGCCAGCGTGGCCTTGATTGCCGGTCAGCAAGGGGTGCGTACGCTCTTGGCTGACGGTTTCTGAATTTTAATGTCTCTGTCATAATCGGTGCTTAATCTATGAATGGATTAAGCGCTGGCGCGAGCCATTTTGCTGTTACAGAAGGCCACTATGAACGAACATACCAATAAGCAGTTTCACTCCGATCTGGAGGCTACCCGTTCACTGTTTTTGCAGATGGGCGGCATCGTTGAATCGATGGTCCGGAGTGCGACCGAAGCCTTGCAGACAGGGGATATGTCGCTGGTCGATCAGGTTCGCGAGCGTGAGAAAGAAATCAATCGCCTCGAGGTGGAGATTGACGAGCGCATCACCAACCTGATTGCCCGCAATCAGCCAACTGCCATTGACCTGCGCATGTTGCTGTCCATCTCCAAGATGCTGACCGATATGGAACGCTGCGGGGACGAAGCCGAGCGCATCGCCAAGATGGCGCGCCGTCTGCACGAAGGCACGGCAGGCTACGAGCCCGTTGTGGAGCTGCGCCACATGAGCGCCTCGGTCGCTGGCATGATCAACGATGTCCTCGATGCCTTTGCGCGTCAGGATGCGGTGCATGCGGCACAGATTGTGCGCAGTGACAAGGAAGTGGATCGTGAGTGGAAAGGTTCGTTGCGCCACATCATTACCTACATGATCGAGGACCCGCGCACGATCTCGCACTCCATCGACCTGATCTTTATTGCCCGTGCGCTGGAGCGCATTGGCGATCACGCCAAGAACATGGCGGAACGGGTGATCTACATGGTTCGCGGCGATGATGTGCGTCACACGGGTGTGAAAAACACCGAACGAACAGCGCGTGGTGAGCCGTTGCCAGAGCCGGAATCTGAAGACAAAGTCTGATTCTGATTTGGTGGGCCTGTGTGTTTCAAGCCTTGCATGCATCCATGCAAGGCTTGATTGCTTTCAGCACGTAGGGCGGCATCTGACTGCCGTGCCAGGACGGTAGGTTAAAAGCCCAGGCGATGGCCCAATGGTGCGCAGCCTGGGTAGAACCGGGTTCGAACGAGTACCGCGTCTTGCACGGTAATGAATGAGGGGTGCTCCCACCAGGTAGGGGTCAGGGTAGGACGTGCCAGCAGGTAGCCTTGTGCCCCCTGTGCACCGGAATGGCGCACAAGGTCCAGATCCGCCTCATTCTCCACGCCCTCAATGATGACATAGGCGCTGTAGTCGGCGCAGACATTGACCAAATTGCGCAGCAAGTGCGTGGGTTGGCCGGGGCGTCGTGCTCGAAGCAAAATCGAGCGATCAATTTTCACAATATCCGCGTGGGTCTGTACCAGAAAGGCCAGGGTGCTGTTGCCTGAGCCGGTATCGTCCAGAGCAATGCGCGCCCCCAGGTTTTGCAGTTGGGCGATAAGACGCAAGGCTGTGGGTTTGTGGGCAATGGAGCCTGTCTCTGTTATCTCCAGAATAAGGCGTTGAGCGACATCCGGCCGGCTGTCCAGGTAGCTGAAGAAATCCTGCCACCATAAATCATCCTGCAAAGAGCCGGCAGACAGGTTGGCCCCCAGGCACAGGGCACGGTCGGCATTGAGCAGCCCCACCACACTTCCGAGCACGCTGCGATCCAGGCGTGAAATCAGCCCCAGCCGCTCCATGGCAGCTATTGCGTCGGGTAAGGAATAGTCCGCGCCGCGCGAGTGACGAATCAGGGCTTCCTCATAGAAGGCGGCACCCTGATGTTTTGCGTCCAGGTGATAAATGGGTTGAAAGGCCAACGCTAACAAGCCGTCTTGCAGGTCGTCCAGCATCCGGACCGCCAGGTTCATATCGTCCCGATAGGTTCTGGCCCAGACCTTGTGCCAGACAGCCAGTGTGGCGGGGTGATGGTGAGAGCTGGGGTTAGGAACCGGTGGATGGAGCAGGTCCGTATCGTACTGGCGACTGTCGTAGTGATAGGCCACTTGAGTATGCAGATAAATGCGCTTGTCGCCCTGGCTGATGGGGTCGCATTCCAGAGCAGCGCCCAGCAACTGGGCCAGGGCATTGGGGTGGGCACGTTGAAAGCGCGCCTGACTGCTCAGGCGGTGCAAGGTGATCAGAACATAGTCTCCCTGGATAAGCACCTCTCCAGCGTTCAGACCGCAGTCCAGTAGTCGCTGCTGCACCGTATCCAGCACAAAGCGATGAAACTCAGAACCATACAAGGCCTGCAGATAACTGAGATTGACCAGCCATAAACGCAAGTGGGTGGAGTAGGGGGCAATCTCGGGTAAGTCTAGGCGGCACATGAACTTCTTTTCCTGTGGGTAAAGCAGTAAGCGGCTGTGCGGTTCAGTGGCTCGGCGTTTGGCGCGTGCTTGACTGCGCAGACATGAACACGTGAGGGGCCTGTTTGGCTTGAGGGTCGGCAAACCGGTTATGGCTTGGCGTAGAAGTGGACCAAGGTAGGGGGCGGCTCTGGACAGGGTGTTCCTTAGCCCGTTATTCCTGTGTTTGTACTGCGTCCGCTACCTGGCTTGGACTCCCTGAGCGTGTATCAAGGCCAGCCGTGATTTTGTGCCTTGGGGCTCTGAGTAGCTTTTAAAAATGCTTTTTTATTTTGATTTTTGACCAGTCTGAAACGTAATTGTGGCGGAGGGTTTCATTTATTTACGTTCCTCTCGGGGGGGAAGTGCTGGGCGGAGGCGTGCGCAAAGAGGGAGGGCGGTGAGTGGAGAGCAATAAATAACCCCCGGAGCACGATGAACATGCTCCGGGGGCGGGTGTGTGGCCTGCTGGTACGTTTAGGCCTGGGGGGCGGTAAAGCCGTCGGCTTCCACGTCCTTGTCTTCAAACAGATATTGTTCCATCTGCTCTTTCAGGTAGCTGCGGGCACGGGCGTCAGCCAGATTCAGGCGGTTTTCATTGACCAGCCGGGTTTGCACTTCCATCCAGTTGGCCCAGGCCTGTTTGGAGATCGAGCGCCAGATTTTGGTGCCCAACTCGCCCGGATAAGGGGGGAACTCCAGGCCCTCGGCTTCCTGCTTGAGCTTCACACAGTGAATCATGCGTGCCATACGTATTCCTTTTTAATCAAATGCTTGAATGCGCGTATTGTACTGAGGGCATGGAGGCCGTCAAACCGGCCTGGAGTCGCTCAGCACGCCAGCTTATAGCTTCTTGATGAAAACCATGCTGTTGCGCGAACGGTTGTAATGCGATTGCTTGCCTTTGGGCAGATCCGACACACCGCCTTGGACAAACCCCCGTTTGATAAACCAGTGAGAGGTGCGGGTAGTGAGCACAAACAGGCGCTTGAAGCCCGCTGCACGAGCCTTGGCCTCGGTGTGACGCAAGAGGATTTCGCCTTCGCCCGAGCCCTGCCATTCCGGGTGGACGATCAGGCAGGCCATCTCGGCCATGCGTTCTTCTTCGTAGGGAATCAGGGCGACACAGCCATAGATAATGCCGTCATGCTCCAGAACGGTGAAGCGTTCCACTTCACGCTCAATGACCGAACGGCCCCGAGGCACCAGGGTGCCGTCAATTTCCAGGGGTTCGATCAACTGCACAATCGCGCCCACATCGTCCAGATTGGCCGGGCGCAAATCGTCCAGCGTGTCTTCCACCACCATGGTTCCCACCCCGTCGTGGGTGAAGATCTCCAGCAAGATGCTGCCGTCTTGCTTGTAGGGCACCAGATGCGCACGGGCAATGCCGCGTTTGACGGCCTGGGAGGCATAACGCAGGAACGTGGAGCAGTCCTGGTCAAGTTTGCCTGACGCCAGCAGGGCATCGGCATCGGCGCGGGCCAGTTCCGAATCAATATCCAGATTGTTGGAATGACCAATATGCTCGGGTGTCAGGAAAATCAGTTTTTCCGCACGCAGCGCAATAGCTGTGCTGGTAGCCAGATCTTCCATGTCCAGGGTGAAGGCCTCGCCGGTTGGGGAAAAACCCAGTGGGGAGAGTAGAATAAGCGCTCCTTGATTCAGGATGACGCGCATGGCGTCCACATCAAGTTTGCGCACCGCACCCGAATGCTTGAAATCCAGGCCGTCAATCACACCGACAGGACGTGCGGTTACAAAGTTGCCCGAAATAATGCGGATCTGGGCATGGGACATGGGGGTGTTGGGCAAACCCTGGCTGAAAGCAGCTTCAATATCCAGGCGAATTTCACCCGCAGCTTCTTTGGCACACTCCAGAGCGACGGCGCTGGTCGGTTCCGTTCCTCGTCCAAACTGGGTGGTCTCGCCTTTCAGGCGTAGCTGTTCATTGACCTGGGGGCGTGAGCCGTGCACCAGTACCAGCTTGATGCCCAGGGCCGACAGCAGCGACAAGTCCGGAATCAGGGTGTAGAGCAGTCCATCATTGATGAGCTCGCCCCCAAAGGCCACCACGAACGTCTTGCCACGAAAGTCGTGCACATAAGGCGCCACCTCTCTGAACCAGCGCACAAATTGTGCTTGGGATTCATCAGGTGTGTCGATGGCGTTGTACGAGTCGGGGATGTCTGTGTTCATTGCGGGGGATCTTTGCGTCCAAATGGTTTCAAGCCAAAATTATAATGATGTCTGTACCAGAAACTACCTTTCATGCACGAGTCCGACGAATTGACTGAAAACCCACACTCTTTACCAACAATTTCTTATCCTGATGACCTGCCCGTCAGCGCCCGTCGGGCCGAAATTGCCCAGGCAATCAAAGACCATCAGGTGGTCATTGTGTGTGGTGAAACCGGCTCGGGTAAAACCACCCAGTTACCCAAAATCTGCCTGGAGCTGGGCCGCGGCCTGCAAGGCAAGATGATTGGCCACACCCAGCCGCGTCGTCTGGCCGCCACCTCGGTGGCCAAGCGTATTGCCCAGGAGCTGCAATCCGAGATTGGTGACTGGGTAGGGTATCAGATCCGCTTTAACGACAAGACTGGACCGCGTTCTGCCATCAAATTGATGACAGATGGGATCTTGCTGGCTGAGTCCCAGCGCGATCCCTTGTTAAGTCGTTACGACACCATCATTATTGACGAGGCCCATGAACGCAGTCTGAACATCGACTTTCTGCTGGGTTTTTTAAAGCAGTTGCTGCCACGGCGTCCGGATCTGAAACTGATCATTACCTCGGCCACGATTGATGCCGAGCGCTTTGCACAGCATTTTGGTCACAAGGGCAAGAATGCGCCTGTGATCGAAGTATCAGGCCGCCTGTATCCCGTCGATATTGTGTATCGCCCGATTCTGGACCCGTCTTTAGTCGATGCCGAGGAACGTCGTTCTGCCTCCGAGGAAGAACGGGATCTGATGCAAGGCATCGTGGATGCGGTGCAGGAATGCGCCCGACACGGTACTGGCGATATTCTGGTGTTCCTGCCCGGCGAGCGCGAAATCCGTGAAGCCACCGAGGCGCTGGAAAAAGACAAACCCAGCAACACCGTGATCCTGCCCCTGTTTGCGCGTCTGTCTCAGGCCGATCAGGAGCGTATTTTCCGCCCCAAAGGCAATGCCCGCCGGGTGGTGCTGGCGACCAACGTGGCAGAAACCTCGCTGACTGTGCCCGGCATTCGCTTTGTGGTCGATAGTGGTCTGGCTCGCATCAAGCGCTACTCCTGGCGCAACAAGGTCGAGCAATTGCGTATCGAGGCGATCAGTCAGGCCTCGGCCAGTCAGCGGGCGGGGCGTTGCGGCCGTATTGGCCCCGGTATCTGTATTCGCCTCTACGACGAGCAGGATTTCAACAGTCGTCCTCCTTTTACCGATCCCGAGATTTTGCGTTCCTCGCTGGCGTCGGTAATTTTGCGCATGAAGGCCCTGCATCTGGACGATGTGGAAACCTTCCCCTTTGTAGAGCCGCCCACTGGCCGCGCGATTGCCGATGGGTATCAAATTTTGCAAGAGCTGGGCGCACTGGACGAGCAACAGCGCCTGACCAAGGTAGGCCGGTCGCTGGCCAAACTGCCCGTGGATCCGCGTGTGGCCCGCATGATTCTGGCCGGACACGAGCATCATTGTTTGACGGAAATGCTGATTGTGGCTTCGGCCATGTCCGTTCAAGATCCGCGTGATCGTCCTGTTCATGAGCGTGAAGCAGCCAACCAGGCTCACGCCCGTTTCAATGACGACAAGTCCGAGTTTCTGTCCTATGTGAAGCTGTGGAACTGGCTGGAAGAACTGTCGCAGGAACAAAGCTCGCAGCGCAAGTTTGCCAATAGCGTCAAACAGGCCTTGCTGTCGCCGCTGCGCATTCGAGAGTGGCGGGATGTCCACACCCAATTGCGCAGTCTGGTGCAGGAACAGCGCTGGGTCGCCAATCCCTCGCCGGCGACCTATGAGCAGGTGCATCTGGCCTTGTTGACCGGCTTGATCGGCAATATTGGCTACAAGAGCGAAGAAACCGGCGTCTATCAAGGCACGCGTGAATTGCGCTTTGTGATTCACCCCGGTTCCAAGCTGGTCAAAAAAGCGGGCCGCTGGATTCTGGCGGGCGAGCTGATGGAGACCACACGGCTGTTTGCTCGCTGTGTGGCCCGGATCGAGCCGCAATGGATTGAAAAAGTCGGTGCCCATTTGCTGCGCAAAACTTGGAGTGATCCGCGCTGGGAGAAGAAAGCCGGCCAGGTGGTTGCGAACGAGCGGGCGACCTTATATGGCTTATTGATTTACAGTGGCCGTCGCATTCACTTTGGCCGGATTGATCCGGTGCAGGCCCGCGAACTGTTTTTGCGCCAGGCCCTGGTACCGGGCGAAATAGATTCCAACCTGCCTTTCCTGCGCCATAACCGTCAGCAGATTCAAGCAGTGGAACGCCTGGAGCATCAATCGCGTCGTCCTGATATTTTGGTGGACGAGGAACTGATCTACGCTTTTTACGACCAGCGTATTCCCAAGGACGTGTATCAGACAGCCACGCTGGAAAAGTGGTTCAAGGGCCTGACCAAAGAACAGGCCAAGGGCCTGGAGCTAAACCGCGACGAGCTGATGCAGCATGACGCTGCCGGTATTACGACGGAAGTGTTTCCGCGTTCGGTCCAGTGGCAGGGCGTGAAAATGGCGCTCGACTACCACTTCGAGCCCGGTTCAGTGCGCGATGGAGTAACGCTCAGTGTGCCTTTGTTCGCCTTGAACCAGATCGATGCGGCCCGCTGCGAGTGGCTGGTGCCGGGCATGCTCAAAGAGAAGGTGTTGGCCTTGTTGAAGTCCTTGCCACAACGTATCCGTCGTCACTGCGTGCCACTGCCCGAATATGCGGCTGCTTTTCACCAACGCTGGTTCGACAAGGCATCCGATCCGGGCATGAGTTTGCTGGATGCGATATCCCAGGATATGTGGGAGCAGGTCAAGCAGCGGCCACAACGCAGTGACTTCAAGCCCGAGACGCTGGCCACCCACCTGTTCATGAACTTTCGGGTGATCGACGAGCATGGGCGCATGTTGTCGGGCGGTCGGAATCTGGATCAGCTCAAAGCTGAGCACGGACGTCAGGCCCAGGCCTCGTTCCAGCAACTGGCGGCCAGTGATGAGCAGGTGGCGCAGGTGTTGGAGCATGAGCAACTGAACAGCTGGAGTTTTGGTGAACTACCCGAGCTCATGGAAATCAAGCGCAAGGGACGCAGCTTCATCGGGTACCCGGCCTTGATCGACAAAAAGACCCATTGCGATTTGGACGTATTTGACGATCCGGCCCAGGCCCAGCGTCATCATCGCCAGGGATTGCGACGCTTGTTCCGCTTGGCCTTGCGTGAGCAGGTGCGCTTTCTGGAGAAGAACATAACAGACCTGACGCGGATCAGCATGCTCTATATCAATCTGGGTACGCAGGAGCAGTTACGTGATCAGATTATTGATGTTGCCCTGGAACAGTCCTGCATGATGGAGCCCTGGCCCAAGAATCAGGCCGAGTTTGAAGCGCGTGTGCAAGAGGGGCGCAGCCGTCTGGGGCTGGTAGCCCAGGAAGTGGCGCGTCTGGCGGGCCAGATCCTGAATGAGTGGAGTGCGGCGCAAAAAAAACTGGCGCAGATTAAAGCACACCCCGAGGCATTGAAAGACATTCAACAGCAATTGAATGTCCTGATGCCCACCTTGTTTCTGGAAAGTAATGAGTATGCCCAGTTGGCACATATGCCGCGTTATTTGAAAGCCATCCAGACGCGGGTGGACAAGTTGCGCGCCGACCCGGCCCGCGATCAGCGTCTGATGCAGGACATGGCGCCCTTGCTGATGAAGTATCAACGTGCTGTTGCCGCTCTCAAAGGGGCCTCTGACCGCGGACTGCGCGATTTTCGCTGGATGCTGGAGGAGCTGCGCGTATCGTTGTTTGCCCAGGAGCTGCGCACGCCCATGCCGGTGTCGGTCAAGCGTCTGGAGAAAGCCTGGGCTGCGCTGCAGCGTTAGGCCCTTGGCGCTTCGGTGTTCCCACCAGGCCCGCCTTCGGGCTGGCGACGCCCGGGCCGCTAGCCCCTCTCTGCGTCGATGAGCCTGCTTTTTAAGGCAGGCTCATCGGCTGCAGTCTTATTTCAGAGCCACCAATGTCGATCGGCTTAAGTACAATTCCATCATGAGCGAAATCACCCCTTCCTTTGTCCATTTGCGATCCCACTCGGAATTTTCCGTGGTGGACGGCATCGCCCGTATCCCCGAAATGATTAAAAAAGCGCAGGCCTATGGTCAGCCCGCGCTGGCCTTGACGGACCTGTCCAATTTGTTCGGGCAGATCAAGTTCTATACCTCGGCACGCAAAGCCGGGCTGAAAGCCATCATGGGATGTGATATCTGGCTGCAGAACGAGGAAGACCGTGAAAAACCGGCGCGCTTGCTGCTGCTGGTGCAAAACGAGGCGGGTTATTTAAGTCTGTGTGATATTTTGACTCGAGCCTGGCTGGGCAACCAGTACAAGGGGCGCGCCGAAGTGCAGCGTGCCTGGCTTAAGGAGTGCAGCGGTTTGATTGCGCTGTCCGGTGGCCGCATGGGGGATGTCGGCCAGGCCCTGGCTGATGGCAATCTGGAGTTGGCTCGTGAGTGTGCCCATCACTGGGAGTCCTTGTTCCCCGGCGCTTTTTATATCGAATTGCAGCGCAGTGGCGCGGACGGTGATGAGCTATACGTGCAGGCCGCCATGCGTCTGGCTGCGGAGCTGGACTTGCCGGTCGTGGCCACGCACCCGATTCAGTTCATTGCGCCAGAGGACTTTCGGGCTCACGAAGTGCGGGTGTGTATCGCCGAAGGCGAGCAGTTGGCCAATCCCAAGCGGGTCAAGCGTTTTACGCCGGAGCAGTACTTTCTGAGTACGGATGAAATGCAGCAGCGTTTTGCCGATGTTCCCGCTGCACTGGAGAACACGCTGGAGATTGCCAAGCGTTGCAATCTGGAACTGGAATTGGGCAAGCCTTATCTGCCCGATTTCCCAACGCCTGAGGGTATGTCGCTGGGCGACTTTCTGATTCAACAGGCCCAGCAAGGGCTGGAAAAGCGTTTGCTGCAGCTCTATCCCGATCCGGCCGAACGCGAAAAACAGCGTCCCACTTACGAGGAGCGCCTCTCTTGGGAATGCAACACCATCATTTCCATGGGTTTTCCGGGCTACTTCCTGATCGTGGCGGACTTTATCAACTGGGGCAAGCACAATGGCGTGCCCGTGGGGCCGGGTCGGGGATCGGGGGCGGGCTCCCTGGTAGCGTACAGCATGGGGATTACCGATCTGGACCCCTTGCGCTATGACTTGCTGTTCGAACGTTTCCTGAACCCTGAACGGGTCTCCATGCCTGACTTTGACGTGGACTTTTGTCAGGACAATCGCGAGCGCGTCATTGATTACGTCAAACAAAAATACGGTCGGCAGGCCGTCAGCCAGATCGCGACTTTTGGCACCTTGGGTGCGAAAGCGGTGGTGCGTGACGTGGGCCGGGTGCTGGAGCTGCCCTACAGCCTGTGTGATGGCTTGTCCAAGCTGATCCCGTTCAACCCTGCCGATCCGTGGACGCTGGAGCGGGCGCTGGCCGACGAGCCCGCCTTTCGCGAGCGTTACGAAAATGACGAGGAAGTCAAAGCGCTGATCGATCTGGCCCGTCCGCTGGAGGGGCTGACGCGCAGTGTGGGGATGCACGCCGGGGGCGTTTTGATTGCGCCGGGCAAGTTGATCGACTTTTGCCCCCTGTACGCGCAGCCAGGCCCGGACGCCAACGCCGTATCGCAATATGACAAGGACGATGTGGAGGCTGCCGGTCTGGTCAAGTTCGACTTTTTGGGCTTGCGCAACCTGACCATTCTGGATTGGGCGGTGCGCTATGTGCGCCAGTTCAACGCAGACAAGCGCGACTTTGACATCATGGCGCTGCCATTGGATGACGAGGCTTCCTACAAGCTCTTGTGCGAAGGAAATACCACGGCGGTGTTCCAGCTGGAATCGCGGGGCATGAAAGAGCTGCTGCGCAGTTTGCGGCCCTCAACCTTTGAAGACATCATCGCCATGCTGGCTTTGTATCGCCCGGGTCCACTGGAGTCGGGCATGGTGGTGGATTTCGTGAACCGTAAACACGGTCGCGCCGAGGTCGATTATTTCCACCCTGATCTGGAAAGCACCCTGAGCAGCACTTACGGGGTCATTGTTTACCAGGAACAGGTGATGCTGATCTCGCAGATCATCGGTGGCTACTCATTGGGGGGCGCCGACTTGCTGCGCCGTGCCATGGGCAAGAAAAAGCCCGAGGAGATGGCCAAGCATCGTGTGTTGTTCCAGGAAGGGGCCGTCAAAAAAGGACACGACCCGGAACTGGCGGTCAAGCTGTTTGACCTGATGGAAAAGTTTGCAGGCTACGGCTTTAACAAGAGTCACTCTGCCGCCTATGCGCTGATCGCCTATCAGACGGCGTGGCTCAAGGCCCACCATCCCGCCGAGTTTCTGGCCGCCACCTTGTTGTCCGATATGGACGATACGGACAAGGTACAGATTTTCTGGAAAGACGCCCTGGCCAATGGCGTGGAAGTGCTGCCACCCGATATCAATGCCTCCAATTACCGGTTTGAGCCGGTCAAGGATAGTTATACCGAAAAAGGCCTGCCGCCCCGCACCATGCGCTATGGTCTGGGGGCGGTTAAAGGAACCGGCCAGGCGGCAGTTGAGGCCATTGTGGAGGCTCGCAAACAAGGCGGTCCTTTTACCAGCCTGTTTGATTTCTGTCGTCGGGTGGATCGTCATCAGGTCAACAAGCGCACGATTGAGGCGCTGGTGCGGGCAGGCGCCTTTGACTCGATCGACGACAATCGGGCCGCCTTGCTGGCCAGTATTGGTGCCGCCACCGAGGCCGCGGAGCAGGCTGAACGCAGTGCCAATCAGTCCTCTTTGTTTGACGACGATTCCAACGATATTGTGGAAGGCGAAGTGGCCAAAGTGGCCCCGTGGAGTCTGCAGGATCGCTTGCGCCAGGAAAAGACGGCACTGGGCTTTTACTTCAGCGGTCACTTGTTTGATGCCTGGCGCGATGAAGTGCGCCGTTTTGCGCCCACACCACTGGCCCGTCTGGAGGCATCACGCAGTGCGCAGTGGTTTGCAGGAGTGCTCTCGGCCGTGCGTGTGCGCATGACCCGTCGTGGCAAGATGCTGTATGCCATGCTCGATGATGGCTCGGCCCAGTTGGAAGTCGCCATTTTCAATGAGCTGTTTGAAGAGCATCGTCAGCGTTTGAAAGAGGATCAGTTGGTCATCATTCAAGGCAAGGTCAGCAATGACGATTATACCGGCGGCCTGCGTATCAATGCGGATGCCATTTTTGATTTGCAACTGGCTCGCGAAGCGCGCGCCAGTTGTTTGAGCATCGGGTTGAATCATCATGCTGACGCGCAGCGTCTGCACAGTCTTCTGGCCCCGCACCGTGCTCAGGAGCAGGGCGGCGTGCCGGTTGAAGTGCAGTTACAGCGCCCCGATTATGAGTGTGTGGTTCAGTTGGGAGCCCAATGGCGCGTACGTCTGGCCGACTCCCTGCTGGAGCAACTGGAAGCATGGGACGCGACCACGGATGTGGAGATCAGCTACCGATGAACCCGTTGCGCATTCTGCATTCGGAAGCCGCCACCAGCTTTGGCGGTCAGGAAAACTACATCCTGCATGCCATGCGCATTCTGCGAGAACGCGGGCATCAGGTAGAGGCGGCGTGTCAGCCGCATGCACAATTGACCGAACGGTTGCGTGATGAGGGCTTTGTTGTTCATACCTTGCTGATGGATGGTACGGCCAATTATCTGCGTGGCGTACGCCACTTGCGCCGCGTGTTGCGCCAGGGGCGGTTTGATGTCTTGAACAGTCACAGCCGTCGCGACACCATGTTGGCCGGCGTGGCAGCTCGTCTTGCGGGCACTCCCTTGATCGTGCGCACGCGCCATCTGGCCAAGAAGGTGGGCTCTTTGATGTCTTACACCATCGTGCCCAAGCGAGTGATTGCACCCAGCGCCTACGTGCGAGATCACCTGATCGAGCGGGGGGTGAAACCCGGGCAGGTGCAAGTGGTCTACCCCAGTGTCGACCCGGCGCGCATAGACCGTGCACCTGTGCTCGATTTGCGTGCGCAATTGGGGCTGGCCTCCGATACCTTGCTGGTGGGCTGTGTTGCCGTGTTGCGGCGCGATAAAGGGCATCATGAGTTGATTGTTGCCATGCAGACCTTGTTTGCCCGTTATCCCAAACTGCATTTGGTGCTGGTGGGAGGGGGGGCGCCGGGCTATGAGCAATTGCAAGCCCTGATTGCCAGTCTGGGCTTGCAGAGCCGTGTGCATTTGTTGGGAGCCCGTACCGACGTGCCGTCGATTCTTCCCAATCTTGATGTGTTCGCCCTGGCTACCCACATGGAAGCCTCGGGGACGGTCTTTGCGGAGGCAGGGTGTACAGGCATTCCTGTTGTGGGAAGCCGCGTGGGCGGTGTGCCGGAAATGATGCAGGAGGGCCGTAGCGGTTTTCTGGTGGACCTGCACGATCAGCAGGCGTGGGGGGAGGCGTTGGAGCAATTGATTCAGAACCCCGGATTGCGACAGGAGATGGGCGCCGCTGGCCGCCTGTTCTGTCGTAGTGACGAGCGTTTTACGCCAGTAGCCATGGGCGATCGGCTGGAGGGCGCTTATTACCGCTGGCTAAAGGAGCTTCAGGGATGAAAGTGGCCCATACTGTGCCCGTGATGATGTATCACCATGTCACCCCGCAAGGGGGCATGATCAATGCCAGTCCCGAGCATTTCGAGCAGCATTTGCAATGGTTGAAGAAAAACGGCTGGACCAGCCTGACAAGCGCGCAGTTTGCTGGCCATTTGCAAGGTCAGGGCGTACCACCCAAATCGGTGTTGATTACCTTTGATGATGGTTACCTGGATAACTGGGTCTACGCCTATCCCTTGCTGAAAAAGTATGGCTTTAATGCCGTGATCTTCCTGGTGACAAGCTGGATCAACGAGGGGCCTGTGCGTCCTTGTCTGGGCCAGGGCCAGGAGTTGCCTGTATGC
Source organism: Alcaligenes sp. Lyrl_28 (assembly GCF_051948705.1). Lineage (NCBI taxonomy): Bacteria > Pseudomonadati > Pseudomonadota > Betaproteobacteria > Burkholderiales > Alcaligenaceae > Alcaligenes > Alcaligenes sp. Lyrl_28. The sequence continues at coordinate 689,365 of NZ_JAYJLG010000002.1, forward strand.
CCGGACCATCGGGAATGCGAAGCACGGATTGCCCAAGGCCGGAGCGATGAAGTGATTTTGCGCTGGAGTGAAATTCACGCTATGCAGGCCGATGGGGTGTTTGAGTTCCATAGCCATACCCATACCCATACTCGCTGGGATCTGAGTGAGCAGCGCGATCAAAAGAATGACAAGATGCGCTGGGAGCTGGAGCAGTCCCGCAAAACTCTGATCGCCAACATGGGAATGGTCTCAGACCAGTTGTGCTGGCCTCAAGGTTATTTTGATCCGGACTATGTGCAGCTCGCCCAGCAGGCGGGCTTTCGCTATTTGTACACAACGCGAGCCTTTGGCTCCAACCAGCCCGGCAGTGATCCTTTGCATATTTATCGTTTTGCCGTGCGCGATACCACGGGCGTGTCCGTTGGGCGCAGGCTGAACGTGGCGGTCCATCCCGTGATCGGGCCGATTTTCAACAGGTGGAAAGCATGGCGCCGTCGTCAACGACAGAAGTAACAGCAGTCGCCCCCTTGGGCAGCGGGGCGCGCCTGTCCGTTATCGTGATCACCAAAAATGAACAGACACACATTCGTGCCTGTCTGGAGTCGGTCGCGTTTGCGCACGAGATCATCGTGGTGGACTCCGGCAGCACGGATGAGACGGTGGAGATTGCTCGCGCCATGGGGGCGAAGGTTACGGTCACTTCAGACTGGCCTGGGTTTGGACCGCAGAAAAACCGGGCATTGGATCAGGCTACGGGCGACTGGGTGTTGTCCATTGATGCGGATGAGCGCGTCACCCCTGAGCTGGCGCAGTTGATTCAGCAGGAAATCGCCCAGCCTCAAGGCACGGCGTACCGGATCGCGCGCCTGTCCGAGTTTGCCGGGCGCTGGATGCGTCATAGTGGTTGGTGGCCGGATCGGGTCTTGCGCTTATTCAAGCGCGGTACGGCTCGTTTTAATGAGGCCAAAGTCCATGAAAGCGTACAGACTACCGCGCCCGTGCTCACTTTGGAAGGCCATTTTCTGCATTACCCCTACGCCAGTCTGGAAGTGTTTATTGACAAGATCAACCGCTATTCCTCGGATGCGGCGCGCCAGATGCAGGCCAAGGGCAAGACGACCAGCCTGCCCGCTATTGCAGGCCACGCCAGTTGGACGTTTGTGCGTCACTATGTCGTTCGGCGGGGTTTTCTGGATGGACCGCAGGGCTTTATCCTGGCCTGCATGGCCGCTTCGGGCAGTTTGTTTCGATATAGTAAGCTCTGGTATTACACCCGCCAGAAGTCTGATTAGCCCCTTATAATGCCGCCTATGATTCCGATACTTATGTACCATCAGGTCGGCGTGCCCGCGCCCAAAGGCTCGCCGTATCGTGGTTTGACCGTGCATCCCACCGACTTCCGGCGCCAGATGACCTGGCTCAAGCGCTTGGGTTACCGGGGCCTTTCCATGGCCCAGTTGATGCCGTACCTGCGCGGTGAAAAGCAGGGCAAGGTGGTGGGGATCAGCTTTGATGATGGCTATCGAAACGTCTTTCAGAACGCCATGCCGGTGCTGGACGAGTTGGGTTTTACCGCGACCAATTACATTGTTGCCCGTCATCTGGATGGCTCCAATTTCTGGGATCAGCCCAAAGGCGTACCGCATTCCGGTCTGATGTCCTTGCCCGAATTGCGGGCCTGGGTGAATGCTGGGCACGAAGCGGGTTCGCATACGCTCGATCATGTACATTTGACTGATGTCTCTTCGGAAATTGCGCATTACCAGATTGCGCAATCCAAGGCAGAGCTGCAAGAGGCGTTGCAAGTAGAGGTCAGCGCCTTTTGTTATCCCTATGGGGATCAGAATCAGGGGATTCGCGAGCAGGTGCGTCAAGCGGGCTACCTGAATGCCACCACCACCAACCGGGGGCTGGCCCGTCTCGATGATGATCTGTTTGACCTGCCACGTGTCACTGTCTCGCGTTCCACGAATATTTTGCGTTTCCTCCAAAAATGCGTGACGCGGCTGGAAGACAAGCGCCGGACGGTATCCCGCTCATGAGCTCAGGGCAAGCCCAGGATACTGACGTGGCGATTCCCGAGCGCCTGCGCATTGCGTTTGTGGTCGACCGCTTTGGCAACCGCTTCGGGGGCGCCGAGGCCTATGGCGTTGAACTGATGCGCGAGTTGGCGCAGCACCATGAAATCACTGTCTTTGCACGTGAATATGACAGCCGCTGCGACCTGAAGCTGGCCTATGTCCCTATCCGTCATTGGTCACGCTGGCCGGGCTGGATACGCGGTATTCTCTTTGCGCGCCAGGCGGCCAAGGCCACTGCCCAGGGCTTTGATATTGTTCATTCGCATATGAATGGTTGGTGTGGTGATGTGGAGGTCGTTCATGTGACCCCCGTTCGTTTTAACTGGCGGGTGCGGCCTTTGCCCTGGCTGAAAAAGCTGGGCTCGTATTTCAGCCCTCGGGTCTGGGGGTATCTGGGTTTGGAAAAGCGTCGTTTGCGTCCTGGGCCGCATGCTGTTGTTGCGGTATCGGGATTGATTGCCGAGCAATTGCAGCAATCGTATGGCAATGTGCATGATTATCCGGTGATTGCTCCCGGTGTGCTTATGCCCAAAGCGGACCCTCAGGGAGTCGAGCGTGCCCGTGTTCGCGAGTCCCTGGGTTTTGGCAAGGAACAGGTGGTGTGCCTGCTGGTGGCGCGCAATCCGCTGCGCAAGGGCTTAAATACCGTCTTGCACGCCCTGGCGACACTACCCGATCATTACCGCCTGCTGGTTGTAGGAGGTAAACCAGGGCTGCGGGATCAAATTCGACAGCAATTGCAGGCCTTGAACATGCAGGATCGCGTGATCTTGCAGGGGGAAACGTCCAACGTCGAACCGTTTTATCGTGCTGCTGATATTTACGTACACCCCACCCTGAATGACAGCTTTGGCATGGCGCCTTTAGAGGCTATGTCTTATGGCTTGCCCGTGGTCTTGAGTCCGGCCCCCTGGTGTGGCTTTGCCCAGTATGTGCAGGGTGACTATCATGCGCTGTTGCTCAGCCATCCCGAAGATGCCCGGGAACTGGCCCAAGGTATCGAGGCAATCAGTAAAAATCCGGTGATGGCACGCAATCTGGTCGAAAATTCTCGTGAACTGCTTGTCCAGTTCAGTTGGCCGGCCGTGGCAGCGCGGTATCAAGACCTGTATCAAAAAGTGTTGCGTCGCCGCCAAGCATAAGGCTGCCCAAGACCCGTTTTTCTCTTTTACTGATATAAAAACGCCCGAGCTGGCGTTCAGTCATTGTTCAGCTTGTGAAATAGCGGATACACTTTGTGGCCGGTAGATGCTTGACCTGAGCATTTACTTGTCATCCACAGCCGCTGATGGAGCGAGTTTTGAAGGTCCTGATCACGGATATACACCACGGTAATGGCGGCGGCCATGTCACCTATATTTTGGGGTTGTTGCGCGGACTGTCGCATCGGTGTGACTTTACGCTGGCGGCGCCGACAACGGGTCGTTTATATCGCGAAGCCTCCCAGATCCCGGGGGTCAGGGTGCTGCCGGGCTTTTACACAGCCCGAGTAGGGGCCGCTTTGTCTGAAATGTGGCGTCTGCGCCATTTTTTGCGGCGCGAGAGCTTTGATATCGTGCATTGCAACGGCAGTACCGATCATCGTCATGTCATGATCGCCAGCAAGATGCTGCCCAAGCCGCCCGTCATTATCTGGACCAAACACAATACCAATCGCGTTCACAGTCTTGGCAATCGCTTGCGAGCACGCTTTGGAACCGATCTGTGTATTGCTGTTAGCGATTATGTGGCACAACAACTGGCCCATTCGGATTATCGACGTTGCACGGTTGAGCGGATTTACCATGGTCTGGACCTGGAACATTATCGTCCGGTCAGTCGGCAGGAAAAACAGGCGGCCCGTTTGGCGCTGTTTGGTCCGGGCGTGACAGAGGACTGTCTGGTTCTGGGCTCGGTAGGGGGAACGGATCTGGAAAAGGGCTGGCTGCTACTGGTGCAGGCCGTGGCCCGTCTGGAGCCCGCGCTGAAACAGCGCGTGCGGATTCTGGTGGCTGGCGATCCGCCTGCCCCTGCGGTCTGCGAACAGGTACAGGCCTTGGGGTGTGCGCAACAAGTGGTGTTTCCCGGATTGGTCAAAGACGTTCGTTCGGTATTGGCAGCGTGTGATGTCGGTTTTGTCTTGTCGTATAAAGAGTCGGCATCTTATGCGTGCTACGAGTCGTTGGCATTGGGGCTGCCGGTGCTGATCTCCAACGCGGGCGGTTTGCCAGAGAGCATAGAGCATCAGCATGAGGGCTGGGTGGTGCCATGTGGTGACGTGGCGGCCATTGAAACTCACGTACGGGACATGTTGTGTCAGAAATACTGTCTGCATACGGTGGGTAAACGGGCCAGAGTCAGAGCAGAAAAACGGTTTGATGCACAGCGTTTTTCATTAGATACCTATCAGGCCTATCTGAAAGCGAAAACCGGCAGCTAAGCGTCCCTGGTAAAAAAAGAGACATTCTGGACTTGAGCCTGAATGTCTCTTTGTTTAAGACTTCAAGCCAGGAGCGGTCAGCGTTTCCAAGGTGCTTAACCAGATCAACGCATCCTGCCGCTTTTCCCCGCACATTTCCCGACTAGCTTGCAAGCCAGAGCAACAGGCCGGCCGCTCTGGCTGACCAAAAATTCGGCATCGCTGTTGTTCATCAAGCTGGATACAGGGCACACCAGCGGGTTTGCCGTCGGGCATACCGGGGATGGGGCTGGAGATCGAGGGGGCGATACAGCAGGCCCCGCAGTCGGAACGACAGATCATGCGGCCCATCCTCGGGACCAGTACACCAGAATTCCAACGTATTCCTTGATGATGGAACGGCTCGATTGCAAGGCCATCAGACTGGGCTTCCACAGGGAAAAGCCGGGACTGTTCGGTACCGTCAACTGTGGAGCGGCGCCTGCCGCAATCACATTGACCCCTTGCTTGCGAAAAATGGCCATGGCTCGAGGCATGTGCAGGGCAGAGGTGACCAGCAGAACCCGTCTGGCTTGCTTTTCCTGCAGCAACTGGGCCGTGTACTCGCCGTTTTGCTGGGTGGTCAGACTATTGTTTTCCATCAGTGTGGCGGAAGCGGGAACATCCAGATTGATCAGGGTGTTAGCCATGACCTGGGCTTCACTCACCCCGCCGTCCAGGGCCGCGCCGGACAGGACGATATAGGGGGCCCGGCCCGCCTTATAGAGTTCTGCAGCCCGCTCTACCCGTGCCGAGGTTCTTTGCGCCGTCTGTGGCAAAAACCAGTTGCTGCGGTTTTGGGCGGTATGCCCTCCCAACACCACGATGGCATCGGCTTGTTCCACCTGGGCGGCAGGCTGGTAAGGATACATCTTCTCCAGATAGCCACCGGCATACAGGCTGGTGGCGGGCAAGGACCAGGCGCCTGTCCAGAGTAAGCCGGCCAAGGCCAGCGCAGCGGCAGTTTTTCGCAGACGCACGATAAACAGCAGGACCGCCACTAGCAGCAGAGCGGCAAACAAATTCAGTGGAATGACCAGGCTGGTCAGAATGCTCGATAGGCTCATGGATGTTCCCGCTTGGACTCCAGGACATGTGCCACCTCGTCCAACGTCGGCCATTGACCATCCCTACCCAGGCAGATCGCCCGTGGAGACCAGGGACCGGTATCCTCGGGGTTGGTGACGCCACAGAGGGTCAGTTGCTGGGCCTTGATGGCGGCGGCGACATGAGACACGCCGGAGTCATTGCAAATAACCCACTGCGCCTGCTGGCAAAGTCGTGCAAACGCGCCCAGGGGCAAAGGCGGCAAACAGCGTGCGCTAGGCGCATTTTGCAGGGCGGCCTCATACTCGTTGGGCGGGGGGCACATAATGACGGTTTTGCCTTGGGCTTGCAGATGGCGGGTCAGTTGGTCGAAATAAGGCCAGACTTTGACACGGCCTTTATGCAGTCCCGTTGCCGTCGGGGCGATCAGAATATAGTCACCGGGGCGCAGGGCGGCTTGGCGCAGACTGTTGTCGCCTTCTTGCCGTTGCAGGGGGCTGAGCGTCAAGTCCAGGGTGGCTGGGGCTTGTTCAGGAACCGGGCCTAGATGCCACAGTGCCAAAGCCTGCTGAACAATATAGAACCAGGATTGCACTGCATGCAACTGCTTTTGCGGTTTATTGATCGGCCAACGTAATAAAAGGCTACGACCATCGTCCCGGTAGCCGCAGGCTGGCAGGCCGGCCAGTTTGAAACTGAGAGCGCTGCTTAGCGAGTCTGGCAGCAGCAGGCCGTACGCATTGTGATGGCCATGCTGGCGGCGATAGCGACGTATGGCTTTGGCGTCCTGATGCCAGTGGCTGGTCATGGGAATGAAACCGTGCAAGGGGTAAGCCGAAAGCAGTTCGCGGGCCCAGGGACGGGCGCACACGACAACCGGCAAACCGGTATCCAGCAGAGCCTGTAGACACGGCAGGCTCATGCATACATCGCCTAGCCAATTAGGCAATCGCAGGTAAAGGGCAGAGGGATCAGACATGAACAGGACAACGAGACAGAGCGTACAAGAGCCAGGACGCTCGATTCAGGCAATGAGCGTTAGAATAAACACAATTAGATAGTATATAGGGTGTCCTCGTTGTCCAACGCCATACAATCCAAAATCAAGCCTGCTGGGCACGATCCCGTCAAATCCGATCTCTGGAAGCGCATTTACAGCCGTTTGCTCCCGTATTGGAAGGTTGTCGTGGTCGCGCTGATCCTGGTCAGCATTTCCTCGGCCACCCAGCCGGTCCTGGCAGTCATTATGAAGCCCTTGCTGGACGGGGGCTTTACCGGCGCCAATCCCGACTATATGTGGACCATCCCCTTGTCGGTGATCGGGTTGATGTTTGTACGGGGGATCACCACCTACGGCAGCTCTTATTTGTTTGCCTGGATCGCCAACAAAATGTTGCTGACGTTACGGGCAGACATGTTCTCGCGCCTGCTGGGATTGTCCGATTCGGAGTTCAAACAAGGCGACACGGGTCGCTTGCTGAACCGTTTCACGATTGATGCGGGCACCATGACAGGGGTGGCCACAGAGGTGGTCACGGTTGTGGTGCGTGAAACCCTGACGGTCATCGCCTTGCTGGGTGTGCTGCTTTACATGTCGTGGCAACTGACCGTCATCGTGTTTCTGGTCATGCCTGCCTCGGTCTTCGTGGCCAAAATGGTGTCACGCCGGCTGCGACGCATCAATCGCGATACCGTCAACATGAATGCCGAATTGACCCGGGTCGTCAGCGAAGCCATTGATGCCCAGCGCGTTATCAAGCTGTTTGATGGTTATGAGCGTGAAAACACCCGTTTCAGTTATGTGAACGCCCGCTTGCGTCGTTTTGCCATGCGTGCAGCCTCGGCTGATGCCGCCTTGTCGCCCATTACTCAGTTGTTTGTGTCCATTGCAGTGGCCGGGGTCATTTTTGTAGCCCTGTATCAGGCCAATACCGGCACATTGACCATAGGCAGCTTTGCGGCATTCATGGCTGCTCTGGGGCAGATCTTTGACCCGATCAAGCGCTTGACCAATATCACGGGCACCATGCAACGCATGTTGGTGGCCGCAGAAAGCGTGTTCAAGCTGGTCGATCAGGAGCCAGAGCCGGACACGGGCACCCGCGAACTCAAGCAGCCTGTGTACGGCCATATTGAATTCGATGCCGTGTCGCATCGTTTCCCCAATGCCCATCGCAACACCTTGTCAGAGGTCAGCTTTGCCGTCCAGCCGGGACAGACCATTGCGCTGGTGGGGCGCTCGGGCAGTGGCAAGACGACACTGGCCAATATGGTCCCACGCTTTCTGCTTCCGACTAGCGGACAAGTTCGAATCGATGGTATTGCGTCGGAAGAGCTGACCTTGCGCAGCTTGCGTAGCCACATTTCTCTGGTCAGCCAGGATGTCGTGCTGTTTGAGGCGACGATTGGCCAGAACGTGGCGTACGGAGCCGGCATCGATGCCGATGTTTCTGTACAGCGTATCTGGGAAGCGCTGGAAGCGGCCAATCTGCGTGAGTTCGTGGAAAGTCTGCCGCAGGGGCTCGATACGATGGTGGGCGAAAATGCCAACTCCTTGTCTGGCGGTCAGCGCCAGCGTCTGGCTATTGCTCGTGCCCTGATCAAAAATGCGCCGATCCTGATTCTGGATGAGGCCACCTCGGCGCTGGATAATGAGTCCGAACGCCAGGTTCAGATGTCTCTTGAGACCCTGATGAAGGGGCGCAGCACCTTGGTGATCGCGCATCGCTTGTCCACGGTTCAAAATGCCGATCAAATTCTGGTGCTGGATGAGGGGCGGATTATTGAGCAGGGTCGTCACGATGAACTGTTGGCCCGCAACGGTGTATACGCCGGTTTTTACCAAATGCAATTTCAGTTCAACGAGTAAGCAGCCGGGGGCTGCACCATAAGGAACATCATGAAGAAAATCATTCTTGCGCTGGCTGGTTTGGCTGTGTTGGCAGGGTGCGCCAAGCAGAATGCAGAATTGCGGGAGCAGGATTTGCGTCGCTCCAGCTATTTCAAGACCGAGCGGCGCATCAATATGGATTTTGTAGCCATTCAGCGCGCCTTGTTCAAACATCAGGCAGAGTGCGGTAAAGCGGCCGTATTCAAGATGGACGAGCGTCAAGCCAGCTATGGGACCTTGCGTTACGAACTGGAGCCGGGGGCGGGTTGGGAAAAAAGTATTCTGGTGGACCTGACCCTGATGCAAAAAGGCTGGGTAGATGCCAAGGTTTATAGCTACTCGGGCAACGTCAAAAAGGAAATCAATGAAATATTTACCTCTTTGCGTGCTCCCGGCGTATGTAACCCCGAGGATGCGCCTAAAGAGGTGGTGCCCGAGGATGACTTTGTGCCTGTTACGCCGCTTTAAGCATCACGGTTTTCTGGGCGTGAAGAGCACCGCGTCCGGCTCTGCTCAGACGCCACGCAGATGACAGGTAACCCCCCTGAGTCACACTTGACCCGCCTTTTTGGCGGGTTGATCGTTTCTGCAAGGGCTTTTCTTGACAAGGGTGAACCCGTGTTTTGTCCCGGAGCCCAAGACCGAGTCCCCGCCTGCTCAAGTTCTGGCGTGTGGGGCAGGGCGAGCCAGAGCGTTGCCCACAGTGTCCGCGCTGCTCGTCCCGGGCACCGTGGATTTACAGCAAAATAATGTCGTACTGTTCCTGGGAGTAATGGGGGTCTACCTCCAAAGAAATAGGCTTGCCAATAAAGTCTCCCGCCACCGCCAGATGCTGGCTTTCTTCTTCCAGAAACAGATCCACCACTTCCTGCGATGCCAGGATGCGGAACTCTTTGGGATTGAACTGCTTGGCCTCGCGCAGCACCTCACGCAAAATTTCATAGCAGACGGTGCGAGCCGTCCGTACTGAGCCGCGCGACTGGCAGGTTGGGCAGGGCTCGCAAAGTTGATGTGCCAGAGAGTCGCGCGTGCGTTTGCGCGTCATTTCCACTAAGCCTAACTGACTAAAACCGTTAATCGTCACACGCGTGCGGTCTTTGGCCAGTGCTTTTTGCAGCTCCTGCAATACCGACTCCCGGTGAGCGGGGTCGTCCATGTCAATGAAGTCCAAAATAATGATGCCGCCAAGATTGCGCAAGCGCAGCTGGCGAGCCAGGGCAATGGCCGCTTCCAGATTGGTCTTGAAAATGGTGTCGTCAAAGTTGCGTCCGCCCACAAAGCCGCCGGTATTCACATCTACGGTTGTCAGGGCTTCGGTCTGATCGATAATCAAATAACCGCCAGATTTCAAATCCACCCGGCGCGACAAGGCGCGGTTGATTTCCTCATCGACGTGGGCCGTGTCAAACAAGGCGCGGCTGCCTTTGTGATGGCTGATGCGCTCCAGTACGGACGGCGTGTAAATCTGGGCCCATTCCTTCATTTCTTGTACAACCGTACGCGAATCCACGATGATGGATTGAGTGTTGGGGGTGACCATATCGCGCAACACACGTTGCGCCAGGCTCAGGTCTGTATATAACACCGAGGGGGCGCCTTGTTCGCGGATGCGTTGCTGAATGCGCGTCCAGAGTGTACGCAGATACTGTTGGTCGGCGCTGATTTCTTCGTCTGTGGCACATTCAGCCTGAGTGCGGACGATAAACCCCCCCTTTTCATCCTTGGGCATCAGACGGCTGACACGTTCTCGCAGCTCGATTCGGTCCGCATCCGAGCCAATGCGTTGTGATACCCCGATATGAGGGTCAAAAGGGAGATACACCAACATGCGACCTGCGATGCTGATTTGCGTGGAAACACGGGCACCTTTGGTGCCCAAGGGGTCTTTGATGACCTGTACTAAGAGTGACTGGCCTTCGAACAGGAGCTTTTCAATGGGTGTAGTCGCACTACCTTGATTGCGTTCGGTACGGTTCTGGCGCAAGTCCGCAACATGGATAAATGCCGCGCGCTCCAGGCCAATATCAATAAAGGCACTTTGCATGCCGGGCAGAACCCGCGCCACCTTTCCTAGATAGACGTTCCCTACATAGCCGCGTTGGATGCTGCGCTCGATATGAATTTCCTGGACAGCACCTTGCTCGACCAGGGCAACACGGGTTTCGAAAGGAGTTACGTTAATCAGGATGTCTTCATGCATGGTTAGTTTCGCTAAAGGAATATCTGTTCCGGGCTAGTGTAGGGCCAAGTCAGTGAGGCTGCTATGCCTTTATGACTATATAGAGTGTTTAGGGAGGATGAATGCCTCGCTTGCCTTTGTTCTGGGGACTGCTTGTGGGCGCTTGTGGTTCAAGCCGCTCTATATAGGACGCCGCTCGGGGGCCCGGGACAGGGGGGGCGGACTACTTGCCGGTGCCCCGCGCCTGTCCCCTTGTCCGAGCCACCATCGGGGCGCAGTCTGAACTCGCCTAGTGATTGGTCCCCCGGACCAAGCACAAACCTTGGGCTCAAACAGCAGACTGCTTGCATCCCCGATGGTGGCTACACCTGCGGTAAGTCGTCTGACTCGCCCCAACCCCTGTCCCGGGGCCCCGAGTGGCTGACAGCACTGCATAATGCTTGATCAGGGTGGCTACTCAACCACCCCCTATCTATATAGAGACACTCTTGATTTGGGGCGAGGATCTGATGATGTGTGTTCTCCGTCGCCATCTGGTTTGCCAACCAACCCACAGGACGGTCAGTTAGTTAGCTAGTTAGTTAGGTAGTTAGGTAGTTAGGTAGGTAGGTAGGTAGGTAGGTAGGTAGGTAGGTAGGTAGGTAGGTAGGTAGGTAGG
>NZ_JAYJLG010000003.1:0-596847 GCF_051948705.1 Alcaligenes sp. Lyrl_28
GTGCACCGGAACGATGCTGATCGTCTGGCCCCTGGGTTACGACTTCAGACGTACCACCCCCCTCCCCAAAGCCCGTTCTGGGCACCGCCTATCCCTTCTTGTTGCAGACTACGCCTCTTGGCCCAAGCCGAGGGGGTTGGTCATTGCGTATGCTTCCTGGGCTTGAGAGTTGATGTTTAGTCCTCTGCGGGTGCTACCTGTACGATGGCAGCCCTGCGAGGGGCGGGTTCAGCCTTAGCGGCTTGCTGAACCTCAGCCTCTCGCATCAAGCCGTTGTCTATCTGCCGGGTGATCGCGCTACGCTTAGTGCTTTTTCCTCTTAGCGTGCGTTGCGAGTAACTGGTGTTCCCCTTTTGTGCGGCTGTTGTCTTCTTCTTCTTCTTCTTCTTCTTCTTCTTCTGCTGCCCACCTCGGGTAGTGACGATGTTTGGCGTTCGGTGATCCAAACACGCCTTGAGCCGCTGGCTTCATCGAGTTGTTGACTGCTAGCAGCTTATTCACAATTCCGTAGTCGGCCTATCTATCTATCTATCTATCTATCTATCTATCTATCTATCTATCTGTCTATCTGTCTGTCTGTCTGTCTGTCTGTCTGTCTGTCTGGCTATTGACCACAAGCTACTGCTCCGGCGCTCCGTGAGGCTTAGTCTCAGCCTCAGTCTTAGTTGCTGAGCTGCTTACCAGCGTCAGCTCAGACCAAGGCAGCGCCTCCCAGCTGCAGGCTCTGGCGCCCGTCTGTCTGTAGAAGGTGCCCAGACCACTGTCTAAGTTCGTTCTGCCGATCCACCCTTGATGCGCTCTGAAATTCCTACTCAGTTTCCCCGTTGCACCGTAGAATACGGATAAATACTTTAGAGCTAAAGGAGTTGCCCGTGGGTGGAGAGACAGCAGTAGACGCGATCATAATTGGCGCGGGGCATAATGGATTGGCGGCTGCCGTGGAGTTGGCCAGCAAAGGCTGGAAGGTTCTGGTCGTGGAGGCCAAAAGCTCGGCAGGTGGTGCGGTTAGCACTCAGGAACTGACTTTGCCAGGCTTCAAGCATGATGTGTGCGCCATGAACCTGTCCTCCTTTGCAGGTTCTGCATTTTTTCAACGTCATAAGGATGCGTTGGTCCGCCATGGCTTGGCCTTCGTCCCCGCAGAACACTGCTTTGCCAGTGTGTTCCGGGATCAACGCTATTTGGGCGTCAGCACGGATCTGGAAACGACTTTACAGCGGATTCGAGCCGTCTCTGAAAAAGACGCGCAGGCCTGGCAGAGCATGCTGGAGGACTTTCAGCGCAAAGCTCCTCATCTGTTTGCGGTCTTGGGTAGTCCTATGCCTTCCTTGGCTTTGTTCAAAAGCGCGTGGACAAGCTGGCGTGAGCTGGGTAAGGATGGTGTTGCGGAGTTGATGCAATTGCTGCTGGCGACACCCCGTGACTTTTTGGACCGCCATTTCGAGAGCGACTCATTAAAAGCCATGATGGCAGCTTGGGGGCTGCATGTGGATTTCACCCCAGACACCGCCGGCGGTGCCTTGTTCCCTTATCTGGAATCCATGGCTAATCAAGCCTTCGGTATGGTGATCGGGCAGGGCGGTGCTGATACGATAATCCGCGCCATGACGAGCTTGTTGCAGGAGCTGGGTGGGGAGTTGCTGTTGAATGCCCCTGTGCAAACAATTGAGCAAGAGAATGGTCGTGCCAGGGCCGTTGTTCTGGCCGATGGGCGTCATCTGAAAGCAGACAAGGCAGTGATCGCGAATCTGAATCCTCAGCTGGTCTTTGGTCGCCTGGTGCAATCTGCTGCTGTTCCCAAGGAATATCAGAAGAAAGTGGATGCGTTCCGGCCGGGGCTGGGGACCATGATGATCCATTTGGCACTGGATGGCCTGCCCGACTGGAAAGCTGGTGCCGAGTTGCAGCGTTTCTCCTACGTGCATCTGGCACCCGATCTGGCCATGATGAGTCGTGTCTATGCCGAAGCAGCCGCCGGTTTGTTGCCTGCCGAGCCTGTGTTGGTGGTTGGACAAGGTACGGCTCTTGATCCTTCTCGTGCTCCAGAGGGTAAACACACCTTGTGGATTCAAGTGCGAGTGCTGCCTGCTCAGGTCAAGGGCGACGCTGCCGGCAAGATGGCTGCAGGTGACTGGGCACAGCTGAAAGACGCATACGCCGAACGGGTTCTGGATCTGCTTGAAAGCTATGCGCCTGGTTTGCGTAGCCAGATTCTGGCCCGCCATGTCATGTCCCCCCAGGATCTGGAGCAGTTCAATGCGAATCTGATTGGGGGTGATAATCTCTCGGGTAGCCATCACCTGGATCAGAACTTCTTCTTCCGCCCGGTCGCCGGTTACTCCAAATACAAAACGCCGATCAAGGATCTGTATTTGTGCGGAGCTTCGACCTGGCCCGGTGCGGGGACTGGGGCTGGATCGGGCTATATGCTGGCCAATCTATTGGCGAAATAAACCTAGAGGCCATTCAGACGTTGCCGGGCATGCTCCAGGCGCACCTGTTTGGCTTCCATCTCCTGTAGTTGCCGCCGTATCCCATCTATATGTTCTTTAGCCGCTCGCCGGGCCAAGTCCGCTTGACCTTGCGTGACGGCATTGCATAACCGGGCATGCTGCCTGTCCAGCCTGCGTTTGGAGTCATGATCGGGATAGAGGTGCTGCACGGATACGCGTACCGTGGACAGCATCAGCTCATTGAACAGGCTGATCATGTGTACCAGCACCGGGTTGTGTGACGCCTCACAGATCGCTGAATGAAAAGCATGGTCAGCCCGAGCAATTTGTTCCGGCGCAGCATCCTGCATCTGCAGATCTTCCAGTTCCTGAAAGCGCCTCCGAATCATGATGTGATCGGCTTCCGTACCTCGGGCAGCAGCCAGTTGCGCTGCTTCGCTCTCCAGTAGTTCGCGTACTTCCAGTAGATCGTACAGCGTGCGTCCCTGTGCTTGCAGCAGGTGTTCCAACGGCGTGCTGACGCTGGAGTCAATCAGATTGGCGACGAAAGAGCCTTTGCCATGCTGCGTTTCAATCAGCCCCCGTGCTCGTAGTACTTGCAGCCCCTCACGCAGGGCAGAGCGAGATACCGTGAGTCTCTGCGTCAGTTGTCGCTCGGAAGGCAGTGCTTGCCCCGGTTTGAGGACGCCGTCCATGATCAAGGTTTCAATACGTTGGGCAACCAGTTCCGCGGTTGCCTCCAGACGTCGGGACTCCTGCATTTTCATACGTGGTCGGACCAGTTGTGTGCCTGAGTCAATGATAGCAAGCTGATTATCTATCTGTCTGATTTTTAAGTGTAAAGATAAACCCTGAGAGCTGCTTAGGGTAAAAACTGGTCGGACCAGTAGGCAAGTGGCTGGACAAGCTCATCGTCATCAAAGACCATCGGCTTTAGGAGACTTTAAAGACAGGAGGCGTCATGAGTTTGCGCTACGACGAAAAACTGGACGGCGTGCTGCCCCGCGTGGACAAGATGCAGCTGCTTAGCCGTTTACGTGATGATATTCCCGGCCTGGAGGTACTGCATACCGACGAGCAACTGCACCCTTACGAGTGTGACGGCTTGAGCGTCTATCGCAGTAAACCCTTGCTGGTGGTGCTGCCCCGTAATGTGGAGCAGGTGCAGGCGGTGATGCGTCTGGCCCATGAGGTTGGCGTGCCCGTAGTGGCTCGCGGTGCGGGTACGGGCTTGTCCGGTGGTGCCATGCCGCTGGAGCAGGGTATTTTGCTGGTGATGGCCCGGCTGAACCAGATTCTGGATCTGGACCCGGTAGCCGGAATTGCCCGTGTACAGCCCGGCGTGCGCAATATCGCAATTTCTCAGGCCGCGCAGCCTTTTGGACTGTATTATGCGCCGGACCCCTCTTCGCAGATTGCCTGTTCAATTGGCGGCAATGTGGCGGAGAATGCCGGCGGCGTTCACTGCCTGAAATACGGCCTGACTGTACACAATATCTTGCGGCTGGAAGTCATTACCGTCACGGGCGAACGACTGATTCTGGGCTCGGAAGCCTTGGATAGCCCCGGCTTTGACTTGATGGCCCTGTTCACCGGCTCTGAAGGCATGCTGGGTATTGTGACGGAAATCACGGTCAAGCTGCTGGCGCGCCCACCGTGTACGGTGGTGCTGCTGGCCAGTTTCGACGATGTGGAAAAAGCCGCTGACGCGGTGGCACAGATCATCGCTCAAGGCATTGTGCCAGCAGGACTGGAAATGATGGATCAAATGTCCATTCGCGCTGCCGAAGACTTTATCCACGCTGGCTACCCTGTCGATGCCCAGGCGATTTTGCTGTGTGAAATCGATGGTGCAGTCGAGGATGTGCAGGACGATGTGACCCGGGTTGAACAGGTGTTGTTCAAAGCCGGTGCGCAAGAAGTGCGGGTAGCACGCGATGAGCAGGAACGACAGCGTTTCTGGGCCGGACGCAAGAATGCCTTTCCCGCCGTGGGGCGCATCTCACCGGACTATTACTGCATGGACGGCACGATTCCGCGTCGCCAGCTAGCGTATGTGCTGAAAAAAACGGCCGAGTTGTCCGAGGAATATGGCTTGCGCGTCGCCAACGTTTTTCATGCGGGCGATGGCAATATGCACCCGCTGATCCTGTTTGATGCCAACCAGCCAGGCGAGCTGGAGCGGGCTGAAGCTTTGGGCGGCAAGATTCTTGAACTATGCGTGGAAGTGGGCGGCACCATTACCGGCGAGCATGGCGTGGGTCGAGAAAAAATCAATCAGATGTGCGTGCAGTTCAATGAGGATGAGCTGCAATTCTTTCATGCCATTAAAGCGGCATTTGATCCCAAGACCATGCTCAATCCCGGTAAGAACATCCCCACCTTGCATCGCTGCGCGGAAATGGGCGGCATGCATATTCACCACGGACAAGTGCCCTTTCCTGAGCTGGAGCGTTTCTGATGAATACCGTAGAACAGATCAATCAGGATCGCAGTGCCGAGCTGCTCGAGCAGGTCAAGCAGGCGCTGGCAGATCGCACGGCCTTGCGTATCGTGGGCGGAGATTCCAAAGCCTTTTTGGGCAAAGCAGTACAGGGTCAGGCCTTGAGCCTGGCTGGCCATGAGGGCGTGGTCGATTATGACCCGGCCGAGCTGGTCGTGACGGTGCGTGCGGGAACGTCCTTGAAGGCTCTGGAGGCCGTCCTGAATGAACAAGGGCAGTGTCTGCCCTTTGAGCCCCCCGTGTTTGACGGTCGTGCGACAGTGGGAGGAGCAACGGCTTGCGGCTTGTCAGGACCGCGCCGTCCCTGGGTGGGGGCCTTGCGTGATTATGTGCTGGGCTGTCGTCTGATTAGTGGAATGGGCACTCACATGCGCTTTGGCGGTCAGGTGATGAAGAACGTGGCTGGCTATGACGTGTCACGTTTGATGGTGGGCGCTCAGGGTTGTCTGGGAGTGATTACGGAAGTTTCCTTCAAGGTGTTGCCGCGCCCACGACGCCGCGCGGCACGGGTCTTGGAGGTGGCACAGCAGGATGTGGCGGGTTTGCTGCGTCAATGGCGCGATCAAAGCCGTCCTGTCATGGGAGCGGCCTGGCAGGATGGCCGTCTGCATCTGCGCCTGGAAGGCGGAGACAGTTCCGTACAGTTGGCCCAGGAGCAAATAGGTGGCGAGGAACTCGACCTGACGTACTGGGATGATTTATGTGAACAGCGCCTGGATTTCTTTAAGCAGGCAGGGAATTTGTGGCGTATTGCCGTACCGGTGGATGCGCCCGTGCAAAGCTGGCCGGGTGAGGTACTGCTCGATTGGGGTGGAACTCAGCTCTGGCTCAAGTCTGAGGCTCCAGCCGAGCTGATTCACGAACAGGCGCGGGCCCTGCAGGGGTACGCGCGATGCTGGAGCGGGCCTGATGCCGGGAATGATGAGCTGCCCGCTGCGTTGTTGCAGTGGCATCAGCGCTTAAAACAGCAACTAGATCCCGCTCATATATTCAATCCAGGCCGTTTATTTCGCTCTGCGGAGTCCACATGCAAACACAACTGACACCATGGGCTCAGCAACTGCCGCAAGCCGAGCAGGCTGAAGCCATTTTGCGCTCCTGCGTGCATTGCGGGTTTTGCAATGCCACTTGTCCGACCTACTTGGATCAAGGCAACGAGCTCGATGGTCCGCGAGGCCGCATTTATCTGATCAAAATGTTCCTGGAAGGCAATGCCACCTCGGAACTGACCCAGCACCATCTGGATCGTTGTCTGAGTTGTCGCAACTGTGAAACCACCTGTCCGTCGGGTGTGAAGTATCACAACCTGCTGGACATAGGGCGAGCGGCATTGGAACCCAAAGTAAAGCGTTCTTTAAAAGCACGTGCCATGCGTGTGGCCCTGACGCAAATTCTGCCCGAGCCGGGCCGGGTGGGGGCCCTGCTCGGGGTGGCGCGAGCCATGCGCCCCTTGCTGCCCTCATCCTTGCAGGAAAAAATTCCACCCAAGCAAACGGCGGATCTGACGCGCCCCGCACCCCGGCATAGCCAACGTGTTCTGATGCTGGAGGGCTGTGTGCAGCCAGCCATGGCTCCTTCCATTAATGCGGCGACCGCCCGGGTGCTGGATCGCTTGGGCATCAGTGTGACACCGATTGCTCAGGCAGGCTGTTGCGGTGCTTCCTCCTTTCATCTGGGTGCGCAAGAGCAGGGTTTGCAGCAGGCACGTCGCAATATCGACGCCTGGTGGCCCCAGATCCAGCAGGGCGCTTTGGCAATCGTGCAGACCTCCAGCGGCTGCGGTGCTTTTGTGAAAGAGTACGTAGACCTCTTCAAGCATGATCCGGTCTATGCGGAACGGGCCCGCCGCGTCAGTGAGCTGGCCAAGGATCTGGTTGAAGTGCTCGACGAGTTGCCCCTGGAGCAGTGCTTGAATACGCAAACCCGTCCGCGTCTGGCCTTTCATTGTCCGTGTACCTTGCAGCATGCGCAGAAACTGGGCGGGCGAGTCGAAGCGGTGTTGACCCGCTTGGGCTTTGATCTGGGGGCAGTGCCCGATAGCCACTTATGTTGTGGTTCGGCAGGCACGTATTCCCTGACGCAGCCCGAGATTGCGGGACGCCTGCGTGAGCGCAAAATGGATGCCTTGGAGAGCAGCAAACCAGATCTGATCGTTACGGCCAATATGGCCTGTGGGAATCATTTGAATGGAGCAGGGCGCACGCCGGTCAAGCATTGGATAGAGCTGGTGGATCAGTATCTGTGTGCGTAACCGCAGGACCGGGGGGCCGTAGTAGCCCTCGGTCCTGCGCTGGTATCGGTTCAAAGCCAAGGGCCAGCCAAGCGTCGTAGCGCGCTCAGGGGGAGGCGCGAGCCTGCGGGGCCAGACTTACAGCGGGTATTGGCGAGGTGTGGTCTGGACGGTAATCCAGCGCAGTTCGGTGAACTCATTGATGGCGGATTTACTGCCAAAACGGCCATAGCCGCTGGCTTTCATGCCCCCAAAGGGAGCCTGGGCCTCATCATGGACGGTGGGGCCATTGATATGACAGATGCCGCTTTGGATCTGTCTGGCGATGGCCAGACCCCGGTTCACGTCCTGCGTAAATACGGCAGCAGCCAAGCCGTATTCATTGTCGTTGGCCAATCGGATGGCCTCGCTGTCCTCGCGGTAGCGGGTCATGGTGACGACCGGGCCAAATGACTCCGTGGCATAGAGCTGCATCTCGGGGGTAACGTCATTGACGATCAGCGGATGCATCAGAGCACCCTCGATTTTCAGGGGCAAGGGCAGGGTGGCCCCCTTGGCAAGCGCGTCCTCTACCAAGGACTTGATGCGCTGTGCTGACTCGGCACTTTCCAGATAGGCAAAGCGTGTGTCTGTCTGGTCGGGCGAGCCCACGGCGATGGTCTTGATTTTGGCCACCAGTTTGTCCAGAAAAGAAGAAGCAATCGCTTCATGCACAATAAGGCGTTCGGTGGACATGCAAATCTGCCCTTGGTTGAAGTAAGCGCCAAAGGCGACGCCGGCGACGGCCTGCTCCAGATCGGCGTCTTCGCACACAATGACCGGTGCTTTGCCTCCCAGCTCTAGCAGGACGGGTTTGAGGTAGTGGGCGGCGGTGGCGGCGATGATCCTGCCAACTTTGGTGGAGCCGGTGAAGTTGATGCGTTTGACGGCCGGGTGGGCGATGAGCTGCTCGACCACCGCCGCCGCATCGTCGGGAGCGTGAGTAATGACGTTGATCACGCCCGCTCCCACACCGGCGTCATTGAGCACTTGTCCCAGCAAGACATGCGTGGCCGGGCATCGTTCGGAGGCTTTGAGAATGACGGTGTTTCCGCAAGCCAGGGGCATGGCTATGGCCCGGGTGGCCAGGATCACGGGTGCATTCCACGGGGCGATACTCACCACCACGCCGCAGGGGACGCGATAGCCCATCGACAGGCTACCGGGCAGATCCGAGGGGATGACGGCCCCGTCAATCTGCGTGGTCATGGCCGCAGCCTCACGCAAGATGTTGGCCGACAACTGCACGTTGAAACCATACCAAGAGTCTGTAGAACCTGTTTCCTGGCGTACGGTGGCGATGAACTCGGCGGCACGTTCGTCCAGCAGCTCCGCTGCTTTGAGCAGGCGCAAGCGGCGCTCGGTCGGACCCAGGGCTGACCAATGCACAAAGGCCTGTTCGGCCGCTTGCAGGGCAGCCTGCACATCCTCAGGCTGAGCGGCTGCGGCCACCGTTGCGGTCTGCCCAGTAACGGGGTTCTGACGTGTAAAAGTCTGGTGACCGCTGGCGTCACGAAGCTGGCCATTGATCAGTAGTTGACAGGTGTTCATCATGTCTCCTGCAATGCTGCGGATAAATAGAAAAAGTTCAAACGGGATTGTTCAAGTCCATACGGTTTCGAGCCCAGATTGGCCCCAGCTGCAAACCGGCTGGATTCTTTCTGTTCTTCGCCACCCGAGTTCGGATTTTTCTCCACCAATATAGTGCGGTATGAGATTGCCCCGGTACTAGCAGCCATGCATTTTCATGCAAAATGCAATGTAGCCGCCTGACCGTGCCGTTTTAAGGTATTTTGGAGGCTCGCTTCCAAAGGGGCCGTGTCTCACTTTGCTTTTCTGATGCTCTACAGACTGCTCTCCAGAACAACTGAACTTCGTTTATGGCATTGCTGCGCCCTTTAAACTCCCGATTTGCGATTCGCGCTCTGCTTGTCTGGGGCTTGTTAGTGGTGCTCGCGGCGGGTGCCCTGGCGAGCTGGCGCTATCAATCCTTGCTCAGTACTCTGGAGACCGAAAGCAATGTTCTCTACAGGCTGGCTTCACAACGGGCAGATCAGCATGATGCCCATTTAACTGCTTTATCCGCTGTTGCCAACGCCACGGATGATCCGGGGCACACCTTGTTCCTGGATGTTGCCGCAACGATTGCGCATTTTTACCCGCGTATCGTCGACATACAGCTGATCCCGTTGGCAGTGGGCAAGAAGCCCGTCGGGCTTGGCGCTTTGTCGCCCGAGACGACGGCCTTGTTGCGTGAGTCGGTGTTGAGGTCACAGGGACAGATGGTGCTGATGGCGGACCCTGAGCGTCACGGCTTTTATATATTGGGCAAACGAAGCCCGAACACTGCTGATGCGCGCTATGGCCTGATGCTGGTGATTGACGCTAGACAACTGCTGGCCGATGCCAGTCATTTCTGGTCGGAGCCGGGCGTGTTTCTACGCCTGTCACTGCCCAAGGGCCCTTTGCTTGTGGGCCAGGCCGGATCAGACGCTGAGCTGTACTTTTCCAAGGCGCTGGCCAGTCCCTCCCAGCCCTTGATTCTTGCGACGGGGATGGCACTGGGTCCCGCTGATCTTTTTCCTATGGCGGAAACGACACTGGTGTTGTTGCTGCTAAGTGCGGCATATCTTGTTGTCTTGGCCGCCTGGCGTCAGCGCGTGCGCACCCGGCTGGCGCTTGAGCAGGCGCGATTAAGCGCCCTGGAGTCTCGTCTGGCCCACGCATCACGAGTCAATGCACTGGGAGAGATGGCCAGTGGCCTGGCCCATGAACTGACCCAGCCCCTGACAGCTATTTTGGCGCAGACTCAAGCCAGTCGACGGATTGTTGCTCAGTCAAGCAGCACGCCCTTGTTACCGGTGCTCGATGAGACGGTTGCACAAGCGAAGCGAGCATCGGCCATTCTGGAGCGGTTTCGCAACTGGTCGCGTCCCCAGGCGCTGAGTGTAGGCTGCTTTGATATTCGCGACGCCTTGCATAATGTACGCGCCTTACTGGCATCTCAGGCAGCCCTGAGCAAGACACGGCTGATGTTTGAGTTGCCCTCCTATCCGGTGCTGGTTGAGGCGGACCCTGTGGAAATGGAACAAGTCATTTTCAATCTTGTACGTAATGGTCTGGACGCCGTGACCGGGCAAGAAGCAGGCCAGGTGACCGTAAGCCTTAATCAAACAGATACGCAGCTGATTATTGATGTTGCTGATAACGGCCCCGGTGTTCTGCCGGCGCTCAGGGACAGCCTGTTTACGCCCTTTACGACCAGTCGGCCCGATGGGACTGGGCTTGGTTTGGCATTGAGCCAGCGGCTGATAGAGCGTGCTCATGGTGAGGTGTTTTTGCTCGAGGATGCGCCCGAGACGACATTCCGGATTATCCTGCCGGTAAAACATGAGCCTATGGAGTCTGCTGGATGAGGTATCCCGTTTATTTGCTTGACGATGATGAGGCCGTGCGTCGCGCCTTGAGCCTGCTTTTGTCTACCGTCGATATTCACGTTACGGAGTTTGCAGACCCCCAGGGATTTCTGGCGCAGGTAGCCAAACTGGCCCCCGGATGTTTGATTCTTGACATCCGTATGCCGGTCATCTCGGGCTTGAAACTGCAGGAGCAATTGCGTGACAGGGGTATCGATTGGCCAACGATTGTGATCTCGGGCCATGGCGATATCGACGCCTGTCGTCGTGCTTTTCGAAATGGGGCCGTCGATTTTTTATCCAAGCCTATTGATGAGCAGGATCTGATCGACGCCATACAAAAAGGGCATGATGTGCTCGATCGCCATTTGCGAGAACAGGCACAGCAAGCGGAAACATTGCAGTTGTTGGCTTCACTTACTCCGCGCGAGCGCCAGATACTGGAGTTGGTGGCCCAAGGCTTTACGACCCGGCAGATTGCAGAGGCCTTGTGCCTTTCACCGCGTACGATCGATACCCACCGTGTTTCTATTGGCGCCAAACTGGGCACCACATCACAGGCGGAGCTCACTCGTCTATGGTTGGAAGGAAGCACTAAAGGATAAGGGCGAAAAAAACCACTCGGTATAACTACGTAGAGGAGTGTGAGGTCTACGAATAGGTTTCTTCTTTTTTGAGCGGTAAGCTTTGCTTGTTCGTTCTAACCAGGAAAGGAAATCACATGATTCGTACATTCTCTGTCGCCGCTCTGTTGTGTGCTCCTATCATGGCCTCTGCCGCCCCAGCGCTGCCCAGCGCGCCATACCTGCCACTGGAACTGGCCACCCAGGCCGCGCAGGCCGCCTTGAAGACCTGCGCAGCACAAGGTCATCAGGTCAGCGTGGCGGTTGTCGCCCGAGACGGGGCGACCAAAGTGTTGTTGAAAGCCGATAACTCGGGCCCACACACGGTCAGCAGCGCGCAAGGTAAAGCATTTACCTCTGCGGCTATGGGCCGCAGCACAGCGGGTCTGGCCGAGTTTATCGCCAGCAAACCGGCCAACGATGGTTTGCGGGATATGGACTCGCGTATGGTTATTCAGGGTGGCGGGTTGCCCATCAAGGTGGATCAGGTGCTGGTGGGTGGTATCGGTGTAGGCGGAGCGCCTTCTGGTGATATTGATGCTGCCTGCGCAGCCGAAGGCCTCAAAGCCATTGGCGCTACCGAATAAGCCGGCCAGCGTATTGCTCGCGTCAGCAAGGTGGTCTTGACAAGCTCAGGGCAGCATTCAGGGCGCGGGTGAAGCAGTTTCTTCTCAAAGCCAGGTGCCGTTCCCTCCGTTAAGGGGGCGAACGGCAAACTGCATGTTGCCGTAGGCACTGCTGTGTAAGACCCTTGTGCTGCAGATCTGCAGCACGCACAAGGTGGACTGCTCGTTTAGGTGGCGGGCGTTGCATTTCACCATCGCTGCAAGGTCGTTGCCGGTGGGCAAGACATAGAACGTTGTTGGAGCGGTCATCTCCACAGGCGGATCGTGGCGTGGTCCACGGCGTTTTAGGGGCTGAAGTCGTGCTGATGCCGACGAATTGCACAACACGGTGCCTCCGTTTCGGATGCGTAAAAAAGACTTCCATTTGGCGTTTCCGATTGCAAGATGTTGTTTTTTTACCCCCAAGAGTAGACCGACTTGATGGTGCCATGAACGCCTGAGACAGTATGCGAATTCGTATGGTGACATTTGGGCTCTCCCCGCTTATTGCCCTCGCGATAGTTTCCCGCCTCTGACGACTAACCTGTGAGTTTTAGTGCACTTTTAATTCGAGGCTCCTGTGTACGTTTGAGGTTTTGACAACAAGCCTCAACTCAAAAGGTTCTTGGGATGAAAATCACGCGTGCACCTTGCTCACCGGTTCCATCACACTCTTTTTATTCATTTTTATATGTTTTGTGCCGACCCTTGCACAACGCCCGTTAATAGGCGCGTTTTCGGGGGCTAAGGCACTTGTTTTGCCTATCTGGGTCTGGCATGCCGACTTCAGCGTATCGGTTCAGGCACCTCAACGAATGCAAGCCGGATTTCAGTATCAGACTGGAATGGTTCTCATTGCTCAGATTCGGTAGTGGCGGATAATGGTTTTCACCTAAATAATTGATTTTTTGTTTTGTATTTATAAATTTTTTTGGCTCTCAGCTATAGTGATCACACTCCTTTAACAACCGGGTTTTTTAATAAGAATCTGACAATAGTATTCAAGCGTCTTTGGTCACATTTATCTCATCTACCTGCTAGTAACCACGGCACAGGAGCCAACACATGAAGTTAGATGTCACACCAGCCCCATCCTCGATTGACCAGATTTTTTCCTTGGGTACTGTGCGCTCCGATCTATGGCGTGAACTCTTGTTTGCTACTAAAAGATGGTCGCGTAAGGAAGTCGACGGACAAGAGGTTCGTGAAAAGTTTCTTCACTTGCGAAATCTGGAAGTGCTGCATGCTTATCCGGGGCGTCATCTTATGGACACCCTGTCTGGCCATCTTGAATTCGAACGTTTGGATGCTTTTCTGGAGTTGGCGACCCGAATCTCATTCGCCATCCTGGCACGCTATTACAAAGATGATGCGCGCGAGTGGGAGGCCACGCCTGATGGGGACCACTTTAGGGATATTCGTCAGGACGTAGACGGTTTGGGCGGTGGGCGTCCTTACTTTGAAGTGTTGATTGTGGCACCAGCCAATAGTGCTCGCGTCGAGCGCAATGTTCAGCTTTTGCGTGCGCAGCGTCGTAAAGAAGACGACTTTGTGTATGAGCCTGTGGTCGTCGACAATTTCCAGGACGCATTTTGTGCTATTGCGGTAAACAGTAATATTTGTGCGGTTGCCATTTTTGAAGGCATTGGCTTTAAGAGCAAACAGCCAGTTCCTATCCTGGATCAAGCCATGAAAGAGCTTGATGTTCATTTCGACGACAGTCGTTTGGCCTTGCAACTGGCGGTCACCTTGGCGGGCTACCGTCCGGAGCTCGATATTTATTTGCTCTCCGATTTGCGTCCCGAGGAGGTGGCAAGTGATGAGCGTGCCAAGTGTCTGCGCCGCGTACTCTATGCGGTCGAGGAGCCCATGGAGCTGCATTTGTCAATTTTAGAGGGGGTTCGTGATCGGTACGAAACTCCTTTTTTTGACAATCTCAAGCGCTATGCCAGCAAGCCTGTCAGCACTTTTCATGCCTTGCCCATTGCCCGCGGTAAATCCGTCTTCAAATCGGACTGGATACGCGATATGGGCGAATTCTATGGCCTGAATCTGTTCTTGGCCGAGTCCTCTGCCACGACTGGCGGCCTGGACAGCCTTCTGGAACCTACGGGCAATATCAAAAAAGCCCAGGAGCGCGCTGCCAAGGCGTTTGGCGCTGAGCATTGTTTTTTCGTTACCAATGGAACCAGCACGTCCAACAAGATGGTATTGATGGCGATTGCGCGACCCGGCGATATCATTATCGTTGATCGAAACTGCCACAAATCGCACCACTACGGCATGGTTCTGGGCGGGTTGTTGCCCTACTATGTCGAAGCGTTCCCGATGCGCGAGTACTCCATGTATGGTGCGGTTCCGCTCAAGAACATCAAGCGCGCCTTACTGAAGCTGAAACAAGAGGGCAAGCTGGACAGGGTGCGTGCTGTTGATCTGACCAACTGCACCTTTGATGGTCATGTGTACAACACCCGGCGCGTCATGATGGAATGTTTGGCGATCAAGCCTGATCTTGTCTTTCTTTGGGACGAGGCCTGGTTTGGATTTGCGCACTGGTCGCCGTTCCTGCGTCCCAGAACGGCCATGGGGGCGGCGGCTTACATTGAAAATTGGTTGGAAGATCCGGCGTCGCTGCAGCACTACGAGCGTCAGCAGCAAGAGCTGGGCGAGACTCCAAGCGATGATGAACTGATGCAGGCCAATCTGGTTCCGGATCCTCGACTGGTTCGCCTGCGGGTATATCAAACTAATTCCACACACAAGTCGATGTCGGCCATTCGCCAAGGTTCCATGGTGCTGGTCAAGGATGTGGACTTTTATCGCATTGAGCCGCAACTGCACGAGGCGATATTCACGCACGCTACAACAAGCCCCAATCAGCAACTTATCGCCTCTATTGATGTCGCTCGCCGCCAGATGGAGCTGGAAGGCTATGGCTTGGTGAACAATGCCATTCAAATTGCCTTGGACATTCGCAGCCAGGTGAACAAGCACCCGATGATTTCGCGTTATTTTCGAGTGCTGGGCGCAGACGACATGATTCCGCCCGAGTACCGCCAGAGCAATTTCAAGGACTTTTTAGCGCCGGGCACGAACTGGGACGATGCCGTCACCAGTATCCGGGACGATGAGTTTTTCCTTGACCCCACCCGCATCACCTTGGTGTGTGGAACGGCGGGTTTTGATGGCACTCAACTGAAGCAGTTATTGGCGGATCGTTTTGATATCCAGCTGAACAAGACATCCCGCAATTCGGTCTTGCTGCAGTCCAACATCAACAATACGCGCAGTGACGTCGCGCATTTAATTCGTGTTTTGTTGGAAATTACCTGCGAAGTGGATCATCAACTACACAAAACCGGAGACGTGGGGCGTCAGCACTTTCAAGAGCGTGTCGATAGCCTCATGAACGATGTTCCTGACCTGCCAAACTTCAGTCACTTTCATGAAAGTTTTCGTCAAGACAGCAATGGCGATGTAGCCGTTGAAGGCAGGATTCGTGATGCATTTTTCCTGAGCTGGGAAGAGACCAATTGCGAGTACGTGGGTTTGAATAGTCCGGAGTGCGATCGTCGGCTGCGCGAGGGGCCTCCTATGGTGTCAGCCAAGATGGTGATTCCTTATCCTCCCGGTTTTCCTATTCTGGTGCCTGGACAAGTCATCAGTGCCGAAACCATTGAGTTCATGCGTAAGCTCGATGTGAAGGAAGTGCACGGCTATGAAGCGAGTCGTGGCCTGCAGTTATTGAAAGTTTAACGACTTAAACCGGGCAGAAGGTCAGCACCGGCTATGGCCGGTCTGACCTGAATTCGTGCACTTAAGGGGCTCAATATGTTGATTTGGAACTGGGTAGAGCAAACCTTGCGTAGCTACCCTGAGTTGGCCATTTTTTTGGCATTGGCAGCTGGGTATTGGGTAGGCGGAAGAAAACTAGGCAGTTTTAGTCTGGGCTCGGTTACTGGAACCTTGCTGGCGGGCGTGCTGATTGGACAGCTCGACATCGAGATCTCATCGCAGATCAAATCCGTCTTTTTCATTATGTTTTTGTTTTCGGTGGGCTTTGGCGTCGGGCCGCAGTTTGTGCGGGGGGTGGCCAACGATGGTCTGCCTCAGGCAGTGTTTGCCGTTGTCGTGTCGTGCTTGTGTTTATTGTTCGTCTATCTGGCCGCGGTGCTGTCGGGCTATGGCCCCGGCCTGGCAGCCGGTTTACTGGCCGGCTCACAAACGATCTCCGCTTCCATCGGTTTGGCCACCAACGCGATCAATCGACTGGAGTTGTCGCCCACGGAGATACAGGCCCAACTGGATGCCATCCCAGTAGCCTATGCGGTCACCTACTTGTTCGGCACCTTGGGCACCGGCTGGGTCATTGCTTACCTTGGGCCCAAGTTGCTTGGCATTGACCTGCAAAAAGAGTGTGCTCGTTATGAGAAAGAAATGTCGGCCGGAGCCCCCGAGGGCGGCATTCAATCGGCATGGCATCAGCACATTGTTCGTGCTTACGAGTTGAGCACACCGAACTTTATTGCTGGCAAGACCGTTAAACAAGCTGAAGCCCTGTCTGGTGAGCGACTTTTTTTAGAGAATCTTCGCCGCGATGGAAAGATTATTCCATTTGACGACAATACCGTATTGCAAGTGGGCGATATCGTTGCGGTTTCAGGGCGTCATGAGGCCTTGGTTGACTGGTCCAACCGCGCCGAGGAAGTGGCCGATAGGGAGTTGCTGCAAATTCCTATTGAGTCGATTGATATGGTCGTCACGAGCAAGGCGGCAAACAATCAAACATTACTGGAGCTCTCCAAACGACCCGAGGCACGGGGTGTGTATGTGACGCGTATTCGTCGAGGCTCTATGGGCGTTGATATTCCCGTACAGGCGCAAACCAAGCTGCACCGGGGCGATATTGTCAGCATCAGTGGTAGCCGCAAGCACGTGGAGGCGGTTATTGACGCTTTTGGCTTTGCGGATCGCCCGACCAGTGTGACTGACATGGTGTTTGTTGGCTTTGGCATCGTCATTGGTGGTCTTGTGGGCGCCATTGTGGTGCCGGTGGCAGGGGTGCCCATCACACTGTCCACCTCGGGCGGAGCGCTTATTGCCGGTTTGGTGTTTGGTTGGCTGCGTAGCTTTAAGCCCAAATTAGGCAGCGTCCCCAGTGCCACGCTCTGGTTCATGAACTCGGTAGGGCTGAATGTATTTATCGCCGTCGTGGGGATCACGGCTGGTCCGACATTTATTCACGGTGTAAAGCAGGTGGGTATAGAGCTGTTCTTCTGGGGCATATTCGCGACAGCAACCCCGATGATTCTTGCTCCTTTTATCGGTAAATATATTTTTCGCTTTGATCCTGCGATTAATTTGGGGTGTTGCGGCGGTGCGCGCACAAGCACTGCCTCGGTGGCGATGGTTGCCGATGTCGCAAAAAGCAATGTGCCGATGCTCGGTTATACGGTGCCGTATGCGATCAGCAATACCTTACTGACCCTTTGGGGCATGGTGATCGTGCTGTTGATGAAATAAGACCCTTGTACTTATCGATCGCCATGCGGCTTTGACAGATCAGTGCGGCATGTGATGAATGCGCTGGCCGGTGACCGGGACTCAGGTCATTGGCCAGCCGTGCGAATGTCATGCCGGTAGTGTTCGCGACCGTTGCTGTATCTATTTTTTATAAATAGCTTTTGTTTCAACCGACTACTAAAGGGAATCCATGCCTCTACACGCCAAGGATGATATCCGCAATGACCTTCTCGATGACGTTTATGCGTCCACCGATTTGTCGGTCTCCATGCCCAAGTACAAAATGCCCGAACATGAGCACGCTCCCAGGCACGCGTACCAGGTAGTCCACGATGAGCTGATGCTCGACGGTAACTCCCGTCAGAATCTGGCGACGTTTTGCCAGACCTGGGTTGAGGAGGAAGTCCACAAGCTGATGGACGAGTCAATCGACAAAAACATGATTGACAAAGATGAGTATCCCCAGACGGCCGAAATCGAGTCACGCTGCGTGCACATGCTTGCTGACTTGTGGAACTCTCCGGACGCGAAGAACACCTTGGGTTGCTCGACCACGGGCTCCTCCGAGGCCGCCATGCTCGGGGGGCTGGCACTTAAGTGGGCATGGCGCAAGAAGCGCAGCGCGGCAGGACTTTCGACCGATAAGCCCAATCTGGTTTGCGGTCCTGTGCAAATTTGTTGGCATAAATTTGCGCGTTATTTCGATGTGGAATTGCGTGAAATTCCCATGGAAGAGGGTCGGCTCATTATGAGTGCCGAAGAAGTATTAAAACGCGTCGATGAAAACACCATTGGTGTGGTGCCCACCTTGGGTGTCACCTTCACCTGTGAGTACGAGCCGGTCAAGCAGGTTCATGATGCCTTGGATAAATTGCAGCAAGACACGGGGCTGGATATCCCGATTCACGTTGACGGTGCCAGTGGCGGGTTTCTGGCTCCCTTTTGTGCCCCTCAATTGCAGTGGGATTTTCGTCTTCCTCGTGTGGTGTCGATAAACACCTCGGGTCATAAGTTTGGGCTTGCCCCCCTGGGGGTAGGTTGGGTGCTCTGGCGTGATGCCGCCCATCTTCCTGAAGAGTTGATATTCAATGTGAACTATTTGGGTGGCAACATGCCGACCTTTGCACTGAATTTTTCCAGGCCTGGCGGCCAGATCGTGGCCCAGTACTACAACTTTTTGCGTCTTGGCAAAGCGGGCTATCGTCGTATTCAGAACGCTTGCTATGACACGGCACGTTATCTTGCGAGCGAGATTGGCAAGTTGGGTCCGTTTGAGATCTTGTTTGACGGTGATCCTGATAAAGGTATTCCAGCCTTGTGCTGGAAGATCAAGGATGGCGTGAATCCGGGTTTCAATCTGTATGACTTGGCCGATCGCTTACGTTCGCGCGGTTGGCAAGTACCTGCTTACTCCATGCCGGCCAATCGTCAGGATCTAGTGATCCAACGCATCCTGGTGCGCCATGGTGTGACGCGTGACCTGGCTTCCCTTTTGCTGGATGACTTCCGTCGTTGCCTGGATTATTTCTCCGCCCATCCCGTTGCCGTACAGGGGAAGCAGGACGAGTCTGGCGGTTTTCATCACTAACTTGACGCGGTGAACCCTCTGTAAAAACGATGTGCTCAGACGTGGAATCTTCTTTTCGAGAGGCTCCACCGCATGAACGTGTCGAAATTTACGGGGGGTAGCCAGGTTCTGGAGGCCATCCAGCATCTGCTAGCCGTTTGGGCACGATGCAGGGTGCACGCAGGCTTGGCTGCAACCCCAAGCATGTATGGCGGATATATCGAGAACTTAATCTGAGTAGCGCAAGCGGCTTCATAAAGTGCGCCTATCAGTTGCTTTCGGTATGGGAAAGCGAAACCATTGATTTTATGAGTATTGATTGTTGGGTTTCAATGGTTTTAGATTAGCTGGTGCCGATGAAAGGAATCGAACCCTCGACCTTCTCATTACGAATGAGCTGCTCTACCGACTGAGCTACATCGGCTAACCTAAGACGATAAGTATATCCTGTTTTTTTCTGGTTTGTAAATTCTCTGTGCGCATGAAAGGTGCAACATGCTATGTTGAGCGTTTTCAGCCTGTTAAGGGGATGATGATGCTAGGGATCAAGATTGGTTTGGTGGTAGCGGCTTTCTTGCCTTGGTTGGCCGCCGTTTGTGCCAAGGCGGGGGGTTCAGGTTTTGATAATCATGACCCGCGGCCCTGGCTGGCGGGGTTGACAGGCTGGCGGGCGCGCGCCAATGCGGCTCAGGCCAATGCGTTTGAGGCCTTGCCTTTCTTTTTTGCGGCGGTGTTGTTGGCTTTGTGGTCAGGAGCCGATCCTCTGCGTGTGCAAAGTCTGATGATTTCCTGGATTGTGCTGCGTGTTTTGTATTTGCTGATGTACATCATGAACAAGGCAGCCTTGCGCTCCTTGGTCTGGTTCCTGGCCGTCGTGGTCAATATCTGGATTGTGTTTTTGCCCGTATTGCGGACTTGAGATACGGCGCTGGGCATGCTGGGCACCTTATGAAACCGGTGTTCAGCACGCCCTTGAGATGCTTGATGGTGAAGACGAGCAGGCCAGCCATAAGGCCGGCCTGTTTTTATTTGTTGGTGCTTTCCTGGTCTTCTGCTTCAATCCGGGCGCTGATGGCCGAGGGAAACAGATCCCAGCATGCGATGAACATGGCGGCGATCAGCGGGCCGATCACAAAGCCGTTCAGGCCGAAAATCGACAAACCGCCCAGGGTGGAGATCAAGATCACGTAGTCCGGGATCTTGGTGTCTTTGCCGACCAGCAAAGGGCGCAGCAGGTTGTCGACCAGCCCAATGACCATAATGCCAAAAGTAGTCAGGATAATCCCGGGGACGTAGTGCCCCGAGACGAAAAAGTAGATGGCAACGGGAGCCCAGATCAGCGATGCGCCCACGGCGGGCAGCAAGGAAAGCACAGCCATCAGGACACCCCAGAACAGAGCGCCCTGAATATCCAGGAACCAGAACATGACGCCGCCCAGCGCACCTTGCGTGGCGGCCACCGCAATATTGCCTTTGACGGTGGCGCGTACCACGGTGGTGAACTTGCGGAAAAGATGAGTCTTTTGGTTCTCGCTCAGTGGAATCAACTGACGGTAGTGACGGCCTAGCTCTACCCCGTCGCGCAGCAGGAAAAACAGCATGTACAGCATGATGCCCAGGCTGACCAGGAACTGGAAGGTGTTCTGGCCGACATTGAGCGCCTGTTTGGTCAGGAACTGGCCGCCCTGAACGGCGAACTGCGAAAACTTTTCTTGCAGGGAAGCGGTGTCATGCAGGCCAAAGCGGGCGGCAAAGTCAAGGACGCTGGGGGGGAGGGCACTGAGGATCTTTTGTAGATAGGCTCCGGGATTTAACTGGCCACTGTTCATCAGATCGTATAAGGAGGCGATCTGCTGCACCAGGGATATAGAGATCAGGATGACCGGAATAATGACAATCAGGATAATGATCAGCAGACTGATCAGGGCTGACAGGGAACGGCGGCCTTTGGTTTTGGCCAGGAGTTTGCGCTGCAGGGGGGCAAACAAAATGGCCAGCACCGCTCCCCAGAATACCGCGCCATAAAAAGGAAGAAGTATCCAGACAAAGGCGGCGGAGACTGCGGCCAGCAAAAGCAAAAAAGTATGGAATTGTAGATTTGGCCGGGTGGACATGGAAGTTTTCCATTAGCGTGAATTTGAGGCGATTGTAAGGGGGAATCCTGACTGCCGGAGTGAATCTTGGTATCTGTTTATTGGGTTTCTGCTGACGTTAAAACACGCCTGCGCCCTTCTTGTTTGTCACGGCGGGGGCAAATCGGCGGGCAGGGGCTGGGCCCCTGAGGTCAGCGCTTGGCCTGACGGGCCAGTTCCAGGTAATGGCTGGCGCGCCAGATGTGCTGGCTGCTGCGCTCAAACCAGCGGTGAGTATCTGTGATTCGCAACGTGCGCGAGACATCGTCCTGTCCTTGGGGGGCAGCCAGAAGCTGGCCGCGTACCGTATCCAGCAATTGGGCCTGAGACTGAGCCCGAATCTGCATTTGCTCCTGCCAGTCAACGGGGGCTTGTGCATGCAGGCTTTGCTGAGCCAATGTAGTCAGTTCTGACGCCAGGCTCCGGGCGTGCTGGTAGCGTTGGTCCAGCAGATCCGTGCCCGGCTGGTACTGTAAGCGGCCACGCAGGCGCTGCATATGATCGATGGCATGCAAAAGCGCGCTGATGTGGGCGGCCACTGCTGGATCATCCGCCGCGCTGGGAATGCGCAAGACAAACTCGTAAGCCTGATCGAGTACAGTCCCGATCTGCTGCAGATCGGTTGCTGCCGTATCGGGGCGGCTCATGGCCAGACTGTGCTGATACAGGTTCAGCAAACGTTGTGCCTGCTCTTGCAAGGTGCGTTGTGTGGTCTCCAGTGCCAGGGCAGGCACTTGCAGCAGGCTGTCGTCCAGATGATGCGGGGGGCGAGCAGCCCGGTCAGGCACCAGCTTTTGTACCCAGCGGGCAAAAGGCTGGGTAAAGGGCAGGCACAAGGCGGCGCCCAAGCCAATGAACAGGCTGTGAAAGGCCGCCAGGCCCAGGGCTCCGGGAGAGGTATTGATATAAGAGCCGGTGGCGTACATGGCTTTGAGAAACAGCGGCAGAATCAGCAGGCCCAGCAAACCGGCAATGACGTTGAACAGGATATAGGCAATGGCTGTGCGTTTGGCATAGATTGTGCCGCCAATAGCGACCAGAACGCCAGTCAGGGTGGTGCCGATGGAGGCTCCCACGACGATGGCTGCCGCTTGGTCAAAGCTGATGGCTCCTGCATCCAGCGCGGTCAAGGTCATGGCGATGGCCGCCGTCGAGGACTGCAGCACCGCGGTCAGGGCCAGCCCGGTCAACATGATCAACAAGTGAGCGCCATAACCGCCGGCAGGCAAGTGGGCCAGGCTGAAGTTGGCCGCCAGACCTTGCATGCCATCCTGCAACATGCTCAAGCCCAGAAATAGGGTGCCGAAGCCGGCCAGGGCACGGCCCAGTTCCTTGTGACGACCCGGAGCCAGCAGTTTGAGCAAAGCCCCCAGACCGATTAAGGGCAGGGTGTAAAAACCCAGATTCACTTTCAGCCCCAGGCCAGAAATGATCCAGCCGGTAGCGGTATTGCCAAGGCTGGCACCAATAACCACGCCAATGGCTTGTGTAAAGGAAATCAGCCCGGCACTGACAAACCCGATCAAGGTGACGGTCGTGGCTGTCGATGACTGGGCCAGTGCCGTAATCAGCGCCCCAGAGGCAAAGGCTTTGATGGGGCGACCGGTAAAAGCCAGCAGTATCTGTTTGAGGGAGCCGCCTGCAAACGCGACCAGTCCTTCGGACAGAAGCATCATGCCAATCAGGAACAGGCCAAGTCCCCCTAAAAAGGGGAAAAGAGTATCGAGCATAGAAGCGTGCGAACAACGGAATAATCGATAGGCCCAGGTGTGACAAACCCGGACAAAAGGTTGGATGCTGCATTATCGCCAGTTACGCTAGCAGATGGCGTGAAATTCTCCAGTGATGAACACGGCTTGTTCCTGACGACGAAGAGGGCATACGCAGTGCAGGCTCTTTGTATTGAATAAGAGCGTTGACGTTTTTAGTGCTTAGGAAAGAGCGCAGGTTCGAACACGTTGGGGAGCCGGCTTGCAGGGGCAGACGGCAGGGCGCTTTGAGGGCTGAGCAGGTATAGGGAGTTCATAGGTGGCATGTCTATGCCGTCCTGGCGCATCAGCGCTTGCGCACGACGAGTTTTATCCTTGATGCCTAACTGGAACGAGTTCAGGACTTAACAGTGCATACGCCGGTGCTGATCAGGAAAGATTATAAAGAGTGGCTGGGTACGCGATTGAGGTAGAGGATGGAGGGGGAGCCGAGCGTTTTACTCCTGATAACTGACAAAAGGAGATCGCCTGCGCTCAAGAGCTGCGGGTCCTGGCATGGGGTAAACCGCGTTGCGGGATGGCCGGTGCGTCAATCCACGGGTTGCGCAGCGTCGATAAAGCGGGATCTGTGGGAGTCGGTCTATCACCCGCACGAGTAGGCACGGCTGATGATGGTTGTGATTGGCCCTATTGAATGAACGAGGAACTTGGTTCAGGCCAGACGTAGAAAAGCCCAGCTGCTTGCGTAGCTGGGCTTTGGTATTTTTGGCTCCCCGACCAGGGCTCGAACCTGGGACCTGCGGATTAACAGTCCGTCGCTCTACCGACTGAGCTATCGGGGACCAGCAAAGAAAATAATTATAGAGTGAAGGTTGCGGGTTTGTAAAGCGTTATTTTTAGAAAAAGTGAATTTCATCGACGCAAACTGGGGAGCAGGCTTGGCAATAGGCGTAAATCCTGAGTTTTTCGGCAGGAACATACCGTCCGGTCAATAAATCAGTCAAGCCGATTTGTAGCATATGGTTGCAAGCCGTTTGTTTAAAGGCTTTGCGGCTTGCTGGCTGGCTTTTGGAAAATTCTCGACAGATGAGAAAACTAGGGAAAATGCGGATAAAACCCAGCAAATATGCGAGTTCCAGTTGATTGACATCAATATTGTTTATGTCTGAAATATAAATGCTTGCAGTATATGAGTCTCAACTATCCAGCCTGTTTTGAGCCGCGTCTCAAGATGTGCCGGTTGGGGTGTTTTGCTGTCAAGACAGAGGAGGGAGTGCAGTGAGCTCGTGCCGGGACTTTTTGTCGGCAGGCTGGCTCAGCACTTGAACAACAAGGCCGGAAAAAATCATAAGTCCTCCGGCATTCAGACGTTTACAGAGAACAGAGAACATGAAAAAAACTATCTTGGCAGCTTTGCTGATGCCTGCACTGGCAGTTCCCGCTTTCGCTGCATCGAATGTGACCTTGTATGGCGTGGTCGATACGGGCCTGGGGTACGAACAATGGAAAGGGGACGACATGAAGGGAGGGGCAGGCAAACGCAGTCGTTTTGGCTTGTATGACCAGGGTTGGATGGGTAACCGCTGGGGGCTGATGGGCAGCGAGGATCTGGGCGGCGGGCTCAAGGCCAACTTCATGCTGGAAAGCGGCTTTGATCTGGGCACTGGCAATCTGCGCCAAGGCCGCTTGTTCGGCCGTCAGGCAAGTCTGGGTTTGAGCGGTGAGTCCTGGGGGCGTGTTGACCTGGGTCGTCAGACGACGGTCACTTCCCTGTATGTGGCGGGGGTAGCCAGCCCGTTTGGTGGCAATGGCTATCAGTACGGCGTCGGGGCGGCATTTGATTCGGCCAATACGGTTCGCTATGACAATATGGTGGCTTATCAGAGCCCCGAGTTCTCCGGTTTTCAGTTCGGTGCGGGTTACTCGTTCAACACCAATGGACCTCAGCAGTGGGATCGCAGTGGTTTGAGTGGCAATGCCATCAACAGCGATGAGGCCAACGTGAAAGCCGTCAGCGTGGCCATGCGCTATACCAATGGTCCCTTGAAAGCCGCGCTGAGCTTTGACCAGGCCCGTTATGGTTCTGCTCGCGAGCGTGGCGGCAATCTGGTGGCGGCCCAAAGC
Organism: Alcaligenes sp. Lyrl_28; assembly: GCF_051948705.1. NCBI lineage: Bacteria > Pseudomonadati > Pseudomonadota > Betaproteobacteria > Burkholderiales > Alcaligenaceae > Alcaligenes > Alcaligenes sp. Lyrl_28. The sequence goes on from NZ_JAYJLG010000003.1 coordinate 24,925, forward strand.
GGGAATGTGAGTGCCTGGAACCTGGCTGCCAGCTACAAGTTCAGCTTTGCGACGCTGCATGCCGCTTTTGGTCAGAGCCGCAATGGGTATATTGGCGGCTCCTTGCAAACCGAGCAGTTTGGTCCCGGCTTGCATAAAGACCTCAAGGTCAACTCCTATGCGTTGGGCGTGACGGTACCGGCAGGCAAGGCAGGTTCTGTGCTGGCTTCCTGGACGATGGCTGATCCACGTTCGACACCGCGCAGCACGGATGATGCCAAGACCCAACATGTGTTCAGCGCGGGCTATTTGCACAATTTGTCCAAGCGCACCAGCCTGTATGCAATTGGCTCTTACGCTCGCAACATCGGCTACTACAGCGACCTCAAGAGCACGGTTGCCACGGTGGGTGTGACGCACCGGTTCTGATCTTTCCGACTGATTCGGTCAATTTTGAGCCGGGGTAGTGCGTTAGCAGCGGCGGCGCCGGCTCAAGCAGGAGCGAAGTCAGGGGAAAGAGCCACAGCGGGCCTGCATCTCATGCAGGCCCGCTGTCTTTTTTGGGATCGGGTTTTGTTTGTCCAAATGTTAATGACGCGGTCTACGCGTGCCGCGTAACGGACAAAGACATGCACAAAAAAAAATCAGCCCAACGCAAACGCGATGGGCTGATTTTGACGGTTTTCTTGGCTCCCCGACCAGGGCTCGAACCTGGGACCTGCGGATTAACAGTCCGTCGCTCTACCGACTGAGCTATCGGGGACCAGAGAAAAAGAATATAGCACGTATTTTGAAAAGTGTGCAAGTTTTCAGAGGGGAAAATGGCAAGGATCTGGGCGGGATGGCGGGCGGTCTGTTTTTTTGCTGCTCGCAGGCCGCCGTGGGGCGCCTCTCAGCCCTCTGAACGCGCGTGCGCTTTGTGGGGCAGCATGGTCGCTGCACAGGGCAAAGAGTAGAATCGAATTCTTCTTGCTTTTATTGACTCTTTTTTCTGTCGGGGCCAGCGGCTGTTTTGCTGACAGTGTCGCCCTGCAAAGTGATGAATCTCCATGCAAGCTCGTCAAGGCCCCAGTGCGCAGCGCAGTTCCTTTTTGATTGGACTGGCGCTCTCAGGGGGCGGCTCTATCCTTTTCTCGGCCAAAGCGGTGGTGGCCAAGCTGACGTATCAATATGATGTCACTGCGCTGACCGTCATTGGGTTTCGGATGCTCCTGTCCTTGCCTTTTTTCCTGGCCATTGCCGTTTGGCAAATCCGCAAAGTACGACAGGGCAAGCTGGCGGCGTTAACCGGCCGTCAGAAGCTGGAACTGGTGGTGCTGGGTTTTCTGGGCTATTACCTGGCCAGTCTGCTGGATTTTATCGGGCTTGAGTACATTTCGGCAGGACTGGAGCGGCTGATTCTGTTTTTGTCGCCGACCTTTGTGCTGATGTTCTCGGCCATTTTCCTCAAGCGCCGTATTCTGCCCAAGCAATGGTTGGCCTTGGCGCTGGCTTATCTAGGGGTAGGGCTGGTCTTTATACAGGATCTGAGCCTGACAGGTGACGACGTTCTGCTGGGTGCATTGTGCGTGCTGGGCTCGGCTATTTCCTATGCCATCTATCTGATTGGCTCGGGTGAGTTGCTCAAATCCATTGGCTCCACGCGTCTGGTGGCGTACGCCATGTCATTTTCGGCGGTCTACACCCTGATTCACTTTTTCGCCGTGTTGGGCTGGCAGGGGCTGGTGCAGCCTGCGCCGGTCTATGGCCTGTCCATGATTCATGCGGTCTGCAATACGGTCTTGCCCACCTTCATGACCATGTGGGCCGTGGAGCGCATTGGCGCACCGATGAGTGCGCAGATGGGCTTGATCGGGCCGGTCTCGGTACTGTTTCTGGCCAACTGGTTTTTGGGGGAACCCATTACGCTCATGCAATTGCTGGGCACGGCCTTTGTGTTGAGCGGCGCGATGGTTTTGAGCCGCCGCTAGGCGCAGGCCGGGGCGGGCTTATTTCCCGCCTGCCAACCTTTTTTCAATGTCTTCGCGGTGCACGTCATACGTAGTGAAGCCGGCCAGGTTTTGCGGCATATTCAGCTTGTCCCGATGCTGCAGGGTTTGACGGATATCCTCCAGGCCACTGCGCCAGTGCTCGCGCATGGTTGTGCGGCCAAACTGATAGTCCTTGTAATGCTGCTCGTAGGGCTGGTTGCGGTAAATCAGGTGCACTACGTTGTAGCGCTTGTTGCTGGCCAGTTCTTCCGCCAGGCGGCAGGGTAGCCGCTCTTTGCGCTGGTCCTCGGGGATCAGCGCCAGCAGTTCGGTCAGGATATGACGCATGTACTGCGAGTGGCGCATGTCCTCGGTCACCATACGTGTCCGGCTGGAGTAGCGGATTTCGTTCAAGCGGTCGCTGACCTCACCCATATTGGTTGGGACCGGTCCTCGAGCACTCCATAAATCCACTTGAAAGACCAGGGTGTCACGGCGGGGCGACTGATCCAGCACATAAGACAGTGGGGTATTGGAGACCAGACCCCCATCCCAGTAGTACTGGCCGTCAATTTCCACCGGGGCAAAGGCGGGGGGCAGAGCGCCCGAGGCCATGAAGTGCTCGGCCCGCAAGACGGTGCGATGGTTGTCAAAATAGACAAAGTTGCCCGTGCCCACATTGACCGCGCCCACTGAAATACGCTGACGCTTGTCGTTGATGCGATCAAAGTCGCATAGACGCTCCAGCGTGTCTTTCAGGGCACTGGTGTCATAGTAACTGGCTCCTTCGGGTACGCCCGGCGTGGCCTGCATAGGCGGGGGGAAGCGGGGACGGAAGAACCCGCGCTGGCCCAGAACGAGCGCATTGCTGGCATTGAAGGCGCTGATCGCCTCACGCATCATGTCGTTAATCCCAAAGAGCGCACGCTCCAGACAGGCAGGGCCAGACCAGCCGAAATAAGGTTCGCAAATGGTGTTCCAGAACTCGCGCAGACGCTCTACCTGGCGCTCGGGGGGATTGCCCGCAATAATCGCCGTGTTCAAGGCGCCAATCGAAATGCCGGACAGACAGTCGGGCTCGATTCCGGCTTCCAGCAATCCCTCGTACACACCGGCCTGATAGGCTCCCAAGGCGCCGCCTCCTTGCAGTACCAAGGCGACAGTCTCGTAAGGGGGGAGATAGGATGGGCGGGCAAAATCGGGGGTATCTTGCGCTTGCGGCATGGGGGCAAGGTTCATGACAGGGCTCGGTTCAAGAGGGGCAAAAGATCGGGACTGGTGATCCCATCTGTTTGTGCTGCACTGCAGCAAGAATACCATTGCTGTGTGTCAGAACGCGGACCAGAATGCAAACTAGCGTCAATTTTCAGGAGACGAGGAGCCGGCTGGCGGGTTGTGCAGGTGTTGTGCAAAGGCGCTTAACACCTGACTGCGGTAACGCTCTTTATGCAGCACCAGCGACAGACGACGTTTCAGATCCAGAAAGGGGGTATCCAGAATACGAAGTCGCTGATTGGCCACCGCATCCAGGGTGGCCGCCTGGGGAAGGCAGGCCAAGCCCAGTCCGGCGATGACCGCCTGTTTGATGGCCTCCACCTGGCCCAGCTCCATCAATACATGTCCACCGGGTAATGTATTCAAGGCTTGTTCGGTTAGTGCCCGCGAGGCTGAGCCCCGTTCGCGCATGATCCAGTTCATGCCTGCAAAGTCCTGTTTGTGCAGGGTGGTCCGGGTTGCCAGTGGGTGATCGGGGGCGGCGCAGACGACCAGAGCGTCCTCGCGCCAGATCCAGGTCTCCAGTTGGGGGTGGTTGACCGGCCCCTCTACGCAGGCAATATCGCAGCGGTGTTCCAGTAACTGGCTGATGATATTGGCCGTATTGTCGACCGATACATGTAAAGACACGCGCGGGTGCTGGCGTACAAACGACCCCACCAGATCGCCAATCAGGTAATTGCCCACGGTATTGCTGGCTCCGATGCGGATTTCACCGCGCAATTCACGTTCTTCCTGCTGGCTTTGCATCTCGCGCAAGCGCTCCAGAATTTCACGTGCATGCGGTAGCAATTGTTTGCCGCGACTGGTCAGTTGCATACGTCCGGGCGTGCGCTCGAACAAAGGGCTGTCCAGTTGCTTTTCCAGTTCGGCCAGCGCCATGCTGGCCGCCGGTTGGGACAGGTGAATCTGGGCCGCGCAGGCGCGCACGGTGCCTAAGGTGGCTATACCGACAAACACTTCCAGTTGCCTGATGCTGATCGCGCTCATGATAAATAAAATTGATACTTACGATAAGTAATAATGAATTTTTTAATACTCGGGGTCAACCTAAAATTACTTTTACTTATTACCCTATCTGGAATGACACGATGAGCAGTGTGACCGATTTACCCGCCGCACCTACCGCCTTGAAGGCGCCGGACACATCGGGTTTCTCTCTGAAGCCGTCGCGTTGGTGGGGATTTTTGTTGGCGGTGGCGGTGGGTGTCGCCGCCATGGGCCTGGGCAAGCTTTGGCCTTTGATTGGCGGCCCCGTCTTTGCCATTGTGCTCGGTATGGTGTTGCGTAACACGATGGGCGTGGCGACGCTGTTTCAGCCCGGCTTGCGCTTTTCGTCCAAAGTGTTGTTGCAGTGGTCAATTATCGGCCTGGGCTTTGGACTGAGCCTGCCGCAAGTAATGCGTACCGGTTTGGATTCTCTGGCGGTGACTTTGGTGACATTGACAGTGGCCTTTGTGACGGCTTTGCTGCTGGGCCGCGCTCTGGGGATTGCGTCCAAGCTGCGTACCCTGATCGGGGTGGGCACCGCGATTTGTGGCGGCTCGGCGATTGCGGCGGTCACTCCAATTCTCAAGCCTGAAGAGCATGAAACGGCGCTGGCGATCTCGACCATTTTTATTTTCAATATTGTGGCAGTGCTGGTGTTCCCCTTGGCCGGTCACATGATGAATATGTCGGATGCGGGCTTTGGGGTATGGGCTGGCACGGCGATCAACGATACCTCCTCGGTGGTGGCAGCTGGTTACAGTTACAGCCGTCAGGCAGGCGACCATGCCACGATCGTCAAGCTCACTCGCGCGACTCTGATCATTCCGATCTGTCTGATTCTGGCCGGGCTGGAAGTATGGCGCTCGCGTCAGGCCGGTCGGGATTTTGATCTGATGCGGGTGTTCCCCTGGTTCATTGTCTGGTTCATGGTGGCTTCAGCTGTGCGCTCGATGGGCTGGGTGCCCGTGCAATGGCTGGAACCGCTGCGTTTTATGGCTGAGTTCCTGATGGTGCTGGCATTGGCCGCTATTGGACTGTGTTCAGACCTGCGTGTGATGGCCCGTGCCGGTGTGCGACCTGCCTTGCTGGGACTGGGGGTGTGGATAGCGGTGGCCGTCAGCAGTTTGCTGGTTCAGCGCTGGATTGGCGTCTGGTAAAAAGCAACCGGAAAAAAACCTGGCCGTGGCTTAATCTGCCACGACCAGGTTTTTTTTGTGAGCAGCCGGCTGGTGCTCAGACGAACCAGGAAGCAGGGCTGCGGTAAATGGCCACGCCCACGATGTAGGCAAAGATCGCAATCGCGATCAGTGCCGCAACCCCCCGGCTGAAAGCCGTCTTGCCACGCTTGATGGCATAGCTGCCCACCACGATATACACGATCAGCAGCACGATTTTGGTAATGAGCCAGGGCTGATTGGCCGCGGCACCCAGCATGCCCGCCAATGCCAGGCCACAGACCAGCAAAACGGTGTCGATCACATGGGGGGCGATTCGTACAAAACGATGTTGCAGACAGGCAGAGCCACTGACTGACCAATAGGCCCGGATGATGAAAAACAAAATACTCAGCCCGGCGGCTGTCATGTGCAGGTGTTTGAGGACCATGTATGTCATGCCTGTTGTTTCCTTCTGAAGTTCAGGGTGCAGAAAAAGGCAGTATACGCAGGCTGGGCCTCAAAAGTTTTTCTGTGTCGGGGCTCACACTTGCCCCGACGCAAAAGTCCGCCGTACTTAGAGCAGATTGACAGGCAGTTTCAGATAGACCTGACCGTTGCTTTCGGGCTCGGGGAAGTGCCCCGCCCGGATATTGACCTGGATGGAGGGCAGGATCAGGCGCGGCATGCCCAGCGTTTTGTCCCGTGCCGTGCGCCGCTCGCAGAACTGCTCTTGGCTGATGCCGTCACGCACATGGATATTGCCTTCTTTTTGCGCTTGCACCGTGCAATGGGATTGAGGTTCGCGCCCTTCTGGCGGGTAGTCGTGACACATGAACAGGACGGTCTGTGCTGGCAGTGCCAGCAGGCGTTGAATGGATTGGTAAAGCTGACTGGCGCTGCCACCCGGAAAGTCACAACGGGCGGTGCCGACATCGGGCAAGAACAAGGTATCGCCCACAAATACACCCAGTCCCTGGACGTGATAGGCCATGTCCGCGGGCGTGTGACCAGGGACATGCAGGGCCTGAACCTGGAGGGCACCGATCTGGAAATACTCCTGGTCGCGAAACAAAGTATCAAACGGCGTGCCGTTGGCCTGAATTTCGGCCTCTATATTAAAGATACGGCTGAAGGTGGCCTGCACTTGCTTGATATGTTCACCAATCGCAATTTTCCCTCCGGTTCGCTCCTGAAGCCAGACCGCGGCAGATAAATGGTCGGCATGGGCATGGGTTTCCAGAATCCATTGCACCTGAAGTTGATGCTGCTGCACAAAGTCCAGCACCTGTTGAGCGGTGGCGGTGTGGCTGCGGCCCGAGGCCGCGTCATAGTCCAGCACCGAATCGATGATGGCGCATTCACGTTGGCCGGGCGCATAAACCACATAGGTGAAAGTGGCCGTATCGGTATGAAAGAAGCTGGCGACCTGGGGTTGGAGCATGTCAGACCTCGTGGTGCTTATAAAATATTAAAAGATATTATATAATAATATATATTGTGTTTTTGTAGAATGATATGAATCAAACTGAACTGGAAGCCTTGCGGCAGGTGGCTGGCCGTGCCAGCAGTCTGCTGGCTAGCCTGGCCAACCCCGACCGTCTGATGATTCTCTGCACCTTGGTGCAGGGGGAATGCAATGTGGGGGAGCTGGCTCAGCGTAGCGGTATTGCACAGCCTACCTTATCCCAGCAATTGACGGTATTGCGGCGGGAAAATCTCATTGCCAGCCGTAAAGAAGGCAAATACGTGTATTACCGCCTGGAAGATCCGGCGGTACTGGCTGTCATGCAGACGTTGTATGGAATTTTTTGCGCCCCGGGAGGCACTGATGATCACCATTGATTGGACTTCGTTTACCCCATGGAGCGCCCTGCTCGGGGGCGCCCTGATCGGTTTGGCAGCGGCCATTCTGGTGCTTTTTAATGGCCGTGTGTTCGGCATCTCCGGGCTGCTGTCGGGCACCTGGACCGGGCAGGCTGGTGACCGGGCCTGGCGTTGGATGGCGCTGCTGGGCATGGCGGCGGCCCCTTGGCTGTATCGCCTGATCGGCGAGACCGTACCCCCAGTACAAGCCCAGCCTTGGATGTGGGTCGTGGTGGCAGGCTTGCTGGTGGGGTTTGGCACCCGTTTGGGCTCGGGTTGCACCAGCGGGCATGGCGTGTGCGGTTTGTCACGCCTGTCACCGCGCTCATTGGTGGCGACCCTGGCTTTCATGGCCAGCGGTTTTTTGACTGTGTTTGTGTTGCGTCACGTGCTTTAAGGAGCCGCCATGCTTTACTTCATCGCGTTGATTTCCGGCCTCATTTTTGGCTTGGGCTTATTGATTTCCGGCTTGGCGAACCCCAGCAAGGTTCTGGCGTTTCTGGACCTGGCGGGAGCCTGGGACCCGTCTTTGGCGTTGGTGATGGCAGCCGCTATTGCCGTGGCCATTATTCCTTTCAGCGTGGCGCGTCGTCGTCCTTGCGCGTTCGTGACGGGCCAGCCCATGAACCTGCCCAAGCAACGGCAGATCGATCGTCCACTGGTATTGGGCTCCTTGATCTTTGGGGCAGGGTGGGGGATTGCCGGCTTTTGCCCAGGGCCGGCAGTGGTGTTGGCAGCCTCCGGCGCTCCCTTGGCGCTTGTCTTTCTGGTCGCGATGCTGATCGGTATGGGGGTGGCAGGCCGGGTGCGCACTTAATTGTCGGGCTCACATGTGCGGCCCACGCGGGTTAACCCAAGTGGGTGCTGGGAGCCGGAACGTGATCCGGCTCCATATTGACCAGGCCTTGCAAAATACCGCAGTGCTCCAGGCCCCCGGCTTGTCCGCAACGGTGACGCAGTTCGGTCAACTGCTGTTGCAGATGCTCCAGCTCGGCAATTCGCACCGCCACATGTTCAATGTGTTCATCCAGCAGCTCGTTGACGGGGGCACAGTCCTGGGCTGGACCATCCATAAAGGCCAGCAGGCTGCGGATTTCCTCATGGGTCATATCCAGGCTGCGGCAATTGCGGATAAACCGCAGCCGCTCCAGATGAACCGGACGATACAAGCGGTAATTGCCTTCGCTGCGCTCAGGTTCGGGCAGTAGTCCGACCTTCTCGTAATAGCGGATTGTTTCCGTGTTGCAGTGGCTTTTTTCTGCCAGTTCACCAATTTTCATTGCTCTGCCTCCAGGGGGCTTGACCTTGTAGTTACTTTAGGCTTTCTACTGGGCTCATGCAAGCAGCGAGGAATTGCGATGACATCCGCTAACAAGACATCAAGGTTCGACAAAGGGCAGGGCGCAGCCAATGTTCGTCCGGCTGAGCACGACCATGCGCATAGCCACGATCATGAACACGCCGTGGGCGATCATAGTCATGACCATAGTCATGAGCATGATCAGGTTCGTCCAGACTCCCAGGCCCATGAAGGAGCGTGCTGCTCGAGCCCGGCTGTTGGCCCTACGGTGGCGCTGGCGGCCAGCACCGACACGCGGCTGGTGGTTCATATTGCCGATATGGACTGCCCGGCCGAAGAGAATATGATCCGTTCGGGTCTGAAACGTCTGGACCAGGTACAGAGTCTGGGCTTTGACCTGATGCAGCGTGTCCTGACCGTGGAGCATGCAGAAGGGGCACGCGACAAGGTATTGAATGCATTGCGCGGTTTGGGCTTTGAGCCTCGCATGGCTGACGAGGCGCCGGTGCCAGCAGCCTCGCCCCGCCAGGGATTGGTTCGCATTGTCGCTGCGGTGGTGCTGGCCTTGGGCGCCGAGATTAGCCATTGGCTGGCGGCCCCGGAGTGGCTGATTGTGGTTCTGGCTGGGGCGGCGATCCTGTCCGGCGGCGTGCAGGTGTACAAAAAGGGCTGGATTGCCTTGCGCAATGGTCAGCTCAATATCAATGCCTTGATGAGTATTGCCGTAACCGGCGCGGTGATTCTGGCACAGTGGCCGGAAGCGGCCATGGTTATGTCTTTGTTCAGTCTGGCAGAGTGGATTGAGGCCCGCTCTCTGGATCGTGCTCGTAGTGCGGTCGACAGCTTGCTCAAGCTGGTACCCGATGAGGTGCTGGTCAGTACGGATGGTAGCCAATGGCAACGGATGCCGGCCAATCAGGTTCAGGCGGGTTGGCAGGTGCGCGTGGCGCCCGGGGAGCGTTTCGGTCTGGATGGCAAGGTCTTGCAAGGTGTAAGCACGGTTAATCAGGCTCCGATCACGGGCGAGAGTGCGCCCGTGGACAAGGCCCCCGGCGACGAGGTGTTTGCCGGGACGATTAATGGCATGGGCGAGCTGGTGTATCAGGTGCAGTCCGCGCACGATGAAACCTTGCTGGCTCGTATCACGCGCTCGGTTCAGGAAGCCCAAGCCAATAAGGCGCCCATTCAGCGTTTTGTGGATCAATTCTCGCGTGTCTACACCCCATTGGTGGTGCTTGCCGCGGTGGTGATGGCCTTGGCCTTGCCCCTGATGGGGGGGGTGAGCTGGACGGAGTCTGTGTATCGGGCTCTGGTCTTGCTGGTGATTGCCTGCCCTTGCGCTCTGGTGATTTCCACTCCGGTGGCGGTGGTCAGTGCTTTGGCGAGCGCCGCACGCGCCGGTATTTTGATCAAGGGGGGCGTGTATCTGGAGCGTGCCCGACAGTTGCGGTATCTGGCTGTGGACAAGACGGGCACATTGACCCTGGGCGAGCCTTCCTTGAGCGAATATGGCAGCCTGCGTCAGAGCCTGTCGGATGGTGATGTGCTGGACATGGCGCTTGCGTTGGCCGAGCGTTCTGACCACCCGGCCTCTCAGGCGATTGCACGAGGCCGTGTCAGTTCGGGCTCATTAAGCCTGGATCAGTTCGAGGCGGTAGCGGGTAACGGTGTGCAGGCGCAAGGTGTGACGGGTCAATTGCGTTTGGGCAAGCGCAGTTGGGTGCTGGGCTCCCATCAGGCCCAGACCAGCCCGGCCGAGCTGCAGGCCGTGCAAAGTGGTGCCACCATGGTGTATCTGGGGGACGAGCAAGGTTTGCTGGCCTGGTTCGCGATGAGCGATACGCTGCGTCCCACCACCACACAGGCGATCCGTGACTTGCAGGCGCTGGGTGTGCAGGTGGAGGTGCTCTCTGGTGACCATGAGCAAGCCGTGCGCCATGTGGCCCAGCAAGCCGGAATTCAGGATTTTCGAGGTGGTTTGCTGCCACAAGACAAGTTGGATCGGATCGAGGAAAAACTGGCTAAAGGCCTGGTAGCCATGGTGGGCGATGGCATCAACGATGCCCCCGCCCTGGCTCGTGCGGATGTGGGTATCGCCATGGGTGCTTTGGGTTCGGACATTGCGATCGAGACGGCCGATGTGGCTTTGATGGACGATGATCTGGGCAAGATTGCCGTGTTGATGCGTCAGTCCCGGGCTTTACACCTTGTGCTGTGGCAGAACATCAGCCTGGCCTTGGGCATCAAGGCTGTGTTCCTGGTGATGGCTCTGACCGGTCAGGCCACCATGTGGATGGCTGTGTTTGCCGACGTGGGGGCCAGCCTGCTGGTGGTATTGAACAGTTTGCGTCTGCTGCGTGTCCGGAACGCGTAACCCTCTTGTTTGCTAAAAAAACTCCACCTGATTGAGGTGGGGTTTTTTTATTGCCGGGCTGCCCCCCAACTCGGCTCCCCCTCTCGGTCAAAATGGGCTCCTTGGGGATGAGCTCTAACCCCCAGTAATGCATCACAGACTGCTGTGTGCCAGGCCAGTTTGAACGGCCTGCAGGTCGCGAGCTGGAGCGCAAGCCGCGGGCGCAGCATGGGGTTTCTTTTAAGCGTCATCAAATAAGGCCATCACTAACGTGAAGGTTGCGGCGTGCGCGGTAGTATCATTAAGCCTCCATTTGAGTGTAGGCCCCGCTTGTTTCTCATCTGTGTCGAGCAGGCTGGGCATGATAAGGACGCGCGATGATTGCACTGCTGGAAGCGGGTCGAGCCGGATTTCTAGGGCGAAAATATTGGCTGAATAATGTGCTGGCCGGTTTGGTGGTGGGCGTGGTGGCCTTGCCGCTGGCCATGGCCTTTGCCATTGCCTCCGGGGTCAAGCCGGAGCAGGGTTTGTATACCGCCATTGTTGCCGGTCTGGCGGTTTCATTATTTGGCGGGAGTCGGGTTCAGATTGCAGGGCCTACGGGCGCTTTTATTGTGATCTTGTCCGGCGTGGTGGCGCAGCATGGCGTGGCCGGGCTGCAGATTGCCACCTTGATGGCCGGGGTGATTTTGCTGCTGCTGGGCCTGTTGCGCCTGGGGGCGGTGATCCGCTTCATCCCCGATCCGGTCATTGTGGGGTTTACGGCCGGTATAGGCGTGATTATCTGGGTAGGGCAGTGGCGGGATTTCTTCGGTCTGCCCGCCGTTCAAGGCCAGCACTTTCACGAAAAACTCTGGTTCCTGCTGCATAATCTGCCGTCTCTGGACTGGGCAACCACGCTGCTGGGGATGTTGTCCCTGGCTATTTTGATCGTTGTGCCCAAGATTCCGTCCCTGGCGCGCTTGCCTGGGCCCTTGGTGGCTTTGGTCTTCATCACCCTGCTGCAGGCCGTGTTTCGGTTTGAGTCTGTAGCGACCATCGGTTCCAGCTTTGGCGCCTTGCCCAGTGGCTTGCCCGCTTTCCAATGGCCGCAGATTACGCTGACCCGTGTGGTGGAGTTGATCGGGCCGGCTTTTGCCATCGCCATGTTGGGGGCGATCGAGTCTCTCCTGTCCGCAGTGGTGGCCGATTCGATGACAGGCTCACGCCACGACTCCAATCAGGAGCTGGTCGGCCAGGGGATTGCCAACGTGCTCTCACCCTTGTTTGGCGGGATTGCCGCCACGGGGGCGATAGCCCGTACCGCCACCAATATTCGCAATGGCGGTAACAGTCCCATTGCTGGTGTGGTGCATGCGATTTTTCTGGTGCTGGTCCTGCTGCTCTTGGCGCCCTTGGCCGCATATATTCCTTTGACGGTACTGGCTGCCATTTTGTTCATGGTGGCCTGGAATATGAGTCAGGCCAAGTTGCTGCTGCGTTTGCAGCGGCGCATGCCCCGGGCTGACCTGTTCATTTTGTGGGTGACATTTGCCCTGACCGTGTTCGCGGATCTGGTGGTGGCCGTCAATATCGGGGTGATCCTGGCCATGTTGTACGTGCTCAAACGCACCTCTGACGGGGTGCAGGTACGGGCGCTGGAAGGCCGTCGTTTGCAGCGGGCACTGGATGTGTCTTTTAGCCAGGAGCTGCGTCAGGATATCTCGGTGCTGACCCTGGAAGGTCCTTACTTTTTTGCCAGTGTTGAAGCAGTCAATCGCGCACTGCTGTCCGTGCCAGACCCAATTCGAGCGGTGGTCGTGCGCCTGAATTATGTGCCTTTTGTGGACGCCACTGCCATGCAGGCCCTGGAGTCTGCTCTGACAGAGCTGGAGCAGCGCAATGTCATGGTCGCCTTGTGCGAGGCTAATGAGAAAGTGACTCGCAAGCTGATTCGCATGGGCTTGTTCAAACAAATCCATGCCCAGCGTGTTTTCGATAGTTTGCAGACGGCCTGGGACAGTGTCAGCGCGACACTGGACCATCGGTCTGGTCAGGACAACGGGGCGGCAAGCTCGGACGTGCAAGCGGCCCCGTAGGCCTGGAGAGCGGGTTCGGTCACCGCTGGCTGTGGGCAATGGCAGAAGGCTTAACGGAGCAGTTTGAACTCATCGTCACCCATAAAGGCATAGCGCAGGGCGTCGATCAAGGCCAGAAAGTAGGCCAGCGGGGACCAGATGGCAAATAAAACCAGGAACAGTAGGCCCATGCCGATCTGACCCAGGTAAAAACGGTGCACGCCCAGCCAGCCCAGGAAAATTGCCAGAACAATGGCAATCTTGCGATGGCTGTTGGGTTTGGTCAGCTCGTCTTTCTTGCTGGTTGAGATCCAGATGACCAGCGGGATGGTGATCAGAAGGGCGATCAATGCCTTGCCCCAGTGGACTGTCAGGTATTGCTGGACTTCACGCATCAGGTCGACGAAGTCATGAAACAGAAACCCCAGGTAGGACGCGAGGTAGCGGAGAATGGCTTCGCCAAAAGTCAGGCCCAGCATGACGATCAAAAAGATGGCAATGCCCAGAATGATTTTTTGCAGCATGGTGTTTCCGTCAAAAAAACAGCAGGTTCAATAAGTGCGGGCCTGACGCACGGCGTGCTCCCAACTGAGCATCAGGTTTTGCGCTTCATCGCGCGACATGGTCGGTTCAAAGATCCGGTCACACTGCCACAGCGATGCGATATCGGCTGGACCAGCGTACAGCCCGCTGCCCAGGCCCGCCAGGTAAGCGGCGCCCAAGGCCGTGGTTTCAATAGTAACGGGGCGCACGACGGGCAGGCCTAACAAGTCTGCCTGAAATTGCATCAGAAGATTATTCGCGCACGCGCCGCCATCTACGCGCAGCTCGTGCAGGGCCGGGCCGCCATTGGCTTGGACGTCACGATTCATGGCCTGCAATACCGCAGCGCTTTGATAGGCGATGCTGTCCAGGGCCGCGCGTGCAATGTGTGCCATGGTCGAGGCTCGTGTCAACCCGGTTATGGTCCCACGCGCCTGTGCATCCCAATAAGGCGCTCCCAGGCCGGTAAAGGCAGGCACCAGTCGCACACCCTGGGCATCGGGAACGCTGCGCGCCAGCGCTTCCACCTGAGCGCTGTGCTCCAGAGCACCCAGACCGTCGCGTAGCCACTGGACAACCGCGCCGCCGATGAACACGCTGCCTTCCAGCGCATAGGCGGGTGCGTCTTCATACTGGGCCGCGCTGGTGGCGATCAGCCCGTTCCGGGAATGGGGCACTTGCGAGCCACAGTGCATCAACAAAAAGCAGCCTGTTCCATAGGTGTTCTTCGCCATGCCTGGTGTGGTGCAGGCCTGGCCGAACAGGGCGCTTTGTTGGTCGCCCGCCACACCGCAGATAGGAATGGGGCTGCCCAGGACATCCGGGCTGCACCGGGCAAACTCCGAGGCGGAGCGCTGGACCTGGGGCAGGACGCTGGCAGGAATGTTGAACAGCTCCAGCAGCTCCTGATCCCACTGATGACGATGAATGTTGTAGAGCAGCGTGCGTGAGGCGTTGCTGACATCGGTGGCATGCACCTTGCCGCCGCTCAAGTGCCAGATCAGCCAGCTGTCGATGGTTCCAAAGGCCAGTTCGCCACGCTGTGCCCGTTCTCGGGCGCCGGGCACGGTGTCCAGCAGCCAGCGCAGTTTGGAAGCGGAAAAATAGGCATCAATCGGCAGGCCAGTTTTTCCGGTAATGCGGGCTTCGTGCCCTTGCTCGCGCAACTGGGCGCAGAAGTCCTCGGCGCGCCTGTCTTGCCAGACGATGGCCTTGTGCAGGGCTTGTCCGGTTTGCCGGTCCCATAGCACGGTGGTTTCACGCTGATTGGTAATGCCGATAGCGTGAATGTCCTGGGGGCGTAGACCTGCCTGCTCGATTGCTTGTCGGGCGGTCCGAAACTGAGTGTCCAGAATTTCCTGGGGGTCGTGTTCCACCCAGTCTGTGCGCGGATAGTATTGTTGAGTTTCCTGCTGCGCCTTGGCCAGAATGCGGCCATCTGCCGCTACAACAAGGCTGCGCGAGCTGGAGGTTCCCTGATCGAGAGCAAGTAGGAATGTCATGCGAATGAGGCGGTAAAAGCGGAGCAGTCCACAGTGTACTGGCTCTGAGTGCTACTCGGGGGGGGGAGCACAGGAGGCGGACAAGTTTCACTGGACGGTAAAAGATCAGGGGCTAAAATCAGGGTAAATCCCGAGCCAGTCAGTGTTTTTTCGGGTGTCTGCTAATTTCAGGTCCAACTTTTATTTATGACTACATTAAGTTCCCCCTTATTGACCGATAGAGCCCAGATGCTGGGTGCCCTGGCGCGCACCACGCAGGTGGATATGGTCGTGATAGGGGGTGGCGCGACAGGACTGGGCGTGGCCCTGGATGCCGCCCTGCGCGGTTTGAGTGTGGTGGTGCTGGAAGCCTGGGATTTTGCCAAGGGCACGTCTTCGCGGGCCACCAAGCTGGTACACGGTGGGGTGCGTTATCTGGCCCAGGGCAATGTCAGTCTGGTGCGGGAGGCCTTGCGCGAACGCATGCATTTGCTGAGCAATGCGCCGCATCTGGCACAGCGCCTGCCTTTTGTCATGCCCAGCTACAAGTGCTGGGAAACCCCATTCTATGGGGTGGGTTTGATGGCATACGACGGTTTGGCGGGACGCGAGGGATTGGGGCATACCCAGTTTCTGAGTGCATCCAAAATCCGGCAGCTTTTGCCCGGAGCCCGGCAAAGTGGCTTGAAAGGGGGTGTCAAATATTGGGATGGTCAGTTTGACGATGCCCGTCTGGCCTTGGCGCTGGCTCGTACGGCAGCCTTAAAGGGGGCTTTGCTGATTAATTATTGCCCGGTGGTGGAGGTGATGCACCGGGAGGGCAAGGTCTCTGGCGTGCGTTGCCAGGACAAGGAAAGCGGTCAGGTTTATGAGATCCAGAGCTCTTGTGTCGTCAATGCCACTGGAGTGTGGGTCGACCAGATTCGGCAGCTGGATGCGCAGGAAGCTGGGCGCGAACTGCGGCCCATGGTCTCACCTAGTCAGGGCGTACACCTGGTCGTCGACCAGGAATTCTTGCCGGGTGAGCATGCATTGCTGGTGCCACGCACCCAGGATGGGCGGGTCTTGTTTGCTGTGCCCTGGCTGGGCAAACTGATTCTGGGCACAACCGATACGCCTCGAGACGATATCCCGTTGGAGCCGCGTCCTTTGGCTCAGGAAGTGGATTTTATTTTGAAGGAATCCGCGAACTATCTGCAAAAAGCGCCCACCGTACAGGATGTCCGCAGTATCTGGGTGGGGCTACGACCCTTGGTGCGTCCGGCTGCTGAGTCGGCCGCGGGACAGACGCAGTCCATCAGCCGCGAACATAGTATTACGGTGAGCGCCAATGGCCTGTTGACAGTGACGGGGGGGAAGTGGACAACCTACCGGGCCATGGCTGAAGATGTGCTGGAACGCTGTCAGCAGTCCGGCCTGCTGGGGCCCTTGCCGGCCTGTCGAACGCAGGACCAGCGTCTGGTGGGCGCTTCCTATGTGGGGGATCGGCGCGTTTTGGGCCGTACGCCCGGCTTGGATGCCTATGGCAGCGAGGCCGATTGGGTGCAGACGCTGCCGGGAGCCGATCAGGAGCTGGCTCCTGGTTTGAGCGTCGCCATGGTGCGCTTTGCCTGTCGCTTTGAATATGCCCGGACGGTTGAGGATGTGCTGGCCCGTCGTTCGCGTCTTTTGTTTCTGGACGCACGTCTGGCGCAGTCGATCGCCCCGGCGGTGGCGGCGATTATGCTGGAAGAAACAGGGCGTTCGCCGGAATTGGATGCCTTTTTTCAGTTGGCCGAGCAATACGCCACGGTGCCCACGTCATAAGCTCCTGTTCTGCTGCTGACAGGCCCTTGCCTGAGAGAACGTCAATGAAAAAAGAGCCTTGCTGACCAAGGCTCTTTTTTATGTCGGCTTGCCGGGGCATCAATCAAAAAAGGTGCGGGCGGTTTCAAAGCGTTTGGCGAAATAGGGATTATCAAGCGAATCAATCCGTACCCGCCCCCCACTGGAGGGGGCGTTGATGAACTGTTGCTTGCCGATATAAATGCCTACATGTGAGTTGGGTGTGCCCAGCGTGTTGAAAAACACCAGATCACCGGGGCGCAGTTGTGCCCGGCTGACGCGACGGGCAACGCTGGCCTGATCGCGGGTGCGGCGCGGAATGGGGGAGCTCGATTCCTGGCTAAAGACATAGTGCACCAGTCCGCTGCAATCAAAACCGGTGGAGGGTTCACGGCCTCCGTAACGGTAGGGCGTCTCCAGCAGGGTCAGCGCCGACAGGACGACGGCCGAGCGACGCTGATTATCCAGGCTGATGGATTGCCCCGTAGGGAGACGGGAGGAGGGGCTATGGGCGCATGCCGCCAGCACCAAACTCAGGCATAAGGCGAACAGACGTTGCGTAAAAGCAGCAGGAACCATGGGCTGTTACAAAACGGATGAGGGCGCAGCGGGCAGGGGGGCTACTCGCAGATTATCCGATATTTCGTCGCTTTTTAGGCCAAGCCTGAGAGGGATCGTCGAAATATGCATTAATTAATGACCAATATCTGCAACAAAACATATTTTTGATACAAGCGTTTTGATTTTTGTCATGTTACATCTAGTTTATATCTACAACATTAAGTGAGCATCTGATAATATTCTGCTGTGCCTTGATGCATTTATTGCATATATACGACGTTTTATATGTTTTAAGAGCATTTATAGACAGTGTGTGTCAGAAGCGTCGATAATGTAAAAAATATATTCACGCAATAGATTGCCAGGCATGATACATATTTATGTAACTTTATATGTTTTAAATGTGTTTTGTTACAAGAAACTAGCTGATTAACAGATTTACAAGGATGGCTGACATGCCCGTATCGGAAAATTCGCTGCTGAATGATATTCAGGAAGTCAATTTGTCGTACTTGTTACTCGCGCAGCGTCTGCTGCGGGAGAATTTTTCGGCAGGTATGTTCCGTTTGGGCTTCGACACCGATGTGGCAGAGACTTTGTTGCGTCTGTCACCGGCCCAACTGGTCAAACTGGCCAGCTCCAGCTCGTTGATTTGCGGCTTTCGCTTCAACGACTACGACCTGCTCACCACGTTGACGCAGAATGTGCTGGGAGGGGTATTGCAGCAGGCTCACTCCACCATTCTCCTGTCCCAGCGGGCGACGGCAGAACAGGCTGGCTGAGCCAGTCCCGAACTTATTACATCAAGAACTATGGCTATAAAAAGCGTCGCCAAAGAGGCCCAGGAAATTGGGCTTGCTTCCGACATGATTGAGCTGGGGGCGCGCTTGCAGGTTCTGCAAGCAGAAACATCGTTAAGTTACGACCGGCTGGCCCGTTTGTACCGCGAAGTCAAAGGCTGCTCGCCGCCTAAAGGCATGCTGCCTTTTTCGGTTGACTGGTTCATGACCTGGCTGCCCAATATTCATTCCAGTCTGTTCTACAGCATTTACCAGTTCATGGCCTTGCATACGCCTTGCGACAAAAGCCGTGCGCTGGTCGAGGCGTATCGCCTGTATCTGGAGCAGTCTTCGGCAGGTCGTCTGGATGTGGGGCCAGATGAAGAACCGGTGCTGAGCTTCACCCGCGCCTGGATGCTGTTGCGCTTTTTTGATAGTGGCCTGTTGCAGTTGTCCCAATGCGAGCGCTGCAAGGGGGGGTTTGTGGCCCATGCGCACGATCCCGAAGCCGGCTTTATTTGCGCTATTTGTCGCCCGCCTCCGCGAGCTGGCAAGACGCGTGCCAGCAAGGCGCGCAGCACAGCGAAATCGCCTGCCGGCAAAAGTCGAAAATCCGACTCGACCAGAGAGCCGCAAGCCGGGGTCTCGGGGCACGTCGCCGTTCAGGCAGACGTGCCCGTTTAGCAATAGCTTTTGTCGTCAGTATGCAGCAAAGCCGGATGGATGCTGGTTTTTGATGTGGATCTGATACCAATCTGAATGTGTCAAGGCAACCGGAAGCGTTGATCTAGGCTGGAAAAAGGCCGTTAACGTGTCGTTTTAGCCCGGTTGCTTGCCGCCATCATTAGCAGCGTGTATTTGAAGAAGGCGTATCCGTGCTTATTATCCTTGGATATATCATTGTTTTCGTCTCCGTTTTCGGGAGCTTTGTAGGGCTGGGCGGGCATTTGGGTGCGCTCTACCAGCCTTTTGAATTACTGCTGATTGGTGGCGCGGCCCTGGGGGCCTATTTTGCGTCCAACAGTGGCAAGTCCATCAAGCTGCTGGCCAAAGCCTTGCCGATTGCCTTTCGCAGCAGCCCCTACAACAAGCAGTTGTACATGCAGTTGATGGGCATGCTGTCCGTACTGCTGAACAAGGCTCGTCGCGATGGCATGATGTCCATCGAGGCCGATATCGAAAACCCTGAACAAAGTCCCATCTTCGCCGATTACCCCAATGTGGTGAAAGATCCGGCCTTGATGAACTTTGTGTCCGATTACTTGCGTTTGATGATCAGCGGCAATATGAGCTCGTTTGAGATCGAAACCCTGATGGATCAGGATATTGAAACCCACCAGCACGAGCGCAATGTGCCCGCGCGCGCCTTGCGAGAGGTCTCCGATGCCTTGCCCGCCTTCGGGATTGTGGCGGCAGTGCTTGGCGTGGTGAAAGCCCTGGCATCGGTGGATCAGCCGCCTGCTGTGTTGGCCGATCTGATCTCCAAGGCTATGGTCGGGACGTTTCTGGGTATTTTGCTCGCTTATGGTTTTGTGGCTCCTTTGGCCGCGACCATCGAACGCCGCACTTCGGATTCGGTCAAGGTGCTTGAATGCATCAAGGTGACCTTGCTGGCCAACCTGAACGGCTACCCTCCCCAGTTGGCGGTGGAGTTTGGTCGCAAGGTGCTGTTTTCCTCCGATCGCCCTTCGTTCCAGGAACTGGAAGAGCATGTCCGTCAGGCCCGTTCGGGTGGCGGTCGCAAAGCCTAAGCGGATGCGTTCATGAGCAATCACAAGGATCGCGTGGTCATCCGTCGCAAGAAGATGGCCCATGCCGAACACCATGGCGGCAGCTGGAAAATTGCCTATGCCGACTTCATGACGGCGATGATGGCCTTTTTCCTGGTGATGTGGATTCTTTCGCTGGTTCCCAAGCAGGACTTGAAGGAAATCGCCGATTATTTTCGCATGCCCTTGATGGATGCGATCTCAGGCGGTTATCAGGCCGACTATTCACGCAGTGTGATTCCAGGCGGTCAGCCCAGTCTGGTTCCCAACCCCCATTCTGGAGTCAACTCCAGCCAAGCGGCAGACGACCGTCAGGATGTCGAGCGTCTGGAAGATTTGAAGTCCGCTCTGGAGGAGTTGATCCGCATCGATCCGGTCTTGAGCGAGTTTCGTCCGCAATTGCTGCTGGACATGACTCAGGACGGTTTGCGCATTCAGATCATTGACCGCCAAAGCCGCCCCATGTTTTCCACAGGCAGTGCGCATGTGCAGATCTATATGCGGGCGATTTTGCGCTCGCTTAGCGCCCCGCTCAACGAAATGCCCAACCGCATTCTGATTTCCGGTCATACCGATTCGCTGCCTTACGCCAGTGGCGAGCGCCTCTACAGCAACTGGGAACTGTCCGCTGATCGGGCCAATGCGGCTCGCCAGGAGCTGGTGGCCGGCGGTCTGGCCGAGGCCAAGGTCAAGCAGGTGCTGGGTTTGGCCGATACTGTCAGCCTGGTTAAAGATAACCCCGCCGCAGCCGTAAATCGGCGTATCAGCCTGCTCGTGCTCAATAGCCGGGCGGAACGACGCATGGACGAGCAGGCGGCAAGTGGTTCGCAAGAGTTTGATTTGCGCGAAGCCATGCAGGAGACCGACGGGCCAATCAGTATTCATATTCCCGGTTTGCCTGCCATGCCTTCTGCTTTGCCGGTAGTGCCTTAGGACCTGTTTTCAGGCCCGGATGGCCCACGGGTTTGGGCTGTGCTTTTTGTTTTGTTGTTCTAAGCCATAACCAAGAAGGAAGTGTTCATGAGCTCCGGCGTGGATCTGAGTCAGTTTTACGAAACCTTTTTCGATGAAGCCGATGAGTTGCTGGCGGACATGGAGCGCTTGCTGCTGGAGCTGGATCTGGATGAGCCAGATCGTGACCAGCTCAATGCCATCTTTCGGGCCGCGCACTCCATCAAGGGTGGGGCGGGCACGTTTGGCTGTTTCGGTCAGTTGGCTGAGACGACTCATTTACTCGAAAATCTGCTCGATCTGGTCCGTAATGGCGAGATGCAATTGCGCAAGGACATGATTGACCTCTTTCTGGAAACCAAGGACGTGCTAACCGGACAAGTCAATGCCTACCGCGAGGAACAGGAGCCTGACGAGGAAGCCTACACTCGCATCTGCGCGCAGTTAAGGCAACTGGCCCTGGAACAAAAGGGCATTCTGGCAACGGACACGAAAGGCGCAGAAGCGATTTTGCAAGCTGAAGCCGAAGCAGAGCCCGAGCCGGAACCGGCCGCCAATACGGAAGGCTTGCCGCTGTGGGTGTCCATGGGGCCGGTCTCGGATAAGGATGCCGAGGCCTTGCAACAGGAAATGGAGTTGATGGGCACCATCGTCCATCAAACTCGCGAAGGTGATCGCCTGGATATCTGGGTGGAAACCACGGGTTCGGCTGACGATATCCTGGCCGTGTGCTGCTTTATTCTGAATGCCGATCAGGTGTCGGTAAAACCGGCCGCCGCGCCTGGGCAAGCGGTGACGTCTGCGTCCACTGCGGCACCCGCCGTGGTTCCCGCGGCTGCAGTGGTTGTCGAGCCTGCAGCCCCCGCTGTCGCGCCGGCCGCTCCGGCGCCCGCAGCGGCTCCGGTTGCCGCTGAGCCTGAGAAAACGGCAACGACGGTTCCTGCTGCTCCCAAAGCGGCCGACAAACCCGCCAAGGCGGCAGCACCCAAGGAGTCCGGCACCATTCGTGTGGGCGTGGAGAAGGTCGACCAGATCATCAATCTGGTGGGCGAACTGGTCATCACGCAAGCCATGTTGGTGCAGACGGCCTCTACGCTGGACCCGGTGGTGCACGACCGTTTGCTCAACGGTATCGAGCAGCTCGAGCGCAATGCGCGTGATCTGCAAGAGTCGGTCATGTCCATTCGCATGATGCCCATGGACTATGTGTTCAGCCGCTTTCCGCGCGTGGTGCGTGAAAGTGCCGCACGCATGAACAAGAAGATTCGTCTGGTCACCAAGGGGCAGGCCACCGAGCTGGACAAGAGCCTGATCGAACGCATTATCGACCCGCTGACTCACCTGGTGCGCAACAGTATCGACCACGGCATTGAAATGCCCGAGGATCGGCTGGCAGCGGGCAAGGAAGAAGAGGGCGTGCTGACCTTGTCAGCCCAGCATCAGGGTGGCCACATCATTATTGAAGTGGTGGATGATGGTGCCGGCCTGAACCGCGAACGTATTCTGAAGAAAGCCATGTCCTCGGGCCTGCCGGTAACCGAGAGCATGCCGGACGACGAAGTCTGGCAACTGATCTTTGCCCCCGGTTTTTCCACCGCCGACAAGGTTACGGAAATTTCCGGGCGTGGCGTGGGCATGGACGTGGTGCGACGCAATATTCAAAGCATGGGTGGCCATGTGCAGCTGTACTCGCGTGCGGGCAAGGGAACGACCACCCGTATTGTTCTGCCGCTGACGCTGGCGATTCTGGACGGCATGTCGGTACAGGTGGGCAATGAAGTGTTCATCCTGCCGCTGGCTCATGTAACCGAATCCATGCAGCCTACTGAAGAGCAGTTGCGCCGCGTAACCGATACCGATCACGTCATGTTTGTGCGTGGCGAGTATCTGCCCCTGATTTCCTTGCGTGACATCTTCTCGGTTGAGGGGGCCGAGACCGATGTGACGCGCGCGATTGCCGTTATCTTGCAGGCTGAAGACATGCGCTTTGCCTTGCTGGTCGATCACCTGATCGGGCAGCATCAAGTCGTGGTCAAGAACCTGGAAGCCAACTATAGAAAAATTCCGGGTATTTCCGCTGCCACCATTTTGGGCGATGGCAGCGTAGCCCTGATTGTTGATGTTTTTGCCTTGCAACGTCTGGCGCGGGACCCCGCCTCGACGTGGGCCTGATTATTCGGAGATCTTTATGTCCAACGACTTTACTTCCCACTCCGAAGCTGCCGAGGCTGGCGGCAAGGAGTATCTGGTATTTACTCTGGGCGACCAGGAATACGGCATCGATATTCTGAAAGTTCAGGAAATACGCGGCTACGACTCTCAGACCGTAACGCGTATTGCCAACGTGCCCAACTTCATCAAGGGTGTCACCAATCTGCGCGGTGTGATTGTGCCTATCGCCGACTTGCGGGTGCGCTTTAACATGGAGCGGGTGGAGTACGACCACCAGACCGTGGTGGTGATTCTGAATCTGCACGACCGCGTAGCAGGTGTGGTGGTGGATGGGGTCTCGGACGTGCTGGTTTTGCAGTCGTCCCAGATCAGTGCCGCCCCCAGCTTTGGCACAGCTTTCTCGACCGAGTACCTGACCGGGATCGGCACGCTGGGTGAACGCATGCTGATTTTGGTGGATATTGAAAAACTCATGACCAGCGAAGAGATGGCACTGGTCGATAGCGCGGTGGCCTGATCACCCGAGTCTGCAAAGACTTGCAAAGCGGGGCCTGTTGAGCAGGTCCTTCAAGGATTGTTCGGGTCGGGGGAGGCGTCACAAGCGCCTCTGATGTTCTGATCTACTCTAGACAAGGTGCTTGCGATGCTGGATGGATTACGTTTGGCCAATCTGAAGGTGCGGACCAGTCTGATTCTGGTACTGGTGTTTTTTCTGGCAATGCTGGTGGCGGGCGCGGCTTTGGGGATTTTGTCCCTGCGTGCCAATAACGGTGCGCTGCAAAGCATCGTGGTCAACCAGCGGGTAGGCTCGGCCATGTATCAGGCGATCGAGCACTACAAAGAGACCCAAACCCTGATTGGACGAGCGGCCATCAGCTATGTGGTCAGCAACGATCTGCAAAACCAGGACCTGATGGCCGAGTGGAGCGATGCGGCGCCTGAAACCTCAGCGATCAGTTCGGCAACCCGTGATGCGCTGGAGGCGACGCGCAAGCAGTTCGAGCGTGCCCAGGAAGCGTTTTTTGAGTATCAGGGCGTGGCCACGCAGCTGGAAGGCACCAATGACTATTATCAGCGTGTAGATGCGGCATTCATGTCGCTGATGCAAGGCGGGGTGCTGCCTTTGATTGCCTATCTGGAGCAGGGCGATATTGCAGGTTTTCGCAGTTATGTCGCCACGACCACCAAGTTCCTGGAAGAAGATCTGTACAGCGCCTTGAACTCCTTGCAAGAGGCTCAGCAGCGCTCGATTGATACCCAGTACCAGAAAGAGAACGAGCAATACAACCTGGTAATCCGTCTGGTCGGACTGGCCATGGTGCTGTGTCTGTTTATTTCCCTGGCGGTGTATGTGTTCTTGAATCGCATGGTGCTGCGTCCCCTGCGTCAGGCTGGAGAACATTTTGACCGGATTGCCAGTGGTGACCTGACCCAGCGTGTAGAGGTCAAGTCCACCAATGAGATCGGCGTGCTCTACGATGCGGTCCGCCGTATGCAAAACAGCCTGCAGTCGATGGTGCAGACCGTGCGCCAGGGGGTGGAGGAGATTACCTTTGGCTCACATGAGATTTATGTGGGCAATACGGATCTGAGCAGTCGCACGGAAGAGCAGGCTGCCTCCTTGCAGGAGACGGCGGCCAGCATGGAGCAATTGGCCAGTACGGTTCGCCAGAACTCCGATAATGCCCAGCAGGCCGACAAGGTTGCCAAGAACGCATCGGAAGTGGCGCTGCGTGGCGGTCAGGCGGTCTCTACCGTGGTGCAGACCATGGAGGATCTGTCTGCCAGTTCGGGGCAGATCGCGCAGATTGTGAACGTGATTGACGGCATTGCTTTCCAGACCAATATCCTGGCCTTGAACGCTGCCGTGGAAGCAGCGCGCGCCGGCGAGCAGGGCAAGGGTTTTGCCGTGGTGGCCGGGGAAGTGCGTAGCTTGGCGCAGCGCAGTGCGCAGGCCGCCCGCGAGATCAAGGGTTTGATCGAGCAGTCGCTGGCCAAGGTCAAGGAAGGGACCCGCCAGGTGGATGAGGCGGGCAAGGTGGTGATGGAAGTGGTCAGTTCGGTACAGAGCGTGACCACCATCATGGCAGAAATTTCTTCCGCCTCGAACGAGCAGTCCGAGGGGATTGAGCAGGTAAACCGGGCGGTTGCACAAATGGATGTGGTTGTGCAGCAAAACGCGGCTCTGGTGGAGCAGGCGAGCGCAGCGGCCGGGTCTTTGCAGGATCAGGCCACCCGTCTGTCCGATGCGGTGTCGGCGTTCAAGGTGAGCGCGCACGACATTATTGATGATCCGTTTGAGTCGTCCGGACCGGAGCGTTTGCGTTCCACCGAGCGTCTGTCGACGGGGCCTTTTAGCGGGACCTTGGCCAGCCTGTAGCGATATGAGCACATCTGTGGAACCTTTTGTTTATACATTGCCCTCGATCCCGCAAGCCTCGAGGGCCGACTGTGAGCGAGCCGCGCGCTTGCTCAAGTCGTATGCGGGCATCATCTTAGGTACCCACAAAGAAGACATGGTGGCCCGCACGTTGGGCATGCGCAGCCAAGGTGCGGGGTTGCGGGAAGTGCGTCAGTACCTGGACGTTCTGGAGCAGGACACGCACAGCCAGGAATGGCAGGATTTTGTTAACGCTTTCACCATCAATCACACTGCGTTTTTTCGCGAGCAGCATCACTTCGATATTCTGGGCAAATTTGTCAGCACACGCGGCAAGCCGCTGGATATCTGGTGCAGTGCGGCCTCGACCGGCGAGGAGGCATATTCGATTGCCATGACTGTGCGCGAGCACTGCCCCTCGCCTGATGTCAACGTGTCCATCCTGGCCAGCGATATTGACTCGGCTGCCCTGGACAAGGCCCGGCAGGGGGTCTACACCCTGGAGCGCATCCAGCCTGTGCCCGATCTCTGGTTGCCCCGCTATTTTCAGCGCGGCGTGGGCGCGCGCAAAGGGCTGGCACGGGTTAAGCCCGTGTTGCGCAACATGGTGGAGTTCGAGGAGTTCAACCTGGTGGGGCCAACCTGGCCCTCGTCCAGTCGTTTTGATGTGATCTTCTGTCGAAACACCATGATTTATTTTGATCGGGATGACCAGACGCGCATTCTGGAGCGATTTGCCGCCGTGACCAAACCGGGCGGCCTGCTGTTTGTCGGGCATTCGGAGAATTTCTCTTACCTGACCAAGGCATTTCGCCTGCTTGGTCAGACGGTATATGTCCGCAATTAGGGCCTGACCGCCTCTTGCCAAGCGCCAGGCTCTGTCGGCGCTTGAAATCGGGATTATGAGTAGCATGAAGAAAATTCGAGTTTTGTGTGTAGACGATTCCGCCCTGGTGCGCAGCCTGATGGTGGAAATTATCAACAGTCATGCGGATATGGAAGTGGTGGCGGTAGCCCCGGACCCGCTGGTGGCGCGCGAGCTGATCAAAGAACACAATCCAGATGTCCTGACGCTGGATGTGGAGATGCCTCGCATGGACGGCCTGGATTTTCTGGAGCGCCTGATGCGCTTGCGTCCGATGCCGGTCGTGATGGTCTCTTCGCTGACCGAGCGCAATTCGGATGTCACCTTGCGTGCACTGGAGCTGGGCGCCGTGGACTTTGTGACCAAGCCCAAGCTGGGCCTGCGCGATGGCCTGCTCGATTACTCGGACCTGATTGCCGACAAGATCCGTGCGGCCTCCATTGCCCGTCCGCGCCGTGCTGTTCCGGCCGTGCCAGGCGCGGCCCCGGCGCGCCGCCTGACGCATAATTTTTCAACGACTGAAAAACTGATCATGATTGGCGCCTCCACGGGTGGCACGGAAGCCATCCGCCAAGTGCTTGAGCCCTTGCCGGCCAATTGTCCGGCCATCATGATTACCCAACATATGCCTGCCGGTTTCACACGCTCGTTTGTGAACCGACTCGATGGCTTGTGCTCCATGCAGGTGCATGAGGCTGAGGACGGTCAACGCGTGCTGCCCGGCCACGTGTATCTGGCTCCAGGCGGGGTCGCTCACATGAAGCTGGCCCGTTCAGGGGCCAATTATGTGGTCAAGCTGGTCGATAGCGAACCGGTCAATCGTCATCGGCCTTCGGTCGATGTCCTGTTTCACTCTGCTGCCGAGCTGGCCGGACGCAATGCCGTGGGGGTGATTCTGACCGGCATGGGCAAGGATGGCGCACAAGGCCTGCTGGCCATGAGACAGGCAGGAGCCTTGACCTTTGCCCAGGATGAGGCCACCAGTGTGGTCTTTGGCATGCCGCGTGAAGCCTTGCAAATTGGCGCAACGGATATCGCCTTGCCGTTGGGGCAGATCAGCGAACGAATTCTAGCCAGTGTGGGGGCCTTTGGGCACCGTGTATAAACGGGCCTGAACGCACTGGCATGCTACTCATTTGGAGAATGTAAATGGTACAAAAAAATATAAAGATTCTCGTCGTCGATGACTTTCCTACCATGCGCCGGATCATCAAGAACCTGCTCAAGGATCTGGGATACGAGAATGTGGATGAAGCTGAAGATGGCCAGATGGGCCTGGAGAAATTGCGTAATGGCAATTTTGAGTTTGTGGTCTCGGACTGGAACATGCCCAATCTGGACGGGCTGGAGATGCTCAAACAGATTCGCGCTGATGCGAACCTGGCTTCGTTGCCGGTGCTCATGGTGACGGCTGAAGCCAAGAAAGAAAACATTATTGCCGCCGCCCAGGCAGGGGCCAATGGCTACGTGGTCAAACCCTTTACCGCCGCAACGCTGGAAGAAAAGCTGAACAAGATCTTCGAGAAAATGGGCGGTTAATACGGAGTACGTCATGGACCCACAGCAAACACCGACTCATCCTGATTCCCAAAGCGTACCGGTTGATCTGGTCTACCGCATCGCCAATCTGACCCGCCTGCTGCGGGAAAGCATGCGCGAACTGGGTCTGGATCAAGCCATCAAAGATGCCGCGCACGCGATTCCGGATGCCCGCGATCGTCTGCACTATGTGGCTCGCATGACCGAGCAAGCCGCCAACCGGGTGCTCAATGCTGCCGAGCAGGTGCGTCCTTTGCAAGAGTCTTTGCAAGCCGACGCCCAGGCGCTCGATGTGGAATGGGAGCAATGGTTTGAGCAGCCCCTGGACCAGGATCAGGCCCGCGAGCTAGTCAAGCGCACGCGTGGCTTTTTGCGCGATGTGCCCGTCAAGGCCCAGCAGACCCAGGACAACCTGCTGGAGATCATCATGGCCCAGGATTTTCAGGATCTGACCGGGCAGGTGATCACGCGCATGCTGGGCGTGGTCGGCACCATCGAGACCGAGCTGGTCCAGGTGCTGGTCGACAATGTGCCCACGGAAAAACGCGAAGAAACTCAAAGCCTTATCAATGGTCCAGTGGTCTCGCCGGTGGCCTCGGAAGTGGTCACCAGCCAGGATCAGGTGGACGATTTGCTGGCCAATCTGGGCTTTTGAACCTGTCCCTTCGAGACGGCTTGTGTCGACATTAAAAAGGCGCTGCGCACTGCAGCGCCTTTTTGCTTGTGGGGAACAGCCTGCTTTTATCGGGCTTTCTCCGCGCTATCAGAGCGGCGGTGCTCTTTTAGAATGACCCCGCGACCTGTAGTGCGAGCGCGACATTTGTGCTGGGCGCCTGATTCATTCCTTCAATTCCTGCGTCTTGGCAGTCCATGGCAGAAGACAGCGATCTCGAAAAAACAGAACCGGCCTCGCCCCGGCGCCTGGAAAAGGCGCGGGAAGAAGGGCAGGTGGCCCGTTCCAGAGAGCTGACCACGTTTTTGATGCTGCTGGCCGGCATTGGTGGAATCTGGGTCGGGGCTGCGTATCTGTATGAAACCTTCGGCGGTATCGTGCGGCGCAGCGTCTGGTTCGATCCCCGTGTCGCCCATGACCCCAATGCCATGG
This sequence comes from Alcaligenes sp. Lyrl_28, assembly GCF_051948705.1. NCBI lineage: Bacteria > Pseudomonadati > Pseudomonadota > Betaproteobacteria > Burkholderiales > Alcaligenaceae > Alcaligenes > Alcaligenes sp. Lyrl_28. The sequence continues at coordinate 53,838 of NZ_JAYJLG010000003.1, forward strand.
TGGTCCAGGCGGCGGGGCTGGCTGGCGAAGCACTCAAGGGGCTGGCGCCCTTGTTTGCACTGCTGGTGCTTGTCGCGATACTGGCCTCCATTGCACTGGGTGGGATGAGTTTTAGCGGCAAGGCGCTGCAACCCAAGTTCGAACGCATGAATCCGGCCAAGGGCATCAAGCGCATGTTTTCCATGCAAACGGTGATTGAACTGATCAAGACCCTGGCCAAAGCGGGTCTGGTCGGCTCCGTGGCGGTCTATGTCATTTGGACCGAGCGCGAGCAGATGACAGCACTGATGTATGTGCATCCCACAGCGGCCATCGCCACGGGAATGACCTTGATCATCAAGTGTTGCGCCCTGATTGCCGCCAGCCTGCTGGTGATTGTGTTGATTGACGCGCCCTGGCAGCTGTGGAGCTTTTATAAGAAGCTGCGCATGTCGCGTCAGGACGTAAAGGAAGAACATAAGGAAAGTGAGGGCGATCCGCATGTCAAAGGGCGCATCCGGCAGCAGCAGCGGTCCATGGCGCGTTCGCGCATGATGTCCCAGGTGCCGGGCGCCGATGTGGTGGTCACCAACCCCACGCATTATGCGGTCGCGCTGAAGTACCAGGATGGCAAAGGTGGCGCGCCACGCGTGGTGGCCAAAGGAACGGGCCTGATCGCCGCCAAGATTCGCGGGCTGGCGGCAGAGCATAAGGTGGCGATGCTGGAAGCACCCGCGCTGGCGCGAGCCTTGTATTTCAATGTTGAGCTGGAGCGTGAGATTCCTGTGGACCTGTACTCGGCGGTGGCCGAGGTGCTGGCCTGGGTCTATCAGCTTCGTAACTGGAACAAGGGGCAGGGCGAACGTCCGATCATGCCCACCCGACTGAACGTGCCCACGGGCATGGATGAAGGTCCACTGCGTTCGCGCAAACATTAAAAGCAATGAACAATTTTTTTGCCTTACTGAAACAAAACGGGGGACAACACGCCCGGCTTCTCGCCGGCCCGGTGCTGATTCTCATGGTGATGGCCATGATGATTCTGCCCTTGCCGCCGTTTCTGCTGGACCTGCTGTTTACCTTTAATATCGCCCTGGCCGTCATGATTTTGCTGGTGGCCATGTTTACCAAAAAGCCCTTAGATTTTGCGGCTTTTCCGGCGGTGCTGCTGTTTGCCACCTTGTTGCGTCTGGCCCTGAACGTGGCCTCCACGCGGGTGGTGCTGATGAACGGTCATAAAGGACCGGATGCGGCGGGGCAGGTGATTGAGGCCTTTGGTCACTTTCTGGTCGGCGGCAATTTTGCCGTGGGTCTGATCGTGTTCGTGATTCTGGTCATCATCAACTTTGTGGTGATTACCAAGGGTGCGGGCCGTATTGCCGAAGTGGGAGCCCGCTTTACCCTGGATGCCCTGCCGGGCAAGCAAATGGCCATTGATGCGGATCTGAATGCCGGTCTGATTGGCGAGGAAGATGCGCGACGTCGCCGGGCGGAAGTCTCGCAGGAGGCCGAGTTCTACGGTTCCATGGATGGTGCCAGCAAGTTTGTGCGCGGTGATGCGGTGGCCGGTCTGCTGATCATGGTCATCAACGTCATCGGCGGACTGGTTATCGGCGTGCTGCAGCACGGCCTGTCTTTCTCGGAAGCCGGCCATGTGTATACCTTGCTCACCATTGGTGACGGGCTGGTCGCGCAGATTCCCGCCCTGATTATCTCCACGGCGGCCGGGGTCGTGGTCTCGCGGGTGGCCACTGATGAGGATGTGGGCCAGCAGATGGTCAACCAGCTTTTCCGCAATCCCATGGTGCTGTATATCACTGCCGGGATTCTGGGCTTGATGGGTTTGATTCCCGGCATGCCCAATCTGGTGTTTCTGTTGTTGGCGGCCATTCTGGGAGCGGGGGCCTGGCTGATGCAGAAACATCAGGCAGAACAGGCACAGCAGACCAGTGAACCCAATGATGAGGTCTTGGCGGCAGCCGATTCAGCGGCCAGCGAAGCCAGCTGGAATGATGTGTCCATGGTCGACCCCTTGGGGCTGGAAGTGGGCTATCGCCTGATCTCGCTGGTGGACCACGCTCAAAACGGTGAGTTGCTGCACCGTATCCGCAGTTTGCGTAAGAAGTTTGCGCAGGAAGTGGGCTTTTTGCCGCCCGTCGTTCATATCCGGGACAACCTTGAACTCAAGCCCAATGATTACCGCATTTTGTTGGCCGGTGTGGAGATCGGGCGCGGTACCGCCACGCCGGGCCAGTGGCTGGCCATCGATCCTGGCGGTGTCACCATGAAGCTGCCGGGCACCCCGACCAGCGATCCGGCCTTTGGTCTGCCCGCTGTGTGGGTTGACGTGAGTATGCGTGAACAGGCCCAGATTGCGGGCTATACCGTGGTCGATGCCAGCACGGTGATTGCCACGCACATCAATCATTTACTGCATCGCCACGGGGCTGAATTGCTGGGCCGTCAGGAAGTGCAGCAACTGCTCGACCATGTGGGGCGCGAGGCTCCCAAGCTGGTCGAGGATTTTGTGCCCCAGACCCTGTCTCTTAGCCTTTTGCTCAAGGTCTTGCGAGGTCTGCTGGCGGAAGATGTGCCGATTCGCGATATGCGCAGCATTGTGGAGACCTTGGCCGAACATGCGCCGCGCATTCTGGCTCCCGGTGCCGTCCAGCCCGGGCAAGAGGCAGGCGAGCTTCTGGCCGTTTTGCGGGTGGCGCTGGGCCGGGCCATCGTACAACAGTGGTTCCCCGGCGAGGGCGAACTGCGCGTGATTGGCTTGGATGCGCGTCTGGAGCGTGTCATGACGCAGGCCTTGACCAGCAGCGGCGCTCTGGAGCCCGGTCTGGCCGAGTCGGTGCTGACCGATACCATGCGGGCCGCCCAGTTCCAGGAAGAGCATGGCGACCCACCCGTGCTGGTTGTGCCGCCCATTTTGCGGGCGACCCTGTCTCGTTTCCTGCGTCACCACATTCCCCAGTTGGGTGTCTTGTCTAACGCTGAAATTCCTGAAGAACGCATTCTTCGGGTCACCACCATTATTGGTCAGTCTGAATGAATATAAGTCGCTTTTTTGGCAGTACCAGTCGTGAGGCCATGCGTCAGGTGCGCCTTGCTTTAGGCCCGGATGCATTGATTGTGTCCAACCGTCGAGTCAATGGCGGGGTGGAAATTCTGGCCACGGATTCCAGCTCGGTTCCCGGTGCTACGGCCGAGCGTGCGCCCATGCCCACGGGCACAGCGCATCAGGCAGCGGGCATACGTCAGCAGGACATGGCTGCGCCACCGGCTGCCGACAATGTGATGGGGGCAATCGGTGCGTTGCGCGGTGCCTTGGAAGGCCGGATGGATGATCTGGTCTGGAGCCATCAGATGCGCCGCTCTCCGGTTGCGGTCAATCTGTTCCAGAGCCTGTTGTCGCAGGGTTTTAGCACCGCGTTATTGCGTGCGCTGCTCAAGCGCCTGCCGCCCGAGCTGGGCGCGCGTGCTGCCTTGCAGTGGGTGCGTACCGAACTGGAAACCCATTTGCCCGTGTTGCGGGCTGAGGATTCCCTGTGGCAGCCGGGGCTGGCCCTGGCGCTGGTCGGTCCTACGGGGGTGGGCAAGACCACCACGCTGGCAAAGCTGGCGGCCCGCGCCGTACGTCGTTTCGGCCCGGATAAAGTGGTTTTGCTGACCACGGACACCTATCGGATTGGTGCTCATGAACAATTAAAGATTTATGGCGACCTCATGCGAGTGGCCGTACATATTGTTCAGGATGTGGCGCAGTTGCGCAGCGTGATGCTGGGCGTGCGGCCCGATCAGGTGATCCTGATCGACAATATGGGGATCAGCCAGCGGGATCGCTATGTGCGCGAACAGGCCGCTTTGCTGGCAGGTGCCGGTCGCCGCGTACAGCGCCTGCTGGTGCTTAACGCCGCCAGCCAGGGGGATACCTTGGATGAGGTGGCCCGCAGCTATACCCAGGACGGCGGCACGCCGTTGAGCGGCTGCATCATCTCCAAAGTGGATGAGGCCATCAAGCTGGGTGCTCCCCTGGATACAGCCATTCGTTTCAAATTGCCAATCCATTATGTGTCCAATGGCCAGAAAGTGCCCGAGGACTTGCGCTTTATGAGTGCGGGTGAACTGGTCGATTCTGCCTTGCAGGTTCGCGAAAGTCAGCGCCCTCTGTATGCGGCCAGCTCTGGCGACCTGGCCGCCTTGCTGGAAAGTGGCGGGCAGTCCGCTCAGGAACATCAGGCCGAGGAAGAGCGCCGGGCGCGTGTCTTGCCGCGTCTTTTGTCTGCTGCCTCGGCGGGTGGCCCCGTCGGCCTGGAGCAGGCACGGCGTGCCGCCGCTGATCTGGACGAGCGATTGGCCTGCGCCGAAGCTTATGACTTTTGGCGTGACTTGCACGCCCCTCATGCTGCTGTGCAGGATGGGGCTGCTGCACAACGAGCCGAAGGCTTGATGCGCGCCGCGTGTCAGGAAGTGAGCGAAGGCGATGTGTCTCGTTTGCTGGTGATCCACGCAGATCATCAGCCTGCAGGCAGTCAGGAGCAGTGTTCGTTCAGTTTCCTGTTCAGCCCCAAAGGTCAGGCTCTCAGCGTTCCCTACTATCAGCGTCAGACACCGTCACAGTGGTCGGATGTACGTGGGGTGCGCAGCATGGAACGGCCCAGTCCCACACAAGCGCTTAATCAGGCCATGCAGGTTTTGAACACCCAGGCCCAGCCGGTGAATCTGCTGCATATTTTTGAAGGCGGATCGCCCACCATGTGGCGTCAGTGGGCCGACATGCCTGCAGACTGGCTGGCGCTGATCCCCGGCGCGACCTCCCTGTGGCACAAGGACGGTAAAACCACGCCGAATGCCCTGAGCAAACAGTTGGCCTTTCATGCCATTCCCGATCTGGCTGCTCGCCTGCACCTTGAAACACTGGGCCGGGTCAGGCTCAGTGAAATCGCGCTGTGGTATGCCGTTGAGCCGGTGCAGTTGCGCCAGCGTCAGGGCGAGCCTGTTCATCTGGATCTAATTGTGCTGCGTACCGTACGTCGGCATGATGGCAAGGTGTTGAAGACCCGTTTTGCGCTCATGCATCAACATGCAGGTGCCGAGCCGATCGCTCCGGCCAGTCTGGCCTGCTACATGATGCTGCGTAGCGAAGTGCAGGAAATGGCACGCTTGTTCAACACCGTGCGCGGCATTTTGCCAGCCAGCCACTCTGAGTTTGAAGAAGAACTTCATCTGCTGGCAGCCGCCCAGTTAACGCTGGCCTGCTGGGACTTGCTGCAGGCCCCCGACAACCGTGGTGTGCGGCAACTGAGTGCCCGCCTGCTGGGCAAACCGGGGCTGAAGTCCAGTCAGTCGGTCGATGCGCTGGTGAAGATGCTGGTGTTGAAAGAAGCGATGAGTTAAGTCCAGCCGTCCAGCCCTGTGTAAAAGCCTGCCAAACGGCAGGCTTTTTTTATGTTTAGCGTCGTCGCAGATGGCCGGGCGCTCAGTTAGATGCGTTGTGATGATGCTCGGGCAGCTCGTTGCGCCGCCAGAGCGCATGATGCATGAGCAGTTCCTGCCTTGTGCAGGAAGCGCTGGCACACTGTAACTTGTCTTTGGGGGAGGTGGAGTTTGCCCTGACCGGACGTTCGCAGGCTGTCAGGGCGAGGTGTCAGACTTTCAGACTTAAAGAGGACTGCGTATTTTGCGTCTTGCCCGACGCATCGTAGAACGTATTGCGCCCCGTGAAGGCTTCTAGCGCATCCAGGTTTTGCTGGGTGTCGGCCAGAAAAGTATCAACCAAAATGCGATTGTTGTCGCTGGCGTTGCGCACTTTTTGGCTCAGCTCGATCAGTTGCTCCAGCTCGTGTTCCAGCTCGTCCTGTTCGGCAGCGTAGCGCAGGCCCTGATTGCTGTTTTCCAGTCCGCGTGCTTGCAGCAGCTGGGCGCGGGTCTGCTCCAGTTGCTCAATGCGTTCGAGCAACTGGTACTTGCTCAAGGTGATCTGGGCCAGTTCCTGAGGCTCAAAGCGACGCAGCAGCAAGGTATTTTCTTCGACCAGCAACTGCTCGAAATCCAGCAGGGCTTGGTGTTGATCGGCAAGGCAGGTTTGCAAAGGCATGGCCGTTTGGGGTGAGTTACTTGAGAAGATCGCGCACGGAGGCGATCAGGGAGTCGGCAATCCGGCTGGTGTCAATTTTGAGCTCGCCGGCGGCAATAGCCTGGCGCAAGGCCTCGACTTTTTTCATGTTCACATCGGCGCTGCTGTCTTGCAGCGAATTGAGCTGGCGGGCTGCGGCGCTGAAATCCACTTCGTTGGTGCTGGTGCTGTTGTATGCCTGGCGTGCACGACTGGGAGCCGTGCTGCGTTCTGTGGCAGAGGTTTCAGCAAGAGGTGTCTTGAGGGAGGAGGGGCTGATCTTCACGTTTTTCTCCGTGCGGCCTGTTCTTTGCGTTGATCTTGTAACGGCGCTCTGGACGCAAACTTTAGCATGCTCATCGGATTTCGTTCAGAGAATGACCTGGACCGTGGAGGCATCCAGGACAGTGGCCGAAATGATTTGCCCTGAACTGGCCTTGATCTGAATTTGGGTGCCCGGTGCTCCGCTTTGCAGAGCCTGACCCTCTCCACTGGCGACAAAGCCCATGCCGCGCGCAATGGTGCGAACCATTTGGCCGCGTGTTACCGATTGTGGATCGCGCAGCGCCGAGGCTCGTATCGCATTGCCCAACGGAATGCGCTGGCTGGCGACATAGCCGATGATCCGCTCCGGATCAATGACCACGCCATTGGCCAGCGCCAGCAAGTCCCCCTCGCGCTCGACCAGATCATCTTGCTGAATGGTCTCGCCTGGGTTGATGCGCCGGCTGCTCACGTAATAGCTGCCCTGGATCGATAGCGTGGCGCCTATCGACGTGCTCCAGCTGTGCGGGCTCAGGCAGCGCACGCCCACGCTCATGCGCGAGCGCAGGCGCTGGCCGCTGGGCAGGAAGATCTGGTTTTGGGCGCAGGCCGGCATAGTGTCAAGGCGCGAGGTATCCAGCGTGATCGTGGCGACACCAGGATACATCTGCGCCTGTTTATGTAAAAACTCCTGCGCCTGCTCCTGCATGGCTTGCACACTGAGTACGTTGGCCGGCTCCTGGGCGCGGGCAGTCACGCTCGCCCCCAGGGCGAACAGACATACGCAAAGCAGGAGTCTATACAAGGTCATGGCTGAATTTTACGGGCTCAGCCGCCGGGTCAAGAGCTGAACTGGCCGATAAATTGCGTTTTGTTCCCGGGTTTGTGATGCCGTGCCTCTGGCTACCATTCTGTCATGTCGGTGAAAAGGCGTGCGCGCGTTCACTGTATTTTGAACTTGAACACAGAATATTGGCTTGACTCCATGATTGATCGCATCGGTGAGCACCTGAAGTTTTACCAGACGGCACTGGCTGTGCGCCAACAGCGCCAAGAGGTTCTGGCCTCCAATATTGCCAACGCCGACACGCCCAACTACAAGGCACGGGATATGGACTTTACGGCCACCCTGAAAGCTGCTTTAGGGGGGCAGGGCCAGATGGCATTGCCCAATACCAGCCTGTCCCTGACATCGGTCCGTCACATACCCGCCCAGGCCAGCCGTCCGCCCAGCACGGACGAGCTGCTCTACCGCGTCCCCGTACAACCATCTTTGGATGGCAATACGGTTGAGATGGACGTCGAGCGCATGCAGTTTGCCGATAACACCTTGCACTATCAAAGCACCATCAACCTGGCGTCCCAGCGTTTGAAAGGCTTGATGGCAGCCTTGCAACAGTAATAGCGAGTCTTCATGTCCAGTTTCAGTATTTTCCAGATTGCCGGCTCTGCCCTGACAGCGCAGTCCCAACGCATGAACGTGTCGGCCAGCAACCTGGCTAACGCCGACAGCGTGGTCGGGCCCGATGGTCAGCCATACAAGGCTCGCCAGGTCGTGTTTCAGATGACTCCGCAGGGCAACAGTCCTGTCGGTGGCGTGCAGGTGCTGGGGGTGCAGGAAAGCAATGCGCCGGGTCGATTGCAGTACGACCCCGGCAATCCCTATGCCGATGCCCAAGGTTATGTGACCTTGCCCAATGTGGATGTGGTGGCCGAGACCGTCAATATGCTGGCCGCGTCGCGCTCCTATCAGGCCAATGTAGAGGTGGTGAACACCTCCAAAAACCTGATGTTGCGCACCCTGACCATTGGCCAGTAAACCGGTTTACGCAAAGAGAGAGCATGAGCACAGTCACCAACGATCGCAGTGCCCTGGACCCCACCGCCGGGGCGATGGCCGGGATAGATGCCCGTAACAAAAGCGCCATGGCCGAAACGGAAGACCGTTTCCTGACCATGCTGATTACACAGCTGCGCAATCAGGACCCACTTAACCCCATGGACAATGCCCAGGTCACCAGCCAGATGGCACAAATGTCCACGGTGGCCGGGATTCAGCAATTGAACAACACCTTGCTGGCCGTGGCCGGACAGATGGATGTCAGCCAGTCCATGCAGGCTGCCAACCTGATTGGCAAGCAGGTGCTGGTGCCAGGTGCGAAAGTGTCCCTGGGCACGAGTCCGGACGGCGAGAAAGTTGCCATGCCTTTTGGGATTGACCTGGTCAGTGGCAGCAGTACCACCTTGGTGCATATCAAAGACAGCAGTGGCAAGGTGGTGCGCGAGTACGAGCTGGGGCCCAAAGAGGCCGGGGTGTATTCGCTGAGCTGGGATGGCCTGGACAACCAGGGCTCCCCGCTGGCCGACGGTTCCTACACCGTCAGTGTGTTGGCCAGCAATGATGGCACGGCGGTGACAGCCAGCCCATTGACGCACGGCAAGGTCGATAGTGTGGCTTATACCTCCAGCGGCCTGATGCTGGATCTGGGTCTGGCAGGTTCATTCTCCCTGCTGGATATACGCAAAATTATGTAAGCGTTGCTGGCCTCTTGAGCGCGCTGGGCCAACACGACATTAAAAGGAAATTTCATGAGCTTCGGACAAGGATTGAGCGGCCTGAACGCCGCCTCCCAGAACCTGGATTCTATCGGTAACAATATCGCCAACTCGGGAACGGTTGGCTATAAAGCGTCGAGTGTGCAGTTCGCGGACGTTTACGCGAACTCGCGCGTCGGTCTGGGCGTGCAAGTATCGCGCGTCAGCCAGCGCTTTTCGGTGGGTAACATCAGCTCCTCGGGCAATATGTTTGACATGGCCATTGACGGTGCCAATGGCCTGTTCCGTCTGGAGCAAAGCAACGGTGCCGTGCTATTTTCGCGCAATGGCCAGTTCTATCCCGACAAGGCAGGCTATTTGGTGAATGCCCAGGGCCACTACCTGACCGGCTATGGCGTGGGCAGCAGCCAGCTTGAGCGCTTGCAGGTGCCATCGGCAAACGTGCCGCCCAAAGCCACGACGTCCCTGGATTTCAAGCCCAACCTGCCCGGTGGTGCCGAAGCAATTCCAGCCCAGGATGCCAATGGCAATCCCATCAATATCTTTGACCCCAAAGACAGCACCACCTACAGCGAATCGTTTAGCTACTCTGTTTACGACTCTCTGGGCAACAGTCACGAAATCTCTCAGTACTTTGTCAAGCGGCCTGCCAATGCGGGCGGTGAAAGTGTATGGGACGTGTACTACATGGAAGGCAGCACGCCTTTGTCGCCCGCCAAAGCGACACTGACTTTCAACGGCGCCGGGGTGCTGACCAGCCCGACCCCTGCAACGGTCAACCTGACCTTGGCCAACCCCGGCGGCAATGCCTCCCCAGCTGACGATCTGGTCTTTGATGTGCGCTATACCGGCACGACCCAGTTCGGTGGCGAGTTCGCCAAAGGCAAGCCTTACCAAGATGGCTACGCCACCGGTGAATACGCTGGCATGAACATCGACAAGGACGGCACCATGGTGGCGTCCTACACCAACGGCGTCACTCAACGCCTGGGTTCGCTGGTTCTGGCCGACTTTAGCAACTTGCAAGGCCTTAGCCCCGTGGGCGGCAACGCCTGGGCAGAGACCGGCGCGTCGGGTCAACCCATTCTGGGCCGTCCTGGCGAGAACGGGCTGGCCACGATCAAGGGTCAGGCCGTGGAAGACTCCAATGTGGACATGGGTCAGGAACTGGTCAATATGATCATTGCCCAGCGCACCTATCAGGCCAATGCCCAGACCATCAAGACACAGGATCAGGTTCTGCAAACCCTGGTCAACCTGCGTTAAGAGCTGTCATGGATCGCCTGATTTATACCGCCATGAATGGCGCTCAGCGCACGCTGGAGCAGCAAGACGTCATCACCAACAATCTGGCCAATGTGAACACGTCCGGTTTTCGCGAACAGCTCGCGTATTACCGCTCGGTGCCCGTTACCAGTGAGGACGGTGCGCAGACCCGTGTGGGCACCGCCACGGTGACGCCGGGCAGTCGTTTTCAACCGGGCACAATGGCCGAAACCGGTAATGCACTGGATGTGGCCATTGCAGGTCAGGGCTGGTTTGCCGTTCGTGCGCTTGATGGCCAGGAGGCCTATACCCGGGCAGGCGATCTGGTCGTCAATGCCCAGAACCAGTTGGTGACGCAGTCCGGTTTGCCCGTGCTGAGCGCCGACGGTCAGGCGATCGAGATTCCCGATCGGGGAACCGTCACTTTTTCCAGCGACGGTCAGTTGACTGCCCTGGGAGCTGGCGACAATCCGCGCGACATTCAGGTGATGGGGCAGTTGAAAATGGTCAACCCACCCGCCGCCGACCTGTTGCGGGGCCAGGATGGTTTGTTTCGTATGAGCAGCGGTGCACCGGCTCCCGCGGACCCGTCGGTGCGGATGGTGTCGGGCTTTATTGAAAAAAGCAACGTGAACCCGGCTGAAGCGATGGTGGCCATGATTGCCAATGCCCGTCGTTTTGAAACCCAGATGAAGGTCATCCAGGACGCCGGCGTACGCGAGGACCGGGCCAACTCTCTACTTTCATTTAATGGCTAAGCCTCGCGCATGACGCGAGCGCTAGCTTCAAGGATTACACACACATGATTCGCTCTCTGTGGATTGCCAAGACCGGTCTGGAAGCCCAGCAGACCAATATGGATGTCATTTCCAATAACTTGGCCAACGTCAATACCACCGGTTTCAAACGTACCCGTGCGGTGTTTGAAGACCTGATGTACCAAACCCTTCGTCAGCCTGGTGCTCAGGTCGGCGCTGCCAACCAGTTGCCTACGGGTCTGCAGATCGGTACGGGCGTGCGCACGGTGGCCACGGAGCGTATCCATAGTCAGGGCGATATGAAGCACACCGGCCACAATATGGACATCGCCATTCAGGGCAGTGGGTTTTTGCAAGTGGAAATGCCGGATGGCACCTTCGCCTATACGCGTGACGGCAGTTTGCAACGCGATCAGAATGGTCAGCTGGTGACAGCCGGCGGCTACCCCATTCAGCCTCCCATCAATATCCCGGATAACGCCCTGGAACTGACCATTGGGCGCGACGGGACCGTGTCGGTTACTCAGCCCGGTGCCGCGGGCGCCAGTGTGGAGGTGGGGCAACTGCAACTGAGCACCTTCGTCAACCCGGCCGGTTTGCAAAGCATGGGCGAGAACTTGTACATCGAAACCGATGCGTCGGGGGCCGCAAACTTTCTGCAGCCAGGTATGGATGGCGCAGGGCTGGTCATGCACAAGTACAACGAAACGTCCAACGTCAACGTGGCCGAGGAGCTGGTCAATATGATCAGTGCCCAGCGTGCCTACGAAATCAATAGCAAGGCCGTGTCCACCGCTGACCAGATGCTGGCTCGTCTGACGCAGCTGTAAACCTGAAGAGATCGTGACAATGTTCCAAGCTCTGTTGAGCCGTCTTGCCCTGTGTGCGCTGCTTGTCTTGTCCGGTTGCGCGCTGGTGCCCCCTGAAGATGTAGTCACCGGCCCCTTGACCGCGGCTCCGCCTCCCGCCATTCCTGCGGCTGTGGTGGCAAATGGCTCCATCTACCAGCCCTCGGCGTATGGCAACTATCCGCTGTTTGAGGACAGACGGCCCCGCAATGTGGGCGATATTGTCACCATCATGATTCAGGAGCGCACCAACGCTGCCAAGAATGTGTCGACCAACACGGACCGGACCGGTAGCGGCGGCTTGGACTTTACGGGTGTCCCGGCTTTCCTGCCCAATGAAATAGGCAGCAAGCAGAACTTTGAGGTGTCCGGCTCGAACAAGGCACAAGGCAAGGGCTCCAGCCGCGCCGACAATACGTTCAGCGGCACCTTGACCACGACGGTGGTGGGCGTGCTGCCCAACGGCAACCTGCAGGTCGCCGGGGAGAAGCAGATCGCCATCAACCGGGGCAGTGAACACATCCGCTTTTCCGGCGTTGTGGACCCGCGCTCCATTACCGGCAGCAATACGGTGTCGTCCACGCAGGTGGCCGATGCCCGTATCGAGTTTCGTAGCAAAGGGGTGATGGACGAAGTCCAGACCATGGGTTGGCTACAGCGTTTTTTCCTGAATATTTCCCCGTTCTGAGCCTTTTGCTTGCTATGGCATTTTCCATGAGTCGTACTCCTTTCTCTTCTTACCGCGACATGCTGCGGGCAGCCATGCTGGCAGCAGGCCTGTTGCTGGCTCCGCTCAGTCAGGCCGAGCGAATCAAGGATCTGGCGTCCATCCAGGGGGTGCGCGACAATCCGCTGATCGGTTACGGTCTGGTGGTGGGTCTGGACGGCAGTGGCGACCAGGTTCGCCAAGCGCCGTTTACGCAGCAAAGTCTGACCAATATGCTGTCGCAACTGGGGGTGACTATTCCCCAGGGCAGCAATATGCAGCTCAAGAACGTGGCGGCTGTGATGGTGACAGCCCGCCTGCCCGCCTTTGCCCGTCCTGGCCAGTCTGTGGACGTGGTGGTGTCCTCCATGGGGAACGCCAAGAGTCTGCGCGGCGGCACCTTGCTGATGACGCCCTTGAAAGGTGCGAACGGTCAGGTGTACGCGATCGCACAGGGTAACTTGCTGGTAGGCGGCGCCGGTGCCGAAGCCGGCGGTTCCAGTGTCCAGGTCAACCAGTTAAATGGCGGCACGATTCCTGGCGGTGCCACGGTCGAGCAAAGCGTGCCCACAACGTATGCGCGGGACGGGGTGATCAATCTGGAGATGAACACCTCGGACTTTGGGACCGCCCAGAACGTGGTGGCTGCCCTGAACAAACAGTTCGGTCCGTCCACGGCCACGGCGCTGGATGGGCGCCTGATTCAGGTACGGGGTCCATTGGACCCCCAGGCCCAGACTGCTTTTATTTCCCATGTGGAAAACCTGCAAGTAAATCTGCCGCCAGCGCGCGCACGGGTGGTTATCAATGCGCGTACGGGTTCGGTGGTCATGAATCGTACCGTCACCATTGATGAGGCCGCGATTGCCTATGGCAACTTGTCGGTGGTCATCAGCCGTCAACCGCAGGTCAGCCAGCCCGATACGCCGTTCGGTGGCGGCCAGACGGTCGTGGCTGACAGCACGCAGATTGAAATGCGCAGTGACAGTGGTTCGCTGCAACGCGTAAAGACCAGTGCCAATCTGGCCGATGTGGTGCGGGCGCTCAATGCCTTGGGCGCTACCCCTCAAGATTTGTTGTCCATTTTGCAGAACCTGAAAAGCGCGGGCGCTTTGCGGGCAGATCTGGAGATCATCTAATGACGGTGCAGTACTTTCCTCGTCCAGGAACGGGAACGCAGGTTTCAATTTTTGACCCGCAACAGTTGGCTCAGCTGCGTCGGCAAGCCGGGCAGGACGATCAGAATCAAGCGACTCAACTGCAAGTGGCCCGTCAGTTCGAGTCCCTGTTTATCCAGAATATTTTGAAGCAGGCGCGAGCCGCCAATCCTGAAGGCGGCATGTTTGATACCCAGTCCGTGCGCATGGCGCAAAGCCTGGGCGATGAGCAGTTGGCCCTGCAGTTGGCTGACCCGGGCATCGGATTGGCCAAGGCCTTGCAGGCTCAGATGAGCGGGCAAGACAGCGAGCCCTTTGGCGCTGCGTCCTATGACCCGGAAACCGCGTCTTCGCGTCGTGCGGATTTGCGCTCGCGCATGCCCAATGACCGCTCCATTGATGCGGCCTCCATTGCCGAACTGATCGACAAGCTCAGCAATAACAGCACGGTGCAGCGCGTGTACTCTTCGATTCAGGGGGCGCCCAACCACATCCGTCAGTTTGTAGACCGCATGAATACCGCAGCCAAAGTGGCCGCAGAAGACAGTGGTGTCCCCGCCAAGCTGATCCTGAGTCAGGCGGCCTTGGAGTCGGGCTGGGGCAAACGTGAAATCATGCATGCCGACGGTTCCACCAGCCACAATTTGTTTGGGATCAAGGCCACCCCCTCCTGGAAAGGAAAAACGGTAGAGGTCATGACCACCGAATACCAAAACGGTGTGGCCCGGAAGATGACGCAAACCTTTCGTGCCTATGACTCTTATGCCGAGTCCTTTGCCGACTACGCGCGTCTGATCGGCAATAACAAGCGCTATGAAAGCGTCAAGCACGCCGCAACGCCGCAAGAGGCTGCGCAGCGTATTCAGGATGCAGGCTACGCCACGGATCCTTCTTACGCCAAAAAACTGATTGCCATCATGGCCTACTTTGATGGTGGCAAGTCTTAATTATTGTTACAGGTCTAAATAATGCACCAAGGTGGTCGTTAAAAAGCAGCATGTTCATTTTTCGCCTTGGACACAACGGGCCGGGCAGGACAGAAAGGATTTGATATGAATCTCGCCAACCTTGGTATTACCGGCTTGTATGCCGCTCAAAAGCGCATGCAGGTGACGGGCCACAATATTAATAATATCGATACCCCTGGCTATAACCGCCAATCAGTTCTGGTTGAGACGGCTGGTTCGGTAGGAGGCAGTGCCGGTTACTACGGCCGCGGTGTGCAGGTCGTGACGGTTCAGCGCTCCTACGACAATTTTCTGTATCAACAGCTGGTGCGTTCCCAGACCGCCGGAGCGGCTCTGGTCAGCTACGGCACCGAAATTGCCCAGCTGGACAATCTGTTCTCGGATCGTACGGTCGGTGTCAGCCCCGCCTTGCAGAATTTCTTTGACGGGCTGGAAGCGGTTGCCTCGCAGCCTGCCGATCCTTCGGCACGCCAGGAACTGTTGGGCCGCGCCGAAAGTCTGGCCACCCAGATTCGTGACGCCACCTCCTACATGAACCGCGTGAACGAGAACATCAACACGCAGGTTGGAACCACGGTTACCCAGATCAACAGCTATCTGGAGCGGATCGACAACGTCAATAAGCAGATTGTGGCGGCCAAGGGAACCACGCCCGGACACGAGCCCAATGATCTGCTGGACCAGCGCGAACAGTTGGTGGCCGAACTGGGACAACTGATTGACGTTCGCACCGTCGAGCAGGACGGGCGCTTGAGCGTGACCACCGCAGGTGGCCAGATGTTGTTGGGTGGCGAGCGGGTCTATCCCTTGCATGCGGTGCGTTCCGCAGAAAACCCTGAGCGGTTTGTGGTCGGGTTTACGTCTGCCCTGAACGTGGACGGCAAGATGGTGGTGACCGAGTTTCGTGAAGGCGCGATCAAAGGCGGCACGCTCGGTGGCCTGCTGCAGTTCCGTCAGGAAAGTCTGGAGCCCGCCATCAGCGCCCTGGGGCGTCTGGCCGTGGGCCTGGCCCACACCGTGAACGATATTCACCGTCAAGGCATTGACTTGAAGGGGGAGGCGGGCAAAGACATATTCAGCGTCAGTGGCCCCAAAGTCGTGGCCAATGGCACCAATCCCGTCAGCAGTGGCGTACCCGGTGTGTCCTTCTACAAGGACCCGATTGATCCGGCTGATCCCAGCAAGGGTTACACCCAACCCGTGGACAAGCTGACCGGCGATAACTACCGGATCGAGCGTGTGGACGGACGCTTTCAGTTGCGCAATCTGAGCAGCAACGACATTACGCCCCTCAATGGACCGGACCAGGACGGCGGCATTACGCGGGTGGATGGCCTGGAAATCGACGTGTCCAGCCTGAAGACCCAGTCGCAGGATGGGGATTCCTGGCTGGTTCAGCCTACCGCCACCGCTGGCAGCAATTTACAGGTGGAGATCAAGCGTCCCCAGGATATTGCCGCGGCCAACCCGGATACCGGCTCGGCCAATGGCACGATCGCTCAGAAACTGGCGGATCTGCGCAATACCAAAGTGTTGGCGGACGGCTCCCTGAGCCTGAATGACTCCTTTGGCCAGATCGTGAACCGGATTGCGGTGCAAACGCAGCAAAACGGCACCGCGGCCAAGGCGCAACTCAAGCTGATCGAGCAGAACTATGCCGCTCAGCAGGCCTTGTCGGGCGTTAACAAGGATGAGGAATACATCATGCTCCAGCGTTTTCAGGAACAGTATCAGGCGGCCGCCCGTTTGATTGATGTCAGCTCCCAGATGTTTGACACCCTGTTGGGCCTGCGTACGTAAGTACGGCGATTCAGTCTTGAAATTGGAACCTTGCTATGCGTATTAGTTCTTCTCTTTTTTTTCAGACAGGCCTGAACTCGATCAACAAGCAGCAGTCCGATCTGATGCGTGTTTTTCAGCAGATGGGCTCGCAAAAGCGGATGATCACCCCCTCGGATGATCCTTTGGCGTCGGCCCAGACCATTAATCTGGCGCAGTCGCAGGCCATGGACAAGCGCTATGGTGAAAACCGCGAAGTGGCCATGCGTTCGCTGGGTGAGGAAGAAAACCTGCTCAATGCCGTCAACCTGCAGTTGCAGGGCGTGCAAACCCGTTTGGTGGAAGCTTCCACGGGCACCATGTCGGATGCCGATCGCAGCACCTTGGCTACCGTGATCGAAAGTGCGCTGGATACCCTGTTTGGCTTTGCCAACACCAAGGATGGTTCGGGCCAGTATCTGTTCTCCGGGGCTAAAGGGACGACTCAGGCGTTTGAGCGGACGGGAAACACCTTTACCTACACGGGTGACACCAACAGCCGTGATATTCAGGTTGAGCAAACCCGCCAGATGGACTCGGCCGATCATGGTCGCACCATCTTCGAGCGGGCCAACCCCGGATCGACAGCCTACTTCACCCAGGCCAACGCCAACAGTGGCTCGGCTGTGCTCAGCGCCCCCAACGGCAACTCGTCCTTGCCTGGCGCGCAGGCCAATTACACCATCCGATTTACCTCGGAAACGGATTACGACATCGAGGTGAACGGGGCGGTGGTCAGTCAAGGTGTGCTGGATGAGAACGAGCGTCAGCGCATCAGCCTGCCTGGCGGGGTCAGCGTGCAGATCGAAGGCAAGCCCGCCGTAGGCGACAGCTTTGCCATCAGTTCGGTGGACAGCACCAGCCCGGCTGACATGAATATGTTCAACACCTTGCAGTCGGTGGTGGACGCCTTGCGCAAGCCTGTCAGCGGGGACCCGGTTGCCCAGGCCGAGTTTCGCAACGCGATGAACTCAGCCATACAGCGTATCGGGGAGAACTTCGACAATGTGCAGACCGTAATTTCGTCGGTCGGTACGCGCATGAATGAAATTGATGCGCTCAGCGCCAATGGGGCTGCCCGAGCCCTCAATTACACCAATGAGCTCTCGCGTCTGGAAGATCTGAATATTTTTGATGCGTCCACTCAGTTGGAGCTGCGCAAGGCTGCGCTGGAAATGTCGGCGATGGCATTTCAGACGATTCAGAGCATGAGCCTGTTCAATTTGAATCGCTAGGACGCTGTTCCTTTTTTGGGTGGTTTTTCCTTAACCGGCAGTCAAGCACCACGTGCGGGAATCTTCTATGCTTTTTAAGAATTTGAGTCTAAGGGTCGGCATGACCTTTTGTATTGCTGCTCTGATGGCATTGACAGTGGCCATGGCAGCCTGGGCGCTGTATTACTTTCATGGTCTGTTGGCCCTGGGCTCCGGTGACGCGGTGTTGCGCACCTTGCAGGAGCAGCAGAGCACCTTCAACATTGTCTTGACCGTCGTGCTGGTGCTGGCCGTGTTGTTGGGGCTGGCGGCCATCAGCTACTTTCTCCGTCGGGTGGTGCGTCCCTTGGGTGACTTTGCGGCGTACTTTGATGCCATTGCCAAAGGCGACCTGACCCAACGTATCCATGTTCTGACCTCCAACGAAATCGGTGACTTGTTCGAGTCGCTGGGTCGCATGCAGGAGTCCCTGGTCAAGACCACCACGGCGGTGCGTCTGGGACTGGAGGAGATTCATGCCGGCGCGCAGGAAATTGCCCAGGGCAACACCAATATCAGCAGTCGTACCGAAGAGCAGGCTGCTTCCTTGCAGCAGACGGCTGCCAGCATGGAACAATTGGCTGGGACCGTTCGCCAAAATGCCGATAACGCCCAGCAAGCCAATCAGTTGGCCGCGACCGCCTCGGATGTAGCACATCGTGGGGGGAGCGCCGTCAATGAAGTGGTAGCCACCATGCAGGGGATTTCGGCCAGTTCCAACAAGATCTCCGATATTGTGGGCGTGATTGACAGCATTGCTTTCCAGACCAATATTCTGGCCCTGAACGCGGCGGTTGAAGCGGCTCGTGCGGGTGAGCAGGGCAAGGGTTTTGCCGTGGTGGCCGCTGAAGTCCGCGCTCTGGCACAACGCAGTGCGCAGGCCGCGCGTGAAATCACGGCCCTGATCGAGGATTCGGTGCGTAAGGTCACGGAAGGTTCCTCGCAGGTGGAACGCGCGGGCGCCACTATGCAGGAAATTGTGGATTCCGTGCGTCGTGTCACCGACATCATGGGTGAGATCACGGCCGCAACGATTGAGCAGTCCTCCGGTATCGATCAGGTGAATCGCGCTGTCTCGCAGATGGATGAGACGACGCAGTACAACGCCCGTCTGGTGGAGCAGGCCGCTCTGGCTTCCTCGGGGCTGAGCGAGCAGGTCACCAAGGTCAACCAGGCGATCGCGTTCTTTCGCTCGCCGGGCACGGAAGTGATCGACGTCAGCGCCCGCCGCGTCGCTAACCGCCGCAGTGCCAGTGCATCCTCATCGGACGCCGAGACACGTCGCACGCCATCCTTGAAAGGTGTGGCGAACGCTGCCAAACCTGCTGCGGGCGTGAGCAGGGGGCTGTCGGCTCCCGCCAAGACCTCGCCGCCTGCTGCCAAGGCCACCGCCGCTACTCAGGAAGATAGTCAGCGTCTGTTGCGTCCCGACTTGAGCGGCAAGCCTCACAGTGCTTCTTCGGACGATGATTGGGAGGAGTTCTAATGCCTTGCTCCCGACTGGGTATCTGGGTCGGGCGGGGCCGTAAGACGCTGATCGGTTTGTGCTTGCTGACCCTGGCTGCTTGCGCCACCCAGGGCTCGTCTTTCAAGGCGTCGGGGCTGAATGATTTGGTCCTGGGCCAAAGCACGCGTGCTGACGCTGAGCAGTCCTTGCAAGGCCGTCCACACCAGGTCTACCGACAGCTCGACGGCAGTGAAATGGCCGTGTGGTTCCAGGGGACAACCCTGGCAACGGACGCGGTCTATTTTCGCCAGGAGTTGTGGCTTCAGTTTGATGCCCAGGGGCGTTTCCAGCATGTGGTCAAACGCAGCCATATTCCCTCCATGTACCGCGAGCAAGCGCGTAGCGCTACTACAGGCTCGGTCACGATTGAGCACCCTGGCACGGAGATGATTACCATCTTGCCGGTCAGCCACTAGAGTTTTCTTTGGATTTAGCAAATGCTGGGTATTGAAAGCAGTCTTCCGTCCGCGTCCCGCGCATCTAAACGTCGTTCCTCCAAATCGTTTCGTCCCAGCCTGAAGTCGGCGTCGGGCTTGAAGATCAGCACCATGCTGATGATTTGCATGGGATTGTTTTTGGTCCTGATTGTGGCGGTAGGGGGGCTGGCCGCCTATTACCTGCAGCAAAGTGGCGAGGCCTTGCGTACGATCAATCGTCAGGATCAGCGTGCCATGCAGATCCTGCAGTTGAACAACAATATGATGGAAGCCCGTGTCAGCTTAATGAGCGCGGCGCGCTTCTATCAGGAAGCCGGTATTGATGATGATCAGAACCTGCTGCAAAGTGCCGAGAACTCTGTCACGCTGGCCACGCAAAAGCTGGATGAGGTGCGCAAGGCCTTTGCCGATATTCGTGCCAATATGCCGACCGAGCCTGAGCTGCGCCGTTTGGCCATGGGACTGGTTGCGTCCTATCAGGCCTATCTGGATGACGGGATTGAACCCATGGTTCAGGCACTGGAAACCCGTGATTACAGTACCTTTTACTTTGTCAGCGAAGGTTTTGGCGTTTTGCGCGCTGCCACTTTCCAGTTCCGCATTGAGGAGCTGAGCAAGTTCTACAACGAGCAGACTGACGTGTTGCTGGAGCAGGCAGAACTGCAAACCCGTGTGGCCAATATCGTCATCGCCCTGGCCTTGTTGCTGGGTCTGGCCATTATTGTGGCCTTGCGACTGGTGCTGGGCCGCACCGCGTTGACCCCCTTGCGTGAAGCCGGTATGCATTTTGACCATATTGCCAACGGCGATCTGACCAAGAAAATTACCTACCGCTCGGCCAATGAGGTCGGGGTGTTGTATGACGCCATGCGTCGCATGCAACAAAGCCTGCAGGGGATCGTGCTGACCGTGCGCCAAGGTGTGGACGAGATCGCCTCGGGTTCTTCGCAGATTTTTGCCGGTAATACCGACTTGAGTTCCCGCACCGAGCAGCAAGCTGCCGCTTTGCAGGAAACGGCGGCCAGTCTTGAAGAATTGGCCAGTACGGTGCGTCAGAATGCCGACAATGCCCATCAGGCCGATCAGTTGGCGCATAACGCCGCCAAAGTGGCACAGCAGGGTGGTGAGTCGGTCGGCGCGGTCGTTCACACGATGAACCAGATTTCCGCTCGTTCCGGACAGGTAGCCGACATTGTTAACGTGATTGACGGTATTGCCTTCCAGACCAATATTCTGGCCTTGAACGCCGCGGTGGAAGCGGCTCGCGCGGGAGAGCAGGGCAAGGGCTTTGCCGTGGTGGCCGGAGAGGTGCGTAGCCTGGCACAGCGCAGCGCCCAGGCCGCCAAGGAAATCAAAGGTCTGATCGAAGCCTCGCAAAACGAAGTCCAGACCGGAACGCAGCAGGTGGCCAGTGCGGGCGACATCATTCAAGAGGTGGTGCGTGCGGTCAATAGCGTCACCACCTTGATGAGCGAGATTTCCTCGGCCTCGCAGGAGCAGACGGCCGGTATTGAGCAGATCAACACGGCAGTGGCTCAAATGGATGCTGTGGTGCAGCAAAACGCCTCGCTGGTCGAGGAGGCGGCGGCTGCGGCAGGCTCCTTGCAGGCACAATCCGAGACCCTGGCAGAGGCCGTGTCCCAGTTCAAGGTTCAGGAAGGGGATGTGATTGATATGGCCGAACGCGATTACGACCGGTTGCGCTAAGCCTTTTGGGGGAAAAAACGGGCGGGTGCCTATAGTTGAAATCCCCTAGAAAATCAGGGTCCGCGAGGGCGATGCTGCATGGCACAATAATTCTTTGTCCCTAGCCAGCAGAGACGCCCATGTCCTTCGCGATTCCCGGTGAATCCGTGGCCAAGACGGCGGTGCGCCAGAAAGCGCCCGGCATCTTGGCCTGGTTGATTGCTTACCCACCTTTTGATCAGATGCAGGCACAGCACTGCGATTACCTGATCGAACATAGTGAGCTCCGGTTTTTCTCGGCCGGGCAGGTGCTGTTGGAGCAGGGCGCGCGCGTCGATCAGCTCTATCTTGTTCGCCAGGGACAGATCGGCACCCAGGCGCACGGCGAAACCCAGGAGTATGTGGAAGGAGACCTGCTGCCAGTGCGTGAGCTGGTGTCCGGGCAAGCGCTGGAGAGCGCCTACCAGGTACAGGAAGACTGTTTCACCTTGTGTGTGGCCGGTGAGGCCGTTGCGCATCTGTTGAGCATCAGCGAACCGTTTCGGGATTATTGTCTCCGCGGCACCAGCAGTTTGCTGGCTTCGGTCTGGCGCAGCGCTCAGAAAAGCGCCAGTGCCGATCTGGGGGCCAGTTATACCTTGGACATGAGTCTGCAGTCCCTGACAGAACGGGGACTGCTCAGTTGTCTGCCTGATTGTCCGGTCGAGCAGGCCGTCAAAGACATGCACGAGCGGCAGGTCAGCAGCATGGTCGTGGTCAATGCCGATCAGCATCTGTTGGGGATCTTCACCTTGCGCGATCTGCGCCGTCTGGTGGCTGGAGGCCAATACGATCCAGGTCAGGCCATGTCGGAAATCATGACGCCGGACCCGGTCTGGCTTGCGCCTCAGGCTTCGGCGTTTGATGCGGCGCTGTTGATGGTCGAGCATCAGATCGGTCATGTCTGCCTGGTTCAGAATCATAAAGTGGTGGGCATGGTGTCCGAGCGCGATGTGTTCTCCTTGCAGCGCGTCGATCTGGTCCACCTGTCGCGTGCCTTGCGTTGCGCCCAGGATGTGTCCGGGCTGGTGCGCTTGCAAGCCGATATTGGCCGACTGGTCGATGCCATGCTGGCCCACGGTGCGCGCTCTGAGCAACTGACAGCCGTAATTACGCGTTTGAATGACCATACGGTTCAGCGCACGATCGAACTGTCTTTGCCCGGCTCGGGGCTGGATGGCATCGAGTTTTGCTGGCTGGCCTTTGGCAGCCAGGCCCGGGGTGAGCAGACCCGCCACACCGACCAGGATAATGGCATTTTATTTAGCGCCACCTCGCCGGAGCAGGCCAACGCCTACCGGGCCTTGCTCCTGCCGTTTGCGCGTCGGGTCAACGAGGCTCTGGACCGTTGCGGCATGGCCTGGTGTACGGGCAATATCATGGCCAGCAACCCTGAGCTATGTCTTTCCGAAGCGGAATGGTTACATCGTTTTCAGATCATGATCGAGCGGCCGGCACCCGAGCAGTTGCTTGAGTCCACGATTTATTTTGACTGCCGGAGCATCTGGGGGCAGACCAGCCTGTTGCAACGTCTGCAGCGGCGCGTGCTGGGCATGGTGAACGATAATCCGGTGTTTCAGCGCATGCTGGCTCAAAGCACCTGTCAAACCCGCATTCCCAGTGGCAAAAAGCGCAGTCGTTTGGAGGCCTTGATGGGGCAGGGCGATGACAAGCTGGATATCAAGAAGCAGGCATTGGCCCCGATGGTGGATGTGTTGCGCGTGCTGGCGCTGGCCCACGGCTGTGAGTTGCCTTCGTCCATGGACCGGTTGGCGGTGTTGACCCAGCGTGGCGTCTTTAGCGCAGAGGAGTCGGAGGGCCTGCGCGAGGCCTACCGTTATTTGCAGTTGCTGCGTTTGCAACATCATCAGACGCAGTTGCAACAAGGCCAGGAGCCGGACAATCTGGTGCGTCTGGGCAGCTTGGGCGCACTGGATGCCCGCGTCTTGCGCGAGGCCTTGTCACAAGTGCGTCGTGCTCAGCGTATTCTGGCGTTCCGGTACCGCTTATGAAATTGCTCTCTTGGCTCCCCTGGCGACGCGCTTCCTTCGCCGCCCGTAGCCCCTCCCTGTCCTGGAGCGGGGTGGATGAGCTCACATGGGACGAAGCGGCATTTACCGTGTTGGACCTGGAAACCAGCGGGCTGGAACCCAAACGCCACCATATTGTGCAAATGGGCGCAGTACGACTGGAGCGGGGCTCGATTGCCCTGGGCAATGTGTGGGCCGGTCTGGTGCGCGCACACGGCGAACGCAGTCCAGAGAGTCTGCTGATTCATGAGATCAGTCCGCAGCTGCAGGAAAAAGGTGAACCCTTGCCGCAGCTCATGCGTGACTTTGCCCGTTATTCGGAAAACTCGGTCTGGGTCGCCTGGGATGCCGATTTTGATCTGGCATTTCTGGACCGTGCCTGGCCTCAGGCCGGTGTGCAACAGGCCCGGCCTCTGGCCCTGGATCTGGCTGAACTGGCAACGTGTCTGCTGCCCGAATGGCGTGGTCGTCGACTGGGCCTGGATGATTGTCTGCGGTATTGTGGTCTGCCGGTCAGTGAGCGGCATGATGCCCTGGGAGACGCGTTGATCAGCGCCCAGTTGATGCAGTTGTTGATTGGACGTGCCAAACAAAAAGGTGTCCTGACGCTGGGCCAGGCCCGGCGTCTGATGCAGGCGCACAAGCAGCGCCAGGCCCATGCCTTTTAAGGGCCAGCCAGCCCGAGGGCAACCCGCATCATGGCTTCGTAGCCGGAGTTGAACAACTGGGCGAGAAAGGGCGTGGTTTGCGGGATCACCACGACCAGCAAGGTCAGGCCGATGGTCAGCGTAATCGGAAAACCCACCGCAAAAATCGTCAGCTGTTGGGCGGTACGGTTCAAGATGCCGAAGGCTAGGTTAATGGTCAGAAGCACAATAATCAGCGGCAGGGCCAGCAGCATGCCTGACACCCACAACTCGCTGCTCCAATCCAGCAATGCCCCCCAGCCATTGATGTTCAGGTCTGCACCGATGGGCAATACGTGGAACGTGCGCACCAGCACACCCAGCAAAAGCAGATGACCGTTCAGGGCCAGAAAAGTCAGCACCGCAATCACGTTCAGCAGCCGCGACAGCACGGCGGTATTGGCGCCCGTGGCCGGATCAAAGAAGGAGGCGAAGGACAGGCCCATCTGCAGCCCGATGAACTCGCCCGCTGTCTGTACCGCTGCGAATACGATGCGCATGGTCAGCCCCAGCGCGACGCCGATAAACACTTGTTGCGCCGCAATCAGCAAAGCCTCGTACGAGGCGGTGGGCAGATCAGGCAGTGGGGGCAGCGAGGGCGCTACGATCAGAGCGAGGATAAAACCCAGCCCGATCTTGGCGCGTTTGGGAATGGCGGATTCACTGAAAAAAGGAACTGTCGCCAGGGTGGCCAGAATGCGGATGAACGGCCACAGAAAGGCGTTCAGCCAGGCATGGAGCTGGGCGGAGTTCAGGTCAAGCACGGTGCGCCTGGGGCCTGCGGGTCTGACAAGGCCGTGCGCCTTGCCAGACACATGGTGGTGGGCTCACGGCAGCCTCCTCGCTCCGGCCTGTCCTAATTGACCAGGCCGGGAATGCCGCGTAGCAGGCCCTGCATATAGTCGACCATATTGTTGATCAACCATGGGCCCAGCAGCACTACGGTAATGCCCATGGCCAGCAGCTTGGGGATGAACGACAACGTCATTTCATTGATCTGGGTGGCCGCCTGGAAGATACTGATGCCCAGACCCACGACCAGCACCACGATCAGCATGGGGCCGGCCATGGACAGAGCCAGTTTCAAGGCGGTATAGGTCATGGACATGACGGTTTCGGGAGTCATGGCGGTCCTTTATTGATAGAAGCTGCGGGCCAGCGAACCCAGCAGTAAATGCCAGCCGTCGGCCAGTACAAACAGCATGAGCTTAAAGGGCAGCGAAATGGTCACGGGCGGGACCATCATCATCCCTAAGGACATCAGCACGCTGGCAATGACCAGGTCGATGATCAGAAAGGGAATGAAGATCGTAAAACCGATCTGGAAAGCGGTTTTCAGTTCGCTGGTGACAAAGGCGGGCACCAGCACACGCAAGGGAACTTCTTCGGGCGTTTGCAGCTCGCCCACGCCCGCCATATCGCCAAACAATTTCAAGTCGGCTTCGCGGGTCTGATGCAGCATAAAGGTTTTCAGGGGCTGAGCGCCTTGCTCCAGGGCCGCCTCAAAGCTGATCTTGTTTTCCGACAGCGGCTTGTAGGCGTCCTGATACACCTGGTCAAACACCGGCGACATCACGAAGAAGGTCAGAAACAGAGCCAGACCCACCAGCACCGTATTGGGTGGCGCTGTCCCCGTGCCCATGGCATTGCGCAGCAGGCCCAACACGATAATGACACGGGTAAAGCCGGTCATCATCAGCAGGGCCGCCGGCAGAAAGGACATCATGGTCAGCATGGCCAGGGTCTGGATGCTGAGCGACCAGGTTTGCGAACCGTTCGGGCCCGCGGTGCTGGTGATGGCCGGAATGGCCTGCCCCACGGCCTGGGAAGGCAGGAACAGGCAGATCAGAGCCAGAAGCAGAGCGATACTGACGTGTGCTCGGGCAGGGGATGAAAATGCAGTCATGATGCGTTCAGCGGGGCGCACGGTGCTGGTCCAGATGGGTCTGGAAATCTGCCTCGGGGCTGGCAGACGCCTGTGTGTGCAACAGGCTGATCTGCTGGGGAGTGATGCCAATCAGAATTTCGCGCTCGTCAATCCGGATCAGGGCGACGCTGCTGCGCGGGCCCAGCCGCCGGTTGTCCAGAATCTTGATGCGTTGCTGATTCTGATTCCTGAGCAGCCCGCCGCGGCGGGCCACCCAGGCTGCTGCCAGAATCAGGCCCACAACCAGCAGCAGGCTAAGCATGATTCTGACGAGCTGGGCTTGTTCCATGTTCTAGCGACGACCGTTCAGTCGCTGGATACGGTCCGAGGGCGTCACAATATCGGTGACGCGAATCCCGTACTTGTCGTCTACGACCACCACTTCACCCTGGGCGATGAGGTAGCCGTTCACATAAATATCCAGGGGCTCTCCGGCCAGGCCATCCAGCTCCACGACCGAGCCCTGGCCCAGTTGCAGAATGTTCTTGATGGTCAGGCGGGTGCGACCCAGCTCTACCGACAGCTGGACGGGGATGTCCATAATCATGTCGATATCGGTGGTTGCCGTGTTCTGGGCCGGTTCCATGGGGGGGAACAGATTGCTGGCCGGGCTGGGTTCGTGCACCGGCGTAGCCGCGCTTTGCTCGGCCAGGGCCGAGGCCCAGTCATCTTCCAGGGGCTGTTCCAGACCTTGGGCCTGGGTGCTGCTTTGGGTGCCGGCCTGTTGCTCAGCCATCGCGGCTGCCCAGTCGTCCTCGGGCGCAGACCGGTCGTTAGGGTTGTGAGGGTCGCTCATAGGGACTTACCTTTAGTCAAATCGCTGTCGTTGGTGGCCAGGATGTTTTCTACCCGCAGGGAGTAACGGCCGCCGGAAGTGCCATACTGGCATTCCAGAACCGGCACCCCATCCACGTGGGCTTCAATTAGAGTGGGGATGTCAATGGGCAACACATCATTGACCTTGAGCTGAGTGAGCTCGGCAATGGTCATGTCGATATTGACAAAGTTGGCAATCAGCTCGACTTCGGCGCTGCGCACCTGGCGCGAGAGCTGCTGGGTCCAGCGCTGGTCGATGGCATCGGTGCCCTTGTCTTGCAAGGGGCGCGTCAACAGGTCGCGCACCGGCTCGATCATGGAGTAGGGCAGGCAGATGTTCAGATTGCCGCCTTGGGCGCCGAATTCAATATTGAACGAGGTCACCACCACGATATCGTTGCTGCTGCTGATGCTGGCAAACTTGGTGTGCATTTCCGAGCGCATGTACTCCGCCTCAAGCGGGTAGATCGACTCCCAGGCGCCGCAATAGCTCTCCAGGGTCAGGGTCAGCAAACGCTGGATAATGCGTTGTTCTGTGGTGGTGAAGTCGCGACCTTCCACACGCGTGTTGTAGCGGCCATGGCCACCAAACAGGCTGTCGATAATCAGAAAGACCAGGTTTGGGTCGTAGGTGAACAGCGACACGCCACGCAGAGGCTTTAAGGCAACCATGTTCAGGTTGCTGGGCACGGGCAGGTTGCGCTCGAAGTCCGAGTACTTCTGAATGCGAATGGAGCCGACGGTAATGTCGGCGTTGCGGCGCATGAAGCTGAGCATGGTCGAGCGCAGCCGACGGGCAAAGCGCTCGTTGATCAGCTCCAGCGTCTGCATGCGGTGGCGCACCACCCGATCTGGCGAGGTCAGGTCATAGGCCCGCACGCCAGAGAGGTTTTCATTCAGGGGCTTGGTGTCAGCGCCTTCGCCGGTAACACCGGCCAGCAGTGCATCGACTTCGTCTTGGGATAAGAAGCTCTGATACGACATTTATTGGATGACAAAGGCGGTGAACAGGACATCATTGATGTGCGGAACAGCAGGGTTGGGCGGGTAGGGCTCTTTCAGGCCCGCGCTCAGCTGTGCAACCAAGGCTTGACGCCCTTCGGAAGTCTGGATGTAGGTGGGACGCTGTTCAGCCAGGATCTTGAGCACCCGGTCACGAACCATGGGCATGTACTCCACCAGCATGGCGCGCGAACCATCATCCTGAACGCGCAAGGTGATGCCCACATACAGAATGCGCGAGCGGCCATTCTCGTTCAGGGTGACGGTGAACGGGTCCAGCGGCGCAAAAATGGGCTTAGCGTTGATCTTGACGGCGGCAGGCTCGTCAGGGGCAGGCGCGGCTTCAACCGACTGGCCTTTTTCTGCCCAGGCCAACCACGCAGGCGGGCTGCTTTGTTGCCAGGAGTAGTACAGGGTTGCGCCCACGCTAGCGGCGATAATAAACAGAACCAGCAGACCGGTTTTCATCAGGCGTGCAAGTTTGGTGGGTGCTTTTCGGGCCATGTGATGTGAGCGATGTATTTTCTAGCGTATGACAAACAGACAAACGCATGTCTGGCCTGAGCCTGACTGCATGCCTGAGCTATTGTGCCGGAGGTCAGACAGGACAGGCCCGGCGAATAGACGCTGCTTTTCGAGCTTAATCATGCTTTTTGCCGGGCGGTCCGTGGGGCTGGGAGTCAGGCGAAGGTATCAACCAGCGCATCCGGGTTCAGCGAGCGGGTAGCGCTGCGGTTCACCAAGAGGTCGGTCTCCTCTGGGGATGCCACCGTGTTCAGGCTGAAGGCGGCCTGCTCGCCCTGGCTGCCTTGGGCTGCCAATTGCTCGCGAAAGGCCTGATGCGAGGCGTGCTGGTCACCCACGTCCGCCTGGCCCAGAGTCAGGCCGTTTTCCGCGAACTGCTGTTGCAGTTGTTGCAGGGACTGCTCCAGGGCCTGACGCACTTGGGCGTGGGGTGAGGTAATCATGGCGTGGGCCATGCCGTCCTGCATCTGCAAAGTAATGCGCAGGGGGCCCAGTTCCGGCGGGTCCAGGCGGATATCAGCACTTTGAATGCTGCCTTGGGCTTGCTGGGCCAGTGTAATCATCTGGCGTCCCATGGCAGCGCCCCATTCAGGGGATTGAACCGGTGTGGCAATGGCCAGCGTCATTGCGCTGGGTAAGGCGGCGGGACTGTTAGCCGGGAGCGTGCCGGGCGTGGCGCTCAGTTGGGCCAGCAAGGACGCATCCAGAGCGGGCAGATTCAGGTTCACGCCTGCACGAGCATCCTCCGCCATGTGTCGACCCAGGGCCGCCAGAGACGCTGAAGCGTCATCCATCAGATGAGCTTGAGACGACGCTGTGCTCGCGACGAGCTTGGTGTTAAATGCGGTGTCGTTTACGACGTGGGCCGCATTGACAGCCGCTTTGCGGACGGGGGTGGCAGCCAGCGGATTACTGTTCTCAAGGGATTTGGGCAAGGCCAGTTCAGCACTCAGGTCAACATCTGCTTGCGCCGCAGTGGTTTCCAAGGGGGTCGCCACGGCTGCGGCGCGGGTACTGCTCAGCTCGGCGGCCAGAGTCTGGCGCGTGTGGGCGGCGGTCACAGGTAGCGTGCGCTCTGTCTGCGCTGCTTTGATCTCGGTTTTGCTGTTCTTGATGGCTTGCACTTGCGACAGAATGGACAAGGCCATTGCGGGCAGGCCGCTATCGGCCGGTGCCTCGGTGTCCAGCTCCAGGTCGCTCTGATCGGCGATCATCAAGGCCGGGTCTGTGATCAGGGTGTCCAGCTCACTGGCCCCCGCTGGCCCGGCTACTGTCTCAGCCTGTTTGGGGCTGCGTGCGAGAGCCTGGGTGTGAGCGTGGTCCTGTCTGGCAGCGGTCCCTGTCTTGCCAGCCCCTTTGCCTTGCACGTGTTGCTGTTGCGTTTGCAGATGCTGGGCAAAGCCTTCGTCCTTGGGCGCGTGCGCAGCCGCAGGCCCGGCCGTAGGGGCGACGGGGGCCGAGGGTGCGGCAGGAGCCGCAGGTAAAACCGAAAGAGTGGGCGAAGTCATGGCGGCGCTTGTTTAATAGGCGGTCTGGCTGCGGGTAAAGAGACGAGCAGCGATTTCGTCGCTGTTTCGTTGTTCCATTCTTTGCTGCTGGACGTGTTGAGTCTGGAGACGACGATCGATCAGGGTTTCATAGGCTTTCAGGCGTTGCTGGTGGCCATACCAGATCTGTCGTCCCTGTTCCATCTTCTCTTCCAGCGCATGGATAACACTATTTTGCTGGGAAATGGCCTGGTCCAATGTCACGATAAAGCGGCGGAAATTGTGATAGTTCGCCATGGTTACCCCCGCCTGACCCACATTGAGCAGGCGCTGGGCATAGTCCTGTCGATAGGTTTGCAGCATTTCCAGTTGCGATTGGGCCGCATCGCGCTGCGTGCGCAGTTCCTGCAACTGACGGGCGGCGTCGTCAACCTGATTCTGACTGAGATCGACCAGCGTATGTAAGGAGGCGTTGGCTTTCATGCTTATTGCTCGCTATTTAAAACGGCATTCAACTCATCAAAGGCGCGTGGCATATCCACACGTTGCTGCATGCCCTGGCGCAGGTAGGCTTCTAGCCAAGGGTAGCGATCAATGGCCTGGTCAATGGCCGGGTCGTTGCCCCGGGTGTAGGCGCCCACCGCAATCAGGTCGCGGTTGCGTTGATAGCTGGAGAGCAGACCCTTGAAACGGTGCACCATCTTGACTTGCTCAGGGTCCACGATGCTGGGCATGACCCGCGAAATGGAGGCTTCAATATCAATGGCAGGGTAGTGGCCGGTTTCGGCCAGACTGCGCGACAGCACAATATGGCCGTCCAGGATTGCTCGGGCCGAGTCGGCAATCGGGTCCTGCTGGTCGTCGCCCTCGGTTAGCACGGTGTAAAACGCCGTGATTGAGCCGCAACGGCCCTGCGCATTCGGTTCGCCATTACCGGCGCGTTCCACCAGTGCGGGCAGTTTGGCAAATACCGAAGGGGGGTAGCCTTTGGTAGCGGGCGGCTCGCCGATCGCCAAGGCGATCTCGCGCTGCGCCATCGCATAGCGCGTCAGCGAGTCCATGATCAACAGGACATTTTTGCCCTCATCGCGAAAAAACTCGGCCAGACGGGTGGCATAGACCGCGCCTTGTAAACGTAGCAGGGGAGAGACGTCAGCCGGGGCAGCGACCACTACCGAGCGTTGCAGACCTTCCTCGCCCAGGTTGTGCTCAATGAATTCCTTGACTTCTCGGCCCCGTTCGCCAATCAGGCCGACGACAATAATGTCGGCCTGGGTGTAGCGCGCCATCATGCCCAGGAGCACACTCTTGCCTACACCGGAGCCGGCAAACAGCCCCATGCGCTGACCACGACCGACGGTGAGCAGACCATTGATGGCGCGCACGCCGACATCCAGCACCGTGTCGATCGGGCTGCGCTTGAGCGGGTTGGGTGTGGTGTGGCTGAGCGGGACGCAGGATTGGGCGTCGATCGGACCCAGGCCGTCCAGCGGGTTGCCGCTGCCGTCCACGACCCGGCCCAGCAGCCCCGGGCCAACCGGAACGTGGCGAGAGCGGGCCTGGGCAGGCAGCCTGTCGGGTTGATCGGAGTCGGGCAGGGGAACGGGGGGCTGCAGTTGGGCCTCGACGGGCACCACGCGTGCCCCTGGCGGCAGGCCTGAAATTTCGCTCAGGGGCATCAGGTACAGGGACCGGCCCTCAAAGCCCACAACCTCGGCTTCTGCCCAGATATTCTGGGCGGCAGACAGCTCCACTTTACAGGCGGCACCTACTGCCAGTTTCAAACCTGTGGCTTCCAGCACCAGACCGGTGGCGCGCACGACACGGCCGCTGCGCAAACTGGGCTCGATCGCTTGTACCCGTTGTTGCGCCGATAGCAGTTGGGCACGCCAGCGTTCGGGGGTGGGGGCCAGCTTGGCAGGGACCATTCAGGGCTCCGAGGGGACCGCTAAGCCCAGGCTGGCCAGTGCCCGTTTCCAGCGGGTTGCAAAGGTCGCGTCGATATCGCCGTAGCTGGAGCGCACTCGACATTCGCCACGTTGCAGCTGGGCATCTTCCTGCAGGCGCCAGGCGCGGGGCTCGCCCTGTTCAATCAGAAATTCACGCACCAGACTGATGTCGTCCGGGTGCAGGCTCAGTTCCAGGGCGCTGGTATCACCGGGATCGCTGCGCAGCACCTCGGCGACCAGATCGCGGATGCGGCCGGGCTCGGAGGTGATGGTGCTTTGCAAGACATGCTCGGCAATGCGGGTGGCCAGCTGAATCAGCGCCTGCCCCATTTCCTGATTCATCATTTCGATGGATTGGGCGCAGTTCTGGTTCAGGGCAACAAATTCCTTGATGTACTGATCGATTTGTTCTTGCGCCTTGGCCATGCCGGCGCTGATGCCGGCCTCATAACCCAGGGCATGGCCGCTTTCCTGGCCCGCAGCCAGTCCTGCTGCGTGACCTTGATCGAAACCAGCCTGATAGCCTTGCTGATGGCCTTCTTCCTGTGCCTGACTGCGCTGCTCGTCCAGTTCGCGTTGCAGCTCTTCCTGGGTGGGAGGCACAAATTCTGGTTCTTGCGGCTCGTTGGCAGGGGCCGGGTCATCGAGCCCTTGCATCTGCCAGCGGGTCCAACTGTCCTGCAGCTCTGAGTACGCCGAGGCTTTGCGATGGCTGGGCATCTATAGGCCCCCTTGACCAGCGCCGTGCGCCAAGGCCGGACGCAAAAAACAAACGGCCCACGCCAGCCGGGCCTGTTCAGACACGGCCATCCTAGACATACTCGTCCCCGCTCAGGCCACCCAGTGTGATCTGGCCGGCTTCGGCCAGACGGCGTGCCACCTGCACAATGGCTTTTTGCTCCTGCTCCACCTTGGACATGCGGATCGGGCCCTGGGCGTCGATATCCTCGCGCAACATTTCGGCGGCACGGTTGGACATGTTGCGAAAGAACTTGTCGCGCAGCTCTTCGGGCGCGCCTTTGAGGGCGATAGTCAGTGCAGAAGTTTCGATTTCCTTGAGCAGCAACTGGATAGCGATGTCTTCCACATCGGCCAGGTTCTCGAACACGAACATTTCGTCCACGATGCGCTGGGTCAGGTCGGCATCCATGCCGCGCAGGCTGGTCAGTACGGACTCTTCCAGGCTGGCGTTCATGTAGTTCAGCATCTCTGCTGCCGTGCGCGGCCCGCCCATCTTGCTGCGTTTGGCGCCCTGGCCGGACAAGATGCCGTTCAACACTTCGGTCAGCTCGTTCAGCGCGGTAGGCTGTACGCCGCCAAAGGTGGCAATGCGCAAGACCACATCGTCACGCAGGCGATCCGGGATGTGTCCCAGAATATCGGCGGCACGGTCACGTTCCAGGTGTACCAGAATGGTGGCGATAATTTGCGGGTGCTCGTCGGCAATCAGCTCGGCCACGCTGGAGGCGTCCAGCCAGTTCAGGGCGTCAATACCGCTGCTGGCGCCTTCGCCGTTCTCCAGCAAGTCCTCGATCAGGCCAGCGGCACGGTCCGAGCCCAGCGCTTTGGTCAATACCGAGCGGATATAGGCGTTTGAATCCAGCGCCACGGCCATGAACTGGTCGGCTTCCTGACGAAAACTCTCCAGCGCCTCGTCCATATCGGCACGGGTCAGCTGCTTCAAGGAGGCCATTGCCGTACTGAGCTGCTGCACTTCACGGGGCGAGAGGTGACGAAACACTTCGGCAGCGGCATCTTCCCCCAAGGACATCATCAAAATCGCACTGCGTTCGATGGAGTCGTCCGGTTTAGCCGTTTTCATTTTTTTCATCTTTGTTTAACCAGGAGCGCAACACCATAGCCACGGCGCGTGGATCGTCGTGAGCCAGCTTGCGGGCGGTGTTCAGATTCTCTTCGTAACGGCTCATTTCAGCAGCGCGCTGTTCAGCGGCATGCTCACGAGCGGCATCCTCTTTCTGACGCTCGACGCGGGCATCCGCCACCGCCTTGGCCTGAATCAGGCCCTGGACGATGGGGTTGATGACGATGCGCCACGCCATGAACAGAATGAATGCAAAGACCACATACTTGATCAATTCCATGGCCAGCTCTCGGTACTCCGGATTTTTCCAGAAGGGGGTATCAATATCGCCTTGCTCGTTGAACTGACCGTTCACCACGCTCAGGCTGTCGCCTCGCTCAGCCGAGTAGCCTACGGCCTGTTTGACCAGATCGCGGATTTTGTCCAGTTCTTCCTGGTCCAGCGGCTGGTTGTCCTTGTCGGTGTTGCGATAGTTCACCACCACGGCCACCGACAGACGGCTTAGCTGGCCCATGGGCCCTTTGACGTGGCTGATCGTGCGGTCCACTTCATAGTTGACGGTGGAGTCGTTGCGCGCATTACCGGTGTTTTGCAAAAGACGGGCCTGCTCGGCCAGGGAAACCAGTGAAGGGTCCGTGCTGGCAGCGGCATCGGCCGTCTGTGTCGTGTTAGTTGCGGCCGTGTCATTACCGGCGGCAGCGGGCGCTTGTGGCTGAGTGGGAGCGGCTGGCGGGTTGACCAGATTGGCCGTGGCATTGTTGGGGGCCTGATTGCTCAGGGCACCGGGAACGCCCTGGGGCTGTTGCGGATTGCGTTGCAGGGAGGAACTGGTCTGCTGGCTGCGTACCGCTGCCTGGCCAGGTTGCTGATTGGGCTTGTAGACCTCGGAGGTCTGTTCGCGCCGTGAGAAGTCCACCTCGGCGGTCACTTGTGCACGCACATTGCCCGGGCCCACCAGCGGGTTCAGCAAGGTCAGAATACGTTGTACGGCGCGGTACTCGATGTCGTTGACAAAGTTGCGCTGCTGATTGTCCGCGCCCATCTCTCCCGCGGGTGCGGTGAGCAAACGACCATTCTGGTCGATGATGGAGACCTTGTCGGCTTGCAGATTGGGCACGCTGGAGGAGATCAGCCAACTGATGGCCGAGACCTGACCCTCACTCAGATCGCGGCCGGG
The DNA here is from genome assembly GCF_051948705.1 of Alcaligenes sp. Lyrl_28. Classification (NCBI taxonomy): domain Bacteria; kingdom Pseudomonadati; phylum Pseudomonadota; class Betaproteobacteria; order Burkholderiales; family Alcaligenaceae; genus Alcaligenes; species Alcaligenes sp. Lyrl_28. The sequence continues at coordinate 88,619 of NZ_JAYJLG010000003.1, forward strand.
GTAGAGCGACAGCACCACCGAGGCGGTGGGCGACTGGCGATCGCGTACAAACAAGGTCTCACGTGGCATGGCCAGGTGAACCCGGGCTTCCTTGACGGCATGCACGGCCTTGATGGAGTTGGCCAGTTCGCCTTCCAGCGCCCGCTGATACGTGACTTGCTCCGTGAACTGGCTGGCCCCAAAGCGGCTTTGATCCAGCAGCTCGAAACCGGCATTGCCGCTGCGCGGCAAACCTTGCGAGGCCATTTGCATGCGCACATCGTGGACCCGATCCTCAGGAACCAGAATCGCAGTGCCGTTCGTGTTGAATTGGTAAGGCACATTCATCTGGCCCAGGGCCGAGACGATGGCGCCGCCATCACGGTCGTCCAGATTGGAGAACAGAACCTGGTAGGTTGGGCCACGGCTCCACATCAGGATGGCGACAATCAGGGCGATCAGAGCCGCGCCCAGCCCGATCAATGCCGTCTTGGGCAGGGTGCGCAGCGTGTCGTAGCCAGGAATTTTATTCAGCATCTGTGCTGTCTGACTCATGGATGACCTTGGTGAGGCAGAGGCAGGGTTCTGCATGGAATCAGGGGAGTTCAAATCAGGACGTGCTCAGGCAGCATTAAGGGAAAGGGCGGCGGGCATGAAAGGATCAGGCGCTTACACCGGCATACTGGCAATTTCTTGGTAGGCGGCCACTAAGCGGTTGCGTACCTGGACGGTGGCCTGAAAGCCAACGCTGGCTTTTTGCAGGTCAATCATCACGTCATTCAAGGAGATTCCGGGCTCGCCCATTTCAAAGGCCTGGGCCTGAGCGCTGGCCTCGTTTTGCGCCTGTGACACCCGGTTCAAGGAGCGTGCCAGCTCGGCGGCAAAGCCCCCAGGCGCAGCGCTGCTGGCTGGGGAGGACACAGAACTGGAAGCCCCGGCAGCCTGCGCGACAGCGCGCATCTGGGCCAAAAGGTTTTCAATGCTGGAGAGATTGGAAATCGACATGTTCGCTTGCCAGAAAGTCAGGATGGGCTGCACGCACAGGTGCGGGCAGCTTGCCGTGCTTAATGTAACGTTTTGAACGCGAGGCTAAGCAGGGTATCTAAGCCCAAAAACAGGGGCTTTTCAGCCCTTCTAAACGAGGGCATCAAGGTTTTGAGGCATCGTGCAAGGCCTGCAAGGCTTGTGTGGCTTGGGGATGGCCTTGTTCCAGCGCATACAGCCAGGCCAGCAATTCGGCGACGGCCTGATAGAGCTGGGGAGGAATATGACGGTCCAGGTCCACTTGCATCAGCAGGCCCACCAGCTCGGGGGACTCGTGGACGTACAGGTTATGCTCCCGGGCCGTTTCGATGATTTTTTCAGCCAGGGTGCCGTAGCCTTTGGCGACTACGCGCGGAGCCCCATCCTTGGGGTCGTAGCGCAAGGCCAGGGCCTGCGGACGATGGGTCGGTGAATCAGGCTTCATCGGGCAGGTCCTGCGGCAGGGTCGGGTCAGCCTCGATCTGCAACTGGCTCAGAATCAGGCCCTGGCCCTGCAGGCGTTCACGCAAGGGCAGGCTGTGCTCGTCCAGGTAGGGAGCGGACTGCTCGGCCTGGATATGGACCAGCAACTGCTGATTCAAAAGATTGAGGCGCAGGGTGATCGGGCCCAGGGTGGGCAGGTCCAGTCGCACGGTGCTGGACCAGTGCTCTGTCTCTTCGTCTGATTGGGCTTCGTGACGCTGAACGCTCCAATCCATCTCCGCCTCTGGCCAGGCCTGGCCCTGCCATTGCAGACTCTGGTGGGCCAGTGTGTCCAGTTGCTGGCGCAGCAGCAGGCTGTTGGCCGGGTCCGGGGCAGAGGAGGGCGTTTGGCTGGCAGGGCTGTGGGCGGGTGCCGGTTCGGCCGAAGGGCGGTGCTGATTTTGTGGTTCCAGCTGCAGTTCGCTGACGCTACGTTGACCAAAGTGCAGATCACTGAGGTGAGACTCGTAAAACAAGCCGCTGTGTTGCAGGGCCTGGGGTAACGCCTGGGCGAAGTGTTGCGCCAGTGCGGCCGTGCTGCCGGTGGGCAGGGCTCCGGTGGCCGTCGTGCCCGTGGCCGCCGTCCCGGTGCCGGACAGGCCTGCGGGGTTTGCGGGTGTGCCGGCCGTGCCGCCAGCCGTCGCGCCTGGCCCCGTGTGGGCACCTCCCGTTGCGCTGCTGCCGGGCAAGGGCAGCCCTTGCTGAGTCAGGGTGGCCGTGGTGCTGGTGGCCGTTTGTGCCATGCCGGCGCGTCCACCTGCCTGACCATCGGTGCCGGGGCGGGCGGCTTCGCTGGCGTCTGCTTGCAGTGTAGGGTGGCTGGACAATAAGGCCTGTCTGCCCTGAATGGCGGGCGTTCGATCCGGAAAGCGCTCCAGCAGGGAAAGAATCAGTTGAGCGGTGCGTCCCAACGTTGTCGGGGCTGAACTGGTGGTGCTCGTATTGGGGCCGCGTGCAGTCAGGGCCGGATCGGTCAGGCTTTGACCGGTTTGTGTACGCAGATTCCGGCTGTCGCGACCCTGGGTGTGGGCACGAGCCTGATCTACGCTTTGGCGTTGATCTCGCGCGGTCTGATTTTCAAGGCGCTCGGCGCGTTGACTGCCCGGTGTCTGGCTGATCGCATCCGGTCGGGCGCCCGTGGCGATATTGCTTTGCTGTCCTGTGCTGATACCCAGAACGGCATCCAGCCGCTGAATAAGCAGCGTCCCCAAGGGGGAGGGGCCGCCAATGCTCATGGATGAACGCTAGGGCTGTAGTACGCTTGCAATACCGTTTGCTGGCGTTTCATATTGCCCAGCAGGGCGCCCAGCCGGCTCAGTTCCGGGGTGGCCAGGTGACGGATCTGGGCGTCATCGGCCAGAATCTGCGTCAGCAGCTGACGACGTGCCTGCTTTTCGGTTGCAGACAGATCTTCCATGTTTTTGAGTTTTTCCACGGCGAGTTGATAGTGTTCGGATTGCTCAAACACATCCTCCCAGCGTGCTGATTGGGCAAGCTCCAGCATGTGACGGGTGATGCCGGCGATTATTTGATATTGGTCGACGATCGGGTTAGAGGTATCGCTCATGTTCGTACCAGGCGCAAAAGGCGCAAAGGAGGTTGGAGGTGCGGATCAGAGACGCGCTCTGGTCTGCGAGCCCCGGAGTCAAGCTGGCTGCTTGGCACGTTGGGTGTCAACATTGCTGCGCCAGGCATCGGCAATATCGGTCAGCATACGTTCGGCCAGCGTCAGCTTTTCCGCGTCATTGCGAAGATTGGCCAGCATCAGGTTGTGCAGGATCAAGTCATAGGTTGCGACCAGATTGCGAGCCAGCTCTCCGCCCTTTTCGGTATCGACAGCCATTTTCAGCCCGCTATCGACGATATCGATGGCCTTCGATAAGGATTGCCCCCGCCCGGCAATATTGCCTTGTTCCATGTGTAGACGGGCTTGCAACATGGCTGTGCGCGCGCCGTTGAACAACAGGGTAATCAGATGTTCGGGACTGGCGCTCAGGACCTCGGTTTCCAGGCCTACCTGGGCGTAGGTGCGAACCGATTGTTGGCCAAAGCGACGGGAAGGGGCAGGATAGCTCATAGGGGTTTATTTATTGCTGTTCATATTGCCCAGCATGGACAACTGCTGGCTCAGGTAGTTGCTGGTGCCTTGCATGCGGTTGATCATGACATCCAGCTGGACAAACTGTTTGCGGTAGGCTTCGATCTTGTTTTCAATACGCTGGTCGGCGACGTCAAACTGGTCCTGCAGTTTTTTGCCGACCTTCTCGGCGCCTTCCTGGGCATTGTCAATGCGACCGCCTTTTTTGATGAACTCGTCCGCGGCAGCATGGACACGGGCGGCAACGCCTTGCTCGCCAATGAACATGTTCTTGACGTCCGCCATATTGGTTTTCAGAACTTCATTAAGCTTTTTCTCGTCCAGCTGCAGATCGCCCGTTTTGGGGTCCACGTTAATGCCCAGGCCCACCATGGAGCGGATCTCGCCGCCATTGGGCACGTAGCCCAGGGTGGCGTCACGCATGGCGTTCTGGGAGTCGCGCGCCATCGAGTCACCCGTCAGAGCGGCGCCTTTTTTCAGATCGACGTTATAGGCAGTCAGAGAACGGATCGCATTGTTGAACTTGTTGTACGCCGCCACATAGTCTTTTACGGCATTCAGAGCCACGCTGTCGTCTTTGGTGACCTCCACGTTAATGGGGTCTTCATCCGCCTTGTTCAGGGTGATCTCAAGCCCTTCAATGGTGTTTTTCAAGGTGTTGCTCTGGCTGGTGATGGCAATGCCATTGACCGTCAGTTTGGCGTTGACCGCTTTGGTCTGCTCAAAGCCGCTGGCAGCCGGGTCGCTGGCATCCACATTGAGCAAGGTGGCCAGATCGTCGTTGCCATCAACGCGGATGGTGCTGATCGAGGCGGCTTCACCGGTCGCGGCGGCCGACAGTTGCAGGCGATACGGATTGCTTGGATCACCGGTATTGATGATGGTGGCCTTCATCCCCAGTTCGGCATCGGCGTTGATGGCGTTCATCACACCTTGCAGGGACGTGTCCTTGCCCTTCATGTCCAGGCTGTGTTCTTTGCCATTGGCCAGGCGAACCGTAATTTTCCCGCCCTCGCCAATTGCGCTGTCGCGTGAGTTGTGAGCGGCCGCGGTCAGCGTCTGGCGGGTGGCCAGACTGTCGACCTTGATGACGTATTGACCGGGGGCGGCTTTGGCATTACCGGTGATTTTGATGCTTTCGCTATTGGCGGTCACTTTCACCGCGCCAAACGAGTCTTCCGAAAGTGCTTTGGTGGCCGATTGCAATTCACCCAGACTGCTTTTGAGCTGGCCATAGGCCGAGATCTTGTTGGTGTTGGCAATCTGGCGACTCTGGATGACGGCAAGGCTCTTCTTTTCCGTGGTTCGCAAGTTTTCCAGCAGCTCGTCCAGCTTCAGGCCAGAGCCCACGCCAATTGAAGAAATAGCCATATCAAATACTCCTGTAGTGTCCTATTTTGTCGCGAATATGCCGCGCGCAAAGCCCATGTCAATGGGACGTTTCGATGCCAGTTTGGTTTTTAAACCTTCACGCTGACGGCGTTGCCCTGCAACTGAACGATCATTTTGGCAATCTGGATAACCGCGTCGGACGGTACGGTGCGCAGTACCTCGCCGGTCGTGTTGTCCACGATCGAAACTACCAGTCGCTGTGCCTCGTCATCCATATCAAAGCGAATGCCCGTGGACCAGGCCTGCAATGAGTTGTTGATCTGCTCCAGCGTGTCGTCCAGCGTGTTGACCATGCCGGGCACGGGTTCGCGCTTGTCGGGCCAGCGCTGCTGCAACTGGGTATCCGTACCGGTTTCCTTGACAGGCGTCACTGTCGTGGCCGCTGACGGCAGGGGGGGGCCAGGGTTTTGTTCCACCGGGGAAGCCAGGGGCACCAAGGCCGTCGTTTGAGATGAAACTGAGTTGATCATGACATCACTCCAGAAGAGGCTTGGTGGCAGGCCGCAAGAGCATGGCAGGGCTTGGCACCTGTAACGCTCCAATTACGGCACCTTGGCGCGTATCTTTAGTCGGTATTTCAGGTTTTGCCCCTGTCCCTGGCGTTTAAAGCCTGAATAAGATGGCGAAAGACAGTTTGATTTGGGGACTGTGTGGCAGGAGTGGCAGGCAAAATAGCCCCATCTTTATTGTCCGGATTCGTGCCTGTCCATGCCTCGTTCAGAAGACGTCCTGGTTGAGCAGTACGCCCCATTGGTGCGCCGTCAGGCGCTCCAGCTTGTGTCGCGCCTGCCCCCCAGTGTTGAGCTGGACGATCTGATGCAGGCGGGCATGATGGGTCTGCTCGATGCCGTGCGCCGATATCAGGTGGTGGCCGAGGCCCAGTTTGAGACCTACGCCGTCACCCGTATTCGGGGTGCCATGCTCGATGAACTGCGCAGCCAGGATTGGTTGCCCCGCAGTGTTCGCAGCAAAGCGCGACAAATTGAAGTGGCCGTCAGCGCCTTGCGCCAGGAGCTGTTGCGTGAGCCCTCCGAGTCGGAAATTGCACAGGCCCTGTCCCTGAGCATGGACGATTATTACGAACTGCTGGACGAGGCGGTTGGGGTTCAGGTCATTCACTACGAAGACCTTAAGCGCCACGCCGATCCCTCAGCCGACGCGCTGGAGTTTCTGGAAGACAATTCGCGTGAGCAGGCTTACTTCGACAACCCCCTGAATCTCTTAACCTCCCAAGGCCTGCGGCAAGCCTTGATCCTGGCCATCGATCAACTGCCCGAGCGTGAAAAGCTCCTGTTTTCCCTGCAGTTTGAACAAGACCTGAATCAGAAGGAAATCGCCCTGGTCCTGGGGGTGACAGAGGGGCGTGTCTCGCAGCTGCGTAGTCAGGCTGTGGCTCGCATTCGTGCCAGTCTGGCGAAAGATCAGTGGGATGCGATCTCCGACAGCGCGGAGTTTCAGGTTTTGTTGTAAGTCCGCTTTTTGGCAAGCCAGTTTTGGCGATTCTTGTTTTTTCTTGCTGACGACATAAGGGCCCAGAGTGGGCCTTTGTGTTTTGGCGCCCCTCAAAATCATTGCCCTGGTCTGGCGGGTATGTCCGCGCTCCCCCCCCAGCGCGTGGGGCCAGCGCAATCCGCACACGGTATTCCGCTTGACTTGCAGCGAGCGCGGATCTGATCGGGCCTTTTGCGCGGGGAAGCAGAAAAGGCCCGGTCGGCATTACCGGTAGTCCTGCTGGAAGGCCGTTTTTACGGCCTTGAGATGGTTTCGATTGATGTTGGTCTTGATTTTGAACAGACCTGCCGTTTCAACGGTTTTTTCGGCATCCAGGAACTCCAGGACCGGTTTGTAGAATTCGCGGTTCCAAAAGTCATGGATGAAGATCCGGGCCGAGCGCGGGTCTCCTTTTTCCAGCAGGTAGTCGATACTTTCCAGCGTGCTGGCCACACGGAAGCGGCCATCGACCAAAATCAGGTCAAAAGGCAGGTCCTGGGTGTGAATGGAGCGGCTGTAGTTGGGGAACTGATCCGCTGCCCGCAGATCCACGGGATAGCCCCATTCCCGGGTGGGGCCGATGTCCACATGAGCGACTTTGCACGCATCGCCCACTTCGGCGTGCAATTGTTCCAGCCAGCGCCGGTCGCTTTCCACGCCATGTACGTTCAGGCCCATGCTGGCTGCCAGCTTGGTAGAGCCGCCACTGCCGAATTCATAGTAATGTTGGGCGCGATCCAGGCAGGATTCAAAAAACTCGATCTCGGCCGCCGTCATGGCCGGAATATCGGGAATGGTCATGGTAGGCAGATTGCGCAGGCGTGCCTGGCGCAGGTATTGCTCGGCTTTGGGGTACTGATGCTGTGTCAGCAAGCGCTGGGCATAATCGTGCGCCCCAAAATAGGCATGCAGAATAAAGGCCAGTTTTTCCAGTCGCTCGATAGGAAGCGCATCGGTGTTGCGGGGCAGAAACAGGGCAATGGCCGAATGGAGGCGGCTGCCGCTATGACTTTCCTTGAGTTGGGCGTCGGTGTAGCCGCTTTCGCAGTCGAAGGCCATCAGGGTGTAGAACTCCAGATCATGCGCGGCGAGCAGATCACGCGCCTGAGATAGATCCAGCTGCTGGGCGTTGCCCGGTGCAAAATGCACTTTGATGGAAACTGCCAGCGCCTGTGCCAGTGTACGACCGGCATGGCTTAGCAAGGCGCGGTTGTCGTAGTTGTCAGCCAGCATCAGCCAATCAATGGGGGCATCGCGCTCCAGATCGTCCAGACGGATGGACGGCAGATCAAACTGGGCCAGCTCCTGGCTGGCATTCATTACCGGCGGCAAGGTGCCGCTTTGACGGTTGTCCAGTCGGGCCTGGAAGCTGACGGCGCCGCCATGTCCCAATACGGCTTGCTGGACGATTTGCAGGCGGTTGCGATTCAGGGGTAAAAGCAGGTCCTGCGTCGTGGCGGCCGGGTCAAAGCAGATCAGGTGCAAGGCACCGGTTGCGTAAAGCTGTTCGAACTTGGCATCCTGAACCAGGCGCGCACCATGATCGATCACGACCACCGGGCTCTTGAGCTCGAAATGGAAATCCTGCTCATCATCGGCTGATTGCATCGGCACGGCAAGCCGCGCGCTGTCCTGGTCCTCAAAGCGAACCTGGTGATCGGCCTGAATGCTGAGCGCGGCAGGGGCGATGCCCTCGCAGTGGCGCTGCCAGATGGCACGCAATCCCTGGCGCAAGGATTGGGCAAACGCCTTGTGGTTGCAGACCGGGGAGCTGAGAAAGACCTGGCGCATTTCACTGCGCAAGGACGCCAGCAGGGCATGATCCTGGGCCAGCATGCAGGCCAAAGAGACATAGTGCTCCCAGGACTGGGCCACCAGTTGCGGATAGCCCGCATTGCTGATGTGGCTGGTGGAATGGCGGCTGGCAAAAGTGGGGCCGGGCAGGGTGATGACCGGGGCACCCATCAGCATGGACTCCAGGGTGGTCAAGCCGCCCGAGAAGGGCCAGGGGTCCAGGGTGATATCGACGCGGTTATAGGTTCTGAGCAGTTCCCGATGGTTGGACTGACCTTCAAAATCCAGTCGCGACGGATCGATTCCCTGTGCCTGAAAGCTATTCTGGATTTTTTGTTTGAATTCTTCGCCCTCATACAACGAGCCTTTCAATAAGAGTCGCGCAGTGGGTACCGCCGTCAAGATAGCAGACCAGGCCGCAATGGTGGGCTCATTGATCTTGTTGGCATTGTTAAAGCAGCCAAACGTAATGTGACCATTTTCGACAAGCGGAGCCGGGCCGACTTCAGGCACGTAAAACGGGGGCAGGTAGCTGATGTAGCCGTCAGGCATGCGAATCAGCTTCTCGGTGTAATCCGAATCGGTTCCCTCGGGGCTTTCGAAGCGGTCAGAGATCAGGTAGTCAATATAGTCCAGGCCCATGGTGTTATTCAGGCCCCCTACCCATTTGACGATGAGCGGGGCTGGCTTCATGGACAGCATGCGCAGCCGGGTACCTTTGTGATAGCCGCTCATGTCGATGAGGATATCAATCCGGTCACGACGGATCTGTTGATTGAGCTGATCATCGCTCATGGCCGCGATGTCGCGCCAGGCATGGCACAGCTCACGCCATTTCTCGGTCAGGTCGTCCGGATTGTCGGTGCTGCTGTAGGCATACAGCTTGAATTCTTTTTTGGGTAGCTCGGATAGCGAGCCGCAGGTCATGCGTGTGACCGGGTGGTTGCTAAAGCCGTCCGACAACAGGCCGATGCGCAGGGTGCGGCCAGGTATGCGACGTGTATCGGCCGCGGCATGCAGGGTATAGGCAAAACGCTTTTGCCAGTCCTGCTGCAACTGACGAATCGTGGCCAGATCCAGATTGGGATTGAAGTGCTCGTCAGTAATGACTTTACCCAGTATCCGGTCATTTTTCGGGTCCAGGCGATGAGCCTGCCGAAGCAGTTTGCGCGAACCTTCCTGGTCGCCCCGTTTAACGTACAGTTCGGAGAGTTTGAACAGGGCCACCGCGCTGGGCTTTTGTTTGATTTCTTCTTCCAGCAGGGCCTGAGCTGCCGTGTAGTCTCGGCAGGCTACATACACATCCACCGCCAAATCTCGTGCCGCCAGGTCTTTTTTTATTTTGAGCTGTGGCAGGTACTCCCGCGCTTCGTGGGGGCGTTTTTCGTTGATCAGCGCCTTGATGATGAGCGACAGGCTGGCCTGATGCTCGGGGTGTTGGGCAAGCAGCTCATTCAGAACGCTGATGGCAGACGAAAACTGGCTGCCATTGAATAATTGGAGAGCATCTTGGTAGCGCGTATCAGGGGACACGGAACGGTCAGAGGAGGACATGGCGTAGTAGGAAGCTGAGGTCTCGTTCAAATGTGACTAGCATACCGGCCGGGCCTGGCTATCAATGCGTGAAACAAACCGGTTTTTCAGGGCTTCGCCATAAAAAAACCGGATATTGCAAGCAATATCCGGTCTGTGGTGCCACTGACCGACAGGGCAGGCCTGCCGGTCCGGTCTAAGGCCGCTGAATTAACGCAGCAGCGACAGAACCGTTTGTGGAACCTGGTTGGCCTGGGCCAGAACCGAGGTGCCAGCCTGTTGCAGGATCTGGGCACGAGTCATGTTGGAGACTTCGACAGCGTAGTCGGCGTCTTCAATGCGCGAACGCGAAGCGGACAGGTTGGTAACCGTGTTGTTCAGGTTGGCGATGGTGGACTCGAAACGGTTTTGCACAGCACCCAGGTCGGAACGCAGGTTGTCCACGTCTTGGATGGCGGCGTCGATCGATGCCAGAGGAGCGACCAGCGACAGGGTTTCTTTGTCGGTCACTTCAGCGCCACGAGCTACAGCGATGGTGTTGGTTGTCGCGTTGGCGGTCATGGTGCCAGCAGCGTATACCTTGCCTTCGTGCAGGATGTAGTTGGTGGAAGTGGCACCTGTGGTCTGAGTCAGAACAGTACCACCGCCAGCGGCGTTAACCACGGTGTCAGCGTTACCCATTTGAGCAGGAACGGCTGTGCTGGTGGTGCCCGAAGCAGCTTTCATTTCGAACTTGGTGGCGTCGAATTTCTTGGCCAGTTTGGAAACGTCCAGATCTTTCAGGTTCAGCGTTTCGGAGTCGATCTTTTTCAGGTTAACCGAGATGGTTTCACCGTCGTTGGCGCCAACCTGGATAGCCAGGGACTGGTCTTCGGCCAGCACTTTCACGCCGTTGAACTGAGTTTGTTCGGAAACGCGGTTGATTTCGGCCAGACGCTGGTTGATTTCAGCCTGGATCGAAGCCAAGTCGGTTTCGGAGTTGGTGCCGGTGGTCGCTTGCACGCTCAGAGTACGGATGCGTTGCAAGTTGTTGTTGATTTCGTTCAGCGAACCTTCGGTGGTCTGAGCGATCGAGATACCGTCGTTGGCGTTGCGGGCAGCTTGGGTCAGACCGTTCACGTTGGCGGTGAAGCGGTTGGCAATAGCCTGGCCGGCGGCGTCGTCTTTGGCGCTGTTGATGCGCAGGCCGGAGGACAGACGCTCAATGGCTTGACCCAGTGCGCCTTGCGATTTGCTCAGATTGCCTTGGGCAACGAGGGAAAGCGAGTTCGTATTGATAACAGACATGGTAACTCCCAATGTTGAGTAGAGCGGCGAAACGGTTTCGCCCTTTGCCCAGGAAAGCGTTGGCGTTCTGCTAGGCCCCAGGGGGCTGATCGCGCATTCGACACACTGCGTTCTTCCTGTACAGCAACATTAACGGAAGGGGTGAAAAACTCTTTAGGGGCCTGTTGAGAAAATTTTCTTCACGTGGCCTTCACGCCTTGATTGCCGCGGCTTCAAGCAGGGTGCTTCGGTGTGCTGAGCAGTCGGCTTGCTGTCGTGCTCTGGCCCTCAAGCCCGATTTTTCCCTGGTCGCTGCTCGAAAATGGAGCAACTGGCTCCGTGCCCCAGCATCCAAACCCGTGGTTTTGTCTGAATGGCGTAATGCTAAAAAGCAGGCGGGGCCATCGATTGACGGCCCCGCATGGAAAAAATTGAGCATGACACTCAATCAGGCGGATTCAAACCCCTGATCCGCCCTGGTGCTTACACGGCAATGGGCTTGCCGTCCGTACGCTGGATCACCACGGTCGAAGAACGTGGACGTACCGTGTTCATGCTGACGACGGTGGCGTCCTGCGTGTCATAAGCGGGCCAGTTCGAGGGGTGCTGAATGTTCAGGAACAGGCTGGTGTGATCCGGGGTCATGGCAAAACCGGTGATCTCGGCTTCATTGGGCCCCACAAAGAAGCGGCGCAGCTCGGCCTGATTGGAGGCGTTAATGGCCGGGCCGGTACCTGTGCTATCAGCCAGGGCGCCGGGGATAACGGCCAGCATCTGGTCGTTGGTGGCGCGGGCGACATTGTTTTTACGTCCACCATCGATGCCGTTGTCCGTCTGGATCCAGAGGATGCCCCGGCTGTCAAAAGCCAGGCCGTCCGGGCTGGCCAGCTGGTTCAGATCCGTCAGGCCAGAACGGTTGGTGTCCGCATCCGCACCGGCATCCGAGCCGAACACAAAAATGTCCCACTTGAATTTGTTCGAGTCTGCCTCGTCGTGCCAGCGAATCACGTGGCCGTTTACGTTGTTCAGACGTGGGTTGGCCGGGTTGGTGCCCGTAGAGGCATTGCGGCTGGTGTTGTTGGTCAGCGTCAGGTAGATGTCGCCGTTGCTTGGGTGGGTGGCGGTCCACTCGGGGCGATCCATCGGGGTGGCACCCACAAAGTCAGCGGCACCGCGTGTGTTGATCAGGATGGCATCGAGGCTGCCAAACTCTTGAGCCAGCGTGCGCCCATTTTTGCCAACCGTTGTTCCTGTCAGGGCTAGCCATTCGCCCGAGCCGTCTTCGTTGAAGCGGGCGACATACAAGGTTCCCTTGTCCAGATACTTGGCGCCAACGGCCAGACGGTCGGTGCGCTGTGCGTCTTTCGGGTCCCAGTTGGCCTCGGAGACAAAGCGGTAGACATACTCAAAACGCGAGTCGTCACCACTATAGAAAGCCAGTGGCTTGCCAGCCTCAGGTTTGCTGTAGGCGCATCCTTCATGCGCGAAGCGACCCATGGAGGTGCGTTTGGTGGCGATGCTGGTGGGGTCGTACGGGTCGATCTCGACCAGATAGCCAAAGCCGTTGACCTCGTTGCGCCAGTCTTCAGTGGGGCCTGCGCCGGTTTCAGTTACGTTAAAGCGCGCGAATTCGCCCAGAACTTCCGATGGGTCTTGGGCGGCGGTTTCCCACTGGTAACGGCCGGTGGGGCCGGACGAGACGCCCACACGCTGCTGGTGTGCGGGACGATTGCCGGTATTGACAAAGCAGGCGGCCCAGTTCTCTTCGGCGGTGATGTAAGTGCCCCAGGGGGTCGTGCCGTTACCGCAGTTATTGTTGGTGCCACGCACTTGCGTGCCGTTGGGCGAAAAAGGCGTTTTGGTCCAGTCCGTGCCGCCGATGGGGCCGGCCAGCTTCATGGGGGTGGCGGAGGTGAAGCGACGGTTGTAACGCGAGTTCTGGACGATGTCCCAGCGGCCCTGGTCGCGACGAATGTGGATGATCGCTACGCCATGGGCATTGATTTCCTTGCGCACTTCCTCGGCAGGCCGTTTGCCATCGACCAGGGTCGGGCCATTGGGGTGCAGGGCATTGGCGTCAATGTATTCGTGGTTGACGGCCAGCAAGCCCTCAGTGGAGCTGCCTTCCAGTGGGAAAAAGTGCATGCCGTCATGGTGCATGCCCATGGAGTTGAGCAGATCACTGGAGCTGTTGTTGCCGTTTTGGTCCCAGGGCAAGGCGTTGTCGTTAATGGGCGTTCCCCACGGGGCCAGCACATGGGCGGTATAGCCGGGAGGCACAACACAGCCATCTGTCATGGAAGTGGGCAGGGACTCAAACCCCAGTTTGAGCTTTGCCGGTGGTTCTGGATCAGGATTGGGGCTTGGGGTAGGGGTCTGGCCACTGCCGCTATCGGACGAGCTGCTGCCGGTGCTGTTGCTGTCACAGCCAGCCAGGCCAAAGCCGGTCATGGTGGCCAGCGCAGCGGCCAGGCCTCCGCGCATGACGGCACGGCGAGACAGGCTTCGTTCCAGAATTTCGCTAAAAGGGGTGTTCTGACTGGCGTTACGTACAGTCTTGTCGGAGATATGTTTGCTCATAGTGATGAATAGCGCCAAGGCTGAGTTAGGGGGTAGCGCTCATCCTAGTCGGTCAACGTGAAAGGTCTATGACAAAGGCCGGAATGTTGCCGGGGTCTGGCCGGCAAACGTGCCGCAGATCGGGTCATAGCGCGGGTTGGCGGGCTGGATGCGCGTGACCAGTCCTTTTTTTGGGCCTTTTTCCACGGACTGAAACTGGGGGGGCAGGGTCTAATTCTGATTGGTAAGTCAAGGCGGCGCTTATTTCTGCAGGGTCAACGTTGATTTGCGTACGACGGCGTACATTTTTATCAGCAGGGCCGAAAGGTAGGCGGTTTTATTTCCCTTTTTAATTGGTCTCTCAGTATCAAAACGACTTTCCGTTCTTTTTGGTTCCGGTTTTTTTAAAACCCTTAAAGGGGTTTTTTCTCCCTGTGCACACCCTATGACTGGGCATTTTCCTGAGGCTGTGGAAGTAGCTATTTGTTGTACTATGTTTCTTTTTTTTATTCGGGAACTCAATGAAGCAAGGGGTTTTACTGCGCAGTGGCCGTGCCGATGCTTTCATGGCTTTAGGTGAGGGCGGCCGACCGGTATTTCGCTCCGCTTTACAGTTACGAGAAGCTTTGCGCCGTCGGGCCGGCCATGTTGCCGATCATCTGGCGATTCCGCAAAGCAATGAAACAGGCTCCACACTGGACTGGTACAGCCCGATCCCAGGTCAGGTGGTGCCTTGGACGGCAGCAACGGCGCAGGAACGTGAGGAAGGCCTGAAACAATTAACGGCTTTTCAGGCCAGGCTGGATGAGATGACGCCCGCTGTGGACGCCGATGAGCAGGAAAAGGACGCCTTGGGCGACAAGGCCCTGTTCTCCAGTCTGCTGCGCCGTGTTCTGTATTTCCCGGATGAAAACTTTGTCTATCTGGTCAACGGCAAGCCCGTTCTGACCTTCTGGGGCTTTTTGCACCACGGAGCGGACCAAACCCAAGATCCCTTACTACCCTTGAGACCCGCTCCTCAGGTGGCGCCTGCCGTCGTGCCTGCCCCGCTGCCGCCAGTCGAGCCCGCCGTGGCTCCGGTTGCGGCTCCCGTGGCAGCAAGCTGGTGGTCCCGCTGGTGGTGGCGTTTGCTGGCCTTATTGCTGCTGCTGGCCTTGCTCCTGTTTGGCTTGCGCTGGTGTTCGACGCCCCTTGTGCCCAATACCCCTGTGGCGTCGTTGAGTTCCAGTGTCGGCAGCTACCTGCCCGAGAAAGTGCGTAACTGGCTGGGTTGGTCCTTGCCCACGCTGGATACGGGCGTTCTGCTGCCCAATGCTCGTGTCGATGCGACGGGGCGTGTTACGGCAGGCTCGGTGCCCGTGGTACCGGGCGCGCCAGGCTCGGGTATGGCTCCAGGGGTAAGGGCGCCTGACGCTGTTGCTCCGGGAACGGGCGTTCCTGTCGTGCCGGGTGCTCCAGAGGGAGGCCAGGCTCTGGATGCTGCGCCGCCAGCTGATCCGGCCGCGAACGCGCATGCCCATCCCCAGCCGCCGCAGTTGCCAGACGGGCCTGCCAACCCGCCTGCCGATCCTGCCGCGCCTCCGACTCTGGATGCCAATCCGACTAGCCCTGCAACGTCTGCGGCAGTTCCCCCCGGTTCTCTGGTGGTGCCGCCCGATGCCTTGCAAACGGGCAAGATGGATTTCCTTAACGGCCAATGGGCCGCCCGCATGGGAGTGCAGGACAGTCAGACCGGTAAACCCGTGCAACTGCAATATCAATTGAAAGACGGTGCAGGCCATGTGCAGATCAAGCGCGGGGACGGCGTGCAGTGCGAGGCTCCTGTGTCGGCCTTGGCCGATCAGGGCCGTCTGATCTTGAATGCTAATTCCGCCGCCAAATGTACTGACAATGCGGCCTACGATATGCCCAAGATTGTGTGTGATCCCGGTGCCGCAGGAGCTGCCGCCCATTGCGCGGGCATGTACGGCTCCAATGCCTTTCCTCTGATCTTGCAGCAATCCGAATGATGAGTGCCTGAATCTTATGTTGCCTGAATTACTCAAACACGATGGCTTGGTTACTTTGATTGAAAATACCGGAGTCCAGTTCATGGACTTCGGTTTTGACATCAACGCTCCCACTTTGGGTAGCAAGAAGCTGGGCACCTTGAACCATTCTTTTTTCAGCACAAATGGCCAGAACTGGCGTTTGCTGTTTGAAGGTCTGCAGTTTGGCCAGGAGCAGACCCTCTTTCACCAGCCCGAAGGCGAGGTGGGGGTCTATCAGGGGGGGGGGCGCAATGATCAGGAATGCGATGTGTCCCTGAGTCGTACCCTGGACCTGTTCGATGGCCTGTGGCTACCGGTACCCTATGTGCGTTTTGTCGCCCCCCATCGTTTCGATCATGGGCCAGCCAGTTGGAGCCGCCTGCGGGTGGTGCGTCTGGAAACGCCCGATCGGGACGGCAACACGCACCGTATTACGCTTGCCTGCGACACCAGCGTGGTGGACCTGACTGAAGGCGCGGCCTATCTGGCCCCCTTGCGAGAGGATATCAACGCCGGCGCCCTGTTTCGCCTTGCTTGCGATAGCGCCCATATGGACTGGTTCCTGAACCGCGACTGGGTGCAGGAATGGCTGCTGGAAGTTTATAAAGACAACGTCAACAAAACGCGCAACATCGACTTTGGCGAAGAGGTCAGCGCCTTGCGCTCGGCTCAGTTGCACTTTTTGAACCTGCTCAGTCTGTTCGCGCCCCCGCATGAGAGTGTGGAAGAGCGTACGGAAGCCTGGGTACGCTTGCCGGACATCAAGGTGTTGGCGGCCAACTGGCAAAGCGAGCAGATCATTCCGGTAGATCTGGTGCTGGATGTAGGGAACTCGCGTACTTGCGGGATTCTGATTGAAAACCATGGCCAGGACGATTCGGGGCTGCGGCAAAATTACGTGCTGCAGTTGCGCGATTTGTCCCACCCGCATCAGGTGTACAGCAAGCCATTTGAAAGTCGTGTCGAGTTTGCGCAGACGGACTTTGGCAAGAATCATCTGTCCCTTAAAAGTGGCCGTCCCACCGCTTTTTCCTGGCCTACGCTGGTGCGTGTTGGCGATGAGGCTGCGCGTTTGGCGGCACGCCGTCGTGGCACCGAAGGCACCACCGGCCTGTCCAGTCCTAAACGCTACTTGTGGGACGAAAACGAATACAAGCACGGCTGGCGTTTCAGTCAGCAGTACGACCGTTCCGATGCAGAGCCGCGTGCCCTGGCAGCACCGTTCTCCCTGCACATTGACGAGCGGGGCGAAGCGCTGTTCACCTTGGAAGAAGACGACCGCCTGCCGGTGTTTGAGCCGTTCTATTCGCGCAGTTCGGTCATGACATTCATGCTGACCGAAGTGCTGGCCCAGGCGCTGTTGCAAATCAACAGTCCGGCCCAACGGGTGCGTCAGGGGCATTCCAACAAGCCGCGTCGCCTGAGCAACATCGTGTTGACGGTACCGCCCGGCATGCCTTTGGTAGAGCGCAGCCTCCTGTCTGAGCGTTTGCGTCAGGCCATTGGTCTGCTGTGGACCAGCCTGGACTGGTATCAGGGTGAAGAAGATCCTTATGCGCTCGAGCCTGTCGAATCGGGTCGCATGCCAGAGAGCCTGCGTGTGCCTTTGCCCGAATTCCGGGTGGAATGGGACGAGGCAACCAGTTCGCAGTTGGTCTATCTGTTTACCGAAATTACCCAGAACTTTGCCGGCCATGCAGATGAGTTCTTTGATGCCGTTGCGGCCCCCTACAAGGAAGATCGGGAAACGCTGACCTTGGGCATTATTGACATTGGTGGGGGCACCACCGATATCGTGATCAGCGACTACACCTTGCGTCGCCCGGCAGGAGCGGGCGGTGGCAGCAACCTGACCATCTCGCCCAAACAGCGTTTTCGCGACAGCTTCCGCGTGGCCGGTGACGATATCTTGCTCGATGTGATTCAGCGTTATGTCCTGCCCGCGTTTGAACACGCCCTGAGTCATGCCGGTGTGCAGGATACGGACGTCTTCCTGTCGCGTCTATGCGGCAATGAAAAAGCCGATGCCAATAAAGCCGTCTTGCGCCAGCAACTGGCCCTGCAGGTCTTTGTGCCGCTGGGGCTGGAGTTTCTGAAACGCTATGAAGCCTACGATCCGCACGAGGACCCGCGCGCTGTTCAGTCGGTGCCCTGGGGCCAGTTGCTGGACTTTGAACATGTGCATGGCGATCAGGGCAATGTTCCCCTGTCCCATGCCTCGGCGGGGGCGGCCGATGCCCTGCCACGCGTTTCCGGCAAAGTGGTGCAGTATGTGCTGGACGAACTGCACAAGCATGTCGGTCAGCGCGTGGAGCTGGAGCTGGCCCATGTTGAGCAGTCCTTTGATCTGG
Source organism: Alcaligenes sp. Lyrl_28 (assembly GCF_051948705.1). Taxonomy (NCBI): domain Bacteria; kingdom Pseudomonadati; phylum Pseudomonadota; class Betaproteobacteria; order Burkholderiales; family Alcaligenaceae; genus Alcaligenes; species Alcaligenes sp. Lyrl_28. The sequence continues at coordinate 106,618 of NZ_JAYJLG010000003.1, forward strand.
CCCATTTGCACCAGGGTTTGGTCACGGGTTCGCTGAACATTAACGACCCTTTGCGCGCTTTTTGCGAAGTGTTGAACTATTACGACTGCGACATTGTGCTCATGGCCGGGCGTCCTTCGCGCCTGCCGGGCGTGCAGGCCTATGTGCGCTCACAGATGCCTGTCTCGCCTGCGCGATTGTTGCCTTTGCACAATTACCGCACCGGCAGTTGGTATCCCTTCCACACCAATGGCCGGATCGATGATCCCAAGAGTACGGCCTCGGTGGGCGCCATGCTGTGCCTGCTTTGCTACAACATGAATATTGACCAGTTCAATTTCAAAGTATCGAATCTGCGGCCGCGCTCCACCCTGCGCCATATCGGGATTATCGATTCCAATAATCAGATCAAGGATCAGGATCTGGTCTACAAGGATGTGCTCCAGATTGACCCGGATACCCGCGAGGAAATGGTGACGCTGGAAAGCGTCAGCAGCGAGGACTCGGACGGTTATCACCTCTTGATGCAGGGCAGTTACCTGCGTCTGGGCTATCGACAGCTGGATGTCGAACGCTGGCCCGCCTCGCCCTTGTATTACCTGCATTTGAACGAGAAGGTGCGTCGCCAGATGGCGGATGCGCCTGACGATGATGGGCAACTGCCTTCCATGGAAGTGAGTTTGCAGGTCAACCAGAAAGTGCGTGACAAGCAAGGTCGCCGCATGATCAGCGACCGCCTGGAAGTGCGTCGCTCCAATCCGCGCGACTTCAAATTGTCCAGCCCTGTGCCCAAGGCCGTGCGTATTCAGCTCAACACCATGCTGGAAGCAGGTCTGGGTGATTCTCCATATTGGCTCGATAGCGGGAGCGTAGTGCTCAAATGACGGACATGACGACCTTACAGAAGGATTTGTGCCAGGACTGGCAGAACGTATATCACGGTGCAGGACAGGCGATTGAGTGGGTCATGCAGGCGCGTGGCTCGTCGCAACGCCTGAATGCGCAAGCCGACAGTCTGGTGCTGGAGCTGCGCCGTGCCCGTAATACAGCCCGCAGTCTGAGCGTGGTGTCGGGGCGCCCCATGACGATTGGGTTTTTTGGTCTGTCGCAAGCGGGCAAATCCTATCTGATTTCCAGCCTTGCCGCGGGGGGCAACGGACGCCTGGAAACCCGTTACGGTGGTGAAACCATCGACTTCTTGCGCCACGTGAACCCACCGGGAGGCGGTAAAGAAGCCACGGGTCTGGTGACGCGTTTCAGCCGTAATGCGAGCGCAGGTCCCGAGGCCTACCCTGTCGAACTGCAGATTTTTTCTGAGGTCGATATGGTGAAAATCCTGGTCAACAGTTATTTCAATGACTTTGACAAGGAGCAGGTCGGTTATACCTTTGCTCCTGATCGTATCAAGGCCTTGATCGACTCGCTCAAAGGCCGCGCGGGCCTCACCGATACCGGCTTTAGCGCCGATGATGCCGTGTCCTTGTGGGATTACGTGCGCGGCAGTTTTGGCAATTCCACCCGCTTGCTCGATAGTGTTTATTGGCCCGAGCTCATTAATCTGGCCCCCGCTTTGCGTCTGGAAGATCGGGCACAGCTGTTCTCCATCTTGTGGGGTGAACAGGCTGAGTTGAGTGAACTTTATATCGGCCTGGCTAAAGTGCTGCAGGCCCTGGGCCATCCCAGCAAGGTGTATGCACCCTTGACCGCCCTGATCCGTCGCGAAGGCGATGGCTTTGTGCAGCAGGACAGCATCATGAACGTGGATGTGCTCGAATCCTTGGGCAGTCCCGCCGAGAAAAGCCTGAGCGTTTTGCCCGTGCGCGAGCACGATGGCCAGACCGTTGTTGCTGCCCAGGCGGTGGACGTGCCCTTGGCCCATCTGGCCGCGCTGACCGTTGAGCTGACCTTTCCCTTGATCGGTGAAACCCAGGCCAGCGGTGTGGACAAGGTAGACCTGCTGGATTTTCCCGGTTACCGCGGTCGCCTGAACATTCGCTCGGTGCAGGAGGCCGGTGCCGCGTCGGAGAGCAGCGGTGGCAATCCTGCCTCGCAGCTGATTCTGCGCGGCAAGGTGGCCTATCTGTTTGAGCGCTATACCGACCAGCAGGAGATGAATGGCCTTGTCATGTGTACGGCCTCGGACAAGCAAAGTGATGTCAAGGACGTGGAACCCGTGCTGACACGGTGGGTGCATCGCACTCAGGGGGCCACACCGCAGGAGCGCCAGAACCGCAAAGTAGGCCTGATGTGGGCCATTACCATGTTTGACAAACGTATTGGCGCCTCCCTGATTCAGGATGATGCTCAGGTGCGTGACAGCTGGGATGGCTTGATGAAGATGAGCTTCAAGGAGCGTTTTGGCCACTGCGAATGGTTGCAGCAATGGCGTCCCGATCAGCCGTTTTCCAACACCTTCCTGGTGCGCAAGCCCGGCATGCCCACGCCGTTTATCGATCTGGATACAGAGAGCCGGGAGCTCTCCATTACCGCCTCTGTGGCCGAGAAAATGGGGCGCATGCGCGGCAGCTTTATTGAGAACCCGCTGCTGGCGCAGCAACTGAGTGATCCAGCCCAGGCCTGGGATGCCATGCTCGCCTTGAACGATGGTGGCATGCAGCGTTTGCGCGCTTATGTGGCCCAGATCGGCGGCCTGGATTTCAAGCTGATGCGCCTGCAAGAGCAGTTTCGCAGTTTGCATGACAGCCTGGTCAAGAAGTCCCTGTATTCCTGGTACAGCCAGGATGGCGATCAGCAATCGGTAGTCAAAGAGGCGCTGGCCAAACAGTTCCGTGAAGAATTGCCTGCCTATCGTGCCCTTGTGGGCGAACTGCTGGCGGCCTTGCACCTGTCGCAAGACACCTTGCGAGATCTGTTCTTGAGCCTGGGTTCCAGCAAGAGTGAGCCCGATGAACCGGGCGTGTTGGTTCAGGAGCAGCCTTTCGAGCAGCAGTATGCCGATCTGGTTTATCGCAGTTGGGTCAGTCAGTTGCGTGACCTTCCTGCCAGCCGCACCAATCAGAATGTGTTGCGCATGCCGGTCGATTTGCTCGCCAGCCTGGTGGAGGAGTTGATTGTGGCCTCGGATCGTTGGGCCTTGCGCGACAAGCTGCTGGCCGCGCTGACCAAGCGTCGTCAAAGCGGTGTGCGGCGCGAGCGCCTGGCTGATCGTCAGGTCTGCAATGTGTCCATGACGATCAGCGAGTTTGTGACCTGGTTCTACCTGAAAGGCGGCACCGAGGATTTCTTCAAGACCCCCAGGACGTTTGCCCCCGATGGCATGCCGGCATTGCCCGCCCAGCCCCAGGATCACGGTGCTCTCTTTTTTGAGCAATGGCTGGCCGCTTTGGCGCACACCACCTTGCATAACGCGGGTTATGAGGGCGGGCGCGAACTGAGCCTGGAGCAAAATCAGGCCTTGGGCCGCATTTTGGACTGTTTTACCGATAAGAGCGTGGCATGAAATTAAGATTTAGTTTGCAGGCGTTGGAGCCTGCTGTTCCGGGCCGCGCTCGTTTGTATGTGCGTGATCTGGATGATGAGCTGGAGCTGGGGGACTATGCGATCGCCATTCAGCGCAGCCAAAACAGTTATTACCTGCATTCGGCACAAAGCTGGGATGCTTCTTTGCGTTGGTTGCCGCAACAAGGCTGGACCGAGCATGAAGAGGGTATTGCGGTTCTGTTGAACGCCGACATTGTGGATTCGCTGCTGGCCAATGCCAGCGATGCGTATCAGATCACCTTGGCGGATAGCGGTGGTGAAGAGTTGGGTCGCAGCCCGCTGAAACTGGACAAGGCCATCTTGCCTTCTACTGCGGGTGGCCATGCCCAGGCAATGGAACTGACCATGCCGGTAGCCGCTGCACCCGAAACACCCGCGCCCGAGCCTGTTGTGGAAACGCCTCCTGTGGTTGAGACGGTGGCTCCTCCAGCGCCGGAACCCGTCAAGGTGGAGATGCCTGCCCCCAACGTGGACACGGTGGCTCCTGTCGAGCCTCCCGCCAAAAAAGGTGGCATGGCCAAATGGATTGTTCTGCTCGTCCTTTTGCTGACTTTGCTGGGCGCAGCCGCCTACTGGTTCTACAGCCAATCCGCCAAGGACGACAGCCCGGCGGCCCCCGAGGCACCCGAGCCCAAGCCCGCCGTGGTGGAGACTGACAACTGCACCATGGACAAGCTGGCAGATCGGCCTGGGCTGCAGTTCGTGCAAGAGTGTGTCAAGGAAAGCAAAACGTCCGAGCAGTGGCTGGCTGTGATTGAGGAAGTCAAAAAGGAGGGGCAATGCGACGTCGCCCAACGCCTGTATGTGAACAAGGCACAGTCTGGTGATGTGAAGATTGCCCTGGCCTATGCCCGTGAATATGATCCCCAGGATCACCCGGCGCATGCCTGCTTTAGCAAGCCCAATCCGGCTACCGCTGCGTACTGGTATGAAACCGTCTTGCTGTCCGATCCCGATAATGCGCACGCCAAGGCCCGCTTTCAGGAGCTGAGCCAATGATGATCCGTCCGCTGGTTCGATTCAGTTTGCTTGCTGCGCTCTTGTTGGGGGCAGGCCAGGCACAGGCGGCCGCCCCCTTGCTGCAAGAGGGTAAAAAGACGCTTTATCAACGCGTCCTGACCACGCCTTCCTGCCGTCTGTTTTCTTCGGCAACGGATCAACAGGGCAAGCCAGTTCCCGCCTTTAGCCGTTTTTATATTTATCAGCGCACCGAGCAGGCCGGGGCAGAGCGCTTGCAGGTGGGCCCGGACAGCCAGGGCAAAACCGTGGGCTGGCTGGACAAGGCCTGCACGGTGGACTGGAAAATGCAGTTGACCCTGGCCTTTACCAACCCGGCCAACCGTGACCGCATGTTGTTTTTCCAGGAGCGCACCTTGCTGGAAAAAGTCCTGGACACGCCTGACCCGGCAACCCTGGTGGCTCCTATCCGTCAGGCGCTGCGTAAAGACGCGCAGGCCGAGGGTGTGCTGGCCCAGGAACCTGAGTATTTTGTGGATGTGCAAGAGCAGTTCTACCTGTTGCCCGTTTTGAGTGGCGAAGAGGTGATGACTGAAAACGGTTTCCGTACGCGTTTGCTCAATGTGGCCTCGGTCAGCAAACAGACAGCCGATCAGAACGAGCCGGACGCCGCCAAGAACGAGCCGCAGCCGGATCAGGATGCCCTTCGCACGTCCCAGATCAAGGGCTTTAGTGCGGCAGTCGTTTTTGTGATTGACTCCACCATTTCCATGGACCCCTACATTGAACGTACCCGCGAGGCGGTACGCAAGGTCTATAGCAAGGTGGAAGAGCAGGGCCTGTCAGAGCAGGTCAAGTTCGGGTTGATCGCGTTTCGCTCCAATCTGGACGCGGCGCCGGGCATTGAGTATCTGACGCGCATGTATGCAGATCCCAATACCGTCACCAGCAGTGAAGACTTCCTGGCTAAAGTGGCCGATCTGAAGCAGGCCAAGGTCTCGACGGTTGCCTATGACGAAGACGCCTACGCCGGGGTGCTCGAAGCCCTGGACAAGGTGAACTGGAATGATTTTGGCGCGCGCTACGTGGTGCTGATTACCGACGCCGGGGCGCTGGAAGGCAATAACACGTACTCCTCGACCGGCCTGGATGCGCCGCAACTGCGTATTGAAGCGGCCAAGCCGGGGGTGGCGATCTACACCCTGCATCTGAAGACGCCCTCGGGCAAGAACAACCACGCCAAAGCCGAAGACCAGTACCGCGAGCTGTCCACGTATGGGGGCACGCAGACTTCGCTGTACTACCCCGTCAATGCCGGTGATGTGAACCAGTTTGGCAAGATGGTCGATAACCTGGCCACGGCGCTGACGGAGCAGGTCAAAGTGGCCTATCAGGGCGGAGATGCCATTGGCAGCGCGGCCCGCGCCGAGGAAACGGGCGATAGCACGACTGACCAGATGCTCTCGGACGCCGAGTTGATCGGCCATGCCATGCGCCTGGCCTATCTGGGTAAGACAACCGGCACCACCGCGCCCGAGGTATTTCATGCCTGGATCAGCGATCGTGACCTGGTGCGCCAGAACATTCCCACAACGGATGTCCGTGTTCTGTTGACCAAAGCCCAGTTGAGTGATCTGAGCGCTGTGGTTAAACAGATTCTGGAGGCGGCCAACGAAGGCATGATTTCGCCTACCGACATGTTTAACCGCTTGCGTTCCGTGGCCGCCGCCATGGGGGCGGACCCCAGCACCTTGAAGCAGGAAAAGGGCACCAAGCTCGCCGAGCTGGGCCTGATGAGCGAGTATCTGGACGACTTGCCCTACCAAAGCGCGGTACTGAGTCTGGACGAAGATACCTGGAGCAGTTGGGATGCCCTGAGCCAGGAGAAATTCATTCGTGATCTGGGCATCAAGTTGCGCCATTACGAGCGTTACAACGCGGATGCGGATCGCTGGGTGTCATTGGCCGAAGGGGCAGATGCGCGGGATGACGTGTATCCCGTGCCGTTGGAGATGATGCCCTGACATGCTCCGCATTCAGCAGTTAGAGGTTTCCCGGGGGCAAGGCCCCCGGGCTTTTCGTGTGCAATTGCCTGCGCTCGCTCTGGAAGCGGGGCAGATCGTGGCCGTGACCGGCGTCAGCGGATGCGGCAAAAGCACCTTGCTGGAGACCCTGGGGCTGTTGCTCAAGCCCAAACAGGTCAAAGCGTTTCGTTTGGGCAGGCAGGCCATGGATATCAAGGCCTTGTATGCCGATGGTCGTGAATCCGAGTTGGCGCAATGGCGTGCCAGAAACCTGGGCTTTGTGCTGCAAAATGGTGGTCTGCTGCCCTACCTGTCGGTCTGGGAAAACATGGTTCTGCCACGGCGCTTGTTAGGCATGCCGATCAAGGCCGATCATCTGGATGCCGCGATTGCCACCCTGAAGCTGGAGCGGCTGCTGAATCTGTACCCCTCTGCCTTATCGATTGGCGAGCGCCAGCGAGTTGCTTTTTCGCGCGCGATTGCCCACGCTCCCGGCCTGGTGCTGGCCGATGAGCCTACCGCAGCCCTGGACCCCGAAACCGCTCATGATGTGTTCCAGCTGTTTTTCAGCCTGGCCAGGGAGCTGGATCTGGCGGTTTTGCTGGTCTCGCATGATTGGGACAGTCTGAGCCAGTTCGCCATTCCGCGCCTGCAAGCCAGATTGGAGCCCGGTTTGAGTGTTTTCCTTCCTCAGGGGGATGCGACATGCTGCTAAGCGTGTGTCGACTGGCCTGGGCTGACTTGCGCTTTGACTGGCGCATCTCTTTTTGCATGGTTGCGGCGATGGTCGCCGTGGTTGCGCCTTTGCTGCTGCTCTTTGGCCTGAAGCACGGAGTTGTCACTCAATTGCAGCAAGCGTTGCTGCATGATCCGCGCAATCTGGAAGTAAAGATGCTGAGCAGCGGCAGCTTTGATCAGGCCTGGCTGGACCGGCTGCGACAGATGCCCGGTGTGGCATACGCCGTGGGCATGACGCGTTCGCTGAACACGCAGGCGGATCTGCGCCTGGACCGACGTCGTTTTCTGGAAAACGTTGAAGTGCTGGCCAGTGCGCAGGGCGATCCTTTGTTGCAGACCCAGGCTCGTGATCTGTCCCCCCAGGAAATCATTCTGACGCAGGAGGCTGCGCGCCGATTGAACTGGCAGGCGGGCGAGTTGGTTCATATTCGTGTTGACCGTCGTCTGGACGGGCAGCGCGAGCAGGGCGATAAAGCCATGACCGTGGTGGATGTGCTGGCTGAACATCGCTATTCGCGTCCTGCCGTGTTCGTGGCCCCGGAAACCCTGCTGGCCCTGGAATACGCTCGCGATGGTTTTCAAGTGCCCGATTTTGCCCTGTTCAGCGGCAAACCCCTGGCCGCTGATATGCCCGCGCTGTATGCCCGCGCCCGGGTCTATGCCAGCACGATCGATCAGGTCGGGGCGGTGGCCAAGGGGCTGGAACAGCAGGGTATTCCGGTGGCCAGCCGGTATGCCGACATTGAAAACGTTCGTGCCATCAATCGTGTGCTGAACCTGATTTTTGGCGTGATTGCTCTGACGGCCATGGTGGGCTGCGCGGCCTCGTTGGGCGGTGCCTTTCTGGCTAATGTGGATCGCAAACGTAAAGATCTGGCGGTTCTGCGGCTGCTGGGTATTGATAGTGGCGGTGTCATTCGTTATGTGCTGATTCAGGCACTGGTGCTGAGCCTGATCGCCTATGCCCTGGGGCTGGGCCTCTATGGCCTGGGCAGTGCTTTATTTAATCAATTACTAGTGGGAGATGGCCTCCAGACGGACTTCGTATGTCGTATCACCCCGGCCCATGCCTTGTACGCCTTATTGATGGTGGCGAGCCTGGCCTGTGTGGTGGCGGCGATCGGAGCCTGGCGTGCCGTTCGCGTTCAACCTGCGGAGAGTCTGCGTGAAATGTAAATTGTGGTTCAGTGCGGCGACGGCGCTGCTGGGTATGAGCGCGCTTGCTCAGGCGGCACCTTGGGAGGAGAAGTACTACAACCCCAAACCTGCCGAAGGCGATGTAGTGTTGCCCATGCCCTGTGAGGGTGCCATGGTGTTTCGCCGTGTCGCGGTGCCGGTGGCCGGCCCTCTGGATGATATGCGTGTGGTGGTGGGGCAGGAAGCGCAAGAATGGGGTTATATCGAACATAAACGCCCTGACTTTATTGCGGGCAGTTTTACCGACGGCAAGGCCGGTTCATCGCGCTACTACCTGATGGCCAAGTATGAGCTGAACAAATTGCAGTACCAGGCCCTGACTGAAGCCACCTGCCCGACACCCAAAAATACCTTGGTGGTGCCGCAGACCGAAATCAGCTGGATGGACGCGATCCGTGTGTCCGACCTGTACAACCAGTGGTTGCGCGACAATGCCGCCGACAAGCTGCCCAAAGAAGACGGCTTGGCTGGGTTTGTGCGTCTGCCAACGGAAATCGAGTGGGAATACGCGGCCCGTGGTGGCTCGTCCTTGTCTTCGGCCGAGTTCCGTGACGTGCGCTATCCCATGCCTGAAGGCATGAACGACTACGAGTGGTATGCCGGGTCGCAGTCGTCCAATGGGGCGGTTCAGCTAATGGGGCGGCTCAAGCCCAATCCGCTGGGGCTGCACGACATCTTGGGCAATGTGGACGAGATGATTCTGGAGCCGTTTCGCTTGAACAAGCTGGATCGTCAGCATGGTCAGGCAGGCGGCTTTGTGGTGCGGGGCGGCAATTTCCTGTCCAAGCCCGAAGCCTTGCGCGCTTCGGCGCGCAAGGAATTAGCCTATTACGGCTCCAAAGGGCCTACCCAGGCCAAAACGACGGGTATGCGGCTGGCTCTGGTGTCAATTGCCCTGACTTCGCGCGACCGGGTGCAGGCCATTGAAAAGAGCTGGCAGGCCTTGGGGACCGAGCAAGGCACTGTCAACCCGGATGCGCCGGCACAAGAGTCCGCCGTGCAGCGTTTGGGCTCCCTGGCCAGTAGTCTGGAGGACGACACGCTCAAGACGCAGCTCAAGCAGCTGGAAGGGGATTTGCGCGCTGCCAATTTGCGACAGGAGGAAATGCGCGACCAAGCCATTCGCGCCAATCTGGAGCTGGGCTCTTTTCTGTGCACCAAACTTAAAGACGACGTCTTGTTCGTGGAGCTGCTGCAACGAAATTACGAGGCGCTGTGTCAGGCCAGCCCGGACGACAAACAATGTGTCAGCCGCAAATTGAAGCTGGATGAACAGCACGATCGTGTTGCGAAACTGGCGCGTTATTACGCCAGCAACTTGATTGACGCCTCGTCCCTGTACGGGCTCACCTTGCTGGAAAAACAGGTGCCGGTCGCACGCCAGATGATGGAACAGAACAAGAGCCTCAGCGCCCTGAAACCTTATCTGGACGTGCACTGGAAGAATCAAAAAGACTATTTGAAAACAGATTCGATTGATATCAGTGCCTGGAAGAACAACTGCAAATCGATTCCCAACTCGTAAAGAGCGGGTCAATAAAAAATAGACGTACTTCAATTGTAAGAGGAAGTTATGCAACACGTGCGCCGTTTTACCCCTAGAACCTTACTGGGCAGTCTGATGCTGGGTGTGGCTTTGCTTTCGGGCTGTGCCAGCACGGGCAGTAGTTTGCTCAGTGGTGCTCAGGCCGATGATCGTCTCACCAGTGGTCAGGATGCCAAATTCTTCAGCCGCTCTGGCTTTCAGGCCTGCGCCGGCGCGGCGGCGGTGGGCGTGCTGGCTTGCATGCTGTCGAACTCCAGCAACAAGGCGGCTTGCGCGATTATCGCGGGCGTGGCGGCCTGCGGGGTCGCCATGGGGACCAACTACTATCTGGATCAGCGTCGCACCGAATACGCCAATACCACGGAGCGTCTGGCCGCCATGCAACGTGACGTCGAGGCCGATACTGCCAATATTCTTGAGCGAACCCGTACGGCCCAGCAGGTGATTGCTGACGATAAAAGGCAGATTGCCGACATTGAAAAGCACATGAAGGCCAAGACGATGGAGAAAAAACAGGCTGAAAAGCAACTGGCCCGTATTGATAAGAATATCGAGGTTCTCAATCGCGATCTGAAAAACATGACTGAAAAAGTCAGCCTATATCGGGATGTGGCCGATGCGGAGCGCAAGGACGGAGGCAAGAAGGCGGAAGTCCAGCGTCTGGATCGTCAGATTGACGAGATGAATGTCAAAGTGGCCGTGCTGCAAAAAGAAGTGGACGACCTGTATTCCATGCGTTCTGCAGTGACCTTGGGTTAAAAGGGATTTTTCATGCGAGTATTTCTACGTTGGTCACCCGTTGCGGCCAGTCTTGTGCTGGCAGGTTGCGCCACCACCATGAGCGAGTGTGATCCGTCGGATCAAAACGCCGGTTTCCTGACCAAGATCAGTTGCGACACCTCGGGCGCCTATCGCCAGCACATTGACACGCGCGAGCAAAGTTTGCTGAGCGCGCAGCAAGCCAATGCGCTGTTTCATCAGGTCTACAAGGATATTCAGGCTCAGCAAAGCTTGAGCAACGCCAGTCTGGCCCGGCAGCGTCAGGCCCAGACTGCGCTGAACCGTTCCATGGGGCAGTTGTTGCGTAGTTTGCAGGCCAGTAAAGGTCAGCAAGCCGGCTTGCAGAATCAGCTCAAGGATCTGGATAAAGGGCTCAAGGACGTAAACCGTTCCACCGAAGACAACAGCCCGGCCGCGATAGCCCAAAAGCAGCAGCAGTTGCAACAGCTGCAAAAAGATGTCAGCCGCCTGCAGTCCAGTTTGGGATACGACGAGTAAAGGCCTATGCAGCGCGTCATACTTGATTCGGTGGGGCCCTCCGGGGCCTATCGTCAGCATCAGCTTGCGCTGGATATCCTGAAGCGTCAGGATGAACCCCTGACGCATCTGTTTTCCATTTATCAGGCCGATGGTTCGCAGACGACGGCCTGGTGGACGGGCCTGCAGGGCCAGGCTGTGGCCAAAAGCAGTTTGCCGGCTGCTCAGCAACAGGCACTGGACGCGCGTTATCAGCAAGCGTTGGACCGGATTGAGCTGTTGATTCGCCAGTTGCACGATCAGGGGGCGAGCCAAGATGCGCAGGCGCTACAAGCCCTGCTGCAAGACGGGGCGGCCCAAGGGGCGATCTACAGCGTAGGCGGCAAGCCGTTGCTGGTGATGAGCGAGAATCCGGCGCTGTCGCCCGAACCTTTGTTCGCGTCTGCCCGACGTCGGATGGCCGGAGCAGCGGCTGTGCCGCCGGGTCCACCGGCGACAGCGGCTCTTGGGGCTGGCGCGGCTGTCATGGGGGAGCCTGCTGCCAAGGCTCGCCCGCTTCTGTGGTTTCTGTTGGCCGCGCTACTGGCCCTCCTGCTGGTGCTGCTCTTGTCCTGGTGGTTCAAGTGGCCTGCCAACTGGTGGGACAGGAGTGGGATGCCCGTGGCCCCGCCCGCAGTGGTCAAGCCAGCGCCTGCGGTGCAGGAGCCTGTCCTGCCCCCGGTTGTGCCTGCTCAAGAGCCGTTGGCGCCGGTCCCCGAACCGCCCAAGGTCGAGCCTGTGGTACCGGAGCCGCCCGTGCCTGAGCCATCGCCTGCGCCCAAACCCCAGCCCGATCCCAAGCCTGCCCCCAAGGTGTCATCAGACCCTAATTTTGTGTGTGCGCACGATGATAAGGGCCAGGTGCTCAAACCCGAGGTCTACCTTATTTTTGATACGTCCATGTCCATGCTGTTGAGCGTGGATGCCAAGATTCAGGACGAGGAGTGGTTTTTCAGCCAGGACTTGAGCGATATGGGTTCCTGGAGCGATTACGCGACCCAACGGGCTAAAACCCTGTTTGAAGGGACGTCGCGCATCAAGGCGGCGCGCAGCGCTTTCTCCAGCATGGTGGACAGTTTGCCCGCGGGGCAGGACCTGCATTTGATAACCTTTGCGCAGCAGTGCGCCGCACCCAATTACCAGGGCCGCTTTACGACGGCTCAGCGGGGACGGTTGAAAAACCTGATTCAGACTATCGAGGCCAAGGACAGCACCAATCTGGTTCATTCCCTGAATCTGGCGGCCAGTCGGGTGGATGGCGTTAAACGGGATGCTTTGATTGTCTTGTTTGTTGATGGCAATGACGGTTGCGAGCAGGATATTTGCGCTGTGTCCCGCAGTATTGCACGCGCCAAGCCGCGCTTGCGGATCAATGTGGTGGATATCACCGGTCAAGGCCTGTCCGCCTGTGCGGCTACGGCGACGGGCGGAGTCACGCTGGCTCCCAAGCAAGCGGGTCAGATTGCCCAGGCCTTGCGCGATGCTACAACCGACTTTGTGAAGCGTGCCGAACAGGCTTGCCAGTAAACCCCCGGCATGTGGCTGGGCCTGAATCAGCCTGGATTGCCCCAGGCTGATTTGCTTCTGGACAGCCAGAAAAAGACAGGGTGACAATAAGGTGGTCGCTAAACGACGCATAGACTGTGCACATGCCTGTATCTCCCTCTCGCCCCGATTCGCCTGAACGTCGTCTGCGTCGCATGAAACGCGGCGCCCTGGCTTTGCTGGGCCTGACGATCAGCCTGTTCCTGCTCAGTCACGCCATGATTGGCCGGGGCGAGGCTGCGCCGGTTGCTGGACTGTGGCCTTGGCTGCGTGCCTTTAGTGAAGCGGCCACGGTGGGCGCGCTGGCTGACTGGTTTGCCGTCGTGGCCTTGTTCCGGCATCCCCTGGGCCTGCCTTTTCCGCATACGGCCATTATTCCCAATAAGAAAAACAGTCTGGGGGAAAGTCTGGGCGTATTTGTGCGCGACCACTTTCTGGATTCGGCGATGTTGTTGGAGAAACTGCGCAGTCTGGACCCGGCGGCTCGCCTGGGGCAGTGGCTGTCGCAACCTGAGCAAAGCGAACGTGTGAGCCGTGCTTTGCAAACGGCCCTGGGCGAGGCCCTGCGTTTACTGGACGAGCGTAGCGTCAAACAGGCCCTGACCGATGGGGTGCGCAGCTATCTGATGCGGGTGGATATGGCGGGGACCAGCTCCCAGATTCTGGGCTTGCTGACGCGTAATGCCCGGCATCAGCGCCTGCTCGATGAGGTCTTGCAGCAATTGGGCACTTATTTGTCCAATGAAGCCGTCAAGCAACGCGTGGCGGCTGTGCTTGTGCGTTACGCTCAGCGCGAATGGCCCAAACTGTTGGCGATGGTGGGCGTGGTGACCTCCGTGGACGAATTGTCAGGCAAGATGGCCGACCGCTTGGCGCGTGCGCTGGTGGACGAGGTACACACAATTTTGAGTGAACCCGAGCATCCCTTGCGTAAGGATTATGAGCAGTGGGTGCTCGATTATATTCAGCGCCTCGGCCAGGACTCTGAGCTCAGAGAACAGGTCGAAGCCATCAAGCAGCGGTTTTTGCATCACAAAGAGGTGGGCGAATACATCGATGGCATCTGGACTGATGTCATGCGTGTGCTGCGCAGCGATCTTGCCAGACCGGACTCCTCGGTTGCCGCCCATTTGCGGCAGGTGGCTCAGGACCTTGGCGCCCGCCTGAATACCGACGCCACGTTGCGGGCCACCTTGAATGAGCATATGTTGTCGGCGGCGGCCGGGCTGGCCGAGCAGTTGCGCGAAGGGGCCAAGGATCATATTTCGCGCACCGTTCGTCAGTGGGATGACAGGCAACTGGTGCGCGAGCTGGAACTGACGGTGGGTACCGATCTGCAATACATCCGCTTTAACGGCACGGTCGTAGGTGGCCTGGTGGGCGTGGGCCTGCACGCCATCCTGCTGTTGGGGCTGGTCTGACAATAGCAGTCAGAGTGGTGCCAGGCGAAGATGCAAACCGTGCCCGGCGAACGAACATGTTCGTCGCTGCCAGTCAGAATGTGTTCAGATCTCAGGGCGGAGCGGGCCAGGGCATAAGCGGGTGGGGCAGCGAGCCGCTGGGGCCTTTGCCACCCAGCCCTTCACTCAGGCCACTTTCAGCAAGGGGACGGGCTTCTGGGTAGCATTTGGGTCGGGCACGTAAGTCGAGCGGTTCGTCGTGCCGGTATTGAGCAATTGAATCGACAGTTTCAGCTCCTTGGCCTGGCGGCTCAGTTCGTTGACGGTCTCGCCCAGGTTGCGAGCCAGATCCGCGTTGTCGTTGATGTCGCTGTCCATGGTGGATACGGCATCGTTGATTTGCGCCAAACCGTTGGCTTGCTCGTTGGAGGCGGTGGAGATTTCGCTGATCAGATGGGTGACATCTGAGACGGATTGCATGATCTCGTCCATGGTGGAACCTGCCCGCTTGGCGTGATGCGCCCCGGTCGCCATGCGTTTGAGCGAATCCTCCACCAGGTTTTTGATTTCCCCGGCGGCTTGGGCACTTTTTTGCGCCAGACTGCGCACTTCACCGGCCACCACGGCAAAGCCCTTGCCTGCCTCACCCGCGCGGGCCGATTCTACAGCGGCATTCAGGGCCAGGATATTCGTTTGAAAAGCCAGTCCTTCAATAATCGACACAATATCGCCAATACGCTCAGAGCTGTTGTGTATGTCCTGCATGGTGCTGACCATGTCCTGAACCACTTCACCACCTCGCCGTGCGGTAGACAGGCTCTGGTCGGCCAATTGATTGGCCAGACGGGCATTGTCCGCGGTCTGCTGCACATTCATGGTCAACTGCTCCATATTGGCGGCGGTGCGCTGTAAGGAGCCCGACTGAGCGGCGGTACGATGGGAAAGCTGGCGATTGCCCTCTTCAATCTGTGTGGACACATCCAAAGAGGCCTGGATGCCTTGATGCACGTCGCAAGCCAGACCCAGCAGGCTTTTGCGCATCATGTCCATGTAGAAATAGAGCTGTGCGATTTCCTGGCTGCGGGTGTGCTGGGGGTTCAGATCGATCAACAGGTTGCCGGTGGCAATTTGCTGGGCGATATGGGTGGCGCTGTGCAGGGGCTGCATCATGCGCTGGGTGACCATCCAGCCGTAGGCCAAGGTTACCAGGCTGACCAGCCCCAGACTGCTCAGCCCGACAGTCAGATACGTGCCGGATGCGCCACTGCCCACCAGCAAGCCGGCGCTCAAACTTACAAGTGCCGTGGTCAGAAACCCAAATCGCAACAAGCTGGCACGCAGGCTGCGATTCAAGGGTTGGAGCAGGGTGTTCAGAACCGAGCGCCAGCCTCTGGCCTGCAATTGACCTTCGTGTAAACGAAAACCGCGCAATCCTTGTTGCTGGATGGAGTGGTACAGATACTCCGCTTCTTTGATGTCCTTGGCTTGGGCACGTACCCGAACCGAGGCGTAGCCGCTGACGCGGCCGTTTTCAAATAAAGGAATGACGCGGGCTTTGACCCAGTAAAAGCCGCCGTCTTTGCGGCGGTTCTTGATCAGCCCCGACCAGGATCGTTGTTGTTTGAGTGTCTGCCATAAATCCTGAAAAATCACGGCCGGCATGTGGGGGTGGCGCACAATATTGTGGTGTGCTCCGATCAGCTCGTCGAGGCTGTAGCCGCTCACCTCGATAAAGGCGGGATTGGCATAGACGATGCGCCCTTTCAGGTCGGTCTTGGAGATTAAATAGGTTTTTTCGGGTACCTGTGTTTCATGAGAGGTAATGGCTTGGTTTTCACGCATGATCTGGCCCTGTTAAAGACGTAGGCGGAAAAGGACAGATCATTATGTTGCATATCGACTTAATTTTGTTACTTAGTATTTGTATTAAAGTCTAAATGTGTCACCGTGATGACGGAGAAAAACCGGTTCAAAAAGCGTAATCCGGTCTCTATAAGCAGTTGATTTTATTAATTATTGTTTTTTGCTGGTCTGGTTGTAAAAAACCGATCCCAGATTAAATGTTTTGTCTAGCTGTCAGTAGTATCAGGATCGGCAAGGGGGCTGCCGATCCTGAAGGGCCTGCTTAACGACGAATCGCTTCCAGTCTGGCGTTCGCCGTTTTGGCGCTGTGAGCCTGGAAGGCCGGTGTGTTCTGGTAGGACAGCACCTGCACGGTAGAGGCTTGACTCAACTGAGCCAGGGCCGGGGCACCCTGGGCCGATTCCACCGAGCCCGTATTCAAAGCCTTGATTGCATCGGCCAGCTCGGACGCTTCCGAGGCCAGGTCGCTCATGGTATTGCCCAGATCCTGCACCAGGGCGGCGTTTTGCTGGGTGACACCATCCATTTTGGCCATGGCCTCATTGATCTGGTCCAGGCCACTGGCCTGCTCGATCGAGGCGGTCGAGATTTCGCCAATGATGTCCGTGACACGTTTGACCGAATCGACGACCTCGCCCATGGTGGCGCCGGCGCGGGCCGCCTGTTCGGCCCCGATGGCCATGCGGCTGACAGAGGCGTCGATCAGGTTCTTGATTTCTCCGGCAGCTTGCGAGCTCTTTTGAGCCAGGCTACGTACCTCACCGGCCACGACCGCAAACCCGCGTCCCGCTTCGCCGGCGCGAGCCGATTCCACCGCTGCGTTCAACGCCAGGATATTGGTCTGAAAGGCAATGCCTTCAATAACAGTGACGATATCGCCAATGCGACGTGAACTGTCGTGAATGCCTTGCATGGTTTGCACCACTTCGTTCACCACAGCGCCGCCACGTTGGGCAATCTGCATACTGGCATCGGCCAGTTGGCTGGCTTGATTGGCATTGTCGGCGTTCTGGCGCACCGTCACGGTCAGCTCTTCCATGCTGGCGGCGGTTTCCTGCAAGGAGGCGGCCTGATCTTCAGTGCGGGAGGCCAGATTGGTATTGTTCACCTCTAGGATGCGGGCGGCATGAATCGAGGCGTCAATTCCCGCTCGGGCATCGCTGGCAATGCCCACCAGACTTTTGCGCATCAGGTCCAGGCAGAAGTAGAGCTGACCAATTTCCGAATTGCTTTCGCTGGAGCTGACATCAATGTCCAGTTGCAGATTGCCGGTGGCAATTTGCTGGGCGATCAGCGAGGCCTGATCCAGGGGGCGGATGACGCGCTGGGCAATCAGCCAGCCGTAGCCCATCATGACCGCACTGGCCAGACACAAGCCACCGGTCAGCCACAGGCCCGAGCCCTGGGGAACCCCTCCCGTCAGGGCGAAGTACAGCGCAGTTCCGGTGGTAGCCAGCGCCAATGTGCCCATACGGAACAGGCTGGCCCGCAGGGAGTTGCTAAATGGGCGGCGCAACTGGCTCAAGGCCTTTCGCCAGCCGGTCGGCACAGCACGACCTTCATGCAAGCGCACGCCGTGGGCACGTCCCTCATTGATGGCGGTGTACAGGCGCTCAGCCTCGTCAATCTGTTCCTGGCTGGGTTTGACCCGGACCGAGGCATAGCCGGCTACCGTGCCATTTTCATAAATGGGCACCGCCATGGCGTAGACCCAGTAAAAGCCACCATCCTTGCGTCGGTTCTTGACCACCCCCATCCAGGGGCGCTTGTTTTGCAAGGTGTCCCAGAAATCCTGAAACGCCTCGGGCGGCATGTCGGGGTGGCGGACAAGATTGTGCGCCTTGCCGATCAGCTCTTCCCGGGTGAAGCCGCTGATGGCGATAAAGGCCGCGTTCGCGTAGGTGATCCGTCCTTTCAGATCGGTTTTTGAAATAAGGTACTGATCGGCCCGGACGCGAACCTCGTCCTGGGTAATGGGGAAATTCTTACGCATTCATCATCCTGGAGGGGAGCAACAAAGGGGACGCGAGGGGCCGTCAAGCCCGCAGGGGCCATGCAAAAAAAGCAAAGGTTTCTACGCCCGGTTACTGACTGCTCTGAACTGTCAGAAACCTTCTATTTTTGCGAATGGCGGAGCAGAACAAAGCGTGAAACTGTTGACTGATCCGGCCTTTGACTGAGCGCTTGCTTGTCATTTATGGCAAACACATACAGTTCAAATGCTTAACGGCTGTCAAACAAAATTCTTTAGGCTTAGATGTTCATGGATCATAATTTGATCATCTGAAAATAATGTACGGACTGTATTGCGTGGCGTACGTGCTCGCTCCGAGGTGGGGGCGGCTCAGGGCTCGCTTATAATCGGCCACACGCGCATGGGCGAGATTCAGAAGGAGAATATGTGATCGATACGCAGGAACCTGTAGTCAGCGCTGAGCTGGTCGCTGTGTTAGTCGCTGTCAGCGACGGCGAGCCCCGTGTCTTGACCACGGATGGCGGGCAGGCCTTGCCCGCCGGGCCGTTTCAACATACGCATCGCTCTTTGCAAACGGGGCTGCGCGATTGGGTGGAAACGCAAACCCATCACCCGGTAGGGTATGTGGAGCAGCTTTATACCTTTGCAGATCGCGATCGTTTTGACGCTCAGGGAACGCGTATCGTGTCAGTCAGCTATGTGGGGCTGACGCGGGAAGTGGGTCAGCCGGATGTGGCTCAGGTGATCTGGCAGGATTGTTATCGTTACTTTCCGTGGGAGGACTGGCGTGAGGGTACTCCTTCGATCATTCAGCAGACCATCGTGCCGGCCTTGTTGACGTGGTGCGAGCAGGACGAGTCCTTGCGTGCATTACGACGTCAGCGCGTCAATTACAGCTTTGGGCTGGAGGGCGCCATCTGGAACGAAGATTTTGTCTTGCAGCGCTACGAGCTGCTGTACGAAGCGGGCCTGTTACCCGAATCCTGTCGCCGTCGCCAGCAGGAGCAGCAAGCGCAGGGCAAGCAGGATGCCTTGGGACTGGGCATGCGCCACGACCATCGCCGGATTCTGGCTACGGGTCTGGCGCGCCTGCGCGCCAAAATCAAATATCGCCCCGTGGTGTTTGAGCTGATGCCCCCGGAGTTCACCTTGCTGCAATTGCAGCAGGCGGTCGAAGCGCTGGCTGGCCGTGGCCTGCACAAGCAGAATTTCCGCCGCTTGATTGAGCAGCAGGCATTGGTCGAGGAAACCGGCGCGATGAGCATGGGCGGCTCGGGGCGGCCTGCCAAGCTGTTCCGCTTTCGGGGTGACGTGTTGTTTGAGCGGGCTATCTCGGGTAGCAAGTTGCCCTTGGCGAAACAGGCGCGTTAAAAACCGGGCCTATGGCTTGACAGTGCTTATGCTCAGGAATAGCATAAATGCACCGTGCCATTAGGCCTTATTTTTTAGCGATTTAAATACTCATAATGAGCATAATTAATGCCCCTGCGCCGGCAGCGCAAGCTGCGCAGACACGCGCGCACCGTATTCCTTCCCTGCCCGACGTGATGCTTGAGCCTCTGGTGCGCGCCACCTTGCAGGAAGATCTGGGTCGTGCGGGTGATCTGACAACGGACGCCATTGTGCCTGCCGACTCTCGTACGCAAATGCGCCTGGTAGCCCGCGAACAAGGCGTGTTGGCTGGTCTGGATCTGGCTCGTCTGGCGTTTACCTTGCTGGACCCTACGCTGCGCTTTGAGGCCCAGCTTCAAGATGGGGATGACCTGATGCCGGGTGCCCAGATCGCCGTCATCAGTGGCTCGGCCCGCTCCATGCTGACGGCAGAGCGTAGCGCATTGAATTTTCTGGGGCATTTAAGTGGCGTGGCATCGGCAACGGCCTCCATCGCCCGGGCCATTGCGCCTTACGGCACCCAGGTTACCTGCACCCGCAAAACCATGCCCGGCCTGCGCGCAGTGCAGAAATATGCGGTGCGCGTGGGCGGTGGCAGCAACCATCGCTTTGGTCTGGATGATGCGGTGCTGATCAAAGACAACCACATCGCTGTGGCCGGGGGCGTGAAAGCGGCCGTGGAAGCGGCTCGCGCCTATATCGGCCATCTGGTGTGCATCGAGGTGGAAGTCGATACCCTGGAGCAGCTCGATGAAGTGCTGGAGCTAGGGGTGGACAGCATTCTTTTGGACAATATGGATATTGCGACCTTGAGCGAGGCTGTGGCCCGCGTTGGTGGCCGCGCCAAGACCGAAGCCTCGGGTCGTATCACGCCCGAGACCGCGGTGGAAATTGCCCGCTGTGGCGTGGATCGGATCGCGGTGGGTTGGATTACACACAGCGCCCGTGTGCTCGATATT
Source organism: Alcaligenes sp. Lyrl_28 (assembly GCF_051948705.1). Classification (NCBI taxonomy): domain Bacteria; kingdom Pseudomonadati; phylum Pseudomonadota; class Betaproteobacteria; order Burkholderiales; family Alcaligenaceae; genus Alcaligenes; species Alcaligenes sp. Lyrl_28. Next base: position 126,990 of record NZ_JAYJLG010000003.1, read on the forward strand.
GGTCTGGATGCTTGAGTAACAAGGTGCTGGCGGTCATGGCGGGTTTTCAGGTGAGCAAGCGGGTGGCAGCGGCCGCCTTGCTGGGGGTGGTGGCGTGGGGCGCAAGCCCCTTGACGGGGCGGGCCAGCGAGGTAGCAGTCGCCCAGACTGCAAAGTATCCCCTCAGACCCATTACCGTGATCGTGACCTTTCCGCCGGGTGGGGGAACCGATTTGCTGGCTCGCAAGTTGGGCCCCCGTCTGGAAAAAGCCCTGGGCCAGCCGGTCATCATCGACAATCGGCCCGGGGCCAGTGGCAATATTGGTGCGCGTGCCGTGGCTTATGCCCGTGCCGATGGGCATACCTTGCTGATGGCCAACAGTTCCTTTGCCATCAATCCAGGTGTGTTCCGCAACCTGGGTTTCAAGCCTAAAGAAGACTTCGCACCCATTGCCAATATAGGCTTTGTGCCCTCCGTCATTGTGACCGGGAGCGGCTCGGATACTCAGAGTCTGCAGCAAGTCCTGCTGCAGCAGTCCGAACCGGCGTTGGCCTATGCGTCATGTGGCAATGGCACCCCGCAGCACCTGGCCGGAGAAATGCTCTACGATCTGCGTGGTGCGGCCTTATTGCATATCCCTTACCGAGGCTGCGGCCCGGCCTTGAACGATGTGGTCGCCGGGCAGGTGCCGATTGGCATCGTCACCTTGTCCAGCGCAGCTACCTTGATCGAATCCGGACATCTGCGCGCTCTGGCGGTCACCTCTGCCCAGCGCAGTCCGGTACTGCCTGATGTGCCGACGGTGGCTGAAGTGAGCAAGACAGGGTTTGAACTGGATCAGTGGCATGGCTTGCTGGCTCCTTCCCACACCCCCGAACCCATCATCACTACGCTGAATCGTGTCGTGCAAAAAGCCTTGACGGACCCCGCCCTGCAGGCGGAATTGCTGGCATTGGGTTATACGCCGCAAGAAGGAAACGAGTCTGCCCGGCCCAGCGGCTTCAAGGCCATGATCTGGAACGATATCGACCGGTTCGGGGCCCTGTCGTCCAAAATAGGCTTGCAGGTGGATTGATGCGGCAGCGGTGTGGCCTTGAGTGCGAGGCCGTTTTTTCAGGTGCGGATCGCCCCTTGCCCGCGCATGCAAGCAGAGTCAGAATCAGGCAGCCGTTTCAGGCTGCCTGGCTGAGGCTAAACATCGTCGGGGCACAGAAAGAGGGCTCGAGCAGCGTGTCAGCGACGTAGGCGGAACGCGGAAAACGGCCTGCAGGTGGTTAAAAGAAGCTGTCTTCCTCAGGCGTTTCAGGAACAGGCTGGGTGGCAAACCAGTGTTTCTCCAACAGCAGCGTATGCGTCAAACCGTCCTTGCTGCAGTGAGAGTCAATCTCGATCTGGCCGCGCTGGCTGCCACCTTCATTGAAGTTGTCGGCCTCGACTTCGGCAGCGGCCATATACGCCTGTAGGTTCAGCTCAGGCTGACCACGATCCAGCACAAACTGACGAATGGCTTCCGCGCCTAACTCATTGAGGGTATAGGTGTAGTTCATGGCGTGCTCCTGATTATGGCTAATGATAATACGGGCCCCTACGCGTGAATCCTAGCATGCTCAGTCTCAACAACGGATAGCAAAGCGTTACCGGTTTTGGATAAAAAAACAGCGATGTGCGAGGGGCACACCGCTGTGGACAAGGCCATTTTAGGCAGACGGTTTAAAAGCTGCCAAAAATCGTACCCAGCGTAATCACGGTGATCAGCGCCACAATAGGGGCTGCCATCGTCACCATGGCGATATTGCCGTAGGACTGGCGGTGGTTCAGCTTGCAGATGGACAGCAAGGTGATGATGGCCCCGCAATGGGGCAGGGTGTCCAGGCCACCTGCGGCCATCACGGCGACACGGTGCAGCAATTCGGGGCTGATGCCGGCTTGTTGAGCCATGGCCAGATAGTCCGGGCCCAGGGTCTGCAAGGCAATGCTCAAGCCGCCCGAGGATGAGCCGGTAATACCGGCCAGCGTGGTCATGGCGACTGCCTCGGAAATCAGTGGATTGCCCGGTGCCACGTTCAGTACAAAGTCCCGAATAATCGCAAAGCCTGCCAGGCTGGCAATGACCGCACCGTAACCAACTTCAGAGGCGGTATTGAACAAGGGCAGCATAAAACCGAATACCCCTTTGTTGATGCTTTCGCGCAGGTTTTTCCAATGCCCCAGACGGCTGATGATCAAGACCAGAATGGCCGTGATCAACGCAATAATCAGCGCCCACAGACCGGTAATTTTGGCCGGGTCCAGCTGAGGGAAGCGCTCGGCCATGAACCCGAAGTTTGTGTCGGGGAAAATGCCATAGGTGAACAGGGCATTGACGCCGATCACCAGAATCAAAGGCAGCAAAGCCAGGAAGATGGGCATGGGTTTCTCACCTTCCGTGCTATCGGGGGTGCTGGCGTCGAACTTATCCTGCCCATGATCCCCGTAGGTCTCGCCTTGGGCAATGGCCTTGCGAGCCCGTGACTGCAGCCACCACAAGCCACCGAAGGCCATGATCAAGGCACCAATAATTCCCAGTCCGGGCGCTGCAAACACGTTGGTGCCGTAGTAAGGGATAGGTATGGCGTTCTGGATGGCGGGCGTGCCGGGCAGGGCGGTCATGGTAAAGGTAAAGGAGCCCAGGGCAATGGAGGCGGGAATCAGACGCTTGGGAATGCCCGCGGCACGAAACAGATCCTTGGCAATGGGATAGATAGCAAAGGCCACGACAAACAAGGACACGCCGCCATAGGTCAGCACAGCACACACCATCACAATAGTGGCAATCGCGTGGCGATGCCCCAGCTTATGGGTGATCCACTTGGCAATGGCCTGCGCCGCTCCGGAGTCCGCCATCAACTGACCAAACAGGGCGCCCAGCAAGAAGATGGGCAGGAACTGCAGCACATAGCCGCTCAGTGCGCTCATGAAGGTGGAGGTATAGATGGGCAGCAAAAACCCGGAATCCCCCGAAAGCAGCACGGCCAAAGCGGCCATCAAGGGAGCCAGCAACAGAACCGTCACCCCCCGATAAGCAAAAAACATCAGCAGTAAAAGCGAGACAACGATAGCAAGCGTACTGGCCATAAACAAAGTTCCTGTGCAAGGTCCGGATCACGGACGTCAATAAATGAGGTGGGGTCGAACGCCAAGCAGGCAGTGTAGCAACAGGCAATGACAAAACGGCTTGATAGCGCGCAAGACGGGGACCGGGCCCCAAAGACGGAGTTGCATCGGGTTTCTTACATCTTGTTTCTTGATGATGAGAACGGGCTAGGGTTACGGGAAATGGGTAAAGCTAGTAAATACAAGGGCTTAGCGGTTTTATGGGTGGAAGACATCAAAAAGAGTAAAAAATTTCGAGAGAAGTGCTTGCCAAAAGAAGAAACCTTGCTATAATTTCTTCTTCGGCGCATTAGCTCAGCAGGTTAGAGCGACGGAATCATAATCCGCAGGTCCCCTGTTCGAATCAGGGATGCGCCACCAAAATTTAAGCGGCTCACAGCAATGTGAGCCGCTTTTTCTTTGCTCCGCCGTTTTGGTCGTGCTGCGCGCAATCTATTTGGTAGGGCTTGCCTTGCCGCCGCCACGGTTTTGGGCCTAGTGCGCCATTCTGCTTGCCGACTAGTGCCCAGGCTGATGCTGTGTCTGGTGGATGTGACCGATACTCTTTGCCTGGACTGTGTCCGCTTTGGCGGGTAAGTCACGGTGTTGCAATTTGCTGTTCGGGGCGCTGGCAGCGTCGCGTGCTCTGACAAATCTAACGCTTAAGCTCCCGTCCCTAATGGATGACCATTCGCGTCAGCGATGAGCGGGAGACTCGTGGTCTTGGGGTTGTCCGTATTGCTCATTCGATTACATGTGCAGATGCGATGCGGCTGGGTTGCACTGCGTATTTCATCGCTGTAGTTATGTCTCTTTCTGGGTCAAAGAATGAGCAGGGAAGGCTGCCCCCTTTGAGAAACGGCTCTCGCCGTGTGGGACGTATGGTTTTAGTGGCCCGTCCGGCAGTGGCCTTGTTGTGGGGTAGGCATGGGTGCTTGCCTGGGTGTCTGCTCGGGGCCTATTCGAGCCGGTTTGCTCAATCCCTGCTATGCTCAACTTGGCTGAGGGCTTGTTCGTGATGATTTGACCCTTCAGTTGTGCCTTTATACCTTAAGGCACTGCCGAATATCCTCTTGTCTGTTTCCTGCTGCCACGCATAAACCGGGCACATGGGAAACAAGTGCAAATTTAATCAAACTGGAGAGAGAGAGACATGGGTACTAAAATTGTGACTGAAGCCGATCGTAAGCGTACTCCGGCCCCCGCCGCTCCCAAGGGTGTCACCCTTAGCACAAAGTGCCGGGGTCAACGTGTTAGTCAGGAGCGTGGTGCGCATACTCGCAACAAGAAAAATCCTGGCAAGCGCGCACATTCGGGGTAATGTCTTGGGGGGGCGTCACTGGTGTTCTTATGCCTTCTTGGTGATGCCACTGGCCCCAGTTTTTTACGCTTGTCCGCCCGCCGTTCCAGACGACGCTATAGTGCGGCAAGGTGAATCAGTAATGCGGCATTCAGATAAAGAAAACGGCCACCCAGCAAGGGTGGCCGTTTTTTTTGGTGTTCAAACCGTCGGTGATGGACTCTGGGCTCATAGAGTTTGGGTGGTGCGGAGAGAGGGCGATTAGCTCTGTTTTTTGCCGCACAGCGTCTGGCTCCTAATCCCTCAATGCCAATGCGCATGGCCTTTCCTGCTGCGCATGAGCGCCTTTCTTGTCAGGATAAGCCCTCTATAAGACGGGTCCAGTGGGCTGCACGGCTTGCGGTTTACACCGAACGTGTCAGCCCTCCATCCACTTTGATGTTCTGACCCGTAATGTAAGCGGCGCCGTCTGACAGCAGGAACGCAATGGTCGCCGCAATTTCCTCGGCCTTGCCATAGCGCCCCATCGGTACGCTGTCGCGCCGCTCGTCGGTCGCTGGCAGGCTATCAATCCAGCCAGGCAGCACGTTGTTCATGCGTACATTTTGGGCTGCATAGCTATCCGCAAAAATCTTGGTGAAGCTTGCCAATCCGGCGCGGAACACCGCCGAAGTGGGGAACATTTCCGCAGGCTCAAACGCCCAGGCGGTCGAGATGTTCACGATAGCGCCGCCGCCTTGCGCTGCCATGATGGGGGCCACCAGTCGGGCGGGGCGCACAGCATTCAAGAAGTAGATGTCCATGCCTGTGTGCCAGTCTTCGTCGCTGATGTCCAGGATGGGGCCGCGTGGGCCGTGCCCGGCCGAGCTGACCAGTGCGTCAATGCGTCCCCATCGGTGCATGGCCAGGTCGACCAGTCGTTTCAAGTCCTCGTTGCACTGGTTGGATCCCGTCAGTCCGATGCCGCCTAGTTCCTTGGCCAGTGCCTCCCCTTTGCCGGATGAGGACAGGATGGCGACCTGATAGCCATCTTGAGACAGTCGACGTGCGGCCGCGGCCCCCATGCCGGATCCCCCAGCGCTGATAAGAGCAACTTTTTCTATAGTCATATAAGGCTCCTTGTTAAGTGATTAACGTTATTATTTCAGTCTGATAGGAAAAAATCAGGCGTTAAATAAACGTCTTAGACTGTAGAAAAACTATTGCCTATACCATGAGCTCCTCACGTCGTTCCCTGCCTTCCTTAAATGCCTTGCGCGCCTTCGAAGTGTCGGGGCGCAGGCTCAGTTTCCGAGCAGCGGCTCAGGAGCTGGGGGTGACGCAGGGGGCGGTGGCGCAGCAAGTCAGGGCCTTGGAAGAGCATTTAGGCGTGGTGTTGTTTCAACGTCGGCCGCGTGGACTGCACCTGACGGGGAGGGGGGCGGCGTATCTGGCCGATGTCACCCGTGCTTTTGATACGCTAAGCGAGGCGACAGGGCGTTTACTGACGCGCCCGGATACCGTCACCATCAGTGTGACGCCCACCGTTGCGGCCAAGCTATTGATTCCACGGCTGGGAGATTTGCAAACTCTGCTGCCGGATGTGGAGTTGCGCACCGTGGCAACGGAAGCCTTGTCGGATTTTGAACGCGACCAGGTCGATATTGCGGTGCGTCTGACTCGTCCTCCCTTTGCGGCGGATCTAGAGGCACAGTTGTTGTTTCGTCAAGATGTGGTCGCGGTAGCCAGCCCTGGACTGGTAGGGAATGCCGCACTGCCTTTGTCCATGGAGCAGTTGCATGCCTTGCCGCTGTTGCATGATGCGCAGAATCATTGGGCTGCTTTCTTGAAAACCCCTAGAAAACTGCCCGGTGCGGTGTTCAATCAGACCACTCTGGCACTGGATGCCGCATTAGCCGGCCAAGGGGTGGCATTGGCTTGCAAGGCGTTTGTAGCCAGGGATCTGGCGGCCGGCCGTTTGGTGCAGGTGGCGCATGCGGGGACCGTGGGCGCGGACTTTTATTTGCTGCGCAAGCGTTCGACCCCCGCCCGAAAGTCGGTCGAGGCGGTATGGGGCTGGTGTTTGCATAGGCTATTAATTGACTTGCCTGACGCGCCGCTCATTTGACCGGTTCTTGGCCGGACTGTGCCTTGGCGACGAGGCTGGCGCAGTATCGCGCTGGTCTTGCGTGGGGTGTTTTTGGTGTTCCTGATGCGAGGGGCTACACTGGCCGCACTTCTGGTGCGGTAGCACCCAGCTTTTTACAGGAAAAAAATATGAGCACACCGCTTCCCTGTCCTCAGTGCACCTTGGAAAATACTTACCATGACACCGAGCAATGGGTCTGTGCCGATTGTGGCTATGAATGGCAAGATAATCATCAAACGACGGATGTCGAAACGGACGAGGACGAGCTGATTGTCAAAGACAGCAACGGCAATGTGCTGCTTGCGGGCGACGATGTGATTCTGATCCGGGATTTGAAGGTCAAAGGTTCCAATACCCTGAAAAAGGGTGCCAAGGCCAAAGGCATTCGTCTGGTTCGAGGTGACCATGAGGTCGATTGCAAAATTGATGGCATCAGCTACTTGCTGAAAGCCATGTATTTGAAGAAAGCCTGAGCATTCAGGCTGGGTTTCGCCAGGCGCCGCATTGTAATGCGGCGCTTTTTTTTATGCCTGATCGCCAAGGGAGTGACAACGATCAGCACATTCAAGGAGTTCTGACAGCGGTAAATCAGATGCCTGGCGCGTATATAATAATGAGAATGATTATTGATTATGTAAATTGATCGCCTTTTCATGTCCAAGCTGACGGCGGCCTTTCTGGCCCATTATCCGGATCTGATCCGCTATTTGCGCAGGCGCACGCATTGTCCTGAACTGGCACAGGACTGCGCGCATGACACCTGGTTGCGCTTGCTGGAAAAGGGCAAGCAGGTGCAGGCCGATAACCATCGCGCGTATGTATTCCAAGTGGCGGCCAATATCGCTGCAGACTGGTATCGACGCCATACGCGTGAGCAGCGTGCTGTCGACGGGTACGCTTTGAGCATCGCCCATCACCATGCCCCTGATACCTATGAGGAAGTGCTGGCCAAAGAGATCTTGCAGCGTTTAGAGCACGCCTTGATGGCCCAATCCCCCCGCAGCGTGCGTATCTTCATGATGCATCGTTGCGAGGAGCTGAGTTATGCCCAGATTGCCCAAAAGCTGGGCGTCTCCGAAAGTACGATTGAGAAGCATATGATGCGCATCTTGCTGGTGGCCCATCATGTTCTGATGACGACGGCATGAGCGCGCTGCCTGATCCGACCTGGAGCCCAGTCGATGAGGACGCGGCCCGTTGGGTATTGCGCAACGCCCAGGGCCGGCTGCCGCCAGGGGGCAGGGCCGAGTTTGAGGCCTGGTACGCGGCCGATCCCTTGCACGCGCGAACCTACGATGCCCTGGCGGCAAGTTGGCGACGACTGGGGCAGTTGAAGGTGTTGCCGGTGGCGCGCAAGAGAGGCAAGCCTGGTTTCAAGGCCTTGTTGGGGGCCTGTGTAATGGTGGCTGCGTCTTTGCTTGCCTGGCAAGCCTGGCAGCAACACGGAACGATCAGCAGCGGGATAGCGTTGACCCGGCTGACTTTGCCAGATGGTTCCTTAGCGATTCTGGACGCGCACACGCGTGTACGTTTGCACTTTGAAAAGGGGCAGCGACACGTTCAGCTGGAGGCAGGCCGGGCCTTTTTCCAGGTAGTGCCGAGCAATGACAAGACAGGTCCCTTTACGGTGGTGGCGGGCCCGGCGCAGGCGATGGCCTTGGGTACACAGTATGAGGTCAGTCTGAACGGCCAGCTCAGCCGCGTTGCGGTTTACGAACACACGGTACGTGTGCAGTGCCACGTTTGTGACACCGCCCAAGCTGTGATCCTGCAGCCCGGTGAGCGTGCCACCGTGGCTGGCAGACGGCTGCAGACGCTGAGTTCACCGCCGGGACAGGCGGACACAGCCCCGGCCTGGACACGCGGCTTGCTCAGTGTTGATGATATGAGTGTGCATGAGTTGGCCCGTCAGTTGGGCCAGTACACGAAGCGCCTTATCTGGGTCGTGAATGAGCGTGCGGGTTCCACCCGTGTGTCCGGGGTGGTGCGAGCTGCTCAACCTGCCGCCGCCTTGAGTCTGTTGCTTGCCGGCAGTGACGTGAGTATCAGGGAATTGCCGGGAGTCATAGTTATTTACTAATGATAGTTATTATCAATTAAAAAATATGATGGCAACCCGGGGTGAGGGGAGACGGATAGCACAGCGTCCTGATAGTAGTTGTTTAAATAGGATGCTCAATCATGAAGTGCGCTTTGCAGTACACGCCGTCTGTTCTTGCCCTGCGCAGGCAAACGCTTGCTGAGATGGCGGCCGACCTCGGTCCCTCGCATCGGCCAGGACGTCTGAAACCGGGACCATTGGTGTTATGGATTGCCAGCATGCTGCTGGTTTTTCCACCTGCACAGGTGCGGGCTGACGACGCTTTGGTGTTGAACATGAGCCCTCAAGCGCTGGCAGACGCGCTTTTGCAGATAGGGCGTCAGGCTCAGGTGGAAATCGCATTCTCACCTGGGCAGGTTCGGGAGAAACAGGCCGTGGCCCTGCAGGGTGAGCTGACGGTCGAGCAGGCACTGGACAATTTGCTGGCCCCCTGGGGGCTGGCCGCGCGCCAGCAGGGGGCGCGTCGTTATACGGTAGTGACGGCGACGGTGCCCAAGGGCTTGTCGGTGCTGGAACCTGTGCGTGTTCAGGGCCAGCGCATCGGCGAACGTGTTTACTCCCGAGGGGATATGGATCAGCGGCCCGCCGGCAATCGGGACGTGTCCAGTTTGCTGGCCGATCACCCCGCGGTGCGTCAGGATGATGCCGCGCAAAGCGGTGTGAATCGAGGTTCCCTGGCGCTGCAAGACATCAGTTTCTACGGGGCCAGCCCTTTTCAGAACCAGTTCCAGATTGACGGCATTAGCGCCACCAACCAGATCGACCCTGCCAGCCGCAATTTGAATCTGCAGGTGGGCAATGTACCGGCCTATGCCCAGGCTTACAACCTGGATACGCACCTGCTGGAAAGCGTGACGGTACTCGATAGTAGTATCCCTGTGGACTATGGTCGTTTCACGGGGGGTGTGGTCGATGCCAGGGTACGTAATCCCCAAGGCGACAACAGTGTCCGGTTTGATTTCAGCTACAACTCCTCGGGGCTGACTGCGCAGAAGATTGCGCCCGAACAAAAGAAGAATTTTGAGGCGGGCAAACCCGGTTTTTCTCCGGTCTGGACCAAACGGTTCACCTCGGCAATGCTTGACGTGGGATGGACACAGGATACGGCAGCCCTGATCCACCTCTCCCGACGTCAGTCCACGATTGATCGGTCCATGCGTGTGCGCTACGATACGGTCTTCACGGATTTGAAGACGCGCTCCATAGACCGGGTCGATAATGGGTTTGTCAAAATTCATACTCGCTGGAGTGCCGACACCGACTCCGCCTTGACCCTCAAGTATGCGGATCGTCGTGAGGATCTGGTGGACTCGGGCAGTTTGGCCGACCAGATTCAGTGGCAGCACCAGCAACAATCCTACGGTCTGGGGTTTGATCTGAACCATGATCTGCGCTGGGGGCAGGCGCGTGTGCAACTGGGTTATGACCAGATGAACAGTTACCGCCATTCTGACGGTACCGACTATATGGTCCACATGATGTATCAGCCCACGGGTCGCCTGGATTACACCTATATCACCGGTGGCTTTGGACAGGAATCGACCGAACAGCGCAATCTGACCTTGAAGTCCCGACTGGAGTTCAAGCCGGTTCAGACCGGGGCAATTGAACATGCCACGTATGCCGGTGTTGAGCTGGCCCATACCCAGGGCGAATTCGTGCGTCAGAAGGATGCTTACGGCGGTAATACTCGCCATTTCAGCAATGGTCAGCCCGATAAGCTGCAGACCTTGAACTACTACCAGGCCGGCAATGTGGGGGTCAGCTATACCGCTGCGTCGGTTTACCTGTCTGATCGTTTGTCATGGCAGCGGCTGGCCCTGACCGGCGGTTTGCGTGTGGACAGGGACAATTATTTCGGCAACACCAATGTGGCGCCACGTACCTTGTTGGAGTGGGATGTGCTCGGGACAGGGGAAACGCGTTTGTCGGGCGGCTGGTCCCGTTATTACGGCATGGACATTCTTGGGACCGCCATGCGTGAGCGCAAGAGCCAATTGCACACCTTGTTAATCACCGGAGGTAATCGGGTAGATCGACCTTCCCATACCGCCTATACGCTTGACGGCTTGCGCACGCCCTATGACGACGAGTGGGCTCTGCGTGTGCAGCAACAGTTGTCAAGCACGGTGGTCGCCGAGTTGGGCTATGTGCGTCGTTATGGCCGCCAACAGGTCTCTATCGAAGGCACGAGCAAAACTGGCTACCTCTACACCAATAAGGGACACGCCAAAACCGATGCCTTCACCTTGAGTGTAAAGAGCATTGCACCCTGGGCGGTGGGGCCGAGTCGATGGACGGCGCATCTGGATATCACCCATCAGCGCAGCAAGCGCAATACCAAACTGGCCGATGGTTATGAGGGCGCCGCCGAGGAGATGGACGACGACATTTACTACAATGGCGACCTGATCCGTCGAGGTGACCGTCCCGTAGGAGATTACAACCTGCCGTGGCGTGTCAGTGCGGGTCTTACAGGAAGGTGGGCATCGTATGGTCTGCAACTTAGTAACCGCATTCATTGGAATGGCGCCCGTAAGGATGTGCATTATCTGGGCCTGAATCGGAGTGACGGGCGGGAAAAATACGAGTCTGGCCGGGTAGGTTCTTACTGGACCTGGGATATGCGTCTGGACTGGGAGCCGACGATGTTCAAAGGCTTGGGCGTGGGGCTGGATGTGCTGAATGTGCTGGACAAGCAAGCGCCTTTGGTGATCAGCACGCCGAACTCGGCAAGCAGCCAGAACCTTTATCGGACAGGAAGAGAGCTGTGGTTGCGCGCTTCGTACCGTTATTGAAGATCAAACGGCGCGGCGTCGTCTGGCTGAGGGTGGCGCTGGGAACCCTGTTGTCCGGTGCGGCCTGCGCGGCCTCTGTGACGACTACGTCCACTGCAGGGGGCGATGATCCCGCGGTGGTGCTTGCCCGCTGGTCGCCCGGTCTGGAAGCGACGCCCCCATCTTGCTGGCAGGAGGGCGAACTTGATGCCGCTTGCCTGCGCACACGCTATGAGCATGTTCCGCGTCAATGGCCGGCCCCTGATATGGATGAGGCAGAGCGGTGGCTGGAGTGGGGGCCGATACCAGGCCCAGGCTCGGACGCACAGCATGAGGCAGCCCAGGATGCCAGTAACAAGCAGATTGTGGCCTTGGGCGCGCGCCTGTTTTTTGATAAGCGGCTCTCGCGTCGGCAACAGATCTCCTGCGCATCCTGTCATCAGCCCGACAAATCATTTAGCGATGGCAAGGCATTGGCGATTGGGGAGGACGGTCTGATGGGCAAGCGTCGTACGCCACCCTTATTCGCTGCGCCATTTGCCAAAGACTTGTTCTGGGATGGTCGGGTGCAGACTTTGCAGGATCAGGTGCTCGGTCCGATTGAAAACCCGGTGGAAATGAATCATGCCTTGCGCGATCTGATTGTGCGCCTGCGTACCTTGGACGATTATCCCCAGGCGTTTCAACAGGCCTTTGGACCGGCCTGGAACGCTGGGGTGGATGCCCAAGGACTGGCACGGGCGCTGGCCGCCTATGTGGTCACCCTTCGACCGGCCGCAACGCGTTTTGACGATTTTCTCGCGGGTAATGTGGCTGCCTTGAATGATCAGGAGCTCACTGGCCTGCACTTGTTTCGCACCAAGGCGCGCTGCATGAACTGCCATAACGGCCCCTTGCTGACGGATAACCGCTTTCACAATATAGGCCTGTCTTTCTATGGACGTCGCTTGCAGGACCTGGGCCGGTTTGAGTGGTCTCGCGACCCGGCCGACCTGGGGCTGTTTCGTACCCCCAGCTTGCGCAACGTCGCGCGGGCGGGGCCCTGGATGCACAATGGCTTGTTCCCGAGCCTGGAGGGTGTCGTACGCATGTACGATGCGGGCATGATCCCTGACGCTGGGCAAGCCGGTCCGTTGATACCACGTAAGTCACCACGCATACGAAAGCTGAATTTGAGTGAGGCGGAAATCCAGGCTTTGTTGGCGTTTTTACAGGTGCTGTGACACGTGTGGCTCAAGAAGCGAGCCGTGGGCCCATAAAAAAACGATAGTGGCAGACCACTATCGTTTGGAGGTAGTTGCCGCGGCGAGGGGTTCCGATTGATCTCAGGACCGGGTTCCTCTGCCACGGCAAGGACGTCGGCTTTATTTCAGGCAGGCTTTGATTTTGTCCAGATCGGGCCCCTCGATGGGACGGCCAAGATTGAACGGCATAGAGGTTTCGCGCCAGTCTTTGTAGTCGTGCAGGTACTCCATCTGGCTGGCATACACCTTGGCGGCATCCGGGTTGCTGCAAGCCATGGCAATCATGACTTCATTGGTGACTTGCTGAATGGTTTTCAGGCTCTCATCGTCCATGCGGTGGATTTCCACCCCGGCTTTCTGAAAGGTGCGCAAGCCTTCGGTCGCTTTCTTTTCAGTAAAAGCGATGGACCACATCATGGTGGCATCGGCTGCGATTTTCAGTTTTTCCTTGGCCGAGTCGCTCAGGGCATCCCAGGCGGCTTTGTTGATCATGACGCCAAAGACGGATGCAGACTGGTGCCAGCCGGGCGTTGTCCAGTGCTTGGTGACTTGATGAAGGCCGGCAGACACATCCACGTTAGGAGTGGAGAATTCGGCGCCTTCGATCACCCCCCGCTCCAGTGACTGATACAGCTCTTGCCCAGCCATGGAAACCTGAGTGCCGCCAATTTTTTCCAGTACCTTGCCTTGCTCCAGTCCGGACAGACGCAGGCGCTTACCCTTGATTTCCTCCAGGTTGCGAATCGGAACGTTGGTATGGAAACCGGATTCATTATTGGTGATGGCGTAGGGGAGGTAGACCATGCCATATTTGCCATAAATCTCGTTATAAAGCTCGGCGCCTCCCCATTCCTTGATCCAGTTGGCGTAGTCCACCGCATTGAATAGACTGGAGTGAGTCCCCAAGGGGGAGAAGGCCGGGTTGCGGCCTGCCCAGTACCCTGGCCAATCAGCCCCTGCCTGGATGGTGCCGGACTCAACGGCACTAAAGACCTCGCCGGTAGGGACAAGGGCGCCGCCTTCGTAGAACTCGATTTTCAGTTCATCTCCAACCAGTTTATTGGCTAGATCGACCCATTTTTTGTCCAGTTCCACCAATTCGATCGAGGCTGGCCAGGTGCTGGTCATGGTCCATTTCTGGGCGGCCTGGCTCAGGCCCGTCATGCCTAGCAAAGCCAGACCGGTCAAGGCGCCAATTGCCTTTTTTGTCAGTTTCATTATGTCTCCTTGTTGTATTAGGTTCCGTACAGCACGGTGGGTAACCAAGTGGCCAGACCAGGGAAAATGGCCAGCAAGATGCACATCAAAATAATCAGGCCGATAAAGGGGATGACGCCGGTAATGATCTCCATGGTCTTGACCGATTTGGGTGTGATGGCCCGCAAATAGAACAGGGCATAACCAAAAGGCGGGGTCAAAAAGGACGTTTGCAGGACAACCGAAACCAGAATCACAAACCAGAGCAGGCTGATGCCCATCTCCTGCACAATCGGCAGCAGGATGGGGAAAGACAGCAGGACGATGCCGGTCCAGTCCAGAAAGCAGCCCAGAATAAAGATGATCAGCAGCATGACGACGATCAGCAGCCAGGGTTCCATGTCTAAACCGCGCATGATGTCCTGGGCAGCGCCCAAACCGCCGGTGATGTTAAAGACCCCGGTAAAGGCCGTGGCACCGACCACAATGAACAGAATCATGGAGGAGGTGCGACCGGTTTCATACAGGGCATTGAGAAAAATGGACCATTTGAACTTGCCCCGGAAAATCACGATCAGCAAGGACAGCAGCACCCCGATAGCGGAGGCTTCGGTGGCCGTGGCAATGCCGGCCAGCATGGAACCTAAAATGCCCAGAATCAGAAAGATGGGTGGCACGGCTTCCACCAGCAGCATGCGGATCAAGGCGGGCCTGGAGATCTTTTCATCGGGCTCCACGGAAGGGGCGCGTTCAGGATGACGCCAGGCAACAAACACGACCCACAGGGCATAGAGCAGGCCCAGCAGCACGCCAGGAATCAGCGCGCCGGCAAACAGCTCGCCAATCGACAGTGGGGAGTAGCTGGCCATCAGGATCAGCATGATGGACGGCGGGATCAGGATGCCCAGGCAGCCCGAAGCGGCAATCACACCGGTGGTCAACTTGGGGCAATAGCCATAGCGCAGCATGGGGCGCAGTGCCATCATGCCGGTAACCGTAATCGAGGCGCCGATAATGCCGGTGGTGGCTGCCAGCAAGATGGAGATAAATACCACAGCCAGCGCCAGCCCACCCCGAACGCGAGACATCAGCAGGCGCAAGGCCTCAAACATCTTGTCGGTGACTTCGGAGTCGGACAGAAAACGTGCCATCAGAATAAACAGCGGGATGGCAATCAGCGTGTAGTTGTCCAGGACATCGCCGTAAATGCGGTTAACCACAATGCCCAGAACCATGGGTTTGCCCGCCACCAGCGCGCCGATGACAGCCGTGCTGCCCAGAACAAAGGCCAAGGGGTGTCCCATGAACAGCCCCAGCAACAGCAGGCCACCCATGACAAGTGCAATCAATTCAGGCGTCATGGCGGGGGGCGTCCTTCTGACTGAGCAAACGGATAACTTCAGCAATTCCCTGGAGCAGCAGCAAGGCGGCCGCCAGAACCATGGAGAGTTTGAGTGGATAAACAGGTAATTGGACCGCGCCGTAGGTGGTCTCGCCTTGAGCCCAGGAGCGCATGGCAAAGTCATAGCTGCGGGTTAGGAAAACCCAGGCGAAGGGGAAAAAGAAAATCAGGTAACCTGCAATTTCCGTCCATTTTCGGACGGCAGGAGAAAAGCGCTGGATGAGCAGATCGACGCGGACGTGGGCCTGGTGCTTGAGTGCGTAGGCGCCCAACATCAGAAAGTAAAACCCATATAGCTGCTTGGTGACGTCAAAAGTCCAGCGTGTGGGCTGGTTCATCACGTAGCGCATGAAGACTTCGTAAATAATGATGGTGGAAAAAATGATGGCGATAAAGGAAATAAGCTTCCCTATCCATTCATTGAGCGAGTCGATTAGACGTAAAACCATGCTTGTCCCTTTTGTACATTCTTATTGGCTACACATCGGGTTTAGTCTATGAGTAAGCTTTGCCGCGTCACAACTTGGGTTTACCCTTACGTCAACCTGAGAGAAGGCATTAAGGGTAATAAGGTGTAAATGAGGGCGTGTAAAAGGTTTTTCCGTCTGAATCTGTGTTATTGGCGTGAAATATCGGGGGCCTAAAGGGTTGGGGGCTCGCGGCTACCGCTTGTCTGCACATAGAAAAAGCCACCCCAAAGGGTGGCTTTCGAGTGCCGGGCTTCAGCCCTTGCTCCAGGTCTACTCTCCCACGATTGCAGGATGAGAGGTCGTCTGTGGGTGCGGACCTACGCCTGTGGAGCCAGCCCCTGGCTGCGGCAACACGGCCCCTGGCAGGGCCGTGTTGGGCGCAGGGGATCTTAACGGACGCTTTGCGCCGCCAGGCCCAGGGCCAGATGCTGTTTCATGCGTTTCTTGTAGAAAGGCAGGCAGATGAACAGCGCCAGGAACCAGAACGGCGTGGCAATCAGGCCGATCAGGGTTTCTTCTTCCTGGCTGAACAGATAGAGCGCGAAGGCAAAGAAAGCCAGGGTCAGGTAACACATGGGAATCGCAAAGGGCATTTTGTAGCTCGATGCGGCATGGGCTTCGGGGCGAACCCGGCGGTACTTCAGGTAGGTGATCAGGATCACGGCCCAGACAAAGATAAAGCAGATGCTGGCCACGGTGGTCACGATGGTGAACACACGCATGACATCGCCTTCTGCATACAGCAGGAACAGGCTGGACAGCAACAGGGCGCAAGAATAGATCAGGCCATTGCGGGGGGTACCATTGCGCGACAGCTGGCTGAATGCTTCAGGAGCCAGCTTGTTCTTGGACAGACCGTACAACATGCGGCCTGTCGAGAACATGCCGCTGTTGGCCGAGGACAGGGCCGAGGTCAACACCACGAAGTTGATGATGGCAGCGGCTGCACCTACGCCGATCAGCAAGAACATGTTTACAAAGGGGCTCTTGTTGGGGGCCACAATATCCCAGGGAGTGACGGTCATGATGGCGGTCAGGGCCAGCACGTAAAACACAATCACGCGAACGGGAATCTTGTTGATGGCTTTGGGCAGGTTCTTGGCAGGGTCCGCTGTTTCAGCCGAGGCCGTACCCACCAGCTCAATACCCACGAATGCGAAGATGGCGATCTGGAAGGCAGCAAAAAAGCCACCCAGGCCATTGGGGAACATCCCGCCCCGATCCCACAAGTGGGTCAGGCTGGCTTTTTCACCGGTTGGGCCCACAAAGCCGGTAAACAGCAGATACGCACCCACGCCAATCAGGGCCACAATGGCAATAATCTTGACCAGTGCAAACCAGAACTCCAGCTCACCAAATAATTTGGCCGACAGCAGATTAAAGACCAGCAAAAAAGCAATGCAGGCCAGTCCTGGTAACCACAATGGAATATCCGGCCACCAGAATTGGGTATAGCCGGTAATGGCCACAATATCTGCAATCCCAATGACTACCCAGCAAAACCAATAACTCCAGCCCAGAAAATAGCCCATGGTCGGGCCTAGAATATCGGCGGCGAAATCGACAAAAGATTTGTATTCCAGATTATGCAGAAGCAATTCTCCCATTGCCCGCATAACAAAAAACAAAAAGAACCCGATGATCATGTACGTAAACAAGACCGAGGGGCCGGCCAGGCTGATCGTGCGGCCTGATCCCATAAATAGCCCTGTGCCGATAGCGCCTCCAATTGCTATCAGTTGCAGGTGCCGGTTTTTCAACGAGCGCTGCAGTCCAGATGAATGTTGCTGAGACACACTGTTCTCCTGATTTTTATTCGTTCAAATGCGTAATTATGACTGTGCTGCGAGAAAACAAAGGGTACAACCCGTCCTCAAGGACGGTTTTCTTGATACCGATCTAAATATGATGGGGAGCGCACAACAGTCCTCCTTGTTCTGATGACATGAAATGTCAGAACAGACCTGTGTGCGATTAAAAATAGAAATAAAGTAGTGGTGGGTCAGGCGTCCAGAAAAGGCACCTGACTATCTGCTCATAGATAGACTCCGGACAAATAGGTGAACAAAGACCATATGGTCTCTGTACCCCCTCTGTCCGTTTACCTGAGAGCTTATCCATCGGTTCGCGATGGTCCCCTTCGGTGGGCACGGGTGTGCCTCTCTCCAGATGGTCAAAGGTTCAGGATTCTTTTGCCTGAGAGATTCCGGGGTCGTTGCTCCGTCGGCGCTTCATCAATGTGAAGACTCTCACCTGAACCGTTATTGACGCCGCTATTGTATAGACAGGCAAAAAGCGATGACTACTAGCGTTAACCTGTAGTGTTTTAAGACGGGTAATTCTTGTTTCTTGGCCGGTTTTGTGGCTATGTGGGACCGCAGACATGAGGCGCAGAACGCTTGGCAGCTGGGCACTGAAGCGGGCCGATGCGATGCATCAGAGGGTCGACAGGCTTAAGAGCGTTTAGCAAGCGGGTGTCAATGACAAGCAAGGCGTAACGCAAGGGGAGTGACTAAGGTTATGGCGGGTCCTGCTCAAGCCGCAGCTCGCGGCTATGAATCGTGCGACCGAAGTGATGTTTCCACAGCTTGATGCCCATCGCGCCGGATCGATCCAGCGATGAACCCACGGTTAGATCGGTAATCAGGGTGGGATGCAGCCCAGCATCAAACAAGGCAAAACCCGCAGCCAGCACGCAGGTATCGGTCTGAATACCGCAGACCAGAATGCGATCGGCCTGATACTGCCGCAGATACTCCATTGCAGCAGGGCTGGGTGTGTAACCATGCTTGATGAAGATGGCGTCGGCATCGATCAGGCAGCAATCATCGCGCGGCGGACACCAGCCGAGCTGACTGAGGAAAGGGGTTTGGGACTCGTCATGCTGCTCGATCAGCGCCACACAGGGCAGGTGGCGGCTGAGCCTATTAATCCCTTCGATCAGCCACAAGGGAGGAGCAAAACAGCTTTGCACATCGACAACAAGCAGGATCTGTCGCATTGCACGAGCCTCAATAAGCGCCTGCAGCAATGCTAGCCTCAGGAGCGTCGGGCAGCCTGCAGGGTGGTCCATCAAACCCCTATTGAAACACGGACTCAGGAGTTGGGGCGTGCCCAGACCAGGCGCGAGCCAATCACGATCCCCAGCACCGCCAGCAAGGAGGTGGCGGACAAGGTAGACAGGCCACTCAAGCCCTGGCCGATGGTGCAGCCCAGGGCCAGTACACCGCCTACGCCCATCAGGGTGCTGCCGGTCATGGCACGCAGCATGTGGCGCGGTGATTCAAAGCCTTCCAGTTTCCAGCGTCGGCGCAGCAGAGCACTCAGGCAGGAACCGGCCAGCACACCCGCCACCATCAGGATGGTAAAGCGTGGACTCATGCCGGTGGAGATCATGGCGTATTGAATACTTTCCCCAATCGGGGCCACAAAGCTCAGCGAGCTGACGGGCACAGGCTCGAAGGGGTCATCGCCCAGCCAACCGGTGGTCAGCCAGCCTGCTACGATCAGCAGCCCGATAAAGACGCCTGCCAGCAGATCATTCAGCCGCTGGCCGTCCAGACGGGGGCGCAGGGAAAAGGCGATTAAAGCGGCAACGAGCAGGGCAATGACGATGGATCGTACGGGGCCTGCGGGCAGGGTGACGGCAGGCAGGGTGATGCTGCTGACTTGGGCGAGGTTCATGCGTAGCGGGGCCAGCAGTCCGGTCAAGGTCATGTAAGCGGCGATACCCAGGCATAACAGCACTACAAAAGAGCGCAAATTACCTTGCCCCAACAGAATCAGAGCGCGGGCACCGCAGCCATTGGCCAAGGTCATTCCCATACCAAACAGCACGCCACCGACCGGCACCAGCAGCCAGGAAAAAGTCGGATTCAGGTACAAGACCTTGTCCAGGCTGATCAGCCCACTGCCTGCAGCCAGTTGTGTACCGGCCAGGGCCACGGCCAGCGCCAGGGCAAAGCCCTGGAGCTTGTAGCCGCTGCGCCCGGACCAGCGCTCGGTTAAACCACGATAAAAGCAAAAACCACTGAGCTGGCCACTCATGCCAAAGAGCAGACCAATGGCCAAGCTGACCCACAGTACAAGTTCTGTATTCATCATGTGCGCTGGAGAGGGAACGGGATTGAAACCACTTAGCCTTGGGTGCCCCAGATGTCGCGACTGATTGCGGCATACCAAGCCTCGCCATACTGGGCTTCCTGCTTGCGAAAGGCCGGGCTGGCTTCTTTGGGGCTGACCCCGCCGGAGGCTTCGGCCAGCTTGTCATCGGCAAAGGCGTACAAATGCCCCACGGAAATGCCATAGTCAGGAGCGATCAAACTGTAGCAGGTATTGCTCAGGGTCGCCTGTGGCACGGGCTTGCCGTTCAAGGCATTGATGATGGCAGCCGCTGCCAGCTTGGCTTGTGTGTTGGCCGAGAAGCCGGACTTGGGCATGGGCGAGGCAATGGTGGCATCGCCCACCACATAGATGTCTTTGACCTGCTCGGATTCGAAGGTATGCGGGTCAATGGGCACCCAGCCGCTGGCGTTGGTGACACCGGCCTGTTCGGCAATGGTTCCCGCTTTTTGAGGCGGAATCACGTTGAGCACATCGGCCTTGTGGATTTCGCCAAACTCGGTTTCCACGCTGAGCTTGGCGGCATCCACGCGGGTGACTTTGCCGTCCTTGGAGAAGGGCACCCATTCGATCATGTCGCCATAGACGTGTTTCCAACCGTCCTGAAACAGGCCTTGTTTGGAGAAGCTGTCTTTGGCATCCAGAATCAGAATCTTGGACTTGGGTTTGTTCTGCTTGAAGTAGTGAGCCACCATGCTGGCGCGCTCGTAGGGGCCAGGCGGGCAGCGGAATGGGTTTTCGGGGGCCACCATAATAAAAGTGCCGCCGTTGGGCATGGCATCGAGCTGGCGTTTGAGCAGCCGGGTTTGCTCACCGGCTTTCCAGGCATGCGGCGCCAACAAGGCGGCGGCCTCGTCATACCCTTCCAGGGTGTTCCAGCGAAAATCAATGCCAGGCGAGAGCAGCAGCTTGTCGTAGGACAGCGTCTGGCCTTTGGACAGGCTCAGGGTTTTGGCCTGGGAGTCCACTGCCGTTGCCCGATCGTGGATCACCTCAATACCCGCTGCACGCAGGTCCTCAAAGCCGTGGCCCTGCTGTTCAAAGCGGCGCAGACCGGCCAGATACAGATTGCTGAATGGGCAGGTGTAGAAGGTGGTGGCCGGTTCGATCAAGGTTACTTTCAGGGATGGATCGCCGCGCTTGAGGTAGCGGGCCGCAGTGGCACCGCCAAAGCCGCCACCGACCACAATCACATGGGCGGAACGGCTGCGTGCATACACCGGCAAGGCACTCAGAGCCAGGCCAGCGGCACTGGTCTTACCGACACGGCTCAGCCATTGGCGACGGGAGGAGTTTACGGGTGTGCTCATGCTTAACGTCCTTGCGCCATGCTGACAGGGGTGGAGGGAAGTGTCGAGAAGTACTGGGCCAGAGCTTGCAGATCCGCATCCTGGTAGCCTTTGACCAGACGGTTCATGATGGTGGTGCCAGCCGGGGGATTGTCAGAGGCAAAGGCACGCAACTGCTCCAGCAAGGCGGCCTGGGGACGGCCTGCCAGCGAGGGAATGATGGTGGTGGAACGTCCATCCGGGCCGTGACAGTTCGCACAGGAGCTGGCTACGGTCTTGATATCCAGCGTGGAACTGGCCCAGGCCGGTGCCGCGGCACTGCTGGCCGCCAGCAAGGCGGGGGCGAAAAGGAGACGACCTACCAGAGAGAGGGACATGGGCATTCTTCTTGTCAATGTGCTTCGTTGCAGGAAAAGACGCTCAGCGTAGCATTCTCCTTACGCCCACTTTGTATGACTATATAGAACGCTGTTATGAGTTCAGCGCCCAATAGGGGCGCCGAGATGGGGGTAGGGAGTCTGATGGGAACCGAGCAATAATCAGTCGCTGATGCTCAGCTCGGTCTGGCCGGTGATGACAGCGCCCTGGTCGTCCGTCCAGCTCATCTCCAGAACCCCTGAGCGTCGTGCGACAAAAGTAAATTCAAGGTAGGGGTTTTGGGAAATGGCGGTTTCCGGTTGCCAATTGAACAAGAGTTCACCGTTAAAGGTGGCCTTGAATTCGTGGATGATGTTGCGTGGCACAACCTGACCTTCTTTGTTCAGGCGCAGGCCGCTTTCCATGCGGTGTTCTACCAGCGCAC
Source organism: Alcaligenes sp. Lyrl_28 (assembly GCF_051948705.1). NCBI lineage: Bacteria > Pseudomonadati > Pseudomonadota > Betaproteobacteria > Burkholderiales > Alcaligenaceae > Alcaligenes > Alcaligenes sp. Lyrl_28. The sequence goes on from NZ_JAYJLG010000003.1 coordinate 148,934, forward strand.
GCACGCGCACGATCTCGCCTGTCTTGGGCGTGGCGTTGCTGATCCAGATACGGGGTTTACTCATGAGGGGCTCTTGTTTACATGCCGCAGCCGCCAGCGGTCACGGTGATGTGATGCTGGGCGCTCAGAACGCGGCCATCGCTCAACCGTGCCAGGGCACGGATGGTTTGGGTTTCAATCAGACGCAGGCGCACGGCGACTTCCGTTGTACCTGCCAGGGCGGTAAAGCGAAAGCGGCAGGCCAGGGGGTGTGGGTTGCCCTGGGCCAGAATGATCAGCTCCTGGCAGTACAGCTCGTCATTGACGGGTAGGTCCAGCACGACCTTGACGGGCACTGCGGCGGGGTTGTCTCCCAGGGCGGGCATGTCCAGCTTCAAGCCTTTTTCCTCAGGGGGCGCGCCGTTCAGGAACTCGTTCACCACCGCCTGGACCTGGGCGGCGGTGGCCGGCTTGAGCAATTGATCAAAAGCGACTTGTGCATGCAGATTGACGGGCAGCCAGGCGGCGCCCAGTCCGGCCGCACTGCCCAGCAACAACTGGCGACGACGCACGAAACGGGAGGGAAGTTTAGAGGAAGTCATTGAAACGGCTCTGGATCCACTGAAAATCTTCTTGAACAAGGTCGGGGGTGCGAACATCCATATCAATCTGTGTTTGCAGCACCTTGCCGCTGGCATCCAGCTCGTACTCAAACTTGACCGAAATTTCTTCTTGCGGGTCCCCATTCACCATCATGTAGCACAGGTTGTCGGGGAGTACCGGCACGACTTCCTTGCCTGCAATCCGTTCGGCTAGGTTCTGGGAAACGATTTTCGCCACGGCATGCGCAACGTGCGCGCTCTTGGGGTAGTGGCCGAACTGATCGGAAATAAAGCCCATCGAGTCACCCACCACATAGACATTGTCGTCGTCGCGTGCGGTGAACAGGCGCGGATCAATATTGGCCCAGCCGGTGGGTTTGCCGTCAGGGCCTGTGCCCACCAGACCCGCGTTCCAGACCATGTCGGCCGCCTGATGCGGAGGCATGAGCACGGCATCGTCGAAATCAAAGTCGCCTGCAGTGGTCTTGATGTGTTTTTTGAAGGGGTCGACTTCACGCACCCGTGCATTGGGGACATGGGTGATGATGTCCGGGTACAGCTCCTGGAACGCGGCGCGGTAGCCCTCGCCAATCGGGGCGATATTGGGCTTGGGGTCCAGAATGATGATCTTGCCTGGAATCTTGTTGGTCTTGATGTGCCAGGCCATCAAACAAGCGCGTTCGTAGGGCGAGGGCGGGCAGCGGTGGGGCGGCGGGGGCAGCGTCATGACAATGGTGCCGCCCTTGAAGGCCTTGAGCTTGTTCTTCAAAGCAAACATCTCGGCGTTCGGGATGTAGGCATTGGGAAAGTGCTGGCGTGTGTATTCCGCGGCGTAGGTGTCATTGCCAAACCAGGCGTCATAGGCATTGCGTATGCCGCCCGACAGGATCAGGTAGTCGTATTCCAGCGCGCCCTGGGTGGTACGTACGGTTTTCTTGTCGCGTTCGATGGCAGTGACTTCGGCATGCACCAGGCTGTACCCATACTTGATCGAAGGCGCCAGCATGTCATGGTTCAGGAAATCAGTGTTGACGATATCAATCAGCCACTTGTTGCTCATGGGCCCCGACCAGAAGGTGGGGTTGCGCTCGATCAGCACGACCTGAGCTTGGGGAACCAGCTTGGACAGATATTTGGCAGCGGTCATCCCGCCCCAACCGCCGCCACAAATCACAATGCGCGGGCCTTTGGTGTGGCGCGGCAGGATCTGACTGGTGTTGGTGATGATGGCGGGGGCTGAAAGGCTGGTGGAAGGAAGAACAATTGTTCCGAGTGCGGCGGCTGGGGTGGCCAGCAGAAAATTTCTACGATTCATTGTTATGTTCCTCGTGATCATGACATGACACACGTCAATCTTGGTAAGTAGACCGCTTGGTGCGAGCCAGTATAGCCAAGACTGTCGGGGCTGCGTGGGGTTTTTTTGCCGGGTTAAGGCGTTGAAACCAAGGTTAGAGGCCGCTCAGGCACGGTGCAGCAGCGCAGTTCAGTGTGGGTGGGGGAAGAACGAAGTGGGGGGGAGGGTTGGTCGTGCGGTGGAAACGTCGGACTGCGGGTAAGGGTTAACACTCGGAAATGCTCAGGAAACAACAGAAAAACCGGATTTTTTGGATTAAAACGTAACGGCGCTATCTTTGTGCACAAAATCGGAGGATAGTGCAGGGAGAGAAATTTTTTCTCTGTTCGTTTTTACATTTAGGACTTATTTTGAAGACAGAAATTGGTATTGTGAAGTGGTTCAACAGCGAAAAAGGCTTCGGATTCATCGTGCCGGAGAACGGCGGCAAGGATCTCTTCGCACACCACAGTGAAATTCAGGGAACCGGGTTCAAAACATTGGAAGAGAACCAACGCGTTTCCTTCATCGAAGGTGCAGGCCAAAAAGGCCCATGCGCAACTAAAATCCAAATTCTTTGATGATGGGCTTGCCTGAACCGGCAAGCACCGCGTCAAACTGAAAAGGCCGGAACCCGTCAAGGTTCCGGCCTTTTTTAATGCTTGGCAAGCTGCCACCTGCAATCCAGAGATGGGCGCTGCGTGCTCTACCAGCAGTAGGTCCGATGTCGGGCAGCTGGAGCGACACGTCGCTTTAGAGCGGCGTTGACGCGCTTAGCGGTACGGTTAGCCGAGCCTCCAGACCGCCACCTTGCCGGTTCAGTAGCTCCAGCGTTCCTCCATGCTGGGTGGCGATGGCGTTCACGATGGACAAGCCCAGTCCGTAACCGGCCTGTTGCTGTGAGCCACGCCAGAAGCGGTTCATAGCCAGATCGCGTTCGCTCTCGCTCAAGCCAGGGCCATTATCCAATACGCTGATACGCAGGTAACCCGGTTCACCCGCCTCAATTCGCAGGCTGATGGCTGCCAAGGCCTTGGCATAGCGCAGGGCATTATCGATCAGGTTCTGTATGGCTACTGTCAGCAAGGACTTTTCAATTTGCACCGGTCCGTGTTGAGTGTGTGTGTCCAGCGTGATGGCGTCGATGGTGTCACCATGGATGGCCTTGAGTGCATGTAAAGCTGCATAGACGGCATCATCGGCCTGACTGCTTTCCTGACTCGCACCCTGGCCGTCCAGCCGAGCCAGCTCCAGCAGCCTTTGCAGGATATTTTGCAGTTGCTGCACACCCTGATCGGCCTGACTTAAGGCGGCATCCAGCGTGTCACGCTCGCCAGGACGTTGGGCCGCCAGATGAGCCACTTGAAGGTGGGTTTTGATGCCTGTCAGCGGGGTGCGCAATTCGTGGGCTGCGCTATCGGTAAAGCGGCGTTCACGCATGATGGCGGCCTGTTGCCGCTCCAGCAGCGCCTCAATCGTACGCAGCAGCGGCTGCAGCTCCACCGGGGCTTTGACCTGGGGAAGCGGGCTGTCGTCACCGGGACGGCGGCGGGCCAGCAAATCCCGAATCCGCTCCAGAGGGGCCAGCCCGTGACCAATCCCTATCCACAACAGGAGCAGACTGCCAAACAGGGCCACTACGAAAGGCAGCCCGGCCGAGAGCATGATTTCCCGTACCAGGGATTCGCGTATCTCGATGCTGTCAGCGGCGGCAATCTGGATATGCCCCTCGCGCAGGACAAAGGTGCGCCAGCGCTTGCCGCCATGGATATGGGTGCCAAAGCCCAAGGCCACTTGCGACATGTCCGGACTGCCGGCGGTACGGCTGACTGCCTGAATCTCCACTTCACTGCGCACCACGCTGATCTCGCAGGCAACCCCGTCGCGGGCAATGATGTCCAAGGGGCGCTCGGCTGACTGGGCAAGCTCCTGTAGATTCGGAAATTGGGCTACCAGCCCGGCCACCATTCGCGCCGAGGCCGCCAGACGGCTGTCCAGCGCCTCACGCAGGGAATGGCGCGCATCCATCAGCATCCAGGCCGCCACGGCACTCCATAGCACGGTCAGGGAAATGCCGATCACAAGCAGCAACCTCAGGCGCAAACTCATGTTGTTTCTTTCCTAGCCCGCCGGCCCCAGTCGGTAGCCCAGACCGCGAACGGTCTCAACGATATGGCTGCCCAGCTTGCGCCGCAAATGGTAGATATGGACATTGATGGCATTGCTTTCCAGATCCTGGTCGTACCCGTAGACGCTGTCACACAGCTGTTCGGCACTCAGAATGGCATGGGGTTTGTTGAGCAGGGCGCGCAACAGGGACAGTTCGCGCCGGGCCAGGCTGACTGGCTTGCCATCCAGAGTGACATGGCCGGTCGACGCACAGAAGCTTAATCGTCCATATTCAATGCAGTCGGTTTCGTGACCGGCCAAGCGTCGTGTCAGCACATGCAGACGCGCCAGCAGCTCGTCCAGGTCAAAAGGCTTGATGACGTAGTCATCGCCTCCGCCCAACAAACCCTCGACCCGGTGATGCAGCGCATCGCGGGCGGTCAGGATCAGAATGGGCAGTTTGCGGCCCTGATCGCGCCAGCGGCGCAGCAGCGTCAGTCCGTCCTGATCGGGCAAGCCCAGATCCAGAATACAGACATCAAAGTGCGAGGACAGCAAGGCCGTATCGGCCAGACTGGCGGTGCCTACGTGGTCCACCGTCAAGCCGTGCAATCGCAGGCCGGCCACAATTCCGCTGGCGACCAGCGCGTCATCTTCAACCAGTAAGACGTGCATTCTCCCCCCTTGTCGCGAATGCGGCGTGTTCAGGCAAAGCCTGATGTTCATTACGTTTCGGCGTTCATGTTAGCAGTCTTGAGGCGGGCGGCAAAAGGCGCCTCTCTCTTAATTCGGCCTTAATCCTGATCCTCTACTGTGAGCTAGATTGCATTGCATTTGCATCTCGGTACTTACTTTTTTAATAAAACCGGCTGGGGCAATGACGTTTCTCCAGGCTTAGCCGCATGATCGATCTCGGGCATTTATTCACATGACTCCTATATTGGGAATATTACTGGCGACCAGTTTTGTCGCCTCTTTGGTGGCACTGGGCATTCTTGTCTGGGCCGTTGCAAACAAACTGATTTTCGTCGGCAAGAACGAGGCTGAAACCATCTTCATGAAAGGGGAGTTGGGCCAGCCTGACGATAGCGCTTCCTTTGGGGAGAAGAGCGAGGCGCAGGCGCATCGTTTTGACGTGTTGCGTGCCGGCATTGATCGCAGTGGCCGGGGGCCGGTTCTGCTGTTGGTGACGGTCGGAATTACCTGGCTGCTGATAGGCTCGGTGTTTGGCGTGATGGCATCGCTCAAACTGCACTGGCCCGACTGGCTGGCCGATGTGGCCCAGGTGACGTTTGGACGGGCGCGCACCTTGCACCTGAATATTGTGGCCTATGGCTGGTTGTCGGTGACCGGAATCGGTGTGGCCTTGTGGCTGTTGCCACGCATTTTTCATACCCCCTTGCGACGGCCCAATATGGTGTACTTCGGTGCGGCCTTGTGGACCCTGGGGGTCTTGGGCGGCACGCTGGCCGTTGCCAATGGCTGGTCCGATGGCATTGAGTGGCTGGAGTTCCCCTGGCAGATCGATATTTTGCTGGCGGTAGGCGGTTTTTTCCTGGCCTGGCCGGCTATTGAAACTGCGGCCAAGCGCAAGTCGCGCCATATCTATGTGTCAGGCTGGTACTTTCTGGCTGGCATGGTGTGGTTTCCCTTCCTTTTCCTGGTATCGAATATCCCGGGCCTGCACATCGGTGCCCAGCAAGCTACCGTGAACTGGTGGTTTGCTCACAATGTGCTGGGTCTGTGGTTGACGCCGATGGGCGTGGGGGCGGCGTACTACATCATCCCTAAAATCATTGGCAAGCCCGTGTATTCCTACAACGTGTCTTTGCTGGGTTTCTGGAGCCTGGCGCTGTTCTACAGTCAGGTGGGCATGCATCACTTGATGGGGGGGCCGGTGCCGACCTGGGCCGTCACCCTTTCCGTGGTGCATAGCATCATGATGTTTGTGCCTGTGATTGCGGTAGCCATCAACCAGCACGTCACGGTGGCGCAGAACTTGTGGGCCTTCAAGCAATCCATGGCCTTGCGTTTTGTCTGGATTGGCGCACTGATGTACACCCTGTCCTCTTTCCAGGGGTCGCTGGAGGCCATCCGTTCGGTGAACTCGGTGACGCACTTTACGCATTACACCGTCGGTCACGCCCATCTGGGCGCCTACGGCTTTGTGTCCATGGTGATGTTTGGCACCCTGTATTACATGATGCCGCACATTCTGGGACGTCGCTGGCCCTTTCCGGCGCTGATCAAGACCCATTTCTGGCTGGTGACGGCAGGCTTCACGATTTATGTGCTGGCCTTGAGCATTGCCGGGGTCGTGCAGGGCATGGGTCTGATGGACCCGGGCGCCAGTTTCGGCGAGATCACTCGCAAGATGGTTCCGTATCTGGAGGCCCGCTCGATCGGCGGCACCATGATGACCTTGGGTCATTTCATTTTTGCGGCTCACTTTGCCTTGCTGTTGTTGCGCAAAGACACCGCTGTTAATGCGACTCCTACACTTGCTCGGGCAGATGCATCATGAACCGACTCTTACCTTTACTCATCGGAGCCATTGGCGTTTTGCTGCTGGCCACTCTCATGCTGGTGATTCTGCCGGCTTGGCAATTGCGCACCTCGGAGCCTCCTGCGCCATTGAAGCCCTATACCGTCCAGCAGTTGCAGGGCCGTGATCAGTACGTGGCGAACGGCTGCTTGTACTGTCACAGCCAGCAGCCCCGCTCGAGCGGTCAGACTCTGTTTGACACCGCCCGTGGCTGGGGGCGTGCTTCTACGCCCGGTGACTATTTTTACGACTCGCCCCACTTGCTGGGAACGATGCGTACCGGTCCGGACCTGTTCAACGTCGCAGCGCGCATGAAAAGTCGGGATTGGCACTTGACTCACCTGTACCAGCCGCGTGCGATTTTCGACTGGAGCCTGATGCCATCCTACCCTTATATGTTCGAACTGAAAGCTCAGCTCGAACCGGGCGATGTGCTTGTGCGTCTTCCCGAATCCTTGCAGCCAGAGGGCAAGCATGTGGTTGCCCGCCAGGAAGCCCTGGATCTGGTCGAGTATTTGCTGGCCTTGGATCGCACCTACGCGACTACAAGCCAGGAGTTAGATAAACGCGACCGCGGCTACGACCGCCGCCCTGGCGAGACCTTGATGGACTCGGGCGCTCAATAGGACATGTCATGACAAAGAAAAAAGATTCGAGTTCGCCTCTGGTCGAGAATATTGACCCTAGTTTTGATCCATGGGAGCCACCGCGTCCCATTCCGATTTTTCTGCTGGCCGTGCTGGTGGCGCTGGCCTTGGCGGGCGTGGGCCTTTATCTGCATGATCTGGCCCCGCATGCCGCGCCAGATGAGTCCACTGTCATCGGCTCTCACGGCGGTGGTACGCCAGTCGTGCCGGCAATGGCTGCTTTAAAGGATGCACCGGTGCTGGTGCATTCGGGGCAGGGCAGTGTGTGGAGCTGCGCCTCCTGTCACGGTGAGGCGGGTGAAGGCGCGGGTATCACCCCTCGTCTGGCCGGTATTCCAGAGGCATATCTGCTCAAGCAGCTCGAGGATTTTGCCAGTGGCGCACGTTTGAATGAGTCCATGCAGTATGTGGCTCGTGGCTTGCAACCGGCGGATATGAAAGAGCTGGCCAGCTACTACGCCAAGCTGCCTGTCCCCGCTACTGCAGTACCCAGTTCGGACGCGGATCTGGCGCGTGGGCAGGCCTTGTTCCAGAAAGGAGACTGGAAGCAGAACGTGCCCGCCTGCATCAGCTGTCACGGCAGCCAAGGTGAAGGGGTAGGGGCTGCGTTCCCGCCGCTGGCGGCTCAACAGGCGGACTACCTGTTCAGTCAGCTGTCGGCCTGGAAAGGCGGTCATCGTCACAATTCGCCGCAAACGCTGATGGATGATATTGCCTCGCGCCTGTCCTACGAGGACCTGTATGCGGTTTCCTACTACGCCGCCTCCTTGCCAGCCCCTGGCACGCAGGCGAAATAAGATCAGAACAGAGAGTTTTTTATGAAAGATACGCAAGAGCAGGGTCGTGGCAAACCCGTCATGTCGGGCGGACGCAGACTGGCCTGGGGGGCCGGTATAGGGGTATTGCTGTTTGCCATCGGATATGGTCTGAACGCCAGGGGCTGGTTGTCTTTTTCCCTGGGCTCGCCCGATTCGGCGACGATTAAGGTGGGCGATGTCGGTTACAGCCGTGAGGCCATGCAAGCCGATCGAGAGGCGCAAAGCAAGGACAAGCTCGCGGTCACGGCGGGAATGCCGGTGGGCCCGGACGGCTACTTTGTGCCGCCTGCCGAGAGCAGCATTCCCGACACACCATACGGGGAAGCCGTTCGGCGTGGACAACAGATTTTTATGGAAACCTCCACGACAGTGTCGGATCACGTGGGCAACACACTGGCCTGTGTGAACTGCCACCTGGATGCCGGGCGCCGTGAGCATTCAGCGCCCATGTGGGGGGCTTATGTCAGCTACCCGGCGTACCGTTCCAAGACCAAGGCCATCAGTACCCTGGAAGATCGCATTATTGGTTGTTTTACCTATTCGATGAATGCCCAGGCTTCTTCTACGGGCGTGGCGCCACCGGCAGGCAGCGACGTCTACCGTGATTTGATGACCTATATGTACTGGATGTCTGACGGGGCGCCGACCGGTCAGAAGTTGCCTGGCGCCGGCTTTCCCAAGGTGAAAAAGACGGAGCTGGGCTATGACGTCGCGCGGGGTAAAGAGGTTTACACCAATAACTGTGTGCTGTGTCACGCGGTGGATGGTCAGGGACAGAAGGATGCTGAAAGTGGCGTGGTCTTCCCGCCTTTATGGGGGAATAACTCCTACAACTGGGGAGCGGGGATGGCACGTATTGATACGGCAGCGGGTTTCATCAAGGCCAATATGCCTTTGGGTAAACCATTTTCCCTGACCGATCAAGAAGCCTGGGATGTTGCCGCTTACATCAACAGTCATGAGCGTCCCAAAGATCCTCGTCAGACAGGGACGCTGGAGCAGGCTCGCGTGGAATTTCACGATGGAGAGGAAAGCTACTACGGCAAGAAAGTGAACGGCCTTGTGTTGGGTGGGGGCGTGGACAAGTAAATGTTGGGCTGTTGGAAAGCGAGGTCGTAGGACGCCGGTACTGGGGATTTGCCGATTGATTGCTTCCTTGGACCCATAAGCAAAGTAATTGGGCAGCGGTTTGTGCCGTAAACACCCAATGAAATCAGGTCGATGGATGTTATGCACAAGCAGTTATCGGCAGTTGCAGCATCCGGCTGTCCAGTGACCTTGATGGACTGGGCTGAAAAGCACCCCATTAAACGGCGGATTATCCAGCATATGGTTGTTATTAATATCATAAAGAGATAAAAACCATACCTTATCTGCTTGGCACTCGCCGACCTGTTCCAACTTTTTTGACCTCTTTTTTCGAATGATTCCCTTTAAACAACTTGGCATCTGCGCCCTTGCTCTCGTGCTGGCAGGCTGTGCCGCACATCGGGCTCCTTCCCGCTTTGAGGGCAAACCTGTATCGGAAGCCGTGAACGCCATGCCCAAACGTTTGCAACAGTCTGGAATAACCAACGATGGCAAACCCTACTATTACTGGATATTTGACGAAGTTGAAACGGTGACATTCACAGATAGCTACGCCTATCACAACACCGATCGGCCTGGTATGACCACAGGCCTGTATTTTTATGAACGCGAACTGCCTCGCAAGTGCTCTGTGGTAGTGGTGTATGACGAAGCCACGCAAATCGTGACCGACTTCCAGGTCAATAAAACCCGCAACGCCAAATGCCGGAAAATGGAATCGTATCTGGACGGCAGCGCCTACAAACCCGGCTTTCTGCTGCAGTTCAAAGATCCTCTGCGTTAGAGACATCATTACAGACAGCAGAGTTAGGGCGATGTCTTGATGGGGTGGTCATCCGCCTGTTCTTTTCTAGGGGATGACCGATGTTCAAGCCGGTGCAGAGACAGCGTGAGGGAAGAAGCCCGCACCAGCATTGACGAAAAACGCCTACAAAGCCACCAAGCGCTTCAAGTCCAGCAAGGTGAAATGCCCATGATCCAGCCACCCGCCGGTATCAATGAAAAACACATTGCCCAATTGCCGCATTTTGTGCGTTGTCTGGTGCCCATGCACCAAGGCTCGCACGCCACTGACCAGACCGTCGTAGCCCGTCACATAGCGGTCTCTGGACCACATGCAAACATAGCGGTCATTGGCATCGAAAGCCTGGGTATGGATGTGTTGCCAGTCTTCGTAGGGGAAGTCGGCATGCACCATACCCACTAAACCCAGGGGCGTTTCAATTTCCATTGCCAAAGGCAGGGCTTGCAGGCGTTGCGCGATAAGGGATTGTTCGTCCGGTGTGCAGTCGTCCAGCCATAGCCCGCCATGCACACGATGGTCTACTTCTTGAATCGCTTGTCCAATCGCCCGCCGCCAGGTCAGTTGTTCGTGATTGCCACAAATTGCGTGAAACCAGGGCAGGTCAAGCCAGTCTAGAACCTGGTGCGACTCCGGGCCGCGATCTACCAAGTCCCCCACTGAAAAAAGCCGGTCCTTGGAGGGATTAAACCGAATCCGTTCTAAAGACTTCTTCAGCTTGGTGAAGCAACCGTGAATATCTCCCACGGCAATATCGCGTCCCAAGGTATTTGGCTTAAAGCGGGCTACATGCATTGTCATGTTCGGGCTGGGTGATACGTGCCCATCACGGTACTCATAGCCGGGACTGGAGTCAAGAAAGGCACGGCCTGCTTCCGATAAACCTTAGTCTGAGCAGACTACGCGATGGGACAAGCAGACCGTGTTGGATGGCTTGGTCTAAAATCCCTGGAGCTTACTATTTTTTCTCTCTGAATTCCGAGGTTTTCATGTCTCACACCAATACGCCTGTTGATCCGGACGGCCTGCTTGAGTATTCGGTGGTCTACACCGATCGCGCGCTAAACCACATGTCGAAAACCTTCCAGGAAGTGATGCGCGAAATCTCTCGCACGCTCAAGCTGGTCTATCAGGCTCACTCGGCGATTGTGGTGCCGGGCAGCGGGTCGTTCGGCATGGAGGCGGTCGCCCGTCAGTTTGCGACTAATCGCAAGTGCATGGTGATTCGTAACGGCTGGTTCAGCTACCGATGGACGCAGATTTTCGATATGGGCTCCATCCCTGCCAGCACGACGGTTCTGAAAGCTCGTCCGATCGAGCCAGGGACGCAGGCGGCCTACGCGCCTGCGCCTGTCGAGGAAGTGATCGCCGCGATTCAGGCTGAAAAGCCGGCCCTGGTGTTTGCCCCGCATGTGGAGACGGCCTCGGGCATTATGCTGCCAGAGGACTATATGCGTCAGGTAGCAGATGCGGTGCATGCGGTCGGCGGACTGTTTGTGCTGGATTGCATTGCCTCTGGCACCGTCTGGGTGGATATGAAGCATGTGGGCGTGGATGTCTTGATTAGCGCGCCACAAAAAGGTTGGACCGGTTCAGCGTGTTGCGGCCTGGTGATGTTGAGCGAGCGGGCTCGTCAGCACATTGACAGTACAACCAGCACCAGTTTTGTCTGCGATCTGCGCAAGTGGCTGCAGATTATGGAAACCTATGAAAATGGGGCTCACGCCTACCACGCGACTTTGCCTACGGATTCGTTGAAGGTTCTGCAAGAGGCGATGGCCGAGACCGAAGCGCTGGGTTTTGACTGGGTCCGCAATCGTCAGCTTGAGCTGGGTCGCAAAGTGCGCGCTCTGTTGAGTGAGCACGGTTTTCGCAGCGTGGCCGCGCCGGGTTTTGAGGCCCCGGGCGTTGTCGTGTGCTACACCACGGACGACGGGATTCATTCGGCGGCGAAGTTTGCCAAGGCTGGCTTGCAAGCGGCGTCGGGCGTGCCTTTGCAGTGTGATGAACCTGCCGATTTCAAGACTTTCCGCATTGGTTTGTTTGGCCTGGACAAGCTGACTCATATCGAGCGTTCTGTAGAACGCTTGGCCCAAGCCCTGGATGCCATTGAGGCGCTGTAAGGCGTGGGTGCACACCTTTTTTGCCCCCATGAAAAGGGAGCCGCGAGAGGCTCCCTTCGTGGATGACTGGGCTCGGCCGGAGCCCCTGCCCCGATTGACTGGGCCGGCATTCGAGGCAGGCCCAGCCGGATGGCAGGGTTGGCCAGCCGCCGCTGCTTAAGATTGAGGGTTTAGGGCTCTTTGGGCGCCTGGTTGAGTTCACCCATGGCAAAAGCGAGATTGACGGAGCCCACCAGCCCTGCCGTATGGGCCAGAGTCTGGGCCTCCTGGGCGCCCAGCAGCCCCGTGTGGGCTTCGGTCAGCAAGGTCATGCCGGTCAGACCTTCCTGATAAGACTCCAGCGCGCCCTGGTAGGTGATCTGGGCGGCCTCGACCAGACTGCTGGCGGCCTGGTGGGATTCCAGAGCTGCGCGCAAGGCATCGGCGGCGATGATCAGTTGCTTGTAGGCATCCTGCTCGGTCTTGACGACACGTTCGCGCGCAGTGTCAGCGCGTAACTGGGCTTCGCGCACTTGCTTGTTGCGCAATCCTGCATCGTAAAGCGGGATGCTTAAGGCCAGCACGGCCCCCCGGGAGGAGGCTTGGGGGCTGATCTCTGGCAGGCTGCCGACGCTCAGTGAGCCCATGCGCTTGGACATGAAGCCCATGAGTGCCAATTTGGGCATGAAGCTCGCTTCGGCAGATTCGATGCCCGCCAGACTGGCTTGATGCGCGGCTTGCAATGCCTGAACATCAGGGCGCTGTGCAATGGCTTTTTTCAGGATTGCGTTGCCGGGAATGTCCAGGTCTTCCGGCAAGGGCCGCGAGGCGCTGTCCGCGACCGAAAGCTCCGCCTCGGGCGACAGGCCAATGGCCCCCAATAACGTCTGATAGGACTGCCGTGCCAGTGTGCTGGCATTGACGTGATGCAAACGGGCCTGTGCCTTGAGTTGCCGCGCCTGGGCCACTTCGATCTGGGTGCCCAGGCCATTGCGTTGCCGCTCCAGAGCAATGTCTTCGATCAAGGTGGCATTTTTCAGACCTTGAGCAGAGATGCGCGCGCGCTGACGGGCCGAGTTGTAGTTGAAATAGCTGATGGACACCTCGGCAATAACGGCCTGGTGGACACCGCTGAAGGTGACCCGGCTGGCCATGGCCAGTTTGTCCGCCGCCTTTTGCAAGGCTGCCCGCTTGCCAAAATCGAACAGCAGCCATTTCAAGGTAAGCGAAGGGACGGCACCACTTAAATGGGTGTCGTAGTCCACATCGATTTCTCTGCCCAGAATGTGAACACTGTCATCCCGATCACTGCGTATATAGCCGCCCACCACACTGGCAGAAATAAGCGGCAGGTAGGCGCTTTGCACCATGCCGGCGGCTTCCGCAGCTTGCTGGGCCTCGCCCCAGGCGATACGGGTGCTGGGATTGAGGCGTTGCGCCAGATCGATCAGTTCAGGCAGGCTGTATTCGTGACCAGCCCGGATCGTAGGGATGGGCTGGCTGGAGTCGGGGCCCGGCTCGTTGGCCAGTGTCAGTCGGGGCGGCTCAGGGGCATCCTGACCGGAGGCGGGTGAAGCGACGGACCGGTGGTCCGGAGCCGCACAGGCCGTCAGGATCAGGACGGCGGTCACGCTCAGGCTAAGACGCAGAGCAGGCAAACAAGACATAAACATACACTCAGGAGGCGGCAGAATGGGTTAGCAGCGTGGCAGCATACTGCTGACCGCCTTCCAGGACCAGCTGCACGGCCATGCAAACCAATAAAAACCCCATGATGCGTGAGATGGCATCGACGCCGCCATGACCAATGACACGCACGATGCTCAAGGAGGAGCGCAGGCAGATGAAAAAAATCAGGCCGATCAGAACCGCCAGAATCACAGGGGCCACCATTAGGACCCATTGGGCATACTGTCCGCGCATGCCATGCATTTGGGACGAGGCACTGAGGACCAGAGCCATGGTGCCGGGCCCCACAGTGGATGGCAGCGTCAAGGGCACAAACGCGATATTGTTGTGCGAGGCCGTATGTTGATCGTTGGCCTGGGACACCATGTCACTGACAGCGGGAGGAAACAGCATGCGGAAACCGATGTAGGCCACGATCAGGCCGCCCGCGATACGTATGTCCACCATGGAAATGCCCAGGGCCGATGTAATCCACAACCCGGCGTAATAGGTCACCAGCAGGGCCAGGATCACGCATAGCGTTGCCTGGCGCAGCTGCTGTTTTTTTTCCTCTGCACTCAGGCTCTCGCCTAAAGACAAGTACATCACCATGGCGGTTAAGGGGTTGGCCATGGGCAGCAAAAATGCCAGCCCCAGGCCGATCAGTTTGAATAGCTGCATGATGTCGTCTGGCATGGGATCTCCTGGGGGGTGAGGGTCAGGCGGGCAGGGCGTTCTTGTAGATTTTGCCATCCTTGATGATCAGCAGCAGGTTCTGGTCGGGCTGTTCCAGAAAATCCAGACTGTGTTCGGGCTCGCCATCGATCAGCAACAGATCGGCCAGAGCGCCAGGGCGAATGACACCGAGCTCGCCTTCATATGGCTGGCGCAGGCCGGACAGTTGCAGCAGGCGGCCATTGTCTCCTGTCGCCATTTTCAGCACCTTGAGCGGTTCATAAAAACGGGTCAGTTTGGACAGCATCCGGCCGTGATGGGGAAGATGAGCGGGGGTAAACAAAATATCCGTGCCCCAGGCGGTCTGGATCTGGTATTTGTCGGCCAGTTCGTAGGCACGTACAGTGCCCACGGCAACCTGCTGCTGCTTGGCTTTGCTGTGTGGGTCGCGCTGGACGTTGGCATCCTCGTCGGCCAGGAAAGGTTGCAAACTCCACCACACGCCTTCGCCGGCCATCATGCGGGCCGTTTCGTCGTCTGCCAGTTGGCCATGCTCGATGGATTTGACTCCCGCCTTGATGGCACGCTGGATGCCGCGCGCACAGTAAACGTGCACCATTACGTAGGTGCCCCAGTCGCTGGCGGCGCCGACGGCGGCGCGCAGCTCTGCATCGCTAAACTGCAATCCCTCCAGGGGGTCGTACAAGGACGTCACTCCGCCCCCAGCCATCAGCTTGATCTGACTGGCCCCCAACATCAGTTGCTCACGCACGCGACGCAGAACCTGGTCGGGCCCATCGGCAATACAGGTGACCCCGGCCCGTTCGGTGTGACTCAGATCGCCCTGCGCCCGGGGGACTTCGTAACGCATCCGGAAGTCGGCGTGCCCCCCGGTTTGCGCAATCATCGCCCCGCTGGGGTAGATGCGGGGACCGTGCAGCAAGCCCATATCAATACCGCGTTTTAGCGAGAAGCTGGGGCCACCGGCATCGCGCACGGTGGTAAAGCCGCGCAGCAAGGTACGCTCGGCTTCTTTGCTGGCAATCAAATGCAGATCAGCCGGGTCGGCCATCATGGCGGTCATCTGGTCTACTGCACACAGCAGACTATGCCAGTGTGCGTCAATCAGCCCGGGCATCAGCACTTTATTCTGACAATCCATGACGGTGGCATCGGCGGGAATCTCGGCTACCGGCATGACCGCTGTGATTCGACCCTGATCAATCTGAACGGCCAGACCGTTTTTCAACTCGGTGCTCTGGCCATCGAACAGGCGCAGATTGCTCAGAATGAGTTTTGGGGACAGGGCGAGCGGCTTTTGCTCCAAGGCATTGTTGGACTGGAAGGCCGGACCTGTTGGGGTGGCGTTGGGAGCAAAGCTGGCCGCTGCGCTCAGACGCTTGTGAATGAAAGGGATGGAGGGGTGCGCGCAAACACAGGCCGGCACACCGTGGCGATAAGCCAGACGTTGTTGGCGCAGAGCAGGGGAATGGCCCAGGTAAGAATAGGTCTGCATGGCGTCCTGAAAAATCAAAGGTAGGGGAAAGAGAAAGAGCGGACTCAAGACATGCGCAATTCGATCAGGTCCAGTAATCGGACCCGTTCGCGAGCGATTTCATCGGATATCTGACGGGTACGCGCCAGGGTGTAAACGGCGTTGCGAGCCGCGCGGATGGCTTGGATTTGCATGTTTTTCTCCAACTCCTGTTCGGCCAGATCCTGGTCAACCCCTTCGGCGGGCGGGCTATGGGCAATGGCGCTCAGGACCCGGTCGGCCATGGCGGTGTAGCGCGTTCCGGAGGACTCGGGATTGTGGGCAATCAGTTCATTCAGTGTTTGCGCGACCGATTGCGCACTGGCGTGTCGCACGGCCTGCTCGGCCAGTTCTTCCTGCTCCTGGCGGCGTCGCAAAGTCGGAAAGGAGACGCGTTTCATCAGGGGAGGTAAAACCAGGCTGGCGGTCAGCAGCGAGACGATAATGACGACCGAGGCCAGAAAGATCGCCAGGTCGCGGGCCGGGAAGGGACTGCCGTCCGTTAAGGTCAGCGGCAAGGTCATGACACCGGCCAGGGTGACGGCGCCCCGCACCCCCGCAACCGACAGGACCAGCACCAGCAGCGGATTGGCCTGAGCGGTTTCGTCGTGATGACGCAGCCCCAGTAGTGAAAGGCCTCGTCGCAGCCATAAATAGCCGTACACGCATAAAAACCGCAGTGCAATCAAGGTGGTACACATGGCCACCGCATACACCAGCAGCCAGGCAGGATTGTGGTGGCCGGTTTCTTGGACCACCTGTACCGCGCCCCGAAAAATGGCTGGCAACTGTTCGCCCAGCAGGACAAACATCATGCCGTTCAAGCTCAGTTGCACGGTGTCCCACACGGTCTTGCGCTGCATGCGGGTGGCGGCCAGCGCATTGCCCGAGAGTTCGGCATAGCTCATGGTAACGCCCGCCGCTACAGCAGCCAGAATGCCGGACGCTTCCCATTGCTCGGCCAGGTAGTAGGACGCAAAGGGCAGCAGCAGGCTGAACAGGACTTCGGCCCCGGGCTCCTCGCCCCAGCGGCGCACAAAGAGATTGCGCACCAGCAGCAGGGCGCGCGTGGTTGCCACACCCACGGCCAGGCCGACAAGCGTTAGCCACAGGAAGTTCTGGCTGGCTGCCGTGACTGAAAAAGAGCCGCCCAGAGCCAGGGCGACAGCAAGCCGAAACGCCACCAGTCCGCTGGCGTCATTGAACAGGGATTCACCTTCGAGCAGGGCTTGCAGTCGTGGCGGCAAGGGCACGCGCCGGGTAATGGCGGAAACGGCGACCGGGTCGGTTGGTGAAACAATGGCGGCCAATGCAAAAGCGACTGGCAAGGGCATGGCGGGAATAAGCCAGTGCAAAACATGCCCCAAGCCGAACACGGTCAAAAATACCAGAATGAAAGCCAGAACCAGAATGCCGATCCGATCTCGAATTAAACCTTCTTTGGAAATGCGCCAGCCGTCCAGAAAGAGCAGGGGCGGCAGAAACAGATAAAAGAACAGGTCCGGATTCAGGGTGATGCCGTGATTGAACCAACCTGCGATCAAAAAGCCGATCAGGATCTGCACCAAAGGAGCAGGGATGGCAACGGGAATCATCTTTACCATGCTGTTGCTGATTAAAACGGCAGCCAGCATGCTCAAGGTCAGGTTTACGTCGTCCATGGCGATTCTGTATAAATGACGGTGGTCATTGAGGCCCTATCAGAAAGTTGCTTGTCACTATACGCGTAAAAATGCGAGAGACACAGATGTACGATCCGGCATGAATAAAAGGTCTATGCCTGAAAGGGCTCAGGTACAATTCCCCGCAGTTATCTGAGCAAGATACGGGGATCGTATTAAAAATAATCGGGGGGGTGCCACGCATGCGTGCGCTTACAGCCAGTCTGACAGTGCTGCCTTTGTTGGGCGGATGTTCTCTTGCGCCTTCGGTCTATATGGCAGGCTCGTATTTCCCCGCCTGGCTGGTGTGCGTGCTGCTTGCCGTGCTGTTGACCGTGTTGATTCGTTGGGGGTTGATCCGTGTGGGTGTGGACGATGCCCTGCCCATGCGCCTGCCCGTCTACGCCTGTTTGACGCTGGCATTGACGTTTGCCGCACTTCTTCTTTTCTTCGAGTAACTGAGCCATGACCCAGGCACAGATATCTTCTTCTCGTAAAGGCCTTGCCCGTGTATTGAGCGTGCTGATTGTTGTTGCCGCGCTTATCCTGGCCTGGTGGTATTTGCAGCGTTTGGCCAATAATCCCCTGTCTGAAGATGCGGTGATTGGCGCTGACGTTGTTCACATTTCCAGCTCCCTGCCCGGGCGCATTGAGCGCATGGCGGTGCAGGATGGGCAGTATGTCAGCCGCGATGACTTGCTCTTTACCGTAGACCCGGTGTTTTATCAGCTGCGTCTGGAGCAGGCCCAGGCAGAGCTGGCGCTGGCTCAGGCCACGCTGGACATGAAGCAGCGGGCCGTGCGGGCAGAAGGACATAATGCGGTCATTGCCGACGACCAGATCACCCGCGCCAAGACCAATCTGGCCATGGCTGCGCAAAGCCAGCGCCGCCTGGCGAACCTGGCGGCCAAAGGCTACGTTTCTCAGCAGCAGCTGGATGAGGCCAATACCTTGCTGCGCGATGCCCAAGTCACCTTGAAACAGGCCACAGAGCAGTCGGGTGCTGCCCAGGCGCTGGTGGGCAATACCCAGGCCGAGGAAGCGATGGTGCAAGCGCGCCAGGCCGGCTTGGCGATGGCCCAGCGCGATCTGGAACATACCCAGGTCAAGGCTCCGCACAATGGCCGTATCGTCGGTCTGCGTGTCGGGTCGGGAGAGCATTTGATGCCGGGCATTTCTGTGTTCACCTTGCTTGATACCGACTCCTGGTATGTCACTGGCATGTACCGTGAAACCGACCTGAAAGAGATCAAGCCTGGCCATTGCGCGACGGTCTACGTGCTGTCGGACCCTTCGCGCAAGCTCTCGGGCAAAGTCGAGGAAATCGGCTGGGGCGTGAGTAGTCAGGAGCAGATCAACCTGCCGCGCAGCCTGCCTTACATACAAAAATCCCTGAACTGGGTACGGGTGGCGCAACGCTTCCCGGTGCGCATTCGTCTGGATGCCCCCCCTGCGGATCTGATGCGCATGGGCGCCTCGGCCACCACCATCATTCATCGCGATGGCAACTGCTGAAACCGGCTCGCTGGGTCTGGCCCGGCTGGTCTGGCAGGATCTGCAGCCCACTCCCGGCCGTTTGGCGCTGAGCTGGCGCGTAGCAGTCTTGTGCGCCCTGATGGTGTTGTTGGCCATGAACTACGGCATTCCCGAGTCGGCCGTCAGCTGCTTCGTCATCTTTTTTGTGATGAAGTCCGATGCGGGTGAAAGTTCGGTGCTGGCCCTGGCGCTGGTCGTGCTGGTGTCGGTGGTGGTGCTGTTGATGGTGCCGTTGATTCAGGTCACGATCCAGTTCCCGGCCTGGCGTCTGCTGGCCATGGTGCTCACTTCCTTTGTGCTGCTGTTTCTGGGCGTGGCCAGCAAGCTGGGGCCGCTGGGGGGCATTATTGCCTTGGTCATCGCTTTTGTACTGACCTTGCTCGGTTATGTGCCTTTTGGCGAAATTGCTACCCGTGCGGTGCTCTATGCCTGGTTGATGACTGCCTCGCCCATGGCCTTGGTACTGATCTTCAATCTGTGTTTTGGTTTGTACCCGCACAAGGTGTTGCGTCGCGAACTGGCTGCTCGTTTGCGACTGGCCGCGCAGGGCTTGCAGGGGCAGGCCGATACACAGGATTTGTGGGATGAACTGGCGTTGGGCGTCAGCGCTCAACAGAAGCGATTGGGATGGATCAGATTGTTTCACTTGCGGCCTGCTCATGAGCAGGCAGAGCTGGAGCAAGCTATTCTCAATGTGTACCGAGCCTTGCTGGCGGTGGCTGTCTTGCGGGATCAAGGTCTGGATACGGAGCAGTCGGCCGTCTTTGCTCCGTATTGTGAACGCAGTGCTCAAGCCATCGAGCAGGGGCGCCTGCCGTCAGGTCAGGACTTGCCCGAGCTGTCTGCTTCCAGTGCCTTGGCCGTGCAGGACTTGCGCGATGCCTTGTTGGCCTTGTCGGGAGCCGTGTCCATTGGCAAGGCGGACCCCGAGAAGGAGTCGTTCATGGTCCCTGATGCGTTCCGCAACCCGGTTTATCAGCATCATGCCCTGAAGGCGACAGCAGCCGCTGTATTGTGTTATTTGATCTACAGCGCGGCGGACTGGCAGGGTATTCATACCGCCATGATTACCTGTTATGTGGCTGCCTTGGGTTCGACCGGGGAAACCGTTCACAAGCTGGCCTTGCGGATTGTGGGATGCCTGCTTGGGGCGGCGCTCGGCTTTGTGACGATCTTGTTCATCATGCCGTATTTGCAGGATATTGGCGCCTTGATGGCTTTGGTGTTTCTTGTGTCCTTGCTGGGTGCCTGGGTGTTTTACGGGCCCGAACGTATTTCTTATGCCGGTATTCAAATTGCTTTTGCCTTTTATCTGGTGGTTTTGCAGGGCTTTGGCCCCAGCTTCGATCTGGACTCGGCCCGTGACCGGGTGATTGGTATTTTGCTGGGCAATGCGGTGATGTATCTGATGTTTACCCAGGTCTGGCCTGTCAGTATCGCGGGGTCGGTGCGTCAGCGCCTGGGCAAGGCAGCGGAAGGTCTGGTGGGTTTGGGAGCCATGTGGCAAACGCGCCCGGCCCAGGCCGTGCAGCAGTCGGCCAGCGTGGCCCAGGAGTTGTCGGCAGCCAAATATGGGCTGGCCCTCATGCAGCTTGAACCGGGAGGCCTGCGCCCCGAGCCCGCGCAGATTCAGGCGATGCAGGCCCAGTGGCAGGAGCTGCGACAGCAGTTCATCGGCCAGGCCTATGTGCCGGTATCGGACCGGCAAAGCGATTGATAACCCTCATTACCCAGAGGTGATTTTCCTGTCCCGGACGGCTCGTAGAATGAGCCTCACTTCCCATTATCGGGATCAAAAGAAGCGCCGCAAAGGCCTCGGTTCGGTCGGAGACACCCCCGTATACCTCTTCTTTCTGCCCATGTCTGCATTCTGTTGCGGGCAGGGGCAGGACTTGTCTTTGCTCAACGCCCGCTTTTGATTCAGGTCGTGAGAGGCGCCTTGCCCCTGGGGGGCGGGACCTGTCCATTACTGATTCCTGATGACGGCAACGCACCGTTTCAGACATCACAATACTGATAAAGGAGCATGGAGTATGGCTGAGCAAGAATCCGCATTGCGGCCAGGGCAGGAGGCCTTGGCTCCGCCGCTTACGGGTGGTTGGTTGCAACAACATTTTGCGTATACAGAGCGCGGCAGTTCCCTGCGTCAGGAGGTATTGGCAGGGCTGACCACCTTTCTGGCAATGGTGTATTCCGTATTTGTCGTGCCTTCCATGCTGGGTAAGGCGGGTTTTGATACTTCCGCTGTTTTCGTGGCGGTCTGTCTGACCAGCGCCCTGGGCTCTTTGCTGATGGGGTTCTGGGCGAATCTGCCTATTGCCGTGGGCTGCGCCCTGTCTCTGACGGCATTTATGGCTTTCGATCTGGTTCTGGGGCAGCAGCTCAGTCCAGCCGTGGCGCTGGGCGCGGTCTTTCTGATGGGGTTGATCTTCACCCTGATTTCGGCCACTGGCATTCGTACCTGGATCTTGCGCAATCTGCCGTTGGGAATCGCGCACGGCACGGGCATAGGCATTGGTCTGTTCCTATTGATGATTGCCTCCAATGAAGTGGGCCTGGTCACTCGCAATACGGGCGCCGGTTTGCCAGTTGCTTTGGGGGATGTAACTTCCATGCCAGTCTGGCTGAGCGTCGTGGGTCTGGCAGCGATTTTTGGACTGGAGCGACGCCGCGTAACCGGGGGCATTTTGCTGGTGATACTGGGCTTGTCTGCCATCGGCCTGGTGTTCGATCCCAATGTGCGTTTTACAGGCCTGTTCGCCATGCCCAGTTTGTTTGGGGAGCACTCTCTGATTGGGACCATGGATATTGGCGGCGCTTTGAACGCGGTTGTCTTGCCCAGTGTGCTGGCCTTGGTGATGACAGCGGTGTTTGATGCGACAGGGACGATTCGCGCGGTGGCAGGCAATGCCGGACAGTTGGACAAGGACGGCCAGATCATCAATGGCAGTCGTGCCTTGACAACGGACTCCCTCAGCTCCCTGGTGTCGGCCAGTCTGGGGGCGTCGCCCGCTGCTGCCTATATTGAGTCTGCTGCCGGTACCGCGGCAGGGGGGCGGACTGGTTTGACCGCAGTGGTGGTCGGGCTGGGCTTTTTGATGCTGATTTTCCTCTCGCCTCTGGCTGCATTGGTACCCTCCTATGCAACGGCACCGGCCCTCATGTATGTGGGCTTGCTGATGTTGGGTGGCGTGCGTCATCTGAATACCGACGATACGGTCGATACGATGGCAGGCCTGGTGTGCGCGGTGTTTATCGTGCTGACTGTCAATATTGTCACGGGCATCATGCTGGGTTTTTGTACGTTGGTGCTGGGGCGCCTGTTTTCAGGTGAGCTGCGCCGCCTCAATGTAGGTACCGTGCTGATTGCCCTTGCCTTGGCCGTCTTCTATCTGGGTGGTTGGGCCTTGTAAAGCTTGACTTGGGAAGCATGGCTTTCCCCCGTACACTAGCTCTTTTTTTCCACAATGAAAGGGGCGCGTGTGCTGGTCGCATTTGATTTTGATGGCACCATTACAGACCGGGACAGCTTGCAGGACTTCATCCGTCGCATGCGAGGCTGGCCGGTCTGTATTCGGGCCTACCTGGCTTGTGTGCCGCGCTTTCTCGTTTGGGATCGGGGGCCGCTGCGTCGTCAGGCGATCAAGCATTGTTTTCTGCGCAGTGCCCTGGGTGGATTGAGCTGTGCGCAGGTTCAGGCCTTGGCAGACGTTTATGTACGGGATTATCTGCCACGGATTCTACGCCCGGAGATGATGGAACGGGTTCGTGCGCATCGTGAGCGAGGGGACACGGTGTTGCTGGTCAGTGCCTCGCCGTCCATATATTTACAGCTCTGGGCGCACGAGCAGGGGATGGCTCAGGTGCTGGCGACCGATTTGGCATTTGATGAGCACAAAGGTTGTAGGGGCCTGGCCAGCGCCAATTGCTGGGGAGAGGAAAAAGTGCGTCGCCTTCAGGCATGGCTGGGTGACAAGCCCGTGGAGCTGGACATGGCTTATGGTGACAGCCCAGGTGACGGACCGATGCTGGCGCATACACGCCAGCCCTGGTTACGGGGGCGTGATGCGGCACTGCCGAGACTGGAGGGCTGAACAGAGGCGGCTGATTTCGGGGCTGACAATCTGGGTGCCCACGGCGAGATCGTAAAATGCCCGACCCACATGTGTTGCGGGACGGGCATGGTGAGATGAGTCAGTCAGGTCAAAGACGCTCGTCGTGTTCAGGGCGGCGAGCACTCAGGGTCGGCTCAGGTGACATCAGGCTTCGTTGCGTTTGATGGCCATGCCCAGCAACAGGCTGGCCCAACCTTGAGTCAGCAGGTCGATCCCCAGGATCAGGCCTAAAATCCAGACACTATTGCCTGGCCAGCCAGCAGCAATGATCAGCCCCGCCGCCAGCGTGATCAGTCCGGAAAAGGCCATCCAGCCGCCGCCAGCCTGGGCGCGATTCTGAAACCAGATCCACAGCCGGAATGCTCCGGATGCGATCAGGAAAGCGCCAAAAACCAGGGTCAGCACTGTTGCGCCCATCAGAGGATTGCTGATGGCAATCAGACCGGCGAACAAGTACAAAATGCCACTCAAACTCCAGAATAGAAAGCCACGCCAGCCTTTGGAGCTCCAGGCATGGATAAGATGCAGCACCCCGCCTATGCTCATCAGGATACCGATGTAAACGACGCTGGCAACCGTGGCACCTACGACATAGATCAAGGCGATCAGACCCAGAATAATCAGGGCGATGCCCAGACCAATAAACCATCCTGGCTTCAAAGGTAGTTGACGTAGCAATTCAGAGCGATTGGTGTCATGAGGACGTGAGGCCATCTGCATACTCCTTGCAAGGTTAAACCGGCGCTACGGTTTTAACTGTACTCCAGACCCGGGCAGGGGCCTAGTGATACGCAAAGGCAGGGGGCATTGTGTCTGAAGGGCGACGGCCAAAAGACGAAGGCCCTACCGTTGCGGTAGGGCCTGTGGCCGCTCTGGCGGCGGTGAACTACCATGATGGCAGTTTTGGAAAGCTGCGTTTCAGGCAGCTTACTGACACTTTGTCAGTGATTTCACTGTACGTCAGCTAATCAAAACCTGCCAATTATGGAAAACCCGCAAATGTGAAACCCGGCCTTTTCTTCCATGAACGAAGCGGCTATCGGGCCGGATGACACGGGCTCAATGGCCGCCGTGCGCGCCGTGGTGGCCTTGGCCCGCCTTGCTGTTCAAGGCGCGTACGGGGGCATGAACCTTCAGCTCCTCTTTCTGGCCGGCGGCATTCAGGATCTCCAAAGTGAGATCCACGGAGCTGCCCACTTCAAGCTGCTTGTCCAAACCCAGCAGCATGATGTGGTAGCCGCCCGGTTTCAAGTCCACCGCTGTATCCGCGGGCAGGTCGATTTTCTCAACCTGACGCATACGCATGACCTCGTTTTCCATGGCCATTTCGTGCACTTCAACCTGTTTGCTCAGGCTGCTGCTGGCACCCAGCAATTGGGCGTTGTCAGTGGACTTGAGCACCATGAAGGCGCCGGTCGCCTGTTGGCCAGGAACGGTGGCGCGCACCCAGGGATCAGTCACAGTGACTTCGGCCTGCGCCAGAGTGGGCAGGCTCAACAAAGCGGCCAGGGAGAATAGAGAGCTCGCAATCGTACGTTTCATATTGGTTATCCTGTTGGGGTTCACTTGCTCAAAGCCAGCACCTGGCGGATATCAGCCGCGGCTTCGTCAGCCGTTTGCGTGTGGCGCAGGGCAATTTGCAGCTTGCCTTGGGTGTCATACACATAGGTCAAGGCACTGTGGTCCATGGTGTAGCTGGAGCCGGTCGGAACCTTTTGGTAAAAGACTTTGAAGTCGCTGGCGGTTTTGGCCAGCTCTTCTTCGGTGGGGCGCAGAGCCACGAAACCGGGGTCAAAAGCCTGCATGTAGGCACGCAGCAGTTCGGGCGTGTCGCGCTCTGGGTCAATGGAGATAAACAAGACCTGCAGCTTGTCGCCATCCTCACCGAGCTGCTCCTTGATGTCGACGGCACGAGTCAGTGCAGTCGGGCAGACGTCAGGGCATTGGGTAAACCCAAAAAAGATCAGCACGATCTTGCCACGGTAGTCCGCCATCGTACGACGTTGGCCTTCGGTATCCAGCAAGCTGAAATCCTTGGCAAAGTCGGCGCTGCTCATGTCCACCCCTTCCAGGTTACGGAAGGCTGGTTGCTTGGGGGCCTTGTCGCCGCAGGCGCTCAGGACCAAAGGAGTCGCCAGCATGGCAAGCAAAAGCTGGCGGCGAGAGAAGGAGGCGTTCATAGAAATATCCCGCGAATTGACAACATAAGGTGGCCGCGTCGGGCAGCCGGGGCAGGTCAGCAAGCGAGCGAGGAAGGCGGGCCGCGCGCACTCAGGGGCGGGCCCGTTAGGGGAAGAACGGGAGCCGCCGCCTGTTGGGCAGTGTCCCAGGTATGAGGGAGTGTGGGTGCCAGATCCCAGGCGGGACTGGGCCCATCGTTAAGAGCTTTTTGCGCCTGGGCCTGCGCGAACAGACAGGCGGCATGCAGGCTGTGCTGCTCATCGTGTTTTGGATCGGGGAGCTGAGCGCTCCATTGCGCCAGGAAGGGGTCGCCTTGAACGCACAGGCTCAGGGCGGCGGCGTTGTCCGGATTGGCACTCGGCATGTAGCCGTTGGGGATCAGTCCGCGCAGCAGCAGGGCGCACAGTGCCAGCACCAGTAAAAACCGGCTGCGAGTACCCGAGAAGGAAAGTGCGCAGTGCCTGATCATGATCTCAGCATTCTAGTACAGATGGAAATCTGTTTGCCCAGATTCTGTGGCACAGTATTTGCCTATCATCAAGGAGCTTGATATGCGACAGATTTATGGAGTGCTGGGCGCTTTGCTCATGGTCGGCGGACTGATGGCGTGCTCAACTGCGGATCGTTCCTCTGACACAGGCTGGAGTCGGTCATCCGGCGTGCAGGTGTATGGAGAAGTGGATGCCGGAATAGGGACAGTGCAGCAGTCTCGTTAGGGAGACTGCCGCCATCGCTGCTCAGGCCAGCGCCTGGCCCGCGCTGTCAGCCATATCCTGTTTTTTGATGATGTCGTCCGGCTCGGCCTCATCGTTCAGGTACGACAAGGCTTTGCTCAGGCTGTAGGCGGGCTCGAAAGAGTCGGGGTTGGCCATGGGCCAGCCCACCCGGAAAATGGTTTGGCGGTAGTGGCCGCGCAACAGCTCACCTTTCTTCAAATCGGGGAACAGGGCCGACAGAACCCGGACTTCGCCGTTGCTGATGCGGCGGGCAATATGGTGGGGGCGCAGCTGGTCAGGGTGCTCCAGCCCGGCAGCACCCAGCAGCTCGGCCAGCGCTTTGAGCGTATTGCCGTGGAAACTGGCCACGCGCAAGGATTTGTCGTCAACCACCAGCGCTTTTTGACGCTGCGGGTCTTGGGTAGCCACGCCTGTCGGGCATTTGTCGGTATGACAAGCCTGGGCCTGGATGCAGCCCACCGCAAACATGAAGCCGCGGGCGCTATTGCACCAGTCCGCGCCCAGGGCCATGATGCGTGCCATGTCAAAAGCACTGATGATCTTGCCCGAGGCGCCCAGACGAATCTGCTCACGCAGGCCGATGCCGACCAAGGTGTTATGAACCAGGCGCAGGGCTTCGCGCAAGGGCGTGCCCACATGGTCAATGAACTCGACGGGAGAAGCTCCGGTTCCGCCTTCGGCCCCATCGACGACGATAAAGTCGGGAGTAATGCCGGTTTTGAGCATGGCTTTGGCAATTGCAAACCACTCCCAGGGGTGTCCGATGCACAGTTTAAAGCCCACCGGTTTGCCGCCAGACAAGGTACGTAGTTGAGCGACGAACTCCAATAGCTCCACGGGTGTGCGGAATGCGCTGTGACTGGCCGGGGAGTTGCAATCCACGCCCTCCGGGACGCCCCGCGCCAGCGCGATTTCGGCCGTCACTTTGGTGCCGGGCAAGATGCCGCCGTGGCCAGGCTTGGCCCCTTGCGACAGCTTGATTTCAATCATCTTGATGTGATCCTGGGTCGCACGCTCGGCGAAACGCTCGGGTGAGAAGTTGCCGTGCTCATCGCGGCAACCAAAATAGCCCGACCCGATGTTCCAGATCAGATCTCCGCCATGGCGCAGATGATACGTGCTGATTCCGCCTTCGCCTGTATCGTGGGCAAAGTTGCCCATTTTGGCGCCCTTGTTCAGCGCCAGAATGGCATTGGCCGACAGCGCCCCAAAACTCATGGCCGAGATGTTCAGCACAGACAGCGAGTAGGGCTGCGTACAGTCTGGCCCGCCCACCTGCACTCGGAACTGCGAGTCCTTGATGTGTTTGGGCGTCATGGAGTGGTTGATCCACTCGTAGCCGTTGTTATAGACCTCTTGATGGGTGCCAAAGGGCTGCTTGTCGATCTGCTGTTTGGCACGCTGGTACACCAAGGAGCGATCGGCACGCGAGAAGGGCAGTTGCTGCTCATCGCCTTCCAGGAAGTACTGGCGAATTTCAGGTCGAATGGCTTCAAAAATAAAGCGCAGATTGCCAATAACCGGGTAATTGCGACGAATGGCATGACGAGTCTGAGTGATATCGACCAAACCTTGCACGCATAGGGCCAGCCCGGGAATGGCCAGCCATAACCAGCTCGCGCTCTTGAACAGGGACAACAGCAAGAAAAAGGCGGTAAGACCAATGATGATGTAGAAGGCGGTGTAGCGTGTCAGCCACTTTTGCATAAAGACTCCTGCCATAAAAACGGGGTGAGGGAACAGGATTTCGGGTACCTGCCCATCAGGATGCCCACATCATAGAACGGCCCCGTACGGTTTGACTATGCCTGGGCTGCGATAGTTAATGAAAACTGACAATGAAAGGCGACCTTGCAGAAAAAGTCCCGATTTGCTGCAAAGGGTTGACGTAGAAAAAGCCTTGGAAACGGGGCAGACAGGCTTGTGCCGCCACGGCGAGCAGCGGTTTGCATTCGAGCGCCAGGTCCTTGAGACAAGGCGTAGCGCAAGTGGCACTCTGCGCCACGACTCGACAATTGAATAGATAGGTGAGCTATCTATATAATTGAAGTTTCGCTCGTTTAGACGTCCCTTTCTTTTATGTCTGTTTCTTTTCCCTGGCTCCAGCTGGACAGGCCTGCGCTGCTGCATGGTTTAAACATGGCGTTGGCTGCCGGCTTGTCGTTTGCGATTGCGGTTTTGCTGTCTGTCGACAACCCGTTCTGGGCCGCCATGCCAGTGTGGGTTCTGTCCCAGCCCTATCGGGGACTGGTGTATGAGCGCGCCTTGTGGCGAATAGTGGGAACCCTGGCAGGGGCAGGGCTGGGGCTGGCCTTTCTGCATTTGCCCCACCCTTATTGGCAATTGTTGGGGATGGCCCTGGTAGTCGGGGTGGCCTCCGCCTTGACCCATGTGTTGCGGGGTGCCTTGTCATATTTGCCCATGTTGGCGGGCATCACGATTGGCGTGGTGGTCCTGCCCTCGGTGCTCTCGCCAGACAGCTCCTTGGATCTGGCGTTGTCGCGCGTGCAGTGCACCCTGATCGGGGTAGTGGTCACTACCGTCCTGTGCTCCCGCACGACGCCGCATAGCCAGCGCCAAACGTATTACCAACGGGTGCGTGTTCTGGCGGCGGACGCTTTGCGTCTGGCTGCGCACGTGCTGGGCCCTGCTTATAAAGAGTCGGACCCGGCCCTGTCCGCACGGATAAGGCAGGAAATAGTGGACTTGGATGCTCAGGCCCGTATTACGGCTGCCGGTTCCTGGGATGCTTATCGTCGCCTGCCCTATGTGGACGCGTTTTTATATGCCGTGATCGAGCTGTTGGCCGCCAGTGAGCTGATTGTGCGCCAAAGAGAGCGGGGTCGTTTGCCCGCCGCCGATGAGGCGCAGTTCTTGCTGGAGCAGGCGCAGCGTCTGGAGCAGGGGCATTCTTTGACGGTGTTGGAAAAAACCGGCGTCAGGCCGCCCGAGCAAATCAGTTTGGCGCGGTTGCGCCGAGCCATGGGGCAGATTCGGCGGGCTGAAACGGGTCTGTTTGCCGCTCGGACACCAGCCCGACGGGGCCCTCACCGGTTCTTGGCCACCCCGGCACGGTCGGTGGACTGGCCTCTGGCAACACGTACCGGCTTGATTAGCGCCTTGGCTACCTTCAGTGCAGGGGCGCTTGCCTTTGCCTTGTCCAGTCCGGCACTGGAGTTGATGGCGATGGGGGTGTGTACTTTCTCCATTATTTTGGGCTCCATGCCACGTCCGCAGCTGATGAGTCGCATCATGTTCACCGGAATTACGGTGGGCGTGCTGGTGGCCAGCCTCTATCGCTATCTGATTCAGGGCTATTTGGTGACGGACTGGCAGGTCATCGTTTCAGTGCTGCCTTTTGTGGTGGTGGGTGGTTTGTTGCGGGCCAATCGCCCCACATCTGCTTGGGCGCTGGATGCCAATATGTGTTTCCAACTGGCCAGTCAGGCGGGTATGGCAGCCGTTAGCTGGCCGCTCATCATCAAGGAGTCCGTGCCTTTGCTGGCGGGTTCTGCGGTGGTATGCAGCGCCTTTTTTCTGTTGCCGCGTCGTACCCATCCGCGTGGGCAGGCTTTGGTGCGGCGGGTGGTGCGCGAGCTGTATCCCTTGATCCGCCGTTCCCGGCCACGCCTGTTTCGCGTCTGGCGGGCACGGGTGGCCCGGCAGTGGGTGCGCCTGCTGCACTGGATGGGGGAGCAAGCGCCACAGGGTCTGGTGTCGCTGATCAATCTGGGGCATGGGATTGTGGCATTGAAGCGTCTGGGCAGGCGGGGCGCGCCGCAGCAGACGTGCGTCAATCTGGTATGTGAACTGCTGGAGGGCTTTGAGAGCCAGCCGCAGGAGCTGGCTCAACAGTTGCTGCGTATCAGTCAATCCTGTGCCGATCCTGTGCTGGCAGAGGCGATCCGGGATGTTGCTCAGTCCTTGCTGGGGGCTACCCCCGTTCTGGTTTATGCTTACCCCCCTAATACGGTGCCTCGTGCTGTGGAGTCGACCTGATGAATCACCAACTGTATGAACGGTTTGGCTTGTCCATGATTGTGCTGGCGCGTCTTTACCGTCGTGAGCTGGATCAGACGCTGGGGCGTTACGGTGTGTCCGAGGCCACCATCCTGCCTATTCGTTATCTGGCTCAGCTGGGCGAACCCATACGTCAAGGCCAGTTGGCGCGCATGATGCGTCTGGAGGGCCCGACACTGGTTCGTCTGATTGATCAATTAGAATCGACGGGTTTGCTCGAACGTGTGCCCGACGAGCAGGACAAACGGGCGCGGCTATTGTGTCTGACGGACAAAGGACGTGACTTTCATGCGCATTTGCTGGAACTGTTGCGCCAGTCGCGCGCCCCCTTGTTTGCCGGCATTCCCGAACAGGATATTAAGGCGGCCTTGCGCTGTTTTGACATGTTGGCCAGCAATCTGGGCCTGAAAGCCAGCGATATGAGCAGCCTGTTTGGACAGCATTCAGGGCAGGTTGCTGACACGTAAGCGCATGTTCCAGATGGTGAGAGAACGCGGAACTTTATTTCCTGCCGTATTTCTTTATGTTTGAATAAACCGTCCTTGTGTCCTGATAAGGAGGGTTTGTCATGAAAAATCTGGATCTGGCTAGCCTGGTCAATATCCTGAGCGATGCCAAGCTGACGCTGGCAACGGCGGAGTCATGCACGGCGGGTTTGATTGCATCCACCCTGGCCGACCAGAAGGGGGCGGCAGCCGTACTCGACTGCGCGTTTGTGACCTATTCGCCACAAGCCAAGTATCGTTGCCTGGGCGTGGACCAAAGCGTGCTGTCGGAAAACAATCTGTGCAGTGAAGCGGTAGCCAGAGCCATGGCCAAAGGCGCAGCGCAACTGACTCCGGCCAATCTGATCATTGCCAATACCGGCGTGGCCGATGATATTGCCGAGCCACAGATTCCCGCCGGAACGCAGTGCTTTGCGTGGCTGTTCAAGCCGCAGGACAAGTTTGATCCTTTGGTCGTGTATACCGAGACGATTGTGTTTGACGGCACACGGGATGAAATCCGTCAGCAAAGCGCGCGCTATGCCCTGGGCCGCATAGAACACTGGCTGGGGCTGGCCAAACAGGAACGCCAGGGCGTGGGCCCTGGCGTTTGAGAGAAGCGACAGCCTGTTGGCCTAAGCCAGGGTAGGCTTAGTCCTCCAGGTACTTGCGCCAGACGCGGGGCAGGATGCCGCCGTGACGCCAATACTCCATGTCCTCGACAGTATCCAGTCGTACAGTGACCGGTACGGACTGGGTGCTGCCATCCAGACGGTGGATAATCAGCTGGGCTTGCGAACGTACGCCCAGGTTTTCTTCCAGACCCTTGACGTCAAAGGTTTCGGTTCCATCCAGGCCCAATGTGTCGGCATTGGTGCCTTCCTGAAACTGCAGGGGCAGCACACCCATACCGACCAGGTTGGTGCGGTGGATACGCTCGAAGCCTTCGGCAACCACCGCTTTCACCCCCAGCAGTGCCGGACCTTTGGCCGCCGAGTCACGGGACGAGCCGCAACCGTAGTTCTTGCCGGCGATGACCAGCAGCGGAACCTGGCGTTCCTGATAAGTTTGAGCAGCTTCAAAAATGCGCATCACTTCACCCTCGGGCATCACCTTGGTGACCCCGCCTTCCACGCCGGGAACAATCTTGTTGCGCAGACGGATGTTGGCGAAAGTCGCACGCTTGACCACTTCATGGTTGGCACGGCGCGTGGTGTAGTTGTTGAAGTCTTTTTGCTCCACCCCCTTGGACAGCAGGAAGTCAGCGGCAGGCGTGCCCAGGCTGATCGAACCGGAGGGCGAGATATGGTCCGTGGTGATGGAATCACCCAAAATGGCCAGTGGGCGCATACCGTGCAAGTTGGCCACGGGGGCAGGCTCGCGCTGCAGGCCGTCAAAGTAAGGCGGTTTGCGGATGTAGGTACTGTCGGCTTCCCAGGGGTAGTGACCGCCATTGCTTTCGCGGGCCAGGGCGTCCCAAGGCTCGCCACCGTCGTACAGCTCGGCGTAGCGTTCGATGAACAGATCGCGGTCGTAAGCGCCGTGGATGGCTTCTTGCACTTCGGCGGATTTGGGCCAGATGTCGCTCAGGTAGACGTCTTTACCGTCCTGATCTTTGCCCAGCGGGTCGCGGGTCAGGTCCACATTCAGATTGCCGGCCAGGGCGTAGGCCACGACCAGAGCGGGCGATGCCAGGTAAGCGGCACGCACGTTGGCGTGAATGCGGCCTTCAAAGTTGCGGTTGCCGGACAGCACGGCGGTGGCGATCAGCTTCTCCGATTCAATCGCGTTGACGATATTGGCAGGTAGCGGTCCCGAACCACCGTTACACGTGGTGCAGCCAAAACCGGCAATGTTGAAACCCAGCACGTCCAGATCATCCTGCAACTGGGCGCGTTCCAGCACGTCGGCGGTCACCTGGCTACCTGGCACCAGCGAGGTCTTGACCCAAGGTTTGCTGCGCAGGCCACGAGCGACAGCGTTACGCGCAAGCAGGCCGGCGGCCATCATATTGGCGGGGTTGGCCGTATTGGTACAGGAGGTAATGGCGGCAATGACCACATCGCCATCATTTAACACGAAGTCCTCGCCTTCCACGGGCACTGCGCGTTGCGGATCGTAAGGACGGCCGGCAATTTTCTGGTGATGGGCGGGGAAGGACTGAGCCGCGGCATCCAGATCCAGGTGATCTTCAGGATTGCTGGGGCCGGCCAAGCTGGGTTTGATGCTGCTCAGATCCAGCTTCAGCACGGTGTCGTACACGGGAGCGGGAGCGGCCGGATCACGCCACAGCTTTTGTACCTTGCTGTACTGCTCGACCAGATCAATCTGCTCTTGTGGGCGGCCTGTCATGTGCATGTAATGCAGTGCCGCGTCATCGATCGGGAAAAACACCGCAGTGGCGCCGTATTCT
Source organism: Alcaligenes sp. Lyrl_28 (assembly GCF_051948705.1). Taxonomy (NCBI): domain Bacteria; kingdom Pseudomonadati; phylum Pseudomonadota; class Betaproteobacteria; order Burkholderiales; family Alcaligenaceae; genus Alcaligenes; species Alcaligenes sp. Lyrl_28. Next base: position 181,985 of record NZ_JAYJLG010000003.1, read on the forward strand.
GGTGCCATATTGGCGATCATGCCGCGGTCGCCCAGGGACAGCTCGTCCACGCTGGGGCCAAAGAACTCGACAAACTTGCCCACTACCCCCAGCTCGCGCAGTTTCTGGGTAATGACCAGCACCAGATCGGTAGGCAATACGCCGTCATTTAGCTTGCCGCTCAGTTCAATGCCGACCACCGCTGGCAAGGCAATCGCCACGGGCAGGCCCACCATCACCGCTTCAGCTTCAATGCCACCCACGCCCCAGCCTAGAATGCCCAGGCCGTTGACCATGGGCGTGTGGCTGTCGGTGCCCACGCAGCTATCGGGGTAGACCAGATCCACATCCTTGCCTTCTTCGGTCCAGACGACCTGACCAATATGCTCAATGTGCAACTGGTGCATGATGCCTTTGCCGGGCGGAACCACTTTGACGCCGTCAAAGTTGCTCGAACACCAGCGCAAAAAGGCAAAGCGTTCGCCATTACGCTCGTACTCGCGGGCCAGATTGATGTCGGCTGCCTTGGGGTTGGCCCAGCTGTCCACTTGCAGGGAGTGGTCGATAATGACGTCGATAGGGACTTGGGGGCGCACGCGGCTGGCGTCGCCTCCGGCCGCTTGTACGCCTTCGCGCAAGGCCGCCATGTCCAGCAACATTACCAAACCCAGAATGTCCTGACCAAATACGCGGGCAGGGTAGAAGGTGATGCCATCGCCCACCTTGCGCTGGAGCAGGGAATCGATTTCCTGATCCACGTCGGCGTGACGCACGGCCTTTTGACGACAGAGGTTTTCCAGCAAGACACGCAGCGAATAGGGCAGCTTTTCAATACCGGGTATGTCGGCAATGGGAACGTAACGCACGGAACGTCCGTTCAGGGACAGCGTTTGTAGGGCAAGAGACTGGGACATGGCAAACGATTCATCCGTAGTAAGTAGCCAGACAGACAGGGCCCGCCTAGGCAAGAGTAATCAATAAAGTTATGCGTCTGGGGCCTTGAAAAAACAATTGAATTGTATTTTGTTTGTATATAGTACAATAAAATGATCGAGAATCGCGTTGATTTTTAGGAAAACCGGCATGAAAGGCCAATCCAATTCTTTGCATGTCACCTTGGCGCATCGCCTGCTGGACTACGTGCGGGCAGGGCATTTGCAGGCCGGGCATCACTTGACGGAACAATCGCTGGCCCACGCGCTGGGTGCATCGCGCTCGCCCATACGGGGAGCGCTGGCCTATCTGGCGGAAAAAGGCATTGTGGGCGCCCAGCCGCCCCGGCGGGGTTTGTACCTGTTGAAAGGGGCCGATCAGCTCGGTGTGATCGAAGAAGAGCTGGGCACCAGCCAGGATGACCAGATCTATTTGCAGCTGGCTCGAGACAAGCTCTCCGGAATTTGGGGCGACACCTTGTCGGAAAACGATGCCATGCGTCGTTATGGCCTGACGCGTGAGCGTGTGCGTCGTGTTCTGGCCCGCGCCGCCAATGAAGGCTGGATGGAACAGCGTGCCAGCAAGGGCTGGTCGTTTCTACCCATGATTGACGGCCCCCAGGCTTGTGAGGAGAGCTATACCTTGCGGCAGATGCTGGAGCCGGCGGCCATGCTGCTGCCCAGCTTTGCAATTGATTCGGCCGTCTTGCGCCGGGTGCGTCTGCAACAGCAAGCCTTGGCCGATGGGGGGTGGCGATATGCGGGACATGCTGAAATGTATCAGGCCAATGCGACGTTCCATGAGGCTTTGGCCTCCTTGTCGGGCAATCGTTTTATCGCTCAGACCGTCACCCGTCAGAACCAGTTGCGGCGCCTGCTGGAATACCAGGAAACGCTGGATCGGGAACGTATTCGTCGTCAGTGTCTGGAGCATCTGGCGATTCTGGATTTGCTGGAAAAGGGCGAACGCGCCCAGGCCTCCGCTTTGCTAGCCCGCCATCTGGGCAATGCCAGTGAGGAAAAAGTGCAGCAGTTGGAACGACAACAGCGCACGATCCGATCAGACTTTGTTAGTGAACCGATAGTCTCTCACGCCGAACCCATGCAGGAGACGGCGCAGTTTTCTTTAATGGCGCAAGCCAAGAACCAGGAATGACGTGATGAAACAAAAATCCCTTCCCGCCGTGTTCATGCGTGGTGGCACCAGCAAAGCCTTGATGCTCAATATCGCAGATCTGCCTGCCAAGCGCGAGGACTGGACACCGTTGTTTGCGGCGGCCATGGGCACGCCCGACCCGTACGGTCGTCAACTGGACGGTATGGGTGGCGGGGTCTCCTCACTGTCCAAGGTGTGTATTATCGGCCCGTCCAGCCATCCGGACGCCGATGTGGACTACACCTTTGCACAAGTGGCGATCAAGGAAGAGAAGGTGGATTACCGCGGCAACTGCGGCAATATGAGCTCGGCAGTCGGCCCCTATGCCGTTGAACAAGGCATGGTCAAGGTGGAGGATGGCGAAGCGTGTGTGCGCATCCTGAACACCAATACCAACAAGATCATCCATGCGCATTTCACCGTCGAAGATGGCCAGCCCCGGTATGACGGTGATCTGTCCATTCCCGGCGTAGGTGGTACCGGTTCGCCTATCCGTCTGGACTTTGTGGAACCGGGCGGTGCCTCGACCGGCTCCCTATTGCCTAGCGGTGAATTGACCGAATGGCTGGATGTGCCGGGCGTGGGCCGTATTGAAGTCTCGCTGGTGGATGCTGCCAATGCCGCTGTTTTTGTACGCGCTGCCGATGTGGGTCTGACTGGTCTGGAACTGCCTGATTGGCTGGAGGCGCATCCTGACGTGCTGGAGCGTCTGGACGCCATCCGCGTGCAGGCTTCGGTACGCATGGGCATTGCGCCCGATGTGGAAGCTGCGCGTCAGATTCGCATCGTGCCGTTTGTCTGCATTGTGTCACCTGCCCAGGATAACCCCACGCTGTCGGGTGAGGTGGTGCCTGCCAAGGATATTGATCTGGTGGCCCGTGTGATTTCCAATGGTCAGCCGCACCGCGCCTTGCCCTTGACGATCTCGCTGTGTACCGCGGTGGCCGCTCGGCTGACGGGCAGCCTGCCCTCACAATGTCTGTCCGACTCCGTCGCTCCTCAAGGCCCCTTGCGTCTGGGTATGCCTTCCGGCGTGCTGACCGTAGGCGCGGAAGTGGAAAAGAAAGACGGCCAGTGGTTTGCCAAGGCCGGTTCGTTCTACCGTACGGCGCGCCGTCTGTTTGATGGCCGTGTCTGGGTTCCCGGCAAGGCCTTGAAAGACTAATCGACGATGCGCAAGTCCTGCGAGGGCGAACGCCCGAAGCGGGACTTGTAGTCGGCACAGAAGCGGCCGAAATGGTTGAAACCGCAGCGCAAGGCAATCTCGCTGACCTGGGTGCCAGGTGTGGCGGTGCGGATAGCCTGCTGGGCCGCTTCCAGACGAATCTGCTTTAAAAATTGCATGGGGCTCAGGCCCCGTTCCGTACGAAATGCCAGCGTCAGGCTGCGGACACTGGCACAGGCTGCGGTAGCGATTTGTTCCAGCGTCAGGGCCTGGTCCAGACTGGCGCGCATGAAATCTTCCGCCCTTTGTACCCGGCGCGAACTGGCCGGGCGCACAGTTTGCTGCAACTGCCGGCTGTAATTGCCGGGTTGGGTATGAAACAGATGCAGCAACAGATTGTCCTCGGCCTGGCGCGACCATTGATCCATTTCCGGAGGCAGATGTCCGCCATAAGCCAGCAGGCTGCCAATTTGATGCTGCCAGGCGCAACCTTGCGGTGAGTCCAAGGGCATGCCAGCGGCAAACTCAATGGGCCGGTCCAGGCTCAGGCCCAAGGTTTGGCGGGCCACCTCTTCCAGCCTGTAGCGCGGGATCTTCACCAAAAACTGTTCACAGCCTTGCTCCCAGTCCAGCTCGACTTGCAAAGAAGGGGAGATGACGCTGGCGACTTTGGGGTTGGCCTGGACGTACTCCCGACCAACCCGGATACAGGATCGTCCCTGTATCGGCACCTGAAACAGCAGGAAATCTTCCAGAATCCCCGGCGACACCTGCACGGCTGCACCATATTTAAGCAAGACAAAGGAAAAGCTGTGGCTGCTCGCATAGCGCAGCGAGGCATCGACCGGGCCGTCATTCCAGGTCAGGCGATGCTCGGTCAAAAAGCCGGCAGTCTCGCTGCGAGTCTGGTCTGGGCAGCGCGATTGAAAACGCGGCGCACTGTGTTGCAAGGGGGCCAAGCCTGACATAAACCACGCTTGCATGATGTGTGTCTCCAAATTTTTGCCGGTTAGGGATAAGGCTTGCCATATCTGGATAGCCGCCTGTTCTGAGCCGGTCTAATGTATTTCAAACCTAAAACAGTAATCCTGTCCCGGCACCTTAGCAGATTGGGATACGACTGGGAATTGCTGTATTCACGTAGTCTATTGGGCCCGTTTCCCCAGGCCTGCAGGACAAGCGCCGCACAGACCACCGGCGTCAGTGATACACAGTTTCCGGCGTATTGGGGGTGATCCCAGGCAGACCTAAAGTCCAGTTTTTTGAAAGACAGAGGACGGAGACAAACATGAAAAAGCAAGTGGCGTTTTGCATGAGCACGCTGGCCTTGGCCCTGGCCTGTAGCCCGGTGTCCAGTCAGGAAGTATTCAAGGTCGGTTTGCTCACGACCTTGTCCGGTCCCGGAGCGGCCATTGGCGCAGAAATTCGCGATGGGTTCGAGCTGGGCCTGACGCACTCGGGCGGCAAGCTCGGTGGCGTGGATGTGGCCCTGACGGTGCTGGACGATCAGCAAAAACCGATGGAAGGCCGTCAGGCCGTGGACCGTCTGGTCAAGCGCGACAAGGTCGACGTGATCACCGGCATGGCCTTCTCCAATGTGCTGCTGCCCGTGATGCCGACGATTTTGAACAGTGACACCGTCTACATTTCCGCCAACACCGGCCCGGCCGATTACGCAGGCGAGCGTTGCCACCCCAATTTTTTCAGCGTGTCCTGGCAGAACGAGGATATTCCCGCCGCCATGGGCAAGTACGTGACCGATCAGGCGCACAAGAAAGTCTATTTGATCGCCCCCAACTATCCCGGTGGCCGTGAGTCCATTGAAGGCTTCAAGCGCTTGTTCAAGGGCGAGATTGCCGACGAAGTCTATGTGAAGGTCGGTCAGATGGATTATGCGGCCGAGCTGGCGCAAATGCGTGCGTCGGGCGCGGATGCGGTGTTCTTCTTCCTGCCCGGTGGCATGGGTGTGTCCTTTATCAAGCAGCTGATCAACTCGGGCCTGTCCACGCAATTGGCGGTGTACACCCCCGGCTTCTCGGCCGATCAGGACACCATTGCTGCCATCGGTGAGTCCATGAAAGGCATGGCCAATGCCGCTCAATGGTCACCGGATCTGGATAATCCGGTCAATAAACGCTTTGTAGCGGATTTTGAAAAAACCTATGGCCGCTTGCCGTCCATGTATGCCTCTCAGGGGTATGACGCTGCCCTGTTGCTCGATGGCGCACTGAAGGCCGACCCGAAAGCGGCAACCGATCGTGAGGCCTTGCGTAAAGCCTTGCGCAGTGCGCCGTTTGAGTCTGTGCGCGGGGCCTTTGCCTTCAACAACAACCAATATCCGGTGCAGACCTATTACATGCGCGAAGTGGCCCCGAATGACAAGGGCCAGATGAGCAACAAGATTGTGTCCACCGTATTTGAGCAATTCCAGGATCATTTTGCGCCGCAGTGCAAGATGGAAAAGTCATAAAGAGGATGCGTCAAGCATCCGGCAGCAAGGAGGTTAATGATGAGCTATAGCAACGAACAGCTGGCCGCACTGGTGCGGGGAGACAGCGTACATAAATCGGTCTATACCGACCCTGAAATCTTCCGTCTGGAGATGGAACGCATTTATGGCCGTGCCTGGATTTACATTGGTCACGACAGCCAGGTGCCCAATCCGGGCGATTACCACACGACCTTGTTGGGTGGTCAGGACGTCATCATGGTTCGCGGCAGCGACAAGAAGGTGTACGTGCTGTACAACCGCTGTCCCCATAAGGGTGCCAAAGTGGTGGCCGATGGGTGTGGCAATGCCGGCAAGTTCTTCCGTTGCCCCTACCACGCCTGGACGTTCAAGCTGGACGGTCAGCATTTGGCTGCGCCCATGAAAAATGGCTTTGAGGGCACCTGCTTCGACCCCAAACATCCGGACTTTTCCATGCGCCGTGTGGCTCGTGTGGAAACGTACCGTGGTTTTGTGTTTGCCTGTCAAAGTGCCCACGGCCCGGATTTGAAGGAGTTTCTGGGGCCCATCATTAGTTCCATCGATAATCTGTGCGATCGCTCGCCAGTGGGGGAAGTGGAAGTGGCCGGCGGCAGCTTCAAGGTCTGGCAGCCGTCCAACTGGAAAGTGTTCTACGAGAATCTGCACGACACCATGCACGCGAATGTCACGCATGAGTCATCCTACGTGGCGGCCCGCGAGCAGGCCAAAGATTATGGCTCCATGCCGCTGGAGCTGCACATCATGGACGGCAACGGCGAGCCTTACGGTTTCTGGGAAAAGCTGGACTTGTACGCCTTTGATAACGGACATGGCTACATGGAAGGCATTTTCAATCCCGGTGCCATTGAGACTGATCCTGTCACCAAGGCGCACTACGAAACCCTGAAACAAGCCTATGGCGAAGAAAAAGCCCTGAACATTCTGGGCGAGAACCGCCACAACAGCATCATTTACGGCAGTGGCTCGCCCCATACCGTATTCCAGCAGTTTCGCGTGATTCGTCCTGTGGCGGTGGATCGCACACATGTCGAAATTCAGTTGTTCCGCCTGAAAGGGGCGCCGGATGAAATTTACAAACGCGGCCTGATGTATGCCAACCTGATCAACTCCCCCTCGTCCAACGTGATGCCGGACGACATTGAGGTCTATGGTCGTTGCCAGGAAGGTAATAAAACCAACGGTGGCGACTGGATCAGCATGCATCGCTATGACGGCACTGACAAGGAAATTGAAGGCGGTATGGTGGCGACCAATGGCACCAGTGAACTGCCCATGCGTAACCAGTTCCGCGCCTGGAAGCATTTCATGACTACCAGCCTGTACGACGCGCCAGCGCAGTCGGAAGACAGTGGTAAAGCCACGGTGCGTTCGGCTTCCGGTGAGCCTATCGCCCCCGCCTCACAGGCTTAAGCGGGCTGCTGTCCGAGCCAAGGAGAATTCTTATGTTGTTTGATATTGATTTTGACGTCAGCGTGGATCAGGTCACACCTGTGAACCTGAGCCTGGAAGCCATCCGCGAAGTGGAGCAGTTCATCTATCACGAGGCCCGCTTGCTGGACGAGCGCCGCTGGCAAGCATGGCTGGATCTGTGGACCGAGGAAGGCATGTACTGGATTCCTCACAGCTACGATCAGCAAAGCCCGTACGAGCACATTTCCCTGTGCTGGGAAAACAAGCTGCTGCGTGAATTGCGTATTCGTCGCTTGGAAAACCACCGCAACTGGTCCCAGCAGCCGATTACCCAGTCCTGCCGCGTGCTGGGTAATGTGATGATAGACGGGACCGATCCTGAAGGTTATCTGGTGGTGCGTTCCAGCTTTCACTCCATGGAATGGCGCGGCAAAGATCCGGTCCACCGGGTGGGTAGCCTGATTCACAAGCTGCAGGCCCAGGAGGGGGGTGGCTGGAAACTGCGTATGAAGCAGGTGAATCTGGTCGATCGTGATGCGGTCCACGGCGCCATTCAGGTGTACATCTGATGTCGGCAGCCCATCACACCGCCTTGCTGGCCCTGCATTACCAAAACGACGTCCTGCATGCTGATGGCCTGATTCGTGTGGGAGTGGAGGCTGACAGCCCCCAGCGTCAGGCGCTGATCGAGGCCGCAGGCCGTCTGCTGGCACAGGCGCGTGCACAGGGCGTGCCCATTGTGCATGTGCGGGTGGGCTACCGGCCAGACTATGCCGATCTGCTGTGCAACGCCCCGATTTTGCACAATGTGAAACGCATCGGTGCCATGCAGACTGGCAGTTGGGGAGCCCAGTTCTTTGACGGGCTGGCTCCCTTGCCCAACGAGTTTGAAGTCCATCACACGCGCATCAACGCTTTCTTTGGTTCCGCGCTGGAGCCGGTGGTACGTCGTTTGGGCGTGGAGCGCTTGGTGATTGCCGGTGTGGCCACCCATTCCGTGGTGGAAAGCACGGTGCGCCATGCGGTGGATATGGGCTATGAAGTGGCGGTGGTGGCCAGCGCCTGCGGCGCACCGCCCGCCACGCATGAAGCCTCCCTGGCCAGCATGAGCCTGATAGCGCATATTGATCGTGACGAAGATTGGGCAGCCGTCTTTGGCGCGCCACAAGCAGAGTAGGAGAAGCCCATGCAACAGGATATGCAGGTGAATTTACACGGTAAGGTCGCCATTGTGACCGGAGCTACCCAAGGGCTGGGAGCGGATATCGCTCTGGCTCTGTGTGCCGCTGGTGCGTGGGTGTTGGTGGTGGGTCGCAGCCAGGAAGAGGGACAGCGCACTGAAGCGCGCCTGCAGGCTGTGGGCAAGGCCCAGTTTCTGGCTGCCGATATTTGTGATGATGCGCAGCTCGATGCCTGCGTGCAGGCCGCATTGGCACAAACCGGACGCATCGACATTGTGGTGAACAATGCCTGCTCCTACGGGGACGAAGGGCTGGCTTCCAGCCGCGAGTTGTGGCATCAGACTTTGGATGTGAACCTGATCTCCAGCGCGATTCTGGCCCAGAAAGCCACGCCGCATATGGGCCCAGGCGGGGTCATCATCAATATGGGCAGTACCGGTGGGAAGTTTGGCGTGGCCGGACGCGCGCTGTACCCAGCGTCCAAAGCGGCCATTTTGCAGTTCACTAAAAGCTTGGCGGTGGAATTGGCCCCATCGGGGATTCGTGTCCTGACGGTTTCGCCCGCCTGGACCTGGTCGCCGTCCGTTGAGCGCATGAGCGGTGGCTCGCGTGAACTGGCCAATCAGGTGGGCGCACAAGTTCATCCGTTGGGCCGAGTCGGTTCCGGCGAAGAGGTTGCCCAGGTGGTGTTGTTTGCTGTGTCGGGTGCCGCTTCCTGGATGACAGGGATCGACCTGCCCGTCGACGGTGGCTTTTCCGTGCTTGGGCCAGAGCAGGGCAAGTCGCCCCGTCACTGGTTTGAACGCTGGCAGGCGCAGTCGTCTGGCTCATAAATAGAAAAGTGCGGTAAAAGATGCCCAGGGCTTGTTGACAGCTGTTTCTTGCGGCATGTTTACAAGCCCTGAACCCGTTCAGGGCAATTTACAAAAAGGTGTGGGATGACAGATTCAACAAATAACAAGTCATATGCCGTCATTGTGGTGGGCAGTGGCATTAATTCCTTGGTGTGTGCGGCCTTGCTGGCGCAAAAAGGCAAGCAGGTTCTGGTGCTGGAGCGTAACGACCGTGCGGGTGGGTGTATCCGCACCGAGGAACTGTTCCCCGGTTTTACCCATGAGCTGCTGTCATCCTGGTACCCCTTGTTTACCTCCGGGGCGGCGTATGCACGCCTGAAGGATGATCTGGCTGCCCAAGGGGTCGAGTTTCTGGAAAACGGCTATACCACCGGCGTGGTGGGCAGCGATGGCAAGGGCATGGCCCTGCGTCACGATGTGGGCGATTCGATTCAACGTATCAATGCTTTGCAAGCAGGCGATGGCGACGCCTTCGGTGCCATGTGCAGCCAGTTGTTCGAGCGCGATGCCGGTCTGACCTTTGGCTTGCTGGGCACCGAGCCTTACAGCCGTGGCTTGTTGGGTTTGCTGTTCTCGCAATGGCGCAAGCGTCGCATGGACGGCATGGTTCAGTACGGACGTGAGTCCCTGGAATCCTTCCGCCGCTGGGCCGATCGTGAACTGAAAGATGACCGGGTGCGCGGCATGATGGCTCCCTGGGTCTTGCACTCGGGCCTGGGCCCTGACGACGCCTGCTCGGCCCTGATCGGCAAGCTGACCTTTGCCGCCGTGGTGGCCGGTGGTATGCCGGTGGTGAAAGGCGGTGGCCAGAATCTGGTGCGTGCGCTATGCGCCATTATTGAAAAAGCCGGTGGCCGCATTCAACTGAACACCGAAGTAGAAGAAATTGTGCTGGAAGGACAAAAAGCCCGTGGCGTGCGTGCCGGTGGCCAAGTCTACGAAGCCAGCCATGTGGTGTGTAACGTCACTCCGCCACAGCTCTATGGCCGTCTGTTGCCGGGCGCTCCTGCCCAAGTGCGTAAGCAAGCCAATGCCTACCGCTTTGGCCGTGGCGACATGCAAATTCATCTGGCGCTGGACAGCATGCCGAACTGGAGCGATCCGGAGCTGCTGAAAGTACCGTTGCTGCACCTGTCCGACAGCCTGGAAGACGTCAGCATGAGCGTGGCCCAGGCCAATAACGGCCTGATTCCGGCCAGGTTCACCGTGGCGATTGGTCAGCCTTGCGCGGTGGACCCCAGCCGAGCACCCCAAGGCAAATGGATTTTGTGGATGCAGATGCAGGACATGCCATCGAAGCTGCGTGGCGATGCGGCTGGCAAGATCGACGTGCCGGAAGACGGAAAATGGTCCGAAGAAGTCAGCAAGGCCGTGGCCGAGCGCATTATCGACCAACTGGAAGGCGTCATGCCCGGTCTGCGTCAACAAATTGTGGGCCAGAAAGTGCTTTCGCCCGCCGACCTGGAATCCATCAATTGCAATCTGGTGGGCGGCGACCCGTACTCGGGCATCTGTTCGCCCGACCAGTTCTTCTGGATGCGCCCCTTTGCGGCCAGTAACGGTGCGCGCTCCCACGCAACCCCGTACAAAAACGTCTACCACATCGGTGCGTCTACTCACCCAGGTCCAGGCTTGGCAGGGGCGTCCGGATTCATGGTGGCGGAGCAGATTCGTTAGGGAAGCACGTTTCGGAAAACATAACAGGCCAGACAGACCGTCGTGCGGTCTGTCTGGCCTGTTTGCATGGGGTAGGCTTGGCGGTCCAGGCATCGTATCCTCCCCTAAAGGCGATCGCCGGATCACCGAAGAAGCGGGCGCCTTGCAGCCCTGAGGCTTATGGCTTGAATGTCACGCGCTTGATGTTGGCCAGATGCCGTCAATGCACGGGCTCGGAAATATTGCCTCCCCAAAAACCCGACCCTTGCATGAATGAGAGCGCAATATCCGAGCTGATGCCCAATATGCCTTGGGTAGCGGGCATATTGACCAGAATGCGTCCGGCGGGCAGGGTGCTGGAAAACTGATGAATCTCGTCCTGATCTTTGCTGTGGATGACGGCCGAGTGTCCGGCTCCTTCCTGCCACAGCAATTTTGCATCCAGACTGATTCCCTGGCCGGCCTCAGATTTGGACCGCGTCACAATCGGAGCCATTTTTTCCCGGCTCAGGAAGGCGTGCCGCTCGGGATCGGCGGCAAGCCAGGTCAGCAGGATCATCTTCAAACCTGCTTTGGAAATACGGTCGCCAGGTGCTAGCACAGCGTCGCGTATGGAAAATGCTCCGTTAGTTAGAGGCTGATTTCGTAGTTCATGCTGATAGCCAAGCGGTTCCAGACGTTGATCAAACCGACCAGATACGTCAGATCGACGATTTCCTTGTCATTGAAGTGAGCCTTGAGTTCATGCAGTGGCGTCTGCTTATCGTCCAGATTCTGAATAAAAGTCACTTGCTCAGCCCAGCGCAGCGCCGCCTGCTCCTGCTCAGTGAACAGGGGGGCTTCTTTCCAGGCATTTAAAAGCAGGAGTTTTCGTTCGGCAATGCCCAGACTCAGCGCATGTTTGCTATGGACATCAATGCAAAATGCGCAACCGTTCAGTTGCGAGATTCTGACCTTGATCAGCTCGATCAACTCTTTGTTCAGCGTAGTCTCGCTGTAGATCTGGGCGTCGTACTTGACGAGGGTCTTGTAGATGTTGGGGGACAAATTAGATGGGTTAAGTCGAGTCTTAGACACGGGATCTCCAGTCAGTGGGAAAAGGGTTGGGGCGGGCATGTGAATACGCCGGTTTTAGCCTTGGGTTTTACTATCGTCAGGGCAGGTTCGGTAGTTTTCGAGTTGCCGTAACAGAAAGGTGCTGGCTGAGCAGCTTGGCGTGAGAATGGCGCTTAAGAGAAGCCAGGCAGTCAGGGTCGCTACATCTGGATGGAACCGGTTCATTCCGCCCCAGGTGATATCGACATTATTCAGTGTCCCCCAACTCCCGAAGCGGTCTGCCACCGCAGATAAAAGAGTGAGGCTAAGTGACGGTCTTAAAAAACACGATGAATGTCATTTTGGTTGCGTTGCTGTGTTCGAGAGGGGGCGCAATGATTTCTTTCTTTGTGTTTAAGAAAATTATTTCACATTTCCTGATTATTTAAGGGCTAATTTTTTAATCTTCGTTTTGCTGTTTGCTATCTAATTGACTTTTTCCTTGTGTTCTGTGTTTTTTCTTGCCGTCTTATAGTTAAGAAATGCTAGAGGAATAACTTGGTTTTTAATCAAAATAATGATTGTTGATAGTGCTTTTTTTATGGGGGTTTTGTTTTTTTAATTTTCCTTGATTATTTTTTTGGGTTTCATATTTTTTGCGCTTGGTTTTAAGGGTGGTTTTTAGAGCTTGGTTGCGTGTACTGAGCGGTCTGTTGTCCGGGGCGACTCGAAGTTGACCGTGGCAGAATGGGTAGGGCATGCAGTGCAAGGCGATCTGAGCCGGTTGAGAGAGAGGGGTTTTTCGTTTGTCCCTTCTGTGTTTTGTGCCAAGAGGATGATTCTTTCGGTATTCTGTGCATGTTTGTGCTGCCCGTATCCCTGTCGGGGCGTGGCCTGATTGTTTAGCCGGAGTTTTATTAATGCGCGCTTTTCGCTGTTCGCGCCTGTGTGCCTTTTTGGCCTTGTGGCTGCTGGCCGTGGTGCTGGCTGTTACCCCTATCCCTGCAGCAGCCGAGACTGCGGCCTGGACGCCTGCACAGGCCAGTGAATCCCTGAATGAATTGCGGGACACGCTGCAAACGGTGCAGCAGCGTTTGCAGAAAAAGGACGGCTTGGGAGATTCTGATCTGGTCGCCTTGCGCAATCAGTTGCTGGCGGCACAGGAACAGGCCCAGGAAATGAGCGTGCGGCTGGAGCCTGAACTGCTCAGTGTGACGGCCCGTTTGAATCAGTTGGGGCCGGTGGACGACCCGGCGGGCGAGTCCGATGACATCGCACGCCAGCGGGCGCAGCTGCAGCAGTCGGTCACCGAGCTGGATGGCATGATCAAGCTGGCCCGCCTGATCGGCGTAGAAACCACCCAAGGGCTGGATTTGGTGTCCAAGCAGCGTCGGGCGATCTTTCAGGCCGAGCTGGGCCTGCAGTCACAGTCGGTTTTGACGCCGCGTTTCTGGAGCAATGTGTCGCGCGACCTGCCCGGCGATCTGGCCCGGGTCGATCGCATGCGCAAGGATCTGGCACAACGGCTCTTGGACTTGCCCACGTATGTGCTGTGGTCAGCAGCAGGCCTGGCGCTGGTTTGGCTGGGTCTGGCGGTCTGGGCGGTGCGCGGGCTGGAGCGCTTTACCATCAGCCATACCAAACCCTCACGTTTGCGGCGTTCTTTCTACGCTGCGGCCCTGATTGTGCTCTATAGCCTGGTGCCCGGGGTTCTGGCCTCCTTGGCGGCGGGCCTGTTTTATTGGAACGGAAATCTGGCTCCCGACTTGTCCAGCTTCGTGTCCAAATCGGTGTTTGCCCTGTATCTGGGCGGCTTCGTGACCGGCATGGGGCGGGTGCTGCTGTCCGCACAGCGGCCTAGCTGGCGCTTGCCTCCGATCCCCAGCAATGTGGCGCTGAAACTGGCCTGGCTGCCGCTTGCGCTGGGCGTAATGGTGGCCCTGACCTGGATGTCACAGCAATTGTTGGGGCTGGTCAATGCGACGCTGAGTACCACCTTGCTGGTCAACAGCTTCAATACGCTGACCCTGAGCATTTTTATTGCCATCGCCGCCTGGAATTTGAGTCAAGGGCGCGAAAAGCCCCCTGTGCCTCAAGAGGGTGACGACCCGCAGAAAACCGTCCCGGTACAACAAGGGTCGACCTGGCTGCGTGCCATTCCCATCACTCTGGGAGTGGTGATCGGGCTGGGAATGATCGCCTTCTTGCTCGGGTACATCGCGTTGAGCAGTCTGATTGTGCAGGAAGTCCTGTGGCTGAGTCTGGTCATTTGTACCTGCTATGTGCTGGTGGCGCTGATTGCCGATATTGGCCAGAGCCTGTTGCTGCAGTTCAAGGAAAAGCGGGCCTCCAACGAGTGGACCAGCGCCCAGGTGCGGGGCAGCAGCCAGATCGTGATTGTTCTGTCGGGGGCGCTGCGCCTGTGCCTGATCATTATGGCCGTTACCCTTGTATTGCTACCGTTTGGCGAAGACCCCACGCAGTGGCTGCAACGCCGTTTGGGCTTTTTGGTCACGGGTTTTTCGTTGGGGCAGGTTCAGCTCAAGCCCAGTTCCGTGCTGCTGGCCGGGATGATTCTGGTATTGGGTGTGTTGTTTGTCAAAGCCCTGCAGCGCTGGGTAGCTAACCAGCTTTTGCCTGCCACCCGTATTGACCCTGGAATGCGGGTCTCGACCGCGAATCTGTTCAGCTATGTGGGCTATTTTGTGGTGGTGGCCACGGCCATTTCTTCCTTGGGCATTGGCCTGGAGCGGATGGCTTGGGTGATCTCTGCCTTGTCGGTGGGGATTGGTTTTGGCCTGCAGGCAGTCGTGCAGAACTTCGTGTCGGGGTTGATCCTGCTGGCTGAACGTCCCATCAAGATTGGCGATTGGGTCAGTTTGAACGGCGTGGAGGGCAATGTGCGCAAGATCAATGCGCGGGCCACGGAAATTGAGATGTTCGACCGCTCGACCCTGATTGTGCCGAACTCGGAGTTCATCACCAAGACCGTGCGCAATGTGACCTTGAGCAATCCCTTGGGTGTGGTGAAGGTCAAGATCAATATGCCCATTGACACAGACGCTAAACGGGTGCGTTCTATCATGCTGGAGGTGATGCAGAATTACAGCGATGTGTTGGCCGATCCTGCGCCAGAAGTGACGCTGGACGGATTTGATGCCAACGGTTTGCAGTTCACCGCCACTTGTTATGTATCCTCGCCGCGTGTCAGTGGCCGGGTGCGCAGCGTCCTGATGTTCGATATTTTGGATGGGTTGCGAAAAGAAGGTCTGGCGCTGCATCACACTCAAACCATGACGGTATTGCCGACCTTGCCGGTGGCCAGCCAGACCGAGGGCGGCAATCCCTTGTTCAATAATTGAACGTTAAAAAAACAGATCGGTCCCCGGGAGGCAAAAGCCATGAAGCCGCTACGACGATGTGCGCAGGTCTTGCTCGTTTTGCTGAGCTTGATGGTGGGCTGGGTGCCGATGGTCCAGGCGCAAGCCCTGTCCGAGTCCGAGCAAGAGCGTCAGATGATGCGCGAGTTGCAGCAGGCCCAGGACGAGCTGCGCCTGATGCAGTATGGCCTGGAAGGCAATCAGGCCTCGATACGACCTGAGCGCAGTTATGAGCAGGATCAGAAACTGCAGCGAACGCAGGACTTGTCCAGCCGCGTGGTGCAATCGCTGGAGCGGCGCAGTCGCTTGTTGCAGGCCCGTCTTCAGGAGTTGGGCGAGGACGCCGGCGATGAGGCCGATCAACTCACACTGCACAATGAGCGTATGCGCCTGCGACGTGCGGATGCCGCCTTGCGCGCGGACTTGCGTGTCGCCCGCCTGGTGCAGTTGGAGTCTCAACAGACCCGTCAGTTGCTGCATGAGGCGACAGCTCGTTATGCCAAAGAAAAACGCTGGCAACGCAGTCCCTCCTTGGTTTTGCTGGAAAGTTTGCCCGAGCTAAGGGCGGCTTGGCCCGAGGATCGTCAGAAGCTGTCCGATCTGGCCGGGCAGTGGCGGCAAACCTGGAAAAACAGCAGTTGGCAGCAAAGCAGCGCCTCCTTGTGGCTGGTGGCTGCTGTTTTGATGCTGGGGATGGTCCTGTTTCGCATGACGCCCATTTGGATCAGTCGTTACCTGCCAGCCGGACGTTTACGTCGATCCAGTCTGACGATCGTCAATTTTTTTCTGTGGTTTATTCTCAGCTGGGTTCTGGTCGATCAACTGGTCGAGTTGGTGATGGAGCGGCCTGGCCTGTCGACCATACAGTATGAACTGCTGGCCTATCTCAACTTGGCGGCATGGCTTGCCGCGGTGGTGCTGGCATCGATCAAGGGCATTGTCATACAGCCTCGCTCTTCCTGGCGCTTGATACCCGTGTCGGCCCAAACCCAAGGTCGCTTGCGTTATTTTGCCTACGCTTTTTTTCTGGTCGCCTATCTGGATGTGGCGGAGAGCTTCTTTCGCGGTTCCATCGGCGTGTCGGATGCGTTTCAGGCCCTGCTCGATGGGGTGAGCAGTGTGCTCTATCTGCTGTTGTATGCCTATGGCTTGTGGGTCATGCGCGATGAGCTGTTTGATCGTACCGAGATACAGGGGCAAAGCGCGGTTCGCACGGGGCGCAGTTGGGCACGTCTGGCCTTTAAAGGCGCTGTCGTGGTTTATGTTCTGGTCTTGGGCTTGTTTATTGGCGGCTGGCAAGTCCTGTCTGATGATTTGATGACTCATTTCATGACGATGCCGCTGGTGTTGGGTCTGCTTGCCTATGTGTTCATGGTCTGTTTGCAGGACATGTCCGATTCCTTGCTGGCCTATCTGCGCAATCGCAGTCGTGACCCGGAAGCGGCGCCGATTCGCGTGCAAAGCCAGCTCGTTGTGGTCTTCTTTGCGCTCGCGCGTATGACCGTGCTGGGTCTGGCCATCTGGATGGGTAGTGGGGACTGGTTGAACGAACCCAAACAGATGCTGGAGTCCGGCCTGGGCGTTTCACGCGATGTCCTGCGACTGGGCGCTGTGCAGTGGCGCCTGGATTTGTGGCTGATTGCCTTGGGCGTCATGTTGGTGGGTGCGGTCCTGATCCACTGCTTGCGGGTCTGGCTGCGTCAGCGCTACATGCCTAACACCACGCTGGAGCCCGGCCTGCAAAATGCGATTGTCGGTGTGGTGGGATATATCGCCTATTTTGTTCTGCTGGTGATCTGCCTGTCTATGCTGGGGGTGCCGATTGAGTCCGTAACCTGGGTTTTCACCGCCCTGACGGTGGGCCTGGGTTTTGGTTTGCGCGGCATTGTGCAAAATATCGCGTCGGGTCTGATGCTGATGGTCGAGCGCCCCGTGAAAGTGGGGGATTGGGTGGAAGTACAGGGCAGTGAAGGCAATGTGCGCCAGATTCGCCTGCGGGCCACCTATGTGGAACGTTTTGATCGCACGATGGTGATGGTTCCCAACTCTCAGATGATGGGTCAGCAGGTTCGCAATCTGACCTACACCCCTAGCTCCCTGGGGGCGATTGAGTCCCGGCTGCTGTTCCCGCTGGATGTGGATGCGGATGCCATCATGCAGATTCTGCGTGAAGCCGTCATGTCCGAACCGGAAATTCTGGACGAGCCGGCCCCCGTCCTGTCGTGTGACGGGATTTTTGGCGATGGTTTGGCTTTTAGCATGCGCTGTTTCATCAACAGCATGCGGGTACAGCGTCGGGTCCGGAGCAACCTGATGCTGGAGATCTTGCGTCGCCTGCGCCAGCAGGGCATTACCTTGCACCCTGCACAACGCTGGGTGCAACAGGCCATGGATAAAGACAGGGCGCAAGAGCCAGATTTCTAGGGTTTTCCCAGTGATTGAAAGCTGAAATATTCATCCGTATAATTTGTTTAGCCACACTAAACAAAAAAAGCGCGTGACGCGCATCTGGATGGATGAGACATGAGTAAGCAACAGCCCCTTCAGGGTACGGCCCCCGTTTCGCCCTGGCGTGCTGCCAGTGCAGCCGGCTTGGGCACCATGATCGAATACTACGATTTTCAGCTCTATGGCGTGCTGGCCGTGACGCTTAGCGTGCTGTTTTTCCAGACGGGTAATGAAAGCGCTGCTTTGCTGTCCACGCTGGCCGTATTTGGCGGCGCCTTTCTGGCCCGCCCCTTGGGGGGCATCTTTTTTGGCTGGTTTGGTGACAAGCATGGCCGTACCGCTGCTCTGATGTTCACAATTGTGGGCATTGGGGTCGCCAGCGCCTTGATGGGCATGCTGCCGACCTATGCCACCTTGGGGCTGGCTGCTCCCGCCTTGTTGCTGTTGTGCCGTTTACTGCAGGGTTTTTTTGCCGGGGGCGAGATTACCGGGGCCGCCACCTATGTGGCGGAATGCTCGCCAGTGGGCAAACGCGGTTTTTTCGGCGCATTCAATCCGGCCGCGGCGACTCTGGGTCTGTCCTTGGCTACGGGGGTGGCGGGCCTGGTCACCAGTATCGTCGGCAAGGACGCCATGCTGGAGTGGGGCTGGCGGATCCCCTTTTTGTTGTCCATTCCCCTGATCGTGTTGTGTGTCTGGGCTCGCTCGCGTATTGAGGATTCACCGCTATTTAAAGAGATGCTCAAGCGCCATCACCCTGAGCATTCGCCCTTGTCCCTGATTGTGCGTGATTACCGTCGCCCCTTATTGCAGGTGATCGCCATTGGCTTTGCCCAGAATGCGGCCGGCTATGTTGGCGTGGTGTATCTGAGCACCCATTTGATCCATACCCTGAAATACGACGGCACCGCGGTGTTCTGGCTGATTTCCCTGGTCACCTTGTGCTCGGCCTTCATCATGCCTTTTGCCGGCAGCCTGTCTGACCGTTTCGGTCGCAAGCCCTTGCTGACGATTGGCCTGCTCGGTTATCTGGTGCTGGTTCCCTTGACGATGTGGGTGGCCTCCTGGGGCAGCTTCCCGCTGGCCGTCATTGCGGTGGCCGTGTCCATTCTGCCGTTCATTGTGGTCCAGGCCGTGGGTTACCCCCTGTATGCCGAATTGTTTCCTACACGAGTGCGCTACAGCGGTGTGTCGCTGGGCTTTAACATCGCCACCATTCTGGGTGGAGCGACGGCCCCTTTTGTCGCCTCCTGGCTGACAGGTCTGACTGGTTCGAGCATGGCACCTGCGTTCTATGTGATGGTGGTGGCATTGATCGGGATGGTTGCCTTGAGCACGGTGCAAGAAACCTCGGGTCGCCAATTGGCTGATTGATTTTCAAGGATGTAAACGATGTCTGGGTATTTTTTGTATCACTCCATTGGCATGTTCGAGGGCAAGGAAGCCGCCATGCGTGCCGAGCTGGATCAGTTCAGTCAGGTCTGGTCGGCACCGGATGATGCGCAGTGGGGCTACGCCTTGGGCCAGAAACAGGCTTTCATGGATGCCTGGGCCAGCCTGATTGGCGCTGACTCCAACGATATTGCGCTTAGTGAAAACGTGACCGGCGGCCTGTACAGCATTCTGGGCTCCTTGCCAGCGCACGTGCTGAAAGGACGTACTGTGCTGGTGGCGGCCGATTGCTTTCCCAGCCTGCATTTCCTGCTGCAAAAGCTGGCCCTGCGTCTGGGTTTCACCTTGCGCACCGTGCCTTTGAGCGCCGGTCTGTCCTATGTGACCGATGATGATTTCATCCATGCCTGGGATGACAACGTGGGCCTGGCCCTGGTGACCTGGGTCAGCTCTACCTCCTCGCACCGCGTCAATGTGGACCGTATGGCGCAGTGTGCGACAGAGCATGGCAGCCTGATGGCGCTGGATTTGACGCAAGCGGCCGGTCTGGTGCCGTTTACCGTGCATGAAGGCGTCGCCTTTACCTTGTCTGCTTCCTTGAAGTGGGCTTGTGGTGTGTCGGGAGCCAGCCTTTTGCACGTGCGTGCGGATTTGATCGAGCAGTGCGAGCCCGAGTTTCGTGGCTGGTTCAGCCAGGAAAATCCCTTTAACTGGAATCTGGACCAGTTCAGCTATGCTGACGGTGCGCGTCGTTTCGACCATGGCACACCGGCTGTTTTGGGCAGTATTGCCTCGTTACCCGGCCTGCGTTTCGTGCTGGAAACCGGCGTGGAAAAATTGCTGGAACAAAACCGGGCATTGACGGCTATCTTGCTGGATCGCGCCGCCAAGGCCAAGTGGCCGGTGCTGACGCCTTTGGCCGAAAGTGAACGTGGCGGCAGCATCATGTTGCGTGCCAGCAGTGCCCAGCGTGCGCAGGCCATGGTTGATCGGTTGCGCGAGCAGGAACTGTATTGCGATCAGCGTGATGGCGTTTTGCGCCTGTCCCCCGGCAATGTCTGCACCGAGCAGGATGTGCTGCGCTTGTGCGACACCTTGCAAGCCGGCTGGTAAAGGAGGAAGGGCTATGGATAGTCAAACTTGGGCGCATCAGGCCAGCCGTCGTATCGAGCGATCAGCCAAGGTCGTAATGGACTATATGGCCGATCTGGATGCATTGGGGCGCTGGTCTTTAGGATGCTTGAATACGCAAGGTGTGGGGCCTGGGCTGGTGGTGGGCACTTCCTTGTTTGATGGTGGGCAGACGCACGTCAGCGTCGAGGTTCTTGCTGAGCAAGGCCTGATCCGCTATTGGGTGGGCAGCGCGATACAACGTACGCCGCGCATCAGCGCCATGGTGCAGGCGCTGGATGAGCAGACCTGCATCTTGATCCTGCTGGCCACACGCGCTACGGATATGGATGAAAATCGGTGGTTGCGTTTGCAGCGTTGCCACGAAACCGAACTGGATCTGATCCAGGCCCAGTTGCACCGCGGGGGCTGATCCTCGCGCTCAATAGCTGGGCGGGGTGATCGCTACAATAAAACGCACATCCTGCTCGTAAGGATTGCGATAGGCGTGAGGCAGACTGGAATTGAAGTAACAGCTATCGCCTGTTTGCAAGCAGTGTTGATCATCCCCGACATCAACCAGTAACTGGCCTTCGGTGACCAGCACACATTCTTCGGCAGGGTGGCTCCAGCGCTGCCCAACCGAGCTGCCGCCCGGCGGTAAAAAGCCCGCCAGCATTTCAATACTGCCAAAGCCCGGCGACACCCGCTGGTATTGCACGCCAGAGGCGGACTGAATGCTCATGCGTTCGTTCTTACGCACCACGGCCACTTGTTCCACATCGTCTTCCAGGAGGGAAAACAGGGGCGTATCCAGTGCGCGGGCGATTTGGCGCAAGGTGTCCAGGCTGGGTTGGGTCAGACCTCGCTCTACCTGGCTGATCAGGCCAGGGGAGACTTGCGCCAGCTCGGCCAGCTTGCGCAATGACAGTTTTTTGTGAAGTCGGACCTGGCGAATACGCAATGCGGCCATGGAAAAGCGAGCGATAGGTGAGAAAGACGGTATTGTAAGACAAGCTCGCCAAGCTGAGGCGCCGACAGTTCGGGGCTGTCGGCGTGCAGGCTATCGCTGATATCCGGTACAGACCTAGTCGGCGCGCTTTTGCTCGTCGTTACCTGTCCGGGCACGCACGTTGGATTTCACGTCAGAGAAGGTCGGTGGCCTGGTGCCCAGGGTGTCAGGGTCGTGTTAGTGAGGGCTGGGTGTTCTAGGGTGTGGTGTGCTGCGGTTCATCCGCCCATTTTTCTTTGATGTGCAGCATTTCGGGCAGGCACTTATCCAGCAGCGCAATCAGTTGAGGATCAAAGTGCTGACCGGACTGCTCACGCAGATAGCTGACGCATGTCTCCACACTCCAGGCTTTTTTATAGGGCCGCTCGCTGGCCAGTGCATCAAATACATCTGCAACAGCTACGATGCGGGCAGGCAGGGGAATGTTCTCGCCTTTCAAGCCGTAGGGGTAGCCGCTGCCATCCCATTTTTCGTGATGATACAGGGCAATAGTGCGAGCCAGCTTGAGCAGACCATGTGAATGCTGGCCGATAATGCGCGCGCCAATCAGGGTATGCGTGCGCATGATGTCCCATTCTTCGGGGGTCAGTTTGCCCGGTTTTTGCAAAATGAAATCAGGGATGCCGATTTTGCCTATATCGTGCATGGGCGCAGCATGCAGCATCTCGTCGGCCGCTTCGTTGGAATACCCCAGCCAGTGGGCCAGAATGCGGGTGTAATGGCTCATGCGGATCACATGCCGGCCAACTTCGTTGTCTTTGTACTCGGCGGCCGTACCCAGACAACGAATGATTTGCAGACGGCTGTCGCGTAGCTCCTGCATCTGTACCAGGGACAGGTGATTGCGTATGCGTGCTTTGAGAATGGCCGGGTTAAAGGGCTTGGAGATATAGTCCACTGCGCCCAGGTCCAGGCCCATTTGCTCATCGTGGGGTTGCGAGAGTGCCGTGACAAAGATAATGGGTATATGGCGGGTTCTGGGGTCGGCTTTCAAGGTCCGACACACGTCGTAGCCCGAGAGCTGCGGCATCATGATATCGAGCAAAATCAGGTCGGGCACATCGCGTTGAGCCAGTTCCAGTGCCTTGGCGCCTTCTTTGGCAAAGAGCAGGCGGAAGTCCTGCTGCAGGGTGTGGCGCAGAATCTGCAGATTGGCCGGCTCGTCATCAATGAGCAACAGTGTCTGGCGTGGCGAGCTAAATTCATTCATGGCGTGGCGGATCCTTGGCCAGGCTGGCATTCAATTCCGTGATTAGCGCAGTCAAGATGCTGCTTGCCTGCACAAAGTCAAACAAATCAATGGTTTTATTCAGATTATTCAGCGTCTCGCTTTGTCCGGTACTTTCCAGGTACTGACAGATCGCCTGCAAGGCAGGCTCATCGAGCTCATTGAGTTGCACGCTGCTATGCAGAATGTGCAGGTAATTCAACACCACGTCGGGGCTGTGTACCACGCCTGCTTGTGAATCTGTATAGGGGGCCGGTGGACCATGGTGGCTGAGCTCCTGGGCAATGCGGTTGAACATGTCCTGCAACTGCTCGATGCGTCCGCGCATCTGGCGCGTCTGGCCACGACGGATTTTTTCTTCCAGCTCGGCGCTCAGTAAGGAAACCTGTGGCAGGCCCAGATTGCCTGCCGTGCCGCGAATACCATGCAGACTGCCCAAGACAACTTCCCAGTTTGGTGAAGCCTGTTTGATCTCATCGAGTGGGTAGCGGGTATGCAGATCCGACAAGAAACTAAGCAGCGCACGGCGCAAACGCACTGGCGAGCCCCACAGGCTCAGACCCAGGTCCCAGTCGATCAGGCCGCTTTTCTGGGGCTCGACGCTGTCGTCTGGTGAGCTGGTTGTGGCCAGGCCCATGACTCGTGCAATTTCCTGCATCAAGGCAGGCAGGTCCAGCGGTTTGGTGGCAAAGCCGTTGATGCCGGCTTCCTGTGCAGCGTGGCGATCGGACTCCATGACACTGGCTGTCAGCGCAATCAGCGGTAAAGGCAGGCGTGCTTCACGACGTTCCTGTTCGCGCCATCGACGGGCGGTCTCCAGTCCGTCCAGTTCAGGCATGTGAACGTCTAGTAAAACGACGTCAAAGTCTTCTTTGTCCAGCAGCTCCAGCACCTTGTGGCCGCTGTCGGTGGCGGTGACCGAATGGCCGTGCTGTTCAAGCGTCAGGGTCAGCAGTTCCTGATTAAGGTTGATGTCATCGGCTACCAGAATTCGCAGGGGGGGCAGGTGGGGCACGGCTTGGTTTTCCGGGCTCAGGCAGGGTTCGTTGCCCGGCTCCAGGGGGATGCGGACTTCAAAGACGCTGCCCACACCCAGGGTGCTTTGAACCTCCAGCGTGCCGCCCATCAGGTCCACCAACTGGCGGGCGATGGACACGCCCAGGCCCGTGCCGCCAAAGCGACGGCTGATGGAAACGTCGGCCTGAGTGAAAGGGGTAAATACATGACGCAACTGCTCAGGACTCATGCCGATGCCGGTGTCGGTGACACGGATGGAGACTGCATTGCGTCCGGGCTCGGGGTTGACCTCGACCCGCACTGCACCACTTTGAGTAAATTTGATGGCATTGCCGATCAGATTGTTGAGTACCTGCTGGATGCGCATCGGGTCGCCCTTGTAAAAAGGGTGCAGCTCGGGCGCACAGCTCAGACGGAACTCCAGGTTCTTGGCATCGGCCGCCAAGCGTAAAGAAGCGACGACCTGCTGGCACAGGTCGATCAGAGAAAAGTCCACCTGTTCCAGTTCGACCGAGCCCCGCTCCAGTTTGGTGGTGTCCAGAATATCGTTGAGCAAGGCTAGCAAGGAGCGCGCTGACTGATTGATAATGTTCAGGTGTTTGCTCTGTTGGGCAGTGAGCGCGTCGTTGAGCATCAAGTCGCTAAACCCAATAATCGCATTGAGCGGAGTCCGTATTTCGTGGCTCATATTGGCCAGGAAGGCGCTCTTGGCCTGGGCTGCCTGCTCGGCTTTCTCCGCGCTTTGACGCAAGGATTCCGTCAAGGCGTTGTAGCGGCTCATATCGGTCACAAAGCCGACAAAAATGGGGTCCCCCGGCTGACGCACTCGACCCACCGCCAGCCGCATGGGCATCAGGCTGCCATCCTTGCGCAAGCCGGTGACATCGCGGCCTACGCCGATCACTTTAGGGTCATTGCTGCGCAGATAATTGGACAAATAGCTGTCATGGCGAGAGCGGTCTGGTTCGGGCATGAGCATATTGACGTTACGCCCCAATACTTCACCCGCTTTCCAGCCAAACAGACGCTCTGCCGAATGGTTGAAATCCAGAATGGTGCCGTTGCTGCTGATCGTGATGATGCCGTCAATGGCCGTATCTACAATCGCGCGGTTATGCGATTCACTCTCTTCCATTTTCAGGAACAGTTGACGGTAGCGCAGCAAGCCATTGGCGGCGGCCACCAGCACCGTTACGGTAATGGTGAACGTGGACAGCACCATGGAGGCAAAGGTGCTGTTGAAGATGATCAGGTCATCGGGCGGGGTAGTCTGACCGATAAAACGGGCCGCCGCCATGCCGGTGTAGTGCATGCCAGAGATGGCCAGCCCCAAGACGATGCCACTGATGACCACGCGCTGCAGCAAGGTCAGGCGCGTACGGTGCAGGCGAAAGCGTATCCACAAAGCCAGGGTGGCCAGAATGACTGCGACGCCTATCGACAGGAAGAACGTGACGGGTTCATAGCGCAGCAGGGGAGCCATGCGCATGGCGGCCATGCCGCTGTAATGCATGGTGCCGATGCCCAGCCCCACCAGAACCCCGCCGATAATCAGGTGCGAGCGCTGGACGCGGGCTTGGGAGAGAATCTGCAGGGCCACCCAGGACGCGCCTACGCTGGGCAGCACCGACAGCATGGTGATGGCCGGATCATAATGCACGCTGGTACAGAGCTCGAAGGCCAGCATGCCGATAAAGTGCATGGTCCAGATGCCACCGCCCAGGGCAATGGCGCCTGTGCAAATGGCAATCTGGCGATGCAGACGCAAATCGGCCATGCGGGCAATATGCGCGGTATGCAGAGCCATGCCCGACGAAAAGATGGCAACCAGCAGGGACAGGATGACCAGGCCACTGTTATAGCTGCCAACCAACAAGGGAGCCATGGGGTCCGCACTGATGAAGAACTGGTCGAGTATCCGCATAGGTGCTGATGTCCGAAGCGGCCCACGGGGCCAAGTTAGACGAAATGTGTCAGGCTCCCTCTGCATAGCAAGAGGGAATGTAACGATGAAACCCGGATAGGTTACCGAGTTTGTCTCTTACTGTGCAGCTTTTTACATGGATTGACGAAAAATATTCATGTTTAAAGCAAGGTTCCGGTCAGCAGCAGCGCCGCTACTGAAAAGTATATGACCAGCCCGAGCACATCCACCAAGGTGGCAACCAGGGGAGCCGAGGCGCTGGCCGGGTCAAAACCGACGCGTTGCAAGATAAAGGGCAGCATGGAGCCAATGCAGGAGCCAAAGGTCACAATGCCCACCAGAGCCAGCCAGATCGTAAAGGCAATCAGCAAGGAGTGTTCGCCGTAATCGTACAAGCCCAGATGTTGCCAGACTTCAATACGCACAAAGCCGATGGCCCCGAGCAGGGTGCCCAGCACCAGACCGACCGGCAGCTCGCGCAATAGCACACGCCACCAGTCTCGTACCCGCACCTCACCGAGCGCCAGGCCACGAATCAGCAAGGACGTGGCCTGCGAGCCGGAGTTTCCTCCTGAACTCATGATCAGGGGAATGAACATGGCCAGCACCACAGCCTTTTCCAACTGTATTTCGTAATACTGCATGGCGCTGGCGGTGAGCATTTCGCCCAGGAATAAAATGGCCAGCCAGCCCCCCCGCTTGCGGATCATGGTGCTGAAGCCGGCCTGCAAATAGGGTTTGCCTATATGCTCGGCGCCGCCAAACCGGTTCATGTCCTCATCGGCTTCGTCCATCAAGGCGTCAATGACATCATCTACCGTCACAATGCCGATGATGACCTGAGCCTCGTCGACCACCGGAATAGCCAGAAAGTCGTGTCGCCGAATAAGCTGGGCCACAGCCTCCTTGTCAGTGAGTGCCTGCACCGTGATGGGGCTGTCACCGCTCCACAGATCGGTCAGGGCCGCTTGGGGCGCAGCACACACCAGCTTGCGCAAAGGCACCACAAATTGGAGCTGCTGCTTGTCATTGACGACGTAAATGGCATAGACCGTCTCGCGCGTGCTTTCCACCTCCCGGATGTACTGTAGGGTCTGGGCGACGTTCCAGCTCATGGGAACCTGCAGAAACTCCGTGGTCATGATGCCGCCGGCCGTATCGGCGGGGTAGTACATCAGCCGCATGACGGAGGTACGGGTGGGCTGGCTCAAACGGCTCAGAATCTGCTCCTGATCCTGCGGGTCCAGGTCTTGCAGCAGGTCGGCCATGCGGTCTTCAGCCAGTGTTTCCAGAACAGGCAGGCGTTCTGGCCGACGCAGCTCCATCGCAATGGCGCTGGCCCAGCGCAGTTCGGGTCGTTCCAGCAAAGCCTGCAGTCGCTCATTGTCCAGCTCCTGGGCAGCGAGCAGGGCGGGGCCGCGCTCGAGCTGGTTCAAGGCCAGGACAATATCGGCAATCGGAGTGGGGGGGCCAAGTAGGTCAATAGATGGATGCTTGGGCATGCAATACTCCAGTGGACGTGCAAGTACGGAATGTCGTGGCTTGGCGTGGTGACTGTTGGGCGCGGGGTTCTTGTAACGATCTGCCAGGATTGATTGTCCTGGGCCAGAATGGTGCTAGGATACGAATAGTGTTAACCAGTGGAGCATCTTATGGACATGAAGGCCAAACTGACAGCCCTGACAATCACGGTATTGATGGGCGGAGCCGTTATTCCAATGGCTCAAGCGCAATATGTGGGTCCCTCCAGCCAGAAAACATTCACTAAAGTTGAACAGCTTGTGAACAACGCCAAGGACGATGATCCGGTCGCCTTGCGGGGCAAATTGCTGCGCAAACTGTCCGATGAAACGTATCTTTTTGCCGATGAAACCGGCGAAATTCAGGTCGAGATCGATGACAAGATTTTCCCCCAAGAGCCGGTGGATGCTAACACAACCGTCGAGATCGTTGGCGAGATGGACAAGGCCATCGTTGGCACCAATGAAGTGGATGTCAAGACAATCACTATCGTTCGGTAAACGCGTATCTTGAATGTAAAAAAGCCCGCCGACCCGGTTCGCGGGCTTTTTTATGGTGCCGGCGATGCTATAGTGCCCGCTCTCGCCCCCTGTACTGAAAGGATAAGTTCAGGGCACGGCGATTTTGTCCGCTACAAGACCAGGAACCACCATGAGCACCGCAATTAATTTTGATAAAGGCAACTACCGCTTCATTCCGACTGGCGTGAATCGCTTTTCGGGCGGGGTCGCCGCTCAGCCCGGCTACGAGATCTGTCGGGTCGTGTTCTCCGCGCCCGTCCCTCTGAAAGAGGGTTTTGATTTGATTCAGGCCGTGCTGGAAGCCGAAGAACGTCCTTTGACGGCTTTGTGCGCGTGTGAATTGCGTTCGCCTGAGCCTGTCAGCGACAGTGACTTCAATAAATTCAATGAGTTGTACCTGGAAACCCTGAAAGAGTGGGGTTTGCTCAAAGGCAAACATAATCCGGTTGCACGCAGCAATGTGTCGCCTTTGGTGGGGGCTCCGGCCGAGCCCAGCTTTTATGCCTTCAGCTACACGGTGGAAACCGATATTGAAGAGGCCACCTTTGTGATCGCCGGCAGTTGCGAGGTTCCCGAAACCCCGGACGATTACATAGAGAGCATTGTGGCGTATCAGGACGTCTCGCCCGAAGGCCTGTTAAAAAAGGCCCAGTGGGTGCTCGATGAAATGGAGCGTCGCCTGGAAGTGCTGGGTCATGAGTGGGCCGATACGACGGCCACTCATGCTTACACCGTGCATAATCTGCATCCTTTCATGGCCAGTGAGCTGGCCCAGCGCGGCGCGATCAATCATGGTCTGGGCTGGCACTTGGCACGACCTCCGGTCAAGGATCTGGAATACGAAATGGATTGTCGTCGTATTTTGAATGAGCGAATTCTCACGATTGATTAAGCTGCCTGATCAAGCTGCAGACAGGCCCACGCTTGCGTGGGCCTGTGTGTTTTACGCCTGACTGTATACCGGCTCAGCGGCTGAGCGTTGATAACGGCGACGTACCATCAGTCCCCACAGCAGACCCAGCACGGCTGAGACTAAGGAGCCGCACAGCACGCCCAGCTTGGCCGCATCCAGCAAAACGGGCTCTGCAAACGCGAGGTTGGCAACAAAGATCGACATGGTAAAGCCAATACCGGCCAGCAAACCAATCAGGGTGACGCCGGCCCAGCTCATGCCTGCTGGCAGAGTGCATAGCCCCAAGCGTACAGGCAGCCAGGTTCCCAGCAAGACGCCCAGCGGCTTGCCCACAATCAAGGCAATCGCCACACCAAACAGAGCACTATGTGCACCGGCTGCATTCAGGTCTAAACCGTTCAGGCTGACACCGGCATTGGCCAGGGCGAAAACCGGCATGATGATAAAGGCCACCCACGGATGCAGCAGCGCGGGAATACGCTGCACAGGGGGCAGGATCTCACGTTGAGCAAGTTGCATTTTTTGCAGCGTATGCATGATTTCCTGTGTGTCATGCTGGCTCTCCAGCTTGGTCGCCAGCTCCAGATTCAGATGGCGAGCCTTGCGCGGCAGTGGCAGCGTGCGCACCGGGCTCATCATGCCTAGAACAACGCCGGCCAACGTGGGGTGAGCACCCGTTTTCAAGAGCCCAAACCAGAGAATGGCGCCAGGAAGCACATAGGCCCAGGCCGAACCTATTCCCATTTTCTGTAAGCCCAGCACTGCCGCAATCCCCACGGCGGCGATCAGGAAAGCGCTGTAGTCCAGCCCACCCGAGTAGAAGAAGGCGATGATCAGAATGGCGACCAGATCATCAATGATGGCCAGAGCCAGCAAAAAGACGCGCAGGCTGGGGGGCAGGGAGCGACCCAGCAGAGCCAATACGCCTACTGCAAAGGCAATATCGGTGGCGGTCGGAATAGCCCAGCCCATCAGAACCTGCGGCTCGGGGTTCATTGCCGCATAAATGAGTGCGGGCAGGGTGATGGCAGATAGGGCGGCGCAGATTGGCAGCATGGCCGAGCGCCAGTCGGACAAGGCCCCGTCATGGATCTCACGACGGATCTCCATCCCGACCACTAGAAAGAACAGGGTCATCAAGATATCGTTGACCCAAAAATGCAGATCTTGCGAAAAACGCCAGCTACCCAGCTCCAGGGTGATTTGGGTATGCCATAAGGCCGAGTAACTGTCAGCAAACGGGGAGTTGGCCCAGATCAGGGCGACAGCGGCGGCCATCAACAAGATGACGCCGCCTAGGGCTTCAATGTGCAAAAGACGCTGAAGCTGGGCCTGTAGTTGGCGGGTCAGGACATGGGCGCGCGGTAAAGGCGCGCCGGAAGAGGGGTGAGACATGGTCGGCAATTCTCCACAAGGCGGCCCGACCCTGCGTAAGCATTTAACCTGCCCTGCTGCACCATGCCAGCAAAACACCCTGCGCAATTATAGGGAGGGAGTTTCTTTAAGGCAAATGTCAGCTTGGGCGGGTCTCGGGGACGATATGCAAGGGAATGGTGACCGGGCCATCATTGATCAGGCTCAACTGCATGTCGGCGCCAAACACACCGCACTGTGTATCGGGCACGCGCACGCGGGCCATCGCCACCAGTTCATCGAACAGCGGCTGGCTGATGGCCGGTGGCGCGGCGCGGCTAAAACCGGGGCGGTTGCCTTTGCGTGTATCGGCGGCCAAGGTGAACTGGCTCACCAGCAGCAGTTGCCCCCCGGCTTGCAGCAGATTCAGGTTCATCTTGCCCTGCTCATCTGAAAAGATGCGTAGAGCCAGTAGTTTGTCCAGCAAACGCGCGGCCTGCTCACTGGTGTCCCCGTGCTCTGCACAGACCAGAACCGCCATGCCGGCACCGATTTTTGCGACAGTCTGGCCGTCAATATCGACCTGGGCCCGCCGTACTCGTTGAATCAAGGCAATCATTGTGTTTCAGTAAAATCAGTGGCCGACGGTTTCAGAGAACAGGTTCACGATCAAGACGCCCACCACAATAAAGGCAATGCCAATCATAGCGGCCAAATCCAGTTTCTGCTTAAAGAACACCCAGCCAATCAAGGAAATCAGCACAATACCGACGCCGCTCCAGATGGCGTAGGCCACGCCCACGGGCATTACCCGCAGGCTTAGGGACAGAAAATAAAAGGCAGCGGCGTAAAACAGAATGGTAAAGGCGCTGGGCATCAGACGGGTGAATTGCTCAGAGCGCTGCAACAAGCTGGTCGCGATGATCTCGAAAATAATCGCGAAGCACAAATGCAAGTAGGCGAGGCTGGCGGGAGTCATTGAAAATCAGGATTGAAAACTGAGCCAGCCGGGCAAAAGCAGCACACTGGCCCACAGCGCGGCCGAGGCCCAGGAAGAAATATGAAAGCTGAGGGGCGACATGGAGCAGGTGCCGGCAATCAGGGGCACGGTCGAGCGCAAGGGGCCGATAAAGCGGCAAGCCACAATACTAAACCATCCCCAGCGGGCAAAAAACGCTTGCGCCTTGGCATACAGATGTAAACGCTTGCGCGCCCATTCAAAATGGAACAGGTTGCCGCCGTAACGCTGGCCCAGGTAAAAGGAGATGGCGTTGCCCACACCAGCCCCCAAGGTGACGGATAACCAAACCGGCAGCAAGCTCATTTCACCGGCACCGACCAAGGCGCCGACGGACAGAAGAATGGCGGTGCCTGGTATGACCAAAGCCAAAAAGGGCAGGGATTCGATCAGACACAGGGCAAATACGGCGGGGGCAACCCATTGGGGGTTGGCGCTGATCAGCGCCGTGGCTTGCTCTGCAAAATTACTTAAAGTGCTCAGCATATCAATCAGGGAGAGGTGACAGCGACAGGCCGTTCTTTATTTCAAGGCAAGGCTCAGGATCAGACGGTCCTTGTGCTGCAAACCGTCCTCAAAAAGAGCCTCGTCGTAATAGCGTAGGAAGTAATCAGGTTCTACCGCCACGACCCGAAAGCCGGCGCGCTGATAGAAAAACAGCGGATACCCGATGGTCCCAGTGGCAACAGTGAGCGTATGGGCACCCTGAGCACGCACATAATCAATGACAGTCGATAACAGTTGCGCACCCAGACCCTGGCCCTGATCTGACGGCGCTACCGCGATATTCATCAACTCCCAGCTCTGAGCATTCTGGGGCTGCACAATGGCGGCCGCAGCCGTGTGCTCCTGATCGTCGATACGCCAGGCATGGGGAGTGTGTCGATATGTCTCGATCAGACGCGGGCTGGGGTCGGCGTGCAAGAGCAATGACAGGGGCAGGCTGGACCCGTGTACCTGCTGTGGGTGGCCCGGCTTGCGGGACGGGTTCATGAGAACTCCCCGTCCACGTAAAACCATTGCCCCTGCTCCAGCACAAAGCGGCTGACCTCGTGCAGACGGTTAGCCCGTCCGTGCAGCCGATTGCGGGCGACAAACTCCACAAGAGCGTGCGTGTCGGAAATGCGCTCATGACGGCGCACTTCCAGCCCCAGCCATTGCAAACCCTCCGCATTGGGCTCAAGCGAGTGCGGGCGGGTGGAACTATGCCAAGTGGCCAGCAGGTAGTCCAGGTCGTCGCGTACGAAAGCGCTGTAACGCGAGCGCATCAAAGCGGCGGCATCCGGTGCTTGCAAATAGAGAGGGCCTTGATGCCAGGGACCACAGCAGGTTTCGTAGGGTTTGGGGTTGCCGCAAGGACAGGAGTTTTTCGAAAAGGAAGTCTTTTTCAAGGGCGTTACTGCCAAGATCGAACAATGGCACAAGCATACCTGAAAGCAGCGGTGGCTTTAGAGCAATGGCAGCGACCAAACGTAACGGAGCCCGGTATCAAAAAACCCGCCCGCAAAAGCGGACGGGTCAGGGCGAGATGCCAGATCACCTTAAAGCGGCTTATTTGGCTGCGTCAATACGCTGCTGCATACGTTGGGCACGCACCTTGGAGCCAGGGTGAGAGCTCATGACGCTGCTTTGTCCGCCGTCCAGGGCAGCCAGTTTTTCAAATGCTGTCACCAGCCCTTGGGTCTTGAGCTGGCGCTCGCTGAGCAGTTCAAACGAGTAGTCGTCTGCATCGGACTCTTGCGATTGGGAAAACTGTGCGTTCAGAAAAGCTTCAGACAGCTCGCCCAGCTGGCTGGCGTTCAATTGAGTCACCAAGGTGTTGCCTGTGGCGGCGGCCGCATCACGAGCCGCGGACAGGCTGTAGGCTGTTTGCATGGCTTTCTTGCTGTGGCCCAGTTCCACGTGGCCCATTTCGTGGCCGATGACGCCGCGCAGTTCATCGTCATTCATTTGGTCCATCAGACCCGCGTAGACGCGGATGCAGCCATTGGCCATGGCCCATGCGTTGACTTCCTGGGTCTGGTAGACCTTGAAGCTCGGGGTTTGGCCATTTAACGGTTTCGTCAGCGGCTTGACGACACGTTGCAGGCGCTGGTTGTACTTGCTGTTGGCACTGGCCACTTTATGTTCAGCGTCCATTTGTTGGCAAGATTGATCAGACAAGGCGATCACTTCCTGATCGGACAGACTGAATGCCTGCACGGCCTTGCTGCCAGCGCCTACCATGCCGCCCATGTCCATGGTTTGGCAGCCCGCTGTCAGACCAGCGAGGGCCAGCATTGCGGCCAATGTTCCGATACGAGACATCATCAACTTCCCCTTCTGTTTATGCAAAGAGACGGAATTTTAATGATGAGGTGGCTAAGGAGTGGCTTATAAAACAATATTTAACATTGTTCCGGGTGTGCTTACACAAAGGAAAGGAGACGCTGAAACGTACCCGGCAGGCTGATGTGATGCCGGCCACGGGGATCGGCCTGACCATGACAGGCCTTGACCTCCTTGAGTTTCGGCGAGCCAGATCCGAGTGAATTTAAACGCTGCCTATCAGGGGGCAGTGCTACTATCAAACTCACAAAAACGACAGGGAGGACAAGGAAATGAGTAAAAAAATCATAGTCTTACTAGGGGTTGTGGCACTGACGGCCTGTACGACTCAACCCCGTCAGGAGCGGCATGCGGCTGTCCAGACCAGTGAACGTTGCGCGCCGATTGACGAGGCCAGTGTTGCCGCCTTGTTTGAGCGCTGGAACACGTCGCTGCAAACCGGCCAGCCCGAGGAAGTGCTTGAGAATTACGCAGAGCGTTCGATTTTGCTGCCAACTTTGTCTGGGGTGAACCGTATCAGCCGCGCAGAGAAAGAAGACTATTTTGAGCATTTCTTGGCCGCTCGACCGCAGGGTAAGGTCACCGAAAGGCAAATTACCTTGGGCTGCAACATGGCCGTGGATTCGGGCTCCTATACCTTCCATATGGGAAATAGCGGCGAGGACGTCAAAGCGCGCTACACCTATACCTACCAATGGGATGGCAAGCAGTGGTTAATTGTCAGTCACCATTCCTCGTTGGTGCCAAGGGATAAATAAGGCTTTTATGAGGTTTTCAGTGCCTCCGGCCAGGGCCGGAATGGGCGCTGAACCAGATGGGAGCGGGGTTTGAAGGAGCACTGGGTGCCAAGCCCGGCAGGTAGTGGGGCGAGAATATCGGAGCCTGAGCCTGTGGGGCCTGCATACCGACGACGTTACCCTGTTTTTCATGAACGCAGTCTGAATGAAAATCTCAGAACAGGTTCAGATAGTGGTGCTCATAATAAGGCCAGGCTTGTATGAACAAGCCTGACTTTCCTACTCAAGGAGCTTTATCATGAAACGCTCGACATTGATTTGTACTGCACTGATAAGCGTGACGGGTGCCTTGGCCGGTACAAGCGCGATGGCCCAAAAGCCAGCGCCCATGCCCCATGCCCCCGCCTATACTGCCACGACGACGGCCCCCAAGGCCAAAGCTCCGGAGGCTCCCAAGGCGACCGCGGCTCGTGCCGCTCATAAACCCACCAGCCACACGCCTGCCAAACACACGAAACCTACTCGATGAGCACGTCATCTGGCGCCGTTCTGACAGAACCCGTGCCGCGTTCACGTTTCCTATGGGTCAGGCCTTGCCTGGCCCCTTTTTTTGTCCAGAGCGAGCGAGTACCAACAAAAAAGCCCGCGCGATGGCGGGCTACCGGCGAGGGCGTCAAATTTTCCCTCACTACTATTTTGCGCGAGATTCCAAATTCTCATGAAACCCGCAAGTTATTTGGTGCCCCCCCCGTGAGTCGAACACGGCACCAACGGATTATGAGTCCGCTGCTCTAACCAAGCATGAGCTAGAGGGGCAACAAGTCCGCAATTATTACATAAAGTCCTTGTTTGTGCCTAGCGTGGCCAGTTGTCGAGCCGGACTTTCAACTGTTTGTAAAATGAACAGTATTTTCTCGCGATTGGTAGCACCTTGTTGTCGATCCTTGTAGCACAATGAGCGCGTCTTTCACCCGGGGAAATAAAATTATGAGAACCCTTCTTGTGGCCGTGACCTTGACGGCTATTTTATCTGCCTGTGCCGTTTATACGCCCAGAGGCTCTGTCATTGTCGATCCCGATGGCTATGGCGGCTATGGACAACGTCACTGCCCGCCTGGCCAAGCGAAAAAAGGCAATTGCTAGTAAACGGTGCCGCGTTTGCTGCGCTATTTGCGCTGATATCGTTTGCTGCCCGTGCTGGTTTCGCAATAACGTCCGCCTCGCGGGCCTGTGCAATAAGTCTGGCTGGAGCAGGGGCAACTGCTGGTGGAGCGCAGGGTTTGAGGGGCGGGCCTGGTGTTGCTTGCTGCAGTACCTGTGTACGCTGGGCAAGACCGTTTGCTGGCGCTGGCTGAGCCATCGCGACAAACAAAGACTTCCCCTTCGCAATGAGAAATGCCGCCTTTTTTTCCCGAACAAGGGGTGTTTCTTGCCTGCGTATCCAGAGGGAGTAGGGTCAGGATCAGGCACAAGAATAGCCACTTCATACTTGTCTCTCGCTGGAAGTCCGTTTTTTGCCTTGGCAATGGCGGTTGGCAGGACACGGATACAGTAATGATTGTTATGCTCTGCGATAAAGCAGATTTTTATTCATGGATGAGCTCATGCGAATCTTAATGCTTGTTCCCGCATTTTTGTTGGCCGCTTGCCAAAGTGCCGTACCCACTGAGAAGGTGGGCAGTTACGCCTGGCTGGAAAAGGTGGATCGTCAACTGGCCGTGTCCGATGGCCAGGGACATGGGCCGGATTACGCCTCGCAGGAATGGTGCAATGTGGTCCATTTCCGTTTGTATGGCCAGATAGCTGAAACCCCCGTGCCGTGTGATCAGGCATGGATGGAGCAGGTCGATCAGCAGTTGAAAAAACGCTAGGCCCTTTATGGGCTTACAAGTAGGGTGGCGAAATGCAAACCCATGCTCTGTCTGTGCTTTGTCTGGCCCTCTCTACCTGGCCTTAACCCGACTGCTAGCTTGGGTCGTCCATCGTGTGCTCGAATCGAAGTGATGTCATCCCCTTAACGCTCCAAGCCGTTAGCCTGATAAAACAAGCTCAGTTCGCGCGGGTTGCGCAGCCTGACTTTAGCTAAACTGCTTTTCTCGAAAACAGTCAGGTATTTATGGCGATTGGGCGGGGTGACAATGGCGATGTGTCGGATCATGTCCCATTTCAGACGGTCTTTGCTACCTGGCAGCGCACCCTTTCGTTTACGTTCCAACAGGGTGCGCCGAAAATAGCGCAGCAAACTAGCTGCCGTGGATATTTCCAGCACGATAAAACCGGTGGCCCGTTCCAGACGAGGGGCTAGGTGGCGTGTGTAATTGCCGTCCATCACCCACTGCTCCCGCGCAATTGCGGCAGCATGTAAGGCGGCAAACTCAGCGTCAGGTCGCGGTACCCAGTCCGTGTGCGGCAGGTGGTAGAGCGGATCCAGGTGGATGGCGGGAAGTGCAAGCTTGCGTTCGATGGCTTTAGCCAGGGTGGATTTGCCGCTATTGGAGGGGCCCAATATGCAGATGCGCGGGCCCAGTTGTTCAAGAGAAAGCATGGTGCAAAAAAAGAGTAGGTTGAACAAAAGTCTTTCGGCTTGCGAATAGAGCTGCCTGATTATCCCCATATCCGCTGTCTGAATGTGACGCTACACTGCTGGGGTCGCGGCACCGGCCGTTTTTACTTTTTTGTGTCCATCATGGCTAAGATCCTTCCTATCTTGATGTTGGTCGTCTCCAATGTGTTCATGACGATTGCTTGGTATGGGCATTTGAAGTATCCCAACAGCCCCCTGCTTAAAGTGGTGCTGATCAGTTGGGGCATTGCCCTGGTGGAGTACTGCCTGGCAGTACCGGCTAATCGTTTAGGACACACCGTCTATAGCGCGGCCCAGTTAAAGACCATGCAGGAGGTGATTACCTTGCTGGTCTTTGTCGTGTTTTCGGTGCTGTATCTCAAAGAGAGCTTCACACTCAACCATCTGCTGGGCTTTACGTTGATTGGTGCGGGGGCATTTTTTATTTTTTACGGACCCTTGAAGTAGCCCATAGGGGGCGTGTCTGGGGCATAAAAAAAAGCCTCGCGTGATGCAAGGCCCCAAACCGGATAAATAGGGAGGTGAAAAATGTTATCCGGTCACGCCATACTACGGACGGGCGGGGGCGCTGACTAGGCTCAAAGCATAGCAGTGAGTAACTATTTGTGGCTCATGCGCATAACGTTGTCAGACCCAGGGGAATGGGTCTGGGTCTAAGCATGCCGCTCCATCACAAGTTCCGAAGCTGCCTCAACAATAAACCCCAAGGCCGAAGCAAACTCCAGCCTTGGGGCAGGTGAACCGATTTCTGGCTCGTTCAGTCGGGGCGAGCCCCTTACTGGCTGACTTGCTCAGACTCCACGACCATGTCCAGCACGTCGGCCTTGGATGAGGCGTCGGCGGGCACATTCTTTAGTTCATAACGATTGATGCGCAGTACGTTACGCACGCCAGGGGTATGGGTGTAGCCTTCGATATCACCGTAGTAATACATCCATTCACCGGTATGGGTTTTGACGCCTGCATCGTTATATTGAATTTCTCGTACTTTCAGGCACTGATAGTTTGGCATCATGGGGTGTGAACATGCCTCGCGCTGAGCCGCCACTTCCAGAAACACGCGGGTGGGTTCGCTGCCGTAACGGGTGGAAGCTGTCGGTTCACCCTTCAGGCGCCATTTGGTACCGTCCTTGAAGTTCAGGGTCAGAACGGGGGCGGGGTTGTCCGGGGCGGAATCCGCCTTGGCCATGCTCCAATCTGTTGCCGTCGGAAGCAGTTTGCCCACGGCCTGCTCATTGCGCATCAGCTCGGGGTCTGAACACATTTTCATCGTGCTCACGGGCGAGGTAAACGTGATCTTGGAGCCCTTGATGGTGTAGCCGCTACCCAGAACATTGCACAGATTGTCTACTGACATCATGTTGTCGGTGAAATTCAGGGTAACTGGCTCTCCGTTTGCACCCGTTATGCCAGGGGCTTGCTGGCCACTTTTGTCGGCGGTCGCAAACAGGCGCCAGTGGTAAGCCTGTAAAGAGTTTTCTTTGTCCATCTGGCGCTCGGAAGGGGCGGTATTGCTGCTGTTTGGAGCCGCACAGGCGGCCAGACCCATTAAGGCCAATGAACCAATCGTCAACTTGAGGGTTTTTGTCATAGGTGGTTTCCTTGATGAGTCATTGGGCTACCGGATGGGGTAGCCCTGGGTTGAAAATAGGCAGTCAGGGTGGGAGTGGCCGGATCGGTCAGTCCCCGCTGCCGGTTCAAGATTGAGGCAAAGCCTGTATCTGATTATCCAGACTTTCGCGCAAGGAATCTGGCAAGGATAGTAAACGTGCCAGCTCGTCCAGATAGGCGCGTTCCATATAGCTTTGTTCATCAATCACCAGAGCGCTGGTCAGATAAATTTCGGCCGACATCTCGGGGGTCTGAGCCAATTGGGCAATGGCCTGAGGATCGACAGGTTTGTGCAGTTCTTGCGAGAACCAGTGACGGGCCTGCTCGGGGGCGGGCATCTTGTTGATCTCTGCATCGATCAGTTCACGCTCGGCATCACCAATATGACCATCTGCCTTGGCGGCGGACACCAGGGCGGCCAGGATGACCATGGCGTGCGTGTCGGCTTGCCCAGTGGCTGCCACTGGTAGCGGCGCGGCCGGAACAGCTTGCACTGGCGCGGGTGTCGCTTGCTTACCCGCATTCTGTTCCTGCCAGTTTTGATAGACTTTGACGGCCAGCGCGCCCAGCGCGGCTGCTCCCCCATAGGCAGCCATGGAGCCGCCCATTTTGCGGAATTTTTTGTTGCCCAGCAGTACGCCCAGAACGCCGCCAACTACGGCGCCGCCGCCAAAACCGCTGGCCTGCTCACTCAGTTTTTTCCCCAGTCCGGAAGAATTCAACTGACCTTGGCCCTGTTTCAGCGCGCCTTGGCCGCTTTGCAGAATTTGTTGCAACATTTGCTGTAGTGACATGGATTCGCTCTATCAGAGGTAAACAGTAGCTTCGTTATAAACTACTTTATTAGGTAAGCCCGCGTACAATTGTAAGCAGACCTGCCGAAGAAGATGCCCTAAGAGGACATGTGCGGCACGGAGAATTTGCTATCGTATGTCCAGATCAATCCATATAGGCGCGGGCGCGCCGATATCAAGGGGGGAAGGGCTTAACTGGCTCTGCATATTATGAAACTGACACGAACTGTCTTTGCTTTATCCGTTGCGCTGGCTGCCCTGGCCGCTCCGGCCCATTCCCAAGTCAAAATCGGCGTTATCGCTTCGGCGACCGGGCCGACGGCGGTCGTTGGTTTGCCACAGCGCAATACGGTTCCTTTGCTGCCGACCAAGATGGGGGATCTGACGGTGGAGTACATCTCCATGGATGATGCCAGTGATCCGAATCAAACGGTGACCTTGTTCAAGAAAATGATCTCCGAGGACAAGATCGATGCCTTGATCGGGCCGACAGGCTCGCCCAATGCCATGGGGCTCATTCAGTTTGCGGCCGATTCAGGCACGCCGGTATTGGCCCCGGTGGGTGCGGCCTCGGTGGTGCTGCCCATGACCGAGCAGAAAAAGTGGATTTTCAAGACCACGCAAAATGATGACATCATTGCGCAGGCCCTGGTCAAGCATATGGTCGACAATGGTGTGAAGACCGCAGGTTTTCTGGGTTTCAACGATGCGTATGGCGAGAGCTGGCTGACGGTGTTCAAAGAGCTGGCCGAGGCGAACAATATCGACATTGTGGCGACCGAACGTTATGTGCGCTCGGATACGTCGGTCACCGGCCAGGCCTTGAAGATTTATGCGGCCAAACCGGATGCGGTGCTGGTTGCAGGTACGGGTGCTGCGGCGGTGTTGCCCCAGGTGACCCTGGTCAAACAGGGTTACAAAGGGCAGATTTATCAAACGCACGGGGCTGCTTTACCGGCTTTTCTGAGTCTGGGCGGCGAACAGGTGGAGGGGACGATTCTGGCAGCCAGCCTGATGCTGGTCTTGCCAGAGATTGCGGACAGCAATCCAGCCAAACCCATTGCGCAGGACTATATCCAGCGTTATACCGAACGCTACGGTCAGGCTCCCGCTACCTTTGGCGCCAATGTGTATGACGCGGGTCTGTTGCTGGAGAAGGCGGTTCCGGTTGCTGCTGCCAAGGCCAAGCCCGGGACCCCCGAGTTTCGTTCCGCTTTGCGTGATGCTCTGGAGCAAACGCGTGATCTGATCGCTACGCAAGGTGTCTATACGATGACGCCAGAAGATCACAGTGGCTTTGACGAGCGTGGGCGTGAGCTGATTACGGTGCATGACGGCCAGTGGCGTTTGCTCAAGCCCTAAGAAACAAGCCTTACGATGAAAAAACGCGGCTCGGGCCGCGTTTTTTCTGGTTAAAGACTGCAGAACAAGCCAGCCTGTTCAAGTCGCTTGGTTGGGCAGGCTGAGCAAAATGTGAGGCTCTTCAACTTCCAGCTCTGTTTTCAGGTACTTGGAACCAAAACGGCTAAGCGCCACGATCAGTTTGGCGGGAATGCCATCCAGCAAAATGTAGTAGTCCTGCTGGCCTTGCTCGATATGTCGGACAACCTCGGGTTGTGAGTGTTGCCAGCCTGCGCCTCCAAGATGGGTAATTCGTTCGTAAGGGTCCCGACGCATATCTTTCGTGACGTATGCAACCTCGATCATTTGCCACCTCATGAAGTTCTTGTTGGGACCTTCATCATTGGGCATATGCCGGTTGGCAGCCATTAGGGATTTTACGAAGCTTAAGACTTAGACTTTCAAGGCCTTGATTAAATAGGGATCCAGATCCGGCTGGCGCAGCAGCCAGTTTTTATAGTCTTGTGGCACATCGGCAATGGCCATGCCCTTGTGCTTGCCAAAGTGCAGTGTGGTCGGGATACGAGCGTGTTCAGAGAGCTGCCATAACTGCTCCCAAGTATGAATATTCTGGGTCAGGCCCAACAGATGCTGCAGAAGCGACAGACAATTGCGCACATCTGCCAATGCACTGTGCGCATGACGCAGACGCTCACGCGCGTTGGCGCGGTCAATATGATAGATCAGGGCAGATTGGCTGTAGCTGTCCAGTCCTGGTATCAAGTGACGGGCCAGGGCCAGCGTGCAAATGCGCTTGACCGCCGGGTAAGCGGCCACACCCCAGTCATAATCGACGTTATGACCAATAATGTATTGGGTGTCGGCAGGCAGCTTGAACTCGGTATGAGAAGGGCAGTCTTGTAGCTCTTCGTCGTAAATGTGGTGCGTGGCCAGAGCGCCCAGAGTATTGGGCTCATCGGGTCGGTAGCGTTGTTCGAACTCTTCGTTGACCAGCAAGAAGACAGGGTCGCTCAAACGCAGCCAGGCCGCCTCAATCACTTGAGGTTTGGCGGAGCCGGTGGTTTCAGTATCAAACAGCAGGGCAGACATACGCAATCGCTAACAGACAAAGCTGTCATGGTAGTGCATGTGTTCTGCTTTGCCTATACAGGTTTGAGCCGGAAGCCTTCGGGAATGCCCCAGCGGTTGGTGCGCAACAGCCAGTGAGTCTGACAGCTCAGGCAACGGTACTGAGTTTCGTGCGCCCCGTCGGCAGAAGGGGGGTGCTGACCGAGTAAGCGCAAATCAGCGTGCGCTTGGCTGGTGCTTACTCCGTGCGGCAAGGTCAAACACGCCTGGCACAAAGGTGAGGCATAAACTGACGCCATATTACCGCTCCCTGATGGTTTGTTTCGTTTTGACACATCAGTATCGGTTTGCTTACGGGTAACGTCAAGTCCCTGTTTGGGGTTCGGGGAACGGGTAGGAAAAGCTCTGGTCCCGGCCCGCCCGTTTAGCCTCATACAGGGCTTTGTCGGCTTGGCGAAGCAGGGCATGCAGATCCAGGGTGGAAGGCTCCAGAGTGGCAACCCCCAGGCTGGCGGTCATGGTCAGTTGCTGCTGATTGTCCAGAGAAAACGGCAGCAAGGCGATGCTTTTGCGGACTCGCTCGGCCACGGCATGCGCTTGAGCGGCCCCGCAGTCTGGCAGCAAAATGCCGAACTCCTCACCTCCCAGCCGCCCGCATAAGTCGGTATCGCGCAACGCCAAGGAAATGCGTTGCGTAATGGCGCTCAGGGCCAGATCGCCGACATGATGGCCATGCGTGTCGTTAATGGGCTTGAAGTGGTCGATATCCAGAACAATGACGCTGACGGGGATATGTTTCAGGCGGCATTGGGTCAATGCATCCTGGCTTTGCTGGTAAAAGGCCTGTT
Organism: Alcaligenes sp. Lyrl_28; assembly: GCF_051948705.1. NCBI lineage: Bacteria > Pseudomonadati > Pseudomonadota > Betaproteobacteria > Burkholderiales > Alcaligenaceae > Alcaligenes > Alcaligenes sp. Lyrl_28. The sequence continues at coordinate 224,013 of NZ_JAYJLG010000003.1, forward strand.
TGTTGAGCAGACCTGTCAGGGCATCGCGGTGCGCCAGTCGCTGGAGTTTCTCCACCGCCAGATTGCGTGCCGACATCAGGCTGGCGCAGGTAATGCAGGCCAGGGCAATAGAAGCGATTCCAATCCGCAAGGACAACAAATCCAGCGATGTGTGTAACTGGCTGGGCAGAAAGTACACCGGCGGGTTCAGGGCGAAAAGTGTCCAGAGTACGTAGAACAAGGTCAGTAGCGTGGTGGAAAAGAGCGAATAGCTCAACGCGCACCACAATAAAGGCAGAACGGGAAAGGCCATTGAGCCTGGGCCGTCAATCAGCAGGCTCAATAAGCTGGTCAGCAGTAACGACAAAGCGGGTGCCAACTGAGCCAGGCTTGTCAGGTGAGGTTCATTCCAATATTCCAGAAAACGGCGTAGGGGACGGGAAGGGGCCGTTAGAATGACCGGAAGGATCGCCGCGTAGGAAATCATGCCCGTCAGCATCCAGGACAAAATGGCCAGTGACAAAGGCTGGGGAGTATGCAGATACAAGGCAAGGCCGCCTAGCAAGGCCGACACCACGCAAGCCAGACTGCAGTAGGCAGCCAGGGTCAACATGGCCTGGGGGCGACGCAAAGATAGATCCAGCAAAGGGTTGTGCGTGATGAGCCAATAAGCCAGGCCCAAGCCGCTGGCGTCGGCCACGGTCAGTAATAGGGCGATAGGCAAGGGGTTGCCGGCAATCAGTTCGGCACACAGGTAGGCCACTACCACAATGGTCCAGTTAAGAACCTGCCGCCCCCAATCCGGGCGTCGAAGAAACAGCCCCAGAAGCACCGCTTCGGCTGGCCAGAAAATGGTCAGAGCGTCGTAATGGCGCAAGCGGGTACCCAGCAGGGTCAAGACCAAGACCAGGCTGAATAGAAGAAAACGAGAGAGGAAGGAGTGGCGCCGGGATGGGCGCAAGCAGAACGCCTGCTTTGGGTTCATATCCGTTGCCATAGGAGCGCCTGCTCGTCGTGGACGCTTTACAGCGTCGGATAAGTTTCAAGCCGCTACTATTTTAGGATGAAAGCGGAAATGTTTATTTCAAATTGTAATTATATGTTCTTAAATGAAATTAATGCGGGGTATTCCGCTTACCCCGCATTATCTGGCACACATCGCTTTAGTTCAAGGCGGGCATAGGATGACGAGGCGCCACGTGATGCACGTCCTGCAAACGGAAGCGGAACCGCACATTCGCATCCTGACTGTGAGCATCGGCCGTGTAGGTCGTGCAGCCATGTACGGGTGAACTGAAGATCACCGTGCCGGCCATGCGCGGGCCGTTCTTGGGTTGTAGATAAACCGTATCGCCAATGCGAATATCGGTTTTGTTCAGGGCAATATGCTCAGGACGCGAGATCAAGCCAGTTGGATAGATATTTTTCATGTTTTTTTCCTTATCGTGTGGCGTCATTACATCGTTTTTTTATTGAGATTTGATGACACCATGATGGACCGGACTCCACACGGAGACCAGGCCATTACTATTTCAATGTAGATCTTTGCTGACTGGACGACAAATGCACCAGACAAACAAGCTCTGTTGTGGCATGGACAGCGCCTTATTCGTTTGCCAAGCAAATGGACGCAGCGAGACCGCTACGATGCAAAAAATAAGTCTGGATGTGGCTGTCGTCGCCGTAGTGAATGAATACCCGCATGTTTGGGGGACATGCCAAAAGGTCAGCAGGACCTAAGTAGATGGGTACATTCCAAAAAATTTGACCGCATATTTTTAATCTAATGGATGTGTTGCTGCGATCAGTCATTCATTAAGACATGATTCGATGGCTTTGTCAAGATATAAAGCGGCAAAGGTATCGGAGGGCGATGTTTCTGACCCACGTCGTGGGGAGTGCTTGTCTTGGTATTTGGGGCTGCCTGTTCTGGCTGATCTAGAATGGATTCCTTGTCTTTTTGCCTTTTGTTGTCGCGACTCATGATTACCATTACCGGTTTGTTTACTCATCCCATCAAGTCCTGCGCAGCCCAGGCGCACCCGCAGGGGGTGCTGGCGAGTGTGGCAGGCCTGGCTTACGACCGAGAGTGGGTGGTGGTCGATCAGCAAGGCGTATTCATGACCCAGCGCCGCTGGCCCCGAATGGCTTTGATTCGCCCTGTTGTGCAGGATGGGCGAATCACCGTCCAGGCGCCCGGTATGGAAACCTTGTCCTGGTCTCTGGACGCGCCGGTCGGCGAGAACGTCGCCGTGTCGGTGCGTATCTGGAGCTCGGACACCTTGGGCCGGGATGAGGGCGACCTGGTCGCACACTGGTTCAGTGATTTTTTGCAAACCCCATGTCGGGTGCTGCGCAGGCATAGCCGGGCCCGTCGTCATGTCTTGACCGAACGTGTGCGTCCCTGGGAAGAAAAGTCACAGGGCTGGCGTTCAATCGGCGATCAGCAACAGGGTTTTGGCTTTGCGGATGCACTGCCTTTCTTGTTTATCAATGAAGCGTCCGTGGAAGAATTGAATCGTCTGGTGCAGCAGTCCGGTGAGCAGGCCGTGCCCGTCGATCGTTTCCGTGCCAATGTGGTTTTCAAGGGTCTGCCTGCCTACGAGGAAGATTATGTCCTTGGCCTGAGCAGCGAAGGATTAAGTTTTGCCTTCGTTCGCCAATGTACTCGTTGCCCTATGCCTAACGTGAATCAGCTCACCGCCGAGATCGGCACGCAGCCAGGCCTGGCCTTGGCGCAAAGTCGCCAGTTTGCGCAAGGTACCTTGTTCGGCATGCAGGCCATGCTGGTCGAGTCACCCGCTCAGAGGCTAACGATTGGTCAGACCCTGGATGTGGAATACAGTTTTTAGGGCGCTGGCGGGCTTGAGTGCCTGAGAGGCGGGCAAGAGGCTTCAGGCATAGTCCAGGGGCAGGCGTGTCGTGAACTTGATTTGCTCCATGGCAAAGCTGGAGCTGACATCGGTCAGCTCAATTTCCGAGATCAGGCGCTGGTAAACACGATCAAAACTCTTGATGTCCGGTACCACGACGCGTAGTAAATAGTCGGTATCGCCGCTCATGCGATAGAACTCCACGATCTGAGGAATGGCCTCGACCACGGCGGAAAACTGGCTGTACCACTGCTTGTTGTGCTGATTCGTTTTGATGGCCACAAACACCGTGACACCCACATTCAGCTTTTCCGGGCTGAGCAGCGCCACTCGCTTTTCGATATAGCCATCTTGCTCCAACCGTTGTATGCGACGCCAGCATGGGGTGCTGGACAAACCGACACGATCGGCAATGTCCTGGATGGGCAAAGTGGCGTCGTTTTGCAGTATTTCCAGGATGTGCTTGTCGAACTTATCCAGCATAAGAAAAAATTCCCAATAAAAAGGATGGATGAGGATTTTTATTCTATTTATTCTCCTTATCCTAGGGTGAAAAGGCAATAATTGCCTGCCTGCTCTTGCGTAGACTGTTTCCATTCATCTCTTGTGAACAGGACCAGGAAAACAGCATGCAGGATTGCGATTATCAAAATACCCGTTTGACGCATATGGGTCGGGACAGCCGTGTGTCAGGCGGCTTTGTCAATGTACCCATTTGCCGGGGGTCGACCATTTTGGCCGACAATCTGGAGCAATGGACACAGCGCAAAGAGCCTGATAACCCGTACGCCTCTTATGGTCGTTTCACCAACCCCACCTTGCAGACCCTGACACAGGCCGTGGCCGAGCTGGAAGGGGGATTTCAGGCCAGTGTGTTTCCTTCCGGTCTGGCTGCTTGTACCCACACCTTGCTGGGCATGCTGGAAGTGGGTGACCATTTGCTCTTGCCTGATTCGATTTATGGTCCGATGCGCACGTTTGCGCAGCAGGTGCTGGCTGGCCGGATGCGTATTCAGGTTCAGTTTTACGAGCCCTGCATCGGAGAGGGGATCGCTCGTCTGATTCGTCCCAACACCAAGGTCGTGTATGTGGAGTCCCCGGGGTCTGCCACTTTTGAGATCCAGGATATCCCCGCTATCGCGCGTTGCGCGCATGCAGCCGGGGCCTATGTATTGCTGGACAACACGTGGGCCACACCTTTGTTTTTCCAAGCTTTTGAGCACGGTGTGGATGTGTCCATACAGGCCGCCACCAAGTATTTGACCGGGCATTCGGATGCCTTGCTGGGGGTTGCGACTGCTAATGAGCGGGCCTGGCCTTTGCTGCGCCGTGCGGCACATGATTTTGGCCAGACAGCGGGGCCAGATGATGCCTTTTTGGCGTTGCGAGGCTTGCGCACCTTAGGCGTGCGCCTGCGTCAGCATCAGGCCAGCGCCTTGCAGATTGCGCGTTTTCTTGAACATCATCCGCAGGTGCGTCAGGTATTGCATCCTGCACTGGAATCGCACCCCGGGCATGCTATCTGGAAGCGGGACTTCACCGGCGCAACTGGCCTGTTCGGCGTGGTGCTCGAGCCCTTGAGCCACGAGCAGCTCTCACGCTTTTTTAAAGCCTTGCAGCTGTTCGGTATTGGCCTGTCCTGGGGCGGCTTTGAAAGTCTGGCTTTGCCCATCGATATGCCCAAACGCAACGGGCGTGCCTTGTTTGGCGAAGGACAACTGCTGCGTTTGCATGTCGGGCTGGAGGAGCCCGGGCACTTACAGCAGGATCTGGCGCAGGCTCTGGACGCGGCCTATGCGGTGGAAACGTCCGAAAACTCCGTAGGCTTGCGCTTAGTTGCCCAGCAGGCTTAATTGCTGGTTTTCTTGCCGGGCGATCAGGCGGCGTGTCTGCTCCTCGCTGATATCCAGGCTGGGGTCATCCAAGGATGGCTGCGCCGGGCTGGAGATGCGTTCTGCAATCCGGTTCCAGCGCAAACCCAGTTTGCTGGGCTTGGCAGGACGGCGACGACTGCGAGGAGCGGTTTCGTGTTGGTCCGGTGAGTATTGGGTGAGATCAAACTGGCCGGTCACAATCCCCACTTGCTTGAGCAAGACCATGGCTTGCAGGGGGCTTTTGAAGCTGCGTGGATCTTTACTGCGGGCGGTGACCAGCACCGCCTGTCCGGCACGCGTGGCTACCTGTACAAAAAAATGATTGCCTTGTCCTTTGATGGACACACCCAAAATTCCCCCTGCCTGCGTGGCGGCACGCAGTTGCTGAAGGGTAAAGGTGACGATTGCGCCTTGACAGGGCAAAGAGGACATAAATTAGCGCTCAATAAAAAAAGCCCGCCGTGGCGGGCTGGCCGGGCAAATAGCTGCGTCCCCCAAGAGGAGACTCAAGGGCGACATTATGCCAAAAAATAGTCGGCTCGTGGTTTGTGCCGCGCAAGAGAGCTCGCCTCAGACCCAGTCACCTCTCAGGCGCTTGCCGGAGCGCACAGGCGCGGCAAAATGTGATTGGCCAGCAAGGGGGCGAGGGTCAGAGAACGGATTTCTTGAGGGCTGACCCAGCGGGCTTCCTCCAGTTCGGCTGCCGCCTGGATGTCGCGCTCTACTGATAGGGTAAACACATGGGCATGAACTATATGGCCGGGCTCGTTGGCGGCGGGGCTTTCAAAGTACGCCTCATAGCGGGCCTGCGCAGTTTCCTGTGCTGTCAGCCCAAGCTCTTCCTCCAGTTCGCGCTGCAAGGCTTGTAAAGGTGTCTCACCAGCCTCCAGCTTGCCACCCGCCTGCATGTAATAGGCGCTGCCACGTTTGCGGACCAGCAGGATTTGTCCGGCAGGATTGGTGATATAGGCCGCGGCCAGCAAGATGACAGGAGGAGACATGGAATCTTCAAGCAAAAAAGGAAGCCAGGATCGGTTCAAGCAGGCTATTTTTGCACAGGGTCTGAAGACGTGTCATCCAGGGTTTTGCTGCGGAGCAGATAACGGGTGGCAAAAATGCCGGGAATCAGCAAACCCAGACGGTACCAGCCCAAGTGGCTGGTCAACCACGCGGACACTGCCAGCGACAGCCACAAGATGATCAATGCTCGACGCTTGGCCTGGCGTGTCAGCCCCTGGCCGTTCTCCCAGTTGCGCAGGTAAGGGCCAAGATGGCGCTGATGCAGCAGCCATTGGTGAAAACGTGGGGAGCTACGCGAAAAGCACCAGGCGGCCAGCAGGACAAATGGCGTGGTGGGCAGCAAAGGCAAAATAGCGCCGGCAATGGCCAGCGCCACACAAATCCACCCGGCGCACAACAGGGCGTAGCGCATCATTGTTTAGCGTGGCACACGGCCCAGCATATAAAACTCGTCATTGCAGCGCATGGACATGAAATTGGCCATGCGATTGCTCAAACCGAAAAAAGCACTGATGCCGGCAATGTCCCAGGCGTCTTCGTCGCTAAACCCGTGCTCGTGCAGCGCCTGGAAGTCGGCCTCGTCAATATCCTGGGCGTTTTGCGAGACTTTCAGAGCGAAAGCCAGCATTGCTTTTTGGCGAGCGCTAATGTCGGCCTTGCGCCAGTTGACGGCAACCTGGTCTGCCACCAGCGGGTTTTTGGCGCGGATACGTAAAATCGCGCCGTGGGCGATCACACAGTAATGGCATTGATTGGCCGCCGAGGTGGCCACCACAATCATTTCCCGATCAGCCTGGCTCAGGCCGCTGGGTTTTTCCATCAAGGCGTCATGATAGGCAAAAAAGGCACGGAACTCGTCAGGCCGATGAGCCAGGGCCAGAAACACATTGGGTATGAAGCCGGATTTTTCCTGCACTGCTTCAATACGGCTGCGAATATCGTCGGGCATTTCGGCCAGGGCAGGGACGGGGTAGCGGCTGATGGCAGCGTGAGCGGGTGTCTCGGGCATGGCAGGTCTCCAGGTAAAAAAGCGTGTTCTAGTTCATCGGGTAATTAAATCCAGCTACGCAAAGGTGTCCAGGGTCGGTCAAGGCGATATAATGACATATTGATCCGGCCGCGGGCAGGGCTCTTGTCGAGAGCCTGACAGGCGGAACTGTACTTGCACACCACTACTGACGCGATAATGACAACCATCCTTGAATCTCTTCCAGTCGGCCAGAAGGTCGGCATTGCCTTTTCCGGTGGCCTGGACACCAGCGCTGCCCTTTTGTGGATGCGCAATAAGGGCGCCATCCCTTACGCCTACACCGCCAATCTGGGTCAGCCCGACGAGCCCGATTACGATGCCATCCCTCGCAAGGCCAAGGAATACGGCGCCACCTTGGCCCGCTTGGTGGATTGCCGTCAGCAACTGGTGGCCGAAGGGATTGCCGCTTTGCAGTGCAACGCTTTTCATATCACCACGGGCGGTGTCACCTACTTCAACACCACGCCTATTGGCCGCGCTGTAACCGGTACCATGCTGGTGGCCGCCATGAAAGAGGACGATGTTCATATCTGGGGCGATGGCAGCACCTACAAGGGCAACGACATTGAGCGTTTCTACCGCTACGGTTTGTTGACCAACCCCGAACTGAAGATTTACAAGCCTTGGCTGGACCAGACCTTTATTGATGAGCTGGGTGGCCGTGCCGAGATGTCCGAGTACATGCAGGAAAACGGTTTCGACTACAAGATGTCGGCCGAGAAAGCCTACTCCACCGATTCCAACATGCTGGGTGCCACGCATGAGGCCAAGGATCTGGAGTACCTGAATGCCGGCATCAATATCGTCAAACCCATTATGGGTGTCGCGTTCTGGCGTGACGATGTGGCCGTGCCTGCTGAACAAGTGCGTGTGCGCTTTGAGGAAGGTCAGCCTGTTGCTCTGAACGGTGTGGAATTCTCCGACCCTGTGGAACTGATGCTGGAAGCGAACCGCATCGGCGGCCGTCATGGTCTGGGCATGAGCGACCAGATCGAAAACCGCATCATCGAAGCCAAGAGCCGTGGCATTTACGAAGCCCCCGGCATGGCTTTGCTGCACATTGCTTACGAGCGTCTGGTAACGGGTATTCACAACGAAGACACCATTGAACAGTACCGCATCAACGGTCTGCGTTTGGGTCGTCTGTTGTACCAAGGCCGTTGGTTCGACCCACAAGCCATCATGCTGCGTGAAACCGCTCAGCGCTGGGTGGCTCGTGCGGTGACGGGCGAAGTGACGCTGGAACTGCGCCGCGGTAATGACTACTCCATCTTGGATACCGTCTCGCCTAACCTGACCTACAAGGCCGAGCGTCTGAGCATGGAAAAAGTGGATAGCATGTTCTCGCCACGCGACCGTATCGGTCAGTTGACCATGCGCAATCTGGACATCGTGGACACACGCGACAAGCTGTTCACCTACACACAAGCTGGCCTGTTGGCTCCTGCGGCCGGTTCGGCTGTGCCTCAGCTGAAAGACAGCAAGAAGTAAGACCTGCCTTGCAGATCGGGGTGTCTCTGAACGGAGCGCCCTGGTTTGAGGCAGCGCCAACAAAATACCCCAATCCCTGTTGGATCAGGCATTGGGGTATTTTTGTGCATGCGGCGAGTCCCGGTGTGTCTGGTAACGATCCTGTTTAAGCGTTTCAGCGTTTGCTGATCGCGCCGGACCAATGGGTTGCATCTATCTATCCTCAACCGGGGTTGAGGAGGGCAGCAAGGCCGCGCTACCCAGAGAAAGTGCTGCGCAGCGAATCAGTCGATGAGTTTGCCACTGGGTTCATGGAAGGCGAAGGGGCCGTCGAACTGGCCCACCGTAGCGGTGTGAGTGACAATCTGCCCGTGGCTATCGAGGGCGTGGACGGCATAGCCCGGCGGCTCCAGCGTCCAGGCAGAGGCGGCATCATCAGCCAGGTCCAGACACACCTGATGCGCGACTGAAGGGGCCGTGCTGGCTATTGTTCCACCAAAACGGATCTGGATACTACGATGCAAATGCCCGCTGATGACCCGTTCGACCTGCGTGTGCTGACGAACAATCGCTTCCAGTTGCGCAGCGCCCTGCAGCAGGCCAATCCTGTCCATATGACCGATCAGGGTGTTGAACGGCGGGTGGTGCAGGGCAATGACAGTGGGACGTGTAGCGTGCTTTGCCAGTTCAGCAGCCAGCCAATCCAGTTGCGCCTGATCCAGGCTGCCTGCGCTGGCTCCCGCGACGGCACTGTCCAGCGCCAGCAGTCTGAGCCCTCCAATATCGACGCCGTAGCAAACCGGCCCGGTTTTGCCCAAATACGTATGGTCGGGGAAGCTTTCCCGTAGTTGCTGCCGGTCATCATGATTGCCTGGCAGCAGGTAGACGGGAATCGAGTCCAGCGGCGCGAGTAATCTGCGCAGTTGCGCATATTCCCGGGCTCGCCCAAAGTCAGTCAGATCGCCTGTCAGCACGATGGCATCCGGTCTTTGAGGCAGCGCCAGAGCATGGTCGATGGCAGCCTGCAAATAGGGGGCGGTATTGAGTCGTCCGTAGGCCAGTCGGCCTTCTTCCCGTATATGCGGGTCGGTCATTTGAATCAGTAGGGTGTTGAGCATCGGTATCAGGTCGCGCTGTGCGCTCCGTGTTGTTATCAGGTGGGGGCCCAAGGGAACCAGGCCTGGGCTGACCGGAAGGTGTGACTGCCTCAGGACATCGGCACCGAGCCAGGTATCAGCGAGTCCGGGTTGAGCTGAATACCCACTGTGCTGCCGAGCACGGCGGCATGGTCACGATCTACCTCGGCAATCAGGGGAGCTTGTCCGGCGACCTCCAGGGTCAGCTGGACCCGCCCGCCCATAAAACTGCGTTGCTGAACACGCGCCCGTGCCCAGCCAGCCGGTGCCTCCATGCACACACGGATGTCCTCTGGGCGTAATAGTAATTCCTGTGACCCGCGTAAAGCCTCGGGGCAGGCCAGGTGCAGGTCTGCCAGCCGCACATCGTTATGAAACAGGCTTTGTGCGTTACGTTGCAGGACGTTGACGCGCCCCAGGAAAGTGGCGACAAACGGATGGGCGGGATGCCGGTACAGGCTTTCTCCGTCGCCAATTTGAATAATGCGGCCTTCGTGCATGACGGCCAGCCGGTCAGCAATGGCAAAGGCTTCCTGTTGATCGTGGGTGACGTGAATGGCGGTAATGCGCAGGCGTCGCAGCAGCTCGGCCAGTTCATCGCGCAACGAGACTTTCAGCTTGGCATCCAGGGCAGCCAGGGGCTCGTCCAGGAGCAGGACACGGGGTTGATTGGCGATGGCGCGGGCGATCGCAACCCGTTGTCGCTGTCCACCGGACAGGGCAGAAGGCAGGCGTTTTTCCAGACCATTCAGGCGCATCAGATCGACCAGTTCGCCTACCCGTTGCTGGCGCTCCGCTAGGGCCATGCCTTTGATTTTCGGGCCATAGCCGATGTTTGCCTCAACCGTCATGGCCGGAAACAGGGCGTAATGTTGAAACACCATGCCGACTTCGCGTTTTTCAATCGGCAGATGGGTAACGTCCTGTCCGTCGAACAGGATGCGGCTACCGGCATCGGGCATTTCCAGACCGGCGATCAGCCGCAGCAAGGTGGTCTTGCCGCAGCCCGAGGGGCCCAGCAGCGCCATGACTTCACCCGGGGCGATATCCAGGGTGCTGGGGTGCAAACCCCGTGTGCCATCCGCATAGGTTTTGGCGCATTGTTCAATGCGCACGGGTACGTGTTTAGTTTCCATATTGTTTCTCCAGCAAGCGCGCCAGGGCTTGCAGTGCCCAGAGCACGGGCAAGATGACAAGCATAAAAATCAGCGTATAGGCCGAACCCACTTCGATGCGCATGGAGGCGTAGCTGTCGGCCAAGCCCACTGGCAAGGTACGTGTCAGGGGGGTGTGGAGCATCCAGGTCAGGTTGAACTCCCCCAGCGACAGGGTGAAAACCATCAGGCTGCCGGCGACAACGGCGGGCAAGATGGCGGGAAGTAAAATCCCGAAAAAGATTTGAGTGAAACTGGCCCCCAGGGATCGGGCTGCTTCCTCCAGATCAACCAGGCTGCGTTTTTGCAGGGCGGCGGTGGTGGTGCGCACCATAAACGGCAGGGTAAATACAATGTGACCGACCAGAATGAACCAGAAGCTCTGGCGAAAGCCTTGCAGTGAACCGTAAGCCAGTAGCAGGGCAAGGGCGGAGGCCATGCCGGGCACGGCCACGGGCAAGGTCAGCAGCTCCTCGAAACTGCGAGCCAGGCGGGAGCGGCTACGGGCCAGTGCATAGGCGCAAGGCAGTCCCAGTAGGATGGCCGCCAGGACACAGAGCAGGGCCAGTTGCAGCGATAGCCAGACCGTACCGCCGTAGTTTGCCCAGACTTGTTCGAGCCATTTCAGCGTCAGGCCGCTTTTCAGACCGATGCGGTAGTTGTTGACCAGTCCTGCCATGACCGAAACCAGGATGGGGCCCAGCAGGAACAGGATGGTCAGGCCGGTAAGCGCCAGGAGCAGGGGAGCGGGCCGCTGAGGATGGGATAGCATTTTTGTGCTCATGAATGTCCTCACACCACCACCGCGGGGTCGCGCACCACGCGCCGGGCCAGCCACAAGGTAAACCATGTCAGCAGCCCCAACGATATGGACAAGCTGGCAGCCAAGGTGAAATTCGCATAGTTGGTAAATTCGTTGTAGATCGTGATGGGCAAGACTTCGTAGCGGCTGGACAAGGTGAAGGCCGTCCCGAAGGCACCCATGGAAGTGGCAAATACGATGGCGCCGCAGGACAGCGACGTTGGCGCCAGCTCCGGTATCCAGACGTCCCGGACAATATCCCAGCGTGTGGCACCACAGGAGCGGGCCGCTTCCTCCAGATTGCGGTCTATGGATTGGGCCGCGGCGGTGTAGGTGGCAATGGCGCGAGGCAGGGAAAAGTACAGATAAGCCAGAAACAGACCCAGCAGGCTATAGGCAAACGTGATCCGCCCCAACCCCAGATCCTGGGTGATCTGGGCCAGCAGCCCCTGGCGACCACCCAGCAAGATGATGAAAAAACCCACGATGACGCCGGGAAAAGAGAGGGGAAGCGTCATCAAGGCGAGCAGCAGGCGTTTGGCAGGCACGCGGTGGCGGGCCATCACGATGCCAACGATGGCGCCGAGCACCAAGGTGGCCAGGGTCACCAGAGCGGACAGGAGCAGCGTTTGCAGCAGGGCCTGCAAGTACCGTCCCGATGTCAACACGACCCAGTAGGTGTCTATGCCTTCCTGAGCGGGCAATGCCAGAAGCTGTATCGCCGGCAACAGCCAGAACGCGGCAAAAAAAGCGACGGCAGGTGCCGAGCACAGGGGCAGCAGGTAGGTGGCTTGCATACGCTAACTCCGTCTGGACCGCTTAGCGGACCTCAGCCAGGTAACGCTCAGCAAAAGGCTTCTGACCTTGTGCCATGCGTGCGTAGTTAACGGCCTTGGCGCGCGCGTAGTCGCTGTCAGGCAGGAAGCGTGACTGTGCCTGCTCGCTGATGGCACTGCTGCGAATCGGGCGCAGGAAGGCATTGGCCCAGATAGCCTGGCCTTGCTCGGAGAGCACGAAATCCAGTACTTTGCGTCCCTGTTCGGCATGTGGGGCGTTCTTGACCAGCGACATGACGTACGGCACCACAATCGTGCCTTCCTGGGGAATGACGAATGCTACATCTTCCCCGTCTTTATATTGTGCGCGGTAGGCGCTGAAATCATAGTCCAGCAAGATGGGGATCTCGCCGGAAATCAGGCGAGCATAAGCGGTTTGCTTGGGGACGATGGGATTGTTCTGTTGCAGGGCCTTGAACCAGTTGATGGCGGGGTCAAAGTTGTCCATATTGCCGCCCAGGGCCTCGTTGATCGCAACGGCGCCGACATAGCCCACGAAGGCAGAGGAAGGGTCCAGATAGCCCACCAGACCTTTGTATTCTGGCTTGAGCAGATCGTTCCAGGACGTGGGCACTGGTACATCGCCCAAGGCCGATTTATTGACCATGATGCCCATGGTGCCCGAATGAATCGCGAACCAATGCCCTTGCGGATCTTTCAATCCTTCCGGAATCTGTTCCCAGCCTTCGGGTTTATAGGCTTGGGTCACGCCGTCTTTCTGGGCCTGGATGGCAAAGGTGATGCCCAGATACGTGACGTCAGCGACCGGATTGGCGGATTCGGCCAGTAGTTGAGCCAGTGACTGGCCGGAGTTCTTGTTATCGGGCGGCACGGTAATGCCGGTATGTTGCTTGATGGCTTCGATCTGGCTGGCCCAATCGGCCCATTCAGGGGGACAGTTGTAGCAAATGGCGGTCTGCGCGGCGACTGCGCTTCCCATTGTCATCAGGGCCAGGGGCAGTGCCACGCGGCAAGCCAATGTGCTCAGCATATGTTTCATGGTTGATCACTCCAGTTAGTAAGTGGTGTCAGGCAAAAGCCGGGAATGGCTTGAACGCAGGGGTGGTGGGAAAGAGTCCCACAGAGGAAAGGGGCCTCATCCTGTATGGGCCCTTGGTGAGCAAGGGGCAGGGGCGCAGGACTCGCCCCGGTCGAAGGTGTAGGGCAGCAGAACCGAGGCCTGCGCGGAAACTGTTTTTTGCTGGGCCACTGCCTCCAGCAGCAGGCCGATGCATTGGCGACCAATTTCTTCATTGGGCTGTGCGATGGTGGCCGGACGCGGAAACAGTTCAGCCCCTAGCGCAATGCCATCAAAGCCGATCACGCTGATATCGTTGGGAACCTGCAGGCCAATCTGTTGTGCCGTGCGCAGACAGCGAATGGCAATCAGATCATTGGAGCCAATCAAGGCCGTGGGACGTTCGGGCTGGCGCAAAAGTCGGGCGACGCTGGCAAGATGCACACCGTCAGAATGTGGCGTTTGCTCCTCTTCGCCCTGATCCATGAACGGCACTTCCAGCAGTGGCATGGGCGCCAGACCCGCCTTGTCCATTCCTTTTAGATAGCCATGGCTGCGTTGCTGGGCGCGATCAGACACATGCAGATGACCGCTTACCATGGCAATGCGGCGATGGCCCAGTGTGGCCAGATGGCGGATCAATTCAATCATGGCCTGCTCGCCGTTGACGGTGACGCAAGGATGCTCGGGGTGCTGGTTGTAAGCCAGTACGTAGGGACAGCGAGTCTTGCCCAGTCGCACTAAAGCAGGGGAATGAGCCGGGTTGGAGACCACCAGCACAATGCCTTCCACATTGCTGGCCAGGAGCAAGGCGACTGCCTGGGATTCACGTTCAAGGTGGTAGTCGGTAAAGAAGGGCAAGATGGCATAGCCGCCGCGGGCTGCCGTATCGGCGATGCCTTTCAAACACTCGGCAAAAACGGGGTTGAGCAAGGTAGGCAAGACGACGCCGATGACCCGACTGCGTTGGCTGCGCAGACTGCGTGCCGAGGCATTGGGCTCATACCCCAGCGCGTCGATCGCGGCTTGCACGCGAAGGCGGGTCTTTTCGCCCACCTTTTCTGGCTCATTGAGCACGCGCGATACCGTGGCAACCGATACCTGGGCTGCTCTGGCGACATCCAGTATTCCTACATTGGCCATGACACCCAGCCGTCAAAATGAAAACGATTACATTTGAGCAAAGGCATATGTCAGGCAAATGACGAACTGTGTTTTTGTTTGCAGCAGACATCCCCTTGATGCCACTTATACGAGCCTGATCGCAAACAGATCCTGGTCTTGATACGGCCAGTTCTACAGTGAGTTCTCCTGAACAACAGGCCTGCGCGGTCAGGCATTCACGTCATGAAACCCATTCTTGTTTTGCAGCACGAGGCAACGCAAGGGCCGGGAGTGCTGCTGGATCATCTGGAGAGCCATGGTCTTCCCCATCACTTGTGCATGTCGCCGCTGGAGGGCGGGGCGCCGGTATCCGCTCGTGATTACAGCGGGGTGGTCGTGCTGGGCAGTGATCGCAGTGTCCATGATTGTTTGCCCTGGATAGAGCAGGAGCACGAACTATTGCAGGACGCGGTTCGGCGCCATGTTCCGGTTCTGGGCCATTGCTTTGGGGCGCAACTGCTGGCTCGTTGCCTTGGGGCTCAAGTGCAGCGCAACCCATATCCGAACATAGGTTGGGGCCAGGTTTGGAGCAGCCCTTACGCGCAGCGTGTCATGGGCCTGCCCAAGCGTGCCATGCTGTTTAACTGGCATTACGACACCTTCCAGATTCCCTCGGGGGCCAGCCGGACTTTATACGGTCCTCATTGCTTGAATAAAGGTTTCTGCCTGGGTCCGCATTGGGCCTTTCAAGGCCATCTGGAAGTGACCGCCGATAGCATCCGACAGTGGTGCGACCACGGCCGCCACGAGCTGGAGCAGGTATACGGTCCTGCGGCTCAGGATGCACAACATATCTTGTGGGGCCTGGATCAGCATTTAAGCCCCTTGCACCTTATTGCCAGACAGGCCTATCAACGCTGGACAGACCAGTTGATGGAGCGTGCCGGCCTCGCCCTGGTCCAAATCCATATGCCGTCTTTATACGTGGGCCAGTAAACACTGCTCTGAATTTATGCCGTCACTCCTAGACTGTCTCTGTCTGCTGCAAGTCAGCATTGATCGGGAGTTCAGGATGACAGCGTCCTTTTTTACGGTTCTGGCAGCAGGGGTATCGCTGGGGCTGTTTATCTATTTGTTCTATGCCTTGCTCAAGGCCGAAAACTTCTAAGTTCAGGTTGGCAAGTGTTCATTGTTTGGAACAGGTGTGCATATGAGTGATTTTTTATTCTTAGCGGTGCTGTTCGCATTCTTTGCGATGGCGACCGGATTTGTGCTCGGTCTTGAAAAACTGTAAGAGGGGCTGTCATGCTGGACGATTTGATGCAGTTCCTGGTGGTTCTGGCCGTCTCTACGGTCTTGTTAGTGGTGGTGGGCAAGTGGATTGCCCATTTTTTCTGTAGCCCGAAGCACAGTTTGATTGAGCGTGGCACGTATCGGGTGTTGGGGGTGAACCCGGACGAGAAGATGTGCTGGAAGCGATATGCGCTGGCGCTGTTGTTAAGCAATGCCGCCATGTTGCTTTTGGGATATGTTCTTTTGCGGGTGCAGGGCGGGATACCGGGAGACAGCCTGCAGCGTGTGGCCCAGTCTCCTGACCTGGCTTTTAATACGGCCATCTCCTTTACGACCAATACCAACTGGCAGGCGTATTCGGGGGAGTCCAGTCTGTCCAATTTTTCCCAGATGGCGGCCATCACCTTTCTGATGATGATCAGTGCCACAACAGGTCTGGCGGCGGCAGGCGGTTTCATCCGTGGTTTAAGCCGGAAAAGTTCGGCTGATATTGGCAACTACTGGGTGGACTTCACTCGTTCTTTGTATCGCCTGCTCTTGCCGTGCAGCTTCTTGCTGGCCTTGCTTTATATCTGGCAGGGTATGCCGCAGACACTGGCGTCTGATGTCGTGGTCAACACGCTGGAAGGGCTTAAGCAGCAGATTATTCTGGGGCCAGTGGCCAGCCTTGAAAGCATCAAGCATGTGGGAACCAATGGGGGCGGTTTTTTTGGCATGAATGCGGCCCATCCTTTTGAAAATCCCACCCCGCTGACCAATACCATTCACATGCTCAGCATGTTGCTGGTTCCCTCGTCCCTGACCTATGCCTTTGGCACCATGCTGAGCCGCCGTCGCCAGGGTTGGGCATTTTTTGCCGCTTTTCTGGTGATGTTCGTGGGCTTTCTGGCCCTGATTTATAGCGCCGAACAGGCAGGCAATCCTTTGCTGACTTCCCTGGGGGTGGACCAAACACAAAGCAGAACGCAGGGTGGAGGCAACCTGGAGGGTAAGGAGCTGCGTTTCGGGGTGGCGCAAAGCAGTCTGTTTGCCACAGTGACCACGGCCGCGACCACTGGCTCGGTCGATGCCATGCATTCGTCGCTGACACCTTTGGGTGGTCTGGTGCCGATTGCCCAAATGATGCTGAACAATGTGTTTGGCGGGATCGGGGTGGGCTTTATCAGTCTGGTCAGCTACGCCATTTTGACGGTCTTTCTGGTGGGGATGATGATAGGGCGCAGCCCCGAGTTTCTGGGCAAGAAGATTGAGGCGCGGGAGATGAAGTACGTGATGCTGGCCATGTTGGCGCATGCCTTCAGCATCCTGGGCTTTACCGCTTTGGCCAGCCTGCAGCCCTCGACCCTGGACAGTCTGTCCAATATGGGCCCGCATGGCTTTAGCGAGGTGCTCTACGCCTACACCTCGGGCACGGCCAATAACGGTTCAGCCTTCGCAGGCTTTAATGCGAACACTCCTTTCTTCAATACGACGATAGGGCTGGCGATGCTGGTTGGGCGGTATCTGACCTTGCTGCCCTTGCTGGCTTTGGCCGGTGTGCTGGCCGCCAAGAAAGCGGTTCCTGCGGGTCCAGGCACCTTGTCGACGGCTACCCCCTTATTTACGGGTCTGTTGATTTTTGTGGTTCTGGTGGTGGGCGGGTTGACGTTCCTGCCTGCATTGGCGCTGGGCCCGATTGTGGAGCACCTGTTGATGCTCGATGGCATTACTTTTTGAGGATTGACCGTCATGTCTACCCATCACTTTTTGGTTTCGACACTGGCTGCCCCGACGATGAGAAGCTTGTTGCGGCCGGTATTGGTGTCTGCTGTGTTTTTTATGCTGTTGACGGGCATTGCCTACCCCTTGGCCACGACCTTTATCGGCACCGCCCTGTTCCCGGATCAGGCAAAGGGCAGCCTGATTCAACGTGATGGCCAGGTCGTAGGCTCCCGCCAGATTGGCCAGTACTTCAGCCAGCCCGCGTATTTTCACGGCCGCCCCAGCGCGACTGTGGGAGTGGACCCGGCAGATCCTTCCCAAAGTATTGCCCAACCCTATAACGCCGCGGCCAGCGGGGCTGGCAATCAGGGCGTGTTAAGCAGCAGTTTGCTGGATGCTGTGGCGGAGCGCAGCAAGGCCTATCGCCTGATGAACGGTTTGGCAGAGGATGCACCCGTGCCGGTGGATGCCGTGACGGCGTCGGCATCGGGGCTGGATCCCCATATCTCGGTAGCCAATGCCCGTTTGCAGGCCGCTCGAATTGCCAGGATGCGGGACATGCCGCTGGCTCAGGTCCAGGTCTTGATCGATCGCTACACCCAGGCCCGTCAATGGGGAGTGCTGGGCGAGCTGCGTGTGCAGGTCTTGGAGCTTAATCTGGCACTGGACAGGGTCAAGCCTGTTCAGCCCGCCGTGCGTTAGGAACAGGTGTCATTATGTCTATTACTGATCTGAAAGCCATGCAAGAGGCGGGACATTCATCGTCATTGCGCGCCATACCGTGGGGAACGGTGTGCAAGGAAGCCTTCAAAAAACTCTCGCCCCGGGCGCAATTCAAAAACCCGGTGATGTGCGTGGTGTATCTGGGCAGCATTGTGACCAGCTTGCTGGGCATGCAGGCTCTGCTGGGCCAGGGTGAGGCTCCGGCCGGATTCATCTGGTCGGTGTCGGCCTGGTTGTGGTTTACGGTCCTGTTTGCCAATGCGGCCGAGGCCGTAGCGGAAGGGCGGGGCAAGGCGCAAGCCGATGCATTGCGTTCCACCCGCAAGCGGGTCATGGCCAGGGTATTGAAAGAACCCGCGCGCGATAGCCGTGCCTGGCCGGTCCCCAGCGACGAGCTGCTGCCGGGCGCTTACGTGTTGGTTGAGGCAGGCGAGATTATCCCCGCCGATGGGGAGATTTTGCAGGGTGCCGCCTCGGTGGACGAGTCTGCCATTACAGGTGAGTCGGCGCCGGTGATCCGTGAGTCCGGGGGAGACTTCTGTTCCGTCACGGGCGGTACCCGGGTGCTGTCAGACTGGATCGTGATGCGGGTGACCGCCAAACCGGGTGAGGCCTTTCTGGATCGCATGATAGCAATGGTGGAGGGGGCCAGGCGTGGCAAAACCCCCAACGAGATTGCTTTGACGATTTTACTGGTGGCCTTGACGCTGATCTTCTTGCTGGTGTGCGTCACCTTGTTGCCTTTTTCCAGCTTTGCGACGGTGCTGACCGGACACGGTTCACCTGTCACGATGACAGCCCTGATTGCTTTGTTGGTGTGCCTGATTCCCACCACCATCGGCGCCTTGCTGTCGGCAGTGGGGGTTGCTGGCATGAGCCGCATGATGCAAGCCAATGTGCTGGCGAGTTCTGGCCGCGCTATCGAGGCAGCCGGGGATGTGGATGTTTTGCTGCTGGACAAGACCGGCACGATCACGCTGGGCAACCGGGAAGCCTGGGCGTTTCTGCCCGCGCCGCAGGTGTCTGAGCAGGCTCTGGCCGATGCCGCCCAATTGGCCTCGCTGGCGGACGAGACTCCCGAGGGGCGCTCCATTGTGGTCTTGGCCAAGCAACAGTTTCATTTGCGAGGCCGTGAGCTGCATGGCGCGCGAACCATTGCCTTTAGCGCCCATACCCGCATGAGTGGAATTGATATTGACGGTCGTCAGATCCGAAAAGGCGCGGCGAGCACGATGCGCGCTCACATTGAATCGTTGGGAGGTATTTTTCCGTCTGAACTGGATGGTCTGGTCAATGAGCTGGCGCGACGGGGCAGCACGCCGCTGGTGGTGACCGAAGGCAATAAAGCGCTGGGCGTGGTGGAGCTGAAAGACATCGTCAAAGGCGGGATCAAGGAGCGGTTTGCTGAGCTGCGGGCTATGGGGATCAAGACCATCATGATTACCGGGGACAACCCGTTGACGGCTGCGGCCATCGCGGCCGAGGCCGGGGTGGATGACTATCTGGCCGAAGCCACGCCGGAGGACAAGCTGCAGTTGATCCGGCGTTATCAGGATGAAGGGCGACTGGTTGCCATGACGGGTGACGGGACCAATGATGCTCCTGCGCTGGCCCAGGCTGATGTGGCTGTGGCGATGAACAGTGGCACGCAGGCGGCCAAAGAGGCGGGCAATATGGTCGATCTGGACAGCAATCCCACCAAGCTGTTGCGAGTGGTGGAAGTGGGCAAACAGATGATTATGACCCGCGGCGCCTTGACGACTTTCAGTATCGCAAATGATCTGGCCAAGTACTTTGCGATTATTCCCGCGGCTTTTGTAGTCACTTATCCCGCTCTGGGTGCCTTGAATGTGATGCAGTTGCACAGCCCGGCCACTGCCATTATGTCTGCAGTCATTTTCAATGCCCTGATAATCATCGCTCTGATTCCCTTGGCCTTGCGGGGGGTGAAATACCGTGCCGAACCGGCCAGCCGTTTACTCAAGCGAAACCTCTTGATTTACGGCCTGGGCGGGCTGATCGCTCCGTTTGTCGGCATCAAGTTGATTGATCTGCTGCTGACGCCGTTTTTTGGATAAGAGCGTAAGATCATTACCAGTTTTCTGCAGGGAGTACACAGACCCATGTCGCTTGAAGATAGGCCGGACCCGGATGAGCTGTTGCAGGTGGTTGGCGAGGACCCGCACCAGCCTCGCCGGGGGCAGCTCAAGATCTTCTTTGGAGCGTGCGCCGGTGTGGGGAAAACCTACGCCATGCTCAAGGAAGCGCATCAGCGTCAGTCCGAGGGAGTGTCCGTTGCGATTGGTATTGTGGAGACGCATGGCCGTCAGGAAACACAGACGTTGCTGCAGGGGCTGCCCGTACTGGCGCGCAAGGAGTATCAGCGTCAGGGACGGGTGGTCACCGAGTTTGATCTGGATGCGGCCCTTGTGTCGGGGTATCAGTTGCTGCTGGTCGATGAGCTGGCCCATTCCAATCTTGAGGGTAGCCGTCATGCCAAACGATGGCAGGATGTGGAAGAGCTGCTGGATGCGGGAATCGCTGTGTATACCGCGTTGAATGTGCAACATCTGGACAGCTTGAATGAGGTGGTGGGGGGCATTGTCGGGGTGCGGGTTCGGGAGACCGTTCCAGACCGGATATTTGATCGTGCGGCCGATGTGCTGCTGGTGGATCTGCCCCCGGATGATCTGTTGGCTCGCTTGAATGCCGGCAAAGTGTATCTGGCGGACTCGGTGGCCCAGGCGCGTCAACACTTCTTTCGTCGGGGCAATCTGATTGCCTTGCGTGAACTGGCCTTGCGTCGCGTGGCGGACCGGGTCAATGCCGATGTGCATGTCTACCGAATCTCCCATGCCATACGAACCGTCTGGCCTACTCGTGAACTGTTAATGGTGTGCGTCAGTGCGGACAGTGCCCAGGAAGCGCTGATTCGGGAGGGGGCGCGGCTGGCCCAGCAATGGCAAACGCCCTGGATCGTGCTGCATGTGGACACGCCATCGGAAAGCGGTCAGATCAAGGCGCAGGAAGCGCTGGTGCGCCTGGCGGCCAGTGCGCAGCATGCCGGCGCTGAGTTTGCCAATATTGCCGGTCAGGATGTGGCTCATACCGTCCTGGCCTACGCACGGCAACGCAATGCCACCAAGTTGATTCTGGGTAACTCCTCGGCACGTTCGCGCTGGCCCTGGCGGCCTGCCTTGTCGGAGCGGCTGGCGCGTAGCAACCCCGAGATTGGCCTGCTGCTCGTGCGTGTGGATACGGTTCAGCGACCTATCCGCCCCCTTGAGCTGGAGACCCCCATGGCGCAGGGCAAAGCCCTGTCGATTGCCTCCATCATCTGTGTGGTGACGACCTTGCTGGCGGAGCAGTTGTTGCCGTTTTTTGAACTCTCCAATGTGATCATGCTGTTTTTGATCACGGTGGTCTTTACCGCCTTGCGCTTGGGACGGTTGGCCGGTGTGTGGGCCTCGCTGTTGTCGGTGGCCTTCTTTGATTTTTTCTTTGTGGAACCCCGCTATTCGTTTTCGGTTACGGATACCCAGTATGTCTTCACGTTTGGCGTGATGTTGGTGGTGGCCTTGATTATTGGTCAGCTGGCAGCCCGTTTGCAGGCCGAGGCACGAGCGGCGCGCGATGGCGAGCGCCGGGCGGCCGCGTTGACGCGTGTCAGTCGGGATCTGGCCGGGGCGCTGGCATTGGAGCAGGTGCTGGCCGTGTGCCGCGATACCCTGGAGCCTTTGTTTGAGATGCCGATGGTGCTGGTTGTGCCGGATCAGCATAATCAGCTGGTCGCAACTCGCCATACGAGCTTTGTGGAGCTTTCAGTCGCGCAATGGGTGTTCGACCACATGGAAGCGGCGGGCAAGGGAACTGAAACCCTGAATGGGGCCAGTGCCTTGTACTTGCCCTTGAAAGGCCCGATGGCCCCGCGTGGTGTGCTGGTGGTACAGTCTGGCGCGGCAGCTTCGTTACGAACACCCGATGGGCGGCGCTTGCTGGATGCGTGCTGCTTTATATTGGCGCAAGCTCTTGAACGCATTCACTATGTGGCCATCGCCCAAGACACGGTGCTGCGCATGGAGGGGGAGAAAATGCGCAATACCTTGCTGTCGGCCGTCTCGCATGATTTACGTACGCCCTTGACTGTGATCCGGGGTCTGGCTGAAACCCTGGAGCAACCCAAGGGCCTGGGTGAAACAGAACAGCGCGATATTGCGAGGGCCATACGTGTGGAGTCTGATGAGTTGCGTCGTCAGGTGTCCAACTTGCTGGACCTGGCCCGTATGCAAAATGAAGGAGTCAAACTGCACAAGGAGTGGCATGCCTTGGGCGATATTGTGGGGATTGCGCTTGCCCGTTGCGCGGCCGCCTTGCAGCCTCGTCAGGTCGTGACCGAGTTCGCTGCGGACCTGCCGTTAGTCGAAGTCGATGGTGTCATGTTGGAGAGGGTAGTGACGAATCTGCTGGATAATGCCGCCAAGTACACGCCCGATACCAGCACGATCTGGCTGAGGGGGGTGTGGGCGGGTCAGTCCATGTATTTGCTGATCAGCGATGATGGTCCCGGTTTGCCACCAGGGGATCCCGAGCGATTGTTTGATACTTTCACACGGGGACAGAAAGAATCCTCCGTGGCGGGGGTGGGCTTGGGGCTGGGACTGTGTCGAACGATTATTGCTGCACATGGTGGTACGATCAGCGCCAGGCCGCGCTTGCCGCAGGGGGTGGTCTTTGAGATTCGCCTGCCCTGGAAAGCGGCCCCCCGTATGGAGAGTGACGAGCTACCGACATGAACAAAGCCCAGATACTGATCGTGGAGGATGAATCCAATATCCGTCGTTTCGTACGGATTGCCCTGGAGCAGGAGGGCATGGCCGTGATCGAAGCCAGCACCTTGGCGCAAGCGCGTATGGACGCGGCAACCCGTCGTCCCGACTTGATGATTGTGGATTTGGGTCTGCCAGACGGAGACGGCAAGGACTTGATTCGCGATCTGCGCGGCTGGGTCTATTCTCCGATTCTGGTCCTGTCTGCCCGGGATCGAGAAGAAGAGAAGGTGGCGGCCCTGAATGCCGGCGCGGATGACTATCTGGCCAAACCCTTTGGCGTGCCGGAGCTGTTGGCCCGTATACGCGCTTTGTTGCGGCGCTCCCAATTGGTGGTGCCAAACGTGCAGGTAGCCTCCTCGCGGGTCCGCTTTGGAGGGGTGCAGGTCGATCTGGCGTCTCATGAGGTGACGCGGGATGGGCAGGCCGTGCATTTGACGCCTATTGAGTTTCGTCTCCTGACGGCCCTGATTCGGGGGCATGGCAAGGTATTGACGCATCAACATTTGTTGCACGAAACCTGGGGGCCTGCTTACTCAGACCGGCCGCATTATCTGCGGGTGTACATGATGCAGTTGCGTCAAAAGCTGGAGCAGGATGCCGCACAGCCCAAGTATCTGCTGACGGAACTGCAGGTGGGGTATCGCTTGGCGGGTCTGGACGTTCAGGCGTAAAAAGAAAAAGGGGATACAACGTATCCCCTTTTGCATTGTTGAGCCGTTGGCGTGGCTCTGTGGTGTTCAGGCTTGCTGGCGTCCCAGAATCAGGAACTCCATCAATGCTTTCTGAACATGCAGGCGGTTTTCAGCTTCATCCCAGACCACACTTTGTGGGCCGTCGATGACTTCGCCGGTGACTTCCTCGCCGCGATGAGCGGGCAGGCAATGCATAAAGAGGGCGCTCGGGTCCGCTACATCCATCATCTCCTGATCCACACACCAGTCTGCAAAGGCTTTGCGACGCTCTTCGTTCTCGTCTTCGTAACCCATGCTGGTCCACACGTCCGTGGTAACCAGGTGCGCGCCCTTGCAGGCTTCCAAGGGATCGTCGAATTCGCGCAGAATGCTGGAGTCCGGGTTGCCGGTGCGATCCGACTCCAGGTGGTAGCCGTTAGGGGCCGACACATGCAGCGTGAAGCCCAGAATTTCTGCCGCTTGCAGCCAGGTATACGCCATATTGTTGGCGTCTCCGATCCAGGCCACGGTCTTGCCCTTGATATCGCCGCGATGCTCGATAAAGGTAAAGATGTCGGCCAGAATCTGGCAAGGGTGAAACTCGTTAGTCAGTCCATTGATGACCGGCACTCGCGAGTGGGAGGCAAAGCGTTCCAGGCGGGTCTGCTCGAAGGTGCGGATCATGACGATATCGACCATGCGCGAAACCACGCGTGCGGTATCTTCAATGGGTTCGGAGCGGCCCAGCTGCGAGTCAGTGGTGGTCAAATGAATGACCGAGCCGCCCAGTTGATACATGCCGGCTTCAAACGAGACACGGGTACGGGTGCTGGCTTTTTCAAAAACCATCGCCAAGGTGCGGTCGTGCAATGTGTGGTGCGGCTGATAGCGTTTGAACTTGTCTTTGATCAGGCGTGCGCGTTCCAGCACATATAAAATTTCGTCGTGAGAAAAGTCGCGAAATTGCAGAAAGTGCCGAAGCGGTCCTGCTTGCACGATGGCATCCATAAGAAAATCCTGCGGATAAAGAAAGCCATCTTAACCTGTCCGGCTATTTAGAGCAAAGTCGGACCCTGACGGGGGCAGGACGGGGGTGGGCGTTTGGATAGAAAGGGCAGGGCAAAGTAATGCTTGGCAATAAATTGTCAAGTGGCTAATTTATTGAATCCCGGGCTTTGCGCGGCTGCGATCGGATACAATGCGGAGCGACAAAGGAAAAAGTGCAGCCGACCTGTACTGCACGGTGAGCGATTAATTGTTATGACAGAGCCAGTGAAGCAACTTGTAATCCATGGTGTGACCCGGCAGGATCAGCGTTTTCGTCCCAGCGACTGGGCAGAACGCTTGGCCGGTGTAATGTCCCAGTTTCGCCCGGCTGGGGCGATGGGTGGCCATTTGACCTACTCGCCCTATGTGGTGCCGCGGCTGATTGACGGCGTGCGCTGCGTGGTGGTGGATGCTCGTCTGCGAGAGCTCGAGCCTTTGGCCTGGAAATTCGTCTGTGGCTTTGCGCAAGACAATAATTTGAAAATCAGCGGTATCGATCCCGAGAATATGGACCCTGTTGAGTCCTGATCCTGATTTTGCGCAGTCTGCTCAGTCGCCCCCGTTAAACGGCAGGCGACTTGTTTTTTTATAGTGTCAGCGGCGTCAGTACCTTGCCCGTTTTCTGAAACTGCAAGATGTTTTCCAGTGTCAGCGAGAGCATGGCTTCGCGTGTTTCCCGGGTGGCGCTGGCGGTGTGCGGCGCCAGGACAACCTGGTTCAGATCGCGCAAGGCCGCAGGAACCTGGGGTTCCTTTTCGAAGACATCCAGCCCTGCCGCGCCCAGCCGTCCCTGTTGCAAGGCGGCAATCAATGCCGTTTCATCGACGACACTGCCTCGGGCAATATTGACCAGAATCCCGTGCGGGCCCAGGGCGTTCAGGACGTCGACATTGATCAGTCCCCGTGTTTCATCACCGCCCACGGCGGCGATCACCAGGAAATCTGCCCAATAGGCCAGTTCGATCAGGGACGGTTCATAGTGCCAGGGCACATCGTGGCGCGGACGGCGGTTGTGATAGCGCAGCTCCATATCAAAGCCGCCGGCTCGGCGGGCAATAGTCTGTCCAATGCGGCCTAGCCCCACAATACCCAGTTTCTTGCCGCTCACTCGCGTGCCCAGCCCGAAGCCATTTGGTCGGTCCCAGTGGCCAGCGCGCACATAGCGATCGGATTCAGTGACGCGGCGAGCCGCGTCCAGCAGCAAGGCCCAGGCCATATCGGCCACGCAGTCGTTCAGAACGTCGGGGGTGGTGCTGACTTGAATCCCGCGCTGCCTGGCCGCCTGGACGTCGATAGAGTCGTAGCCTACCCCTACACTGCAAATTGCTTGCAACGCAGGCAGGCGCTCCATCAAGGAAGCGGGGGTGGCGGTGACAGCGCTGGTTAACAATACCTGGACGCGTGCAATCTGCTCGTCAGAGAGCTGATTCAGGTCTTGAAGGGAGATGCGCTCGAAATGACGGTCGATATCGTCAAAATAGGGGTGCTGGGCCAAAGATGCCAGTTGCAGCACGATGGGACGTGTCATGGGGACTCGCTCATGAAAACGCAAATCCATAACTTAGCATGATTGGCCTGCACGTTCAGGCAATGGTTTTGTGGCTAATAAAAAAGGGGTGCTAAGCACCCCTTTTTAACTGGTTTTTAGGCCAGGGCCGATTAAACCATTAAAAATCTTCAGCAATCAGGCCAGTGCCTTGATAGCAGCAGACAGGCGGCTCTTGTGGCGGGCAGCCTTGTTCTTGTGAATGATGTTCTTGTCGGCAACGCGATCAATGATGCTGGTCGCTTTGCGGAATACTTCGTTAGCAGCAGTTTTGTCGCCTGCTTCGATAGCCTGGCGAACGCGCTTGATAGCGGTACGCAGCATGGAACGGATGCTGGCGTTGTGTTTGTTGCGAGCCACTGCTTGGCGGGCGCGCTTGCGTGCTTGTGCGGTATTAGCCATTTTTAATAAAGCCTAAGTTTTAAAGTTTAATCGGCAAAGACAAATATTCTAGGATACTAAGTGCGCTTTGTAAAGTAAGAGGGCCGAATGCCCACGATAAACAACATACCGAAATAGGAAATGCCGCTGGCAGCCAACACCCCACTCAGAGCCAGTACACGCAGCCAGGGGCTTGCCCCCAGACTGATCCAGTCGATGTGGCGGTCTGCCAGCACGAGGATCGCGGCCAAGGCGAGCAAGGCCGGAATGATTCTCAGGAAAAAACGCAACCAGTCGGGATGGGGCTGGTAAATGCCGCGTTTGCGCAGCATCACCAGTAAGGTCAGGGCGTTGACGGTGGCCCCCAGTCCGATGGACAGCGCCAGTCCCGCATGGGCGAAGGCAGGTACCAGCACAAGATTGAAGAGCTGGGTAATGATGAGAACGGCAATGGCGATACGGACGGGAGTGCGGATATCCTGGCGAGCGTAAAAGCCGGGTGCCAGGATTTTGATGGCCAGCAGGCCGACCAGACCGACTGAATACGCTCCCACCGCCAGGCGGGTCTGAGCGACGTCGGCAGCGGCAAAGGCCCCGTAGTGAAACAGGGTGGCCACCAGACCATCCGAGAGCAAGGCCATGCCCAGTGCAGCAGGCAGACCCAGCAACAGGACCAGGCGCAGGCCCCAGTCAAGCAGGGCGCTGTAGTTCTTGTCATCCTGACCGGCATGGGCGGCAGACAGCTTGGGCAACAGGACGGTACCCAGCGCCACCCCGAGCAGTGCGGTGGGAAACTCCATCAGGCGATCGGCAAAGGATAGCCAGGTGACGCTGCCCGACTGCAGCCAGGTAGCAATATTGGTATTGATCAGCAAGGATATCTGCGCCACAGATACCCCCAGGATGGCGGGCAGCATCTGTTTGAGAATGCGTTGCACGATGGGGTCGCGGCGTGCTTCTCCCAGCCGTAGCGAAAATCGTGGCAGCAGTCCCAGGCGAGCCAGGGCGGCCCACTGCACCAGCAGTTGGGCCAGACCACCGGCCATCACCCCGATAGCCAGGGCATAAATGGGGGTTTCCATGTGTTGGGCCAGAAACAGACTGGCGCCAATCATGGACAGATTCAGCAAGATAGGCGTGAAGGCAGGAATCGCAAAGCGACTCCAGGTATTGAGTACGGCAGAAGCAAACGCCACCAGCGACATGCAGATGATGTAAGGGAACATCAAGCGGGTCATGGTGATGGCGGCGCCAAATTCGGTGTGCCGCTCGGGCGAGGTCAAGCCACTGGCCATGGCGCTGACGACCCACGGCGCCGCCACTATACCGATGATGGTCACCAGCATTACGGCAAAGGTCAACAGCAGCGCAACGCGGTCCAGCAATTGCTGGACCTTGTCCTGCTCGTGCTCTTTGCGTACCTGCCCCAGGATGGGAACGAAAGCCTGCGAAAACGCGCCTTCCGCAAACAAACGCCGCAGCAGGTTGGGAATGCGAAAGGCTACCCAGAACGCATCGGTAAGCGGGCCCGCCCCAAAGGCGCGGGCAATCAGAATATCGCGTGCCAGTCCGGTAATGCGCGAGAGCAGTGTCAGGCCACTAATCGTGGCCGCCGAGCGAAACAAACCCATTGGAGCCGATGCAGAAAGTTATTTTGGTGCCATACGAATGGCGCCATCCAGACGGATGGTCTCGCCATTGAGCATTTCATTATTGATGATGCTCTGCACCAGTTGGGAGAAATCTTCAGGGCGACCCAGACGTGATGGGAAAGGGATGCTGGCTGCCAGGGAGTCCTGAACTTCCTGGGGCATGGCAAACATCATGGGGGTGCCAAAGATGCCGGGAGCAATCGTCATGACACGAATACCGGTCTGGGCCAGATCGCGAGCCAGGGGCAGGGTCAAGCCCACGACGCCGGCTTTGGAGGCACCGTAAGCGGCTTGTCCGATCTGCCCGTCGTAGGCGGCAACCGAAGCCGTATTGATCAGCACGCCACGCTCGCCCGAGGCTTCGGGGGTATTGCTGCTCATGGCAGCGGCGGCTAGACGACACATATTGAAGGTGCCGACCAGGTTGATCATGACGGTTTTCTGAAACAGCTCCAGCGTGTGTGGGCCATTACGTCCTACGGTGCGCGAGGCAGGGGCCACGCCAGCACAGTTGACCAAACCGAACAGGGGGCGGGCACTGTCCTGGCAAGCCAGATCCACGACGGCCTGGGCGTCTTGCTCCGAGGTGACGTCACAATGCAGGTAATCTTGGCCCAGCTCTTGGGCCAGCGCCTGCCCGGCTTCATCCTGAATGTCGGCAATCACCACACGCGCACCGTGTTCCACCAGCATGCGCACAGTGCCTGCGCCCAGACCGGATGCGCCGCCCGTCACGATAAAAGTCTTGTTATTGATTTGCATGAGCTTGTCTCCCTTGAATAATGAACAACCGGCCCTGGGGGCCGGTTGAATATTGGCTTAGCTTGCCAGGGCGTCCAGGATACGCTGGCGAATCTCATCGACGCTGCCCACGCCGGAAATCTTGCGATAGGCCGGAGCGTGTGGGTCGCCGGTGGCTGACCATTGCGAGTAGTAATCGACCAGAGGGCGGGTCTGCTCGCGATAGACAGACAAGCGGTGGCGGACGGTTTCCTCACGATCATCGTCGCGCTGAAGCAAGGGTTCACCGGTCACATCGTCCACGCCGGGGGTCTTGGGCGGATTGAAGGTGACGTGGTAGCTACGACCGCTGGCTGCATGGATGCGGCGGCCACTCATGCGTTCGATAATGCTCTCTTCGGGCACGTCGATCTCGATCACGAAGTCCAGTTTGACCTGGGCATCTTTCAAGGCGTCGGCCTGGGGGATCGTGCGAGGGAAACCGTCAAACAGGTAGCCGGGCTCACAGTCTGCTTCTTTCAGACGGTCGCGAACCAGCCCGATGATGATGTCATCGGAGACCAGGCCGCCGGCGTCCATGATTTTTTTGGCTTCTACACCCAGCGGGGATTGGGCTTTGACAGCGGCACGCAACATATCGCCCGTGGAAATTTGTGGAATACCAAATTTCTCGGTAATGAAAGCAGCTTGAGTGCCTTTGCCGGCACCAGGGGGCCCGAGCAGTATGAGTCGCATGAATTCCTCCAGGAAATGCGTCGATCCGATTCTCGCTTGATGATGCGTTGCAGCATATTTAGCGCATTTTTTATTCGGAAAGCGCAGAAAAAAGATCTTTTATAACCGATTTGCGAAGTGAGCGCGTACTCTTTCCAGGTCTTGCTCGGTGTCCACGCCTGCAGCAGGAATCTCCCGAAGGCGGTGAACCATAATCTGGAAGCCATTTTCCAGGGCTCTGAGCTGCTCCAGAGACTCAAAATGCTCCAGCGGCCCACGCGGCAACTGGGCGTATTGCTGCAAGAAGCGATTTCGGTAGGCGTACAGGCCGATATGGTGCAATGCGGGAAGCTCGTCGGCCAATATCCGGTCTCCCTGGGCCAGGGCATCACGCGCCCAGGGAATGGGGGCGCGAGAGAAATACAGAGCGCGGTCGTTGAGGTCGCACACGACTTTGACGGCATTGGGATTGAACAGCGTCTCGGCGTTGGTGATCGGAGCCGCCAAGGTGGCAATGTCAGCCTGTCCGCTGCGGGCCAGAAGCTGGGCAGCCGCATTGATATGCTCAGGCTGGATCAGTGGTTCATCCCCTTGCACATTGACCACGATTTCGTCTTCGGCCAGGTCCAGCAGTCTTGCCGCCTGGGCCAGTCTGTCGGTGCCAGTGGGGTGTTCGGCATCGGTCAGCAGGGCATGGAAACCATGGGCCTGAACCGCCTCCAGCACCTGCGGCGAGTCGGTCGCGACCCAGACTTGACGCGCCGCGCTTTGCGCTGCCTGTTGAGCACAACGCACGATCATGGGTTGGCCTGCAATATCGGCCAGCGGTTTGTTGGGCAGGCGGGTTGAGCCCAGGCGGGCCGGGATGATGACGGAAAAGGTCATATCAGCGGCTGGCAGGTACCTGCGCGTCTAGTTGACGAGCTTCGTTGATCAGCATGGTGGGAATGCCGTCCACAATGGGGAAGGCCAGTTTGTCGGCCTTGCAGACCAGTTCTTGCTGTTCGCGGTCGTGGCGCAGCGGGCCTTTGCACAAGGGGCAGACCAGCACTTCGAGTAGGCGAGCTTCCATTATTGAACTCCGGGTAATGAGGGTGAGGTTGAGCGCCGTTCGCGCAGCAGGCTATCCAGTTCAGCAATCCAGTCTGGGCGTGAGAACACGGGCTGGACATCGACAACCCACAGCCGTGGGTCATTCAGGTGCTGGCATTTTACGGCGTCTTTGCGCGTAATGAGTACTGGCCCTTCATGCAGGCCCTGAAAGTCCTGTGCTTGCAAGGCGGCATGGTCGGGCAGGGGGAAAGTCCGGCTTAATTGCAGACCACAGGCGCGCAGCATGGTGAAAAAGCGGGCAGGCTGGCCGATCGCTGCCAGCGCTTGCAGATCCTGATGGCGGTACTCTGTTAGCCAGGCGGCCCAGTCCATGCGACGACCTGAGGCGAGATGCTCCACTTGATAGGGACGCAGGCTCATGGTCAGGGACCGGCCTGACTCAGGAGCTTGAGGCATAGCGGGCGGGGGCTGGTCGGCCACAACCTGGCTGATCAGCCAGTCTGCCTGGTGCAGACGCTCGGGGCCTTCGCGCAGAGGGCCGGCCGGTAGCAGCAAGCCGTTCCCGACACCGCGAGCATCCTGGACCACGACTTCCATATCGCGTTGCAGGGCAAGATGTTGCAGGCCGTCGTCCGAAATAATCAGATCGACGGCAGGGAAAGTCTGGAGCAAAGCCTGGGTGGCCAGAGCGCGGCGAGGATGAACGGCGATCGGTGCCTGGGTCTGGGTGGCGAGCAGAGCCGGTTCGTCACCAAATTGCGTTGCGGCTAATTGACCTTGACCAACGCGAGGGGCCGGGCCGATGTCTACGCCATACCCGCGGCTGACAATACCGGGTGTCCATCCCAAAGCGCGCAATTGTTCGGTCAGGGCCATCACGACGGGTGTCTTGCCAGCACCGCCCACGATGATATTACCCACGACTATCACCGGCACCGGACTGCGGTAAGAGGCGTGAGGATCGTTCTCATAACGCTGCCGCTTGCGTCGGACAAAAAAACCGGTCAAGACGGACAGTGGACGCATTAAAACGCTGAACCAGCCTTTCTTCTGCCACTGGCGATGCAGCCAGTTGGTCAGGCGCACGCGCACACTCATGGCGCCTGGGTGGCAAAGTGAATACGGTGGATGCCCGCTTCACGAGCGGCCTCCATGGCCTGGACTACCGTAAAGTGCGGAGCCTGTGCATCGGCCAGAATCAGCAGACTGGTGTTTTGATCCCTTTTCTCGCCCGTCAGGGCTTGGCGAAGTGGAGCGCCGCTACTGGCATCCAGCCACAGGCCGTTCAGGGCATACCGTCCGTCCTGGCTGATGGCCAGTAAAAGTTCGGCTTCCTGGGACACCTGGGCCTGAGCCTGGGGCAGGGAGACATCCAGTTGGCGGTAGCGAACAAACGTGCTGGTGGCGGCCAGAAAAATCAGCACCACCAGCAGGACATCAATCAGAGGCACCAGATTCAGCTCCAGGGTGTCTTGATCTTGTGCTCGGCGAAAGCGCATCAGCCAGCCCTCTGAATTAGCAGGCGGTTCAGTGCGCCAGCCTCACATTCCAGACAATGCAGCAGGTAGTCTGCACGGCTACGGAAGTAGCGATGAAAGATCATGGCTGGAACAGCAATCAGAATCCCTAAAGCGGTGTTGTAGAGCGCAACGGAGATGCCGCGAGCGATCAGACTGGGGTCGGCACCGCTGGGGTCGTAGGCGGCAAAAATGTCGATCATGCCGATCACGGTACCAAAAAGACCCAGCAACGGGGCGATCACGGCCAAGGTGCCCAGTGCCGGGATGTACTTGTTCAACTGGTAGCTGACCTCTCTGCCTTGCGCCTCGACCGCCGCCTCGCGCACAGCGGCAGGCTGATGCCGGTTGCTCAGCACAGTAGCCAGCACACGGCCCAAGGGGGAGTTGTCATACAGTCGGGCTAAGGACTCGTCCTGTATGCGGTTTTGGGCGGTCAGCTCAGTGATCTGGCGGGCCAGGCCGTCCGGTAAGATACGTTTGCTGCGCAGGGCCAGCAGGCGTTCCAGGATCAGTCCCAGGGCTAGAATAGAGCAGGCCAGCAAGAACCAGACGGGCCAGCCGGCGGCATGGATCAAAGTAAGCACAGGTGGAGTTTCCGGTCACGAAGTAAACCAGTGCTTATTGTAGAGCCCCCGTTTGGATTGCGGGAATGTTCCGGTGTGACCGGAGTACACTTTAGGATCTTTTCTTCCCCCGACGCAGGGACGCCGCTGATGTATGTGAAGTCATAGATGGAGTTCTAAAACTATCCACAAAAACTGTGGATAATTCTGTGTATAAAATGTCCCATAGTGGCTCGGGCGGTGGTTTAGAGGTTCCCTGGCTAATTTTCGACCATCTGTATTTTTTCTAAAATGTCTTTTGTTTTCAATGACTTATTGGATTTCCATAAAGTTTCGCATCAAGTGTTGAACGGAAGCTATTGTCTTGGCGTCTATTTGACAAACACATGACAGTTGTGGATACGAATCGGTGGAAAAGTGGTTTGGGGCGAAACAAAAATAAAGAATATGATGCATTATCAAGAATCTAGAGCGCCTGTCGTGTGGACAGTGGCACAGTTGAACCGCCGCGTCAGTCAACTGCTCGATGAGCATATGCCAGTGGTGTGGGTTAGTGGCGAAGTGTCCAACTTTACTCAGGCTGCTTCCGGACACTGGTACTTCTCCATCAAGGACGACAAGGCCGCCGTGCGTGCGGTGATGTTTCGGGGGCGGGCCCAGGCTGTGGGTTTTGTGCCGCGGGCGGGTGAACGGTTCGAGTTTCGTTGCTCAGTCACCTTGTATGAGGCACGTGGGGACTTTCAGGTTCAGGTCGAGGGGATGCGGCGCGCCGGCTTGGGTGACTTGCATGAGGCGTTCTTGCGTCTGAAAAGCCAATTGCAAAGTGAGGGGCTGTTTGAGCCGGAGCGCAAGCGCCCGATCGCCAGCTTGCCGCGCAGCATCGGCATCATCACCTCACTGGCGGCTGCCGCGCTGCGGGATGTATTAACCGCGCTGGAGCGACGCGCTCCGCATGTACGCATTATTATTTACCCGGCGCCCGTACAGGGTGCTGACGCGCCAGGCCGGTTGCGGCAGGCGCTGGAAACGGCCATTGAGCGCTCCGAGGTTGATACGCTGCTATTGGTGCGAGGTGGTGGCAGCCTGGAGGATCTTTGGGCGTTTAACGATGAGGGGCTGGCGCGTTTGATTGCTGCCAGTCCCATCCCTGTGATTAGCGGGGTGGGGCACGAGACAGACTTTACGATTGCTGATTTTGTGGCGGACCTGCGCGCGCCCACCCCGACGGCCGCGGCTGAGCTGGCCTGTCTGGGTCGCGATCAACTGCTCGAGCAGGTGTTCGCCCGCCTGGGGGCCTTAAGTCATGGCGTGCAGCGTCACCTGGATCGTGCCTCTTTGCGCCTGGATCGCGCCGTTGCCAAGCTGGTCTCTCCGCATCAGCGGCTGGTTCAACAGCAACAGCGGCTGGATCACTTGACACAAAGGCTGCAGCGAGTGGCCCGAGGAGCTCCCGAGGCGGCGGCGTTGCGTCTGGCTACGCTTAAGGCGCGGCTGGTGCGCAGCATTCCTCAGGTAGCTGCACGAGAGCAAAGTCTGAACTTGCTTTTCCAGCGGCTGGAAAAAAGCCTGGCTCATGCCCTGATTCTGCGTCGCCAGCGTCTGGCGGCGGCCCAGCAAACGCTTCAGGCCTTGTCGCCTCGCCTTATCATCAATCGTGGATATGCCATAGTCAGGGATAGCGAGGGGAAAGTTGTAAAAAATGCGTTAGACTTAAAGATTGGTGAACGACTCGATGTCGAGTTGAGTCGCGGTCATGTGACGGTGGATGTGGTGCGCACGCACGATCTGCTTTAGGCTGCGTCGTCCTTGTTGGATACCAAACACGGTTTTTTTTTAGAAGGAATTGAAATGGCATTCACTCTTCCAGCTCTTCCATACGAACTCAACGCCCTTGAGCCACACATCTCCAAAGAAACCTTGGAGTATCACTACGGTAAGCATCATCAGGCTTACGTCACCAACCTGAACAATCTGGTTGCTGGCACCGAATTCGAAAATGCTTCCCTGGAAGATGTGGTCAAGAAATCCTCCGGTGGCGTGTTCAACAACGCTGCTCAGGTCTGGAACCACACTTTCTACTGGAACAGCCTGGCTCCCAATGGCGGCGGCGCTCCTACCGGTAAGCTGGCTGACGCCATCAATGCAAAATGGGGCAGCTTCGATGCCTTCAAAGAAGCCTTTACCAAGTCTGCTGTTGGCAACTTCGGTTCGGGCTGGACCTGGTTGGTCAAAAAGGCCGACGGTTCCCTGGATATCGTCAACACCAGCAACGCTGGCACGACCCTGACCTCCGATGATGTTGCCTTGATCACCTGTGACGTCTGGGAACACGCTTACTACATCGACTACCGCAACGCCCGTCCCAAGTACCTGGAAATTTTCTGGAACCTGGTGAACTGGGATTTTGCGGCCAAGAACCTGGGCTAAACGCTTTAGGGAAGGGCAGTGCTCATCAGAGGACTGCCCACTAATAAAAAACCGCCAAGCGCATGCTGGCGGTTTTTTTTGGCCTTGAGACTGCTCAGGAAAGCGCGGCTTGAGCCTGGCAGGGGTCTGCTGGTTTTTACATCTGTGATTGCTGATAATTTTCCAGGCCGACTTTCTCTATCAAGCCCAATTGTTTTTCCAGCCAATAGGCGTGGTCTTCTTCTGTGTCACGCAGTTGAGCCAGAATGATGTCGCGCGTCACGAAGTCGCTGGCGGATTCGGCCAGTTCAATCCCTTTGCGCAATGCGGCACGCACTTCGTATTCCAGATCCAGGTCTTTGCGCAGCATGCTCACTACGTCATGCCCGGGCTCAAACGCGGTAGGTCGCATGTCAGGAATGCCGTCGAGCATCAGAATCCGGCGGATCAGGGCGTCGGCATGCTGGGTTTCTTCTTCCATTTCATGGTTCATTCGCTCGTAGAGCCGGGTAAAGCCCAGATGTTCATAAAACCGGGAATGGATAAAGTATTGGTCGCGTGCTGCCAGTTCGCCGCGTAGCAATTGATTCAAATAATTGATGACTTCGGGGTTGCCTAGCATGATGATGAGCCTGTAGGGGGTGTCGACGTGGCAAGTATGCCATGCGCAACGAAATTGCGGGACGTGTGCCGGGGCCGCGGAGCAAGGTGACCAGACAGCCTGTCACGGGGTCTTGTGGCGGGTCGGTCTGGCAAGGGGGGCGTAGTTGGCTGGTCGGGGCATCGGAAGTCACTCTGTTAAAATGACCACGGTGTGGACAGCCGCAGGGACGGGGAAAATACCCGTGATGCTCAGGCGCTACTATCAAAACAGTAGATTTGGAGCGTTCTGTAGAGGGCGCTCACCTCATTTTATTCCAGTTATCAGGGTGATTTTCATGACTCAGGACGCCTTTATTTGTGACGCAATTCGTACGCCTTTCGGACGTTATGGTGGTTCGCTGTCCGCTGTGAGGGCGGATGACCTGGGCGCAGTGCCCATCGCAGCCCTGATGAAGCGCAATCCGCAAGTCGATTGGAGCAAGCTCGATGACGTGATGTACGGTTGCGCCAATCAAGCCGGTGAAGACAATCGTAACGTTGCGCGCATGTCTGCGCTGTTGGCTGGTTTGCCCGTGGACGTGCCCGGTGTGACCCTGAACCGTCTGTGTGGCTCGGGCCTGGACGCGATTGGTTCGGCCGCTCGCGCGATTCGCGCCGGCGATGCCTCCTTCATCCTGGCCGGTGGTGTGGAAAGCATGAGCCGTGCTCCCTTTGTCGTGGGCAAGGCGGAAACAGCTTTTTCCCGCAGCGCAGGAATGTACGACACCACGATCGGCTGGCGTTTCATCAACAAGGCCATGAAAGAGCAGTACGGGGTGGATTCCATGCCCGAAACGGCTGAGAATGTGGCGCAGCAGTTCAACGTGTCGCGTGAAGACCAGGACCTGTTTGCGCTCAACAGTCAGTTGCGTGCGGCCGCTGCTCAGGAGGCCGGCATTCTGGCTGAGGAAATTACGCCTGTAATTATTCCGCAGCGCAAAGGCGATGCCATTGTGGTGGACAAGGATGAGCATCCCCGTGCTACGACGCTGGAGTCTCTGGCTCGTTTGAAACCTGTCGTGCGTGCCGATGGTACCGTCACCGCTGGCAATGCGTCTGGGGTGAACGATGGGGCCTGCGCACTGTTGGTTGCCAACAAGGCAAGCGTGCAGGCGCATGGTCTGACACCTCGGGCGCGTGTTGTGGCCATGGCGTTTGCCGGCGTGGAGCCCCGCATCATGGGTATTGGCCCCGCTCCTGCCAGCCAGAAAGTCCTGGCCCTGGCCGGACTGACCTTGGATCAAATGGATGTGATTGAATTGAACGAGGCCTTTGCCGCGCAGGGTCTGGCGGTCACGCGCATGCTGGGCCTGGCCGACAATGATCCGCGCGTGAACCCGAATGGGGGCGCAATTGCGTTGGGCCACCCGCTGGGTGCCAGTGGCGCGCGTTTGGCGATTGCAGCTATCAATCAACTGCATCGTACTGGTGGCCGCTACGCCCTGTGCACCATGTGTATTGGCGTCGGTCAGGGCGTGGCTTTGATTCTTGAGCGCGTCTAAGCTAGGGTTTTAGAGCAGGCAGGCCGGTGATCTTCTCACCGGCCTTTTTATTGGCCTGCTTAAACCAGCCCTGCTCCATCTCCAGGGCGTAGCGTACGGGTTGCACCGGGCAGTGGGATTGAAGATCAAAGGGTTGCATGGCCTCGATATTGCTAATGGTGCCGTCATCCGTAATGAAGGCAATATCCAGCGGCAAAGGCGTATTCTTCATCCAGAAGCAAGGCATTCCGGTTTGTTCGAATACAAATAACATGCCGTGATCGGGGGGCAGGCTTTCTCGATGCATCAAACCTTGTGCACGCGTCTCATCGCGATCAACCACTTCGGCCTGGATCTGTTTGGAACCCAGTTTCAGTGTCAGGGTGGGAAGAGTCTCATTTGCCAGGGCCGGGGCGCTGATGCAAAACGCGGCCAGAAGACAGGCAAAAAAAACAGGGCGCGCAGGCCCCGTAGTCGTCGTGCGATACTGCATGTGTGTTGCGAACCTGCTTTTGTTAGAATCGAGAGCGCAAGAAATCTTAAGGCGAAGTAATATTAAGTGCCTGCTTGCCTTTGGGGCCTTGGGCAACTTCATACAGAACTTTCTGGCCTTCTTTCAACGTCTTGAACCCGTTCATCTGAATGGATGAAAAATGAGCGAAGAGATCTTCGCCGCCGTTATCGGGTGTAATAAACCCAAAGCCTTTGGCGTCATTGAACCACTTAACGGTCCCGGATAGTTTTTGATTGTCTCCAGTGCCTGCGGTGGTGGTAGTTTCCGACATGCTTGCTGCCTCTCAACTTAGTGTATGGTTGATACTTTTTGCGGCCCCTCCCTGGGCCTGTGATCGCGGTACTCCATTTTTTTGTGAAGTTGACACGATCAGTCGGATGATGCTGAATTTTGTTCCCCCCAGTCAACCTATGGAAAGCACCTAGTTCTGTATTATGGCCATTGAGATCGATAAGCAAGGCGCCACAACGGTAGAGCGCCAATCCGCGCGGCTTGCCCCACCACCCATGTATCAGGTCATCTTGCTCAATGATGACTACACGCCCATGGAGTTTGTGGTGAATGTACTGGAGCGGGTGTTTGCCAAAACCCCGGAGCAGGCCGAACAGCTTATGCTTAAAGTACATTACGAAGGTCGGGCTGTCTGTGGGGTGTATCCGCGCGACATCGCGGCCACCAAGGTGGAAATTGTGCGACAACTGGCGCAGTCGCGACAGCACCCTTTGCAGTGCGTGATGGAACCGGTGCCTGATGCTTGACCATTTAATGGTTTACCGTATTGTTCAGATCAGGCAAATTAGTCATAGAATAGCCTTAACCCCTAGTTTTACTCTTGCCGTGTAGGAGGAAGCATGATCTCCGAAGAACTTGAAGTCAGTCTACACATGGCCTTTGTCGAGGCTCGTGCCGCGCGCCATGAATTCATCACGGTAGAGCATCTGCTGTTGTCCCTGCTCGATAACGCCTCCACGCTGGAAGTGTTGAAAGCATGTGCTGCCGATATTGATGCACTGCGCCAGAACCTGCGTAAATTCATCAACGAAAATACGCCCACTTTTCCTGGCGAGGGCGAGGTCGACACCCAGCCCACGTTGGGCTTTCAGCGTGTGATTCAGCGTGCCATCATGCACGTATCGTCCAGTAACTCCGGTAAAAATGTGGTGTCCGGAGCGAATGTGCTGGTGGCGATGTATGGGGAAAAAGATTCGCACGCGGTGTATTACCTGCAGCAGCAAGGTGTCACGCGTCTGGATGTCGTCAATTTCCTCTCCCACGGCATTACCAAGGCCAATCCGGAGCCTGCCGCTCCCGAGCCACCCAAACCGGCCGCCGCTTCGGAAACCGATACTCGTTCGGATGCCCAGAAGTCGCCGCTGGATCTGTACGCCACCGACCTGAACACCGAAGCCAGCCTGGGTCGTATTGACCCTCTGATTGGCCGCGAGAAGGAAGTGGAGCGTGTCATCCAGGTGCTGTGCCGTCGCCGCAAGAATAATCCCTTGCTGGTGGGCGAGGCCGGCGTGGGCAAGACCGCAATTGCCGAAGGCCTGGCCTTGCGTATTCAGCGTGGCGATGTGCCGGACATTCTTAGCCAGGCACGTGTGTATGCGCTGGATATGGGGGCCTTGCTGGCTGGCACCAAGTACCGTGGCGACTTTGAGCAACGTCTGAAAGCCGTGCTCAAGCAGCTCAAGGAAACGGCCCAGTCCATTTTGTTTATCGACGAGATCCATACCTTGATCGGCGCTGGCTCGGCGTCGGGTGGTACGCTGGATGCGTCCAATCTGCTCAAGCCTGCCTTGTCTTCTGGTCAGCTCAAGTGTCTGGGGGCGACGACCTATTCGGAGTACCGCGGTATTTTCGAAAAAGACCACGCCCTGTCGCGTCGTTTTCAGAAAATCGATGTGGCCGAGCCGACGGTTGAGCAGACCATCCAGATTTTGCGTGGACTGAAAGCCAACTTCGAAGAGCATCACGGCGTGCGCTATTCGGCGGCTGCCCTGACTGCGGCTGCAGAGTTGTCTGCACGCTACATCAATGACCGCTTTTTGCCGGATAAGGCCATTGATGTGATCGACGAAGCCGGAGCCGCGCAGCGTTTGTTGCCGCGCTCCAAGCAGAAGAAAGTTATTGGCAAGGCCGATATCCAGGCAACGGTCTCGCGCATTGCCCGCATTCCGCCTCAGACCGTATCCAGCGACGATCGCAATAAGCTGGCAACCTTGGCACGCGATCTGAAATCGGTGGTGTTCGGTCAGGACATGGCGATTGATGCCCTGGCTGCCGCCATCAAGATGGCCCGTTCTGGCCTGGGGTTGCCCGACAAGCCTATCGGTTCCTTCCTGTTTTCCGGACCGACCGGTGTGGGTAAGACTGAAGTGGCTCGTCAATTGGCCTTTGTGCTGGGCGTGGAGTTGCTGCGCTTTGACATGTCCGAGTACATGGAGCGTCACACCGTATCGCGTCTGATTGGTGCGCCTCCCGGCTATGTGGGGTTTGATCAGGGTGGTTTGCTGACTGAAGCGGTCACCAAGCAGCCCCACTGTGTGCTCTTGCTGGACGAAATCGAGAAAGCGCACCCGGATGTCTATAACATCCTGCTGCAGGTGATGGATCACGGTACGCTAACGGATAACAATGGCCGCAAGGCAGATTTCCGCAACGTTATCTTGATCATGACCACCAATGCGGGGGCCGAGGCCCTGAACAAGACCAGTATCGGGTTTACTCAGGCTCAGCGCTCGGGCGATGAAATGCAGGATATCAAGCGTCATTTCTCGCCAGAGTTCCGCAACCGTCTGGATGCCATTATTGGCTTTAAGCCATTGTCGCGCGATATTATCCTGCGCGTGGTGGACAAGTTCCTGATGCAACTGGAAAACCAGCTTCACGAGAAGCGGGTGGAAGTGACCTTCTCGGATGCCTTGCGCGATCATCTGGCTGCCAAGGGCTTTGATCCTGCCATGGGTGCTCGCCCCATGCATCGGCTTATTCAGGACACCATCCGTCGCGCCCTGGCTGACGAGCTCTTGTTTGGCCGTCTGGTCGATGGGGGGCAGGTCGAGGTCGATCTGGACGAGAACGGTGAAGTGGTACTGGAATATCCTTCTTCAGGACCTGATGAGCCCGGCAGCAAGGCTTCTTCGCGTCCCGAGCCGGAATTAGTCGACTAAGCCGTGAGGGCATCGCGCCCCTTGATCGTCTGTACGCATTGTGACACCGTACACGAGCGAGTCCCCGTTCAAGGAGCGGGGCTCGCTCGTTGTGTACGTTGCGATACCGAACTGTACCGCCACAGCCGCTTTTCACCACGTGAATGGCAAGCGCTGGTTTTGGCAGTTTTCATTCTTTTTCTGATTGCCAACCTGTTTCCTGTCGTCCATCTGAGCATGGCGGGAAAAACGGTGGCTCCCACCTTTCCCAAGGCCTTGTTGCTGATCTGGCAGCAAGGGTATTGGGGCTTGTCCGTGATGGCCGGGCTGGTGGGGTTCTGGCTGCCCTTGTTCCAGTTGATCTTTCAATTTTGGGCCTTGGACCTGATCGCCCGTGAAAAACCGTTGCCCGCGGATTTCGGAGTGGGGCTAAGAGCCTTGAGTCATCTTGAGCACTGGTCCATGACAGCCGTGTTGTTCCTGGGGCTGATCGTGGCTATCGTGAAGTTTGCCGGAATAGGGCATTTGACGGTGGCGCCGGGCTTGTATGCATTTTTTGCCCTGACCTTTTTGCTGACCGGCCTGAGCCGTATTACGGCAGGCCGACTTTGGCGTTGGGCCGAGGATCGTGATCTGGTTCCGATTGCAACCCGCCAGGACTTGAAAGCGTATCCGGCCTGGAGCGCCTGCACCCATTGCGGGTTTGTCCAG
This sequence comes from Alcaligenes sp. Lyrl_28, assembly GCF_051948705.1. Classification (NCBI taxonomy): domain Bacteria; kingdom Pseudomonadati; phylum Pseudomonadota; class Betaproteobacteria; order Burkholderiales; family Alcaligenaceae; genus Alcaligenes; species Alcaligenes sp. Lyrl_28. Next base: position 265,649 of record NZ_JAYJLG010000003.1, read on the forward strand.
TCCAGTCAGAACTCACGTTGTGGCCGTTGTGCAGCGCCCGTTCACAAACGCAAACCCAATAGCCGTGCGCGGGTGGCGGCGCTGGTGCTGACGGCCTGTGTCTTTTACATTCCGGCCAACGTCCTGCCTGTCATGGAACTGCGCAGCATTATGGGCACGAGTGCCCACACTATTTTGGGTGGGGTGATCCAGCTTTGGCAATTGGGCTCCTGGGACTTGGCCCTGATTGTTTTTATTGCCAGTATTGTCGTTCCCATTACCAAGCTCTTGGCCCTGGTGATTCTGCTGATAGGACGGCGCTGGCGAGGCAATGAGGTGCAGCGGCAACGCAACCGCATTTACGATATGGTCGAGCTGATCGGGCAGTGGTCCATGCTGGACGTATTCGTCGTGGTGCTCATGGCAGCCTTGGCGAACTTTCCGGGCTTATCGCAGATCATTCCCGGCGCGGGGGCCTTGAGTTTTGGCATTGTTGTTGTCTTGACCATGCTGGCCGCGTTAAGTTATGACCCTCGCCAGGGCTGGGATCTGGACCCTCGAGAAGAATTACTCATAGAACCGCGACCAAAGCCGTCTCCGCCTGGTACCCAGGCGACTTCCTGAAGGAAACAAGGTGCAAGAATCAAAAACACATCAGCCTGACGGCCAGACCGAGCCAGCACAACCTAAACTGATTCCCTCCAAGCAATCCCGATTCTCCTGGATCTGGATCTTGCCCATTGCTGCGGCGCTGGTCGGTGCCTCATTGGTGCTGCGTAACTGGATGCTGACCGGACCTCGCATCACGATCAGTTTTGAGTCGGCCGAAGGGCTGGCCGTGGACCAGACCAAGCTGCGTTATCGCGAAGTGGATGTGGGGACAATCTCGGACATTCAGGTATCACCAGACCGAAAAGGGGTGCTGGTGACGGCGCAATTGGAGCGCGACGGCTCGGAATTCATTACTCAGGAAGGAACACGCTTTTGGGTGGTGCGTCCTCGCCTGGGCTTGAGTGGCGTGTCGGGGTTGGGCACCTTGCTGTCGGGGGTATACATCGGTGTGGATGCCCCTTTTGAGGTCGACAAGAAGGCCGAGCAGCTGGATTTTGTAGGTCTGGAAAGTCCGCCCGAGGTGACCAGTGGCCGGGCAGGAAAACGCTATGTGTTGACCGCGCCCGAACTGGGTTCGCTGGATTTGGGCTCACCGCTGTACTACAAGGGCATCCAGGTGGGGCAGGTCAGCAGCTATGAACTGAATGAGGACGGCAATGGGGTGCGCATACAGGTATTCGTGGACGCTCCTAATGATAAGTTCGTGACGCAGGGATCACGCTTCTGGAATGTTAGCGGTGTCAATATGTCCTTGGATTCCACCGGCTTCAATGTGCGTACGCATTCGCTGGTTTCGGCGCTGGCCGGGGGCCTGGCGTTTGATCAGATGGAAGGCGAACCCTTGGAGGTGGCGAAGGCGGACACTCAATACGAGCTGTTTCCTACGCAGGAGCGCGCCATGGCCGAGCCCGATGGCCCGGCCGTCGAGCTGCGTTTCCATTTCCATCAGTCCGTGCGTGGCTTGGTGCCCGGCTCCAAGGTGGAGTTCCGGGGGCTGGAGCTGGGGCAGGTCTATGATGTGGATCTGGAGTTTGACTTTGAGCGCAAACGTTTCTTTGCCCTGGTGAAAGCGCGTATTTATCCGCAGCGCTTCGGTCATCTGTATGAACAGGTGGTGGAGAATCGTCCGGACGACAAGGACCCGGTCAGCGCCTTGTTCAAACCGATGGTTGAACGTGGTCTGCGTGCCCAATTGCGGCCGGCCAGCCTGATTACCGGCCAGCAATATATTGCTCTGGAGTTCTTTGACAAAGCGCCTGCCGCGGAATTGGATGACACCACCAAACCCCTGGTAGTACCCGTTATTGCTGGCGATTTTGATCGCCTGCAAGAGCAGGTCAGCGATATTGTCACCAAGATTGCGGCGGTTCCTTTTGACCAGATTGGCAAGAATCTGCAAAGCGGGTTGACCGAGCTGGGACAAGTGCTCAAGCAGTTGGACAAGACCACCGTACCGCAACTGAATGGAGCCCTTAAATCCATGGATGCGGCTGTTCAGAAGCTGGGTGCCATGCTCGATTCGGATTCCGCCTTCAATGCCTCTGTCGATCAAACGCTAAGTGAGCTCAAGCGCTCCTTGCGATCCTTGCGTGATTTAAGCGATACCTTGCAAAGCCAGCCCTCTGCCGTATTGCGAGGTCGTTCCCCTGACGTGTTGCCGGAGCCCGCGCCATGATGTCCCGTTTACTGATTCCTGTGGCGATTGCCAGTTTGCTCACCGCCTGTGCCTCGAGCACGCCAACTTATTACACCTTGCAGGCCCCAGAGGCAGTTCCGGCAGACAAGGCGGTTTCCGCACAGTCCTGGAAAGGGTTTCAGTTGCGACGCCTGGATGTACCGGCGCAGTTGGACCGTCGTTCTCTGGTGCTGACGCAAGCGACAGGGGGGCAGGTCAAGCTGCTGAACGATAGCCAGTGGGCATCGCCTTTGCCCGATGAAATGTTCTTGGCGCTGGTGTCCGGTCTGCAAAATCGCCTGGGTGTGCCCCAGTTGGCCAGCGCAGCAACCAACACGCCCCGTTGGCAGATTGATGTCCTGGTTCAACGTTTTGATTCGGTGTATGGCGAGCGTGCCACCTTGGAACTGAGTTGGACCTTGACGCCCCTGGGTTTTGAGGCACCCATTCGGCAGTGCCGCTGGCTCGATTCCGAGCCTGCCACTGGCATTACTGAATTAGTGACGGCCCACCGTCAATTGCAGCAGCGTTGGGCGGATGCATTGGCTGCTCAGATGCAAGGTAAACCTATCCCGGTTAACCTGGGCAAGTCTATGCTGTGCGCCGCATAAGATAAAAGGTTAACCCGTTCTGTTGCGGGTTAACCTGAATACAGATTTAGGTTAACCGTCAGTATTATTTCGGCATATCGCAGTCAATACAGCGTAACCGGGATAAGAAGCATGGCCAGCACAACCTTAGGGATTAAAGTCGATATAGAGCTGCGCGAGCGTTTGCGGCGTGCGGCGGATCAATTGCAATGCACTCCGCATTGGCTGCATAAACAAGCGCTGCTGTCGTATATCGAAGGGATAGAACGAGGTGTGCTGCCCAGTGAGCTGGCTCTGTTAAGTGGGGGCGATGCGGAACTGGCCGAAGATGGCGTCGTCATGCCGGCCATTCCTTTCTATGGTTTTGCCCAAGATGTGCAACCCCAAAGTGTCCTGCGTGCCGCGATTACCGCGGCGTACCGCCGTCCTGAAACCGACTGCCTGCCCTTGCTGCTTAGCGCAGCGCGTTCATCGCAAAGTGCCCGCGCCCAGGAACTGGCAGCGCGTCTGGTCAAGGCGTTGCGTGCCAAGCGTCGTGGCGGCGGGGTCGAAGGTCTGATCCAGGAGTTCTCTCTGTCCAGTCAGGAAGGGGTGGCGCTGATGTGTCTGGCCGAAGCCCTGCTGCGCATCCCCGATCGTGCCACCCGTGACGCTCTGATTCGCGACAAGATCAGCCATGGCGATTGGCGTGCGCACGTTGGCGAGTCACCCTCCTTGTTTGTGAACGCCGCCACCTGGGGCTTGATGTTGACCGGCCGGCTGGTCAACATCAATAGCGAAAAGAACTTGTCCTCTGCGTTGACTCGCATGATCGGTAAAGGTGGCGAACCCCTGATTCGCAAAGGCGTGGACGTTGCCATGCGCATGATGGGCGAGCAGTTTGTGACTGGGCAAACCATTGCGTCGGCCCTGGCCAATAGTCGAAAGTTTGAGGAACAGGGTTTCCGGTATTCCTACGACATGCTGGGCGAGGCCGCCACCACGGCGGAGGACGCCCAGCGCTACTACCAGGCCTATGAGCAGGCGATCCACGCGATTGGCCGGGCCAGTCAGGGACGTGGGATTTACGAAGGGCCTGGTATTTCCATCAAGTTGTCAGCCTTGCATCCGCGTTATAGCCGGGCCCAGCGCGATCGTGTCATGCGCGAGCTCTATCCGCGCCTATTGTCCCTGGCGCAACTGGCTCATCACTACGATGTGGGTCTGAACATAGACGCGGAAGAGGCAGATCGTCTTGAAGTCTCTCTGGATTTGCTGGACAAGCTGTGTTTTGATCCTTCGCTGGCCGGTTGGAATGGCATTGGCTTTGTGGTGCAGGCTTATCAGAAGCGCGCACCTTTTGTGATTGATTACCTGATTGATCTGGCCCGTCGCAGTGGCCATCGCCTGATGCTGCGTCTGGTCAAAGGCGCTTACTGGGATTCGGAGATCAAGCGTGCCCAGGTCGATGGACTGGAAGATTATCCCGTTTACACGCGCAAGGTTCACACGGATGTGTCCTATCTGGCCTGCGCCCGCAAGCTTTTACAGGCCCCCGACGCTGTATACCCGCAGTTTGCAACGCACAATGCGCAAACGCTGGCGGCAATCTATGTGATGGCAGGCCAGAATTATTACACGGGTCAGTATGAGTTCCAGTGCCTGCACGGCATGGGTGAGGACTTGTATGAGGAAGTGGTTGGCCCGATCAAAGAGGGTAAGTTGAACCGTCCATGTCGTATTTACGCCCCGGTCGGCTCCCACGAAACCTTATTGGCCTATCTGGTGCGTCGTCTGCTGGAAAATGGCGCCAATACCTCCTTTGTGAACCAGATCGGCAACGCGGATGTGGATCTGGATAAACTGATTGCCGATCCCGTGGCCCAGGCCTTGAGCCTGCAACCATTGGGGCGTCCCCACGACAAGATTCCCCTGCCGCGCCAGCTTTACTGGAGTGCCGAGCAGCGCTTGAATTCGGCCGGTTTGGACCTGAGCAATGAGCATCGCCTGGGTTCGCTGGCTGCCACCTTGATGCAAACAGCTGCCTTGCCGCGCCAGGCTCAGCCTGTATTGGGTCAGGGCAATCCGGTCTGGGACGAAACCAAAGCGATATGGGTGCGCAATCCGGCCAATCATCAGGACGTGGTGGGGCAGGTCATGTATGCCACTTCGCAGGATGTGGAGCAGGCTCTGGAGGCTGCCAGTCATTATGCGCCGATCTGGCAGGCAACGCCGGTGCAGGAGCGCGCCGCCGCTTTGCAGCAGGCGGCTCAATTGCTGGAAGACAATATGCAGGATTTGATGGGCTTGCTGGTGCGTGAAGCCGGGAAGTCCTACGCCAATGCGATTGCCGAGGTGCGCGAAGCGGTAGATTTTCTGCGCTACTACGCCGGACAGGTGCTGCGTGACTTCGATAACGATGAGTATCGTCCTGTAGGCGTGGTGCTGTGCATCAGCCCCTGGAATTTCCCCTTGGCTATTTTTCTGGGGCAGGTATCGGCGGCCTTGGCCGCCGGTAACGTGGTTCTGGCCAAACCGGCCGAACAAACTTGCCTGATTGCGGCGGCGGCTGTAGAGCTGCTGCATAAGGCGGGGATTGCTCCCGGTGCCTTGCAGCTCTTGCCCGGTGATGGCCCATCCGTAGGTGCCCCATTGGCCGCCAGCGACAAGGTTAACGCTGTCATGTTTACAGGGTCGACGGCGGTAGCCCTGAGCTTGAATCGTCAATTAGTCCAGCGCCTGACGGCCGACGGGCAGGCAGTACCGCTGATTGCCGAAACCGGTGGCCTGAACGCCATGGTGGTCGACAGTTCTGCTCTGGCCGAGCAGGTTGTGTTTGATGTGCTGAATTCGGCCTTTGACTCGGCAGGCCAGCGTTGTTCGGCTTTACGCTTGTTGTGTATTCAGGAAGATGTGGCCGACCGCGTGCTGAACATGCTCAACGGGGCCATGCAGGAACTGAGCGTGGGCAATCCGGATCTGCTCAGTACCGACGTAGGCCCCGTCATTGACGAGGAGGCCCGTGCCGGTATCGAAGAGCACATTACGGCGATGCGTGAAGCAGGCTTCCGTGTTACCCAAAGCGAGCAAAGCCGCAGCCTGACCGGTACCTTTGTATTGCCGACGATTATCGAGATTGAGCAGGTCAAGGATCTGGAGCGCGAAATCTTTGGCCCGGTACTGCATGTGATGCGCTTTAAGCGTAGCGAGCTGGATGGCCTGATCGACCAGATCAACGAGCGTGGTTACGGCCTGACTTTTGGTGTTCACACCCGGCTGGACGAAACCGTAGAGCGCGTAGTCTCACGCATTCGGGCGGGTAATGTGTATGTGAACCGCAATATGGTGGGGGCGGTGGTCGGCGTGCAGCCCTTTGGTGGCGAAGGCTTGTCCGGTACCGGCCCCAAAGCGGGTGGCCCTTTGTATCTGCGCCGTCTGCTCAGTCGCTGTCCCCAAAACCTGCCTTTGCAGAGCTGGCAGCAGCACGGTATGGTCTTGCCCGGTCCCACCGGCGAATCCAATCTGTACCAGCTCCACCCGCGTGGGCGTGTGCTGTGCATGCCTGTGAGTGCGCAGGGCTGGCAGGCGCAGCGTGAGGCTTGCACTCGCAGTGGTAATCAGCCCGTCTTGCTGGATCGTCTGGGTCTGGGAGCGTGGCAGGATGCGCCTGCCGAACAAATTGCCATGTCCGATTTGGGTGAGGCAGATTATGATGCTGTTTTATTTGAAGGCGACAGTGACGAACTTCGACTGGTACTGGGTTACGTGGCTGAGCGCCCCGGTCCGATTGTCGGGGTTCAGGGCTTGTTGACACAGGAATTGGAGGGGGGCGCAACCTACGTGGTCGAGCGTTTGCTGCGTGAAGTCTCAGTCAGTACCAATACAGCGGCAGCTGGGGGTAATGCCAGTTTGATGATGGTTGGTTGATCTGGCAGGCACCTGTTTTTATGCACACGTTTGGTCGCACATTTCACCTGGAGCGGCGGCCCTGCGTTCTTTCTCACGGCACGGGCCCACTTGTAGTGCGGCTATATTAAAAAACGAAGGAGAACAATATGCAGTCCATCATGAGCTTTAAATTGGCCTTGGTATCGACAGCGGTTTTTGGGGCACTGGCAGCAGGTCCGGCGTTGGCCGCTGACAAGGTCATCAAGCTGGGTTTTGCCGCCCCCTTGACGGGCCCTCAGGCGCACTACGGTGAAGACATGCGCAATGGCCTGGTGCTGGCGCTGGAAGAGGCCAATGCCCAGAACATTGAAATTGATGGCGCGACCGCCCGTTTCGAGTTGGTCGCCAAAGATGACCAGGCTGACCCGCGCACGGCAGTTCAGGTCGCCCAGCAGATTGTGGACGAGGGTGTGGATGGCGTGTTGGGACACTTCAACTCGGGCACCACCATTCCTGCCTCGCGTGTGTACAACGACGCGGGTATCCCCCAGATCGCCATGGCCACCTCGCCCGAGTACACCCAGCAGGGTTACGACAATACCTTCCGCATGATGACCAGCGACACTCAGCAGGGCGCTGCCGTGGGTCAGTTCATCGTCAAGGATCTGGCCGCCAAGAAAGTGGCCCTGATCGACGACCGTACCGCGTATGGCCAGGGTCTGACGGATCAGGTGGCCCGTGCCGTGGAAAAAGCAGGTGGTCAGATTGTGGCGCGTGAGTACACCACGGACAAAGCCAACGACTTTACCTCCATTCTGACCAACATCAAGTCCAAGCAGCCTGACGCCATCTTCTTTGGTGGTTTGGATGCGCAGTCCGGCCCCATGAAGCGTCAGATGCAAACGCTGGATATCAAAGCGCCACTGGTATCCGGTGAAATGACCCGCAGTGACACCTTCTTGCGTCTGGCAGGCGGGGCGGCCAACGGGACCTACGCCTCTCTGGCTGGTGTGCCTTTGTCCACCATGGCTGCTGGCGAGAAGTTTGCCAAGGACTATCAGGCGCGCTTTAAGGCAGAGCCGGGTGTCTACGCGCCTTACGCGTATGACGGTGCCTGGAACATGATTACGGCCATGAAAGAAGCCGGTTCGTCCAAGGCTGAAGACTATCTGCCCAAGCTGGCTGCTCTGAAACGGAATGGTGCGACCAGCAATAACATCGCCTACGACCAGAACGGTGATCTGAAAGAAATTGCCGTCACCATCTACGAGGTCAAAGATGGCCAGTGGACGATGGTGAAAACCATGGTCAGCCAGGCGAACTAAGCCTTTCTGAGCCTGCAGTTTGAGCCCCTCGGGGCTCATCTTTACCGTGGCCTGTGTCTGGCAGGCCCACGCTCCCTGTTCTATCGTCATGCGCCGGGGCAGGGGGCAATGACCACGAGTCCCAATCTATGGAAATCCTGATACAACAACTAATAAATGGCCTGACCGTGGGCAGTGTCTACGCCCTGGTGGCGCTCGGCTACACCATGGTGTACGGAATTATTGGCCTGATTAATTTTGCGCATGGTGACGTCGTCATGGTTGGGGCGATGCTGGCCACGACAGTGGTGTTGTCGCTGGTAGGCGCAGACCCGGCAGGCTTGTCTGCCTGGCTGATGGTCGGCTTGGCTTTGTTGGCCGCCATCCCTGTTTGCATGGGCATAGGCTGGACCGCCGAACGTTATGCCTATCGGCCCTTGCGTCGTGCGCCTCGTTTGGCGGCGCTGATTACCGCCATTGGTGTGTCCTTTATTGTGCAGAACTTGGCCATGATGATCTGGGGCCGCAATTATCTGAGTTTTCCGCACATTATTGAGCCCATGGTTTTCCAGGTGGGCGATGCGCGCATCAGCTTGCTGCAAATTCTGATTATTGTCGGTGCCGCCGCGATCATGTCCGGTCTGATGGTACTGGTGCATCGTACCCGTTTGGGCACTGCCATGCGCGCCACTGCCCAGAACCGGGAAGTGGCGGGCTTGATGGGGGTGAACATCAACACGGTGATTTCCGCCGCTTTTGTCATCGGTTCGGCCCTGGCTGCCGTGGCCGGTGTGATGATCGTCACTTATTACGGGGTGGCTCAATACACCATGGGCTTTATGCTGGGACTGAAAGCGTTTACCGCCGCCGTTCTGGGTGGCATTGGCAATTTGGGCGGCGCCATGCTGGGTGGCTTGCTGCTGGGCCTGATCGAAGCCTTGGGTGCCGGTTACATCGGTGACCTGACCAACGGCGTCTTTGGCAGCAACTATCAGGATGTGTTCTCGTTCATCGTGCTGATCCTGGTGCTGATTTTCCGTCCCTCGGGCCTGTTGGGTGAGCGTGTGGGAGATCGCGCATGAGTCTGAATCAAACATGGGGTGGATCGGGTTCGAAGCCGCGTCCTGCAACACCCGCCAAAGTCTGGGTCGGCGCGCTGCTGATCGGGGTGGTGCTGGCCATTTTGCCTTTTGTGTTGGGCATGGCCGGTCAGAGCTGGGTCCGTACCCTGAACTTTGCCTTGCTCTATGTGATGCTGGCACTGGGCCTGAACATCGTGGTGGGTTTTGCCGGCCTGCTGGATCTGGGCTATATCGCGTTCTATGCGGTAGGCGCCTATGTCTGGGCTATGTTGGCCTCGCCACATTTTGGATTGCATTTGCCCTTCTGGATGGTGTTGCCAGCCGGTATTGCCCTGGCAGCGGTATTTGGCGTTTTGCTGGGCTTTCCGGTGCTGCGCCTGCGTGGGGACTATCTGGCCATCGTGACTTTGGGGTTTGGTGAGATTATCCGCATCTTCATGAACAATCTGGATGCGCCCATCAACATCACCAACGGCCCGCAAGGGATCAATCGGGTCGATACCTTCAAGATTGGTGATTTCATATTCGGTAAAGCGGAAACCCTGTTTGGCATACGGATAACCGGGCCGGAAAAGTACTATTACCTGCTTTTGCTGATCACCCTGCTGATTGTGTTCATCTGCGTGCGCTTGCAGCACTCCCGTATTGGGCGCGCCTGGGAAGCCATTCGTGAAGATGAAATTGCGGCCAAGGCTATGGGCATCAATACCCGTAACGTCAAACTGCTGGCTTTTGCCATGGGTGCAACCTTTGGTGGCGTGGCCGGCGGTCTGTTTGCTTCCATGCAAGGCTTCGTCAGCCCAGAGAGTTTCAGCCTGACCGAATCGATCGCCGTGCTGTGCATGGTTGTGTTGGGAGGGATGGGACATATCCCTGGAGTGATCGTGGGTGCCTTGCTGCTTTCCGTCTTCCCCGAGTTGCTGCGCTCCGTCGTGGTGCCCTTGCAGCAAAGCGTGTTTGGCGACGTGATTCTGGACCCGGACGGCATCCGTATGCTCCTGTTTGGTTTTGCTCTGGTACTGGTCATGATCTACCGCCCCGAAGGGCTATGGCCCTCCGCGGTGCGCCGTCGTGAGCGCAAAATGAAGCAGGTGCAAGCATGAGTGTGACCATGAACCAACACGTAAAAGAGGGCGAGGTGCTGTTGCAGGCAGAAGGCTTGTCCAAGCGCTTCGGCGGTTTGCAGGCCTTGTCCGATGTCAGTTTCAGCATTCGCAAAGGTGACATTTACGGTCTGATCGGCCCGAACGGCGCAGGTAAAACTACGCTGTTCAACGTGATGACGGGCCTGTATATCCCCGAGTCGGGCCGCTGCACCTTTGCGGGTCGTAATCTGACCGATTGCAAGCCTCATCAAATTGCTGAGTCCGGTTTTGCGCGTACTTTCCAAAACATTCGTTTGTTTGGCAGCTTGTCTGCCCTGGAAAACGTCATGATTGGTCGTCACGTCCGCACCCGCGCAGGCGTGCTGGGTGCGGTGCTGCGTAACCGCGCTACTCGTCAGGAAGAAGAGCAGATCGAGGCCCGTGCCTACGAGTTGCTGGATTACGTGGGCATCGCCCAGCACGCTAACGAGATTGCCCGGTCCTTGTCCTACGGTGACCAGCGCCGCCTGGAAATCGCCCGCGCCTTGGCAACCGATCCCATGTTGCTGGCCCTTGACGAACCGGCCGCTGGGATGAACCCGTCCGAGACCGTCGTCCTGCGCCAGCTGATTGAAAAAATCCGTGGTGACGGCATTACTGTCCTGCTGATCGAACACGATATGAAGCTGGTCATGGGCCTGTGTGACCGAGTCCTGGTGCTGGAATACGGCAAAGTATTGGCCGAAGGTAAACCTGCCGAAGTCCAGCATAACCCGCGTGTGATTGAGGCCTATCTGGGTGCGGGTGCTGCCAAAGAGCTGGGTATTACCGTTGAAGAGGAAAAGGCATGAGCACAGAACCGTTGATGCTGGATATTCGGGGCCTGGACGTGGCTTATGGCGGCATCCGGGCGGTACGCGGCCTGGACCTGCGAGTCGGGCAAGGCGAACTGGTTTGCCTGATTGGTGCTAACGGTGCTGGTAAAAGCACCACCTTGCGGGCTATTACCGGACTGGTTCCGGCGGCTGCCGGTCAGATTCAACACCAGGGCGAGAGCATAGTCGGCCTGCCATCACACCAGCTCGTGCGCCGTGGTGTGGTCATGGTGCCGGAAGGGCGGGGCATCTTTCCTCAACTGACGATTGAGGAAAACCTGGCCATGGGGGCATATACCCGCAAGGATCATCACGAAGTACGCCAGGATATCGAACGTATCTACACCCTGTTTCCGCGACTGGCTGAGCGTAAAAAACAATCGGCCGGGACGTTGTCCGGTGGGGAACAGCAGATGGTGGCCATGGGACGCGCCATGATTTCCCGGCCGTCCTTGCTACTGTTGGATGAACCGTCCATGGGGCTGGCCCCGATCATGGTTGAGCGGATTTTTGAGCTGATCCAGACCATTGCCAAAGAAGGCGTGACGATCTTGCTGATCGAGCAGAATGCGCGCTTGGCATTGGAACTGGGAGATCGGGGCTATGTGATGGAGTCGGGGCGGATTATTCTGGAAGGCCCGGCTGCGCAGTTGCTGCATGACCCCAAGGTACGAGCCGCGTATCTGGGGGAAGAGGATTTTGCTGCGTAAGTAGGATTTAGGATTAGAAAAAAAAGCCAATCAGCTCAGAGCTGATTGGCTTTTTGATTTTTGTGCTGGGTTTTATAAGTAGTGAAGATTAATCTTGAGAGGGCTGCTTTCGACCCGTTGCCGCCATTGAGCTTTCAGGAAAGCTGTTGTTCAACGCTTTTCACTTAGTGGTGGTGTGCATCAGGTCAGCCTTTGCAGGGCCTTTACTATGCTGTCTTTGCGCTTCTCGTAGAACTCGTCAAACGCATCAAATACGTAGGATGTCATTTCTGGTATGAGGTGCCGCCGTCGAAAAGAAGCATCGCGCGTCTTGATCCATTCCTCAAATGGCGTAGCGTTTTTCGACAAATTCTCGGATTCGGTAAGCAATTGCAGGTTAGCGAGCAGGTTGTACTTAGCGATATACGATTGCACTTTGGATTCAGCGTAACCACGTCGTTTTAAGAGTCGAATCTGAAACTCCGACTGAGGGAATATATGGTCCTCGTGGAATACGGCGTCCTTCCAGTCCCGGTCGGGGTAGAGCAGTGACAGAACCAGGTTCGTATAGCGGCCCTGGTAGCGGTAGGTGAGTATGCGCTCGATCTCAGCATCGGTGAGCCTTGGCTCAATTTCCAGAGACTTGTAAAGGTCGTCGGCTGGGAACGGTGTATCGGGGCCTGCATCTTTCAACAACTCCCGAAGGCGGTTCAGCGTGGTGTCCGACGATCCGCCAAAAGCGTTCTTCAGGGTCGAGAAGATAAACCACTGTCGAATGGCGATTTGGGCCTCGGCGTCCTCGACCTTTGAGGACATGTCGAAGGTCCGGTTGCCCCGCTTAAGCAGGTAAAGGGCAATCGGCAGCAGTGCCAGAGGGGCAACGACGTTTTTGGAGTTGAAACCAAAGCGGGAGATCAGCCGCACGGTTGTTGTCAGGGCCTCCTTGATGTCGCCCCAATTTTCCTCGATCTTCCGCAAATTACTCCGAGAGAAGTTCTTCACCCTATATTGGATGGGTAGGTCTTCAGTCAGGTACAGACAAGCCTTCAGTACGAAGTCCTTGCCGAATCCGTAGCCGGTCCCGATGTCGTTGAGTGAGTCGGTGAACTCATGGATTTCTTTTCGGGCATCCAGTGTCTCCCACTTCGCTGTCGCTGTGGCGAGCAGCAGATCCGAGTATTCTAGCGGCTGGCCCGCCGAGTTCGCCCGGACAAACACCTGCAATACCTTGTCGTAATCTTGAGATTTCTCCTGGTAGTAGTTGCCCACCAGGGTTGTGTGGATTCGGTTGTGCAGACGGCCGATCAGCCTGTTGGCGTTATCACGCAGGTCTTCCGGTAGCTCAGCCAGCTTCGATTTCATGTCGGCCTTCGCGTCTTCAGCGTCCTCGAAGTCGAGGATGCGGCCCACGGGATACCAAAGCTGCGGGGCTTTGCCACTAGGATCGCCGCTCTCACGGAAGGCGAAACCGTAGGTCAACTCCTCCGGGTTGTCCTCGTTCGGCGTCGGAGGCTTTAGCAGATTGAGATAGAGGCTGGTCTGGCGCCAACGGTAGTAGAAGTAACGGTACGAACCCTTCAGGCCGATCAGGAGTGATGTGATGCGTTGCTGGCCGTCGAGGACGAGAGTAACGTCCCTGGTGATCCCCGCCATGTTCGCCAGTGGGTTGTGCGACGACTCGCCGTCGAAGTCTCGGATGAATTCGTAGATCGGCCACTCGTCTTTATTCTTTTGCTCTAACTTCCAGTACAGGAACGAACCGATGGGGAAGTCCGCCATAATCGAATCGAACAGCCGTTCGATGCGGTCGGTCCCCCACACGAATTCCCGCTGAATGGCCGGCAGGTAAATATCCCGATTTACCTGCCGGATGATGTCGCTGACCCTAACGGGTATATATTCCAATTAGCCTCTCCTTGCCTAACTTTGTTTTCTGGCAACATCTCCGTCGCGTAACATTGGAATGCCTGAGAATTTGCCCAACAAGTGTCTTTTTAGAAAAACAAAACATGAGCAAGATGGGATAGTAAGGCAGGAATAGCTGTAGTCAACAGCCTTAGGGGTAGATGCGATCAATCTGGCATACAGTAGGCCTCTCTTGTCTTGATGAACGCAATCCGCATTGGATGGCCAGCGACTGCTCAAGGCCGAAAGCTGCCTTGATGAGCTGAACGTTATCGTTCTACTGGGGATATCCATCTGGCATTGTCAAAGAAGGTCCTGCAATTAAGCAGCCACACCAAACAAAGCACCGACGCCAGCCGTTAGCCCCATCGCCAATGCCCCCCAGAAGGTCACGCGGGCGGTCGAGACGAATAGCGGAGCGCCACCTGCCTTGGCGGCGATCAAGCCTAGAAGGGCGAGAAAGAGCAGCGAGCTGCCTGCGACATACCACATGAGTGCAGCCGTCGGCAGCAGCAGAACCACCAGCAAAGGCAGCAGGGCACCTGCGGCAAATGTCGCAGCCGAGGCCAGTGCGGCCTGTACCGGTTTGGCCGCCAAGGTCTCTGATATGCCAAGCTCGTCTCGCGCATGGGCCCCGAGTGCGTCGTGGGCCATTAGCTGGGTCGCGACATGTGACGCCAGATTTTCATCCAGGCCCCGATTGATATAAATGGCTGTGAGTTCGGCATGTTCCTGCTCAGGGTTCTTCGCCAGTTCTGCTTTCTCGCGGGCCAGATCTGCGCTCTCTGTATCGGCTTGTGAACTGACTGATACATACTCACCGGCCGCCATGGACATGGCACCAGCGACCAGGCTGGCAACGCCTGCAACAAGAATGCTCTTGGCACTTGCTCCTGTGGCCGCCACCCCCAAGACCAAGCTGGCTGTCGAGACAATCCCGTCATTCGCCCCTAAAACAGCGGCTCGAAGCCAGCCTGTACGGTGCGTCTTGTGTCTTTCAGTATGTCTCATAGATAGCCCCAGATTGGTGTGTGGTTGCGTACGGTGCCGGTCGTATGACGTATGGCCTGTTTAAGTGAAGCATGAAGCGCGCGCTGTCAGTCCCGGCATCTAATTAACCATCATCAGGATCAACAGTCATGCGATATTGACGCCAGTATGGTTGTCTGCGTGCCGTTCTTCGCGTGAAACCGTGGTGAATCTACATGCCCCCCTGCACCACTTATTTACAAGCAAAGCATACACAAGTCTGTGAAAACTGCGGCAAGACATGATCCTGTTGGTGGGCTAGCGCGTGGGCGAGCGAATGAATGTGGTAGGGGAGTGAGTCGGGGGTATCACTCAGCACCGTCGGTGACAGCCACTTCGGGCCATGATTGGCATGCTCAGCGGCAGCGGTTTTGGTAAGCTGGTACTTGGCATCACCAGTGAGTAAGGTCCTGCTGGCGCGATTGCTTGTTTCTCTGTCCTCCATTCAAAGAAGGTGCTCCATGAAGATTTTGATGATTCTGACTTCGCACGATCAACTGGGCAACACAGGTCAAAAAACGGGTTTCTGGCTGGAGGAGTTCGCTGCGCCTTATTACGTCTTTAAGGACGCGGGGGCGCAGATCACGGTCGCGTCGCCACAGGGTGGGCAGGTGCCACTGGACCCCAAGAGCGACGATCCTGCGGCGCAGACCGATGACACACGCCGTTTCAAGGAAGATCCCGCCGCCCAGGCCTTGCTTGGCAACACGCATAAACTGAAGGAGGTTGCCGCCGCCGACTTTGATGCTGTGTTTTATCCCGGTGGCCATGGGCCATTGTGGGACTTGGCCGAAGACCCCTTATCCATTGCGCTGATCGAAACCATGCTGGGCGCCGGCAAGCCGGTCGCTGCGGTCTGCCATGCACCCGGCGTATTGCGTCGTGTCAAGGCGCCTGATGGCACGCCGCTGGTTCGGGGTAAATCCGTCACCGGTTTTGCCAATAGCGAGGAAGAGGCTGTCGGCCTGACCGATGTTGTGCCATTTCTGGTGGAAGACATGTTGAAAGAGAACGGCGGTAATTACAGCAAAGGCGGTGACTGGCAACCCTATGTGGCCAGCGATGGCTTGCTGATCACCGGTCAGAACCCGGCCTCGTCCAAACCGGCCGCCCAGGCCTTGCTGAAGCTCTTGGGCTGACCCAGCCTAGCCAACGATGCTGTGCGCAGCATCGTTGCTGCGGTGGTTCTTGCGCCTGGTAGGGCCGAGGTACGTTCAATTGTTCTGGCAGCCATGGTGTTTGGACGTTGAGACAGCTAAAAGTGCTTGGGTGGTCAGTTGTACCTTTAACTGCTCACGGCGATCGCGCTACTGCGGGCCGTTGCGGCGGCAGGCCTGAATATCCAGTGCGCTCGTGGTTGCGCCAGCCTCACGCTTATGAGACCGGCCATGTGTGTGGCCCTGCAACTCAAGTTGTATGCCCTTTGCCTGACACTGAGGGGCAATGAGCAGCAATGCATCCAAATGGCGTGACAAAGCAGCTGAAAACGTCGCTCGAGGCTACAATGTAAAATTCTTGAAACCTAATCTATATGCTGGGACGCTTCGCGATGCGACGAGTGACACGCAGCTTGCGTCAGCGGCTGATCATGATTTTCGGTGGAGTTTCGCTGCTGTTGGGGCTTGTGTCCTCCGTCGTGATCGAGAATAGAGCCACACAGACCTTAACATCCCTCGGCCAAGACAAGCTGGAAGAAATCTCTCGCTCAATTGCCAGGGTGATGTCCCAGAGTTTGGTAGAACGCCGCCGTGAGATCGATCTTATCAGCCGCTTGCCAACCCTGACTCTTGAGGACTGGCAAACCGAGTCTGTACGGACCATTATTGATGCCGTTAAACAAGGCTATCGGCCTTACGCCTGGATGGGGCTAAGCGACATCAACGGTCGTGTCATTGTGGCCTCCGACGGTCTGCTTGAAGGCGTTGATGTCAGTGCTCGCCCTTGGTTCATCAGGGGTAAAGAACGCTTGTTTACGGGCGACGTTCATGAAGCCCTACTTCTGGCTCGTCATCTTCAGCCCTCCGCATCCCCGTCTGAGCCTCTGCGTTTCATTGACTTTGCCGCCCCGGTCCGCAACAGCCAAGGCGAAATAATTGGAGTCATTGCGACACACGCGCATTGGACGTGGATCGAAGCGGTCATCAAGGAAAGTGTCAGCCAGGAGCATACCAGTCATCAGATTGATGTCTTTCTTGTCGATCGGGCAGGGCAAGTACTGTACACACTTTCAAGAACGCGTGAAGTCGAGCTATTCGGTACCTCATCTGCCAGCGGTGCACTCAACCTCACCTTAACTGAGGACATGTTCAAGGAATACATTTCAGCTCGTGCCGCCATCGTCGGCCCAGGCTCGGAAGACCTTGGATGGTCGATTGTCGTGCGCCAGCCACGCGAGATTGCACTTGCCAGCGTCAGCATCCTGCACCAGCAGATGCTCTGGCTCGGAATCGGTCTTTCCCTGCTGCTGGTCGTGCTGGCTGACCGGGCCGCTGTCCGGTTCAGCAGGCCGTTGCAAGACATTGAAAGAACCGCGTCTCAGATCAACGCGGGCAAAGAGGACGTCAATTTTTCTGTTAAATCCAGTGGAATCCGCGAACTCGACTCCTTGAGCCTGTCGCTTGCTGGCATGACGCATACGCTGATAACGCGCAAAACAGCGCTACAAGACCTGAATCAGTCGCTTGAGTCTCAGGTGCTGGCTCGAACCGCCGACCTGACAGAAGCGAACAGGAAGCTGGAGTCGCTCGCCTCCACAGATGGTTTAACGGGTTTAGCCAATCGACGCCAGTTCGACAAAATCTTGCTGGAAGAAATTGCACGCGCTCGTCGTCATTCTCATCCTCTTGCGCTAATCCTGCTGGACATTGATTTTTTCAAGCATTTCAATGATCGCTATGGTCATCAAGCCGGTGATGACTGCCTGCGAGCTGTGGCGCAGGCCCTCAAGAGGGTGGGCCGACGCTCGAGCGATTTTGTGGCCCGCTACGGGGGTGAAGAGTTCGCGATTATTTTGCCTGAAACTCCATGCGCTAAAGCCCTGGAGCTGGCAAAGGCCGTTTGCACCACCGTGCGATCCTTGGACATCCCGCATTCGGACTCACCCATCGGGTTTGTCACAATCAGTGCGGGCGTCACCTGTCTCGACACACGCGATCCTCAACCCGCGATCACACTTGTGTCGCGTGCTGACGCGGCGCTCTATAAGGCTAAAGTCAGCGGTCGCAATCAAGCATTCCTCGACAATTCTGTCCATTTGGACGGTAGGGGCAAGCCTACGGCCTGAAGGCTTGAGTTGCTGGGTGGTGGGGGATTGACGTCATTGAGCCGGGCAGCCTCCGAGGGCGCGGCGCGTGAGAGTACGGTAGGTCGAAACCGTGTGGACCTAGTGTTCTCGTTGGCGTTGTGTCACCTAAGACTTCCTTAGCAGCGCAAGCGCTGTTTATCTGGCTGTATCTCGTCCAGCGTTTGCTACGAGCCTACTGCCAACGCGCCTTGCGCCAAGCCTCTTGTTCCCCAGCGTCAAGAAACGTCCAGGCTACAAACCGACTTTGCTTTTGACCTTGCGTCATTTCAACTGTCTGTATCTTGAAGGCCTTGGCCTTCCTCAAAGCAGACAAGATTCCAGGTAAGTTCGACGCTTTGGACACCAAGCTGCTGAACCATAGCACTTGCCGGCCTACAATCGTGCTTTCTTCTATCATGCGGCGTATAAAGCGTGCTTCACCACCCTCACACCATAGCTCTGCATGTTGCCCACCGAAATTCAGCACAGGCGCCTGTTGTTTAGGCACCGCCTTGCCCAGTCCGCGCCATTTGCGCTGGCTGCCGCTTAAGGCCTCATCGAGCGATGAATGAAAGGGCGGGTTGCATAGCGTCAGGTCAATGTAGTCATTTGCACCCAGGATGCCTTTAAAAATATGGGCGGGCGATTTCTGTTGACGTAACTTGATGGCAGCCGACAGGCCGGGATTGGCATGAATAATCGTGCGCGCCGATGTTAAGGCACTTGCGTCAATGTCCGTGCCCAGAAACTGCCAGCCATACTCGGCATGACCAATCAAAGGGTAGATGGCATTTGCGCCGACGCCAATATCAAGGACACGCACTGCTTCACCGCGGGGAATGCTCCCCTTATTGCTGTTGGCTAGCACATCGGCCAAGTAGTGCACGTAATCGGCACGCCCAGGAATAGGAGGGCACAGGTAATTGGCCGGGATATCCCAATGTGCTATGCCGTAAAAGCTCTTGAGCAGGGCGCGATTCAGGGCTTTGACGGCATTCGGATCTGCGAAGTTGATGCTTTGATCGCCGTAGGGATTGACGAAAACGAAAGCTGCCAGTTCGGGTGTCTCTTTGATCAGGGTGTCAAAGTCATAACGGCCCTGATGGCGGTTACGCGGATGGAGTTGAGCCGCTGTTTTGTTTGATGTGGCTCGTTCAGCGTTGGAACTACCTGTTTTGTGAGAGGGCATTGAAGTCCGAAAATGGCTTGGGTCAGTCTGAATCGTGGCGCTGGCACGCGTGTAGAGCATCGTGTCAGGGCTGTAAAGGAGCGATGCCTGCTGTTGTGGTCAGGCGGGTGTGCATCGCGTCCTTCTCTCGCCTTAAGGCTTAATGCTTGCCTGTGCTGCCAAAGCCGCCTGTGCCACGTTCTGTCTCAGTAGAGAACTCGCTTACCAACTGCAGCGCAACTTGCACGACTGGCTGGAACATGAGCTGAGCGATACGTTCGCCGGGCTGAATGACATAGTCCTGGTCGCTGTCGTTGGCCAGAATCACCCCGATCTCGCCGTGGTAGTCGGCATCAATCACGCCAATGCCTTGTGCAACCCGCACACCGTGTTTGAGGGACAGGCCCGAGCGTGAGGCGACGATGGCAACCAGACCAGGGTCCATCATATTAATGGCCAGTCCGGTTTTAACCAGTGTGCGGCCGCCTGCGGCCAGGGTGACGGCTTCGCTCAGGCAAGCACGCAGGTCCATGGCAGCAGAGCCGTCCGTGGCGTAGCTGGGGGCTTCAATGGTCGTGCCCAACAGATCATTGACGATGCGAGCTTCAATACGGCGATGCATAGACGGTATCCTGAAAAAAAGAGGCAGCGCATCCGCTTGGCGCTGCCCGCAATCATAAAAGAGAAAAAGCGTTAAAGCCGCTGGGCGATATCTTGTACCAGTTGACGTGCAGCCAGCAGTTTATCCTGGGCAGGCCAGTGCATATGGCCTTGCTCGTCAAATAGCACGAGTTCGGTGTCGTCGGCGTTCATGGCGCGCTGGGCCAGGTTGGCAACCAGCAAAGGCACATTTTTACGCTGGCGCTTGGCCTGGGCGTGCTCGATCAAATTGTCTGTCTCGGCGGCAAAGCCGACGCAGAAAGGACCGTTCTTCAGTGCGGCAACCTCGGCCAGAATATCGGGATTGGGGCTGAATTGCAGGTTTGGTGTGGCTTGTTCAGACGTCTTTTTAATCTTGATGTCGCTGGCATTGCTGACGTACCAGTCGGCCACCGCTGCAACGCTGATGAAGATATCGGCATCATCCACTTGAGACATGACGGTGGCGTGCATTTGGCGGGCCGTTTCCACGTTGATGCGACGCACCTGGTAAGGTGTTTCCAGTGCAACCGGCCCTGAGACCAGCGTGACGTGTGCACCAGCCTCCTGAGCCGCCCGTGCAATGGCGTAGCCCATCTTGCCGGAGGAGCGGTTGCTGATGACGCGCACCGGGTCAATCGGCTCGCTGGTAGGGCCAGCGGTAATCAGCACGCGTTTGCCCGCCAGCAGTTTGGGCTGAAAGAACGCCGTCAGCTCAGCAAGCAGTTGGGCCGGTTCCAGCATGCGCCCGTCGCCGGTTTCACCACAGGCCTGGTCCCCTGTGCCGGGGCCCAGAATATGCACACCGTCGCGGCGTAGTTGTTCCACATTGCGCTGGGTAGCCGGATGCAGCCACATTTCCCGGTTCATGGCCGGGGCCAGCAGTAGCGGGCAATGACCACGGGCGATGCACAAGGTGCTGAGCAGGTCGTCGGCCAGGCCATTGGCCAGCTTGGCCATGAAGTTGGTGCTGGCCGGCGCAATCAGAATGGCGTCTGCGTCCCGGCTGAGCTGGATGTGGGCCATATTGTTAGGTACACGTGCATCCCACAGATCGGTATAGACCGTGCGGCCCGACAAGGCCTGAAAAGTGACCGGGCTGATAAAACGCGTGGCCGATTCGGTCATCACGACATCAATCCGGGCGCCCAGGTCCTGGCTGCGACGCAAGAGTTCGGCGGTTTTATAAGCAGCGATGCCGCCGGTGATGCCAAACACCAGTTTTTTATTGCTAAGCATAGGACATGATCCTTACAGACTCAGGAGCGCTGTCGTTTGTTGCGGCGCATGCGCAGAAACTCATCCAGCACCAACAAGGCAGCGCCGCAGCTAATGGCGACGTCGGCAATGTTGAAGGCTGGAAAGTAGGACTGATTCCAGTAAAAAAGCAGGAAATCCACAACGTGACCATGCATCAGACGATCGACCACATTACCAACCGCCCCGCCCAGAATCAGGCTCAGTGACAGGCAGAACAAGGGCTGTTTGGCGGATCGACGCAGCATGGTCACGATAAACACCGTGGCAATGGCGGCAATGCCGACAAAGAACCAGCGTTGCCAGCCCTGGCCGCCGGCCAGGAAACTGAACGCAGCCCCGGGGTTGTAGAGCAGGGTGAAGTCAAAAAAAGGCAGGATGTTCCAACGTTCCTGATAGAACAGGTTGCTGTCGAAATACTGCTTGGTCCACTGGTCCAGGCCTACGATCAAGGCGGCCAGACCAATCCAGGCCCAGAACTGCCGGGAGGGCAGTCGGGCCTGGTCGGGAGAAGAGGCCATGTCCTGATCAGGCATGGTGACGCACTTCGCCTTCGCCAAACAGATTGTCCTCGCAACGACCACACAGGGTGGGGTGCTCGGCGCTTTGGCCTACGTCAGGGCGATGGTGCCAGCAGCGCTCGCACTTGGCCTGTTCGGTAGGGGTGACATCAATGCGCAAGTCGCCTTCGCCAGCGTGCACGTCGGCACGGGAAACGATCAGCATGAAGCGCAAGTCTTCGCCCAGGGAGCGCAGGAATTCCAGATCCTGATCTTGGGCGTAGATGTCGATCTCGGCAGCCAGGGACGAACCGATGGCGCCGGTGCTGCGTACATCTTCAATACGACGCATCACGTCGGCACGGATGGCGCGCAGACGCTGCCATTTGGCGCTAAGTGCCGACTGCTCGCCTTGCTCGGGCAAGGCATGGAACAGTTCGGTGAAGATGGTGCCGCTAGGAACCGAACCACCGTGCATGTCGCGCCAGGCTTCTTCTGCCGTGAAGGACAGGATAGGGGCCATCAGCTTGAGCAGTGTCTGGGTCAAGTGATACAGCGCGGTCTGAGCCGAGCGGCGGGGCTGACCCTCTTTAGCGGTGGTGTACAGGCGGTCTTTCAGAATATCCAGGTAGAAAGCCCCCAGATCTTCAGAGCAGAAGGTTTGCAAGCGGGCCACGATAGGATGGAATTCGTAGCGCTTGTAGTTCTCCAGCAGGTCGGCCTGCATGTCGGCGGTCATTTGCAGGGCGTAACGGTCGATCTCGATCAATTGATCAACAGGCACTGCATGTTGGGTGACATCGAAGTCGGCCAGGTTACCCAGCAGAAACTTCAAGGTATTGCGGATACGGCGGTAGCCTTCCACAACACGCTTCAGAATTTCATCGGAGATGGACAGCTCGCCCGAATAGTCCGTGGAGGCGGCCCACAGGCGCATGATTTCGGCGCCCATCTTGTCGGCAATCTCTTGCGGCTTGATGATGTTGCCCAGCGATTTGCTCATCTTGCGGCCATTGCCGTCCACCACAAAGCCGTGAGTGAGCAGGGCTTTGTACGGTGCGCGACCGTACAACATGCAGCCAGTCAGCAAGGAGGAATGGAACCAGCCACGGTGTTGGTCCGAACCTTCCAGGTACAGATCGGCAGGCCATTGCAGCTTGTCGGCGTGCGAACCGTGCGTGGTGTGATCCTTGCCGCCCAAAACGGTGGCGTGCGTGGTGCCCGAGTCAAACCACACGTCCAGCGTGTCGCGGTTTTTCTCGTACAGATCGGCCTCGTCGCCCAGGAGCTCACGCGGGTCCAGGTTCTGCCAGGCTTCGATACCGCTTTTTTCGATGCGTTGAGCGACTTGTTCCATCAGCTCGGGCGTGCGCGGATGCAGCTCACCCGTTTCCTTGTGTACAAAGAACGCCATGGGTACACCCCATTGACGCTGTCGCGACAAGGTCCAGTCAGGGCGGTTGGCGATCATGGCATGCAGGCGGGCGCGACCCCAGGAGGGGTAGAACTCGGTGTTGTCAATGGCTTCCAGCGCCATCTCGCGCAGCGTGCGGCCACTGCTGTTTTCCTTGTCCATGCCGGCAAACCATTGGCTGGTGGCGCGGTAGATAATGGGGGTTTTGTGGCGCCAGCAGTGCATATAGCTGTGTGGGTGTTGCTCGGTCTTGAGCAAAGTGCCAGCGTTTTGCAAGGTTTCCACGATTTGTGGGTTGGCCTTCCAGATCAGCTGACCGCCAAACAGAGGCAGATTGTCAGCGTAGTGCCCATTGCCCATGACGGGTTTGAGCATATCGTCGTCCTTCATGCCGTGGGCTTTGCAGGAGATAAAGTCCTCAATACCGTAGGCAGGGGCCGAGTGAACCACGCCAGTACCGCTGTCTAGGGTGACATAGTCGCCCAGGTACACGGGGGAGCGGCGCTGATAGCCAGCATCCACCTTGGCCAGCGGGTGATCAAATTCGATCAGGTTCAGGGCTTCACCCGTCGTGGTGGCAACAATCTGGCCGGTCAGCCCCCATTGTTCCAGACAGGATTTAACCAGATCCTCAGCTACGATCAGCATGGAGCCAGTCGCGCGTGCCGTGTCCAGTTTGACCAGGGCGTAGCGGATTTCGGGGTGGACGTTCAGCGCCTGGTTGGCAGGGATGGTCCAAGGAGTGGTGGTCCAGATGACGATGGCGCCATCGTCCACGTTGCTTACGCCAAAAGCGCTCGCCAATTTGTCTTTCTGGGCGAAGGGGAAAGCCACATGCACGGATGGGTCGGTGCGATCCGCGTATTCAACCTCGGCTTCTGCCAGGGCCGAGCCACAGTCAAAACACCAGTTCACCGGTTTCAGACCACGAAAGACGAAACCCTTTTGCATGATCTTGGACAGCGCGCGCAGCTCGTCGGCTTCGTTGCTGAAGTTCATGGTCAGGTAGGGATTCTCCCAGTCCGCCAGCACGCCCAGACGTTTGAAGTCCTTGCGCTGGCTCTCGATCTGTTCCAGCGCGTAGGCACGTGCCTTGGCCTGAACGTCGGCCACAGGCAGGTTCTTGCCGTACTTCTTTTCAATCTGAACTTCAATGGGCATGCCGTGGCAGTCCCAGCCAGGCACATATTGCGCGTCAAAGCCAGCCATGTTGCGGCTCTTGACGATGATGTCTTTCAAAATCTTGTTGACCGCGTGCCCGATGTGAATGTCACCGTTCGCATAGGGCGGGCCGTCGTGCAAAATGAACTTGGGACGACCGGCGCTGGCTTGCCGAATTGCTGCATAGACTTTGTTTTCTTCCCACTGGCTAATCCAGCCCGGCTCACGTTTGGCGAGATCACCACGCATGGGAAAAGGCGTGTCGGGCAAATTGAGAGAGTTTTTATAGTCCATTTGAAGCAAAGTAGTCGCGAGCGCGTTGTGCATCGTTGTCGATGGCAGCGATCATTGTGATGAGGTCAGGGAATTTTTCTTCGTCCCTGACAAATTCCAGAAATTCTATACGGGCAAGTTTACCGTAAGCATCCAGGCGTTGGTCCAGTAAATGCACCTCCAAGAGCAGCCGTCCCTGGTCGATGACGGTTGGGCGCACGCCCAGGGAGGCAATGCCGGGCAGAGCCTGCCCGGCCAGTCCGTGAACGCGAACCACGTACACGCCCGAGCGGGCGGCACAGTGCTCAGGGACACGGACATTGAGTGTCGGGTAGCCAATATCCCGGCCCAGCTTCTGGCCATGAATGACATGACCACTAATGTGAAAAGGTTTGCCCAGCAGCGCACGGGCGCGGTCCAGTTGACCGACGGCCAGGGCGGTGCGCACTTCCGAGCTGGAAATGCGGCGGCCATCGGCATCGGCCACGTCGTGCAAGGTCTCGACACTAAAACCATGACGTTTGCCCGCTTCGCGCAACATCTCAATGTCGCCGGCGCGTTTGTGGCCATAGCGGAAGTCTTCGCCCACCAGTAGCCAGCCCGTATTCAGGCCCTGAACCAGAATGTCTTCAATAAAGGTTGCTGCCGACATGTCGGCCATGGCCTGGTTGAAACGGGCCAGATAAATTTGTTCAATGCCGCACTGGTGCAGGGCCTCGACCTTGTCCCGCAAGCCGCTGATTTGCGTCGGTATCAGTTCGGGCCGTTGGCCGCGCTGCGCGAAAAAGGCGCGTGGGTGCGGGGTGAAGGTCATGACACAGGAGCTAAGACCTTGCTGGCGGGCCACGTCATTGACGCGGTGCAAGATGGCCTGGTGGCCCAGATGCACGCCGTCAAAATTACCAATGGTGACCGCGCTGCGGGCCGTGCTGTTGCGCCGTGGCAGAGAGCGATAGAGTTTTAGATCAGATTTCACAAGCGAGAGTTTACAATTTTGGATTCGTTATTTCTCGGGAAACAGGATTTTGACCGATTCCACCGTACCTTGTCGCCTTGTTGTGCTTATTTCAGGCCGCGGCTCCAACTTGCAAGCCATAGGCGAACTGATCAAGACAGCGGGCCTAAATGGCCGTATCGAGGCGGTCATCTCTAACAAGGCCGATGCGCCCGGATTGGCATGGGCACAGCGTCAAGGGCTGCCTGTCCAGACCGTTTCGCATCGCGAATTTGCAACACGCGAGGCCTTTGACCAGGCTTTGGCGTGCGTGATTGACCGCTACCAGCCAGATTATGTTCTACTGGCAGGATTCATGCGCATCCTGAGCACCGATTTTGTTCAGCACTATGCAGGCAAGCTCATCAATATACACCCATCCTTGCTTCCCAGCTTTCCCGGTTTGAATACCCATCAACAGGCACTTGACGCAGGCGTGCAGTTTCATGGCTGCTCGGTGCACTTTGTGACCCCTGTGCTCGATGATGGTCCCATCATTGCCCAGAGCATTGTGCCTGTCTTGCACAACGATGATGCACAAACCTTGGCAGAGCGCGTTCTGGCCACTGAACATCACGTCTATACCGAGGCCGTACGCTGGCTGATCGAGGGGCGCGTGCGTTTGCATGCCGATGGCCGTGTCGAGGTGGCCGGTCTTGCGCATCGCGGCTTTTATTTCCCCGCCTGATTTAAGCGGGTTATTTGGAATTTTTGAATATTCATGTCTGATCACCAACAATCTCGCGGCCGCTCGGACCGCAAGCGCCCCTCCTCGACGGACCAACGTAACGAGTCTGGAGCGCGCGGTCGTCCTTATGCAGCACGCCGTGACAAACCCTCGGGCCCACCCGAGCCGGGAGCGATGGCACAGCGTCGTCTGGAACAGGTTTCCAGTGCCCTGGGTGAAGTTTTGCAATGGAAGCATCCCGCCGACCTGGCTTTGACCCGCTGGGCCCGTACACGCCCCAAAATGGGCTCGCGTGACCGTGCCGAGATTCGTGAAGCTGTTTTCGACGTATTGCGTCACTTGCGCCAGTACCGTAATTGGGCAGAAAGCGGCGTGGGCCCGTCCACCCGTCGTCTGGCCATTCTTGGCCTGTCTACCGCGATGGGGCAGGAATCTCTGGCGCTGGGGCTGACACAAGAAGAGCGTCAGTGGCTGAGCCATATCCGTGCCCTGAACGTAGACGGTTTGCCAGTTGGCGTGCGCCTGAGCCTGCCTGAGTGGCTGGAAGAGCGTCTGAAAGAGATTCCGGACTCTTACAAACTGATGGCCGCCATGAACGAGCAGGCTTTGCTGGATCTGCGCGTCAACCCCATGAAAGCCGAGCGCGACACCGTGCTGCGCCAGTTGCAAAACGGTCCCATGGCCCGATTCAAACCGGTTGCCATGCCTTTTTCGCCCTGGGGTATCCGAATTGAAGGCCGCCCCTCTGTCGCTGTATGGCCACAGTATGAAAAAGGTGAGCTGGAAATTCAGGAAGAGGGCAGCCAGTTGCTGACCGCCTTGCTTGAGCCCCGTCGGGGCGAGATGGTCATCGATTACTGCGCGGGCGCCGGTGGCAAATCCCTGCTCCTGGGAGCCCTGATGCGCTCCACAGGCCGCCTGTACGCCTTTGACGTGTCGGCCACGCGCCTGAACAAGGCCAAGCCGCGGTTTGCCCGCGCCGGTCTGTCCAATGTGGTACCGGTGGTCATTCAGGAAGAAGGCGACCAGCGTGTTCGTCGCCTGCATGGCAAGGCTCACCGTGTGTTGGTGGATGCACCGTGCAGCGGATTGGGAACTTTGCGTCGAAATCCTGATCTTAAATGGCGTCAACACCCGCAGGCTCTGGAGCAGTACACTCAGATGCAGGCCGACATTCTGGAACAAGCCGCCGCTTGTGTTGCACCAGGAGGTCGTTTGGTTTACGCAACATGCAGTTTCTTGCCCGAGGAAAACGAGCAACAAGTGCAGGCATTCTTGGACAAACATCCCGAGTTCCGACTGCTGGACGCCCGGGAAATATTGAAGGACAAATGTCCGGCCCTTGCGCTAGAGGGGCCTTATTTAAATCTGCGCACGGACCGTCACCAGACAGATTGTTTCTTTGGTGCGGCACTTGAACGAATCACGGAAAGTGCTTGATTTAAAGCAAGTTCGTCCTTAAATAATGTTATTGTTAAGGGGTTAGGTGAGCTACACTTTTCCAGTTTCCCTTAACAAAAATCAGGTCTAAAAGGGTCTATGCAATCGTTTCTTTCTTTTCTTGCTGACGGATGGCTGCAACTGTCTTGGTGGCAGCTTATTCTCGTTATTTTGGCGATGACACATGTCACTATTGTGGCAGTGACCGTATTTCTTCACCGCAGTCAGGCGCACCGCGGGCTGGACCTGCATCCAGCGCTGATGCATTTCTTCCGTTTCTGGCTTTGGATGACCACTGGCATGGTCACGAAGGAATGGGTTGCGATTCACCGCAAGCACCACGCCAAATGCGAACGTGAAGGCGATCCTCATTCCCCCGTTGTCTTTGGCCTGGGCCAGGTGTTTTTCCGTGGCGCAGAGCTTTACCGCCAGGAAGCCACCAATCCGGAAACCCTCAAGCGTTTCGGTCACGGTACCCCCGATGACTGGCTCGAGCGCAACCTGTACAGCAAGTACAGCATGCTGGGTATTACCATCATGCTGGGTATTGACCTGTTCCTCTTCGGCCTGCTGGGTCTGACTGTCTGGGCGATCCAGATGGCCTGGATTCCTTTCTGGGCAGCCGGTGTGGTGAACGGTCTGGGTCATGCGATCGGTTACCGCAACTTTGCCAGTCCCGATACCAGCACCAATGTGTTCCCGTGGGGCATCATCATTGGCGGCGAGGAACTGCACAACAACCACCACGCTTACGGTACATCGGCCAAGTTCTCCAGCAAATGGTACGAGTTTGATCTGGGCTGGTGCTATATCACGGTGTTCAAGGCACTGGGGTTGGCCAAGGTCAAGAAGGTGGCTCCCAAGCTGCGTCTGGAACCGAGTGTGCCGTCGAATGCCCCCGTGGAAAGTATCAGTCTGTCCACCCTGCAAGGCGTGATCACGCACCGCTACGAAATTTTGGCGCGCTATGCGGACATCATCAAAACCACCGCATCGGAAGAGATCGCCCGTTTAAAGCCACAGGTGAACAAAGACAATCCCAATTGCTCGTGGGCCTTGTTGGAAAGCTGCAACGACTGGATCGGTCGTGGCGACGATGTTCTGGCCCCTGAGCAGCGTGCGGAGCTGGAAAATGTGGCAGCGGGTAACTCGCGCCTGTCCATTCTGGTTCGCATGCAGCGTGAGCTGGCCGGCATCTGGGAGAGTTCCAGCGCATCGAGCGAGCAGTTGCTCGCGGATCTGCGCGCCTGGTGCCAGCGTGCTCAGCAAAGTGGCATTGACAGTCTTGAGCAGTTCGCCTTGCGTCTGCGCCGCTACGCGGCATGATGGATCGCTTAAACCCGGAACAGCGAGCCGCCGTCACCTTACCCTCTGGCCATGCCTTGGTGCTGGCCGGAGCTGGTAGCGGGAAAACCAGTGTCCTGACCTCCCGAATGGCCTGGTTAATCCAGACCGGGCAGGTCAGCCCACACGGCCTTGCTGCTGTTACCTTCACCAATAAAGCCGCGCGCGAAATGCTGACGCGGCTTACTTCTTTATTGCCCATCGACACCCGCGGTATGTGGGTGGGAACCTTCCACGGTCTGTGCAATCGCTTGCTGCGCATGCATTATCGCGATGCCGGGCTGGTACAGACATTCCAGATTCTGGATACGGCTGACCAACTGGCCTCTATCAAGCGCCTGGTCAAGGCCAATAATATTGATGACGAGAAATTCCCGCCCAAGGAAATCCAGAAATTCATCAATGCTTGCAAGGAAGACGGCCAGCGTCCTGGAGACCTGGACGCCCACGATCCCCACCGTCGCCGTCTGATCGAGCTCTATCAGCTGTATCAAGATCAATGCGAACGGGAGGGCGTCGTAGACTTTGGCGAGCTGCTGTTGCGTGCCTACGAGCTCCTGTCTCGTAATGCCCCTATTCGCGAGCATTATCAGCGCCGTTTCAAGCACATTCTGGTCGATGAGTTTCAGGACACCAACGTCCTGCAGTATCGTTGGCTGCGCTTGTTGGCGGGTGAGCAGGCCAGTTTGTTCGCCGTGGGTGATGATGACCAGTCCATCTATGCGTTCCGTGGTGCGAACGTGGGCAATATGGCCGACTTTGAGCGCGACTATGCTCGTGGCAATGTGATTCGTCTGGAGCAGAACTACCGCTCCTGTGGTCATATTCTGGAATCGGCCAATGCGCTGATCGAGAATAACAGTGGCCGTCTGGGCAAGAATCTGTGGACGGATAGTGGCGAAGGCGAGCTGGTGCGCATCAGCGAGCTGGCCTCCGATGCTCTGGAAGCGCAATGGATTGTGGATGAAGTTCGCGCCTTGATTGCCGAGGGCAAGCCGCGCCGCGAGATTGCCATTTTGTATCGCAGCAATGCCCAGTCGCGGGTCATTGAGCACAGGCTCTTTTCCCAGGGGCTGCCCTACAAGGTGTATGGCGGCCATCGCTTCTTCGAGCGCCAGGAGATCAAACATGTGCTGGCGTATCTGCGTTTGATGGATAACGCGGATGACGATACGGCGTTTTTGCGTGTCGTGAATTTTCCCACGCGCGGAATTGGCGCCCGCTCTGTTGAGCAACTGGCCGATTTGGCGCGTGAACGTGGTACGAGTTTGCTGCGGGCCATTCCTTATCTGCAAGGGCGTGCAGCAATAAGTTTGATGCGTTTTGCCACGCTGATTCAGGATATGGCCAGCCAGGCACAGATTTTGTCCTTGCCCGAGCTGATTGAGCATGTGGTTCACCACAGTACCTTGCTGGCTCACTATCAGGCTGACCGTGAAGGCGCTGAACGGCTTGAGAACTTGCAGGAACTGGTGAACGCAGCCACCGTGTTTGTGGGTGAGGAAGGATTTGCCGAACTGCCTGCAGGCCGTGTTCCTGAAGCTGTGCCCGGTGAGTCCGAACAGGCAATGCAAAATCCGGAGCAAGCGGCAGCCTCTGTACTGGCACCCATGTCGCCCCTGGGCTCCTTCCTGACCCATGCTTCGCTGGAAGCGGGCGACAATCAGGCACAGGCGGGTCAGGATGCGATTCAGTTGATGACCATCCATGCAGCAAAAGGACTGGAGTTTGATGCAGTCTTTATCACTGGTCTGGAAGAGGGGCTTTTTCCTCATGAAAACAGCCTGTTTGACCCAGGTGGGATCGAGGAGGAGCGTCGCCTGATGTACGTGGCGATTACGCGGGCGCGTCAGCGTTTGTACATTACCTTGGCGCAAAGCCGCATGTTGCATGGACAAACGCGTTACGCCATGCGCTCTCGCTTTCTGGAGGAGCTGCCGGAACAACACATCAAGTGGTTGTCGGCGCGTTACACCAGTTCGCCCATGCAGTCTGAAGCCAGTTCGGGTGCGTTCCGTCGTGGCCAAAGTTGGGAGTCCAAGGACAAGAGCTACTCGGCTCAGCCCTATGGCGGTCGTAGTCACACCAGTGTTCTGGAGGTGAACGGTCAGACCTTCCGGGTCGGGCAGGGCGTGCACCACAATCGTTTTGGTGAAGGCACCATCATCAACCTGACCGGTCAGGGGGAGGATGCACAGGCTTTGATCCAGTTTCGCGAAGTGGGAAGCAAGACCCTGGCCTTGGCGATCGCCAAGCTGGATACGGTTAGCTAAGCAAGAGCCAGACAGGCCATAGCAAACTGAGGGCCCCCGCAATGACGGGGGCTTTTTTAATGCTCTGTGCCTGGAGCACCGCAAGCTCCTCTACCTTGGCCTATGAGTCTATCTCCGTCTTTGTTTCTTTCTTTTGGCCTTGGGCATGAGCAGGTTTTTTGATCCTGTACGAGTCTACGTCTGCATCTGAACAGGACGATGAACCCGGGCCTGACCCTGAAACCGAACCCGGAATGCGCTTTAAGCCGGTCCCCATCCGGGACGGCAACTTTAATCTCATCCCCAGTCCCACTCCCATTCTGACGCCTGGCCCAGGTCCTGGCCATGGCATTCACCCCAGCCTGAACCAGTGCTTGGAGTCTGGAGCTGATTTTCAGCCTTTGCTCCCCGTGTTTAAGCCGTCACGCCCAGCTTGTACGTGCTGATAAGGCAGACCACTCTTGAACCTTCTGCCATTACGGTCAGATAGTGTGCATTTTTGTCGAGCATCCGACTCCCATCCTGGTCGGTTTAGTGTCTGTCAGCGCGCCACGTCAAGCGGATGGATAAAAGTCTAGCCTTCTTCCTCGGACGGATGAACGACTGCCCGATTTTCTAAAGAACCTTGTTTAGCGCGGGTTTCCGCGCGTTCGTCCTTGCCCTTAAATCTCAATCCAAGCATTATATATAAGGGTTATATTTTCTAGTTATAAAATGGGTGCCCCCATAAAATCGAAGCCTAAATTAATTACAGTAACAAACATACATGGAGGCGATCATGGAACCTAGCAATCTTTCACGTCGGCGCATGCTTTTGTCGACAGGCGGGGTGATGGCCCTGGCTGGTACCGCAAGTCTGACCCCTTTGTCAGCCGCTCTGGCTCAGGAAAAGGCTAAAACGCAAGCGAAAGCTCTGCCGGCCTATGCGTCCTGGAAACATGCCGACAGTTTGATCGTGCATAGCGCCAATACGATTGAAACCAAACGCAGCGCCTTTGGCTCCGGTTTGATTACACCGCTGGATCGCTTGTTCGTACGCAATAATGTAGCCCCTCCGTCCGAGCAGATCGTGGCTGATCCGGATGCCTGGGTATTGTCCATCAAGGGGGTGAAGAACCCACAGGACATGACCGTGGCCCAGCTCAAGCGTCTGGGTCTGGTTGCCGTGCCGATGGTGCTGCAGTGCTCGGGTAACGGCCGTGCCTACTTTCCTGAAAAACCCAGCGGCACCAAGTGGACCGTGGGTGCAGCAGGCTGTGTCGTGTTCTCGGGCGTACCTGTCAAGGCTGTGCTGGAAGCTACCGGCGGAATGGACGCCGGCGCTAAGTACATGACGGGTACCGGTGGGGAGGATATTCCAGAAGGCCTGGACCCCAATACCATCATGGTAGAGCGCTCACTGCCGCTGGAAGCGATTGATGACGCTATTTTGGCCTGGGAAATCAATGGTCAGCCCATTCCCCTGGCTCACGGTGGCCCATTGCGTTTGATCGTGCCGGGTTACACGGGCGTCAATAATGTCAAATACATCAAGCAACTGGCCTTTAGCAAGGACCAGTCGGCTGCCAGCATTCAGCAAAACAGCTACCGCATGACGCCTATGGGCGAAAAGACCAATGTGAATCAGGAATCGGTGTGGGAAATGCCGGTCAAGTCCTGGATCACCAGCCCGAACGGCGAGCCTGGCGAAGACCTCAAGGCAGGACTCGTACAGATTCAGGGCCTGGCCTTTGGCGGCATGTCCGCTGCCAAGGAGGTGGAAGTGACGGTGGACGGCGGCAAGAACTGGGTCAAGGCCCAGTTCGTTGGACCGGACCTGGGCAAGTATGCCTGGCGCCAGTTTGTGGTGGGCATGGACCTGAAGCCTGGTCAATATGAAATCGCCAGCCGCGCGACCAGTGAAGCCGGCACGGTTCAACCTGAGGAGCGCGTGGCTAACAGCCATGGCTATTTGAATAATAGTTGGCGTGACCACATGTTGGCGGTCACCGTTGTTTAAGTATTAAATGTTGTAGCCACCCCGACACGTCGGGGTGGGTTCGGAAGGAAATCATGAAGAAATACCTCGTTGTTGCTGCTGCCTGTTTGTTTGCTGTTGCAGGTCAGGCCCATGCAGATGAGCAAGGCAAAGTTCTGTTTAGCAGCGGTGCCAAACCTATTGCCTGTGCGGTTTGTCATACCTTGGCCGATGCCGGTTCTGCCGGTGCTATCGGCCCTGATCTGGATGAGTTGCAGCCCTCGAAAGAGCAAATCCTGAAAGTCATGAAAGAGGGTATGGGTGCCATGCCCTCGTTCGCGCAGACCTTGAGCGACGAAGAGCGCGACGCCATCGCGACCTACGTCAGTTCCGTAGCAGGACAGTAAAACCTGCGATTGCCCCTCGGGGCAGATTTGGCCGCCTTACCCTTCAGTCTCCTGTTCAGGAGGCAGAAATTCGGTAGGCGGTTTTTTGTTGGCATTGTGATGGAGTACGCGCGCTGGACGACCTTGTGCGTCCAGCCAGATTTGGCCCAGCCCTGACCCATTCCAGACGCGCTCACCATGCTGGCGTTGATCGGGCAGGCGGGGTGTGATGCTCAAGTCACGCCGTTGCGTAAACCAATTCAGCGGCGAGCGGGGCGAGTAAAGCCAACGGTTGAGCCGATCCAGCCAGTTGAGCAAACCTTCCGGAAATTCATTTTTAATGCCGCTGCTGGTGACCTGCCAGATATGCGGGATATGTTTGCTATGGCGCACCTGCACGTCGTAGACAAATGAATAATGCACATCACCGGACAAAATGACGTAATTGCCCGGCGTGCGTGAATGCCGGAAAATATTGAGCATGGTGTTGGCGGCTCCGCGGTGGGCCATCCAGTTTTCCGCATCTACTGTCAGCGCAAAACCGGCGTACGTGCAAATTCTTTGTATGACCTCAATCAGTTTGACGCCAAACATAGGGGTGGGCGAGACAATGACCGCAGCGCGTTCATCCAGCAACTCGTGCTGTAGCTCGGTCAGGGATTCCCAATCCATCAGGCCGGAAGGACGGCTGGGCAAGCGGCGGTTGTGCCAGCGGCGTGTACGGGTGTCCAGTACGATCAGCGTAGGCTGAGTGCGCAGCACATAGTCCCATTGACGGAAATCTAGCAGCTCTTTGATCAGGGCGTCCTGGGTCGCATGGTCCAGGCGATGATGCTCGTCTGGTGAACGTGTCCAGGCGTTGACGGTGTCCAGAACGGGCTCAAAGACATCAGGACGGTTGCCCCAGGCCTGACACAACATATACGCCACCAGCGCATTGCCCACGATCTGACGAGAAAAAGGGTGGCCGTAGGCCGTGCTTTCCCATTTGGCCGACAGGTTCCAGTCATCGGTAATGTCGTGGTCATCAAAAATCATCAGTGTCTGTACATGCGCCAGCAAGCGTGCCGCTTGGGGCAGGTCCTGACGAAAACCTTCTAAGGCAAGCGATTCACGTTGCCAGCGCTGATGGTGCTCAGCGGAGAGCTCTGGCGGAGTGGGCTCGCCAATGATTTGCCAGGCAGTGGGGGACCAGACCAGCAAGTACATGGCCAGGACTTCGGCCAATGTCACCAGGTGATTGTGTGCATTGGCGGTAGTGAAAATGGGTTTTTCCACACCGCCGAAGAAGCGCTCGCGCAAATCTTCATTGGACTTGAAGGCAGGCAGCAGATCAGCCCGCCGATAATAGCTGGCAGGGTGGCGGTAAAGAGATTCGCTGTCGGACACGACCGCGCCTTCCAGATATTCCCCGAACAATCCCAAGCGTTCAATCAGTGCATGGATGGCTGCCAGCATTGGGCCTGCCACATCGTCGGCATAGATCTGATCGCCAGCCAGCATCAGTAAAGCGGGCCGCATATCGGCGTGGCTGATATGTTCGCTCAAGACCCGGTCGGCTTGTGCCAAGCCGTCTCGGGACGCGTGATGCGGCTTGCGGCAAGAGCCAAACATCAGATTGTCAGCGCGGCTGGACAGCACCAGGCTGGGTCGGGTTTGGCCTTGATGCAGCAGGTGAGGGGCCCAATCTGCGATGTTTTGCTCCGTTTCACACGCTGAGTGCAGAATCAGGTCGTAGAAAACAAGCGTATCCAGGGGCAGCGGGTCGGCAAGCTGCACATCAATGAAGTGGATAAAGGCGTGCTTGCCAATGGGCACGATACGGCATTGCCCGGCATCCAGTGCAATGCGATGGGCAGGGGCGCCTTGCGGTTCCAGAAGCAGTTCCAGCGACAGGGCTGAGCTGCCAACCAGCCACAAATTCAGACGTTGCGCATCGAGACGACGCAAAATAGGGCCGGCCAGCACGGGCGGCAAGTTCGAGGAGGAATGGGAGAGATTCAAACGGGTTACAGCCAGAATCAGAAAGGACAATGGACAGCATTATGCGCATAAAGTTGCACGTTGGGCGGTGTCATTGTGTGCGGGGGGCGAGGATCGGGTGCGGATGTAGGCTTTTGAGCACAGAGATGCAGATGGCGGACACCATCTGCCTGATGGGCTGTTGTGGGCAGGATGAGTAGGGTTTGGCGGCGCGGCGGTTTAGCTGTTTTCCAGGGCGGGAGTGGCCTGCAAATAAGCGGTGACTTGTGAATCGAGCTCATCCTCATGTACGACACGAACAGGAAAACCCAGTTTCTTGCTCAGCGGGGCGACGAATGCATTCAGGGAAAAGGCCATCAAGGCATTGTTCACGACCACCAGGCTGGCCGCACAGCACGGGCGTAGACGATCGCGATTGTCTTTGATCCATTGAGAAAATGCTTCTGCGTCATTGTCAGGTCCGTCTGACGCAGCTCCCGGAAGCTCGCGTGTCAGCAGCACAAAGCGCTGACCCTGTTCCAGCAAGGCTTCCAGTTGCTCTTTCCAGTTGGAAGGAGAGTCGTTCGAGATCCAGATACGGGGAAAATCCTGTGTTGCAAGGTGCATGGTCAAGTTCTGATGTGGTCGGTTGAGGGGATAAAGGTAAGTAGTGGGGCGTGCTGGCTCTGTCTGCGTCGCCAGCAATGTCGCAGGGGCAAAGCTCTTATCGATCAGGT
This sequence comes from Alcaligenes sp. Lyrl_28, assembly GCF_051948705.1. Taxonomy (NCBI): domain Bacteria; kingdom Pseudomonadati; phylum Pseudomonadota; class Betaproteobacteria; order Burkholderiales; family Alcaligenaceae; genus Alcaligenes; species Alcaligenes sp. Lyrl_28. The sequence goes on from NZ_JAYJLG010000003.1 coordinate 301,796, forward strand.
CGACTCAAGCCTGCCGCCCGATTTCCTCCAGGGCTTCCTGAATCTCCAGCCATTCTTCTTCCAGGGCTTGGTGCGTTTTGCTCAGCTCGCCATGCTCGCTCATCAGGGCGGGGCGTTGATCCTTGTAGCTGTCTGAATAGAAGTCCGGGTCCTGCATCAAGGTATCCAGCTCGTGCAGACGTTGCTGGGTTTTTTCCATTCCGGCTTCCACTTTTTTCAAGCGGCTTTCCAAGGGTTTGCGTTGCTGTGCCTGGCGTTGGCGTAATTCCGCTTCCTGCCTGCGTTGGGTCTTGCGGTCGGTGCCCTCATTGCCGTTATCGTTCGCTCGTGCTTCTTGACGCGCTTCCGAACGTGATTGCGCACTGCGGGCCAGTAGCCAGTCGCGGTAGTCTTCCAGGTCGCCATCAAACTCCTGAACCTGGCCATCGGCCACGATCCAGAAAGAATCAACGGTAGAACGCAACAAATGGCGATCGTGCGATACCAGCAGCACGCTGCCACCGTAATCAGCCAAGGCCGTCGCCAGGGCTTCACGGGTATCCACATCCAAGTGGTTGGTGGGCTCGTCCAGCAGAAGCAGGTTAGGTTTTTGCCAAACAATCAGGGACAGGGCCAGACGCGCCTTTTCACCACCCGAAAAGGGGGCGGTCAGGCTGGTGACCATATCACCGCTAAAGCCGAAGGAGCCGAGGTAGTTGCGCAGCTCCTGCTCGCGCACATCTGGTGCCAGCCGCGCCAGATGCTGCAAGGGAGTCGAGTCGGGATCAATGGAATCGAGCTGGTGCTGGGCAAAGTAACCAATCACGAGCCCCTTGGATTCCAGGCGTTCGCCTGTGACGGGAGCCAGCTTGCCGGCCAGGGTTTTGACCAGCGTGGACTTGCCCGCACCGTTCATCCCCAAAATACCCACCCGGGCGCCGCCCCGCACCATCAGACGTACCTGGCTCAAAATAGGCTTGTCTTGTCCAGGGTAGCCCAGGTCGGCCCGATCCAGCGTCAGCAGTGGGTCAGGGGTGTACTCCGGTGAGGGCAGGCGAATCGATACGCTGGAGTCGTCACGCAAGGGTGTCAAGGTTTGCATGCGTGCCAGGGCCTTGACCCGGCTTTGCGCCTGCTTGGCCTTGGTGGCCTGAGCCTTGAAGCGGTCAATAAAGCTTTGCAGACGGGCGGCTTCACGAGTCTGGCGTTCGTACGCAATCTGACTTTGCTGTACGCGTTCGGCGCGTTGCATCAGAAAGTCGTTATAGCCACCCTTGTAGCGAACCAGTTTGCCTTGGTCTACGTGCAGAATCGAACGAGCCACTGCATCCAGAAATTCGGTGTCATGCGAAATCAGCAAGACAGTGCCGGGATAAGAACCCAACCAGCGCTCCAGCCAGAGCATGGCGTCCAGATCCAGGTGGTTGGTGGGCTCGTCGAGCAAGAGCAGGTCCGAGGGGGCCATCAATGCGCGTGCCAGTGACAAGCGCATTTGCCAGCCGCCGGAGAACTCGCGTACCGGCAGCATCCACTGATCGGGACGGAAACCCAGCCCTGCCAGCAGTTGCTCGGCACGCGAGGGAGCCGACCAGGCATCGGCCTCGATCAGCGCATTTTCCAGCTCAGCAATGGTCTGGCCGTCGCTGTCAGGGGTATTGGCACGCTGTTCCTGCAAGGCTCGCAGACGTTCGTCACCATCGATAACGAATTCGCGGGCGGGGCGGTCACGGTCCGGGATGGTCTGGCGCACACTGGCCACTTCCCAGACCTCAGGAATGCTCAGGTCGCCCCCGTCCAGGTCCAGCTCGCCTTGCAGCAAAGCGAACAGCGAGGACTTGCCTGCGCCGTTCTTGCCCACGATACCCAGACGCTCGCCTGGGTTAACGATGAAATCGGTATTGTCCAGCAGGACTTTGACGCCGCGACGCAGCGTAATTCCAGTAGCGCGTATCACGGGGCCAACTGCTCCCGGCTTAACAGGAGAATCTGGTCTTCAGCGGTTTCCGTGCTTAGCCAGATCGGTTCCAGCTCCGGGAAGGCGGCAACAAAGTTGTCATACTCATTGCCAATTTCCAATACCAGCACGCCTTCGGGGGAGAGGTAATTGGGCGCGGCTTCCAGAATGCGCCGCACCAGATCCATGCCGTCATCGCCTCCCGCCAGGGCCAGTTGCGGCTCGTGACGGTATTCCTGCGGCAGGTTCTGCATGGACTGCTCATTCACATACGGCGGATTGCAAATGATCAGGTCATAGGCGGTTTGCGGCACCTGGTCGAGCAGATCGCTCTTGAACAGGCTCATGCGATCGTTCAGTCCGAAGGCATCAATATTTGACTGGGCCACTTCCAGCGCGGCGTCGGACAGATCGACGGCATCGACCTGCGCCTGGGGGAATGCCAGTGCCGTCAAGATAGCCAAGCAACCCGAACCGGTACATAAATCCAAGGCGCTGTAGATGGCATCGGGGTCGGCAATCCAGGGCTGGAGCTGCTCGGCCAGCAACTCGGCTATCGGAGAGCGCGGTACGATGGTGTCGGGCGTGACACGGAAGCGATGACCTTGCAGCCAGGCCTCACCCGTCAAGTAGGCTGCGGGAACACGCTCATTGCAGCGACGGGCGATCAGGGCCAGATAGGCAGCGCGCTCGGACTCCAGAACAATGGCATCCAGATAGGGGTCCAGCGTGTCCAGCGGCAGGTGCAAGGTATGCAGCAGCAGATAGGCAGCCTCGTCCCAGGCATTGTCACTGCCGTGGCCGAAGGCCAGTTCACAGCGGTTGAATTGGCTCACGGACCAGCGCAACAAGTCGCGCACGGTGCGCAGCTCCTGCTGGGCGTGGAGCAGGGAGGAATGATCGATGCAAGGGCTTAACAAAGCAGGGATTCCAATGTACGGCGATAAATGTTTTTAAGAGGCTCAAGATCAGCAATGGCAACATGCTCGTTGATTTGATGAATGCTGGCGTTGAGCGGGCCAAATTCGACCACTTGAGGGCAGATTTTAGCGATAAAGCGACCATCTGAGGTGCCACCGGTGGTGGACAGATCCGTTTCCAGACCGGTTTCAGCTTCAATGGCCTTGGCCAGGGCCTGGCTCAGAGGGCCGGCCTCTGTCAGGAAAGGCTCGCCGCCCAAGGTCCAGGTGAGCTGGAAATCCACGCCGTGACGGCGCAAGATGGACTCCACTTCCGCCTGTAGACCGGCAGGAGTCTGCTCAGTAGAAAAGCGAAAATTGAAGTGGACATCCAACTGGCCGGGAATCACATTGCTGGCGCCAGTTCCGGCGTGGATGTTGGAGATCTGGAAGCTGGTGGGGGGGAAATCGATATTGCCAGCGTCCCACATGCGATCGGTCAGTTCATGCAGTGCAGGAGCGAACACATGCAGCGGGTTGATGGCCAATTGCGGGTAGGCCACATGGCCTTGGCGGCCCTTGACGATCAGGTGGCCTGACAGCGAGCCGCGACGGCCATTTTTGATGGTGTCGCCCAGTTGGCGCGAGCAGGTGGGTTCGCCCACAATGCAGTAGTCCAGCTGTTCGTCGCGCTCTTGGAGAACACGGCAAACATGTACGGTGCCATCGATAGCCGGACCTTCTTCATCCGAGGTCAGCAGCAATGCGATCGAGCCTTTGTGTGCAGGATGGGCGGTGGTGAACTCCTCGACGGCATGAAGGAAGGCCGCAATTGAGGCCTTCATGTCTGCGGCACCGCGGCCATACAGCTGACCATCGCGCACGGTAGGCTCGAAGGGGGGCGAATCCCAGGCCGCTTCCGGCCCGGTAGGCACCACATCTGTGTGGCCTGCAAAAACAAACAGGGGGGCCTGGGTGCCACGGCGGGCCCACAGGTTCGAGACCGGGCCGCTGGGCAAATGTTCCAGCTTAAAGCCAGCTTGCTCCAGGCGGGCACCCAGCCATTGTTGACAGTGTGCGTCCTCGGGGGTGACTGAGGGACGGGCAATCAAGGCTTTAAGGGTATCAAGTACAGAATTGTCAGTGCTCATGTTCAGGCGCGAAGTAAATCGTTAATACTGGTTTTGGCGCGGGTACGGGCATCCACACGCTTGACGATGATGGCGCAGGCCAGGCTGTACAGGCCATCGGGCGAGGGCAGCGAACCCGGCACGACGACCGAGCCGGCAGGCACGCGGCCTTGATAAATTTTGCCCGTTTCGCGCTCGTAGATCTTGGTGCTTTGCGACAGGAATACGCCCATGGCCAGCACCGAATTTTCTTCTACGATTACGCCTTCCACCACTTCAGAGCGGGCGCCGATAAAGCAGTTGTCCTCGATAATGGTGGGATTGGCCTGCAAAGGTTCCAGGACTCCGCCAATCCCTACGCCCCCTGACAGATGGACATGCTTGCCAATCTGGGCGCAGGAGCCAACGGTGGCCCAGGTATCGACCATGGTCCCTTCCCCGACATAGGCGCCGATATTCACGAAAGAGGGCATCAGCACTACGTCGGGGGCGATATAGGCACCTTGGCGTACGACGGCGCCGGGGACGGCGCGAAAACCGGCTTGGGCAAAGGCGGCCTGGTCATGTTGCTCAAACTTCAAAGGCACCTTGTCATAGAAGGGAGCGGGCTCGCCAGCCATGACGCGGTTTTCCTTGATTCTGAAAGACAGGAGAATCGCTTTCTTGACCCAGTCATTGACCTGCCATTGTCCGTCAATCTTTTCCGCCACGCGCAGGGAACCGTAATCCAGCTTTTCAATCACGGTATGGATGGCCGTGCGCAGTTCAATGCTGTGTTCTTGGGGGGAGAGGGAAGCTCGCTGTTCCCACGCCGATTCGATCAGACTTTGGAGGTCGCTCATAGGCTAGGCTCTGTGTGAATTCAGGCCGTCATTGGCAGTATCGGGATACAGAAGGCGCATGATGCGCGGCTTACCACCGCAGCGGCCGAGCTTGAATGGAGGCAACAGGATAACCGAGTCTGCCCCATCCAGGTACGGTTTTATGGCTTTCTGTAGTGCTTTTGAGGGCCTGATGCGGCCGTTCTGGGCTCTGGTTGGAGTCGTGTGCGCGTTGCCGGGCTTGGTGGATAAGAAAAAGCTTGAACCTGATGGCAGGTTTACCGGGAGGAGTGCAGACATTCTTCTGAGATTATTTTTTGAGTTTTTGTATTCTTGTTTTCCGATAATTTTTTATTGACTCGCCATTTTCGCTTATTTCAGTTATTTCATTGGTGCTGGTGGGGATTATTTATCTATGCTGTGTGCGTAAATAAATATTTCCAAAGACTAAAAAATAAGTATGAAAAGCGGAGTTGGTATTAGCCACCCATCAAGAGTTTTTCACGAAGCACAAGGATGTCGCCTGATAGTTGAGCTTACCGGATATCCGATCTTGCTCTGTGTGGCACGTCAAAAAAGGCTTGCAAGCTTTTTGCAAAAGGGACATGTCAGGGTTTTACAGAGCAATGACCTTTCGTTCTCCGTGCAAATCGAATTGGTTTCGTTTTTTACATTTTATAAGATGTAGGGGTTTTTTATCTGCCTAGAATGACGACGAAGACAGTGTTGTTAATAGCATTTTGCTTTTAATGTCTCATTCGAATGGAGGGGTTATGAGATCAATTCTTTTATGGCTCTTGGGTGTACCTATCCCTATCATCATTTTGTTGGCTTTGTTCTGGCACTGAGGTGCTTGCGATCACAATCCGGAATAAGGAATCATCATGGCTACAACGCAATTTGGTTCAGATGCAGGTTTGGGTACGCACGCCGTAGCGGAGTCCTCGCATTCAGCGGTATCGTGGGGCGCCGTCATTGGAGGGGCCGTCATCGCCGCTGCCATGACCGTGACCTTGCTGGTGGGCGGGACGGGTCTGGGATTCATGGCGATCTCTCCTTGGAACAATGATGGGGCCTCGGGCACCACGATCGCTATCGGCACAATTGTCTGGTTGTTCCTTACACAGATCATTGCTTACGGGATGGCGGGCTATATAACCGGTCGCCTGCGCACCAATTGGACGGGTGTGCATGGTGACGAAGTCCATTTTCGCGATACGGCACACGGTTTCCTGGTCTGGGCTGTCAGTGCCGTCGTCAGTGTGTTTCTGCTGGGTTCTGGGGTGGCATCGCTGGTGTCGGGCACCGCTCAAGCCGGCGCCAATCTGGCCGGGGCTGGGGTAGGCGCTGCCTCGGCGGTGGTGGGGCAGGCGGGTAAGGATCAGATGCAGGGGCCTGGCCTGGGTTACTTTGCCGATAGCTTGCTGCGTCCTGCTGATCCGGCTAATGCACCGGCGCAAACGGCCAATCCAGAGCGTGAGGTCAGTCGTATTCTGGCTCGCAGCCTGGCCGAAGGTCAGGTGTCTCAGCAGGATCAGGACTATTTGCTGAAGCTGATTGCCAATCGTAGTGGTTTGACGCCCGAGCAGGCCAAAGAGCGTCTGGATTCGGTGCAGCAGCAAGCCAAGGAGGCGGCCGAAAAGCTGGAACAACAGGCGCGTGAAGCGGCAGATGCTGCTCGCAAGGCCGCTGCCGCCTTTGCCTTATGGGCCTTTGCCTCGTTGCTGGTCGGTGCGTTTGTGGCGAGCCTGGCCGCAACCATAGGAGGACGGGCGCGTCTGAAGCTCTAAACCGGGTGGTCGGGACGGCGCGCGAGCTCCGTTCCCGTATTCATCCATACAAGGCCCCCGACTCCTGAGCGACCGGGGGCTTTTTTTTGGATCATTGAGCATTACCGGGGAAAGCGGCGCGGATGTTGAGGAAGAAGAACTCATGGACTCGGTAAGCGTAGGCACGCCGCTTAATGAGCTTGATGGTGTTGTTGAAGCCCTCAACGATACTGGTGTTGAGGCGATGTCGGCATGCGGCCAGAATGCCATGCAGATAGCCTTTCGGGCACTGGGCGAAGGTGTTTAAGAGGGTTATTTAACTGTGCTCGGCCTGCTCGCAACAATGATGCCAAGTTTGTTTTGCCCAGGCAGATCTTCGGTAGAACCAGAGTCGCTTGAGTTCGTCCAGCAGGACATAGACCCTCAGCAGACCCCTGCATCGGCGCACACTGTTATTCAATGGTGCCGCCTACCGCTTAGCGATGCTCTCGCTATATGACTTGCCCAGGAAAGCCTCGTTCTACATTGATTCCTTTGCTGCGCGAACTTGTGTTTTTTTGTTCCGTAAGGCTATATGCAGCGCTTGGGACGCTGGATTTTTACCTATACTGAGCAACACAGAATAAACAGGAGTAGGGCAGCATGACAACAGAGATTGCAGTGGTCTTGGGTCTGGCTTTAATAGCGATTGTCTTGTTTGCTACCGAAAAACTCAGAATAGATGCCATTGCCTTGTTGGTGTTAAGCACCTTGGCAGTGCTGGGCCTGGTGACTCCTGAACAGGCGGTGGGTGGGTTTAGCAATCCGGCCACCGTAACGGTGGCTGCCATGTTTGTGCTGGCAGCGGGCCTGCAAAATAGCGGAGCACTCTCGGGAATTGGAGATTTGCTCAGCAAGGCCCGCTCACCGTTCCAGTTTTTACTGGTGTTGTTTCTCGTTCTGGCTGTGATTGCCCCGTTCGTCAATAACACCGCGGTGGTGGCGGTGTTCATTCCCATCGTGATGGCTGCCAGTGTGCGTATCGGGATGTCGGCTTCCAAAGCGCTGATTCCCTTGTCTTATGTGTCGCAAATGGCGGGGGTCTGCACCTTGGTCGGTACGTCCACCAACCTGCTGGTCAATGCCATTGCCCGTGATCTGGGTCATCCCGGCTTTACCATGTTTGAGTTCACCGCCCTTGGTGTGATCTGCATGGTGGTCGGCTGTATTTACTTGCTGACAATAGGACGCTGGTTATTGCCTGACACGCGCGCGGGTGAGCTGGTCGAGCAATATGAATTGGGCAAGTACATTACCGAGCTGCGCGTGATGCCCGACTCGTCTTTGATCGGGCAGTCTGTGGGGGACGCCAAACTGGGCGAGCAGTACGGGGTATTCGTGCTGGAGCTGTTGCGAGGCGATACCAAAGTGTGGGGGCCGCGCGAACAGAAGATTGAGGCGGATGATGTGCTCTTGGCGCGCGGTGACTGGACCAAACTCGACGAGTTGCGCAAAGAGGCGGGACTGGAAGTGGACCCGCAATTCAAGCTGGAGCAGCAGTCGTTTGAGCAGGTGGACCAGGTGTTGACTGAAGTCATGATCGCTCCCCGTTCACGAATCAGCGGGCGCACCTTGGGTAGTCTGGGACCGGGCTGGCACAAGAATGCGACGGTGCTGGGCATACATCGTCGTGGTCAGGTGTTGCGTGAGCAATTGCGGGCGGTACGTTTGCAGGTGGGCGACATTTTGTTGATGTTGACCCCCGCGGCTGAAAAAGCGGACTTGCGTTCGGACAACAACATTATTGTGCTGTCTGAACGGGAGGCGGAAAAGGAGATGGGCTGGCGCGCTCCCTTCGCGCTGTTCACCATGGCTTTGGTGATTGCAATTCCCGCCCTAGGCTGGGTACCTATCAGCATTACTTCCTTGGTGGGGGCGGTGGCCATGACCCTGGCGGGCTGCCTGAAGGCGGATGAGGTGTACGACGCGATTGACTGGCGCATCATCATCCTGATGGCCGGTTTGTTGCCTTTGGGCCTGGCCATGAGTGAGACAGGGGCTGCTCAGTTTCTGGTTGAAAACACGGTGGGTCTGGTCAAGTCATTTGGACCCTTGACCGTGCTGGCGGTGGTGTACATGATGGCGCTGCTGTTGACCGAATTCATGAGCAATGCCGCAGCGGCGGTGTTGCTCACGCCGATTGGCATGTCCACGGCCAAAATGATGGATGTGGACCCTACTCCATTTCTGATTGCCGTCACCTTTGCCGCCTCGACCAGTTTTGCCACGCCCGTGGGGTATCAGACCAATACCATGGTCTATGGCGCCGGGGGTTATCGTTTTGCCGATTTTCTCAAGGTAGGCGTGCCCCTGAATCTGATCTTCTGGGTTCTGGGCGTCGCACTGATTCCTGTTTTCTGGCCTTTTTAAGCGCAAGGCTGGCGACCGCCTCACGAGGGGCCTGGCTCATGTCTTGCTTGCCTTCAGAGAGGCGCGCGCTTCAGGTTTGTCAGATCGCCCGCTGGGCACCTGATTGTACCGAGGGGTTTGGGGGCGGGCTTAACCGTAAAAAATGGGATTGCAGGGATTAAATCAGGGAACCGGCGGGCTGCTGATCTCCAGGATTTTTGCGGTGATAGCTCAGTAACAGCACCCATAAGACAGCCAGGCACAAACCGTACGCCATAGCCCCGTAAGAGACGGAGATATCAATGCCACAGACACGGGAGAAGCGGTCGGCTGTATCGCAGATATTTTTAATGGCCAAAATGAACACAACCGTGTTCACGGCCATGGCAAGCCAGGCGGAAAGCGTGCGTTCTGCCCAGATCAGGCTGGCTACGGCCAGCGCTGACAAAGGCATGACGGAGTGAAGCACACTGGTGCGCCAGGCAGAATAAGCCTGGGACGTGTTGAGCCAACTTTCGCTGACGTGCGCAAAGGGAAAGAGTCCGAGCACAATCAGAACAGCGCACAGGAAAAAGATCAGTTTCCTGATGGTAAGGGTGAACACGATAACGGTAGAGATTCGCTTTATGAGGATTTCGAGTGTAACTGATGTGTTTTATGCGCAAAGACAAGTTATGTAAGTTCATTGACACAATTTGCGATAAATTTGTTACTTAAAGATAGCATAAACGCAGGAACATTCGAATTTAATCATGGTTTCATGACAAAACGACGAGAGCGCAGTGCAGGGTGGGGAGATACCCACCCGGAAGACGGTCGTGCCCGTGCGCTGAGCGGATGAAATTGACAGGAGAAAAACGATGAGAATGGCCGCTGCGTGCTTGAGCACCGTACTAAGTGTCATGGCTTTGCCTGTGTGGGCGGATAATCCCGCCTGTCAGTATCGGGCGGCCGAAATTCAGAATCAGATCGACTATGCCCGAGAGCATGGCAATGTGCATAAGCAGCGCGGCTTGGAGCGCGCCTTGACCCAGGTCCAGCAGCATTGCAAGGACGAAGATCTGCTGCGAGATGCACAGGAAGCGATCCGTGAGCAGCAAGAGGAGATTCAGGAGCGGATGGAGGAAATCGCTCAACAAACGCGCAAGGGAGATACCGACAAGGTTCGGAAGCTCGAGCAGAAACTTGAGCGCGACCGGATCGAGCTGGAGCAGTTACAGGAGGAGTTGAACGAATTGCAGGCGTTGGGCGCGATGTAAAAGAGCGGCGACGCAGGCAAGGAGGGTAGGGGTCAGTGCCCTCTGCAAATAGTCTGCGTCAAGGGGTTCAACGCAGAACACGGGCCCCTTGTGGGGCTACGCGCCGTGGAATGGGAAAGGACTGCTTATAATCACAGCTGTGGTGGGCACAATGTTGTAGGCCGATCACGTATAAAACAAGAGTGGTATGAGCAGAAAGAAGATGGGTCGCGGTATAGGAAAAAGCAGCAGCAGGAAAAAAACAGGGGGAGCGGGTCCGGCTCGTTTTTTGAAATCTGTCCTGGCCGCCGCTCTGACCAGTTTCGGGATTGCCACGGCCTGGCTTCATCCCCAGGGGCTGAACTGGCAAAGTGTGGAGCCCTGGTTGCAGTCGCTGGGCTTGCCTGGCTACACGGCTCAGGACCATGTTCCCGTGCCGGCGTCTGTAGATGGTTATGTTCAGACTTCTTTTGCTCATTGTCCACAGTTCTTTCCGGGCGCCCGACCTGTGGTGCCGATGGCTTACACGCAAAGAGAGCTGTGCTTTAGCTCTTTTGCGATCTTGCATAGCGGTCAAACCAAAACGCCGGTGTTTGTAGCGCAGCGCTTGAATCGACAGCATATTCAGGCGGCCAAAGGCATCAAACGCACCGACCGGTTTTACGCCGAGGCGCGTTTGCCTCGGGCCGAGCGGGCTGAGTTGAATGATTATCGGGGCTCGGGCTATTCACGTGGACATATGGCACCGGCTGGCGACATGGCCTCCGAACAGGGCATGGCCCAAAGCTTTTCGCTGGCCAATATGGTGCCGCAAAATCAGATTCATAACGCGGGACCCTGGAACAAGATCGAAGCTGACACGCGTCAGTATGTCTCTCGTGCGGCAGGTCAAGTCTATGTGTTTACCGGACCTGTTTTTGAGCGTAATGCCAGGACGATCGGGGCCAATCAGGTTGCCGTGCCCAGTCATTTGTTCAAGCTGGTGTACGACGCCACCACAGGGCGCGCCTGGGTACATTGGCAGGCTAACCAAGCCTCTACCCGTGCGGGGCCGCCGATCAGCTATCCAGAGTTCGTGCGCCGTACCGGTTTGCACCTGCTGCCCGATTTAAGCCTCAAAGGGGCGGAGTAAAAACCGTTTTTGGGGTGCCGCCGTCGGGTTGTGCTACTTGTTCAGGACCGCGTGGACCTGATCTTCGGAAAAGTACACGCTGTCACCTTGTTCAAAAACGGTGTAGCTGATGTTCTGCTCACTGACCACGCCCCGGAAATAAGCTTTTGGGGTGGCGGGCGCCTGGGTGATACGAACCGTGATATAGCGTTCGCTGGTGTAGGAAACCAGTTGCACGTGCATGTCCGGTTTCAGATCCAGCGCCCCGGGAAACCGGTCCAGGTCGTCATGGCTGACCACAACCCGGAAAGCCGTGGGTCGGTGAATGACATAAGCCTCCTTGATGCGGTGATGCAAGGTCAGCATCCTGTGCGCCTCTGCGCTGCGTGCCTGATTCGGAGTGCGGACCTGCTCTTCCAGCTCAGCGCTTGGCATGATGTTCAGGACTTGGGCTAAAAGCAGAAATTGTTCGTGAGTCATGAATTGCAAATTGTCAGAAAAAGAGAATCGACGTGCTTTGGAGCCTCGGGGTACAGTGTGCCTATTGTCCGCGATTGGCTTTTGTTTCCATTGGCGGTAAATGCAATAAAGATTTTTTGTGGGGAAAACGCAATGATGGTTCGACGACTAACTCAAAGTGCGGCGGTGTTGGGTTTGGCCGCTTTGCTGGCCGCATGTTCTTCGCCCAAGCCCGGTGCTGGCCCCGTATCAAAACTCTTTAACGAATGTACCTGGGACCGGGAATCCTGCATGTACGAGGGTCGCTACGAAGCGGGCGAGAGTGAGTACGCCGAACGCCAGGCCCGTGATTTGAACCGTCAGTCGGCGGCGCGTTTGCGTCAAAGCCGCCTGTGATTTCTTGGTGGCAGTGAGCGGCCGGCGTTGCACGTCGAGGGTGTGAGCGTGGTGCGAGCGCTATTGGAAAGCAGACAAATTGCCATCTATTTTGGGGTGATGGTGCTTGCTGCCGGTCTTTCCCAGGTCTGGGTGTTGCCGGTCAGTCTAGTGGACTGGATCAATCCGGCGCTGGGCGTCATGCTGTATGTCACCTTTTTGCAGGTGCCCCTTGCCCAGTTGGGCAAGGCGCTGACGCAATGGCGCTTTCTGCTTGTTTTGCTGATTGCCAACTTTGTTCTGATTCCTCTGCTGGTATTTGCCTTGTTGCCTCTGCTGCCCGAGCACGATTTGTTGCGCTTGGGTGTGTTGCTGGTTTTGCTGGCTCCGTGTGTCGACTATGTGGTGACCTTTGCCCATATGGGCCGGGCTGATGCACGTGCACTCTTGGCCGCTACCCCGATATTACTGGCTCTGCAAATGCTGTTGTTGCCTGCCTACCTGCGTTTGGCCTTGGGAGAGCAGTTGGCGTTGTCTATTCAGGCCAGACCCTTTCTGAACGCCTTCGGCTTTCTGATTCTGATGCCGCTGCTACTGGCGGCTGCCACTCAGTATCTCGCTGCCAAACGTGCGGTTTGGGCGAAGATCCATCTTGGTTTGGGTTTGGCGCCTGTGCCTGCCACCGCTGCGGTGCTTTTTATGGTGGTGGCCGCTGTTTGGCCGCAATTGGAACCCGCACTGGACGTGATAGGGCGCATCGTACCGGTTTACCTATTATTTGCGGTTCTGGCCCCGATGATTGGCTGGGCGGCGGCGCGGCTGGCGGATCTGGCAGCTCCCATGCGGCGTGCCGTTGCATTTAGCACTGCCACGCGTAATTCGCTGGTTGTCCTGCCGTTGGTTCTCGCGATTCCCGGCGCCATGCCTTTGCTGCCAGCCATCATTTTGGCCCAAACCTTGGTGGAGTTACTGGCACAGCTGGTCTATGTGCGTATGGCAACTCTACGCCAAGAAGGTACGCAGGCTTGAGCAGGCCTGTGAGCCCTGCACAGTTCTTTCTTATAGCGCTTATAAAAAAACCCACATGGTGATGCGCTAGCTACGCTCTATGATCTGCTCCGCCTCCGTGCCGAGTGCAATCTTTTGTGGCGTGCCTGTTCTGTGCTCGCCTATTTACTACTTGGGAAAACTTCAACATGCTAGTTGCCGCTTTTCTGGCGTTTGCAGGCCTGTGCCTGTGCGTGAATGGTGTTCGTCTCTACTACTCTGAAGGCCACCACACGGAAAGACTGGTGAGCGCCAAAGATGCCGCCATCGTTAATTTGTTCACCGCTGTACTGGGATTTATCTGTATGTCCCACATCCTGAATCCCGCCAACAGCGCTGCCTATTCCCCTTTGTCAGCTGTCTATCTGGGCCTGTTTGCCTTGACTTACTTCTGGGTGGGGGTGAATGCCTTCACAGGCAGTGATGGTCGGGCCCTGGGATGGTACTCCTTGTTGGTGGCGTGTATAGCTGTTCCGGCTGCATTGACTAATTTGCGCGTGGCCGAGCAGGTTTTTGACTACTGGCAGGTAGTGAGCTGGCTGTCCTGGGCTGTGCTCTGGTTCATGTTCTTCTTGCTGCTGGTTCTGAACAAGCCTATTGCCAGGCTGACTGGCCTGGTATCTGCGGTGCAAGGGGTACTAACGGCCCTGTTGCCGGCGTTGCTGTATTTTTGGGGTGTGATTTAGGCTCCAGGCTGGAGGGAAAAGAGAGCCCCTCCAGTTCGGGCTGCAAACCCAAGACCGCTATGGCGGTCTTTTTTTATAGGATCGCTTGATACGGGGGGCGCAGTGTGCTTGCGTGTTTTCATTGAGTAAGCTGTTAAGACGCGGGCCAGCTGAGAGGGTTTTTAAGGAAAAATGAAAAGTAAATTAAGGCGGCTAAATATTTGGTTGTCGGTGGGGAATTAACAAATATATTTCCCTAATTCACATGGGAATTGTTAATGATTTTTTTAATTGATGCTAAAGTGAATGGGTTTGCTAGTAATAAGCCGATGCGGTTATTGATTTTTCACTTTTTTAGTGGAATAGGCATATGGCTTTACGATTTTTGATTGATCCGTGAAGGAGTTTGAATCGTGTACCATGCAGCCGCTTCCAGTCCAGCCCCCCAGCCCAGGCCGGAGCCTAAACCCATGCGTTGGCCTGGTGATTTTCCGGGTAAACATGATAGGCAGGATTAGCTTCTGCTAGATGCAAAAAACCGCTCTCCTTGAGCGGTTTTTTCTTATTTGAAAATTAACCCTGTCAGACCTCTACCCCTGAGAGAACCAGGTGTATGCATATAAAAGCAAAAATCAGTTTTTTTCGAATGAGAGAGAGGCGGCTAAGGTTTACCGGTCTTGGCTAAGAAGAATGGCTGAAAGAGGGCTTGCAGAAAGGCATGATGAGGCTTGCAACGCGTTGGGAACATAGTCTGTTAGCAATTTTGGAAATAGGCTGGCTACCGCTCTTTCTTTTTCAAGCCCTTTATAAGCAAAACCGGCTTATTTATAACATCCAAAAAAAGGTACAACGACGATGAAGAAAAGGAGAGGGATGCTGCCTTTCTTTGTGTTGATTCACGGCGTGGTAATGGAAAAAAAGTGCTGCTGATTTGCTTTAATGCTGAAATAAAAGACGGCGGAGTTTTTGTGCTTTATGTCAAGAAAGAAGCGGAATGAAGATGGTACTTGCAATCAAGGGATAGAGGTTTTTCTAGTGATCGATTTTTAACTCAAAAGTATGGTGGCTGATAGCTTGGGGTGTTTGTTTTTTTGTTGCTTTCTATACGGTAACTAGGTCGCTGTATATCAGTATCTTCGGGAATAGGCGCAGTAGGGGCTGGCTATATATCGTTGCCGACAGTAATCTATGATTTGGTGGCTTTCTACCTGATTCGCTGGATGGGGTTTTTACCTAAGTGCCCCAGGCAGTGGCAAAGCAGGAGTCAATGTCATTTATGGGCGATAGATGCTAGCTGATATGGTATTTCAATAATAGTTTTAATTCTTATTTAGGCGTATAGGAAAACGAGATATGCCAAGCAACCCTCAGCCAAACCCCACCCCTAATCCGGACCCTAAGCCCACCCCGGCTCCGGAGCCCGTTCCCGGCCCGAAACCGATGCGCTGGCCCAGTGACTTCCCGGGAAAGCATGATCGACACTCGTGACCGCTGACGAGTGATTCCAGAAGCAAACTTTCGAGTCTTGTAGCCTTAGGGCCGGCGCTTCGTATTCAACGGTGTTTTCGCCCGTTTCCTCCTTCGCAAGGCATAGGTAGAGCGTTGCGCGCACGGACGACTACCGCACAAATTCGCTAGGTAAATTGTGCCCGCCGTGTGGATAAAATGCCGGTACGTGAATTGAGCTGAAAGAAATTTTTGGGGAGTAGCGGAAATGAGTAGGGCAAAACAAGATGACAACGTGCTTTTTTCAGTGCGCATGCTGGCAGTGTCCCTCGTGTTGGCGATGAGTAGTGCGGCTGCCAAGGATGTGTCAGTCACCTTTTCTCATAAGGATTGGGATCTGAGCTGTGATAACACCCTGACTTGTCGTGCCGCCGGTTACGCACCTGAGAGTGAGGAGCCAGGTTCAACCGTGCTGTTAACTCGTAAGGCAGGCAGGGGGGAGCCGGTTGTCAACAAGGTGATGCTTGCGCACTATGACGATGCTCAGCAGCAGACAGGTGCGGCGCCAGAACTGTTTATCGCAGGTCGTACTGCAGGCCGATTAAGCTCGGCGGGCGATGAATCATGGCAAATGAGCGAGGATCAGTTCACTCGCTTTCTGGCGGCCTTGAAAAAAGACGATGCTCTGTCTTTCCGCCAGGATGACCGAACTTATTTGTTCTCAGGGGCAGGTTCAAGTGCGGTCTTGCTGAAAATGGATGATGTGCAAGGGCGCGTGAATACGCCAGGGGCGATTTTACGTCAGGGAAAGGCGAGTGAGTCGACGGTGAAGCTCCCCCTTGACGCCCCTCGTATTACTCGTGCCCCGGTTATCGATAAGAACCTTCGTCCCATGAATCAGCAAGAGGACGCCTTGATTCGGCCAGTGCTGCTGCAGGCGCTGGCAGCCGATACCGAGCAGTCCTGTAGTGATGACAGACTGTCCGAACCTTGGGAAATCGCACGACTTGATCCGCAGTTTTCCCTCGTTGCCGCACCGTGCTGGCTGGCGGCTTATAACGCGGGGGACGCCTATTTTCTTGTCAGTAATACCATGCAGTCGGCTCCCGTGTTGGTGAGTGACAGTGCTACCGGGTACGACAATGGTCTTATCTCCTCTGCGATGAAAGGCCGCGGGTTGGGGGATTGCTGGAGCTATGAAACATCGGTCTGGGATGGCAGCCGCTTTGTAGAAAGTGAACGTGGTGATACGGGGCGTTGTGCCCTGATTCGGGCAGGAGGAGCCTGGGATATCCCGGTCTATGTCAGCGAAGTGGTCGGACCCTAGGGAACAAACCGGCCACGGACGCCGTTTGCAGGGCATCCTTGGGCGTGCCGGCCCAAGGGGCCGGTGCAAGCGCCTATACGGTCACCGAATCAGGGCGCGTTCCAGGCGGGCCCTGATCTTTTTTTGCCAGTTCAGGCACTTGCCTAGGGTGAAAATCCACGATAGAATCTACGTCTTTCGTGTTGCGAACGTGGCGGAATTGGTAGACGCACCAGATTTAGGTTCTGGCGCCGAGAGGTGTGAGAGTTCGAGTCTCTCCGTTCGCACCATCAAACGAAAGCCGTTGTTTTACAAAATCAATTTTAAATACGTCAACGGTTTCATTTTTTTTCTTCTTATTGTCTGGCTTTTGACAGACTGCTTTCACGCTTTCCAGCGTTTGGCCCTAGTGCACAGAGTTCATTTGCGGTGGTGGGTCGATTTGCTCGGGAGGCTACCTTCTGCGGCAGCCTATTGCGTATCACCCCATTCAGTGACGTTTAGGACTCTTGGCGATCAGGCCACGTGCCTGCCAATCAGCCTGCTGTTCGGCGCTGATGCCTAGGCTGTTCAAGATGTCTTCCGTGTCCTGGCCCAGATGGGGGGCAGGGCGGTATAGGCCGCCGGGTGTCTCGCTCAGCTTGGGGACGATGCCAGGGACTTTCAACGGTGTGCCATCGGGCAGTTGGCTGTCGAGCAACATGTCGCGTGCCTGATAGTGCGGGTCGGCCGCAATGTCGGCAATGTCGTAAACACGACCGGCCGGAACGCCTGCCTGATCCAGAATTTCCAGCACCTTGTCCAGTTCCAGGGCGCTGGCCCAGTGGCCGATGGCCGCATCAATCACACCTGCGCTCCTGGCACGCCCATCGTTATGGGCGTAGTCCGGGTTGTCGGCCATGTCGGCACGGCCAATTGCGACCATCAGGCGTTTGAAGATACTGTCGCCGTTGCCCGCGATCAAGGCATATTTACCATCTTTGCATACATAGGCATTGCTGGGCGTGATGCCCGGCAAGCTGCTGCCGGCTGGTTCACGTATGGCGCCAAACGCAGCGTATTCCGGTAGCAGGCTTTCCATCATGTTGAAAACGGCTTCGTAGAGGGCGACATCGATATACTGGCCGACGCCTCCGTTTTGTTCACGTTGCCGCAGAGCCATCATGATGCCGATGACGCCGTGCAAAGCGGCCAGCGAGTCGCCAATCGACACGCCGACACGCACGGGCGGGCGCCCGGCCTCGCCGCTCAGGTGGCGCAAGCCGCCCATGGCCTCACCGATGACGCCAAAGCCAGGCTTGTCCTTGTAAGGGCCGGTCTGTCCATAACCGGAGACCCGCAACATGATCAGGCCGGGATTGATTGCCTTGAGGTCTTCCCAGCCCAGCCCCCATTCCTCCAGGGCGCCAGGACGAAAATTCTCGATGAGGATGTCGCATTCCTTGACCAGGGCGCGCACCACGTCCTGGCATGCAGCTTGACGAAGGTCCAGAGCCAGCGACTTCTTGTTACGAGATTGCACCTCCCACCAGACCGAGTTACCGTCATGCAGCAAACGCCATTTACGCAAGGGGTCGCCGCCTTTAGGGGATTCGATCTTGATAACGTCCGCGCCAAATTCGCCCAGGATCTTGGCGGCAAAGGGGCCGGCGATCAATTGGCCCAGTTCCAGGACCCGGATGCCGCCTAAAGGGGTGTTCATGTGCATGTCAGTCTTGCGTCGGGAAGGTAAAGTAAGGGATGATAGTCCGGCACGGCTGTATTGTCTTGACAGGAAATTATGATTCAAAATACGTTTGTTTGGATTTACCGTGCCAGTTTCCGGTAAAATGCCGGATTACTCTTATCAATTACTCAATTTAATATAGGTCTTCAATGCAGCCCGAGGTTGAAATTCTGTCCGGCTTGGAGCGCCGAGTCGATGTGGTCGTTTCGGTGGCCGACGTAGAAAAACAAGTCCAGGCCCAGCTCAAGCGTGTGGCTCGTACGGCCAAGGTACAGGGCTTCCGTCCCGGTAAAGCGCCTTTGTCCGTTGTCGAGCGCAGCCACGGCCCTGGTATCCGTTACGACGCCATCAACGAAGAAATCGGCAAAGCTCTGGACAAAGTGATCCAGGACTCCAAACTGCGTGTTGCTGGCACGCCCAATCTGGAAGCCAAAGAAGGCGACGTGCCTGAAGGCACCATGGCCTTTACCGCCACGTTCGAAGTCTATCCTGAAGTGAGCTTGCCTGATTTGTCCAAGCTGGAAATCAAGCGTGCCAACACGCCTGTGACCGACGAAGACATCCAGCGCACCGTAGACGTGCTGCGCAAGCAACGTGCCAACTACGAATCCAGTGCTGATCGCGCGGCTCAGGAAGATGACCGTATCACGCTGGACTTTGTGGGCACCATCGACGGCGTCGCCTTTGAGGGCGGTAGCGCTGAAGGGTTCCAGTACCTGCAAGGTCGTGGCCGCATGCTGCCTGAGTTCGAAACGGCTGTTGCCGGTATGAAAGCAGGCGAAACCAAAACATTCCCCCTGGAATTCCCTGCCGATTACACCGGCAAGGAAGTGGCTGGCAAAACAGCCGAATTCAAGATCACCGTGACAGACGTGGCCCAGCCTGTTCTGCCCGAGCTGGATGCTGAATTTGCCAAATCCCTGGGTCAGGCTGAAGGCGATGTCGAGGCCCTGTTGGCTGATATCCGTGCCAACATTGAGCGCGAGATCAAGGCTCGTGTCCACGCTCGCAACAAGTCTGCTGTGATGGATGCATTGCTGTCTGCCAGCGATTTCGAGGTCCCCAAGGCCTTGGTGGACAACGACGTGCAAGGTCGTATTGCTTCGGCTCGCGCTGAACTGAAAGACCGTGGCGTGCCTGATGCCGACAAGATGCCTATTCCGGCCGAGGCGTTCCAGGAAGAATCCACTCGCCGTGTGCGTTTGGGTCTGCTGGTCTCCGAACTGGTCAAGGCCGCTGAATTGCAAGCCAAGCCAGAGCAGGTTCGCGCCCGCATCGAAGAATTTGCCCAGAACTACGAACAGCCCGCCCAAGTGGTGGCCTACTACTTGTCCGATCGCCAGCGTCGCGCCGAGATTGAGGCAGTGGTACTCGAAGACAATGTCGTCGAGCACGTACTGTCCCAGGCCAAGGTGACCGACGAGGAGGTGGCGTTCGACCAAATCATGGGAACCAACTAAATGTCGTCAACCTTTGTCGACTTCTACGCCTCAATGCATGGGGGGCACTCCGTTGCCCCTACGGGTTTGGGCTATGTGCCTATCGTGATCGAGCAGTCTGGTCGGGGAGAGCGTTCTTACGATATCTACTCCCGCCTGCTGCGCGAGCGCATCATTTTTCTGGTGGGCCCGGTTCATGACAACTCGGCCAATCTGATCGTGGCCCAGCTGCTGTTTCTGGAGTCGGAAAATCCTGAGAAGGATATTTCGCTCTACATCAATTCGCCCGGTGGCTCGGTCTATGCAGGCCTGGCCATCTACGACACGATGCAGTTCGTCAAGCCGGAAGTCTCGACATTGTGTACCGGCATGGCTGCCAGCATGGGTGCGTTCTTGCTGTCTTCGGGCGTCAAGGGCAAGCGCCTTGCCTTGCCCAACTCGCGCATCATGATTCATCAGCCCTCGGGCGGTGCGCGGGGGCAGGCTTCCGATATCCAGATTCAGGCCAAGGAAATTCTGAGCCTGCGCGAGCGTTTGAACAAGATCCTGGCCGAGAACTGCGGTCAGCCTGTCGAGCGTATCGAGCTGGATACCGAGCGTGACAACTTCATGGCAGCTGAAGACGCTGTGGCCTATGGCCTGATCGACAAGGTGATGAGTACTCGTGACGAGTAATCACCTTCCCCTGCGAGGGGCGGTCTGAAGCAGTACTATGGCTGTTCGGGGGCGGGACTTGTTCCCGTCCTTTTACCATCCTGAAGTGAAATTTAAATTTATGTCCGAAAAGAAATCGGCCGACGAGAAAGTTCTGCATTGCTCGTTTTGCAACAAAAGCCAGCATGAGGTCAAAAAACTGATCGCTGGGCCTTCGTCCGTGTTTATCTGCGACGAATGTATTGATCTGTGTACCGATATCATTCGTGACGAAGCGGCGGGCGCCACTCCTGATGGTGAACGCAAGGAATTGCCTACTCCCCGGGAAATCAAGGAATTTTTGGACGGGTATGTGATTGGCCAGGAGATGCCCAAGCGCACCTTGGCCGTAGCGGTGTACAACCACTACAAACGAATTCGTAGCGGCAAGGCAAGCCGTGACGATGTAGAGCTGTCCAAAAGCAATATCTTGCTGATCGGGCCAACGGGCTCGGGCAAAACGCTGCTGGCCCAGACACTGGCCCGCATGCTGGATGTGCCTTTTGTGATGGCCGACGCCACGACGCTGACCGAGGCCGGTTACGTGGGCGAGGACGTTGAGAACATCGTTCAAAAACTGCTGCAAAACTGCGATTACGATGTGGAAAAAGCGCAGCGCGCCATTATCTACATCGACGAAATCGACAAGATTTCCCGCAAGTCGGATAACCCTTCGATCACCCGCGACGTCTCGGGCGAGGGCGTGCAACAGGCACTGCTCAAGCTGATTGAAGGTACGGTGGCGTCTGTGCCCCCGCAAGGTGGCCGCAAACATCCGAATCAGGACTTTGTGCAAGTGGATACCACGAGCATTCTGTTCATTGTGGGTGGTGCCTTTGACGGTCTGGAAAAGGTGATCCGAGACCGTACGGAAAAATCTGGCATTGGCTTTGCTGCTTCGGTGAAAGCCAAGTCTGAGCGCGGCGTTGGCGAATTGTTCTCCGAAGCCGAACCCGAGGATCTGATCAAGTTTGGTCTGATTCCCGAGCTGGTGGGCCGGTTGCCAGTGGTAGCCACGCTGGAAGAGTTGCATGAAGATGCGTTGATCCG
Organism: Alcaligenes sp. Lyrl_28; assembly: GCF_051948705.1. Taxonomy (NCBI): domain Bacteria; kingdom Pseudomonadati; phylum Pseudomonadota; class Betaproteobacteria; order Burkholderiales; family Alcaligenaceae; genus Alcaligenes; species Alcaligenes sp. Lyrl_28. The sequence continues at coordinate 323,291 of NZ_JAYJLG010000003.1, forward strand.
CATCCTGACCGAGCCTCGCAATGCGCTGGTCAAGCAATTCCAGAAATTGCTGAACATGGAAGGGGTGGAGCTGGAAGTTCAGCCCGAAGCCCTGCGCGCCGTTGCTCAGCGGGCCATCAAACGTCGCACCGGCGCTCGCGGTCTGCGCAGTATTGTCGAGCAGGCCCTGCTTGATACCATGTACGAGTTGCCCTCGCGCAAGGACGTCAGCAAAGTGGTGCTGACCGAAGATGCGGTTCTTGGAAAGAGTAAACCCGAATTGATTTTGGGTCGTCCTTTGTCCGATAGTGAAGCCAGTGACACTGAGTCGCCCTTGAAAAACGCAGTAGCTTAGAGATATTTCCTTGCTGGTGCTCGCTCTGGCTTCGGTCAGAGGCGCGCAGGCAAGACAGGGCGGCAGGCAAGGATTAAGAAAGGGGTGAGAAACCTACGGGCGTAAACGTTGGCCTTTCTTTAACTTTGTAAAGTTCTGTTCTCATGTTCGTTCGGCCTACTTGAAATATCAAAATTTGCCACAATCTGAGCTACAACAGGTTAAACCGTGAAAGGGAAGCCCAGGCTTCCCTTTTGCGTCTAAGGACATTTATAGGAAATGACTATGTCTGCGAGCCAGATTCTTTCTACGGAACCTATTGAGCTGCCGCTGCTTCCTTTGCGCGATGTAGTGGTGTTCCCTCACATGGTGATTCCGCTTTTTGTGGGCCGGCCTCGCTCGATTAAAGCTCTTGAGCTGGCGATGGAGTCCGGCAACAATATTATGCTGGTGGCGCAAAAGTCCGCGGGCAAGGACGATCCTGCTCCCGAGGATCTCTACGAAATTGCGTGTGCTGCCAGTATTTTGCAAATGCTCAAGCTGCCCGATGGCACGGTTAAGGTGCTGGTCGAGGGTTTGCAGCGCGCTCGCATCACGCAGGTCCAGGATGCGGAAACCCACTTCATGGCCTCCGTGGTCGAGGTGCCCGGTGATGCCGGTGATGCGGCTGAAACCGAAGCGCTGCGCCGTGCTGTGCTGAGCCAGTTCGAGCAATACGTCAAATTGAACAAGAAAATTCCTCAGGAGATTCTCACTTCTCTGACGGGGATTGATGACGCCGGTCGTCTGGCCGATACCATTGCTGCTCACTTGCCTTTGAAGTTAGAGCAAAAGCAAGGCATGCTGGAAACGCCCAAGGCTATGGAGCGTCTGGAAGGCTTGTTGTCTCAGTTGGAAGGCGAAATTGACATCTTGCAGGTCGAGAAGCGTATTCGCGGCCGTGTGAAAAAGCAGATGGAAAAGAGCCAGCGTGATTACTATCTGAATGAGCAGGTCAAGGCCATTCAGAAAGAGTTGGGCGAAGGCGAGGACGGTGCGGATGTTGAAGAGCTGGAAAAACGCATCGAACAGGCCCAACTGAGCAAAGAGGCGCTTAAGAAAGCCGAATCCGAAATGAAGAAGCTCAAGCTGATGTCGCCGATGTCAGCCGAAGCTACGGTGGTGCGCAACTACATTGAAACGCTGGTCGGCTTGCCGTGGCGTAAAAAGAGCCGTATCAATAACTCCTTGAGCAATGCCCAGGATGTGTTGGATGCGGATCACTTTGGCCTGGAGAAGGTCAAGGAACGGATTGTCGAGTACCTGGCAGTGCAACAGCGCGTGGACAAGCTCAAGGCACCTATCCTGTGTCTGGTTGGCCCTCCGGGTGTGGGTAAAACCTCTTTGGGTCAGTCGATAGCCAAGGCCACGAACCGCAAGTTCATTCGCATGGCTTTGGGTGGGGTGCGTGACGAGGCCGAGATTCGTGGTCACCGCCGTACGTACATCGGCTCCATGCCCGGCAAGGTGGTTCAGAACATGAGCAAGGTGGGTGTACGCAACCCGCTGTTCCTGTTGGACGAGATCGACAAGATGGGTGCGGATTTCCGTGGTGATCCATCCTCGGCATTGCTGGAGGTTCTGGACCCTGAACAAAACCACACCTTCCAGGATCACTACCTGGAAGTGGACTACGACCTGTCCGATGTGATGTTTGTGGCAACCAGCAACACCTTGAATATTCCACCGGCCCTGCTGGACCGTATGGAAGTGATTCGTCTGTCGGGTTACACCGAAGACGAAAAAGTGCGGATTGCCTTCGATTACCTTCTGCCCAAGCTGATGAAAAACAACGGCGTACGCGAAGGCGAACTCGAGGTGACGGAAGATGCCGTGCGCGACATCGTACGCTACTACACGCGGGAAGCGGGTGTCCGTTCGCTGGAGCGGGAAATCAGCAAAATCTGCCGCAAGGTGGTTCGCAAATTGCTGGTAGCCAATCCTCAGGCTGGTACACGAGCGTCCCGTCACAAGGTTTTGACGCAGGAAACCCTGGTGGTTAACTCGGAGAACCTGAGCGAATACCTGGGCGTGCGTCGTTTCTCCTTCGGCCTGGCCGAGAAAGAGAACAAGATTGGTCAGGTGACTGGTCTGGCCTGGACCGAGGTGGGTGGCGATTTGCTGACCATCGAAGTCGCCGATATGCCCGGTAAAGGCAATGTGCTGCGTACCGGTTCGATCGGTGACGTGATGAAAGAGTCGGTCGAAGCGGCCCGTACGGTTGTGCGATCCCGTGCTCAGAAGTGGGGTATCCCCAATACGGTGTTTGAGAAGCGTGATCTGCACGTACACTTTCCAGAGGGCGCGACGCCCAAGGATGGTCCATCGGCCGGTATCGCCATCACGACCGCTATCGTATCCAGCCTGACGGGTATTCCGGTTCGTGCCGACGTGGCCATGACGGGTGAAATCACCTTGCGCGGCGAAGTTCTGCCTATCGGTGGCTTGAAAGAGAAGCTGTTGGCAGCGCAACGCGGCGGTATCAAAACCGTGATGATCCCGGAGGAAAACGTCAAGGACTTGGCGGATATTCCCGATAACGTGAAAAACACGCTTGAGATCATTCCGGTGCGTTGGATTGATCGCGTATTGGAAGTAGCGCTGCAAGATCCCGTCACGCCCTTGAGCGACGAGGAAGTGGCTCGTTTGGCTGCTGAAGCCCTGGCGGCCTCTCGTGCTGCTGGTGCTGGCTCCGAGTCATTCAAGCACTAAGCCGTTCTTTCTCGCAGTACCAAAAACAGGCTACCTTGGGTTCAAGGTAGCCTGTTTGCATGTTGGGAGTGCTACCCAGGCGGGGCTGAGTCATTCCTGCGCTTGTCGTGCCTGGTAGGGGCAAGCCGTAAAAAACCCCATAGTCCACAATGGGGTATGGGGTTTTGAGCTTGGTCTGTGTATGTCGCCCGGAACCTGGGCCAGGACAGGGGCTTAATGGAGCGGGTTGGTGCGAATGAGACCGACAGCAATGCCTTCCAGGGACAGGGAGTCGGGATCGGTGACGACAATCGGCTCAAAGTCCGGGTTTTCGGGCAAGAGGATTACCTGATTGCTGGAGCGTGACAGGCGCTTGACCGTGACATCATCCCCAATGCGAACCACCACAATCTGACCATTACGTGCCTCGGTGGTTTTTTTGACTGCCAGCAGGTCCCCATCGAAAATACCGGCGTCTTTCATGCTCAGGCCACGTACACGCAGCAGATAGTCGGGCGTTTGAGAGAAAAGGGTGGGGGCAACGCCAATTTCGCGCTCGATATGCTCGGTGGCCAGAATAGGACTGCCGGCGGCAACGCGACCAATGATCGGCAGCAAAAGTGCATCGGCCAAATTGGCCAGTACGTTGTTGCTGCTAGGCGTACTGTCGCGGGTGTCCGTGCCGAGCAGTCGTATGCCGCGCGAAGCGCCGGCCGTCAGCTCGATAGCGCCTTTACGGGCCAGAGCCTTCAAATGATCTTCGGCTGCATTGGCGGACTTAAAGCCCAGCACCTGAGCGATCTCGGCTCGAGTGGGAGGGAAACCGGTCCGTTCGATCTCGGAACGGATGATGTCCAGCACTTGTTGTTGGCGTGCAGTGAGCTTGGCGGTCATAGTATTGTCTGCTGAATATATATACAGTAAAGATTGTGCGTTACCGTTCGTGTTTTGGCAAGCGGCTCAGGCCGTAAAGACTTAACTTTTGGCCTTTGGTGGCACCGAAGCGGGCGGGTTCCAATCCTTGCGGTCCAGTGTATACAGAACATGCGGCACAAGTTTGTGGCCGGCAGGGACGCCGGGATGATCGAAGGTGCCCGGCTGCTCCGTCATGCCCAGACGTTGCATAACGGTTTGCGAAGGGAGGTTCAGTTGCGCGGTGTAAGCAACGATCTGCTCCAGCTCCAGTTCTTTGAAAGCAAAGGCTAGGCAGGCGCGAGCCGCTTCCGTCGCAAACCCCTTGCCCCAGTACTCGGGTAACAGGCGCCAGACCAGTTCTACGCAAGGTTGAAAATACAGGTCGGCCGTGGGGCGGTTCAAGCCCACCATGCCGATGAATGCGCCGGTTTCGTTCAGTTCTACTGCCCAAGGGCCCCAGCCGTGTTCTTCGATCAGACTTTGGCTTCGCTGAGCGATGGCATCACTTTGAGCACGATCCAGCGTTGTGGGATAAAAGCGCAGTGCATGCGGATCACGGTTCAAACGGTGAAAGGGCTCCAGATCGGTGGCTTTCCAAGGGCGGAGAAGCAGGCGGTCGGTATGTAGGGAAATCGCGTCGGTCATGAGTGTTTTCCAAGGGCTGGAACAACAACGCCCTTCCGGAGAAGGGCGTTGGTGGGTAGGGCTAAGGCCGGCTTATTTCAGGACTTGAGCGATGGCCTTGGCCACGACGTCAATGTTCTGGCTGTTCAGTGCGGCAACGCAGATGCGGCCGCTGCTGACCGCGTAAATCCCATGCTCCTGGCGCAGACGCTCTACTTGCTCGGCGGTCAGGCCCGAGTAGGAGAACATGCCGCGCTGTTGCAGAACGAAGTCGAAGTTTTGTGCGACGCCGTGCTCTTTCAGCTTGGCAACCAGCTGGGCGCGCATGTCGCGGATGCGCTCACGCATGCCGGCCAGTTCAGTAGCCCAGGTCTGGAACAATTCGGGAGAGTTCAGTACCGTGGCCACTACTTTGCCACCGTGGGTAGGGGGGTTGGAGTAGTTGGTGCGAATCACGCGCTTGACCTGACTGAGCACGCGCGACGTCTCATCCTTGCTGGATGTGACCAGGGTCAGGGCACCCACACGCTCACCGTACAGCGAAAAGGATTTGGAGAACGAGGAGCTGATGAACATGGACAGCCCCAGCTTGGCAAACAGGCGCACGACGCTGGCGTCTTCGTCCAGGCCGTCACCGAAGCCCTGGTAGGCAATGTCCAGGAATGGAACCAGTTGACGCTCTTTAATCAGTTCGGCGATCTGTGCCCATTGTTCCATGCTGGGGTCCACGCCCGTGGGATTGTGGCAGCAGGCGTGCAGCACCACGATGGACTGGGCGGGCATGGTGCGCAAGGACGCGATCATGCCTTCAAAGTTCAGGCCATGGGTGGCGGCATCGTAATAGGTGTAGGTGTCGACCGTGAAGCCCGCACGCTCGAACAGGGCGCGGTGATTTTCCCAGCTTGGATCGCTGATGTAGACCTTGGACTGGGGCAGCAGCTGCTGCAGGAAATCGGCACCGATTTTCAGTGCGCCGGTCCCGCCCAGAGATTGGACAGTCAGGGCGCGTCCTTCGGCAATGACGGGGGAGTCAGCGCCCAGCAACAGGGTTTGAGCGCCCAGATTGTAGGTGTTGATCCCTTCGATGGGCAGGTAGCTGCGGGCAGCAGCAGTGCTCATCATGGCTTGTTCAGCCTTCTGAACCGCCTGCAAAATCGGGATTCGCCCTTGATCGTCGTAGTAAACACCGACTCCAAGATTTACTTTGCCGCTGCGTTCGTCGGCATTGTATTGTTCGTTCAAACCCAAAATGGGGTCGCGTGGAGCCAGTTCGACGGTTTCGAAGAGCGATGTCATGATGATATGGGGGCGTTAGTGCGGAAAGGTAGAAAAACAAAGCATTAATGTGATAATACGGGCTTACCCTAAAGTGTGTCTAGCATGAAATTTGAGCCTGCCTTTCAAGAATTTCCGGGGAGTTCCTTCAAACTTTTCCAACCTTATTTGCCTGCTGGCGACCAGCCGGCGGCCATCGAGCAGTTGGTCGAAGGGATTAATGATGGCTTGATGTACCAGACCCTGCTGGGGGTGACGGGCTCGGGCAAAACCTACACCATGGCCAACATCATCGCGCGTACGGGACGTCCAGCCATTGTGCTGGCACCCAATAAAACCCTGGCAGCGCAGTTGTATGCCGAGATGCGCGAGTTCTTTCCGCGCAATGCCGTCGAGTATTTTGTTTCTTACTACGACTACTATCAGCCCGAGGCCTATGTGCCCTCGCGAGATCTGTTCATTGAAAAGGACTCGTCCATCAATGAGCACATCGAGCAGATGCGTTTGTCAGCCACGAAAAGCCTGCTGGAGCGACCCGACACCATTATTGTGGGCACCGTGTCCTGCATTTACGGCATAGGTAATCCGGGTGACTACCATGCCATGGTGCTGACCTTGCGCAAAGGCGACCGTATTGCCCGGCAGGAACTGCTGGCGCGTCTCGTGGCCATGCAATATGAGCGTAACGACCTGGATTTTCAGCGTGGGGTGTTTCGGGCCCGCGGTGAGGTGGTTGATATTTTTCCGGCGGAAAATGCGGAGCTGGCTTTGCGGGTCAGTCTGTTTGATGACGAACTGGAAGAGCTGGAGCTGTTTGACCCGCTGACCGGCAAAGTGGTGCAAAAGCTCAACCGCTTTACGGTGTTCCCCAGTTCTCACTACGTGACGCCGCGTGAAACGGTGTTGCGGGCGATTGAAACCATCAAGATGGAGCTGCGTGAACGGTTGGAGTTTCTGACCCGTGAAGGGCATCTGGTCGAGGCGCAACGCCTGGAACAGCGAACCCGTTTTGATCTGGAAATGCTGCAGGAACTGGGGTTCTGCAAGGGAATCGAAAACTATTCGCGGCATTTGTCGGGTGCGGCGCCGGGCGATCCGCCACCGACACTGATTGATTACCTGCCGCGCAATTCCCTGATGTTCATCGATGAAAGCCATGTCACGATCGGGCAATTAGGGGCCATGTATCGAGGTGACCGTTCCCGTAAGGAAACCCTGGTGCAGTTCGGCTTTCGTCTGCCCTCTGCGATGGATAACCGGCCGTTGAAGCTGGAAGAGTTCGAGCGTCGCATGCCGCAGACCGTGTTTGTGTCAGCCACGCCGGCCGCGTACGAGCAGGAACACGCGGACAATGTGGTCGAACAGGTGGTGCGGCCTACTGGCCTGGTGGACCCGGAGATTGAGGTGCGTCCGGCTACCACCCAGGTCGATGATCTGCTCGGTGAAATCAAGCTGCGTACTGCCCAGCAGGACCGGGTGTTGGTGACCACACTGACCAAGCGTATGTCGGAGGACTTGACCGAGTATTTGTCCGAAAACGGAATACGCGTGCGCTATCTGCACTCCGATATTGATACGGTTGAGCGCGCCGAGATCATTCGAGATTTGCGGTTGGGCGTGTTCGATGTTTTGGTGGGGATTAACTTGCTGCGCGAGGGTCTGGATTTGCCCGAGGTGTCTTTGGTGGCGATTCTGGATGCGGACAAGGAAGGCTTCCTGCGTTCGGAGCGCAGTCTGATTCAAACCATCGGTCGGGCGGCGCGCAACCTTAACGGCAAAGCCATTTTGTATGCCGACAGGATGACCGATTCCATGCATCGGGCCATTGAGGAAACCGAGCGGCGTCGCGCCAAACAAATTGCTTTTAATGAGGAGAACGGCATTACGCCACGTGGTGTCAACAAGGCTGTGCGCGAGCTGATTGATGGCGTGGTGGCGTCTGATCCGACTGCCGGTTTGCGCGAGGACATTCCCGAGGAGCTGATCCGCGATGAAAAGGCGGCTGCCCGCGAGATCAAGCGTTTAGAAAAAGAGATGATGGATCACGCGCGCAACCTGGAGTTTGAGCAGGCTGCGGCTGCCCGCGACAAGTTGCAACGACTCAAGGCCAAGCTGCTCATGGGGTGATGTGCCGCAAGGCCTGATCGGACAGGGGAAATCAAGGCGCTTCTTTGCAAGAAGGAGCGCTTCTTTTATTGTTTTGTTGTGTATTTGCAACTTTTTCTGGACGGATAGTCAGAAAAAACAGGGTTCGGCTATCCGCTTTCATCGCACAGGTGTATTGCTTGATTTACCTCAGCCCATCAAGGGCCTTGATCCGCTAAGCAAACAGTGCCGCGCCTTTGGTTTATTCCATACGTCCATCCTTGGCGTATGGCGCTGATTTGCAGCCTCCAAACGATACGGTTTTGCGGTTTTCAAAGCGGTTGACGGGGGCTGTTTCAGGCTCTGTTCTGTCTTGCCTTATTTGGGGTTTTCCCGCAGACTTTGACGCATTATGAGTAAGGTTCTGTTTGTCTGTACAGGGAATATTTGCCGCTCTCCCAGCGCCGAAGGCGTCTTGCGCCAACTGGTCGACCAAGCCAGCTTGTCGGAAGATATTTTGGTGGATTCAGCCGCTACACATGGCTTTCATGTGGGCGAGCATCCTGACACACGCGCACAAATAGCCGCTCGTAAACGCGGTTATGACATCTCTGCCTATCAGGCCCGACAGGTCCAACGCGAGGACTTTCGCAACTTCGACCTTATCTTGAGCATGGACTGGGAAAACCACGCTGCTTTGCAGCAAATGTGTCCGCCCATTTATCGTCACAAGCTCATGCTGTTGATGCGTTTTGCCACCGACTACGAGGCGGCGACCGTGCCCGATCCTTATTATGGTGGCCAGGAAGGCTTCAATAAGGTCATGGACTATATCGAGGATGCCTGTCAGGGCGTATTCGAACTGGTTCGCAAGCGCGTCCCCCATTACCGTGCCGCCTGAGCGCCGCGATAACACTGCAGTATAAGTGTAAAAACACGCGCTCAAGCACGGTAGTTTCCCCTGTATTTGCTATACTGGACCAAATTGGTCGGATTTGCCTTTGGCATTCCGGCCGCTTTCGCCTTTGGCAAGGAAACTATCATGCGTTTGACGACAAAAGGGCGTTTCGCCGTAACCGCGATGATCGATCTTGCGCTGCGCCAGCAAAGTGGACCGGTGACGCTCGCAGGCATCAGCCAGCGACAGGGAATTTCGCTCTCCTATCTTGAACAGCTCTTTGGCAAACTGCGACGCCATGAGCTGGTCGATAGCGTTCGAGGTCCAGGTGGTGGCTATACGCTTGCGCGTCTGGCCCGTCACATTACCGTTGCTGACATTGTGTTTGCGGTCGATGAGCCCGTTGATGCCACCCAGTGCGGTGGCAAGGGTAATTGCAAGCAAGGCACAAACGGACAGAAAGGCGAGTGCATGACTCACGAGCTTTGGGCGACGCTTAGTCGTAAAATGGTCGATTACCTGGATTCTGTCTCTTTGCAGGACTTGGTTGATCAGCAGCGTTTGCGTCAACTCAAGATGGCCGCCCAGGAAGCCGGCCAGCCAGAAGAATGTACCTTGTAGTGGACGCTCGCCGCTACTGATCCGGAGTTTTGTATGAGTCGCGCTCAGCGTATCTATATGGATTATGCCGCCACCACACCGGTAGACCCGCGTGTGGCCGACAGCATGATCCCCTGGTTGACGGAACGATTTGGCAACCCTGCCTCCAGCAGCCATCCTTACGGGTGGGATGCCGAAGAGGCGGTGGACCAAGCGCGCCGCCAGGTGGCCTCGCTGATCGGAGCGGAGCCGCGCGAGATCGTGTGGACCTCGGGGGCGACCGAGGCCATCAATTTGGCGTTAAAAGGGGCCGCCCAGTTTTATCAGGCCAAAGGCCGCCATATCATTACCGTCCGTACGGAGCACAAGGCCGTGCTCGATACCTGCCTGGCCTTGCAGGATGAAGGGTTTGAAATCACCTTTCTGGATGTACTGCCCAATGGACTCATTGACCCGCAGGTGTTTGCACAAGCCATTCGCCCAGACACGATTCTGGCCTCGGTCATGCTGGTCAATAACGAGATTGGCGTGATTCAGGATGTCCAGGCTTTGGGAGCTGTCTGCCGTGAGCACAAGGTGCTGTTCCATGTGGACGCAGCCCAGGCGACCGGTAAGGTGGCGATCAATGTGCAGGAGTGGCCGGTGGATCTGATGTCCATGTCGGCACACAAGACCTACGGCCCCAAAGGGATTGGCGCCCTGTACGTTCGTCGTAAGCCGGCGGTGCGTCTGAAAGCGCAGATCCATGGCGGGGGCCATGAGCGCGGTTTTCGTTCCGGTACTCTGGCAACGCATCAGATTGTCGGCATGGGGCGAGCTTTTGAGCTGGCTGCCCAGGAGATGGATCAGGACAATCAGCGCATTACGGCGCTGCGTGATCGTTTATGGGCGGGGCTGCAAAGTATCCCGGATCTTTACCTGAATGGAAGCTTGGAGCAGCGCGTTCCGCATAACCTGAATATCAGCGTGGATCATATTGAGGGTGAGGCCTTGATGATGGCCTTGACGGAGCTGGCTGTGTCCAGCGGTTCGGCCTGTACGTCGGCTAGCCTGGAGCCCTCCTATGTGTTGACCGCCCTGGGTCGTAGCGATCAGTTGGCGCACAGCTCCTTGCGTTTAAGTCTTGGCCGGTTCACCACCGAACAGGAGGTGGATGACACGATCGCCGCCATCGCCCGTGTGGTCGAACAGCTGCGGGCCATCTCGCCCTTGTGGGATGAGTCTGCGTCGGAGCCGTGCGCACAATGAGATATAGTGACGCCGTCATGGAGCATTTTCTGCACCCGCGTCATGTGGGTGTCATGAACAGCAGTGATGCTGATGTCGGGACAGGGGAGGCGGGTAGCCATAAGACCGGGGCTGTCATCCGTATTCAGCTCAAGGTATCCGACCAGGGCCAGATTCAGGAGAGCTGTTTCAAGGCATATGGTTGTGGTTGCACCATTGCCGCTGCGTCGTTTGCCGCCCAGTGGTTGCAGAATCGCAGTCTGGAGCAGGCAGCCTGCTTTTCGTCCGCGGACGTGCAGCAGGCGTTGGAATTGCCCCCGGTCAAAGTGCATTGTGCTTTGTTGGCCCAGGAGGCGGTTCAGGCCGCCGTTGCCTCGGTGCAGAACAAAGGCGTGTTTTAGTTGTCCAAGCCTGAAGGCTGATTGTGCTTCAGGTGTATAGAAAGGAACAGATTATGTCTATTTCTCTTACTCAGCCCGCCGCAGAACATATCCAGCGTCATTTAAAAAAGCGTGGTGGCGGCTTGGGGCTACGTTTGGGTGTGCGCCTGACCGGTTGTTCGGGTCTGGCGTACAAACTGGATTTTGTTGATGAGCCGGTAGAAGGCGACCAACTGTTTGAAGAGCACGGCGTTAAACTGTTTGTTGATCCCAAAAGCCTGCCTTTCATCGATGGCACGCGTCTGGACTATGGCCGCGATGGCCTCAATGAAGGTTTCAAGTTCATCAATCCAAACGAGAAAGCCTCCTGCGGGTGTGGCGAATCGTTTACCGTGTAGGAACTCATGTCATTACGTTTTGGTTTGGCGGCCAATCAATTGCACCATGATTCGGCAGATGCGGCTTTGTTTCAGTGGTTGCGGCGTTCGGCCAGCGGTATTCGCGAATTGGAGATTGAGCTCTATACGGTAGGGCGTACCTGCAACGCGATTGAGCGTTCGGGCCTGCTGGAAGGTTACGGCGGCCTGGTTCGCTATCCCTACGGTCGTGATGGAGGGTTGATGAAACTGGTTGCCCGGGTGACGCAAAACCCGGACGGCACGCCGCCGTTTGATGGCGCCATTTACTTGATCGACCCGGTGGACCCTTCTTCCATTTTTCCGGAAGCCCTGGCGCTCAAGCGTCAGTGCATTACGCATGGCCGACCCTTTATCTCCACCTTGATGGGGGCCATTGAATGGATCGAAGTAGAGCGTGTCAGCCGCGGTTTGTGGCCAGACTCGAGCTGCAAACGTATTTTCGACTTCCCTAATCAAACCTTGGCCCTGATTGCGCATGATGCCCTCAAGGAGAAAATGGTTGATTTTGCCAGCAAGCATTTTGACCTGCTGTCGCGATTTGGGCAGCGTGTGGGGACGGGCACGACCAGTCGCTTGTTAAACGAGTTGGCCTGGTCCAAAGGCTGGCCCAAGGAAACACCTTGGATTCAGTCTTACTTGAGCGGCCCTTTGGGTGGCGATGCACAAATTGCGGAGCTGGTCTTGGAAAACCGTTGCCAGCGAGTGATCTTCTTTGAAGATCCGCACGTGGCGCGCCAGCACGAAGCCGACATTCAGTTGCTGGAACGCGCGGTGCGTGTGGTGGCGGATAAAGCCTCGTGTTTTTCTTCGCCTGAAGTGGCCCATAAATGGGCGCAGGCGGTGATGCGCTTGCCGGTGGATTGAATGCGCTGTCCGTACAGGCACCGCACGATGTATTGATCGTTGAGCAGACAACAAAAAGGACGCGTTAAGGCGTCCTTTTTGTTGTCCGGGAGGCATGGAGTGCACCAGGCAAGGGGGCATCCAACCTGGCTGTTGCGGCTTGACGAGGTGCTTCGGTCGATTCGGTATGCCGAATTACACCAGAGTCAGTGGCTCAACGAGCGAACATGGCTGTCAGGGTTGCGATGTTCAATCGCCCAGCGCTGTTCACCAAGACGCTCGCCCGGGCCGCCGCGCCGCGTTTAAGCGGCGCAACGGCCCGGGCGAGAGCCGAGTCTGGCGCAGCGATCAGTCTTCGCGACGCAGGTGAGGGAACAGGATCACGTCGCGGATCGCGGGGCTATCGGTCAACAACATGACCAGACGGTCGATGCCGATACCGCAGCCGCCTGTAGGAGGCATGCCGTACTCCAGTGCGCGGATGTAGTCGGCGTCGTAGAACATGGCTTCTTCGTCGCCAGCATCCTTGGCTTGAACCTGGGCCTGGAAGCGAGCTGCCTGATCTTCAGGGTCGTTCAGCTCCGAGAAGCCATTGGCGATCTCGCGGCCAGTGATGAACAGCTCAAAGCGCTCGGTAATGCCCTCCTGGGTATCCGAGGCTCGTGCCAATGGCGATACTTCCACGGGGTAGTCCACGATGAACGTAGGGTGCCAGAGCTTGGATTCCGCAGTTTCTTCAAACAGAGCCAGTTGCAGGGCGCCCAGACCCGCATCTCGCAATGGCGGCGCATTCACGTCCACTTTCAAGCGCGCCAGCTCGGTGCGCAGGAACTGAAGGTCCTGCAACTGCTCCTGGGTGTAGGACGGAGCGTACTTCATGATCGCACCGGTGATGGTCAGGCGATCAAAGGGCTGGCTCAGGTCCAGCTCGCGCTCCTGATATTGCAGGGTTGCCGTGCCACAGGCGCTGATCGCTGCTTCGCGAATCAGATTTTCAGTGAAGTCCATCAGCCATTGGTAATCGGTGTAGGCCGCGTAAAACTCCATCATCGTGAATTCGGGATTGTGACGGGGGCTGACACCTTCGTTACGGAAGTTGCGGTTGATCTCGAACACGCGTTCAAAACCGCCCACGATCAGACGCTTCAGATACAGCTCGGGAGCGATACGCAGGTACATTTCCATGTCCAGCGCGTTGTGATGCGTGATAAAAGGCTTGGCCGAGGCACCACCCGGGATCGGGTGCAGCATGGGGGTTTCCACTTCCAGAAAGTCGGCCTGGGCCATGTGCTGGCGCAGACTGCTCATGACCTTACTGCGGGCAAGGAATGTCTGGCGAGTGTGCTCACCCATGATCAGGTCCACATAACGCTGACGGTATTTCAGTTCCTGATCTGCCAGACCGTGGAATTTGTCGGGCAGGGGGCGCAGGGACTTGGCCAGCAGGCGAACGCTGGTGGCGTGTACCGACAGTTCGCCTTTATTGGTTTTGAAGACGGTGCCTTCCACAGCCAGGATGTCACCGATATCCCAGCCTTTGAATTCCGCGTAGCGTTCTTCGCCCAGTACGCCTTTGTCCAGATAGATCTGGATGCGGCCCGAGGCATCTTGCAATGTGGCAAAACTGGCTTTACCCATGACACGTTTGAGCATCATGCGGCCAGCCACTTTCACCATTTTATTGATTGCTGCCAGGGCATCTTTGTCCTGTTCACCGTACTGACTGTGCAGTTCGGCAGCGTGCGCATCGGGGCGGAAATCGTTGGGGTAAGCGATGCCATTCTCGCGCAGGCGATCCAGTTTGGAGCGGCGCTCGGCGATCAGGCGGTTCTCGTCTACAACGGGTGCGGAAGTGTCTAGCGGTTCAGTCATTGTGTCAGTACTTATTCGTAGTGGCGGATGTCATCCAGAACGTGCTGGCCAAAGGCAGGGCTGTCCAGATAGCGCAGAATTTGCTTGGCTGTGTCGTCCGGGCTGCTTAGCTGCCCTTTCTGATGCAGGTCGATAAAGCGGCTCAGATTCGGGAACTGGTCGCGGGACTGGTTACGGATATGGCCTTGCATATCGGTATCCACCACGCCAGGGGCCAGGGAGCAAACGGCCAGCTCCGGGTTTTCCAGCTTCAGGGTCTGTGTGTAAAAGTCCAGCGCGGCCTTGCTGGTTCCATACACGGCCCAGCCCGATACGGGCTTGCGGCCGGCACCCGAAGAGATGTTGAGCACCTGTCGCTGGGCATCCTTGGGGGCGCCTTGTAAAAAGGCGGCGGTCAGGCTCATGACACTGGCGACGTTCAGTTGCAGCGCCTGTGTAATGGCCTGGGCATCGAGCAGGTGGCTGGCCTGCGCAACAGGATCAACCGTGCCTGCATTGTTAATGAGCACGTAGCGTTGAGCCTGGGCCTGGCTGATCAAGGCCTGCACAGCCTTGGCAGCCTGTTGTGTGCCTTCCGCGCTGGCCAGGTCCACTTGTAGATGCTGGTGCGCCCCGGGGGGCGCGTCCAGCTGCAGCTCGCTGCGGGCCAGCGTAATCAACTGGTGGCCAGCGGCCAGCGCCTGACGCGCCAGGGACAAGCCCAGGCCACGTGAGGCACCACTCAAAATGGTCAGCGTGGAAGCGTGCATTTAAATACCCTGTTTCAGGCTGGCCTGAATAAAGGGGTCCAGATCGCCGTCCAGTACCTTTTGCGTATTGGAGATTTCGTAATTGGTGCGCAAGTCCTTGATACGGCTTTGATCCAGCACATAAGAGCGGATCTGGTGTCCCCAGCCTACATCGCTCTTGGAGTCTTCCAGTTTCTGCTGCTCGGCCATACGGTTGCGCATTTCCAGTTCATACAGGCGGGACTTGAGCATTTGCATGGCTTCCGCACGGTTGCGGTGCTGCGAACGGTCGTTCTGACACTGCACCACGATGCCGCTGGGTTCGTGCGTAATACGAACTGCCGAATCGGTTTTGTTAATGTGCTGACCACCGGCGCCACTGGCGCGGTAGGTGTCAATACGCAAGTCGGCCGGATTGATTTCCACTTCAAAGGAGTCATCAATTTCCGGGTAGACAAACACACTGGTAAACGAGGTGTGGCGACCATTGGACGAATCAAAGGGGCTCTTGCGAACCAGGCGGTGTACCCCGGTTTCGGTGCGCAGAAAACCATAGGCGTAATCGCCTTCAATCTTGATGGAGGCCGATTTGATGCCAGCCACGTCCCCGTCAGACTGTTCCAGAATTTCCGCCTTGAAGCCTTTGTGTTCGGCATAGCGCACGTACATGCGCAGCAACATGGAGGCCCAGTCCTGGGCTTCGGTACCACCGGCGCCGGCCTGGATATCCATAAAGCAGTTAAGCGGGTCGGCAGGGTTGGAGAACATGCGGCGAAACTCCAGCTCTTCGATCCGGCTGGCCATGGCGGCGCAATCTTCCTCGATGGCGGCAATGGTGGCATCATCATCGTCCATCGCAGCCAGTTCAAACAGATCCTGCGAGTCTTTCAGACCCTTGTGCAAGGCATCGAGCACATGCACCACGTTTTCCAGACTTTTTTTCTCGCGGCCCAGATCCTGGGCTCGTTGCGGGTCGTTCCAGACGTTGGGGTCTTCCAGTTCGGCATTGACTACGTGCAAGCGATGCGCTTTTTCATCGTAGTCAAAGATACCTCCGTAAGGCATTTTCCCGCTCCGAATAATCGGCAAGGCGGGCTTCCAGTTGATTAAGTCGTTCCGATTCCATGATTCAGCGGCTTTCCTATGTTTGAGGTGCCATGCGCACCAGCGCTGCAAAGGCGGCGCGCGGCAAACTTCCGATTTTACCCTTATCGGCGGTCTATGGCACGTATTGGCCGCTCAGGAACCGGACATTGTGCAAGCGACGGCACGATAGACGGGTGCAGAAGGGTAGGAATCTCGGTTTGATACGGTGCTTTGGGAGTGAGGCGCCGGTTCGGAGAGAGCTTGATCCAGGCTGAAATGCGCCACGACCTGTGCCAGCAACGTGGTTTGCTCCAGTTGTTCCTGGGCTGTGTGGGCGCTGTGTTCAAGCAGTTGGCGATTGCTCTGGCCTTGCTGGTCCAGATGGGTCATGGCCTGGTTCACTGAGTCGATGTGGGTGGCCTGATCCTGGGAGGCCTGTGCAATGTCGGCCACAATACGGCGCATTTCATTGACCTTGTGCTGCGTGCTGGCCATCACCTGCGCCATGCCGCGCGCCGCCGCCGAGCTTTGTTCGGTTTGTTCTACCGAGCTGGAGATCAGGGTGGAAATCTGTTGCAAGGCATCCGTGGAACGAAGGGCGAGGTTGCGTACCTCGGCAGCGACGACCGCAAAGCCATGGCCGTGCACACCGGCGCGGGCCGCTTCCACCGCGGCGTTCAAGGCAAGAATATTGGTTTGAAAGGCGATACTGCGAATGAGCTTGGTGATCTCGCTCATTTTGTGCGAGCTATCGGCAATCGCATTGATGGTCTCGAGCAGGGTGTGCGCAGCCAGATTGCCCTGTGCGACCTGGCTGGAGGTATCTTGGGCCAGATGGTCTGCCGTTTGGGCCTGCCGGGCATTTTGTCTTACGGTGTCGGCCAACTGATTCATGGTTTTGACAGTCTGGTTGAGCTCGGTCGACTGCTCCAGAATCTGTGTGCCCAGGTTCTGGCTTCCCAGTACGATCGCGTGCGCCCCTTCCCGGATCAGACCGGTTTGTTCACGAATTTGATGTACAACGGTTTGTACGCCCTGTCCGATGCCGTTCAGGGCGGTGAGCAAGGTGCCAAACTCGTCGTGACGACGCACGCTCAATTGGGCATTGAGTTTGCCTTGCGCCAGTTCCTTGGCCAGATTGGCACCCTGGTCCAAGGGCTGCTTGATGGAGCGGTACAGCAGGCGCAGTGCGACTGTACTGGCGATGAAGAACAGCGCCAGGGCGGCCAGGGCCAAACTGAAGGCGCGATCACTGCTGCGACCGGCCAACCCCAGGGACTGATCCAGGCGCTCGCTGAACTGATGCTCGAACTGGTCGAGCGTGTGGGTGATTTGGGTGGATGCCTGAATGTATTGCTGGCTGAACACCAGCACTTTGGCCATCAGGGCATTGGGCAAAGCGATCCGGATGGCGCCGTTGCTGTCTTCAAACTGGCCGCTGGCGGTTTGAATGGCCTCGAACTGAACTTGGCTCAATGCCAGGGTCTGATCATAGGCCGAGCGCAGCAGATTCTGTTCGGCCGGTTCCAGGTCCAGATCGTTGAAGCGTTCCAGCATGCTCAGGGTCACCCCCTCCTGATCCGCCTGGGCACCGGTAAACACCGCCAGCAGATGGCGGAAGTTTTCCTGGAACTCGATCTGCTCGCTGGAGACAAACGCGATAGCCTGCCGGCTCAGTAATTCGCTGATGCGTTTGAAGTCTTTGCTGAGCGCTGTGGTTTGATGGCGCTGCGCTTCCAGGTGCTTGCGTTGTTCGATGCTGTTGCTCAGGTGCTGCAGGGCAATCATCATCAGGACTAAAAACAGGCTCAGGATTGCAAAATAGGCGATAAAGCCTGTTTTGAGCGTCAGTAGTTTTTTCAAGGCGACTCCCACAGTAAAGTGGGGTGCGCCTAGGCGCTGATGGCGTTTGTCGCACCCCTGTCAGGCACGGTTATCTTTGCATCTAATTGTGACAGGGGTGTGGCGATAGGTTTTAGCGACGCTGGGGGCTGCGACGCGGCGCGGAGCTGGGAGCGCCAACGCGTTTGGGCAGGTGGCGGAAAATAATGCGACCTTTGCTCAGGTCGTAGGGCGACATTTCCAAAGTGACGCTGTCGCCAGCCAGGATACGGATGTGGTGTTTGCGCATCTTGCCGCCTGTGTAGGCGATAACTGCGTGACCGTTGTCCAGGGTGACACGAAAGCGCGAGTCAGGCAGGATTTCGGTGACGGAACCTTGCATTTCAAGTAGCTCTTCTTTGGCCATAAATCGGGACTCCTTTAAAAATAATAATTCCCGTCTGGCCCTGCAGGGCGGGACGGGGACAGGCTCAGCCACAAGGCAGACCGACAAACCGGGTAAGGGTATCAAAGGTCCAGCCTGGGACTAGGCCCATAAAAATCGGGGCGAAACAGTGTCTGTCAGGAGCAGGGGGTTCCGGACAGGGTCGGGTTGATCAAATTGAAAACATGCCCAGCGTTCATGAGGGGAACCCGCCTGTGCAGACGGAATCTGCATACCTGAAAAGCGGGCAAAAACACGACGACTTGCCAAGAACGTAGACCTGCATTGCGCCGCCTGGAACAGGCCCATGCGGTCAACGATACGGGTTGTGGTGCCAAGTAATGCACTTGGGGCGCTTGAACAGGTCAAGCCTTATTCCCAAAAGTGGGGGTGTTTCAAGGTCGATTTACCCTGGGTAGCTGCATCTGCTGTTGTGAAAGCCAGACGAGCGTGAATGGGATGGGCCAATGGTATTCAGTCGGCACCATGACGTGACAATTGTATGATTATAAATAATATTTATGGATTGGTCAAAGATTGACCAGTTCATGAGTGTGCAAACGGTCCGGTCCAGGCGTAGAGAGCAGGCCGCTCTTGCCTATATACTAGGCCCATCGTAACGGCGCAGCGCTGATCTGAAGAGGGATCAGATGCGCCGTTGCTGTTTTTTAGGACATGCTTGTGAGCACTCAGAAACTGACCCCTGGCACCACTGCTTTACTGGTATTACCCACGATTTTGTGGGCAAGCAATGCGATTGTAGGGCGCCTGATTCATGATCAGGTCCCTCCCATTACCCTGAATTTTTTTCGTTGGCTGGTCGCGTTTACCATCTTGCTTTTTGTGGGGCGGCAGGTGTTGCAACGCAACAGCAACCTGTGGGCCAACTGGAAGCGTTACTCCATCCTGGGTTTGCTGGGCATAGGGATTTATAACGCCTTGCAATACCTGGCGCTACAGAGCTCCTCTCCCATCAATGTGACGCTAGTCAATGCCAGCTTACCGTTTTGGATGCTGGTGATTGGGCGTTTGTTCTTCAAGTCCAGCGTGAATGGCCGTCAGTTGCTGGGCGGCCTGATGTCTTTGCTGGGCGTGCTACTGGTATTGACCCGGGCGGACTGGCAGGAACTGGTGGCGTTTCGTTTTGTGCCGGGCGACCTGTATATGGTGATCGCCACCATTGCCTGGGCGGTGTACAGCTGGATGCTTAGCACGCGGCGCCATGAGGGGGTCATCGCTCAGACCTGGGCGACAGTGGTGATGGCACAAGTCTTTTTCGGGTTGATCTGGTCGGGTGCGTTTGCCGCCATGGAGTGGAAGTTTACCGACTGGCATATCGACTGGTCCTGGGGGCTGGTATTGGCTATTTTGTATGTCGGTACCGGGCCGGCTCTGATCGCTCTCCGATGCTGGGGGGTCGCGGTCCAGCGCGTGGGTGCAGCCACCGCCGGGTTTTTCGTCAATCTGATGCCTGTCTTTGCCGCGTTGATGTCCGTCTTTATTCTGGGCGATACGCCCAAGCCCTACCATGGCGCGGCTTTTTTGCTGATTGTGGGCGGTATTTATGTGTCGTCGCGCAAGACGTAAGGGATAAGCTCGTTTGAGCGTCTAACGGTAGGTGGTAGGTGAAAGGTAAAAAGGGCGCTCTGTGGAGCGCCCTTTTCAGGTCTTGAACTCAAGTTCCTGAATGCGGCAGTGACGGCTTACTTGTCGTTGCGCATGCGGCGGAAGATTGTCGCCACCAGAGGTCCGGAAATATTGTGCCAGACACTGAAAATGGCACTGGGCACAGCGGCCAATGGCGAAAAGTGGGCACTGGCCAGTGCCACGCCCAGTCCGGAGTTTTGCATGCCCACTTCAATTGCCAGTGTTTTGCGTTGAGGTAAAGGCATGCCGCTCAGGCGGGCCAACAAATAACCGAGGAGGTAGCCCAGCGTGTTATGGATGACCACGACCGAAAATATCAGCAGGCCGCTGGTTGCGATTTTGGCCTGGTTGCCAGCCACCACCGCAGCGACGATAGCCACAATGGCCACTACCGAGATCAGGGGTAGGGCGGCCACGCCGGCCTGGATTTTCTCACCCAGCAGGGATTGCACAATAATGCCCAGGGCAATGGGCAGAATCACCACCTGAACGATGGACCAGAACATGGCCGTGGCGCTGACTTCCAGCCATTGGCTGGCCAGGAAGTAGATCAGGGCGGGAGTCACAATGGGCGCAAGCAAAGTGGTCACCGAAGTGATGGCTACTGACAGGGCCAGGTCGCCACGAGCCAGGAAGGTCATGACATTGGACGAGGTGCCGCCGGGGCAGCAACCCACCAGAATCACGCCAATGGCCAGTTCGGGTGGCAGAGAAAAAGCGTAGGTCAAAAACCAGGCCAGGGCGGGCATGATGATGAATTGACCCAGTACGCCGATGGCCACCCGGCCGGGCCGGACAAACACTTCGGCAAAGTCCTGACGTGACAAGGTCAGTCCCATGCCGAACATGATGATGCCCAGAAGTGGAACAATATAGGCGCCCAACCAGCGATAGTGGTCGGGGAAGTAGTAAGCCAGAATGGCAAACAGGAGAACCCAGATGGCAAAGGTATTGCCAACAAAACGGCTCAGGCGGGCGATAGCCTGCATGATCAAATTTCCTTCAAGGAGCACGGCTGGCCGGTAGGCTGGCACGATGCGGATTAGTCTGTGATGGGGAGCAGCATGG
Organism: Alcaligenes sp. Lyrl_28; assembly: GCF_051948705.1. NCBI lineage: Bacteria > Pseudomonadati > Pseudomonadota > Betaproteobacteria > Burkholderiales > Alcaligenaceae > Alcaligenes > Alcaligenes sp. Lyrl_28. Next base: position 344,267 of record NZ_JAYJLG010000003.1, read on the forward strand.
ATCGGGCCGGATTGTCCCGGCCCTACATCGCAATCCTGCTTAAGGACTGGCGACGCGACGTTCCGCAGGGGTGGGATAAAACGCTGGCAACACAGTGCCGTACAGCAGATCTGGGTAAGGTCAGGGGTACAGGCGGCGGTGAGCGAAACGGGCAACATGGCAGGCCATGTCTTTTATCCAGGAAGGTCGAGCTCGGGCGTATTGTAGACCCTGGTCACCGTGGTATTTTGATTAGCTGCCTGGCGAATGTGTGTATTAGGAGAGGGTGGGTGAAGAGAGCGGGATCACGTCTGACGGCCTACGCGTGTTTGGCCTTGTCCATGTCCTTGGTGGGCAGTTATATCGCCCTGACGCGGCCCCTGGTCGCAGCGTTGCCAGTGTTTTTGCTGGCCTGGCTACGCTTTGGCATTGGCGCAATAGCCATGCTGCGCTGGGTACGCAAACCATCGACGGAGCCCGCACTGGACCTGCGTACTCGAGGCCTGATTTTTCTGGAATCCTTCCTGGGCAATTTCCTCTTCACTCTTTGCATGGTGACGGGCATCAGCATGACCAGTGCGGTCTCTGCGGGCGTTATTTTGTCGGCCATCCCTGGCATGGTGGCCTTGTTCAGCTGGTATTTTCTAAAAGAAAGCATAGGACCGCGTACGTGGGCGTCTTTGGCCTTGGGCATGGGGGGTATTGCTTTGTTGGCTTGGGTGCAGGCTGATGAGCACGGGGTGGATCAATTGGAGCCAGGGAAAGTGTGGTTGGGTAATGCACTGATTTTTTGTGCGGTCCTGTGCGAATCGGCCTACGCCGTTATTGGCAAACGCCTGACTGCCATGCTTAGCCCCAAACGTATCAGCGCGATCATTAATCTCTGCAGTTTGGCCCTGATTACGCCACTAGGCTTATACGCCGCCTGGGATTTTGATTTCACGGCACCGGCAGGCTGGATCTGGCCGCTGCTGGTTTTTTATTCTTTGGCCGCCAGTGTCTGGACGGTTTGGCTGTGGATGACGGGTGTGCGTTCCGTGCCTGCTTCGCAAGCCGCAGTGTTTATGGTGCTGATGCCGTTAGGCACCGCAGCAGTGGGTGTGCTGGTGTTGGGGGAGAGCTTCACCACCGTGCATGTGTACGCTTTCATCCTGGCTTTGGCGGGCTTGGTGCTCGCGACTTTGCCGCAGCGTTCAGAAGCCAGATTGTCCTGATGGCTAGCCATTCAAATTGTCCTTATTCGTAAGTATTTCTACAGGGTATTACTGTCGCGCCCATCATTTGTTTACTTGGGTATCATTAGCCCCGCCAGTTTCCTGGTATTAGAAAAAAATATTGATGCTTACGAAAAGGGATATGGGTGATGAGGGGCACGGTTTGGCCCAAGAGGTGGCCTTTGCTGGTTTTGTTTGCGCCGTTTGTTCCTGCATTGGCGCAGACACAAAATGGAATGGCGCAAGAGTTGTTGCGACAGCAGGAACGGGAACGTGTGCTGCGTGAGCAGCAAGAGAGCCTGCCTGATGTGCGTTTGCCGCCTGTGCAAATCCCCGCTCCCGAGCAATTGCCTGACAAGGAAAGTCCTTGTTTTCCTATTTCACAGATCGGGCTGGAGGGGGATCAGTCCCAGCGTTTTATTGGTGGCCGTTACTCGGTGCGTGGCTTTGATGGTGAGCTGATGCTCATGGGTGAGCGTGGCTGGGCCTGGCACAATGAAATCGGTGTATCAGTGGGTGCTTATTATGGTCATGTGGGTGGGCCGTCCACAAGCTGGCTTCAAGAGCGCAACTTAGCGGGTTCCGTGATTGGGCTGGGAGCAGGTGCCTGGCACCACCTTGCCTAACCATGGCGGCCAGCGGCAAGAGTGGCAGCACCACGTCTAGCGGTATTAGTGGCGCCCAAATCACCATTACAGATCAAGCTAAGCAACAGCTTCTGACAGGGGAAACACTGGATGAGCGTCTTGCCAGTTTGAACCGTGACGTATTGACGAGCCAGGACGGCAGCAATGCTCTTAAGCCGATTTTTAATGAGCAGGAAATTCAGGCGGGTTTTGAGATTGTCGGGGCTTTGCAACGTGAGACCGGCGTATTCCTGAACAATCGGGCCAAAGAAGCCACAGCCGCCAAGAATGCATTGGATCGTGAGCGGAGCAAGCCGGAAGGTGAGCGTGATCCTGCCCGTTTGGCGGCGCTTGAACAACAGCTAAAAGCCACGGCAATCTGGGCCCCGGGTGGTGCTGGCCGTCAGGTGCTGACAGCCCTGGCGGCGGCCGCGGGGGGCAATGTGACTGGCGCCTCCTCACAGTTTGCCCAGAATCTGGTGGTCAATTACCTGCAACAGCAAGGGGCCGGGTTTATCGGCGGCTTAGTTAAAGATGGCACATTGACCGAAGGCAGCGCCTTGCATGCCGCCTTGCATGGTGTGCTGGCATGTGCGGGAGCGGCGGCCAGCGATCAAGCTTGTGCTGGCGGGGCACTAGGCGCTGCAAGCAGTAGCTTGTTGACCAATCTGTTCCTGGATCAACCGGGAGAGACGGCGCAGGCAAAAGAAGCGAAGCGCAATCTGATTGCAACGCTGATGGCCGGTATCAGTGCAACCGGTGGTCTGGAGGCGGCTACCGCCACCAACAGCGCCATTGCTGCTCTTGATAACAACTATCTGACGCAATCTTCGGTCGATAAAGTGAAAGCCTGCCTGAGCGGCAAGACATGTTCCTCCGAGGAGCAAAAGAAGGCCAGCCAGCAAGAGGCTGAACGGCTCAGTCAGTTTCTAGATAAAGAAATGAATGCGCTTTGCGCGGCCAATCCGCTTGGTGATGCATGTCGTACGGCGGTCAATACGGCCACGCAGTACATTGCCATGCAAGATGCCTGGGCCTTATTGAATGGAGACGTGACTCGTTCGTCCAAAAACACCTTTGATTATGTCTACAACAGCCTTGGAGCAGAGTCGCGCTTTGCGTTGTACTACAACACCATTGATAACCGTGCGGATTTCTTTGGGGCATCGGACCGTTATGAGCAGAACATTGGTTCGGGGGCGAAATGGTATGGGGGTGCGGAATTTGTTTCCAGAGCACCATTAACGGGCTTGGGGGCAGATGGAAGTGGGTCTGGTTATACGTTTCTATTAGGGTCTGTTCTAGCTGGAATAAATGCACCTTCCATTTATGAGTGGCGAGCAGAAGCGGGTAACTCACTGATGGATGCTGGGTTTAGTAATTTCAGCAATTTGTATAATAAAACGATTAATAATGTTGTGTCTTGGGATATCAACCAATTAATGAGCGAGCAGAAAATTCTTCAGCCAATCCATGAAAAATACCTTACCGAAAGAATTATTTTCAGAACAGCATCAAGAATTTCAGGTGTTGATATTCTGGACTATGCATCACGAGTTCGCTTTGGTTGCAAGTTACTTGGATATAGTGAAGCGCAGGGATGTAAGCCATGAGTAAGTATCCTGTATTGAGAGTCATATTGGCTTTCTCTCTCGTTCCTATGTGGGGAGGGTTGTGTATGGGATTGGCAATTCTATTCACGATGCCTGCTTCCGATACCGTAGGGATTTTGTTGAATGTATGGCTTCAGTTCGTAATGTTGCTGCTCTCTATGGCTGTTGCCCTGTTCTTTGAAGTGGTTCCCGCAGCTATCTTGGGGGCGCTTTATGCTTGGATAAAGCTAAAACGAGGAGCATTGAGTTACTTGCTCGTTTTTATATGTGGAGGTTCTACAGCATATGCTTGGACAGAGTATGTTTTTGGGTTGGGTGGAAATGATCTATCAGCTAGATTTCAACACGCTTATCCATTAATTTTGCAGAACATACAGTCAAAGGCATTCGTATTAGGTGCGATATTTTCGCTGATAACGGCGATGGTTGTTTTGCCCCCATCTAGAGGAGAGCAAAGCTTCAGGTCGTGAAAACCATTTCAAGCGGGTCGACAAATCTGCTCTAATGGGCAGTGGCCTGGATGCAGCTACCGGCACCAACAGTGCCATTGCTGCTCTTGATAGTATTAAGGGATTTGTTTAAGTATCCTAGCGGCGAATCATTTAATTCGTCTTGTGATAAGGGCTGAGGTTTGTTTATGTTTCGACCTCCGAGGTATAGCCAGGAACAGGGGCGCAAGCCATGAGCCCATACCCACGCAGGCGTGTGTTTTTGAGTTTCTTGCTGTGTCCCGTGCTGGCCGGCCCATTTATTGGGGTATGGCTGGCTTTGTCGGGGTCACAGACCGGGGATGAGGTATGGGTGGTGCTGGTAGGCAGTATGGCAGGTGCTTTGCTGGCCGCACTCAATGCGCTTGTTTTCTATGGTGTTCCAGCGCTGCTATTAGCCTTGCTCTATAGCGTAGTGCAACCTACAAAAACAGGGCTTAGTGTCTTATTAATTACCCTTCTGGGGGCGCTGACTGCCTTATTTTGGAATATGTTTGTGTTTCCCGGTCTAAAGGATTGGGTGAGTGCGTTGTTAGGGGGTGGCACCTCATTGTTCATGACCCTATGGGCCTTACCTGAGCAGTCTCCAAATTCGCATCTGAAAGGCACGATGTCGGACAAGTAGAGCGAAATCGACTATGAATGTTGATGTGGGATGTAAATAGGTTCTAACAAGAATTAAAGCAAAGGGCCGATCATTTTTTACACCTTGTCTCAGTAGCGGGGAGTGTGAGCAAAGAGCACTAAGGGACAAGCGGTCACGGCAATCAATAGCGTCCATAGGCCTGCCAAGCTCGGTTGAATCACACTTTCATTTATGTTGCACTAGGGATGAAGCTGCATCGTCGCCGTACCACTTGGTGACAGCAGCAAGCTTTATGTTCTAAACGAGATTTCCTGGTCGTGGTGGCGATGAAAAACAGTAGACAGAGCCTGGTGAATAATCGGATGGATGCAGAGCAGACAGCCAGCGGCTTTACGCGTAGGTCTGGTTCGCGGTTCAGGGGCCTGATTGCAGCGGCTTTGGTGCTGGGCGGGACCATGCTGGGAGTGGCGCAGGGAGAACCGGTGCAGCCCGAGCAGCTTAGTTTTCCTAGCCTTGATACGTGGAAGGGAGATCAGGCTTTAACGCTGGACGGATACCTGTTCAAGCCGGCCGCTCAGGCGCCTTTTCCTGCTGTTGTTATGTTTCATGGCTGCGCCGGAGCATTATCTGCCAAGACTGGGCGCATCACCCCGCGATTTACCAAAATGGCGCAGTTGCTCAACGAGATGGGCTATGCGGTGTTGATGGTGGACAGCTTTAATCCACGCGGCGTGTCACAGATATGCACGACTCCTCTTGCGGATCGGGATATCAAGAACAGACACCGGGTCTTGGATGCTTATGGGGCCTTGCAATACCTGAACTCGCGCTCCGACATTGTTAGGAACAAGATCGGCGCCATCGGGTTTTCGCACGGGGGTAGCGGGGCACTGTCGGTAATGGATGCGACAAGTGAAGCGTATAGGCGTTCGGGCCAGCAATTTGCAGCAGCAGTGGCCTTGTATCCAGGTTGCGGCTGGCAGTCGCGCAAGCGTCCCGAGTTTTCGGCGTATGGCCCCTTGCTGATTTTAGCGGGCGAGAAAGACGATTGGACGCCGGTAGAGCCCTGCCGAGAGTTGGCTACCCGTAGTCAGCAGCGCAACGAGCCCGTTGAACTGCGCGTGTATGAAGGTGCCTATCATGCCTTTGACAGCGACAATGAGGTTTACGTCCGTAAAAATGTTCCCAACGGTGTTAATGGCGAGGCAGGGGTGCATGTAGGAGCCAATCCGGCTGCCCGCGAAGCGGCCTATGAACGCATCCGCGGGTTCTTCCGTGATCATTTGAGTTAACTCATCTGGAGTGCGCTATCCCTGTGCGGCGATAATCAAGGGATAGCGAACGTTAATGGGGTGCGGGCAGGGGATTGGGTTTGGTCAGCCCGCTGGGTTGATGGGGCAGTCCTGAGCGAATTCAATAATGAATTGCACACTGACATTGCCATTCCATTCGTTTTGATCCAGGCGATAAGCGGCTTCGATATGCTCGGGCAGCAAGGCGTCACGATTGAACCAGATGGCATCGAAGTATTCGCCGTTACGCTCCAGGTTCAGTTTCAAATGCTTGTTTTTCAGCAGGCGCTGCTGGCGAACAAAGAACCTGTCGCGGAATACGGGTGCTGGGAAACCTGCCCCCCAGACTTGTTTTTGCAGCATTCCAGCCACCGTGATATTGATGTGCTCAGGCTCCAGGGAGCCGTCTGTTTCAATGACGGGGTCAAATTGGAAGCGACCAGTGAGCTCTTGCACGGCCTCATCAAAAGCCTGCACAAAGACATCGTAATTGTCCTCTTCAATCGTCAGCCCGGCTGCCATGGCGTGGCCGCCAAACTTCAGAATCAGGCCAGGATAGCGTTTAGAGACCAGATCCAGTGCATCGCGCAGATGAACGTCGGGAATGGAGCGGCCTGAGCCTTTGATTTCGCCTTCATCACCTTGGGCGAAAGCCAGGGTCGGGCGCCAGTACTTTTCTTTCAGGCGGGAGGCCACCAGACCCACCACGCCCTGGTGCCATTCAGGATGATAAACGCAGACCGTGGCGCTGGTCTCCGGCTCGGCCAGTTCAGCTGCACGCAGTGCCTCTTCGCGCATGGTTTGCTCAATCGATCGACGATCCTGATTCATCTCCTCCAGTTCGCGAGCTAAATGGGCGGCCTCGTCTTCATCGTCCGTAATCAGGCAGCGTATCCCCAAGGCCATGTCGGCCAGTCGACCCGCGGCATTGATACGTGGGCCCAAGGCAAAACCCAGATCGAAAGCACTGGCCTGGCGGGGGTCACGACCGGCCACCTGGAATAGCGCCCGTAGTCCCACTTGCATTTGGCCTTTGCGCATGCGCTCCAGCCCCTGGGTGACAATCAGGCGATTGTTGGCATCGAGACTAACCACGTCGGCCACCGTACCCAACGCCACCAGATCGGCCAGCTCGTTCAGGCGTGGGCCACCATTGGCGTCAAGAACGCCGCGTTGACGCAGCTCGGCACGCAAGGCCAGCATCAGGTAAAAAATGACCCCGACGCCGGCCAGGTTTTTGGAGGGAAAGGCGCAGCCGGGCTGGTTGGGATTCACAATTGCCAACGCGTCGGGCAACTCATCGCCCGGTAAGTGGTGATCGGTGATCAGCACCTTCATTCCTGCCTGATGGGCAGCCTCGACGCCCTCAATACTGGCAATGCCGTTATCGACGGTGATGAGCAGATCCGGCTTGCCCGAGGGGTGTTGCTCGGCCAGTTCGACGACCGCTGGGGACAGGCCGTAGCCGGTTTCAAAGCGGTTGGGAACCAGAAAGTCCACAATGGCTCCCATGCTGCGCAGGGCGCGCAGGCCTACGGCGCAGGCCGTGGCACCATCACAATCGTAGTCGGCGATGATCAACATGCGATCACGACGGGCAATGGCATCGGCCAGCAGGGCAGCGGCCTCACGGGCCTGTGTCAGCATGGCAGGTGGAATCAGATTGCGCCAGGCTGGATCAATCTGCGCGGCGTCTGTCACTCCTCGGGAGGCCAGCAAGCGGGCCATTAAATCGTGAATTCCGGCCTGTTTCAGGGCGTGGCTGGCGGCTTCTTGGACGGGACGGGTTTTCAGGATAGGGGTGACCACCACTGACTCCAGTTAGAGGGTTGTTTGAACAGGGAAAAAGGCCAGATACGGCGCGCCGCGGGACCGACGTGAGCGTAGCGGTCCAGTCCGGTCAACACCAGCTCTGGCATGGGCCCTGTGAGCAAGGGGGCAAGCAGGGTGCGATCCAATTGGGCCAGTTGTTCAAGCCAAAGCCCCCAGTCTTGCCGTATCAAGCTGTCATGCAAATCATCCACCAGATGCAAGTCCCCAGGTTCGCGGCCTAACTGCTGGCAGGACGCCCCACCAAATAGCCACAAGCTGTTGACACTGGGTAAACCTGCCTGTTCGCGCTGCCGATTGTCGGGCAGGGCAAAGGCCAGCATCTGAAATTCATTGATCAGACGACGCCAGGGGCGGGTTTGCACATCTTGAGTCCACCAATTGTTCAAATTGCTTTGACTGACCAGTTCTGTTGAGGCCGCTTGCACCGTAAAATCAGCCGGTGGTGTGACGCGCCACCATTCGGGGCTGAGATACTCGAATTGAAAGCCAGTGTCGTCCAGGTACGGAGCAATGGCCTGCAACAAGGCTCGGCTGTAGGATTCGGACAAGGCCAATTGGTCGGCGGGGATCAGCATGGCGCCCTCGCGTGACGGGGCAATGTGTACCAGTTCGGCCAGCCAGACAGGCTGATCCGGTGCTACCGAGTGGATTTGTTTCAACTGACGTAGCCGCAAAGGGGCCAGACCTGCGCTAAGATGCTGGGCTTGGTCCCCCGTAAAACCGTGGGCCTGCAACAGCCAGGATTGTGCGGGTGTACACAGGTCCGTCGCTGGGTCGCGTACCGACAGGGTGCCTGTGCCCTGAGTCAGTAGTTGAATCAGCGCAGGGGCCTTCTGGGGCAAGTGTTTAATGAGTTCGCGCGCGATGGCCGGTTCCGGCAGCGCGCCGTTGATTACGATCTGCATGACAGCGATTGTAGTGTTTTCTTTGAGGCGATAGCAGCTCGCATGGGATACGAATTTTGGATTGGGGCGCGGTATGCCGGTCTGGCCAAAGGCCGCAAACGGCGTGGCGGACACAAAGACCGCTTTGTGTCCTTTATTGCGGGCAGTTCAATGGCGGGGATTGCCCTGGGCGTGGCCGCGCTGATTGTTGTGCTCTCCGTGATGAATGGTTTTCAGACTCAGGTGCGTGATCGCATGCTCTCAGTCTTGCCGCATATTGAACTGATTGTGCGCAATGCCGATCATCAGCAGGTCTTGAACGAATGGAACGCTCTGGCGCAAAAAGCCCAGACCAATCCCGCTGTGGTGGGGTCCGCTCCGTATGTTGCGGGGCAGGGTATGTTGGTGCGCAGCAACCAGCTGATGGGGGTGCAGGTGCGCGGGATTGAGCCCGAACAAGAGAGCAAGGTGTCCGAGTTGGCCCAGCAAATGGTCATGGGCCGACTGGAGAATTTGCAACCGGGCACCTTCGGTATTGTGCTGGGTGAGCAGTTGGCCAATCAGTTGCGAGTCAGCACTGGCGACACGGTGATGTTGATGGCTCCGCAAGGCTCGATATCGCCGGCGGGGTTTTCACCGCGCATGCGTCAGTTTACCGTCACCGGTGTGTTCTCCTCGGGCTATTACGAGTACGACGCCAGTCTGGCGTTTGTGAACGTGGAAGATGCCTCGAAGATCTTTCGTGACAGCGGCAACAGCGGCGTGCGTCTGCGTATCAAAGACATGCAGCAAGCCCCTTTGGTGGGACAGGAATTGGCCAGCGCCATGCCGCGTAATGTGCTGGTGTCGGACTGGACCGCCAATAACCGTACCTGGTTTGCAGCTGTTCAAACTGAAAAGCGCATGATGTTTCTGATTCTGGCGCTGATTGTGGCCGTTGCTGCCTTTAACTTGCTGTCGTCGCTGGTTATGGCTGTCAAGGATAAACAGTCGGATATTGCGATTTTGCGCACCATTGGCGCCACGCCTAGCGAGATTGCTCGCATTTTTCTGGTGCAGGGGTCGCTGATCGGGGTGGTGGGTACCCTGTTGGGTGTGGGGCTGGGCACGCTGATTGCCTACAATATCGACGTGATCGTGCCCTTTATTGAAAACCTGATGGGTCGTAAATTCCTGCCCCAGCAGATTTATTTCATTAGTGAACTGCCATCCAATCCGCAGGTTTACGATATTGTGCTGATTGCCATCGTTTCCCTAGTGTTGTCTTTCCTGGCCACGCTGTACCCCAGCTGGCGTGCCTCCAAGCTCCAACCTGCACAGGTGCTGCGTCATGACTGATCTTATCGCTCCCACCGTGTTGCGCGCCCGCGATGTCAGTGTTCAGTACGAAGAAGGCGGCAACACTATCCACGTACTTTCGGGTGTGAATCTGGAAGTATGCCGTGGTGAGATGGTGGCCATTATCGGGGCTTCCGGTTCGGGGAAAAGTACCTTGCTGCATGCTCTGGGTCTGCTGGATAAACCGAATTCAGGCAGTATCGAGGTCAACGGCACGCAGACGGAAAGCCTGAATGAAGGCGAGCGCAGCCAGTTGCGCAACAAGGTGCTGGGTTTTGTCTACCAGTTTCATCATTTGCTGCCTGAGTTTGATGCTTTGGACAATGTGGCCATGCCTTTGATCGTGCGACGCATGAAGCGCAAAGAAGCCCGCGAGCAGGCTCAGCAGATTTTGGAGCAGGTGGGTTTGTCGCAGCGTGTGCATCACTATCCGGGCCAGTTGTCCGGGGGGGAGCGTCAACGGGTCGCTCTGGCGCGCGCCCTGGTGACACGACCAGCCTGCGTGCTGGCGGACGAGCCCACGGGCAATCTGGATCGCTATACCGCCGAAGGCATGTTCGAGCTGTTGAGCCGGGTCAATGAGGAGTTTGGCACGGCGTTTGTGATCGTCACCCATGATCAGGCTCTGGCCTCCTTGGCGCATCGTCAGTTGCTGATGGACAAGGGGTATTTGACCCAGGAAATCAGAGCCAATCGACCGTCCTGACACCCGGCCGGACGCGATGTGGCCCAGTGTATCTGCTCTTTGCTGACCTGAAGGGGCTATTGTCGGAATTCTGTAATGCTTATCGACACACATTGTCATCTGGATGCTCCTGAATTTGACCGGGACCGTGAGCAAGTCATGGCGCGCGCCCGCGCAGCCGGTGTGCAGTCGATTGTGGTGCCGTCGGTCGCCGTGTTTGATTTTCAGACGGCTCGCGAGACCGCCTTGGCAGCGCCCGGTGGTGTGTATGCGCTGGGTATTCATCCATTGTTTACACCGGGAGCAGGGGTAACGGACCTGCAGGCCTTGGAGCGGGAAATCCAGTTGCGGCTGCCTGATCCTCGTCTAGTCGCTTTGGGCGAGATCGGTCTGGATTACTTTGTACCCGAATTGAAAACCGACGAGGCCAGCCGTCATCAGGAATTTCTGTTTGACGCCCAGTTGGGCCTGGCGCAACGCTATGGTCTGCCTGTCCTTCTACATGTTCGCCGCTCCCAGGATCGCGTGCTGAAATATCTGCGCCAATATCCCGCAGTCGGCGGGATTGCCCATGCTTTTAATGGTAGCGAACAGCAAGCGCAGATGTTTGTGCGCCAGGGCTATGCCTTGGGTTTCGGTGGGGCCATGACATTTGGCCGCGCCAAACAGATTCGCCGTTTGGCGCAGGCGTTGAGTCTGGCTGATATGGTGCTGGAGACCGATGCTCCAGATCTGGCCCCGTCCTGGCTGGTGGAGCCCGGGACTGCCTTGGCGTCGGTTCGTAACGAACCGGCACAGGTGTATGGGGTGGCCGACAGTCTGGCGCAGTTGCGGGGGCTTAATGTGGCAGATGTGATTGCGCAGACTGGAGCCACGGCCCGCCGAGTTTTGCCTCGCCTGGATGCATTTCTGTCGAGCCAGGGACAGTGAATGCGCTTGAGCGATCAGGGTGCGACTGTCTTTTCCCATAACGGTTTTCGCCCTGTCATGTCGCGCCTCTTCTTGACCCGGTTTTGACGGGTTGATGGACGGTTGCGGGAAAGATTCGTAGGTACAAGCCGAGGTGAGCAAAGTTGTTTGCCGTAACGGTCTGATGGTGCCTGGACTCCTAAGCTACAGATTTGGCTTGGGGGCGATATGGCAGGACAGAACGCATGATAGGGCGGGCATGTCTGGCTGCCTTTGTGGCTGCTGCAACATTTACCCATTTTCTGGCACCGTCTTATTTAGGGTATTCAGTCTGGTGCTGGCTGGGTGCAGCGCTGCTGTGCCTGGTGCTAGTCCCACGGTTTCCCGTGAGCTATGTCCTGGTGTTTGCCTTCTTGGGGGCCGGCTACAGCGTTTGGCACATACAGGATCGACTCAGCCAGTCTGTCCTTGCGGAAGATACCAATAAAGTCAGTCGTGTCGAGTTGGAAATCCTTTCTTTAGTGCAGGCAGGACCCAGCCACAGGCAGTTTCAAGCACGGGTTTTGCGCTCCCAGCCGCCGGGTTTGCCAGAGCATATCCTGGTGCGCTGGAATGCAGCCCAACGGTACTCTTTGTATCGAGAGCCCCCTGACCATCACTTCCCGGAACTGATGCCTGGCCAGCGTTGGCGGATGTCTCTCTTAGTTCGACCCCCGCAAGGAGCACGTAACCCCCACGGTTTCGATGCAGAGCGTCATGCCATCACTCAAGGCTGGCGGGCTGTTGGCAGTGTGCGGGGTCAGCCGCAACCCCTGGCTTTTGATCCGGCTGATTCCTGGCATACGTGGACTGAGCGCGTGCGTCATCATCTTCGCAAGCTCTTGCTGCCTTATGTGCAGGAGCGGCGCTGGGGCGGGGTGATGTTGGCGTTGTCCTTGGGGGATCAAGCCAGCATCGCTGCGCCGGACTGGCTGATTTTCAATCGCAGCGGGCTGACTCATTTAGTGTCCATCAGTGGCACGCACGTTACCTTTCTGGCTGTGCTTCTAGCCGGTCTGGTGTCCTGGTGCTGGCGACGTGTCCGCTGGGGACGCTGGGTACTGGCTGAGCAGATTCCGGCTCAGCTCGCTGCTACCTGGGTAGGGATTGCGGGGGCGGGGGTGTATTGCCTTATAGCAGGCTGGGGGGTGCCAGCCCAACGTACGTTCTTGATGTTGCTGGTGGTGGGCCTGTGTCGTGTCCGGGGTTTGCATTTGGGCGCGGGCCGAACCTTGCTGCTTGCGGCATGGGTCGTGGTGTTGCACGACCCCTGGGCGGGGCTGACGACCGGGTTTTATTTGTCCTTTGGGGCGGTATCGGTTCTGTTCGCTTTTGCTCAGCTCATGGGACAGGTGCCGCCAGCTGGGGCGTGGTGGCAGCGTTGGGGACGCAGAATGGGGTTTGCCGCCTGGCTGCAGATTCTGATTACCCTGGCCTTGTTGCCCGCCGTGGCTCCCTTGTTCCACGAGGTATCTCTGGCTTCCTTGCCCGCCAATGCGTACGCCATCACCTTGATCGGTTCGATTGTCACGCCCTTGGTGCTGCTGTTATTGATCCTGGTCGCACTCCAGGCACCGTCGGCCTGGTGTGAGTTCCTCGCTTATCTCGCTCATGCCGCGCTGGACTTCACGATGCAGCCCACGGTATGGCTGGCTGAGCGCCACCTGGCGAGCGTTCCGGTGCCTGCGCAACACTGGGCCTGGACTGTGCTGGCTTTGCTGGGGGTCTTGCTTCTGCTCTTGCCCCGAGGGTTTGTGTCCCGCTTGAGCGGCTTGTCGCTGTTGATCCCCGCTATGGCGATTCGCCCCTCTTTACTTCAGGAAGGGGACTGGGATTTATTTGCGCTGGATGTCGGCCAGGGCAGTGCCGTAGTCTTGCGTACCCGCAGTCAGGTATTGGTATTTGACGTGGGAAACCGTTATGGCCCTGATTCGGACGAGGGCAAACGCAGCATCGCCCCTTGGCTCAAAGCAGCAGGGATAGGGCAGATAGATACCTTGGTGCTGTCCCATGCCGATATGGATCATGTGGGCGGGACGCGCAGCGTCTTGCAGGCCGCCCCGGTCAGTCGGTCATACAGTAGCTTTGATCTGGACCTGCATGTGAGTCGGGAGGAGCGCCTGTTGGGCGTTGCGACGGGCTCCACTCCGCGCCCAGAGCAGATCCGGCGCTGCGAACAGGATGTCAGTTGGGAAGTGGATGGCGTGCGTTTTCGCTTCTGGTGGCCGCCGGCTGAGCCGAGCAGTGACAAGGCTGCCTCCGGTCGCGAGGAGGACAAGAATGCCGTCAGCTGCGTGCTGGAGGTTCAAGGTGCCCGACACAGCGCCTTGCTGTTAGGCGATGCCGGTGTCGCGCAGGAGCAAGCCATTGTGGCGGCTGGCGTGGGGCCCATTGATGTGGTTGTGGTCGGCCACCATGGGTCCCGGACCTCCTCGGGGGCTCATTTTGTCAAACAGATGCAGGCGGGGCTGGCGATTGCCCAACTGGGGTGGTGGAATCGTTTCGGCCACCCCCATGCCCTGGTGCAGGCTCGTTGGGAGCGATCAGGAGCTTTGTTTCTGCGTACCGATCAATGGGGGGCTTTGACGGTGGAGTCACGTCCGTCAGCCTTGTATTACTTTGGCGAGCGTGACCGCTACGCCCGCTACTGGCAATCGTCCCCACCGCCCTGAGCGGGGACATAAACGGCAGGGTAAAGCCGTCAGCCTGGGCTACAATAGCCCTTTATCTGTCAAATTCTTGTCCGAGCGTTCATGACAACTGATCTACAGGAGCCGCGCCTCAATTGGGTTATGTGTGCCAGTGCCGCAGGCACGCATCGCATGGCGTACTGGGAGTGGGGCGATCCCGATAACGATCAGGTCCTGATGTGCGTACACGGGCTGACGCGTACAGGCCGGGATTTTGACCTGCTGGCTCAGCGGCTGTCCAGCCGCTATCGCGTCATTGCTCCTGACGTGGTGGGACGAGGTCGCTCGGACTGGCTGATTGACCCCGCCGCCTATGCCATCCCGCAATACGTGGCTGACATGCTCGTGTTGATCGCCCGCGTGAAGCCGGCACGGCTGGATTGGGTCGGTACCTCCATGGGGGGCTTGATTGCGCTGGGCTTGCAAGGTGCGCAAGCCATGTCGGCCTTGCTGCGACCCACACGCCCCGGCCCAGGCTTGGCATCAGCGCCTTTGCAACTGCCTTTAGGGCGGGTGGTGCTCAACGATGTAGGGCCGGCGCTGAATCTGACAGGTCTGCAGCGCATCAGCGAATACGTGGGCCAAGCCGTTCAGTTTGAGACTTTCGAGCAGGCGGTGGACTATGTGCGGTCTGTCTCGGCCTCGTTTGGGGAACACTCCGCCGAAGAATGGGCACAGATGTCCCGTTACGTGTTTGTGGAGCATGAAGGAAAGTGGCGTCGTCATTATGACTTGCGCTTGTCACAAGCCTTTGCCCAGCAGGCGGATGTGGACTTGGAAGCAGCGCAGGCTTTGCTCTGGGGGGCTTATGAGGGTTTGCCAGACAAGGTTCTGATTATGCGCGGTCAGGAGTCTGATCTGCTGAAACCAGAGGTGGCGCAGGAAATGTTGCAGCGCAATCCGAATTCCCAACTGGTGACCATCCCCAAGGTGGGGCATGCGCCCATGCTGCGCAATGCCGAGCAGATCAACCACATCGATTACTTTCTTGCTGGATAGCCCCTTATGAGTGTTCAGGCCTGCCTGCCCGTTGATCTGCATTGCCATTCCATTTATTCAGATGGGGTGCTCAGCCCCGCAGAACTTGCTGAGCGTGCGCATGCTAACGGTGTGAAGCTGTGGGCCCTGACAGATCATGACGAAATCGGTGGCCTCAAGCAGGCCCGGCACCATGCCGAGCGGTTGGGAATGGGGTTTGTTGACGGGGTGGAAATCTCCGTTACCTGGGCGAACAAAACCATCCATATTGTGGGTTTGGGTGTGAACCCGGACCACGAGCCGCTGCACCAGGCCTTGCAGGACGTGCGTGCTGGTCGTGGACAGCGCGCCCGGCAAATGGGCGAGCGTCTGGCGCAGCTGGGGTTTCCTGACGCGTACGAAGGCGCAGTGCCCTTTGCAGCCAACCCGGAGTTGATCAGCCGAACGCACTTTGCGCGCTTTTTGGTGCAGCAAGGATATTGTGCCGATATGAACGAAGCCTTTCGTCGTTACCTGGCTGATGGTAAACCTGCTGCGGTCGAAACCGTGTGGGCCAGTCTGGAGGAAGCGGTAGGCTGGATACGCGAGTCGGGTGGTAAAGCCATTATTGCTCACCCGGGACGTTATGAGCTGGACGACACCCGCAGTCATGCTTTGTATAGCCAGTTTCTGGAATTGGGGGGCGTCGGGATTGAAGTGTTGACGGGCAGTCACTCTGCTCAGGAATACAGTGTGTATACCCAGGTGGCGCGCAGTTATGGTTTTGAAGTGTCTTGCGGGTCGGATTTTCATGGCCCCCGTGAAGGGCGGATTGATTTGGGCGGTTTGCCGCCTTTGCCTTCGGGGTTGAAGCCTGTCTGGCATGAGTGGCTGTAGCAGGAGCAATCAAAACGATGAATAAAGCCTTTGTAAAAGAGTCCGATCAGGACGATGACGACGATCTGGACACGCCGGCTAGCGCGCTGCCTAGCGGCACCAAAAACTATATGACGGTTCTGGGCTATCGCCGTTTGCGCAGCGAATTGAGCCATCTAATGAACAAAGAACGCCCCGAAGTCGTACAGATCGTCTCCTGGGCCGCCTCCAATGGCGATCGTTCAGAAAACGGCGATTACCTGTACGGTAAGAAACGCCTGCGTGAAATTGACCGTCGCATCCGTTTTTTGACTAAACGTCTGGAAATTGCGGAAGTGGTCGACCCCGGCTTGCAGCCGAACCCGGATCAGGTGTTTTTTGGTGCAACTGTGGTGTACAGCGACAGCCAAGGTGAAGAGTTCACCATCACGATTGTGGGAGTGGACGAGGCCGAGCCTTTGCAAGGGCGTATCAGCTGGATTTCACCGGTTGCCCGTGCTCTGATTAAAGCGCGTGAAGGCGATACGGTTGTGTTGCGTACCCCGGCCGGCAAGGAAGAGCTGGATATTCTGAGCGTGTCCTACCCTGAACCTGCCCCCGCCCCGGATCTGGATGGAGACAGCCCGATTTGAATCCCGTGCCTGGCCCGTACTGGAGATTGCGGGGCGCCAATCGCTCCGGTCCCTCAAGACGTCCTGTCGCGCTTGCCGGGGTGATCGTGTCTGCAACCCTGGTCGCGAGCCCGTTGTTGGATCTGAATTTTCCTTTTTGTGCACGCCATTTAGTGATGTGACCTCTTGTGTCGCTTCCGGTTAAAATGGCGTGTTTTCTATTTCTCCCACTTTTTTGCCCCTCCCGTATCGTGAGCCAAATCCTGTACTTTCCCGGTTCGTCCGTGCTCTCCGCATTTCGTCGTGAGCGTTTGCTAGAGCGTATCGAGCAGCGTCAACTGCCAGTTGCCGACATTCTTGCCTTGCATGAATACTACGTCTGGACTGAAGAGTCCGGTCTGGATGCCAGTGCCCGTCAGCACCTGAGCGATCTGCTGGACGATGGTCTGCCTGCGCTGGACCCGCAGCCGCCCAAGGGCGCTTTGGTGCTGCGCGTTGTACCTCGACTGGGCACCGTGTCGCCCTGGGCCAGTAAAGCGACTGATATCGCCCACAACTGTGGTTTGCAGGCCGTCCGTCGTATTGAACGCGGTGTGCGCTACATCATTACTCCCAAGCGTGGATTGTTAGGCGCTAAAGAGCTGGATCAGGCGCAGCTGGAGCAACTGGCTGACTTGCTGCATGATCGCATGACCGAGACGGTAGTGGGTCTGGATTTTGACGGACAGGCCTTGTTTACCCAACTGGAGGGCAAGCCGATCCAGACCGTGGATATTCTGGGCGGTGGCGTGGCAACCTTGAAACAGGCCAACGAGCAAATGGGTCTGGCGCTGTCCGAAGATGAAATTGAATACCTGATGGAGGCCTTTACACGTCTGGGTCGTAACCCGCACGATGTGGAGCTGATGATGTTCGCCCAAGCCAATAGCGAACACTGCCGTCACAAGATTTTTAACGCACAGTGGGTAATTGACGGTCAAAGCCAGGGTAAGACCTTGTTTGGCATGATTCGTGAAACCCATGCTGCTCAGCCTGAAAACACCGTGGTGGCTTATGCCGATAATGCCGCCATCATGACGGGCGGTCCAGCCACTCTGTTTCACGCCGGTATCAACGATCAGGCCAACGAGCCCGTGTATCAGCGTCACGAAGCGCTGGTTCACACGTTGATGAAGGTGGAAACGCACAACCATCCCACCGCGATTGCTCCATTTCCTGGCGCATCGACGGGTGCCGGTGGCGAGATTCGTGACGAAGGCGCAACCGGCCGTGGCTCCAAGCCCAAAGCGGGTTTGACCGGCTTTACCGTGTCCAATCTGTGCTTTCCTGAACAAATGGAACCTTGGGAAAAAGACTCCCACGGTATTCCTGACCGTATCGCCAGCCCGCTGGACATCATGATTGAAGGCCCGATTGGTGGTGCTGCCTTCAATAACGAATTTGGTCGTCCCAATCTGCTGGGTTACTTCCGTACCTTTGAACAAACGGCTGGCGATCAGCGCTGGGGCTATCACAAGCCCATCATGATTGCCGGTGGTCTGGGCTCGATCGACGATCGCCTGACTCACAAAGATCCTCTGCCAGTGGGCGCCTTGCTGATTCAGCTGGGTGGTCCCGGCATGCGTATTGGTATGGGTGGTGGCGCTGCGTCCAGTATGGGTGTGGGTGCCAACCGTGCTGAGCTGGATTTTGACTCCGTGCAGCGTGGCAACCCGGAAATGGAGCGTCGTGCCCAGGAAGTGATTGACCGCTGCTGGCAACAGGGCGAGAACAATCCCATTATTGCTATCCACGACGTGGGGGCGGGTGGTTTGTCCAATGCCTTCCCAGAGCTGGTCAACGATGCCGAGCGTGGCGCCATTTTTGAACTGACGCGCGTTCCTTTGGAAGAATCGGGTCTGTCGCCCGCCGAAATCTGGTCCAACGAATCGCAGGAGCGGTACGTCCTGGCTATTTTGCCCAAGGACTTGCCGCGTTTCGAGCGCATCGCTCAGCGCGAGCGTTGCCCCTTTGCCGTCGTGGGTGTGGCTACCGAAGAGCGCCAGTTGCGTGTGACGTTCGGTGAGGGTCTGCCTGGTGTGGACGACGTGCATACCCCCAAGAGCATCGAGGAGCGTCCTGTAGACGTGCCTATGGACGTGATTCTGGGCAAGGCGCCACGTATGGAGCGTGACGTCAAACGTCTGCAAGGGGTGGCTGAGCCGCTGGACCTGACGGAAATCCCCTTGGTCGATGCCATGCATCGGGTGCTGCGTCATCCCACCGTGGCCAACAAGACTTTCCTGATCAGCATTGGTGACCGTAGCGTGGGTGGCTTGTGCAGTCGCGATCAGATGGTTGGCCCATGGCAAGTGCCCGTGGCTGACTGCGCCGTAACCTTGGCTGACTTTGAAGGTGTGCGTGGCGAAGCCATGTCCATGGGCGAGCGTAGCCCTAGCGCCATGATCGACGCTGCTGCCTCCGGCCGTATGGCCGTGGCTGAAGCCCTGACCAACCTGGTCGCCAGCGATGTGCGTGACCTGAAAGACGTCAAGCTGTCTGCCAACTGGATGGCGGCGTGCGGTGTAGACGGCCAGGATGCTGCCTTGTTTGACACGGTTCAGGCCGTCAGCCAGTGGTGCCAAAGCCTGGGTCTGTCCATCCCGGTGGGCAAGGACTCGCTGTCCATGCGCACCAGCTGGGAGCAGGACGGCGAATCCCGTCAGGTGATTTCTCCGGTTTCTCTGGTTGTGACTGCGTTTGCCCAAGTGGCCGATGTGCGTCGCACGCTCACCCCCCAATTGCAAACCAAAGCGGGTGATACTGCCTTGATCCTGATTGACCTGGGGCAGGGCAAGCAGCGCATGGGCGCCTCCGTTCTGGCTCATGCCTTCAATCAGGTCGGACAGTCCGTCCCCGATATGCAGGATGCCCAGGCCATGCTGTCGTTTGTGAAGGTGATCCGTCAGTTGGCCGATCAGGATCTGATCCTGGCCTACCACGATCGATCCGATGGCGGTCTGGCTGCCACCGTGGCTGAAATGGCGTTTGCCGGGCATACCGGCGTGTCCGTGAATCTGGACATGTTGACTATTGACCCACACGCCGCGGACTGGGGGGATTACAAGATCCGCGCCGAACAAGTTGCCGTACAGCGGGATGAACTTACCTTGCGCGCTCTGTTCAATGAAGAGGCCGGTGCTGTGATTCAAGTACCGCTGGCCCAGCGCGACCGGGTTATGCAAACTCTGCGTGAGGCAGGCTTGTCGGCTCACTCCCACGTCATTGGGGGTCTGAATAAAAACGATCAGATCGAGTTCTACCGTGATGGCGCCTGCATTTATCAGGCACCTCGGGTTGAGCTGGCCCAACAGTGGAGCGAAGTCAGCCGCCGTATCATGGAGCGGCGTGATAATCCCGCTTGCGCCCAGGCTGAATTCGAACGCTGGCAGGATGTGGAAGATCCCGGTATCAGCCCGCGTGTTCTGTTCAATCCGCAGGAAGACATTGCCGCTCCTTTCATCGCTACCGGTAAGCGCCCCCGCGTTGCCATCTTGCGCGAACAGGGTTGCAACAGCCAGGTCGAAATGGCCTGGGCCTTTGACACAGCCGGGTTCGAGGCCGTGGACGTACACATGACCGACTTGCTGTCGGGCCGCGCATCGCTCGAAGGCATGCAGGGCATGGTGGCTGTAGGTGGCTTCAGTTATGGGGACGTGCTGGGCGCCGGTGAAGGCTGGGCCAAAACCATTCGTTTCAACAGTCAGTTGTCCGATCAGTTCGCGGCGTTCTTTGGACGTAGCGATACCTTTGGTTTGGGTATTTGTAATGGTTGTCAGATGATGGCCGCCTTGGCTCCCATGATCCCAGGCGCAGAATTCTGGCCGCGCTTTACCCGTAACCAGTCGGAAAAATACGAAGCGCGTTTCTCCAGTGTGGAAATTGCTGCGTCGCCGTCCCTGTTTTTCAAGGGCATGGAAGGCACCCGCTTGCCGGTTGCCGTGGCTCATGGTGAAGGCTTTGCCAACTTCCAGCGTCAGGGCGATGCATCCAAGGTAGCGGCTGCAGTTCATTTTGTGGATCACCGCGGTCAGCGCACCGAGCAATACCCGCTGAACCCCAACGGCAGCCCTTACGGTTTGACGGGTGTAACCACGGCAGATGGCCGCTTCACCATCATGATGCCTCACCCGGAACGTGTGACGCGCAACGTCATGATGTCCTGGACGCCAGAGCAGTGGGGCGCCGCCGATCAGGGTGCTGATCAGATGGCAAATGGTGGATTTACTCCCTGGATGCGGATGTTTCGCAACGCTCGGGTCTGGATTGCGTAATTGCTTACGCGTATAATCGATTTTTGGACGGAGTTATAAAGCATGCGTCTCATCAAGAAAGCACTGACCTTCGACGATGTGTTGTTGGTTCCCGCTTACTCCGAGGTTCTGCCTCGCGATACATCCTTGCTCACCCGCTTTACGCGGGACATCACCCTGAATATTCCGCTGGTTTCGGCTGCCATGGACACGGTTACCGAAGCGCGTCTGGCTATTGCCATGGCACAGGAAGGCGGTATCGGGATCATCCACAAAAACCTTACAGCCGATGCCCAGGCGCGTGAAGTCGCACGTGTGAAGCGTCACGAGTTCGGTATTGTGATTGACCCGGTCACGGTCACGCCCACCATGAAGGTGCGCGATGCCATCAATCTGCAGCGCCAGCACGGTATTTCCGGTCTGCCTGTGGTGGAAGCCGGTAAATTGGTGGGTATTGTCACCAACCGCGATCTGCGCTTTGAAGACCGCCTGGATCTGCCTTTGCGCGATGTCATGACGCCCCAGGAGCGTCTGATCACCATGCACGAAGGTGCCACGCTGGATGAGGCCCAGGCCTTGATGCACCGTCACCGCCTGGAGCGCGTGCTGATTGTGAACGATCAGTTCCAGCTGCGTGGTCTTGCCACTGTCAAAGATATTGTCAAGAACACCGAGCATCCACTGGCCAGCAAAGACAGCCACGGTCAGTTGCGTGTCGGCGCTGCGGTCGGTGTGGGTGATGGTACGGAAGAACGAGTCGAAAAACTGGCCGCAGCCGGTGTGGACGTAGTGGTGGTGGATACGGCCCATGGTCACTCTCGTGGCGTTATCGAGCGTGTTCGCTGGGTCAAGAAGAATTTCCCGCGCATTCAGGTCATTGGCGGCAATATTGCCACGGCGGAAGCGGCCCGTGCGCTGGTCGAAGCGGGTGCAGATTGCGTCAAGGTCGGGATCGGCCCAGGCTCTATTTGCACGACGCGTATCGTGGCCGGTGTGGGTGTGCCGCAAATTACCGCGATTGCGGATGTCGCCAAGGCCTTGGAAGGTACGGGCGTGCCGCTGATTGCTGACGGTGGTATCCGCTTCTCGGGCGATGTGTCCAAGGCCCTGGCTGCGGGTGCGTCTGCCTGCATGATGGGTGGCATGTTTGCCGGTACCGAGGAGTCTCCTGGTGAAGTAGTGCTGTTCCAGGGCCGTTCGTACAAGTCCTACCGTGGTATGGGTAGCTTGGGCGCCATGGTTGATGGTTCAGCGGACCGCTATTTCCAGGACCCTTCCAATAACGCAGACAAGCTGGTCCCAGAAGGAATTGAAGGCCGTGTGCCCTACAAGGGCAGTGTCATCGCCATTATTTACCAATTGGTGGGCGGCATTCGTGCTTCCATGGGTTACTGCGGTTGCAAATCCATCGAGGAATTGCATGCCAAGGCCGAGTTCGTGGAAATTACGGCTGCGGGTGTACGTGAGTCTCATGTACACGATGTGCAGATCACCAAAGAGGCGCCAAACTACCGCGCCGACTGATCGTAGTCAGTCTCTTTCATGCCAAAAAACGCCAACCTGTGGGTTGGCGTTTTTTTTGCCATGCCGCTTTCCTGTCTGACCGTAGTGGGCGGCCGCCTGTATGGATCAGGATGGGAACGTGGCGGGCGATGTTTTTCGCTGCATGGAGGCCTTCCTCTGCGGATGGCACGGGCAAATGCGTCTTTGCGAACTTTATCGACCTGATGTCCCGGCGTTCCCGCAGGCTGACTAGTCGGCGATTTCCACGAGCAAGCGACTTAGCAAATCGGGATGGGTGATAGCCGCACTATGCCCGGTTTCCAACTCCCTAAATTCCCAGTCCTTTTGCTGGCGGGCCCACTCGCGCGAGGTGTCTACTGCGCGAAACACCGGCTGCGTGCAGGAAATATAAGTGCAGGGGCGGGAGTTACCGATGACCGGGTTTTGCAATACTAAAGCTGATCTGTAAACGCTCAGGGGTTGTGGAGTCAGGCGATTGCCGACAAAGCGCAGATCCTCTGTGGCATGCAGTCCCAATGCATGCAGGGGAGGAGGGGGGACAGCGGGAATCGTGCTTTGGCCGGCCGAGGCGATCATGCTCTCCACCATTTTTTCAGGCAGGGTATCAAACGTGCTGGTGCCGCTAGGCAGAATAAAGGCATCCAGATAAATCAGATGACGTATGCAACGTGGCATGACATCGGCCACGCCGCTGATCACCAGGCCTGCAAAGCTGTGGCCAACCAGCACGACATTGGACAGATCTTCCCAGCGTATCAAATTGGCGACATCATCCACAAAGGTATTCAGGGTGATGTCCGGACCCAGTAAATGACTGCGCTCGCCCAGGCCCGTCAAGGTGGGGGTGTAGACTTTGTGTCCTTTGGCCTGGAGCCGCTCAGCCAGCCGGGACCAGCACCAGCCACCGTGCCAGGCGCCGTGAACCAGTACAAATGTCAGGCTGCCCGATACCTCGTCGGTATCTTGCTGGCATTCGTAGGCAAAGCCACGCGAACGTTCGTCAGCAGCACCAGAGGCGGGAATATAGCTGCCCCCGCTTTGCTGTGGACCGGCCTGTGCAGGTCGGGATTCATGGTGTTCATTGAGCTCGTTTGAATGAGGGGTACGACTCGAAGACATGCTGAAACTCCCAAAATGGCTGCATGTACTGTAGCTGCCTTGCCGCATGAATGCCAGTGATGCAGGACAATTTCGGCCTGGAGTATTTCTACGGCTCCCTAAGCGGCGCTACACAGCGTAAAATAGACCCTTTACCGCTTTATTATTGGCTCGATACTTTCATGCACCAGCGAATTCTGATTCTTGATTACGGCTCCCAGGTCACCCAACTTATTGCGCGCCGCGTGCGCGAAGCTGGTGCTTACTGTGAAATTCATCCCGGTGATGTCAGCGATGAATTTATCCGCTCCCAAGAAGGCCTGAAAGGGATTATTTTGTCGGGCAGCCATGCGTCAGTCTACGCCGACGACGCTTTGCAAGTTCCCGCTGCGGTTTTTGAAGCAGGCGTTCCCGTTCTGGGCATTTGCTACGGCATGCAAGCCATGGCCCGCCAATTGGGCGGCGTTACCGAAGGCTCCGACAAGCGCGAATTTGGCTATGCTGAAGTGCGCGCCCACGGCCACACCAAGTTGCTCGATGGTATCCAGGACTTCGCTACGGCAGAAGGCCACGGCATGCTCAAAGTCTGGATGAGCCACGGCGATAAAGTCACCGCCTTGCCTCCCGGCTTCAAGCTGATGGCTTCCACGCCTACCTGCCCCATCGCCGGTATGGCTGATGAAGATCGTGGCTTCTACGCGGTTCAGTTCCACCCTGAGGTTACCCATACTGTGCAAGGCGCTGCCTTGTTCCAACGTTTTGTGCGCGATATCTGTGGCTGCGTGGGCGACTGGAACATGCCGGACTACGTGGAAGAGGCCATTGCCAATATTCGCGAACAAGTCGGCGACGAGGAAGTGATTCTGGCCCTGTCCGGCGGGGTGGACTCCTCGGTTGCTGCCGCTTTGATCCACCAGGCGATTGGCGACAAGCTGACCTGCGTATTCGTGGACCACGGCCTGCTGCGTCTGAACGAAGCCGAGCAAGTCATGCGCACCTTCGCCGACAATATGGGTTTGAAAATCATCCATATCGACGCGTCCGATCGCTTCCTGGGCAAACTGGCCGGTGTTACTGATCCAGAAGCCAAGCGCAAGATCATTGGCCGCGAATTCGTAGAGATCTTCCAGGAAGAAGCTGCCAAGCTCAGCAATGCTCGCTGGCTGGCACAGGGCACGATTTACCCAGACGTTATCGAATCGGCTGCGGCCAAGTCGGGCAAGGCTACGGGCATCAAGTCTCACCATAACGTAGGTGGCCTGCCAGAAACGCTGAACCTGAAGCTGCTGGAGCCTCTGCGCGAACTGTTCAAAGACGAAGTGCGCAAACTGGGCGTGGCCTTGGGCCTGCCACCTGCCATGGTCTATCGTCACCCCTTCCCAGGCCCAGGCTTGGGTGTGCGCATCCTGGGTGAAATCAAGCGTGAATACGCAGACCTGCTGCGCCAAGCTGATGCAATCTTCATCGAAGAACTGCGTAATACGGTTGACGAAGAAACTGGCAAAAATTGGTATGACCTGACTTCTCAGGCATTTACCGTCTTCCTGCCCGTAAAGAGCGTCGGCGTGATGGGCGATGCACGCACTTACGAGTACGTGGTTGCCATGCGCGCTGTACAGACGACCGACTTCATGACGGCGGACTGGGCTGAACTGCCTTACTCGCTGCTCAAGCGTACTTCGGGTCGCATCATCAACGAAGTGCGCGGCATTAACCGTGTGACGTATGACGTCAGCAGCAAGCCGCCAGCGACGATTGAGTGGGAATGATCCCGCGTCCGGCAGTACCGTGCTCCTGATGGCATAAAACCTGATAAGCCCGCATTACTGCGGGCTTATTTACATTCATCCGCTTTTGCAAATGGAACCCGACTCTTTCCGTTGCATATTAAGCCTATGTACGTTGATGGCTCTCGCCGACGAGTTCAGGCTTGCCACCACGTCCTTGTTAGTGATGTAGTTGTTTTCCGGCCTTGCTTGGGCCAATCCCGGCGCGCATCGTCGGTGTCCCACGGTGGGGCAGCCTCAGTAGGCATGGCCTGTGGATTGGGCGCAAAGGGTGCAGTGAAACGCGCTTGATGGCATTTTCAGTCTATGGGGCGCGATGGTATACGCGTATCTTACTTACTTCGTCAGCATCATGGCTTCATGATTCAGACAAGGGGATATTAAAGCGTCTGTAAGTGGCGCTTTACTTCTTGTTCTGCTCTTGTCCTCCGGGCCCAAACCCCCGCGCCAGCTCCATAAAGGCCTGCAGGTAGTCAATTACGGCCTCCGTCTCCCGCATACCCAGGTAAATTTGTTTGGCGATGCCTTGTTTGCCCAACCTGACCGGTACCACGTCCAGCTTTTCGGCATACTCCTCCACCAGCCATCGCGGTAGCGCCGCCACTCCACGGCCGCTGGCTACCATCTGCATCATGATGTCGGTTGTTTCAATCGTTTTGTGCCGTCTGGGGGCGATGCCGGCGGGCAGCAGAAACTGGTTGTAGATGTCCAGCCGGTCTATGTCCACCGGGTAGGAAATCAGCACTTCCCGGTCTATGTCCTGAGGTTTGGCATAGTCTGCGGTAGCCAGGCGATGTTCGGTATTAACCACCAGCACCTGCTCGTAATCGAACACGGGCTCGAACTTCAAACCTGGCTTGTAGAGCGGGTCCGGTGTGACCAACAGATCAATCTCATAGCCAAACAACGCGCCAATCCCGCCGAACTGGAATTTCTGCTTCACATCGACATCCACGTCTGGCCAGGCGTTCAGATAGGGGGAGACGATCTTCAGCAGCCACTGATAGCAGGGGTGGCATTCCATACCGATACGTAGCGATCCGCGCTCTCCCTGAGCAAACTGACCCAGGCGCTCTTCGGCCAGGTCCAACTGAGGCAGCACGCGATTGGCGACCGCCAGCAGGTACTGGCCTGCCTGCGTCAACTGCAGGCTGCGGCCCTCGCGGCGCCAGATTTCAGTGCCTAATTGTTGTTCCAGTTTTCTCATGGTGTGGCTGAGGGCCGACTGAGTGACGTGCAGCACATTGGCAGCGGCGGTCAGGGAGCCTTGCTTGTCGACTTGCTGTACGACGGACAGGTGGATGCGCTCTAACATGTTACGTGAAGAATTTTCATGAATTGGTGAGATAAGACCATTTTACTTCATTGAACCGGCTTCCTACAATGCAAGTCATTCTTTGTTCACCCCGTCCTTTGAGAGCAGCACATGACGACGATTCATAATCTTGGCTTTCCGCGCATTGGCGCCAAACGTGAACTGAAGTTCGCTTTGGAATCCTATTGGAAGGGTGAGTCTTCGCGTGAGGATCTTCAGGCCTTGGGCGCGCAGTTGCGTCAGCGTCACTGGGAGAATCAGGCGGGGCTGGATCTGGTGCCTGTAGGGGATTTTTCTTTTTACGATCAGGTTCTCGATACCAGCTTTCTGCTGGGCAATCTGCCCGAACGTGTGCAAGGTTTTCAGGGTGATGAGCTGGATAATTATTTTCGTGTCGCGCGAGGCCGGTCCGCTCAAGGGGCGGAGGAGCATAGCGCCTGCTGCGGCGGAGTGGCAGCTGGTGAGATGACCAAGTGGTTTGATACGAACTACCACTACATCGTTCCCGAATTCAAGGCCGACACCCAATTTACGCTGCACGCTTCGCGTTTACTGGAGCAGTTGGCACAAGCCCAGGAGCAGGGCGTTCACGCCAAGCCGGTGATTATTGGGCCCCTTACTTATTTGGCATTGGGTAAAGCCAAGGATGAGTCCAACAAGCTGGCATTACTGGATCGGCTCTTGCCGGTGTATGTGCAGTTGTTGGAAGCCCTGGCTGAGGCGGGTGCGGACTGGGTTCAGATTGACGAGCCTATTCTGGTCACCGAGCTGGATGACCAGTGGCAGCAAGCCTTCAAAAAGGCGTATGAGCAATTCAAACCTGTTGGCGTCAAGCTGCTGGTCGCAACGTATTTTGGACAACTGCTGGAAAACACTGCCTTGGCAGCCGGTCTGCCGGTGGCGGGTTTGCATGTGGATGCGATCAACGATCGGGATGGTGTGGATGCGTTGCTCACACTCCTTGCTAAGGACAAGGTACTGTCTTTGGGCGTGATCAATGGCCGCAATATCTGGAAAACGGATTTGACGGCCACGCTGGACTGGGTGGAGCCTATCGCACGCCAACGAGGGGATCGTGTGTGGTTGGCCCCTTCCTGCTCATTGCTGCATGTGCCAGTGGATCTGGAAAGCGAGCAGAACCTGGATGCGGATGTGAAATCCTGGTTGGCCTTCGCTCTGCAAAAGTTGGACGAGTTACGCATTCTGGGCCAAGCCCTGGCTCATGGGCGTGAGGCTGTCAAGGCAGAATTGGCCGAGAATCTGACGGCTCTGACAGCGCGTCGTCAGTCTCCCCGTGTCCATAATCCAGCGGTGAAGGCGGCTGTTGCTGGGCTTAGCGCCGAGCAGGGCAAGCGCAAGAGCGAGTATGCGCAACGGGCCGCCAAACAGGCGCAGTTTCTGAATCTGCCGGCGTTTCCCACGACGACTATCGGCTCCTTCCCTCAAACGACAGACATTCGCCGTGCCCGTAGTGAGTTCAAAGCCGGCCGTCTGGATGAAAACAGCTATCAGGCCGCCATGCGTGCCGAGATTGAGCGCAGCGTGCGTGAGCAGGAGAAGCTGGGTCTGGACGTTCTGGTGCATGGCGAGGCCGAGCGCAACGACATGGTTGAGTATTTTGGAGAACAGTTGGAGGGCTACGCATTCAGCCAGTTCGGCTGGGTGCAGTCCTACGGGTCGCGCTGCGTGAAGCCTCCCATCTTGTTTGGGGATATCAGCCGTCCCCATGCCATGACGGTGGAGTGGATTACGTACGCTCAGTCGCTCACTCAAAAGCCGATGAAGGGCATGTTGACAGGGCCGGTGACGATTTTGAACTGGTCTTTTGTGCGGGACGATCAGCCCCGTGCGGAGTCTTGCCGGCAGTTGGCGTTGGCCATACGCGAAGAAGTGCTGGACCTGGAGAAGGCCGGCGTGCGTGTAATCCAGATTGATGAGGCTGCCTTGCGTGAGGGTTTGCCCTTGCGTCAATCGCAATGGCAGCGCTATCTGGACTGGGCCGTCGAGTGCTTCCGTATCGCTGCCAATGGGGTGAGTGATGCGACGCAGATCCACACTCACATGTGTTATTCCGAGTTCAACGACATTATTTCCTCGATCGCGCACATGGATGCCGACGTAATCACGATTGAAACCAGCCGCTCGGACATGGAATTGCTCGATGCCTTTGAGCACTTCCAGTACCCCAATCAGATCGGACCCGGTGTGTACGACATTCATTCGCCCAACATCCCCAGCGAGCAGCACATCGTGAATTTGATGAAGAAAGCCGCTGAGCGTGTGCCCGCAGACCGTCTGTGGGTGAACCCGGATTGTGGGCTTAAAACCCGTCAGTGGGCAGAGGTGATTCCGGCCTTGAGCAATATGGTGGCCGCCGCGAAAACCTTGCGGGCAAGTGTCTGATCGGTTCAAGGATCGAGTTTGGCAAACAGTCCCGGCCAGATGCTGGGACTTTCTATATAAGCCAGAGCGCAGACTACTTTCCTGGCAGCGACGCCAGGCAGAGAACTTCTCCCGGTTTGGCGCGCTAGGGCTTTGCGTTGAGCCTCTGCCTGTCAATCCGTGCAGCAACAAAATAAAAAGCCTGCTCTGCTCAATTCCATTTTGTTGGCAAGCAGATCAGCTTCCATATCAGAAATTAGGGTCTAAAAGAAAATGAACCAAGAATTTGCGTTTAGCATCCGTAGTATTCGTTTCGATGAAAACTATCGTCCGGCAGACAGCACACGTCTGACGACTAACTTTGCCAATTTGGCGCGAGGTGAGAGTCGCCAGCAGAATCTGCGCAATACGCTGGCCATGATTAACAATCGCTTCAATAATTTGGCTCATTGGGATAATCCGGCGGGCGATCGTTATGCTCTTGAGTTGGATATTGTCTCTGTAGATATCGATATTGAGGGAAATGGCTCCACCTTCCCAACAATTGAAATTCTGAAAACGACCATCGTTGACCATAAAGAGAACAAACGTATTGATGGTATCGTTGGCAATAATTTTTCCTCTTATGTGCGCGATTATGATTTCAGCGTGGTTCTGCTGGAGCACAACAAGAACAAAAATGGCTTTAGTGCCCCGGAGGGATTTGGGGATCTGCATGGCAAGTTGTTCCAGTCTTTTGTCAATTCCAGGCTGTACCAGGAAAACTTCAACAAATCGCCCGTGATTTGTCTGAGCGTGTCCAGCAGCAAGGTGTACCACCGCACCGGCAATCAGCATCCTGTATTGGGATTTGAGTATCAACAAAACGAGTTTTCGCCTACGGATGCGTATTTTGCAAAAATGGGTCTGAAGGTTCGTTACTTTATGCCTCCCAATAGCCTTGCTCCGTTTGCTTTTTATTTTCGGGGCGATTTGCTGAATGATTATACGAGTCTGGAATTGATCAGTACGATCAGCACGATGGAAACATTCCAGAAAATCTATCGCCCCGAGATTTATAATGCCAACTCGGCGGCGGGAATGCGTTACCAACCTAGTTTGAAAAATCCCGATCACTCGGTAACGCAAATTGTGTACGACCGCGAGGAGCGCAGCCGATTGGCGGTTGAGCAAGGCCGGTTTACAGAAGAGAGCTTTATCAAGCCCTATAAAGCCATTCTTGATCAATGGGCGGCGAATTACGCGCGTTGATTCATCAAAAACAACAAGGTTATTTATTTATGAAAAAGTTGCTACCCACCTCCACCGCAGGCAGTCTGCCTAAACCTTCCTGGCTGGCCGAGCCTGAAAAGCTGTGGTCGCCTTGGCGACTGGAGGGCGAGGATTTGATCGAAGGCAAGAAAGACGCCCTGCGATTGTCTTTGCAAGAGCAGTTGCACGCTGGCATTGATTTGATTAGCGATGGCGAGCAGACGCGACAGCATTTTGTGACCACGTTCATTGAGCACCTGGACGGGGTCGATTTTGAGAAACGCGAGACCGTGCGTATTCGCGACCGGTACGATGCAAGCGTTCCTACGGTGGTGGGGGCAGTGACCCGTCCCAAGTCCGTGTTTGTGGAGGATGCGAAATTCTTGCGTCAGCAAACCTCGCAGCCGATCAAATGGGCCCTGCCAGGTCCTATGACCATGATCGATACGTTATACGACAACCATTACAAAAGCCGTGAAAAGCTGGCCTGGGAATTTGCCAAAATCCTGAACCAGGAAGCCAAAGAGCTGGAAGCCGCAGGCGTGGATATCATCCAGTTTGACGAGCCCGCTTTCAACGTGTTCTTTGACGAAGTCAACGATTGGGGTATTGCTACTCTAGAACGTGCCATCGAAGGTCTGAAGTGCGAAACCGCCGTGCATATTTGCTATGGCTATGGCATCAAGGCCAACACGGACTGGAAGAAAACCCTGGGCTCGGAATGGCGTCAGTACGAAGAGTCATTCCCAAAGCTGCAGCAATCCAAGATCGATATCATTTCCCTGGAATGCCAGAACTCCCGTGTGCCTATGGATTTGATTGAACTGATCCGTGGCAAGAAAGTGATGGTGGGCGCCATTGACGTGGCCACCAACGTGATTGAAACCGCTGACGAAGTGGCCAACACACTGCGCAAAGCACTGAAGTTTGTGGACGCTGACAAGCTGTATCCCTCCACCAACTGCGGTATGGCACCTTTGCCACGCGCAGTGGCACGTGGCAAGCTGCACGCCCTGAGCGCCGGCGCTGAGATCGTTCGTAAGGAACTGTCGGCCTGATGGCTTTGATGCCTGAACGCTAGCCTGTTCAGACTGCCCTCAGCAAACGGTCAAGATGGTGTTGCCATCGCTGTTGCTGGGGGCATATTTTTGTGTGGGTGTGCAGGAGTGCTGCAGATTTTTGCTGGGCGGAGCCTGGGCCTTGTTTCGTAAATGCCCCAGGTTTTAAAGCCTGGGGCATGAAAAAGGAGAGGTGTGGAAATGGGCTGAACCCTGGATAAGCTCAATCCCCAAACGCCAAACACCAAACGCCAAACACCAAACACCAAACACCACGAGCCAAACGGCCCACCTGCGTCCACACTCATCCTCGAACTTCCATAGCGCAAGCCCCAAGAGTCAACTTCAAGACTTCGCTCTTGGGTCCCAGCTCCCCGATCTCAGGTTCCCCATCCCAGACCTCAAGTCATCAATGCGCCTACCTAGCCTATCATGCTTGTAGGCGAGTTTTTTGCGACCACTGGATAAAGAAATTCTTGTTCACCACAAAGAAATGAATTAGGATTCACTCATATTATGAATCAGGATTCACTTCTTTATGGCGTACCGACAAACTCCCGCTGTTCAAGCCCGCTTGCATGACAATCGGAGCCGTATCCTGGAAGCGGCCCGCAGTCTGGTCAGTGAGGGTGGCTGGCAGGAAGCCCAGGTGGCCAGTGTGGCGGCCGCGGCGGGCATGGCGACCGGGACGGTCTACCGTTACTTCCCCTCCAAGGCAGAGCTGTTTGCAGAGGTCCTGTCGCAGGTGTCCCAGCGTGAGGTGGACGTACTCACGGATATCGCCCAGGCGGACGGCTCTTGCATGCTGCGCCTGCAAGCCGCAGTCGCCACGTTTGTGAAACGTGCCATGCGCAATCCTCGCCTGGCCTATGCCTTGATTGCCGAGCCTTGCGACAAGGAAATTGACGCGGCTCGTCTGGTGTATCGCGCCGCAATCAGTCAGGTTGTTCACGCCCTGGTCTCCCAAGGTCAGGACGCGGGGGAAATGCGTCAGGATGTGCAGCCCGATATTGCGGCGACCGTCATTGTGGGCGGTTTCATGGAAGGTCTGATTGGCCCGCTTTCTCCCTTAAGCCGTCAACAGCACGATGGCACGGACAGTTACCAGCGCCAAGTGGCCGCGCTGGCTGACCAGATTGCCCAGATGGCGTGTGCCAGCGTGGCAGTCCTTTCTGCCACACCCTAGAAAAAACTCGGAGACAAACATGAATCAGCCGCTTTCCCCCAGTGTTTTGACTGCGTCCGAGGATCGTTACAGCACGCATCAGGTTTTGAATCAGGCTTTGCCTGCCAGCGGGTTCAATGCTTTTACGGGTGATCGGGTGCTGGTTGACGCCATCAGTCGTGAAGCTCCCTGGGCCGCGTCGCGTTGTCAGGCGTTGGGGGCGGTAGCTGGGGATGAAAATGTGCAGGAACTGGCTCACTTGGCGAACCGCCATATCCCCGAGCTTAAAACGCATGATCGATTTGGCAACCGGATTGATTGGCTGGAATTTCACCCCAGCTGGCATGAGTTGATGGGCCTGGCCTGGCAGCACGAGGTGCCCAATTTAAGCTGGCGTACCCAAGAGAAAAACGGCCATTTCGCCCGTGCTGTCTTGTCTTATTTGTGGAATCAGGTGGAGCACGGTACGGGCTGCCCGACCGGCATGGCTTATGCGGCTTATGCTGGTTTCGAGGCCGAGCCTGCCTTGGCGATCTGGGCGAATAAGCTCAAAGGGACGCGCTATGAATATAGTCGTCGCGAAGTGGGGGACAAGCCCTCGGTGGTGATTGGTTATGCGATGACGGAAAAGCAGGGCGGCTCGGACCTGCGTGAGACACAGACGACCGCGCGCTTTTCCCACAGTGCGGATTATCACGGTGCTACGGCGCAGTGGTATGAGCTGACAGGGCATAAATGGTTTTGTTCGGTGCCGCAGTCCGATGGCTTTTTTACGCTGGCTAAAGTCAATGGCGCTGTTACGTGCTTCTTCTTGCCCCGTACCTTGCCGGACGGCAGCTACAACCGCTTTTTTGTGCAGCGCTTGAAGGACAAGGCGGGGAATCGATCCAACGCGTCCAGTGAAGTGGAATACGCCGGCACGCTGGCGATTCGGGTGGGGGAGGAAGGGCGTGGTATTCGGGAAATCCTGTCGCACTCGCATCTGACGCGTCTGGACTTTGCGATTGGCTCGGCGGGTTTGATGCGGCAGGCGCTGACCTTGGCTCTGCGTCACACGACATCACGCAAGGCTTTTGGAACCTCTATTGCCGACCGCCCCATGATGCGCAATGTGCTGGCGGATATGGCGGTCGAGGTGGAAGCGGCAACTTTGATGGCTTTGCGAGTGGCCAAGGCGACGGATCTGATGCAAAGCAGCGAACATGAACGACTGCTGGCTCGGGTAGCGACTCCTGCGGCCAAATACTTTAATTGCTCACGCGCGCCCTCCATCGCGAATGAAGCCTTGCAGTGTCATGGTGGGAACGGGTTTATCGAAGAGAACCCCATGGCCCGCGTGTATCGAGAGGCACCCTTGAACAGCGTGTGGGAAGGCACGGCCAATATGATGTGTATGGATGTGCGGCGCGCCATGATCAGGGATCCGCGCACGGTGGAGGCGGTTTTTGATGAACTCAAACCCTTGGCCGGGCAAGACAAGCGCTTCGATGCGTTGGTGCAGCACACTGAGCGTCTGGTGAGAGCGGCGATCGAGGACGAGTTTCTGGCCCGCCCCATGACTGAAGCCGTCGCCCGCGTCTCGCAGGCAGCCGAGCTGCTGCGCTATAGCTCTCAAGAGGTGGCGGATGTGTTTTTAAGTACGCGCAGCGGCGGGGATGTGGGGTCTTGGGGAGCGCATTACGGCACCTTGGAAATGGCAACGTCCTCCTCAATCGCGCAGAAAATTGTGCGCAGGGCGATGGTCACAGATTGATCTTTGCTGTTTGCAAAGTCTGGAGTGAGCGGGGGCTATCTGGATCAAGTCTTGGATAGCCCTTGTTGCTTGAACCGGGTGGCTTTGCAGGCGAGGCGGCCACCTGACACCTGATTCCCGCTTCCCGTGACGTGGGGCTGGGAGAATCAGGTTGTCCGTTCTAGTCTTCCAGCCCTCCTTGCAAGAGGGTTTTTTCTTGGCTAGATATTGTTATGTTATAACATATCAAAATTGGCAAAATCCTGTGCAAGGAACCGCCCATTGATGCTCAAGGATGAAGATAAATGACGATGGACCCCGATAACACGCCGGTCGATCCCGCGGCCCGCATTCCCGTAACGGTTTTGTCCGGCTTTCTGGGTGCGGGCAAGACGACTTTGCTGAACCACATCCTGAACAATCGTGAAGGCCGCCGCGTGGCCGTCATCGTGAACGATATGAGCGAGGTCAATATAGATGCGGCTCTGGTTCGTGACGGTGGTGCCGAGCTATCGCGCACGGATGAAAAGCTGGTGGAAATGAGCAATGGCTGTATTTGCTGCACCTTGCGCGAGGACTTGTTGCTGGAGGTTGATCGTTTGGCCAAGGAGGGGCGTTTTGATCAGTTGCTCATTGAATCCACTGGCATTTCAGAGCCGCTGCCCGTGGCTGAGACCTTCACCTTTGAAGGCGAGGATGGCCGTTGCCTGGGCGAAGTCGCTCGCCTCGATACCATGGTCACGGTGGTGGACGCCTTTAATTTCCTGCGCGATTACAGCTCGCAAGACAGCATTCAGTCCCGGGGTGAATCCCTGGGTGAAGAAGACGCGCGTACCGTTGTGGACCTGTTGATTGAGCAGATCGAATTCTGTGACGTGTTGGTTCTGAACAAGATTGACTTGATCAGCGAGCCAGAACGCGAGCGCCTGATGGCCATTCTGAGCAGCCTGAATCCTCGCGCACGTATTGAAATGGCCGAGTTCGGCAAGGTGCCCCTGGACCGCGTGCTCAACACCGGTCTGTTTGACTTTGAAGAAGCCTCCAGAGCCCCAGGCTGGCTGCAGGAATTGCGTGGCACTCACACTCCGGAGACACAGGAATACGGCATAGGCAGCTTTGTTTATCGCGCACGCCGTCCGTTCCATCCGCAGCGTTTTCTGGATCTGGTCGAAAGCGAATGGCCCGGCGTGGTGCGTTCCAAAGGCTTTTTCTGGTTGGCAAACTTCCCGACTTTGGCGGGTTCCTGGTCACAGGCGGGCGCGGTGGCTCGCTATCACGTGGCGGGTTACTGGTGGGCTGCCATGCCGCCCGAACGCTGGCCGCAAGACCCCGAAGCGGTAGCCCTGATCAAGGAAAAATGGGATGAGCGAGTCGGGGACGCGCGGCAGGAGCTGGTGCTGATTGGCATGGAGATGGACGAGGCTGCATTGCGCGCTCGTTTCGATGCCTGCCTGTTAAGCGATGAAGAAATGGCCAGCGGTCCCAGCACCTGGACAACATGGACAAATCCGTTTTCAGACTGGCCTTGATGGAATTGAGGTCTTGCCAAGTCTCTGTCGGCTTGGACAAGGCCTTTTGATTGGATGTTGAGTATGACTGTTGTACTTCCCGACCCGGCTCTGAACGATTCCAGCTATGGCCTGACTCCGCTGTCTTGGGTAGGTATGGAGGGAATCGATTTACCCATTGCCGTGGTTGAACCGGGCTATGCGCGCCAACTTCATGCGCGTGTGGATGCCCAGGTTGATTTGCCGCTGACGCATGTGAAAGGGATACACATGTCCAGGCTGTATCGCTTGCTGAATGACCTGCCGCCCGAACAGGCCTTGTCGCCGTTGGAGCTGCGACGTCTTTTGCAAAGCATGGTGGATAGCCAGGAGGACTGCGGCACGCGCAGTGCGCGCTTGGGTTTCAGATTTGATTTATTGGTGCGACGGCCTGCCTTGGTGACGCCGGATCTGGCAGGTTGGAAGTCCTATCCCGTCGTGCTGGAAGCCAGACTTTTGGACGGTATCTTTGTGTGCAAGGTGCAGGTTCAGATTGGCTATTCGTCGACCTGTCCGTGTTCGGCGGCGCTGGCTCGGCAATTGATTGAACAAGGTTTTATGCAGGCCTTTGGAAAACAGCCTGTGCTAGGTGCGGTGGAGGTTGCTGCCTGGTTGCATGAGCACGCCAGTCTGGCCACTCCGCATAGCCAGCGCAGTCAGGCTCTGGTTCAGGTCCACGTATTGGAAAATAGGGAAGACTGCGGGTTTTTAGCGCTGATTGATCGTGTCGAAGAGGCGCTGGCAACACCCTTGCAAACCGCCGTCAAGCGGGCTGACGAGCAAGCTTTTACGGCCTTGAATGGCCAGAACCTGATGTTTGTGGAGGACGCAGCGCGTCGTATAGAAGCGGCCTTGGCGGGCTATCAGAACCCTGGTATTCGGGTCCGTCATTTAGAGAGTTTGCATCCCCATGATGCGGTGGCGTTCAAAGTTCCATTGTCGGAAGCAACGCCTTTTTCAGGACTGAACGGGGGCGTGGAGCCATGAGTGTTTTAGCCCTTGCTAATCCTTGTCAGACACTGCTGCAAGGTCAAATTTGCTTGCTGCTGGAGCAGGTCAGCAAGATCACGTTCAGTCTGACTGACCTGATGCTCCATTCCCGTCTTTCGGAGCGGCGATGAAAGCCTTTCTTGTCTCTGTCCTGGTCCTGCTGGTTCGGGGCTACCAACTTTTAATCAGCCCATTATTGGGGCCGCGCTGCCGTTTTTATCCGACTTGTTCGCAGTATGCGATTCAGGCTTTGCGCACGCATGGCCCCTTCAAAGGAACGTGGCTGGCCGCACAACGCCTTGTCCGTTGTCATCCTTGGCATCCGGGCGGGCACGACCCGGTTCCTGCTCGTGGCGATCAGGGCAGGCAAGCGTCCAGGCAGTCAGGAGAAGGCCGTGGATAAGGGGGGCGTACCTAAAGAGTCCATCGCTCAGACTCAGCAAGCCATTGTGGACAGTTTCCAGTGCCTGGGTAACTGGATGGCGCGCTACGAATATCTGATTGATCTGGGGCGCTCCTTGCCCGATTTCCCGGAAAAATGGCGTACAGAAGCGAATCGTTTGCACGGCTGTCAGGCACAGGTCTGGATGGTCTCTGAATTGCATGATCACAGGTTGTTTTTTCAGGCTCGTAGTGATTCTGCCATCGTCACCGGCTTGTTGGCTTTATTGATGAAGGTGTATTCGGGGCGTCTGCCTGAAGAAATTCTGTCCCATCTCCCCGACTTTTTACGGGCAATTGAACTGGAGCAGCACTTGTCACCGAATCGCGCCAATGGCCTGTTTCACATGATGGAGCGGATTCGTTTGATGGCACAAGATGCTCTGGGTGCAGAAGCCGCAAAGGCAAAACCATGACGCCAGCAATCCTGAAGGCCCCTCTATCCCGGTCCACAGAAACGACCAAACAGCATGATCTGCGCCATGCCGATCTGCTGCTCTGTGGCGGTACGGTAATGACCCCTAACGGTGCCGAGCACATTGACATCGCCTGTGTGCAAGGCCGGATTATGGCTCTTGGCGATTTGCAGCCCAGCTGGAGCGCAGAGTGCCTGCTGGACTTGAGCGGCCTGCATGTATTGCCAGGGGTCATCGACAGCCAGGTGCATTTTCGAGAGCCGGGGCTGGAGCACAAGGAGAATCTGGAAGCGGGGACACGGGGTGCGGTCCTGGGCGGGGTGACTGCAATTTTCGAGATGCCCAACACCCACCCCTTGACGCTGGGAGCAGCCGATCTGCACGCCAAGCTAAATGCCGCTCAAGGTCGTAGCTGGTGCGATCACGCCTTTTACATCGGTGGCTCATCCTTGAATGCCGAATCTTTGCAGGAACTGGAGCAGCTTCCAGGCTGCGCGGGCATCAAGGTCTTTATGGGTAGCTCTTTTGGCGATCTCCTGGCGGATCAGGATGAAGTCCTGATCCGCATCTTGCGTCATGGCCGCAGACGGCTGGCGGTGCATGCGGAGGATGAGGCCAGACTGTGTGAACGTAAGCATATTGTGCTGGATAGTGGGGACGTGCGGCAACACCCGGTCTGGCGTGATGTCCCAAGTGCGTTGATGGCGACTCAACGCATCGTTCGCCTGGCGGCACAGGTGAATCGCCGCCTGCATGTGCTGCACGTGTCCAGCGCAGAGGAAATGCAGTTTCTGGCCGCCCACAAAGCTCGCGTGACGGTGGAAGTCACTCCTCATCACCTGAGTCTGCAGGCTCCCGACTGTTATGAGCGCTTGGGCACGTTGGCCCAAATGAATCCACCGGTGCGGGAGCAGCGTCATCAGGACGCGCTGTGGCAGGCGGTCCGAGCGGGTGTGGTAGATGTGATCGGCAGCGATCATGCGCCGCATACCTTGTTGGAGAAGTCTCAGGGCTACCCGGCCTCGCCCAGTGGCATGACAGGCGTGCAAACTCTCCTTCCCCTGATGTTGAACCATGTGCATGCGGGTCGTCTGAGCCTGCAGCGACTGGTGGATTTGACCAGTACCGGTCCTGCCCGGATTTTTGGTCTGGAAGGCAAAGGGCGTATTGCCGTGGGCTTTGATGCCGACTTCAGCATTGTGGATCTGAAGGCGCGGCGTCGTATTCGCAACGACTGGATGGCCAGCGTCAGCGGCTGGTCTCCCTACGACGGCCTGCCGGTTGTGGGCTGGCCGATTCACACCATTGTGCGCGGCCATTGTGTGGTTCGTGATGAAGCCTTGGAAGGGCAAGCGCAAGGCAGGCCACTGCGTTTTCTGGATGTCCCCTAGCCGCCCATTCAGCAAGGAGTACGCCATGACGGATTCAAAAGAGCTTAAAGAGCGTGGCCTGAAGGTGACCGCAGCCCGTATCCAAATTCTTGAGATTTTCCAGACCCCCGGCATGGGTCATTTGACGGCGGACGATGTGTATCGTCAGTTGATCCGGCAAGGCAGTGAAATTGGCTTGGCCACTGTGTATCGCGTGCTGACGCAATTGCAGCAGGCAGGCCTCTTAAAGCAGGTTTATTTTGAGCCCGGCCGGGCTCTGTATGAGCGGGATGATGGCGAACACCATGATCACCTTATTTGCACGGACTGCGGTCGCGTGCAGGAGTTCCATGACGAGGTGATCGAACAGCGCCAACAAGCGATTGCTCAAGAGCGGGGCTTTCAAGTTCTGGCTCATAGCCACGTCTTGTATGGGCCTTGCCTGAATCCCGATTGCACGTATCGCCCCGGCTCCCCCGATGACAAGGAGAAAACGTGAAAACAGCAGGAAAAGAATGCGGACTGGACGACACCCCCATGGTGCAGATGCGCCCTCGAGTGTCAGTGGAACAGGTGGAAGAGGGCGAGGAGCTGGCGCCCAAATTTGACGAACAGGGCCTGATTGCCTGCATCACTACAGATGCGAAGAACGGGGAGGTCCTGATGTTGGGGTACATGAATCGGGAAGCCTTGGAAAAAACCATACAGACGGGCGAGGCCCATTACTGGAGCCGGTCGCGCCAGACGCTCTGGCATAAAGGGGCGAGTAGTGGTCTGGTGCAAACAGTAGAGGAGATGCGCATCGATGACGACCAGGACGCCGTACTGCTGCGCGTGCGGGTAGCCGGTTCAGGAGCCAGTTGCCACGTAGGCTACTACTCCTGTTTTTATCGGCAGGTACCGGTAGGAGCGGCGCACCGCAAGGGCCAGAAACTGGTGTTTATTGAGTCGACCAAGACCTTTGATCCGCAGGACGTGTATGGCGATGCGCCCAATCCTACCGTGCTTTAGCCTGCCGTTTGGGTGGACGGGGCCAGACAAGAGGCTGTCCGGTTTTCCTTGGGGAGCAGGCTAACAAAGCCGGGCGTGGTCGCCCCGCTTTGTGTTTGTCGCAGTTGCCTTGTGAACGGGCTTGGCTCCACTAGGATGCTTTGGCCAGACCCCCCCATTTTTTCTGACGGTTCGCGCGCCAGAACGAGTAACTCAGTCCCAGTATCAGCAAGATGCAGGCAATGATAAAGACCATGCTGATCGGGCGCTCCAGAAAGATCATGGGGTCGCCGCGGGACAGCAGCAGGGCCCGGCGGAAGTTCTCTTCTACCATCGGCCCCAAGACAAAGCCCAGCAGCAAGGGGGCAGCTTCAAAGCGCAGGCGCATGAAGCCGTACCCCAGAATGCCAAACAGCAGCACGATGTTGACATCGAACAGGTTGTTGTTGGTGCTATAGACGCCCACGCACACAAAGAACAGGGCAGCGGGGTACAGGTACTTGAAAGGTACAGACAGCAGACGCACCCACATCCCGATCAGGGGCAGGTTCAGGATCAGCAGCAGGATGTTGCCCACCCAGAAGCTGGCAATCAGGCCCCAGAACATATCGGCGTGTTCGACCACCATTTGTGGGCCGGGCTGGATGCCATGAATGATCAGTGCCCCCAGCATCAAGGCCATGACCGGATCGCCAGGAATGCCCAGGCTCAGGGTAGGAATGAAGCTGGTTTGGGTCGAGGCACTGGTGGCGGCTTCGGGCGACGCAATGCCTTCAATCGCACCCCGTCCAAAACGCTCAGGTTTCTTGGCGATTTTCTTTTCCGTGGCATAGGCAATAAAGGAGGCAATGGTCGGGCCTGTGCCGGGCAGGATTCCGAAGGCAGCGCCAATGGCCGTGCCGCGAACCAAAGCGCCCTTGGACTGCTTGATGTCGCCTTTTTCCGGGCGCAGGGAGCGGGTGGAGACTTTACCAATAGCCTTGGTATGGCCGCTATGGATCCGGTTGATGTTCTTGAGGAAGTCCGCAATACCGAACAGACCCATCGCCAGTGCGACAATCTGCAAGCCGTCCTGCAGCTCCGGAATATTGAGGTCAAAGCGCGACACACCGCTGTTTACGTCCGTCCCTACCACGCCAAAGATCAGCCCCATGACCACCATGGCCACGCCTTTGATGGCCGAGCCTTTCGCCAAGGTGGCCCCGGCCAGCAGTCCCAGCATCATCATGGAAAAATATTCGGCAGGGCCGAACTTGAAGGCCACATTGACCAGGGCTGGCGAGAACAGGATCATGGCCAAAATGCCGATCGTGGCTCCAAAAAAGGAGGACAACATCAACATGAACAGGGCTGAGCCGGCCTTGCCGTTGCGGGCCATGGGATTGCCATCCAAACAGGCCACCGCGTGTGAGGCGGTTCCGGGCAGGTTGAGCATGATGGAGGTGATGCCGCCGCCGTATTGGGAACCGTAGTAAATTCCGGCCAGCATAATCAGGGCAGCCGTGGGCGTCATGGCGTAGGTCAGGGGCAGCAGGATGGAGATGGCGGCCAGTACGCCCATGCCGGGCAAAACACCGATCAGGTTCCCCATGAACACGCCAAAGACGGCCCACATCAGGTTGTCCAGTTGAAAGGCAACGCCAAAGCCGTGCATCAGGTTAGAGAGAATGTCCATGCCTAGCCCCACGTGAACAGGGGAAATTGCAGCTCCAGCCCCCAGGAGAAAATAAGCACACCCAGCAGCGTTACAAACACGGACAGCAGCAAAGCGGTGAGCCAGGAGTGCTCTTTGTCGCCCATGGCCGAGATGAACACCAGGGCGAAGGTGGCGGGAACCAGTCCGCCGTAGCGGCCCAGGATAATGAAGGCGATGATGCCACCCACAATGGCCAGCCAGCCTCGCCATTGCGGTGGGCCGTAATCTTCTTCCTGCTCCTCGTCGTGCGAGGCGGTCTCGACAAACAGGTACAGCGCGCCCAGCGCGATCATCACGATACCCAGCAGAAACGGGAAGTATCCCGGCCCCATGCGGGCCAGGCTGCCCAGGGAGTATTTCTGTCCCATCAGAACCGTCAAGACGCCCACCCCCACCATCAGCCCGACTGAGTAATATTTTTGTCTGCTCATGACCCTCCCCATTTCCGTAAAGCACGCATGATTTTTATAACTCCTGAAAAAGAGCGTTTAAAAATGAGGCTAGCTTAGCGGAGCAGAAGTTTGCTTAGGGTGACAGTTTCATTACCTTTTGGTCATGTTGGCGGTTGTGCAAAAGAGGGGGCGGGAAGCGCAATGGTAACTTTCAGGCCGGATTCTCCTTTTGAGAAAATCAGTTCGCCGCGATGTAATTCAACGATGGCCGAAACACTGCTTAATCCCAATCCAAATCCTTCGCTGTCATGATGGTAGCGGTAGAAATATTTGCCCACGTTCTCGTATTCACTTTCGGGTAAACCGGGGCCATCATCTTCAACACTAATCACAACAAGATGGCCGATTTTTCTTTCGATGCCGACGTTAACGTTTTTTCTGGCATATTTAATTGCGTTGTCCACGAGATTGGCCAAGGCACTGGCTAAAAGATTGCTATCACCATTCAGGGTGACGGCATCGATTCTCTTTTTGTGCAGTCTGACCCCTTTTTCTTCCGCAATAAACTGGTACAGATCCAGAACGTCCTCCGCAATCTGCTCCAGGTTGCAGGCTTTAAAGCTTTGTCGGTGGACTCCGGCATTCAGTTCTGCAATCTGCAGCAGCTTGCCCAGCAGTACGCTCAGCTTCTCCACTTCTTCAATGGCTTCCTGTTGGGCCTGCTGGACGGGTGCCGGGACGCCGGGCAGGTTACGGGTCTCGCGCAGCTTGCCAACGATTCGGGTCAGTGGCGTGCGAATATTGTGGGCTACGGTATCGGAGATATGGCGGGCGCTTTGCATCAGGCTTTCAATCTTGTCCAGCATGCGGTTGATGTCGTGGTGGATCAGGCCAAAGATATCCTCGCTTTCGGAACTGATCCGCTTGGAGATGTCGCCTGCACCTACTTGCTCCGTCAGCACACGGATGCGGCCGATGCGGTATTTCAGTTCGCTGCTAAAGACGTAGGCGCCCAGAATCACCAGCATCAAGGCGAGCATCATGGAGGTGAGGATGATGCGGCTCAGCATGGCACGCAGCTCGTTCAAGGTGCCCAGTTCGTGCCCAACTACCAGGGTTTCTCCGCCAGCCAATTTGGTGACGCGAACATTGCCTTCAGACAGGGCATCGATATGCTTGATCTGAACTTCCACCACCTGTTGCTCGGGCAGTTCGTTCAGGCCTGGAATCGCGTGGATATTGCCCACCAGTGTGTGCTTGTTCTCATCGAGCAGCAGGTAGATTTCCTGCCCCGAATCAATCCGGTCCGACAAGGTCAGTTCGATCATGCGCAAGACCTCTTCGCGTCCACCTACCTCATAGGCAATGCTCAGCCGCTGCACTGCAACGCTGATCTGGCGCAAGTGCTCGTCGCGCAAGGCACCAAAGACCTGAACGTAGAAAAAACCGATCAGAAACAAGGTGGTGAAGATGGCCAGTATGCTGTAGTTGAGCGTCAGCCGAAACGAGGTGGACTCCCAGAGCCGTTTCAGGAGCTCAATCATCGCTGCGTTTCAGCCTGATCCCGTCAACGCTAGCCTTGTCGCTGAGTACATAGCCGCGACCGCGTATCGTATGAATCAGAGGTGGAATGCCTTCCCTGTCCACTTTGCGCCGCAGGCGGCTGACCAGCACATCCACCACATTCGATTGCGGGTCGAAGTTGTAACCCCAGACCACTTCCAGCAGCATGGTGCGGGTCAGGATTTTGTGACTGTTCATCATCAGGTAGGACAGGAGTTTGATTTCGCGCGGTTGCAGCTCCAGCACGACCCCTGCGCGGGTGATTGTCTGTGTACGAATGTTCATCACCAGATCATCAATCTGCACACTTCTGATTTCTGCATTATCTGTGCTGCGGCGGATCAAGGCATGCAAGCGGGCAGCCAGCTCCTGAAAGGAAAAAGGCTTGATTAAATAATCATCCCCGCCCGCTTTTAAACCATCCACTTTGTCGTCCACTCCTGATAAAGCACTCAATACCAGAACGGGGACTTTTTTTCCTAATGATCGCAAGGTGAAAAGAATGGAAAGGCCATCTACATGATTGGGAAGCATGCGATCCAGAATAATGACGTCCCATATCTCTTTCATGGCATTTTCCAAACCGGATACGCCGTCGTGACTAGCGACAACCGAGTAGCCCAGTTCGGACAAACCATTTACCAAATAGCGGGCGTTGTCGCGGTCATCTTCGATCAATAAGCAATTCCACATATGACTTTCCATTTTTTAGAAACAGGCAATGACATCCATTTAAAAAAACGGATTGTTCGCAAGGCTTAAGGCGGATCATGAGTCAAACATGACAAAACGCTCATGTTTGGCGTCGGCGATGAAAAGAAAAAGGGATGGGCACCCGATCGTAAGCCATTCCGGATTATAGGAATAATTAGCCTGCGTATTAGAAGCGGGTAGACCGGTGCTGCAGAGGCTCAGTG
Organism: Alcaligenes sp. Lyrl_28; assembly: GCF_051948705.1. Taxonomy (NCBI): domain Bacteria; kingdom Pseudomonadati; phylum Pseudomonadota; class Betaproteobacteria; order Burkholderiales; family Alcaligenaceae; genus Alcaligenes; species Alcaligenes sp. Lyrl_28. Next base: position 388,813 of record NZ_JAYJLG010000003.1, read on the forward strand.
TCGGTCAGGCAGTGCGGCAGGAGGCAGCCAGTGCCAATGCGCGGCGCGCGAGGCCACGTACATCAAGGCTGTGTGCCACCTCCAGCGCGTCCAGCTCGGCCTCGGTGAACCAGCGCGCGTCGAGTGCGTCATCGGCGGCTTGAGCGCTACCCGACTGCCACTGAAAGAGAACAGCGATAAGAATGAAATGTGGATAGCTTGGCGGGGTGGGGCTGGGTTCGCGGTCAAACACATCCAGGGCATCAAAGATGTGCAGGGCCTGACCCTGTACCCCAGTTTCTTCGCGCAGTTCGCGATGCGCGGCGGCATGGATGGTTTCACCGGGACGGATTTTGCCGCCCGGGAATGCCCAGCGTCCAGCATCGGGCCGGTTGGCGCGGCGTATCAGTAAAATTCGGTCTTGATGAACGACGGCGGCCAGGGTGGCGGGAACCGGTCCCGTGGCAGGGGAAGCGGGATCAGCGGACAAGATAGCAACTCCAGGTCAAGGATGGCCTTCCTTGATCAAGCGGCGAGCAGATAGCGATCCGTTCCTTTGCTGGCATGACCCGGATCAAGCTCAGCCGGTCACTCTGCTTAGCAAGAGGGACAGGCAGTTTTTCAGCCCGCTTCCCAGGGCCCCTCGATCATAAAGACGGTTTTTGACAATATGACCTGGGCGAGTATACCTGCCTTTGCGTGACCCTTGCCCCCTGTGCCCTGGCCCTGACCCGCATGCCCAAGGCGGACTACGCATCGCTGGCAAGCTGGGCTTGAATGAGTAGATCAGCCAGTTGTTGGCGGGCGGACGTCCACCGTCCAAGCACGGTGTCCTCGCCCACGCTAGGATTCAGTACGTCCTGTATGGCCTGTAGCAGACAGGTGCTCGCCATGGGATCGAGCTCAGGCAGGACGGGCAGGGCCTTATGCAGCTTGCTGGTCCAGGGGGCCTGGGATTCTGCAAGGGGGCAGGTACGCAGCAACAAGGCATACAGATGGATGGCCAGGGCGTCACCACCTGTTTCCAACAGGCAAGCGGTGGTCTTGATGAGGTCGCGTTGATCGTCAGTCAGCATATGCAGGGGCAGGGGAGAGGGACGGCAAAGTCGGTGGCAGCCACGGAACGCATGGGGCGTTCGCTTGTTGAACCCTAAAAGGTGGCTGTGGTGCTCATTGCGTAGTGGGCATGACAAATTGCGCGCCTTTGGCGATGCGTTCCGGCCAGCGCTGCATGATGGATTTTTGCCGGGTGTAAAAGCGCACCCCTTCTTCTCCATACGCATGCATATCGCCATACAGGCTCTTTTTCCAGCCGCCAAAGCCGTGCCAGGCCATTGGCACAGGCAAAGGCACATTAATTCCCACCATGCCGACTTGAATGCGGCGCGCGAACTCGCGGGCTACATGACCGTCGCGCGTAAAGCAGGCTACGCCATTGCCGAACGCGTGGGCATTGACCCGTTCTATGGCTTGCTCAAGGTTCGCCACCCGCATGCAGCCCAGTACCGGCCCGAAGATTTCCTCTTGGTAAATACGCATCTCAGGAGTCAGACCGTCGAATAAGGTGCCGCCCATCCAGAAGCCGTCCTCGCAGCCTGGTCCCGCTTCACTGCCTTGAAAGTGGCGGCCGTCGACCAGCAGTCGGGCACCTTCCTGTACGCCCAGTGCGATGTAGTGGGCAATGCGTTCGTAAGCGGCACGGCTTATGAGGGGGCCCATTTCGGCGGCCGGGTTTTCGCCATTTAGCACCTTCAAGGCTTGCGTGCGCTCGACGAGTTTGGGGATGAGCCGGTCGGCCACATCCCCCACCAATATGGCTACGCTGATGGCCATGCAGCGCTCGCCCGCCGAACCGAAGCCGGCACCGATCAGTGCGTCCACCGCCTGATCGATATCGGCATCGGGCATCACCACCATATGGTTTTTGGCACCACCCAGCGCCTGCACTCGTTTGCCATGACGAGCGCCCGCTTCGTAAATGGCGTGGGCGATCGGCGTCGAGCCTACAAAGCTGATGGCCTGCACCAGCGGGTGTTCCAGCAGCGCGTCAACCGCTTCCTTGTCGCCTTGCACCACATTGAATACCCCATCGGGCAGACCCGCCTGTTTGAACAACTGGGCGATCAAGAGCGAGGGACTGGGGTCGATCGGACTGGGTTTGAGAACAAAGGTGTTTCCGGCGGCAATGGCCAGCGGAAACATCCACATGGGCACCATGACGGGAAAGTTGAACGGGGTCACACCCGCCACGACGCCCAGAGCTTGGCGTACCGTCCAGTTATCGATATGGCTTGATACCTGTTCGGTGTAATCGCCTTTCAGCAGTTGCGGGATGCCGCAGGCGAACTCCACGATTTCAATGCCGCGAGCCACTTTACCTTGGGCATCGCTGAAGACCTTGCCATGCTCGGCGGTAATCAGGTGGGCCAACTTGTCCTTATGCTCGTTCAGCAGTTGCAAAAACTTAAACAGGATTCGGGCGCGGCGGATAGGTGGGGTGTCCGCCCAGCCGGGGAAGGCGCTTGCAGCGGCCTGAACTGCCTTATCCACCTCGGCAGCGGTGGCCAAGACGACCTGAGCGCTAACGGCGCCGGTGGCGGGATTGCAGACGTCCAGATGACGGCCGGAGGTGCCCGGCACGCGCTGGCCGTTGATGTAGTGGTCAATAAGGGCGACAGGATGAGTCATGCAGTCAGTCTCTTGGAGGGGGCGTTGTAAAGCAGCATTAGCAACTCCTAAGATAGGTGACTATAAGAATCATGTAAAATGATGAATAATGAATTTATAAATCATTAATAGTGAATAACAAGCGCTACGTTCAACGCAGGCTTGCGATGAGCCGAGGCGTTACTCATCAGGACCGTGGCTTATGCCAGTTAAACCTGGGCGATAGATGCGGTGACGCCTGACCCGTTGGCCGTCGCCTCATGACAGGGTATAAAGATTAAATAAATCATAAATAAAGATTGGTTCTATCAGGTTTTATCATTTTACTTGATGGTTGATCGTGTCTATCTTAGCGGCGTGCGGACGGTGACCCGTTCCAGAGCAAGGGCCTTGGCGGGCCCGTCGCTCACTTCTTTGCAAGCCGCGCGGCATTGGCCAGCACTCACGCGTATCGCCCGGCTTACGGTGTGTGTGCTAGGACAGGAGAGGGTCTTCAGTACTTTTTCAAGGAGGTCGTCATGCAGTTGCGCGACAACGGACTCAGGTTCTCGCCCATTACGATTGTGCTGCACTGGCTGGTCGCAGCCTTACTGCTGTCTATCCTGGGGTTGGAGGTGGCAATGGCCCGAACCGCGGCCCAGGCCTCGTCTGCCCGACTGGAGCCGATACAGAATCTGTTGGGGCTGATGCTCTTTCTGATCTCGGCTTATCGATTCTGGGCCAGGGTGAGCTCGCCTCATCCTTTACCCTTGGGCTCGCCCACGCCGGTACAAGTGATTGTGTCCCGCTCGGTGGCCACCGCCCTGGCATTGGCGATGGTGCTGCTGCCGCTAGCCGTCTGGCTATCCCGCGCAGCGGCCGGCGTGGGAATTGAGCTGCCCGGTGGCTTGATGCTCCCGGCTCCGATCGGCCCGAGCAAGCTGCTCAAGGCGGTGCTGGACGCTTTGTTCAACATTGGGGCGACGGCTTTTGTGGCCGGGCTTGCTCTACATCTGTTTGGCGCGTTCAGAAACCACCTTGTGCTGAAGAATCAGACCTTGCGCCGCATGTTGGGCAAACAGGTGGAGTTGTGAATCATGGGTGATACAAAACAGACTTTTGCAGGCAATGTCATCACAGACATGTGCGGGGTAGCGTATCCGATTGTTCTGGCGGGCATGGCCGCGATTTCGGGGCCTAAACTGGTGGCCGCGGTAGCAAATGCGGGCGGGGTGGGAGTGTTGGGAGGCTTGCGTCTGGCTCCCAAGGTGCTGCGCGAGTGGCTGCGGGAAACCAGAGGTCTGACCGACAGACCGTTTGGTGTCAATATCGTGCCCCAGTTTGGTGGACCGGCTGTGTTTGAGGCCCAGTTTCAGGTGATTCTTCAGGAGCGGCCCCGACTATTGTCCTTGTTTTATGCCGAGGATGCTGGTGCCGACCTGATTGCCCGCGCCAAAGATGCGGGCATGATCGTCATGGTGCAAACCGGCACGGTGGCTCTAGCCCGTCAAGCGATTGCACAGGGAGCCGATATTGTGGTTGCCCAGGGCAGTGAGAGTGGAGGGCATTTGAATCGTGGCACGGTGGGCTTGATGTCCTTGCTGCCTGCGATTATCGACGTTGCACACGGTTGTCCCGTTCTGGCGGCGGGCGGCATCACGACAAGTCAGGATGTGCGGGCTGCCATGAGCCTGGGCGCGTCGGGGGTGCTGGCAGGTACTGCTTTTTTGGCCAGCGAGGAATCCAATGCGCACCCACTCTACAAACACAGAATTCTGGAGGCAGGTACGGACGATACGGAGTATCGCACTGGTTACTCCTTTGGCTGGCCCTATGGGACGCCGCATCGGGTGATACCCAACCGGGACAGGTGGAATCTGTTGCGTCTGATCGGGGGCGGTGCCAGGGCGATTGATCAGGACAGCGTGGCCAGGAAACTGTCTTTGTATGCCGGTCAGGGGGTGGGCAAAATCCATCGTATTATGCCGGCTGCAGAGCGCGTGGCGGAACTGGCACGGGGCCTGTCCTGAGGCTTTACGGGCAGATGGTTGTGGGAAGGCTGCGCAAGCTCAGCCTTGGGACTGGTGGGGCTAATCGAGGCGTTCGGCCTGGTCTTGCATTGATTTGGGTAATTGGGCGAACTGTGTGTGCGCCAGGGCGAGAAAACTGCGTAGAGCCGAGCTGGGTAGGGTATCCGAACGACGGATGAACACGGTTTTCACCCGGGCTACCTGCGGCGGCAGCTCATGACATTGGATAGGCAGGTGCATGCTGCGGGTTTGGGCAATCGCCTTCGGTAGTAAGCTGATGCCCATGCCCGAGGCCACGCAGGACAGAATGCCGTCCAGGGTGCCCATTTCCATGATCTGATCGGGGACCAGGCCGGCTTGATGGAGCCAGTGTTCCAGCGTAGAGCGGTAAAAGCACCCGGTCTTAAAGACCAGCACGGTTTGCTGGGTGATCTGTTCGATGAGCTCAGAGAGGGAGGGGATGGCCTTGCTGCTGAGCAGAACCAGTTCCTCTTCAAAGACTTCTTCTTGTGACAAGGCAGGATTGTGATGGAGTCCGCCTACAAAGGCGCCGTCCAATTGGTGACTTTCAATCGCTTTGATGAGTTCGGCCGTGGTGCCGGTTTGCAAGGACAATTGAACCTGGGGATAGCGTTCGCGGTACTGAATCAGTAATGGCGGCAAGCGTATGGCAGCTGTAGTTTCCATGGAGCCCAGGCGTAGCAGGCCGCGTGGCGTGCCCGTGTCCTGCAAGGCGGCGCGGCTTTCATTGGTCAGTTGCAAGATCCGCTGGGCGTACGTTAGAAAAGTACGCCCCGCCGCTGTGAGTACCACCCCGCTTTTCTGGCGTATGAACAGTTGCTGCCCCAGCTCGGCCTCCAGCTCCTTGACCCGCATGGTGACATTGGACTGCACAGTATGTACTTTCTGGGCGGCAGCGGTAAAGCTGCCCTGTTCGGCCACAGCACAAAAAATCTGTAACTGGCGCATTTCCATACCGACTTCTCCATCGTTAAAAATGATGCCTGGTTTTTTGTTTCATCACTTTATGGTATCCATGCGCGACCGTAAAGAGGTCCTTCAACGCGGATTGCGGTCAGGGAGAGACTTGATGGTACCAAGTACACAGCAATCAGGTACGCGATATTCTGCCCGATCATCCCAATAAGATACAGGTTGCGAGCCCCGCGAGCGTATGGCTGGCCAGACGGGGTCATACTGGGTCAGTTCCCTAGCTGTGATGAACAAGCTCAGTCTGCCCTAAGCGCTAGGGTGGCGGCCTTGGCCGCCCTCAAGATACTGGATTTGCTGGCGCGAAGGGCAGTGCGAGATTCTTGGCTATGTGCGTTTGTGCAGTCCCGCTGGAAATGGCACATGGGCGGAGCGCGGTTCAGTGCGTCTGCAGATTCAACGTGCCGTCCAGATTGATGCGTTCAAAGTCAGAGACCAATACCTGAATGCGAATATTCCAACTGGCCAGATGAGGCAGTTCAATCGGGTTGACCAGCCACTGGCCCTGCAAGGTAGGGGCAGCCGGAAAAGTAATGGAGGCGATACCGGCCTGCGGGTTGCTGAACGTCACCTCGACCTCTTGGGCTTGAAGGGGGATGAAACCGGGCTGGTGCAAGGTGATGGTCAGGGTGGGTCGGGAGGTAGCCGTGGCTGGGAGATACACCAGATCCGCCATGCCTGTTTCGGTTCGGATATGACTGGCAATGCCGGGCGCGACCCACTGGGCCAGGGACCGGGGAGGTGGGGTAAAACGCCACAAGGCGACGACGGCCAGGATCAGCACGGCCAGCGCGTATTCCAGACGGATCACTCTTTGCAGGGCGTAGCGCGCTCCTTCGCGCTTTTGCATCACGGCCGGGCTCAAGCGATAGCGGTTGTATGCACCCAGGGCCAGCAAAAACGCGACCAGAACCAGCTTGGCGATCAGGACCTGACCATATCGGCTTTCCCAGAGCGAGGCGAGCTGATCGAATTGCACGTAGATCAAGGCCACGCCGCTTAGGGTCAGCACCAGCAAGATGCGGGGAATCCAGTGCGAGAACCACCTTAACAGGTGGGGCGGCTTGTCGTGCCTGAGCGCACAGACCAGCGGCAGGAAGGAGCCCACCCACAGTGTCAGTGCCACCCCATGGAGCCAGACGCTGGGCCGCGAGAGCCAAGTGGGACTGGCTGTACTGGCATGGCCGCTGGAAGCCAGCGAGGCTCCCAATAGAACGAGGGCCGCGACGGCCAGCCATGGCTGGGCAGTGGTCCAGACTGCTTTCCAGGAAAGGGCCGCACCAATCAGAGCCATCCAGCCCAGCAGCACTGCCAGGCCCATGGAGCTGGATACACCGGCTGTCCAGGACTGGGGCTGTAACAGTGCAGAGAGCGGCAAATCCAGGGCATCGATACCCACCAGGCCAAGAGTCAGCAACAAGGCAGCGGCGCCCACGGCGAGCAGAACGGGAAGCCAGTGTCGATGACGGGCAAATGCCCCCTGGGGCGTCGGGCTCAGCGTTTGGTAGACCAGCCCTCCTATCCCTGTGAACAGACTCACATAAGCCACGAATCGGGCCAGCCAGATCAGACCATTTCGCAGGGGATGGCTGTGGGGTGTGGACGTCAGATTGGTGCCTGGTGTGCCAATGGAAAACGTCAGGATTCCGCCAACGGGGTGGCCGTCGGCGGAAATCACCCGCCAGCTCAGGCCGTAGTTGCCTTTGGCCGACAAGGTTGGCAAGGCCAGCTCCAGTCTCTGTTCGTGTGTGACGACGTTCGTGAGCGTCTCGACGGTGCCGTCAGGGCGAATTAATTTGAGCAGCAAGGGTGCCACGGGCTCATTGAAGCGCAAACTGGCGGTTTGCGGGGCCTGCATCAGAATCGTGCCGCTGGCGGGTTTGCTATCCACCAGGGCTGCATGAGCATGCAGTACGGGCGACCAGACCAACAGCAAGAGCAGCACAATCAGCCCTGAGACCAAGGCAAGCCCGCCTGCACGCCCTTGCTGAGTTTGCGTTCGCATAAAATTCTCCTTCAGGCGGATGCGCCCGATCCGTTCGCATCCGCTACCTGGGCTTACGGTTTGGGCAATAGCTGCAATGCCGGGGCGGGGGCGTCCGAATGATCTTTTGTCGGTCGTGAACCGGACTCAGTCTGATCGATCCAGCGCTCCAGTCCTTGCTCACATTCCTGAACGACCGGGAAATGGAGCGTGCTGTTGGGTTGGAGTTCGTCGCTCAAATAGCTGATGAAGACAAATTCGTCGTAATGATCGTCTGGCAATGGGCCACCAGCCCAAATCACTTCCTGGACCCCCGAGCTGACTTTGGCGCCCCAACGGGTGTAGCTTTGCGTGTAATCACCCTTCACGGTTTCCAGTGTCCAACCGGCCTTGGGCTGGGGTTTGACGCCCACTACACCGTCGGGAACACGGACACGGATTTTGGTGGTGGCAGAGCCTTTGCAGCCATGCGGAACCGTCAGAATGGCCTTATAGCTGCTGCCCACGGGGGCTTGCTCGGTGAGCAGTGAAATGTGGGCAACAGCGCCCGAAGCGAACAGCATCGCTGCCATGCCTGCAATGGCACGGGAAGACGTGGAAAAAATCGACATTAAAAACCTCGGCTGGATAGAAAAGTGCAAACCGTCACGGAACGGGGAAACCATCGGCGAGGCTAAAAGGGTGGGGCGCGTGAGCCTAACGGCGGGCCTTGTGCCAGTAACGGCGACCAGGCCCGATGCGTATCGTCCAGCAACACGACCCGATACCGCATCAGATTGTGTAGGGCCGGTGCATCCAGGGCAGGCAGTAAAGCGGCAGAAACCGCCATGCCAAAGGGGCAGTCCTGCTCAGGGTGAGGCGTGTCGGGGTCTGCCTGGCCCTCTTGGTCGGGCAGATCAATCCAGAGCGTAGGGGGGGAATGGCTTGCCGTACAAAAGGTAATGGCAAAGCCCTTGCTGTGGGACGGACTGGCAGGCATATAGCCGGCCGGGATAAAGGCGCGACCCACGCAAGCCAGCACAGCCAGGCAAAACAGAATTTGCCAGACTCCGAGCTTGCGACAAACGAGACGAGGACCCAGGGCGCGCATGGACAAAAGTATATTATAAAATGCGCAGCGGCCTGATGAGGCCTGTGTCAGCTATAAGGCACCAAATTTCAACGTGTCATCACGGGGCTGCTTGATGAGGGGCAGGGTTCGCTGCCAGGATGCCTGAGTCTGTAGAGCATCCTGGTGTGTGGACGAGGGGCCTGATACGGCATCGCGGTAGGAAATGTCCGCAACACGCACTCCCCGTCCCGCAGGGCGGGGAGGGGTTTACGCTTGAGAGGGCAGCAGCTCGTTACGGCGTTCGATAATGCGCGAGATCAGGCCATATTCAATGGCTTCCTCGGCACTCATCCATTTGTCGCGTTCGATATCGTCACGTACACGCTCGATAGGCTGGCCGGTTTCACGGGCAATCACTTGAGCGATACGTTCGCGCGCTTTCATGATTTCTTGCGCTTGAATGGCCATATCGCTGGCCTGACCGCCGGCGCCACCACTGGGCTGGTGAATCAGAAAACGGGTTTGGGGCAGGCAAACACGACGCTCGCGAGCCGCACCGAGGAACAGGTGGGTAGCGGCACTGCCGACCCAACCCGTCCCGACCATGGTGACAGGCGAGGAAATAAAACGCACTACATCATGGATGGCATCGCCCGATTCCAGATGGCCGCCGGGCGAGGACACGATCATGGTGATCGGTGCCGTGGACTCCGCATCCAGAGCCAGCAGCTTGCGCACGGTTTCCGCGGCGAGTTTGTCCGTGATGGTGCCAAAGACCAGCACTGTGCGGGCGCGGAAGGCTTTTTCTTCCAGGAAAGCGCTGTGTTGAGAGCTGCTGTCAGAGCTGGTTTCTTTTTCTTGGCCAAACATGGGAAAGACTCCAAGGGGTAAGTGGTCTGTCTGCTAAGGAAAATCGATTGCTCGACTATATCCCGGCTGATGGTCTGCGGGTTTTTTGCGCGGCGCTTTGTGTGGTTTTTGGTATCGGGCCACAGGGGACACCATTGCGCTTGGCATAAGCGCCCCGCAAGCAGCGCGGTGTGCCTTGCAAAGCAGCTCATGGTCGCATGCTTGTGGGCGTCTTGATCGCAAGAACAAGCCCTGATTATTCTTCCTTTCCGATTCGCTTGACGGCTAAGACCGCTGGGCACGCCATGGCTTGGCGATGAGCCCTTGCATCAAATTGTGGAGGGGTGATGGCAAAGCCTTTCTGTTGCACGTGGGGCGAGGCTTGCCGTTCAAAAACGATATCGTTCCGCTCACTTCTCAGTGCTCACCTGAAGGGCGAAAAGAGGGGATGCGATAAGTCCAACGGAACTTTGGTTTAAAACCGCTTTTCCAGCTTCAGCGCGACTTCGGTTTGCTTGTATTTGAAAGCCCAGTCGATGTTGCTGTTGTTGAAGGTGTGCTTCAGATACAGATTGGGCGTAATGCCTTGGAACGCAAAGCGTGGCATGCCCACGTTCAGGATATAAATCTGCTGGCGGTCCTTGCGCAGCCCACCCAGGAACAAGTCTTGGGCATCGTGACGGGTCTGCCGGTACAGTGCCGTGGCGTTGATGTTAAAGCCTGCATCAAAGGCCCTGTAAATTCCCAGGTTCGCCATATAGCTGCGGCTTTGCGCGGTTTGCTGAGACTGCAGATTGCGGGTGTAATTCAGGCCCCCGTAGACTACGGTTTTGGCGTCAATCAGATACGAGCCGTACAAGCCTATCTGGTTCTCTTTGACGCCTTCAAAGTACTGGCGTAAATCGCCTTTGTAGGACAGGCTCTTATGCTGGGCATTCACGCCCACTTGCAGCCTGTCGCTAAGATTGTGCTTCCAGTCCACGCGCCCGCCCCAGGACTGATAGCTGGTGCGACGGTTGGTGTAATTGTTCTCGAACAAGGGCGTAATCGACAGATCGTTTTTAGCGTCCTGATAGTTGTAGCCCGCGTAAATAATGCTGGTGTTGTCGCTGTAATAAATGTTCTTGGGCTTGGCTTCCTTATGCTTGTCGTACAGATTGCCGTAGCTCAGGCCGCGCAGAAGCAGATTGTGGTTGCCGCTTAGCTGGAAGCGCCGGTTCAAGGTCAGGTCGTAGACCATGGCCGTGGATTTGACCGGGTCCGGCATCTTGCGCACCGACGGAAAGCACCCAAAGAAATAACAGGTAAAGAAGGTGTCTTGCTGTCCGTTTTCTTTATTGATATTGCTGTTGTAGCCCAAGCCAATCGAGGCAGAACCGTGCCAGGCATTGCGGTCTTGCAGGGCACCCTGGAAGCCTTCGATCACGAGTCGCACTTCATCAGGAATACCGGCAGAGGAAATCTGGCTGAACAGCTCCTTGGCTTCGCTGGATTGATAGTCCTCGAACAGTACGCGGGCCAGCTCCAGCTTGGCGCGCATCATAGTGGGATCGCTTTCCTGAGCCCGGCGCAGCTTGCTGATCGCCAGGCTGTGATTGTCCTTGCTACGGGCCACCACCCCTTGAGCCATCAGCACCAAGGCAGGGTTGTGGCCGGGCAGCTCCTGATACTTTTCTACAAACTGATCCACCTTGGCCCACTGCTGCAGATTGATGGCGACATAAATGGCCGGTTCCAGATCAGTCAGCGTGGCATCGACGCTATAGGTTGTGCCGTTGATGGTGATCAGGGCCGATGGGTCCCCATCGGGCGGGGTTTCTTCCACTAAATGGGAGCGTTCACGTTCGTTCAGATTGCGGTCGATTTGATTCAGAAGTCGGCGCGTATCGTCGTCGTTGGCTTGCACCGCGCTGGATGCCATGGCCAGCAGCAGGCACAAAAGGGGAAGGGCTCGCCCATGCATGAATGAAAACCTTGCAAGAAAAAGGGGAGATGGACGCAGGGTCGGGAGAGAAAGGGGATCAAGCATGTCGATCCCCCTTTTCTTATGGCAACACTAGCGTGTTGTCAGAGGCGGATTACTGTTTGGCACCGCCGAAGGCCATGTCATTGGTACCGTTGGCTGGGTTGTAGTAAATACCTGCCAAGGCGTCAGCGGCTGCGCCGTAGAATTGGCCTTCGATTTTTGCCGAGTTGCTGAAGGTCTTGTCGAAGGTACCGTTGGAGGCGATGGTTGTCCCATTGAAGTTGACTCCACCCAGTGCCCCTGCCAGCGTGCCACTGCCGCCACCGTAATTCGCTGTTAGCGTGCTGGTGAATACACCGCCGTTGGTAGCAGGATCAAACTTGCGTACCCCTACTACGTCGTATTTCACGTTGACCAGGTTAGGCATGGCTGTGGTTGGATTTTCGCCGGTGTAGAAGACCGTGCGATCAGCATGGCCCAGGTTCAGATCTGTGCTGCTACCTTGGCTGGGGTTAGCGACGCGCGGAGCCCACTCACCAAAATACACTTCTTGACCAGGGACTTTCGCAACGACTTCACCACCGAAATGAGGGAAACCAGCGAGCGGGCTATTCATTTGTCGGTAAGCGTAGATTTGGGTGCCAGCACCTACACCGCTGCTAATAGTGTGGCGCCAAGTCTCGGAGATCTTGATGCCAACGGGCATTTCAATGTAACCATGCCCATCTACATTGCCCAGTACGGTATTGGTTTGCCAAATGGGACCGCTTTTGAAGCTCACTACGCCAGATTGTTTGGTGGCGTCATATGGGTCAGTACCTGGCATGGAGATACCAGCTTCGCCTTGAGCCATCATTGTGGATGGCTTATCAGCCACTACAAATGCTTTTGAGGAACCACCCGCTACGGGGGCTGCGAAGCTGCTGGCGGAGGCCAGCAGGAAAGCCGAAACAATAGCCAGTTTTTGTACATTCAGATTTGCTTTCATTACGAACTCCATTAAGTGAAGAAAAAGGGCGTTTTTACGAAAACGACCCAAAAAACCGATTTACTTAAAAACGTGCTGTCATACCGACGCGCACTGTCCGTCCAGGGGCCGGAATAGAGGTGCGGGCCATGGGGTCCAGGTAGTACTGATTGGTTAGATTGCTGATCGCCACGTCTACATTCAGGTTCTTCTGCACCTGATAGCTGGCGTAAGCATCAAAGACCAGAATGGGGTTCCAGTAGTTCGCTCTATTCAAGCCCCAGCCCAGGCCAAAATGGGCTTCATCTTTGTTTTTCGCAGCGCTGTGATATACCGCACGTGCTCCGAGCAGTAGTTTCTTTTCCAGCAAGCGTGCACCGACATCCAGGTTCAGGGAGTACTGCGGTTGCAGACTGGTTCTGGCAAAGGTGCGAGGGAAGCCTCCATCAACGCAGGCAGGAATGGTGTTGCTTCCTGCGGCTCCAGGGATGGGCATAAACGTCTGGGCGTAGTCGGCGTCGCAGAGCTGCTGCTTTAAGCGGTATGTGCCGCCAAAGTTCGCAAAGTATTTACCGCTATCCACGCGAGCTTGCAGTTCAATACCGGACATCTTTTTCTCGTCAAACTGCACGGTATTGAAGTCCCAGTCCCGGTCTATATAGTCTTTGATCCGGTTGTTGAAGTAATTGATCTTGACGTCTGCATATTCCAGGCTTGGGAAGTAGCTGCTCAGATTGTGGACATAGCCGATTTCCCAGTTGTAGGCATGTTCAGGACGAGTAGCTGCCCCGGTCGAGCGTTTGCTGCCGCCAGCCAAGGCCATGGAGGACTCGAACAGGCTTGGAAAGCGTACAAATTCGTTGTAACGGGCATAAAGACGAATATCGTCTGTAATGAAGGCTGTCAGCCCAATGTGAGGAACCCAAGCATGGCCTTTTTGTTTTTTGGGTTTTTCCCATTTATTGGGTATTTCAGATTCGTCTTGATATACCGGCTTGCGATTGTTGGGTGAAGCAATATATTTATCGACGGGACCCGTATGGCCTTGAGCATCCGTAACTTGTTCTGTGACGTCGATCGAGCCATTGGTAAATGGGTTGTTGGCTGTGAAGCCTTTGTGCGTTGTTCCAGACGGAACATAGATATCTTCATTGGTGTAGCGATACCCGTTAATCTTTCCGCGTTGAAGCTGGTCACGCATGAACTCTTCTGGAGGGATCAGGGGGCCGTCAACCATGCTTGGATCGAAGTCGTACATGGTTTGCCAGTCTTCTTTGTATTGTTCATACAAAGGGGTCAGGTTTTGAATAATCTTGTTCTCAACCGAAGCAGCTTCCTGATCAGTCATCAGGCGTTGAACCTGGTAGTTATAGCCTTTCAGGGCAGGCTGAATAGCCCAGTCTTTATGCTGCTGACTACGCATTTCGGCCAGCTTGTCGTCGTATGACCAGTAGTCGCTATAGCGTGCACCAGCATTCACCTGAAGCCAGTCCACAGGCCGCCAGTCGAAGTTAAAACCAAAATTCCATTGCTGGCGGGTGCCTGACCGAGGCCCCATATGGTTCACACCCCAGGTCAGTTCGTTCAGGTTCTCGAGCTTCTCCGAAGCGTCGTGCTGCTTGAGTTTTTCTCGTGTGAAATCAGCCGATAAGCTCAGATCCAGAGTTGGATGCAAAGTCATGGCGTTGCTAAGGTTCAGCCCACTACGCCTATGGTCGGTAATTTGCAAAGCTCTGGGGATGATGTTGAAACGCCCATCTGTATTGGGTAGCTTTTCTGGAGCGGTAGGCGGTACCCAAGCGCATTCAGAGCCGTTTGTGCCCAGGACATGGCAATTTGTGTAGTTATCCCAGTCACCATCGCGTCCGTTGTTCAAGCCCTGGCCTTGGATCCCATAAATGATGTCGCCATTCTGATGACGCTCACTATCGCTTTGGGTAATCCAGGCTCCGGCCTTCAAGTTGATGAAACGACTGCCTTCGGGGTTCCAGGAGTAGTTCAGGTTCCAGGTGTTTTGTTTGACCTTGCTATACGGGTTTTCGGTTTGGAGGATATTTTTTTCGTCATAGCCATCCAGGGCGTGGATGGCCCAGACCACGTTCCATGGCACGTTTTCGCCAAAGGTATGGTTGCTGCGCATGTAGCTCATATCGATGGCTTGATCATGAGGGAGGCGCAAAGTGCCTTTCAGCAGCGTGGTTTCCAGTTCGCTGGATGTGTTCAGAACTTCTTCACCAGGACGGTAGTACTTGGCGATGTAACTTACTCTGGGGAAGGAGTACGACGGGTTGTAGTCGCTATTTGCGTCCTCTCGCCAGGTGTCGTTCTCGTACTTGTCACTCCCTTTTTTACCGCTGTAATAGTTGCCGCGACTGCGGTAGCTGTAGGCGGCCAACAGGTCAAAATTTTCCTGTTGTGTGGCGATGGCCAGGCGATAGGAGTGGTCTTCAAAGTTGAAGTTCTTGCCGCTATTCCCGACTTTCGGCATACGGTCTGGCGAGATGTTGTCAGGTAAAACAACACTATTTGTGCCACCTTTATGAAAGGTTGCCCCCGGAATATCGCGATAGTCCTTTCCGAATATCCCAAAAGCCCGCTCATTCGGCTTGGTCGAATTCGTCGCCGTTTCCGCCTTCAGCTCAATCCCGAAGCTCTCGCCCGGTTTGACAATATCCTCCACCTGCAGAGTACGGATCTGCACCGATCCGCCAATCCCGCTGGCCCCTGACGTTGCCGACACGCCTTTTTCCACCAGAATGCTGCTGATCATATTGGGATCAACATAGTTGCGGTTGGCGACCCCCGCCGGTCCCAGCCAGACTGATGTGGCCTGTTCCGTGCCGTCAATCGTCAGTGGAATGCGGCCTTCACCCTGGATACCGCGAATGTTCGGGTCCAGGGCGCCGCTATTACGCGAGTCTCCCGCATAAACACCATTCAGGCCCTTGAACAAGTCCCCCACGGAGCTGCCCTTGTACAGCTCGATTTCCTCCTTGCCGGCGTACACATTGGAGACGTCTTTCTCGAATACATCGGTTTTGCCGGCCTCATCGCGGGTTTCACGTACGACGGTAATGGTGTCCAGACGAGTGGCTCTGTCCGTGTCTTCCTGGCTCTCGTCCTGACGGGAGGAGGGTGGGGCGCTGCCCACGCTTTGGGCCTGTGTCTGCCCGGTCCAGGAGGCCAGAATCAAGGCATACACCAGCGGCTTGAGCGCGTGTTTTTTGTGTAGGGGGGAAAGGGTAGCGGACATAGAACGAACCAGGGCTCCGTGTAAAAAATAACAATCTGTCGTGGGGAAAGGCTCCCGTTTGATGGCCAGGCTCACCCCTTGTCTCAAAAGGTGGAGAATGGCACGGGGATATTATTCCTATTAATGAGAATAATTATCACTTAGATTGATATGTAGGACGGAGCAATTCCTATGCAGGACCGGAAATCCGCTGCAATTGCAGGAATTTGTCAAAGCAGAAGGGGAACTTTTTAGAGAGAGGGCCGCAGGGAGCAGCCCGAAAAGAAGGGTGGGCCTCTATGAATGCAGAGGCCGAAAACAGCGGAATTACAAAGGTTTAGGCGCGCTTGTTGCCAAAAATGGATTTGGGTGAGCGGCCAAAGTAGCGCGTAAAGGCGACGGAAAAGTTATTGGGGTATTTGTAGCCGACTTGCCAGGCGGCCTGGGCTACTTGTTGGCCGGACTCCAGCAAGGTATAGGCTTTGCGCATACGCAGTTCCAGCAGCAGGCCGATGGGCGTGTTGTCGTACAGATAGCGAAAACCTTCTTTAAGTTTGTGCTCGTTAATGCCCACCGTCGTGGCCAGATACTCCACCGTGATTGGCTGGTCCAGTTGCGAGCTGAGCAAATCGCGTGCTCGTTCAACCCGCTGAATATCATCCACCGACAGCGGGGCGCTGTTGGGGGCGTCGGGCGGAGCCAGGCGGTTGAACTGCTCGGCCAGCAAGCTTAGCGCATGGATTTGCAGGTTCAGCCTGTGGTTATGAATGGGCTGCTCCGGGGTGCACGGCTGCATATAGCGTGCCAGTGCCGCCGCATGGGCCATGGTGGCCTGGCTGCTGGCATGAAAGGACAGACGATGCAGTCCCACGCAATCCATCAACTGGGTGGCGCGTTCCGGGCCCACGTATTTGTTCAAGGCCGCCTCGCTGATGACCAGCCGTAATTGCGATACGGACTGGTCTTCTTGATAGTGGCGTTCCCCCCGCAGGGATCGGAAAGCCGTCACCGTGGTATGGCCTGCCTTGAACAGCAGATCTGAACTCTCCCGACCCTGATAGGCCGACTGTCCTTGCAGACCCACGGTTACCACAATGACACGGCCCGCATGGGGGCCGTTGCTTTCTTCAACCAGCGATCGGCTGGGGTGATAGTGCAAACGGCCCAACAAAAAACCTTGTTCCAGTTCCACGCATTCGGAATAGCAGTGGCCCAGTTCTTCGGGTAGTTGCAGCCGGACTCGGCCATCGCTCAGAGCGCGGCATGACCTGGGTTCATCCGTGGTTAAGCGATAGCCAAATTTGCGCGTGCTCATCATTTCTCCTGCTAAAAGCGCCTCGCATATGAATTGCTCCGTTCAGCATAGATCTTAATGCAAATAATTCTCATTAAATATATATCATTTCTAGCTGTGATGGCAGAGGGAAGGGCCATTGTGGAATTCACGGAGGTAAAAAAACAGTGCTGGATCGATCGCTAGGAGAAGTCGTTTTGTCGGAGCAATTGCTGGAGTCGCATGCTCTGCAAGCCTGTTGGGACGCGCAATTGGCGGGTTTAAGTGCAGATGCCTTGAATCTGGCTTTGGGATATGGCGTGTTTGCGCATCTGGATAAGTTTATCGCTGCTGAGGAACTTGCGCTTGTGCTCAAGTGGGACGCCGACAACACCGCCTACCTGCTGGAGTTGCTTTGGAGTCTGGAGCTGCTGGAGTGTCAGTGGACCTGTCCGCGACGCTATCGCAGCCTGCCGCAAACGGCGCGTTATCTGAATCCGGGTTCGGCGCAATATTGTGGCGATGCCTTGCTGTTTCGGCATGGCGTCTTGCGCCAGGTGGGCAATCAGCTCGATGAGCTGCTGCGTAATGGCAAATCGCCTCCAGCGGATCCGGCATTGATTCAGCAAGGCTGGGCAGCGGCGGCACGTTCGCAAATTGCCCAGGAGCAAACGGCGGTCACGGCCGAGGTGGCCTGTGAGATTTTTGGGGCCGTGCCGGAGTTCTGGCAGGCGCAACGTCTGCTGGATTTGGGTGGTGGGCCAGGATTGGTAGCCATCGCCTTGGCGCAACAGCAGCAGGACTTGAATGCCGTGGTATTCGAGTACGAAGCGGCGGCGGCTGTCGCTCAGCAAAAAATTCTTGATGCCGGTCTGGAAGCGCGTGTCAGCACCTTGGCCGGTGATCTGCTGGTGGACGATTTCGGGTCGGATTACGACCTGATCTGGTGCTCCTCCGTGCTGCATTTTGTGCCGGACATCCCCGTTTTGCTGGCCCGTCTGTATCGTGCGCTGCGCCCCGGTGGGGTGCTGGTGTGCTGTCACGCCGAAGTACATACCGAGGTCAGCAAGGCCAAACGGATTTTGCATTACTACCTGCATATGCGTATGCAAGGCCGCCATGTGTTGCCGGAAGGGCAGTTGGCCCAGTTGCTGGAGCAAGCCGGATTTGATGATGTTCAGCAGTTTGATGAGGTGCGCTTTCCGGTTGCGCCCGTCACTGCATTGATTGCGCGCAAGGCGTGTAAAGGGTGATGACAATGAAGACGTGGAAAGCGTGGGGGGCGCAGCTGCTGTTTGGCTGGATGAATCTGGTGCTGGCCGTCCCCAGTATTTACCTGATGCTGGGCATGCCCCTGGTGATGCGCCAGCATGGCTGGTCCGGCACCGAGATAGGCTTGTTCCAGTTGGCGGCCTTGCCCGCTATTTTCAAGCTGGTGCTGGCCATGCCGGTGCAGCGTGTCCGCCTGGGTGGCGGGCATTTTGTGCACTGGCTGTGGTTGATGGCGGTGTTATTGCTGGCTTTGTATGTAGGCATAGGCCGCGAGAATCTGATTGATCAGCGGACCCTGCTGTTTGCCCTGACCTTCGCCATCAGCATTGTGGCGACCTGGATGGACATCCCCTTGAATGCCTTGGCGGTGCAATACCTGCCGCGCGAGGAACAGTTGCGTGCGGGCAGTATTCGTTCTGCCGCCTTGTTTCTGGGCGCGATTGTCGGGGCGGGCGTGATGGTGCTGGTGCAGGCCCGCTGGGGTTGGCAGGCACCGTTTGCCTTGATGGGCCTGGGGCTGGTCATTGGTTGTTTGCCCTTTGCCTTTTTGCGTTCCAAAGCCGGTTTGCAAGCGGCCGAGGCCGAGCAGGCGCCCCCCGGTTTTGTTGCCGATTGGGTCAGCTTTTTCGGGCAGGAGGGAGCCAAGCAATGGACCAGCTTGCTACTGACCAGTTTTCCCTTTATTGGCGCTGTCTGGTTTTACCTGAAACCCTTGATGCTGGACCAGGGCATGCCCTTGGAAGAAGTGGCCTGGACGGTAGGTATTGCCGGGGGCATTACGGGTGCCGTGTTCAGCCTGATTGGTGGTCGTTTGGCCTCATTGCTGGGTGCCGCACGCGCCATTCCGATTTATCTGCTGGCGGCCTTGCTGTCCCTGATTCTGCTGATGGTCTCGGTCTGGGCCAAGCTGGGCCCGGTGTGGCTGATCAGCAGTGCCCTGTTGATTGCAGCCAGCATGGGGGCGGTGTCGGCCTTGCTCTTTGGACTGACCATGTTCTTTACCCGTAGACAGCGCAATGCCTCGGACTACGGTTTGCAATCGACCATCTTCACCTTGGCCCGTATGGCCGTCCCCATTGTCGCTGGCATCTTGCTGGACCGCTTCGGTCAGCTTGTCATGCTGGGCGTGCTCACCCTGGGTGTTCTGTTCGCCTTTGTACTGGCCTGGCGCGTGCGCCACAGCGTTGGTGCCAGCACCGAAGTTTTGCTGCGTAGTCAGTAAGTCAGGGCCTGAAAACGCCAGCGCACACAGCTGGCGTTGGCGTTCATCGTTTTTGCTCCGTCTCGCATAGAAATTAGAACCCAAAGGCTATTGTGTCATTTTCAGTCATATTTGAGAATAAGTCTTGTTCGTATTCACATGTATTTAACCAGGAGTCATTATGACCTTGCCCCCCTTAGTTGAGCCCGGTGAGCCTTTAAGCCGCGAAGAGCTTAACCGTTATAGCCGTCACCTCTTGATTCCCAATGTGGGCATGGAAGGTCAGCGCCGCATCAAAAATGCCAAAGTGCTGGTTATCGGAGCAGGGGGCCTGGGTTCGCCCACCTTGCTGTACTTGGCCGCAGCCGGGGTGGGCACACTGGGCATCATCGACTTTGACCGGGTGGATGAATCCAATCTGCAGCGCCAGATCATTCACACCGTAGATAGCATTGACGAGCTGAAAGTGGAAAGCGCCAAGCGTGCGATTCACAAGCTCAACCCCCACATCAAGGTAGAAACGTATACCGACAGGTTGGAACCGGACATGGCGGTCGAGCTGTTCTCGCGCTACGACCTGATTCTGGATGGCACCGACAACTTTGCGACCCGCTATCTGGTCAATGACGCGTGCATGCTGGCCGATAAACCCTATGTCTGGGGTTCGATCTTCCGCTTTGAAGGCCAGGTCTCGGTGTTCTGGGAAAACGCACCTGGTGGCATAGGCTTGAACTACCGCGACCTGTACCCCGAACCCCCACCACCCGAGCTGGCTCCTTCTTGCGCGCAGGGCGGTGTGTTTGGTGTCTTGTGCGCCTCGATTGCCTCCATCATGTCCACCGAAGCCATCAAGCTGATTACCGGCATTGGCGATCCTTTGATCGGCCGTCTGATCGCTTACGACGCACTGGATATGTGCTACCGCGAACTGCCCATCCGTCGCCTGCCCAATCGCAAGCCCGTGACCGAGCTGGGCGATTACCAAACCTTCTGCGGCCTGAATCCACCGGCTGATGCCATGGCCATCCCCGTGCCTGTTATGACCGTGCTGGAGCTGAAAGAGCGATTGGACCAAGAACAGGCCCCCGTCCTGGTGGATGTGCGCGATCCCAATGAATGGGAAATCGTGAACATTCCTGGCGCGATTCTGATGCCCAAATCTCCCACGGTAGCCGCCGAGATTCTGGCTGCCTTTGGTCCGAATGCGGATCTGGTGATCTCGTGCCGCTCCGGTGCGCGCTCCAGGACCGTGTGCGAAGAGCTGATCAAGTTGAATGCCCCCAAGGTGCGCAATCTGGAAGGCGGCGTACTGGCCTGGGTGGAGCAGGTCGCTCCCGAATTGGCGTCTTACTAAGTTCGGGAGGGAGTACATCATGGCCTTGCAGATTCGTCGTTCTGCTCTGGAGCAAGTTCTGAATCATGCCAAGCAGGATCATCCCATCGAGGCATGCGGACTGATTGCCGCCCAGGAGGGCTCGCTGGTGGCCGAACGCGTGCTGCCCATGCAAAACCGGGCGGCCTCGGAGGTGTTTTATCAGTTCGATTCGCGCGAGCAATTTCAGGTCTACCGCCGTCTGGATGAGGACGATCAGGAGTGTTGCGTGATCTACCACTCGCATACCGCCAGCCAGGCTTTTCCCAGCAAGGACGACATTGATTTTGCGGGCCATCCCGAACTGCATTACCTGATCGTGTCCACCTGGGACCAAGCCACCGTGCCGGTTCGATCCTTCCGGATTATCGATGGCGGTGTGACCGAAGAAACCATTGTGATTGTCTAGGGAACAGCGTCGCTCCCCCAAGGGAGCGTGCGTCCCGGCCGTTGGAAACCACTATTTCAAAGGAGTTTTAAGCATGTCCATTTCAGTCTCTATCCCGACCTTGCTGCGTCCACTGACGAACGGCGAGAAGAAAGTCCAGGCCCAGGGCGCTTCGGTAGGCGAAGTGATCGAGCATCTTGAAGGTCAGTTTCCCGGCATCAAGGCACGCCTGATGAGCGGCGAAGACCTACATCGTTTCGTGAACATTTACGTGAACGAAGAGGACATCCGTTTCAGTGATGGCCTGAAGACCGCCACCCGTGCTGGCGACAGCCTGACCGTACTGCCTGCCGTAGCAGGGGGCTAAGACCGTCTGGTCTGGATTTTCATGGTGCAAGTGCTGGTTTCTGCAATCAGCACTTGGCGTGCGCATCACTCTGGTTTGGAACTATGTCTGAATTACTACATGGCTGCGGATTACGTTGGCAGATGGGCTCACCGCCCCCGTATTGGCCGGGCTTGCCCGCTGCCTTGAGCCGTCAGGCCCGATTGCTGGGTTTGTCCGAGCAAGCCGCAGGCCAGCAAGACGAAGCAGCATTCAGCCTGCATTCGCCTGATTTTGGAACGATTAGCACGCGTCTGGAAACCGAGGCAGGTGGCATGACGCAAGCCGCGATCAGCGAGCTGAGCATGCAGGCCGCCAGCGGTATCTTGTCCGTGCATGGACGCTCCAGTGGCCCGTCGGGTACGCTGGGTCTGGATTATCTGGCTGTACTCAGTTCAGCCATGGGCTTGCAGGCGACCTTGGCAGCCGCCTTGGGCCAGTTGCGTGGCGGACGTTTCTCCACGGTGTCGGTCTCACCCTTGGGTTGTGGCTTGCTCAGTATCGGACAGTATCTGGCCGGGGCAACGGCGGCTCAGGACCCCGAGCAGTTACTGGCAGGCAGTGACGATCCCGGCTTGCGGCCACCCTTTATGTCGCAGGACGGTGTGGTCTTTGAACTGGAAACGCTGGACCCCCGACCCTGGCGCGCCTTTTGGGAAGCGGTGGGTGTACCGGCTGATCTGGCGGGTCAGGCCTGGAAAGCGTTTCTGCTGCGCTATGCCAAGGCGGTGTGCCCCATGCCAGCGGCGTGTTTAAGCAGTCTGCAAGCCCTGAACTTTGCCCGTTTGCAGGAACTGGCCTTGCAGACCGGCATGGCCATCTTGCCGGTACGCACACCGGCTCAACGCCAGACTGATAGTGATTACGCGGCCTTGGCCGGTCTGTGGCAGCACCAGACTCATGCCTCGCCCGGGTCATTGCGCACCTTGCCGTCCAACGCCGATTTACCCCTGCGCGGTTTGCGGGTGGTGGAGTCCTGCCGCCGGATTCAAGGGCCTATTGCCGGTCATTTGCTGGCGCTGCTGGGGGCGGAGGTGATTCGTCTGGAACCGCCCGGTGGTGATCCCTTGCGTGCCATGCCGCCGTGCGTGGATGGCTGCTCGGTGCGCTTTGATGCGCTCAATCAATTCAAGACGGTGCAGGAAGTGGACATCAAGTCGGCTCAAGGCCGCCAGGCCATTTACGAGCTGGTGAGCGAGTCCGATGTGTTCCTGCATAACTGGGCACCGGGCAAGGCGGCCGAGCTGCAACTGGATGCCCAGGACCTGCACGCGGTGCGCCCGGATCTGGTCTACGCCTATGCGGGCGGTTGGGGCCAGGAGCAAGTGGACGCGCCGGGGACGGACTTCACGGTGCAAGCCTGGTCGGGCATTGCTCACACCATTTCTCAAACCTCGGATGCACGGGGCGGGTCTTTGTTTACGGTGCTGGATGTGCTGGGCGGGGTGATGGCCGCGCTGGGTATCAGTGCCGCCTTGCTGCGCCGGGGCCTGAGCGGGTCGGGCTTGCGGGTAGACAGCTCCTTGCTGGCCACGGCCGATCATCTGGCCCAGGCCGTTTCACCCATCAGTAAAACCGGCGTGTCGGCGGTGTTCCAGACGGGCGAGGACTTCATGGTCATCGACTGTCAGGATCAGACGCATCTGCATGCCTTGGCCGGGTGGTTGAATGTGTCGCCCGATGCCGTCTGGACGGTCTTGCCGGATCGTCTTCTGTCCCAGTCCGCCCTGAGCCTGGAAGCGCAACTGGATGTGCTGGGCATACCGGCCCGCCGTGTCCATAGCAATCTGGCGCAACTGCGTGCTGATCCACGCCTGGCGTCCCATTTTCATGACAAGGGCTATTCGTCTGTTAATTCTCCCTGGAGGTTTTTATGAATCACGCTGGCATCATCGATCTGGTCCCTGCGTCATTGCGCCAACGCTGGATAGAGGACGGTACCTACCCGAACAAGCCGGTCTTTACGCTGTTCGCGGAAAAAGCCCAGGCTCATCCGGACAAGCTGGCTGTGCTCTCGCCGGAGGGCAATATCAGCTATAGCGCCTTGATGGACGCGGCTCTGCGTCTGGCAGGCAGCTTGCGTCGCGCAGGGATTATGGTGGGCGACGTGGTGGCGTATCAGCTCAGCAACCATTGGGTTTGCTGCGCCATTGATCTGGCCGCCGCTGCTTTGGGGGCGATTGTGGCGCCTTTCCCACCCGGACGGGGCAAGCTGGATATTCAGTCGCTGGTGCGTCGTTGCGATGCACGGGCGGTGATTGTGCCGCATGAATATGCAGGCATTGATTTGTGCGAAGTGATCGAGTCCTTGCGTCCTACGCTGCTGTCCTTGCGTGTCCTGATCGTGCAAGGCCCATCGCGTCCAGGCTGGATGACTTTGGATTCCCTGTTCGAGGGCGAGCCTTTGGCCTTGTCCGAATTGCCGGTGGTGTCCCCCAATTCGCCCGTGCGTTTGCTGGTGTCCTCGGGCACCGAGTCCGAGCCCAAGCTAGTGGCCTACTCGCATAATGCGCTGGTGGGCGGGCGTGGTCGATTCCTGCAACGCGTTTCCCCCAATGATGTGGAGTTCCGCGGCATGTATCTGGTGCCGCTGGGTTCTTCATTTGGCTCTACGGCCACCTTCGGCGTGCTGTGCTGGTTGGGTGGTTCTTTGGTGGTCTTGCCCAAGTTTGATGTGCCTAGTGCGATTGCCGCCATCAATGCCTTCAAACCCAGCTTTATTCTGGGCGTGCCCACCATGTTCCAGCGTATTGCGGCAGCACCTGAACTGGAGAAGGCCGATAAAGCCAGCTTGCGCGGTTTGATTGTGGGCGGTTCAGTCATTGACGAAGCCACGGTACGCCGTTGCGTGGAAGCGTTTAAGTGCGGCTTTATCAGCCTGTACGGCTCGGCCGATGGGGTGAACTGCCACAACACGCTGGATGATCCTATCGAAGTGGTCTCGAGCAGTGTAGGGACCCCCAATCCGCAAGTGTGCGAGATTCGCCTGATTGACGATGAGGGTGCCGAAGTGCCGCAAGGCGAAGTAGGCGAAATCACCGCACGTGGTCCCTTGAGCCCCATGCAATATGTGAACGCCCCGGAACTGGATGCCCAGTATCGGGACGAGCAGGGTTGGGTGAAAACGGGCGATCTGGGTTACATCAATGCCCAAGGGCAGTTGGTGCTGGCTGGTCGCAAGAAAGACATCATCATTCGTGGTGGTGCGAACATCAGCCCGGTGCAAATTGAAGGTCTGGTCATGGCTCACCCGGATGTGGTTACCGTGGCGTGCGTGCCGGTCCCCGATGCGGATCTGGGTCAGCGTATTTGCCTGTGCGTAACGGTGCGTGAAGGCGTGCCGCGTTTCTCCCTGAAAGAGATTACCGACTTCTTGCGTGAGCAGGGTCTGGAAGTGAACAAGCTGCCCGAGTATCTGCGCTTTTACCGCAGCTTGCCGCTGACGCCTGCGGGCAAGATCGACAAGCGCGCCTTGGCTGCCGATGCGGCTGCATTGGGTTCCGGGGCCAAGACTGCAGCGGGGATAGCAGCATGAGCCACCTTGCCATCTCCAGCGCGGCCTTGAGCCGCAAGCTGCGGCAGTTTGTGGATACCGAGATCATTCCTAACGAGGGCATTCTGGCTCAGGGGGACAATCTGGCCCGCGAGCTGACCCTGGACCTGACACGCCGCGCTCAACAGGCGAGTTTGTTCGGCAGTTTCTACCCCATGCATCGCGGCGGTCGGATCGCCAGTTTGGTCGAATACTTGCCCGTGGCTGAACAGGAAGGACGCTCCGAATATGGCCCCGGTATTTTCGGGGCAGATGCCACGCTGGATGCGTATATGTTAAGCCATCATGGCTCAGCCAGCGTCAAACAGCGCTTCTTGACCCCCTTGCTCAAGGGGGATGCGGTGTCCAGCTACGCCATGTCCGAGCCGGACAGCATTGGTTCGATTCCGGCCACCATGCAATGTCAGGCTCGCCTGAAAGACGGGCAATGGCATGTGAATGGCCGCAAGTGGTTTATTTGCCGGGCGCAACTGGCTAGCTTCACGACCGTGGTGGCGCGCAGCGCGGACGGTCCCGTGAATGAGTCCTTGTCCATGGTGATCGTGCCCACGGATGCGGCGGGCTTTAAAGTCGTGCGTCCCTTGCCGTTGCTGGGACGTTATCAGGGGCAAAACGAGCTGCTGTTCAACAATGTGACCGTGCCGGAGGACTATGTTCTGGGCAGCGCCGGGCAGGGCATTGCCCTGATGCAAAAGCGCCTGGCTTTGGGCCGTATCTTGCGATCCGTGCAATGGCTGGGACTGGCACAACGCAGCTTTGAAATCATGTGCGAGCGCATTCATTCGGAACGTGGAGAGCTGGCCCGTTTGGCAGACAAGCAACTGGTTCGGGCACGGGTCTATCAGGTGTACCGCGCCATCACCTCGGCTCGCTGCTTGCTGCGTGAAGCCGCCGTCAAGTTCGATGCGGGCTTGCCCAATTCCGTGGAGGTGAATGTAGCCAAGCTGGCAGCGTCGGACGCAGTCAGCGAGGCGGCAGATTCCGCTATCCAGATCATGGGGGCCGAAGGGCTGGCCGATTGGAGCCCCTTGTCCGGCATTTACCGGGCAGCGCGTACCACGCATATTCTGGATGGGGCGGACGATGCCTTGATCAGCACGGTCGGCAAACACTTGCTGCAAGCCCACTACGCCATTCAGGAGACGGCAGACATGAACAAGGCAGTCGCATGATGCTATCGACACGGGCAAGTCGTTCTCCCTGGGTGCTGGCCAGTCTGATGACTCTGGCGATGGGTATGCCCATGATGGTGTTTTATGCCATCGGCGTCCTGGGCCCGCAAATCATTCAGGATCTGGGCATCTCGCGCGAGCAACTGGGTTGGTTGACCACCAGCACCTTTGGTCTGGCTGCCTTGCTCTCGCCGTGGGCGGGGGCTTTGGTGCAGCGCATGGGCAATCGGCAAGGTTTGTTTTTGCTGTTCCTGCTGGTGGCCATGTCCTTTAGTTTGATCGCGGTGTTGCCGGGTTTCTGGGGTGTGCTGACGGCTCTGCTCTTGTGCGGCTTGGCGCAGTCCTTGGCGAACCCGGTGACTAATCAGGCCATTGCCCAGTTGGTACCGGCAGAGCGCAAGGCCGGGTTGGTCGGTATCAAGCAGTCCGGCGTGCAGGCTTCGGCTTTGCTGGCCGGTCTGGTCTTGCCCACCCTGGCCTACAAGCTGGGGTGGCGGGGAGCGTTTGTGGTGTGGGTGCCCGCCATGCTGTGCCTGTCCTACTTTGCCTTGCAGCTTTTGCCAGCCAGAGCCAGCACCGCAGCTGGCAGCATGTCCTGGCGCTTGCCCTGGCCCAGCCAACAGCTTTGGCTGTTGATGGCCATTCAGCTGTGCGCGGGTCTGGTGCTGTCGTCTTTCATCACTTTTCTGGGCGTTTTTGCGCAGCAGCTGGGCCTGTCGCCGTACTGGATAGGGATGCTGGTCAGTGGCTTTGGGGTGATGGGGATTGTGTCCCGAGTGCTCTTGACGCCTATTGCCGCCCGCTTTGGTGATGAAACCTTGTTGCTGGGCATCCTGTTTGTCATCCCGATTGTGGCTTTGTTGCTGATGATGATGGCCGCGCCGGACAGGCTCTGGCCCTTGGGAGCCGGGGTGCTGGCCATTGGCCTGACCCTGGTTGCGACCAATGCCATTGCCATGAGCATGTTGCTGCGAGATGCCCGCTTTGGGGCACCGGCTCGTACGGCAGGGCTGTTGTCCGTCGGGTTCTTTGGCGGCTTTGCCTTTGGCCCGCCACTGTTTGGCGTGTTGCTGCGCTCGCCCGAAGGCTTTGCTGCTGCCTGGCCTTTTTTGATGGGCATTCTGGTGTGCGCCAGCTTGTTGTGCCTGATTCTGTACCAGGTTCGTCGTATGGCAAAAGGGGAATGATGGGATGTCTGTAGATGTATTGGGATCAGACAGCATAGCGTCCATCTTTGCGAATATGGACCAGGTTGCCGAGCAATGTGGGGAGCAGTTTCCCTTGTTCAGGCAGCCCTCGTCCGAGCAATGGACCTTGTCGCGACGTGGCTCCTGGTTGGGAGGGTTCTGGGCAGGGTTGTGGTGGCGACGCGCTTTGATCAGCGGTCAGGAGCAGGATAGGGAACAGGCGCTGAACTGGAGCCAGAAGCTGCAAGTCTGGCTGGAAGAGCCCAGCATCAATCGCAGCTTTGTGTTCTGGTATGGCTCTGGCCTGGGCAGCATCTGGCATGGGGATAGAGAGGCCGAAGCCAATGTCGATCAGGCTGCACAAGCTCTGCTGAACAGCTTTGATGCTTCCAGCGGCTTCTGGCCCTTGGGTTCCGGGATGGGGGGCGGGGAAGCGGGCAATCACATGTTGAATGTGGATGCTCTGGCTCCTACGCTCTTGGTGCTGGATGCGCAAGGCGGGCCGGTGGCGCGTCAGTTTGGGCAATGGCATGTGGATGCCTGCCTGCGTTACTTGCAAAAGCGTAGCGGAGCCTGGCGGGATACGGTCTTGCTACGCGGGAACGATGTACTGGCCGAGCAGGGCGCTGAAACCTGGCAACGAGGGCAGGCCTGGGCCATGTTGGGCATGGCAACCGCAACGCGCTTGTATGACAGAAAGTCCTATGCTCAAGCAGCCCTGAATGCCTGCCGATATTGGCACGAGCGTTGGGGGAAGTTTGCGAATGGCTTTTTGACGCAAGAGTCCCCACTGAGCCCGGTAGACCGTTCAGCCTGGGCGATTGCTTCTTTGGCAATGTACGAGCTGTGGCAGATTCTGCCGGAAC
Source organism: Alcaligenes sp. Lyrl_28 (assembly GCF_051948705.1). Lineage (NCBI taxonomy): Bacteria > Pseudomonadati > Pseudomonadota > Betaproteobacteria > Burkholderiales > Alcaligenaceae > Alcaligenes > Alcaligenes sp. Lyrl_28. The sequence continues at coordinate 417,176 of NZ_JAYJLG010000003.1, forward strand.
AACAATGGCTGCACGAGCAATCGCGCTTGTATCTGGATGCCTTGCTGACCCCTGAGTTAAGTGAAACAGGGCGTTTTGTGGGGCATCTTTATAAAGTTGCGCCGGGGCAGTCGGAGTTAGTGGAGTCGGCTTGCGCCAGCTTCTTTTTACTGGAGGCTTTGCTGGCGCATTTGGCTTGATAGACGGATAGGTCGCTTGCTTGCCCCTTGCGTGATTGCGGGGGGCCGCGATATCGATGGTGTACGTTTCTTTGTGTAAGGCCGGTCCAGAAAACGAGGGTGCCACGTACGATTGCCCTACGTGATATCGATATCCTGTCTTCAAGAAAGAACAGGCCAAAACACAGAATGGGTTTTGGCCTGCGTTGCATTGGACGATGCGGTGGGTCAGGAAATCTGTAAAGACCCGGTCGCACCCATCAGCAGGTCGATCACATCCGGTGCGGTAATAATCTCAAAACGCGGGTCCATTTGCTCGGCGCTCAGGCCGTTATGCAGCATGCAGGACTTGCACACGGCCACGCGCCCACCTTGCTCCAGATACTTCTTTAATAGATCTGCGGCCGGTTCAAAGGGCGCGCCAATATGGATAGGTTCGGCGGCACCGGGTACTCCCAGGGCGACCCCTTCAGCCATCAGAATCAGGCAGGCGCTATGTCCTTTCTGAACGGCATTGAGCGCCATGGTCAGAGCCACGGTCACTTTGTCGGGATTGCCCTGTGCATGAAATAGCGTCGATACGAAAGCAGCGGGTTTAGGCATTACCGTTCTCCTGGTTTATGGTTCAAGACTTGAACTCATTGAAAGCCGCCACCGCATTGGCGGCATACATGACAGAGGGACCACCGCCCATGTAAATCGCTACCCCCAGTGCTTCATGGACTTCTTCCAGACTGGCATTCATCTGCGCCAGTGCCTTGCTATGAAAGCCTATGCATCCTTCGCAGCGGGTGGCCACACCAATAGCCAAGGCGATCAGTTCTTTGGTTTTGGCATCAACAACCCCGCCTGCCATGGCCGCCTTGCCCAGGTCTCCAAAGCCTTTCATGACCTCGGGCTGTGTCTGACGCAACTGGGCCAGATTGCCGGAAATGGTGTGGGTCAACTGCTTGTAGCTGGTTTCACTCATGGGTCACTCCTTTGGGATGGAAGAAAAGAAAAATGCCGTCCTTAATGACTTCTTTAATTGAGTATATGCTAAATTAAGTATTAACTAAATTAACAAGTCTGAAACCTTCGCAAAACCATGATCCAACGCAAATCCGACATTGAGCTTTTGCAAGAGAGCGCGCAACAAGCTGCTGCCCTGTTGCAGGCTGTTGGCAACCCTAAGCGCTTGGTCATCTTGTGTTTGTTAATTCAGCAAGGCGAGATGAGTGTGGGCGCCTTGAACGAGATGGTGGCACTTAGCCCATCGGCTTTGTCACAGCATCTTGCTCGGATGCGGCAGGAGGGCTTGGTCAGCTATAGACGACAGGCCCAGACGCTGTACTACCGAATTGAAGACCCGAATGTCGCCAGACTGATTGGCACCCTGAAAGATATTTTCTGTCCCTGAGCCTGTAGGCGGCAGAAAACAGGGCGGGTGACAATGCCCGTTACGCAGGTCATTGCCCGCCGCGTTTTTTCTTGTTTCTTGTGTTGAAAGGATGAGCCATGAAAAGCAATGTAGGTGGTTTGGATCGTATCGCTCGTATCGTTGTCGGGCTGGTGTTGATCGTCCTGGCAGTGACCAACGTGATTGGTTGGTGGGGCTGGCTGGGTCTGATTCCGCTCATTACGGGTCTGGTGGGGTTTTGCCCGTTGTACACCATGCTTGGCCTAAAGAGCTGCCCCTTGAAAAAACGCCCCTAAATCAAGTGCGGCGTGCGCTGAACGAAAGGTCGCTTCGCCGGCTTTTCTGAAGAGGGGCTGCTGCCTTCGGAAAGCCGGCCCGCCGCACTGAAACCGGGTTTATTGCTGCCGGGCAGGCTGCGCCGGGGGCTTCCGGCTGGCCTTTTCGCCAATCTATGATACAAATCTAATCAATGAGGACATTGTTTAGGTGTATTTATGTCTGGCAACATCGCTGAGACGGGCAAGAGCAAAAAGATTTTGATCATTGCTGGCCCGAACGGGGCAGGCAAGACGACGTTTGCGCGCTCTTTCCTTCCAGTTGAGGCGGAGGTGCCACGTTTTATCAATGCCGACCTGATCGCGGCCGGCTTATCGCCGTTTGCGCCAGAGAGTGCTGCCATCAAAGCTGGACGCCTGATGCTCGACGAGCTCAAAGAAGCGGTTCGTCGGGGCGAGAGTTTTGCGCTGGAGACAACCTTGTCCGGCCAGGCGTATGTCCGCCATATTCAACAGTGGCAGGCACTCGGTTATAGAGTCAGTCTGTATTTTTTAAGTCTGCCCGATGCGGAGATGGCGATCGCACGGGTGGCAGAACGGGTTCGGCAAGGTGGACATAACATTCCCGAAGCCGTCATTCGTCGCCGCTTTGCGGCTGGCATGAAGAACTTCCTGCATCATTATCGGGACACCGTGGATGACTGGGTTTTATACGATAACGCGGGCAGTGTGCCAGTCTTGCTGGAGTGGGGAGAGAAAGATGAATAAAGAAGATATTTCCAAAGCAAAAAATCCGGACTTGCGGGCTTCCTTGGCCGCCTTGGAACGCGCTGCACAGTCGGCCCGTTTTGTGGCCATACAAACCAATACCTCGGTGGTGCTGGTGGAGAACGGCAAAATGATCAAGCTGTCGGCAGAGCAACTGCGGCAGGAAGTCTGCAAGCGCTAAGGGGGCTAGCGCTTATCGCCGTTCTAGTGAGCTTGAGCCCTATTGTTTGACCGAGCGTGGCCATCTTTTACATGTCGGCCACCAGGCTTTTGATCGCCTCGATATACCAGGCCTGATCATTCATCCTGTGCGTCAGAATAATCGGTGAGGTCGCCTGCGCTTCTTCGATCAAGCGATAGTGCAGATCGTTGCGCAGGCGTGCCGAAGTAGGAATCAGGCACAGTCCCGAATCGGCAGCCACCAGCCCCAAGGCGGCTTGAATTTCCCCCGCTTCATAGACTTCAGCCGGACGCACGCTGTGGTCGTGTAGCAGGTGCAGCACGTGATCGGCAAAGCTGGGCCTGGGCTCTTTGGGATAGACAATCAACTTTTGCCCTTGCACTTTTTTCAAGCTCACAGCCTTGTCCGAACTGGCCAGATCCGAGCTGGGGGGAATGGCCAGGGCCAGTTGCTCTTCCCGCAACACCGTTCTTTGCACGGACGCATCATTGAGCCGTATTCGACCGAACCCCACATCAATCCGTCCTGACTTCAAGGCCTCCAGTTGCTGCATGGATGTCAGCTCCACGGTTTGCAAGTCGACTTCCGGGTACTGATGGCGCAGTTTGCGCATTAGCGCGGGCAGGCCGCCATACAGGGTGGAGGCGACAAAGCCAATCGACAGGGTTTGGCGCTGATTCAGCCCGATCTGCCGAGTGGTGTGTACGAGTTGGTCCACCCGGCTCAGAATCTGCAAGGACTGTTCATAAAACACCCGCCCCGCCTCCGTCAGCCGCAGAGGTCGGGAATTGCGCAGCAGCAAGGTCACACCCAGCTCTTCTTCCAACAGTTGGATCTGTCGGCTCAGCGGTGGCTGGGCCATGTGCAGGCGTTCGGACGCCCGGGTGAAGTTGCGGGTTTCGGCTACAGCGACAAAGTACTTGAGTTGGCGTAGATCCATAAGGGAAAACCATACCTGGGCTGGATTGATGAAGTTTAGATTCTTGATTTTTAATATTTATATCAGAAACTATACCTGTAAGGTATGGAACTAGACCTATTTAGTCTTGGAAAGAGCAGGGCTGATTCGTGTTCAATCAAGACATGGAACACACGCAATCTTCTCAACTATTAGCAGCGCCGGCCCTGATCGAGCGGGTGGAGACTTTGCTGCTGGATCTGCCCACGATCCGACCTCATCAATTGGCGATGACGACCATGCAAGGCCAGACCTTGATGCTGGTGCGTTTGTATTGCTCGGACGGTTCGGTGGGGGTGGGCGAGGGTACGACCATCGGTGGTCTGGCCTATGGCGCGGAATCGCCCGAGGGTATGAAGCTGGCCATCGACACCTATTTCACCCCTTTGCTGCTGGGAGCCAATGCCAATGCGGTGCCGGCCATCATGGCTCGTCTGAACACGGCGATTCAGGACAACCGTTTTGCCAAGAGTGCGGTGGAAACGGCGCTGTTTGATGCCCTGGGCAAGCGTGCCGGTCTGCCGGTTTCGCACCTGCTGGGCGGCCGCATGCGCGACAGCCTGCCTGTTGCCTGGACACTGGCGTCGGGTGACACCGCCAAGGACATTGATGAGGCCGAGCGCATGTTGGCCCAGGCACGTCACCGTATTTTCAAACTCAAAATTGGTCGTCGTCCCGTCAAGGATGATGTGGCGCACGTGGCTGCCATCAAGAAGGCGTTGGGCGATCGCGCCGAAGTGCGTGTGGACGTGAACATGGCCTGGAGCCCCTTGCAGGCTCAGCATGGTTTGGCTGGTCTGGTGGATGCAGCTTGCTCCTTGGTGGAGCAGCCGGTACGACGCGCCGAGGCGATGGCTGAGCTGAAAGGCCGCTTTCCGATTGCTTTGATGGCCGATGAGTCCCTGACTGGCCCGGCCTCGGCCTTTGCGCTGGCACGCGACGGTGCAGCGGATGTGTTTGCAATCAAGATTGAACAGTCTGGCGGTTTGCGGGCTGCCCTGCAGGTTGCAGCCATTGCTGAAGCAGCGGGGATTGAGCTGTATGGCGGCACGATGCTGGAAGGGGCGATCGGCACGATTGCGGCGGCTCATGTGTTTGCCACCGTCAACCAGTTGCAGTGGGGCACGGAGTTGTTCGGGCCTTTGCTCTTGACCGAGGAAATTCTGGCAGAGCCACTCAAATACAGCAATTTTGAATTACAGATACCTCAAGGGCCGGGTTTGGGTATCGTACTGGACGAGGATCGTGTCCAGTATTTCCGTCGCGACAGGACACACGTCAGTGTTGGCTCGGCTGCCTAGGCGCATCGGCAAGCCAGTCGTAGCGGCGTTGCTGGGAACACTTTTTTCAGGATATTAGGAGACACAGAATGAGCGTTAAGATTTTCGATACCCCCGATGTACAGGACTTCCTGCGTTTGGCCTCGGGCCTGGATCAGCCCGGTGGCAATCCACGCGTCAAGCAGATCATGCACCGCATCATCAGCGATCTGTTCAAGACCATTGAAGATCTGGAAATCACCAACGACGAATACTGGGCGGCGATCGCCTATCTAAACCGTCTGGGCACCGCCAGCGAAGCGGGCCTGTTGTCCCCCGGTCTGGGCTTTGACCGTTTCCTGGACATGCGCATGGACGCGCTGGACAAGGAACTGGGTCTGGACAACGGGACCCCCCGTACCATTGAAGGCCCCTTGTACGTGTCGGGCGCTCCGGTGGAGCACGGTTTTGCCCGTCTGGACGACGGTTCCGATACCGCGGGTGAAACCCTGATCATGCATGGTGTGGTCGCGGGTGCGGATGGCAAGCCAATTGCGGGTGCCCAGGTTGAAGTCTGGCACGCCAACACGAAGGGCTTTTACTCCCACTTTGACCCCACTGGCGAGCAACAAGCTTTTAATATGCGTCGCACCATCATTACCGATGAGAATGGTCGCTACAAATTCCAGAGCATTGTGCCCAAGGGTTACGGCTGTCCTCCCGATGGCCCAACCCAAGGCTTGCTCAACGAGCTGGGCCGTCACGGCAACCGTCCTGCGCATATTCACTTCTTTGTGACGGCTCCCGGCCACCGTAAACTGACCACGCAGATCAATATTGATGGCGATCCGCTGGTGTACGACGACTTTGCCTATGCCACCCGTGAAGGTCTGGTTCCGCCCCTGACCGAGCAGACGGACCCCGCCCGCATCGCGGCTGAAAACCTGGATGGTCCTTTTGCAGAGATCGTGTTTGATATTGCCTTGACCCCGCTGGTCGACGGCAAGGACAACCAGATTGTGAATCGCCCGCGTCTGGCCGCCTAAGTTCTGCATCAGTCCAGCGCCCGCGTTTACTTGTTAAACGGGGCGTTGGGCTGATTTGTTTTTGCTGTGCCTGACGTCAGGGCTGAGCCCATCCGTAGCGTCAGCGCTTTATACGGAGAACGGAGTGATCGATAAACAGGTAAGCAGTGTTGCACAGGCTTTGCATGATGTGCAGGACGGCGCCACGATTCTGGTCGGTGGTTTTGGAACGGCTGGCATACCCACGGAGCTGATCGACGGTTTGATCGAGCAAGGCGCTCGCGACCTGACCATCGTCAACAATAATGCAGGTAACGGCGATGTGGGGCTGGCGGCCTTACTCAAGACTGGCCGGGTCCGCAAGATTATCTGCAGCTTTCCCCGTCAGGCAGACTCCTGGGTATTTGATGATCTGTATCGCAGTGGCAAGATCGAGCTGGAGCTGGTGCCGCAGGGCAATCTGGCCGAACGGTTGCGCGCTGCTGGTGCAGGCATCGGCGGCTTTTTTTGCCCTACAGGCTATGGTACGGAATTGGCCAATGGCAAGGAAACACGTTTGATCAACGGACGCTGGCATGTCTATGAAGAGCCCATTCACGGCGATGTCGCCCTGATTAAGGCCGAACGGGGAGACCGTTGGGGGAATTTGACTTACCGCATGGCGGCGCGCAACTTCGGTCCGGTCATGGCGACGGCGGCGCGCACTACGATTGCCAGTGTGTTCGAGCTGGTTGAGCTGGGTCAGCTGGACCCTGAAACCATCGTGACGCCGGGCATTCATGTGCGTCGCGTCGTGGTGGTGCCGCGCAGTCGCACAGAAGCAGGCGGGTTCAAGGCATGAATGGACAGAGCATGAAAGAGGACAGCATGACACTCAGTTATCAACGTCGCAGCAAAGATGAATTGGCGCAGCGCGTCGCCCGGGACATTCATGACGGTGCCTATGTGAATCTGGGTATTGGCATGCCGACGTTGGTCGCCAATCATTTGCCCGCCGGCGTGGAAGTCGTTTTGCACAGTGAGAACGGTATTTTGGGCATGGGCCCGGCACCGGCTGCCGGTCAGGAGGATTACGACCTGATCAATGCGGGCAAGCAGGCGGTGACTCTCCTGCCCGGGGGCGCATTTTTCCATCATGCCGACAGTTTCGGCATGATGCGGGGCGGTCACCTGGATATTTGTGTGCTGGGTGCTTTCCAGGTGTCGGCCACGGGTGATCTGGCCAATTGGAGTACCGGCGAACCGGGCGCGATCCCAGCGGTCGGCGGTGCCATGGACCTGGCGATTGGCGCCAAACAGACTTGGGTCATGATGGATGTGTTGACCAAGCAAGGTGCGAGCAAGCTGGTGGAGCATTGCACCTATCCCCTGACGGGGCTTGCCTGCGTCAAACGCGTTTACACCGATCTGGCTACCTTGGCCTGCACGCCGGACGGTTTGCAGTTGATCGATCTGGTGCCCGGTTTGACCCATGACGCTCTGGAGGAAATGATTGGTTTGCCCATCGCCCCAGCTGCGCGGGAAGAAGAGCAATGACAGGCAGCACTGGCATCTTGAATACCGCCCAGGGCAGGTTCCGCGTCAGCGTGCAGGGCGATCCGCTGGCTCCGGCCCTGATTCTGAGCAACTCCCTGGGTACCACACACGAGATGTGGGACCCACAGGTGGCAGGTTTCGCCCAGTCTTATCGCCTGATTCGTTATGACACTCGTGGTCATGGCGGCAGCCCGGTGACTCCTGGCCCATACCGTTTCAAGGATTTGGGGCGTGATGTGCTGGCGATTCTGGATGCGCTGGATATTGAACGCGCTGCGTTTTGCGGCCTGTCCATGGGGGGGCACACCGGTTTATGGATGGGGGTGAATGCGCCGGAGCGCTTGAATGCGTTGATCGTGTGCAACAGTGCGGCCAAGATTGGTACCGCCCAAGCCTGGCAGGAACGCGCCGAGGCGTTGCGTCAAGGCGGTGCCGCTCAGATGCGTACCTTGGCCGATTCGGCGCCGTCGCGCTGGTTCGGTGAGGCCTTCATCCAGCAATCGCCGCAGTTGGTCAAAGCCATGCAGGACGCACTGGCCAAGCTGGACCCCCTGGGTTATGCCGCTTGCTGTGATGCCTTGGCCGAGTCGGATCTGCGTGATCAGATCAGCCGTATTGCGGCACCGACGTTACTGGTCGCGGGCCAGTGGGACCCGGTTACAACGGTTGCCGATGCCCAGGCCATGCAAGCCCGTATTCCTGGTTCCACCGTGGCGGTCGTACCGGCCTCGCATCTGTCCAACCTGGAAGCGCCCGAAGCCTTCGAGCGTGCCGTACTGAATTTTTTAGCCCAGGCCTAAGTGCCCGAGCGCTTGTTTTTAGAAAGGAACACCATGCTTTATCTGGTACACATGATTGTTGATATCCCTGACTCCCTGCCGGCCGAAGAGGCTGCTCGCATCAAGGCCGAAGAAAAAGCCTACTCGCAGGATCTGCAACGTTCTGGCAAGTGGCCGCATATCTGGCGTGTGGTGGGTCAGTACGCCAACTACAGCGTGTTCGATGTAGAGAGCAATGAAGAGCTGCACAATCTGCTCAGTGCCTTGCCCTTGTTCCCCTATATGCAGATCAACGTGACACCCTTGGCCACCCACCCGTCGGCCATTTAAAACCTGACTGTCCTATACGGCTCAGAATATGGCTGCCTTGCGGACACCTTGCTGGTCCGGAGGCGGCCAGCGATAAGAAGCATGCCCGTGCCATACTTTTGCCCTGTGCCCTGCTGTGGGGGGTGACCACAAGAAGATCTTCCGCGTGGTGCTTTGGGCTTGCGGTCGCTTGGCAGGGCGTGTGTTCCTGGGGACGGGCCAATAAAAAAAAAACCAGGCTGCGATCCCAGCACGGCCTAGGGCCGTGTCCGTTGACTATGCTGATAACCCGTCTGGGGAGACAAAACGATGGGATTGAAAACTGGTTCGGCATCCGTTTGGGTGGCGGGGTTTTTGTCGGTCTTGATTGCCTATGCCGGACCCTTGCTGATCTTTATCCAGGCCGCACAGGTCGGACGAATTGCCCAGGCAGAGCTGATTTCCTGGGTTTGGGCCATTTCCATAGGTGCCGGCCTGAGCGGCTTGGTCCTGAGTGCGTGGTTAAAGCTGCCCATTATTACCGCCTGGTCTGCACCGGGCACGGCCTTGCTGTTGACCCTGTTTCCCGGCATCACCATGCCCGAAGTGGTGGGCGCGTATCTCAGCGCCGCCCTGATTATCGTCCTGATTGGTTTGAGCGGTGGCTTTGAGGAGATTCTCTCTTTTATTCCTAAAGGAATCGCCGCCGGCATGATGGCCGGTATTTTGTTGCAGTTCGGGCTGGCGACGTTCCAGGCCAGTGGCGAAATGCCCGCTATCGTGCTGGTGATGGTGGCGGTGTATGTGCTGGGCAAACGCCTCTTGCCGCGTTATGCGATTGTCCTGGTGGCCTTGTCGGGATTCGGGATGGCAATGCTCAGCGGGCAGGTGCAACTGGACGCTTTTGAGTTGGCGCTGGCCAGCCCGGTCTGGATCAGTCCCGCATTCAATATCGCGACCCTGCTCAGTCTGACCTTGCCCCTGGTGCTGGTCAGTTTGACAGGCCAGTACCTGCCCGGCATGGCGGTACTGCAATTGGCCGGCTATCCCACACCGTCACGCCCCATTCTTGTCGGCACGGGTTTGGCCTCGATAGGGATGGCCTGCTTTGGCGGCATCACCACCGTGTTGTCCTCGATTACTGCGGCCTTGTGTACTGGCAAGGACGCCCATCCCGATCCAGGCAGGCGTTATATGGCCGGTGTCGCCAATGGCGTGTTTTATCTTTTGGGCGGCACCTTTGCCGGCTCAATTGTGTATTTGTTTACTGCCTTACCCGCCTCGCTGATCGCGGCGCTGGCCGGTCTGGCACTGATTGGAGCCATTGTGGCCAATATGCGGGTAATGACCAGTGAGGATGCTTATATCGAGCCGTCTGTCATTACGTTTTTGACAAGCGCTTCGGGCATGAGTCTGTTTGGGCTGGGTGCCGCCTTTTGGGGCGTGGTCTTTGGCCTGCTGGCCTATTGGGTGCTGGGCTCTGGCAAAAATGAGAAAAGGAAGAGACTATGAATCAGTTGGCAGTATCCCTCGATCATGTCTGGGACGCCGTGTTGGCCGTGCTGCCGCAGCGCCGCTGGGACCTGGACCGTCTGCGCGTCCTCCTCCAAAAAGAGGTGCCGCCCACCGTGACCGTGGTCGGCAAATACAGTCACGGCAAAAGCCGTTTGCTCAATGAGTTGATGGGCAGCGATATTTTCAATGTGGCCGACCGTCGCGAAACGATTTCGCTGGCCGAGCATGTGCATGAAGGTGTGCGCTGGTTGGACGCACCGGGTCTGTACGCAGACGTGGCCTTGCAAGATGATGCGCTGGCTCGCGAGGCGCTGGGTTTGGAGGCTGATATCCGCCTCTTTGTCCACGCAGCCAAAGAAGGTGAGCTGGACGCGTTGGAAAGCAGCTTGTTGCAGGAGCTGGCCGCAGATCACCAGCGTTCGCGGCGTCAGACTCTGCTGGTGATCAGCCAGATCGACCAATTGGCCGACGAGCAGCAGCAAGAGAAAGTGCTTGATTCGATTGCACAGCAATGCCCAGGCTGCTTGCTGCACCCCGTCTCCAGCACCCGTTATCGTCAGGGCCGCGACGGTGGCAAGCCGCGCATGCTGGAGAAAAGTGGCATTCCGGCTTTGCAGGCTTCTTTGGAAGCCGCCTTGAAGCGTGTGCCGCAAGCCCGCGAGTTCGAGCGTGACGCCTTGCTGACCGAGCTGACGCAAGAATTGAGCGCCTTGCAGCAGATGCAAGAGCAAAGTCTGCACAGCCTGCAGCAGACGCAAAGGCAGCAGCATATTGATTTTGTTGAGGGTTTGCGCAAGGTTCTGGAAGGCATCGAGAAGGATCTGGAACCGCTGGTCAATGCCGCAGGGGTGGACCATTCGCTGGTGCCGGATACGGCCGAATTCGGCTTCAAGATGACAGCGGGCAAGCAAGAGCGTGCCCGGTTGCAGATCGCCTATTCGCGTGCGTGTATTGCGATCAATGGTCATCTGGTGGAATACGGTGCCGTGGGTTTACCCGCAGCGCAACGGACCTCGGTGCGCAGTATGGACACCGTCATGATTGCGGTGATGGGTGTGTCGGTGAAGTACCGTGCCGATCTGCGCCGCATCTTCTGCGAGCAGGCCGGGCGCGACAAACTGGTCCAGGATTTCACGCATTATTTTGAGATTTCGGAGGGCCGCAGGGCGTTGGAAGCACAGATCGAGACAAGCCAGAAACAGCTTCAGCAGACCCGCCAGGCTCTGGAGGAATTGGCGCTCTTGGAGGGTGTCTGATGTCAGCGGAAAGTATCCTTATCCGGGCAATCGCCGATCTGCAGCCTGCCTGCCAGGAAAGTCAGCCCGCTATTACCAGAATGGAACAGTGGTTGACGGAATTGGAGCAAACCACCTTGACCCAGGTCTTGTCCGACACTGGATTGCATGAGCAGGGAACTTTGGCGCGCGCGGTCGGGCATTTGAACCAGCAGCTACAGGAACACCGGGCAGGCTGGGCGACCTCGTGGACTGCGTTGATACCAGCGCAAGAGCTGGCTGAGCGTTTCCGCGACCGTATCATGCTGCTGGTATTCGGCTCCTTTAATGCCGGGAAGAGTTCCTTGTGCAACTTTCTTGCCGAGCGGTTTCGCCGTCATGGACAGCGTGTGGATTTTTTTCGTTTGGAAAAGGGGCAGTTGCAGACCATGCCCGAGGGTTTTCAGGAAGGCGCTACAGAAACCACCGTGGCCTTGCAAGGCGTTTGTCTAGGCGACAAGCTGGTCTTGCTCGATACCCCCGGCCTGCATTCGGTCAATGCCCATAACGCGGCGTTGACACAGCAGTTTCTGGAAAGCACGGATGCGCTTTTGTGGCTGAGCAGTTCCAGTGCGCCGGGGCAAGTTCATGAGCTGGAGGATCTGCGGGTGGAATTGCGCCGCAACAAGCCTTTGCTGCCTGTAATTACCCGCAGTGATCGCATTGAGGAAGATGAGATCGACGACGAGATTGTCAAAGTGCTTTGCAACAAGACAGCTGATAATCGTCAACTGCAAGAAGAGGACGTCATGACGCGGGCAGCGCAGGCCCTGAGCCATTGGGGGCTGGACAGGGATGTGCTCAAACCGGCTGTGTCCCTGTCTGTTCACATGGCGCGCAGCCAACAGGATGAAGAGCAGGGGTTGGAGCAGGCGGGGTTTGCACGTTTATACGTGGCACTGCAAAACATGCTGGATCCCGCTTTGGCCTACAAGCGACGCAAACCTGCTGAACTGCAATTACATCATCTAGAAGAGGCTATTCTGGAGCCCTTGACGGTGGGGATGGAACAGGCCGCTGCCCGACTGCATCAACGTATCCAAGAGCAAAGGCTTGTTTTGCAGGATGCCGTACACCTATTGGCCGAAGGTAGCTGGCGGCGGGTGGTGCCCCAATTGCCTGCAGTGCTTGAACAACATGCGGCCCAGCAAGATGTGGCCGCCGTGCGTAACGATCTCGCCCAGAATCTGGGCAAGGAATTTGCCGAGTTAAGCCGGACTGCCCTGGCGAACTTTCAGCTGTCGCAGCCAGACTTGCCGACGCTGAATCTGCCTGCTCATATAGGCTATGACGTTTTCCAGGAGCCGGGGGGAGGGCAGGCGCCACTGATCGACTACAACCGCCTGTACATCAGCTTGAGTGAGGCGGTGATGAATAGCGCCCAAGAGAGGGCGGTACAGGTGGTGGAGCAGGCTGAACAACGCCTGGAGCAGCTCACGCAGGAGCTGATTCAATTGGAAAACGCCGTGGCTGAGCGGGTCCAGGCCTTGGAGGCGATCAAACAGGATGTACAAACTGCGTGAGGCAGCATTAATTCGGTTTAGCATCGCACTATAAAGTACAAAAAGCAGGCTGGATTGCCATCCAGCCCCACGCTGATCGCATCGATTGTGGTTTATTTGTTGAAGTGCTAATGAGAATTGTTATCGTTTCTATTTTTGTATTTTAAATCGCAGATGAAGTCGCTATGATGGTTGATACGGCATCCATGCCTTTGCAGGAGCGGTTTTGCAGCTCTTTGCGTCTGTCAGAGGCATACCTGGATGGCGTCATTTTCTGGGGGTGCATGGCGATGAAACTGAAATCAAGTCTCTATTTTTCGCCCAATAAGGGAATATCGCCGAACTGGCGCCAACACTTGCGCCTGTGGGTTGGACTCATCATTTCCATGGGGGGCGTCTGGGCGATCTGTCATCAGTTCTGGTTGTACGCGCAAGATCACCCGGTGGTTTTACAGGCCCTGGTAGGAGGCTCCATCGCGGCACTGGCTACGGCGCTAGGCACCATACCCGTCATGTTTTCTCAAACCATGTCGCAGCGCACGCAAGATACGCTGTATGGTTTTGGGGCGGGGGTGATGTTGGCTGCCTGTGCCTTTTCGCTGGTTTTGCCGGGGCTGGAAGCGGCAAAGCAACAGCAGGTGTTTGGCCCTGGCGCCTGGGGGGCGGGTTTGGCTGTCGGCTTGTCAATCCTGCTGGGCGCTGCTGCTTTAATGCTGCTGGATCGTATCCTGCCTCATGAGCATTTCATCAAGGGGCGTGAAGGTTCGAGCCGCTCCTCCTCGGCTACCATGCGTCGAGCTTGGCTGTTTGTCATCGCCATTACCTTGCACAACTTCCCGGAAGGCTTGGCGATTGGGGTGGGATATGTAGGTAATGAAGGCGTACGTGCCAATGCCTTGGCCACAGGGATTGCCATTCAGGACGTGCCTGAAGGGCTGGTGGTAGCGCTGGCTTTGCTGGCGGCGGGATACAGCCGTACGTTTGCGGTGGTTCTAGGCATGGCCAGCGGTCTGGTTGAGCCCTTAGGGGCGGTGCTCGGTGCCGTTGCTGTCAGCAGTTCGCTGATGCTGCTGCCTTTTGGTTTAGGCTTTGCCGCCGGTGCCATGCTGTTTGTCATCAGTCATGAAATTATTCCGGAATCACACCGACAAGGGCATGAAAGCTTTGCAACCGGCGGTCTGATGATAGGTTTTGTCTTGATGATGTTGCTGGATACTGCATTGGCTTAGGTGTGGCCATGCGGGAAAAAATAGCCTGAACAAGCCGGCCTTGATTCAGGCTATTTTCTGGCTTTGGCTACAGAGCTGAGCATGGCGGTCCGCCCCGCTTTTGTTCGACACGGCCCTTGCCCCATAGCCGGTGACTCCCGCATGACCAAGGCACGGCAGGCAGTCCAAACAGCCGCCCATAAAGCCCTATACTAAAGCCCCTGTTCGGGGTAGTGCCCGACTTGTTTTTCATCCCGCCCCGTCAGCGCATCTTGTAACTGTCCGGGCGCTTCTTTGGCAGTGATTTCCAGCATGCTACGCATAGACAATCTCAGTAAAAACTATGGTGACTATCCCGTTTTCAAGGGACTGACTCATACATTTCAGCCAGGCTGCGTGGCGCTCTGTGAAGAAGACAGTACCGGCAAGTCCACCTTGCTGAACATCATCGCTGGCTTGCTCGAACCAGATACGGGGGAAGTGTGGGTAGATGGGCATTCGCTAATGAAAGCCCCCCGACGAGCACGCGCCCGCATGGCGTATGTGCCCGACAACTGCATGTTGTTTCCGTCTCAGACTGGCCGAGCGCTGCTGGAGCAAATCGCCACAGAAAAGCAGACCCACGTGGATGACACTGTACTGGATCTGGCCTGTCGCTTGGGCTTGGAACCGCACCTGGACAAGCGCTTTGAGCAGATGTCGACCGGAACGCGGCGCAAGGTGTTTCTGACGGCGGCCGCCTTAGGTGACCCGGCTGTAATCATTGCTGATGGCCCGAGCAATGGCCTGGATATGCAGGCTCGTGCTGCCTTGGCTGAACAGTTTCAGATCTGGTCACACGATCGTGTTGTGCTGTTCGCCAGCTACGATGCCGAGTTGGTTGAGGCATGCAGCGCAAGAATAATCAATGTTGCAGAGCTGGTTTAAGCCTTGGCCATTGCGCGTCGTCTATACATACATCAGCTCAACGAGAGAGGCAGAAATCACCCACGGCAAACGAGTGTCCTCTGCCTTTTTTGCCGTGAGGGCTGTCTGATCAGTTTATAAATTCGGCAATCCTACGGATTCGTTCTGTTGTCTAAATCCCTACTATGGTTGTGCCACACAAACCAAAATAAAGGAGACGACATGGCAACAGGATACATCTGGAATACGCTTTACGGCTGGGTGGATACTGGTACGGGCAGTCTTGCATCGGCCAATCTGGGAGCTCGTTTACAGCCGATCAGCCACCACCTGGCTCATCCTGATACGAAGCGCCGCTTTCACGAACTGGTTTGCGCCTCCGGTCAAATTGATCATCTGACCAGCATCCAGGCCAAGCCGGCACGCGACAAGGATATTTTGCGTGTTCATACGGCCGAGCATCTGGAAAACATGAAACGCGTCAGCGCCTTGCCCACCGGGGGCGACACGGGGGACGGTATTACCACCATGGGCAATGGCGGGCTGGAAATTGCCATGCTGTCTGCGGGTGGCGCCATTGAGCTGGTCAAGAAAGTGGTCAGCCGTGAAGTCAGCAACGGCTATGCGCTGGTCAATCCTCCCGGCCACCATGCACCCCGTGCCGGGGCAATGGGTTTTTGCATTTTCAATAATACCTCGGTAGCGGCGGCCTATGCCCGCGAGGAGCTGGGTCTGGATCGTGTCGCGATTCTGGATTGGGACGTGCACCACGGGAATGGTACGCAGGATATCTGGTGGAATGATCCTTCTGTTCTGACCATTTCCCTGCACCAGCATCTGTGCTTCCCGGCCAATAGCGGCTTCACGACTGAGCGCGGTGAGGGTGAAGGCCTGGGCTACAACTTGAACATCCCCCTGCCTCCTGGCGGCGGGAATGCCGCTTACCTTTATGCTATGGAGAAAGTGGTGCTGCCTGCGCTGCGGAGCTACAAGCCGCAGCTGATTATCGTGGGCTCGGGTTTTGATGCCAGCATGATGGACCCCTTGGCGCGCATGATGGTGACAGCGTCCGGTTTCCGCCAGATGGCGCGTCAAATCATTGACTGTGCCGAAGAGGTTTGTGAAGGCCGTATCGCTTTTGTGCAGGAAGGGGGTTACAGCCCACATTACTTGCCATTTTGCGGCCAGGCCGTGATTGAAGAACTGACCGGGGTACGCACGCTGGCTGATCCTTACGCGGAGTTCCTGGGAGGGATGGGCGGCGACACGCTCTTGGATGCGGAGCGCGCTAGCGTGGATGAAGCCGCAACCTTGTTGAGTGGACTGCGTTAATTCCTGAAGTGCCTGGCTGGACCGGCATCCCGGACTGCTTCTTTAGTGGCACAGTCCGGGCACCGCCGCCAGGATCGCACCCTGTGCATCCGGCACATACCAGTGATTCAGAGCCGCTTTAACAGCGGCTTCGGTGCGTCTGGTAATGCCCAGCTTGCGCAGCAAGGACGTAACATGCGAATGGACGGTGCGCTCACTCAGAAACAGCTTGGCGGCGATTTCCCGATCGGTGTGGCCCGTAAGCAGCCAGCTCAGTACCTGCATTTCCTTTGCGCTCAGACCACCAGGCAAATCAGCGGGCACCAGTCGCAGCAGCACATCTCCTTTCGGAAAGCGCTGTGCCTGTAAACGGTAGCTTTGTCTGCCTTCCAGCCAGAAAGCCTGCAGCGTGGAGGTTTGCCGATCCATGAATGACAGGGCTTTGAACAGCGTACCGCTGATTGCGTTCGCCTGTGCTTGCATATCCTCGCGCACGACCAGCCCGCCGGCCTGGGGTACCAGATGCAAAATGGTGCCTTGGTGCCAGGCCATATTCTGCATGGCCTCCTCCAGCAAGACCTTGGCGCCCAGGGCCAGTGTGCGAACGTGGCGATTGAAGCTTCCTGCTTGTTGAGAGGAGAAGTGAATCATCCCCAAATAGGAATCTCCACGCTGCAACTCGACCGTCATCCCATCCTGAAACCCGCCACGCAGCAAGGCATCGGTATAGATGGCGGTGCTGCGAAAAGGAGGATTCATGGCGTCCGAGCATTCTGAAATGGAGGGTGGTAGCAAATCGTGGGGAGAGGCTTGGGCTGTGAAGCCTGGTGCATAGATCTGCGGAAAACCCGTCCCCAAGGCAGAGGCACAGTTCAGGTTATAGCCTTCGCAATGCAATTCCAGATGCGTACGGCTTTGCGGCGCGCACCCCAGAAGTTGCACCGCATCGAAGTGAAACAGAGAACGCAGGGATTGAATACGATCGCAGAGACTCAACATGTGGGGGCCTGAGGACGGGTGTGATAAGGGTGCTGATAATTAACATAGCGTTTGATGATGGTGAGCGCAATCGGGCCAAACCCAGACTCGACGTCAGCCTTATGTAGGGCTGGGTTCACAACGCAAAAACCCTCCAAAGGCGGAGGGTTGCGTGCAACAAGAGCCACGCCAAAGCGCTTGGTGCCAGCTTTCGTTGAATAGGAAGATAGGGGGATGAGGGGCTGGAAAATGACAAACAGTAAACCCGTTTTATGTAAGGGCTTCCAAATATCTTCTTAGCACTTCGGGCCAATTGATCACTTGAAAGAAAGCCGCAATGTATTCGGGCCGTCGATTTTGATACTTCAGATAGTAGGCGTGTTCCCACACGTCCAGACCCAGAATGGGCGTGTTGCCGTGCATCAGCGGGCTGTCCTGATTGCCGGTGCTCTCCACCACCAGTTTCTTTTCGGGTGTCACACTCAGCCAGGCCCAGCCACTGCCAAAACGTGAAATCGCCGCTTTGGTAAAGGCATCCTTGAAGTGCGCGAAGCTACCCAGATCCCGGTCTATCGCATGCGCCAGAACCTTGGGAAGGGTGGTGTCGGCATCGGGTGTCATGACGGTCCAGAATAGGCTGTGATTGGCGTGACCGCCTCCATTGTTGCGCACGATATTGCGCAGGGGTTCAGGCACGGTATCCAGGCCGGCTATCAGTTGATCAATAGGCGGGTAGGGCAGCTTGGCCGCCTCCAGTGCTGCATTCAGATTATTGATATAGGTCTGATGATGTTTGCTGTAGTGAATCTCCATGGTCTGGGTGTCGATATGCGGCTCCAGAGCATGGTAGGGATAAGGCAGGGCAGGTAAGGTGTAAGGCAAAACGCACTCCTCGATAAACCCCAGGTCAGTCGCATGTGGGGGACACCATGAAACTTAATGAGAAAAAGAGCGCTCCTGCGGGCTGACCGCCCCCAAGAACAGGGCAGAGCAGGTCGCGACATGATGGGGATAGCGACGTGCATAGCGCGCCAGCTCGGCATACGTGCGTCGGCTATGTTGCCAGGCAGCCATGCGCCAGTCATCAGCCAGGTGGGTGTTGGCTGTGGCGCAGCACAAGGTTTCATGCGCGGTGCACAGGTGCAGACCCTGCTCGTCGCTTTGACCCAGCTGTTCGCAGGCATCGGCCAGATTCAAATGGGCAATGACCCAGGCGGCAATGGTGGCGTCAGCTCCATCCGAAGCATTAAACAGCAGGGGCCGGACAGACGCGCGAGCTTGTTGATAGTGCGCCAGGGCGTTGGTGTAATTTCGAGACTGGAAGGCCAGGTTTCCCTGTGCAATCCAATGGCGCCAGCAGGCCAGTTCGTCGCGCTGGCTCAGGGCGTGGTGGGGCGGTTGAACGGGTGTCTGCATGCGGGGCTCCTGCTAAAAGGGCGGTGCATCAATAATGAAATTAATGATAATGATTTGCATTTATAATTACAAGAAAAACAGTGAGCAAATCGTAAGCAGACCAAACGGGAAAAACCGGTACGCGAGAGGAGGAAAGCTGGGGTTGAGAGGATAACGGTAAATAGCAGGCCCTGTAGCGATGTGGCAAGTTCGGGGCACTTCAGGTAGGTGCTCCTGAGCAGGCCCAGGCCGTTATCCATATAAAAAAGGCTGAAAGTCCGGAAACTTTCAGCCTTGATGCTAGCGTGTCAGTCCGCTCTTAAAGACGTTGCACTGACAGCTCATACTCCATGTCTTGCTCATAGCTGCCCAATGACATGGCTTTCACTTCGTATTCGCCCACTTCCAGTTGTACCTCCAGACGAGCGTTCATATCGCCACCGCTATCGTCATCTTCGGCTACGGTTTGGCCGTCTTTGCGCAGGACCAGGTAGGTATCAAAGATTGGTGAGGTCATGTCGATTACGTAGCGGCCAGCCTGACGCACATTCAACTGGTAGCTGTCGCTGGTAATGCCCTGCAGCATGAGGGCCTGACGAGGCTCACCCACGAGCAAAAGGCCACCACCCGCATTGGCAGGAACCTCATCGGCCGTGGCCGACAAGGTAAACAGCCCAGCCTGGGAGGAGCCCGAAATCTTGACCTGATGCTCGCCTGCGGCCAGTACCCCACGCACCCGTTGCTGACCGGCTTCATCGCCGTACTGGCTGGCGGTGCTGGAGTCTACTTCCAACGAAGCCTGGAAGCCTTGGGCATCCATTTGCACTGTAACCAGCTTGGGTTCGGACAGGGTGAAGCTGTAGGTCTGAGTCTCACCGGTAAACAGACCCGTTTTGCCTTCACCGTCCAGGCTCAGGCTATCGCCGTTTTTCAGCTCAATCTCGCCCGTCATCTCTTCTGGTTTGATTTCCAGCGAGAAGCCGCCCTGGAAGTTCTGCGAGCCCATGGCCGAGCTGGCCTGAACAATGTAGTCGCCCGCTTTCAGGTACATCTGCAAACGTGCATCGGTACCACCAGCGCTGTCATCGTCCGACGCCAGCTCCATGCCGCGGCGATCCATCAGCTTCAGATAGGCATCCAGGCTGCTTTGCTCGGCTTTCATGGCCAGGCTGTACAAACCATCCTTGTCGATAGTCAAACGGTAACGCTTCTGACCGCCCAGAGCCCAATCGTGAATGGTCTGGTCGGCGCTCAGTGGCTCGCCGGTATAGGCTTTCAAAGTGTCTACGGTAACCTGGAAGGGGCCATACGAGCTGGTATTGAAACCGCTCACAACGACTTGGTAGGTGTCGTTGAAGTCTGCCTTGAAGCCCAGCGTGGTGGTTTGGCCCTTGGTTTCGCTGTCGGGGCAGTCTTCACAACGCTGGCTGCGAGTCACCAGTTCGCCATTGCGCAGGACGCTGATCTGTGGGCGCAGAGGGCCGCTGACGCTGATCTTGATAATCTGGCCGGCTTCGGCCTTTACATCAAACAGGCTGCTCCGTACGCCATCGCTCAGATTCAAGAAGCTCTTGCTGGTCAGTTCGCCCGAGACGGATTGGCCCAGGGTCAAGGCTTGGGCGGCTAGCGTCGTGCTGGCAGAGCTGACTGGTTTGTCGATGGCGGGGGACGATACGTTTTTGGCGTAATAAATGGCGCCACCTGCGCCCACGAGTACACCCAGCAGGGCAGCAAATAAGGTAGTTGGCTTCATGATCTCTGAAGAGTAGCTAAAGAAAGGGGCGCCGGTACGCCGGCAAGCGTTAGCGGGCGATTGTACTGGAGCTGAACGAGCAGGCGCATGCCATTGCAACAAAGTGCTACTGCAACGCGTAAAAGTTCGCCTGCCTGCTCGAGCTGCGGATCAGTCACGGGGTTCGCTCGCTGGTTCAGCGGCTTGCCCAAGCTTGCCATAGCATATCCGTATTTTGTTACGTTTTAAGGGCGCTACGGGCACTTACGGTTGCACGTAGGCTTGGGTAATGAAGGCCGGGGCCTCGCTAAAGGATCGTCCACCCGCGGGAGGAGGCGCTTGAGTCAAGGCCACCTGCACCCATTTGCCCGCACGTCGTTCCAGCAGACGGTAGCGTTGTTGGGGGCCAGGGGGGCGGTTGGCCAGATAAAGCGTACGCCCCAGTCGGTAAAGCACCGGCTGGGAGGCCGAGTGTTTGTCTACTTCTACCACCTGTCCTTCATCGAGCAAGACAATTGCGCCACCGGGTTGTTGCTGGAGGGCGACCACGACCTGTTCTTGCTCGCCCAGACTCAGCGCGGGACGACCCACATAGGTCAAACCCAGATTTTCAGGCTTGCCCCAGTTGTGCTCGCCCGCCGACTGGACCAGGCGCTGCAAACGCTGGCTTTGCCGATCGCGCAGGTACAGCTCAATTTTGCCTTGCGCATTCACAATCGTTGCCAGGCCTCCGCTGACCGGCGCCACTGGAATGGCCTGCCAGGCGTGCCATTGGGTGTCGTTGCGCTGGACGATCTGAAAAAGTTGGCCCTGCTGGTTGCTGGCAAATACATGTGCCCGTCCCTGAGAGTCCACGCTCAGGGCGGCAGGATAGGTGGCTTGGTCCAGAGGTGGAAGCGCTTTCCAACTGCCCCAGGCATGATCGGTTGGACGAACCGTGCTCCAGTAAAAGCGTCCGTCGGTAGCCATGGCCAAGGCCTGGCCTCCTTGTGGACTGACGATAGGGGTGTGCAAGACCCGAGGGCCAGGGAGTTTTTGCCAGGCCAGCCAATCATCGTCATCTTCAGATCGGCTCACCCATACCTGCCCTGTTGCGTCACGGGCTAACAGCCCGGCGCTGCCGTCTGCATAATGAAAGACACTCAAGGCGTCGGCGGTGCGCCCACCCAAGGTGAACCAGCGCTGTTGCTGGACATCCCACTGGTTGATGGCGTCGTTTTGTTCACCGGAGACGAAAAAATGCAGGCCTCCGGAGCGGTCAGCCAGGAGACTGGCAGGGTAGTCCGCCCGGCTGGTGTAGTAACTGCGTTGCACCCAGGCAGCCGCCGGCCCAGCCGGTTCCTGACACACTGCCGGGCCTTTGCAGGCATGTCGGTCATGCCAGGCATAGCGCCTGAAAATCTCGGTTTTGCTACGGATTTCGTTCAAGGTCAGGTTGGCGGCCTGCTCCTGAATGGGGTAATCCACATAACCAATTTGCGCGTAATTACCCGGCGCCGCCAGCATGGCTTCGCGAACCAGACGGGCGCTGGCAATATGGTCTGGGTGGCCATGGCCGGTACAACGCCAGCAAAGTTGGGTGTAAGGAACCGGATTGGTGTCATCCAGATAGCGGATGCTCGTGGGTTGATAAAGTCGTATCAGGGCAGCCAGCGTTTGAACCAATTGTTCGCGATTGAACGTTTGTTGGGGGCTGTCCAAGGTCTGGACGGTTTGTCCGGGTTCGGATTCTGCCCGGCTCAAGGGGGTCAGGCTTCCCCATCCCGGTCCTAACCAGGGGTCTTGCAGTCGTAAATGACTGAGCTGAATGCCGGGGCGGGACCGCAAAGTAAATTGCGCGATCGAGGCACTGCCGACCATCAGGCGGGTTTGCTGCCACTCATTGACCGCACCAGCCATATAGGCATAGGCCGCGCGTACCCCCTGTTCGCGGCTGTACATGTATTCCAGTCCGCCTTTGCGTTCGCTGGCGGTCAGGTATAGAACCTGCATACAGGCACCGGCCTGGATATTGCTGGACAGGTCCGGATTCATGAATAGCAGATCGTCGTCCATATGGCCGACCACCACCAGATCCCGGCTGCCGTGACAGGCATCGGCGGCCAGGACGGAAAGCGGCAGAACGAAGGCACACAGCCCGGCAAACAGGGAGCGTATCAAGACAGAGCAAGCCAGACTGGCAAGAGACATGGGTGTTGGGAGCGCGGAGTAAACAAGGATCAGCATGATCCGTCCCGCGTTGTTGGCAGAGTGCGCGAACAACGTGCCTGCTTAGTATAAGCAGGCACGGTCAGACAGAAAATAAAGATACATAGCCCCAGGAGCTTGGGGCGGTAAAGTGTGGCGCTGGCGCTGCGATCAGTTCAGTCTGGGGCGAATCAGCATTGGGGCAAATTGATGCAGGTAGTTCAACATGGCCAGAATCCAGCACAGGCCGGCAAGGTGCAGCAAGGGCAGGCTCCAGCTACTGGGAATCAAGGCCAGCAGGCGCAACACGCAGGCGGCGATCAGGAAAGCATAGCTCAGTACAACTTTGGGCGTGGCGCGCAGGGGGCGGCCCAGATGGCCTAGGGCGGTGCGGGTCAGCATGCCGATGATCATGACGCTAAACCCTGCCAGGCCCACAATATGCACAGGCCAGGCGGCGCGTGCAATCCAGCCTGCCTCATAGGCGGCAGCACTGAGCAGGCCGAGCGCCAAGCCTGCATAGCCCAGATACAGAATCCAAAGCAGGGGGGTATGACGGCTGGCCCAAGGCTGCCAACGTATCCACTGGTAGCAGGCGATCAGCCCCAAGGCCGCCAGTGTCAGGGCCAGCGGCAGGCGCCATGGGGTCAGCGACAGGCCGATGGCAAGGGCGCTCAGCCCCATTTGCCAGTGTCCGCTGCGAGTTTGAGCCGGCAGGCTCAGGCCCGGTAAAGCGCGCATGGCAAAAAAGGGAATGATGCGGCGGGCGATCAGCAGGGTAATCAGCCCCATGGTCCAGAATCCACTGTAGAAGTAGGGCATGGGGTCATGCCCTTGCATCAGGCTGTACATGAACAGGCTATGGCTCAGGCCCAAAGCCAGCATGGCCACGGGAATACCGTAATTACGCTTGTTGCGCGCGATCAGGATCACACGGGCCAGCTCGGCAGCGGCAATGGCGAAAAATAGGGCGTCGAGTAGCAGGGCTGCCAGCAGGCCATTGGGAAGCAACAGGCTGAAGCGGGCCAGAATCCAGATCAAACACAAGGCGCCCAGGGAGGGGCCCCGCAGGGTAGCCTGTCCTGTCCAGGTGGCACTGGCCGTTAGCAGAAAGCCGACGGCGATGGTGCCGATAAAGGCCCAGAGCATTTCGTGGGCATGCCAGTACAAGGAAGGAATGGCGGTGTTGGATAGCCAGGCGGGTGTGTAGAGCCAGAGCGCAATGCTGGCAGCACCCCATAAGGTGGCTAAAAGGTAAAGGGGGCGAAATCCCAATTCCAGAAAAGCGCGCCATTGCGGACGGGTAGAGGCGGGGGAGGCAGTCAGAGGTATCATGGCAGATCAGTTGAAAGATGTATTTTAAATATATCTTAAAGGCCGAATAAAACCTAGTCTCTTGACGATAGGCGGCCTTATTCTTTGTCGCTCATATCAAGCGTGCTGTCTATCATTTTTCGCAGCAAATAGACGATCGCCACGCGTTCGGCGGGGTTCAGATTGCCCATGGTCAGTTCGCTAATCGTGTGGGCTCGTGGAATAACGCGATCGAGCAGTGCCAGGCCATCCTGGGTCAGTTCCACAATCACTTTGCGTCGATCATCTTTATCGGGTGCCAGTTCAATCAGGCCCCGCGATTTCAGTCGCTGAATAATGCCTCGTATGGTCGCCTGGTCTACCGCAGTGGCCTCGACCAGTTCGGTTTGCGAGCTCGGCCCGTGGTCGCGCAGGGCGCACAACGTCACGAACTGAATGGCCGTCAACTGACTGTCACCGACGTAATGTTGAAAGATGGCCGTGTGCCGTTGACCTGCCTTGCGCAGCAGGTGGCCGATCTGTTCAGTGACATCGTAGGACAAGGTTTGGGGCTCGGAGGCCGGGGAGCTAGGCTGCATAATCTTTCTGTCTTTTTGTGGAGTGGGCAGGCCGGGGTATGACAACGGGGCCAGTATACCTGTCCCGAGATGGAGCAAGGCCTGATCCAGATCAGTTATTTTGAGCTTGAAGCATACGTCTTTCTAGGGTGTGCATGGCAATAAATAAGTCTACACACTGTTAAATTCAAAAATTTCATAAACTGTAGACTTAAGTTTTTGAGACGGTGCTTGTGGTTAATTTTTATTTATAAGTTATTGATTTTTTATTGTTAAATGATTTTTTTCTCCCATATTTCGCGCGGCTGTTTTTGCATGAAAGTAGGTATAAACCCTAGCAGCTTCCTATGTTTTCATGCTTAAACTTAGTGTGTACACTACGAAAAACATGTGGTGAGCACTTTTTGTGAGTGCCGTGATTTGGAGCTAACGATGGAAAAGACAGTCAAGATTGCGATTGTAGGGGCCGGTCTTGGCGGAGCCGCTGCGGCGACTCTGTTGCAGCAGGCCGGCTTTGAGGTGGAAGTATTTGAACAGGCGCCGGAATTCTCGCGTTTGGGTGCCGGTATTCACGTGGGGCCCAACGTGATGAAGATTTTCCGTCGCATGGGTCTGGAAAAGGCGCTCGATGAGATGGGCTCGCACCCTGATTTCTGGTTCAGCCGAGATGGTGAGACAGGCGATTATCTGTCGCGTATCCCTTTGGGCGACTTTGCACGGAAAGAATACGGGGCTTCCTACATCACCGTGCACCGCGGCGATATGCACGCCTTGCAGATCGACAGCATCAAACCGGGCACCGTTCATTTTGGCAAGCGCTTGCAAAATCTGGTGGACCGTGGCGATGACGTGTTGCTGGAGTTTGCCGATGGCACCAGCGTGACGGCCGACATTGTGATTGGTGCCGATGGCATTCACTCCAAGATTCGCGAAACCTTGCTGGGGGTGGAAGATCCGATTTACAGCGGCTGGGTGGCACACCGTGCCCTGATCCGTGGCGAGAATCTGGCCCGCTTTGCCGATGAGTTCGAGGACTGTGTGAAGTGGTGGACAGAGGATCGTCACATGATGGTGTACTACACCACCGGCAAGCGTGATGAATACTATTTTGTGACGGGCGTGCCACATCCTGCCTGGGATTTTCAGGGCGCGTACGTAGACAGCTCGCAAGAAGAGATGCTGGCCGCATTTGAGGGCTATCATTCCACGGTTCAGAATTTGATCAAATCAACCGAGAGCATTACCAAGTGGCCCTTGCGCAACCGCAATCCCTTGCCGTTGTGGAGCCGTGGCCGTCTGGTAATGCTGGGCGATGCCTGCCACCCCATGAAGCCGCATATGGCGCAAGGCGCGTGCATGGCGATTGAAGATGCCGCCATGTTGACCCGCTGCCTGCAAGAGACCGGTTTGTCGGACTTTCGCACGGCCTTCGAGTTGTATGAGCTCAACCGCAAAGAGCGTGCCACTCGCGTTCAGTCGGTCTCCAATGCCAATACGTTCCTGCGTACCCAGGAAGACCCGGCCTGGGTGTATGGCTACGACTTGTACGGTCAGGACCTCAAATCCAGCTAAACGGCATGCTGCGCCAAATACGGGAGCGATCCGGATTTGGCGCAGCCTGATCGGATCGGGTCCCGCTGTTGTAAACCCGCTGCTCTCGCCCAAGCGAGTCAGAGGCCATGACAAGCGGGAATCACGGTTGATCCTTCATTCTTTATCTGTAAACAGTCTGCAGCCCAATGGGGGGAATGCGGACGTGTTCAGGGCCCTGCTGTGTTCTGTCAGGCGCTGTTCTTAGGCAGTTTTCTGGTTCACCAGGCATACCAATAATTATCTGGAGATATACAAGGTGCATTCATCCATCCC
Source organism: Alcaligenes sp. Lyrl_28 (assembly GCF_051948705.1). NCBI lineage: Bacteria > Pseudomonadati > Pseudomonadota > Betaproteobacteria > Burkholderiales > Alcaligenaceae > Alcaligenes > Alcaligenes sp. Lyrl_28. Next base: position 443,547 of record NZ_JAYJLG010000003.1, read on the forward strand.
AAGTCCTACGGCGGTGCCTGCCGGCCGGGACGGTAACGAAGATCTCTACAAGAAGATCGTCTGGCGTCTGATCCCCTTTCTGTGTTTTTGTTATTTGGCGGCGTATCTGGACCGGATCAACGTCGGTTTTGCCAAGCTGCAGATGCTCGATCATCTGCAGTGGAGTGAAACTGCGTACGGCCTGGGAGCGGGCCTGTTTTTCCTGGGCTACATTCTGTTTGAGGTGCCCAGCAACCTCATTCTGGAGCGGGTGGGTGCCAAGTTGTGGATTGCCCGCATCATGATCACCTGGGGCATCTTGTCGGGCCTGACCATGTTTGTCACCACGCCTACGCAGTTCTATATTCTGCGCTTTGTGCTGGGGGCGGCGGAGGCCGGTTTCCTGCCAGGTGTACTGTACTACCTGACCTTGTGGTTTCCCACCTATCGGCGGGGCAAGATCATTGCCTTGTTCATGATCGGTTTGCCCTTGTCCAGTGTGATTGGCGGTCCTTTGTCCGGTTGGATCATTGGTCATTTTGATCACATGAACGGCTGGCGCGGCTGGCAGTGGCTGTTTTTGCTGGAAGCCATTCCCAGTGTGCTGCTTGGCATTCTGACGTTCTGGGCCTTGCCTAACAATTATCAGTCCGCCCAGTGGCTCAATAACGAAGAGAAATCCCGCCTCGCTGCGGACCTGGCGGCCGATGACGCAGAGGGCAAAGGCGTCAAGCACAGCTTCAAGGACGGCTTTTTCAACCTGAAAGTGTGGATGCTGGGTGGAATCGATTTTTCCATTTTGTTGGGGACGTACTCCATCAGTTTCTGGATGCCGTCTTTTATTCGTGCTGCCGGTGTGCAGGACCCCTTCCAGATTGGCCTGATGACTGCGATTCCGTCTTTGGCCGGCGTGGTCGGCATGCTGATGATCGGTGCCAGCTCAGACCGTCGCCGTGAACGTCGTTGGCACTTGATTGTGCCGCTGACCATTGGCGCGATAGCGCTGGTTGTCAGTACCTTTGTTGCGCATCACGCCTGGTTGACCGTATTGGCCTTTACGGTTGCTTCGGCGGTGATTATGGGTGCGGTCCCTGTGTTCTTCAGCCTGCCGGCTACCTTTCTGAAAGGCACGGCCGCTGCAACGGGTTTTGCCTTGGCTTGCTCTCTGGCCAATATTGCGGGTCTGGTCAGTAATTCCCTGATTGGCTGGGTGACGGATCTGACCGGTTCCGGTAGCGCCGCCTTGTGGCTGTTTGCCGGCAGCTTGATGGTAAGTTGTTTGCTGGCCTTTGCCTTGCCGGCCAAACAGGTGAATCGTTAAGTCTTAGTTGGGTCTGATAGTCTGAAACACAAAAAACATACCCGGCTGCTGGCCGGGTATGTTTTTTTTTGAGGCAGCGGGTAAGCGCCACAGGGTTGCACACGTGTGATGGGCTTGTGGCCCGGCCACGGGCTGGGTTCAGGCGGTCACCTTGCTGCCTTGTTGCAGCCAGGCCTGCAGATCGACCGTTTCGTACAGTACCTGCGCGCTCAGGACACGCAGACCGTGCGGGCCGCTATCGAGTATGCGATGTTCGCCTTTGGCTTGTTGCAGCTCCAGCTCGGTGTCTGGCAGCGTCATCAAGTGTCGGGCTACGGCCAACAGTTGTTCGGGAGGGCAGCAGGGGCTGGATTCAAAGTGACCGATTTCCCTGCCGTTTTGACGAATGATCAGGCGTAGTGGGTTCATGATGTTGTTGCCGTATCAGAGACGGGCCAGTAAAAGTTATTGGGCGTGGCGCGTGCGCCAAAAATAGCTTGTCCGACGCGCACAATGGTTGAGCCTTCGGAGATGGCGACTTCGTAGTCGCCTGACATGCCCATGGAGAGCTCGTGCATGTTTTCGGCATGCGGGATGTCGTTGCGTAATTGATCGCGCAAGTTGCGCAGCAGCGCAAAGCAGGGGCGCACCCGTTCAGGATCGGCGTCCATCAGGGCCAGGGTCATCAGACCTTTGACCTTCAGGGCGGAAAACTGTGGTAATTCGCGCACAAATGCGTGAACGTCTTGCGGCGGCAAACCGAATTTGCTGTCCTCGTTGGAGGTGTTCACCTGTACAAAGACATCCAGACTGCGGCCTTCGATTTGCAGGCGACGATCCAGCGCCTCGGCGGTCTTGAGCTTGTCCAGTGCGTGAAATTCGCGCGCAAAGCGTGCAACCGACTTGGCTTTATTGCTTTGCAGGTGTCCAATAACAGCCCATTCCAGATCCGGCAGTTCCTCGCGCAGGGCCTCGTACTTGCCTTCGGCCTCTTGCACCTTGTTCTCGCCCAGCAGGCGGCAGCCGGCTTGATACGCCAGACGAATGCGGTCAATCCCGAAGGTTTTGCTGACAGTGAGCAAGCGGACATCGCCGGGAGCACGTCCGTACCGCACGCAGGCAGCATCAATTCGTTGTTGTACCAGGGCAATGCGTTCCCGAAATGCCTCTACACTGGTGGAGGTGGGATAATGCTCGGTGTGAAGTAGATCAGGGGCGGATTCGGACATGGCGCACCAGTAAGGAAGAAAAAAAAGATAAACTCGACCCTGCGGGTCGCGCATAAACTATTATGTCATAGGTCAAAATGAATATCCAGGGAAGCAATGCGAAGGAACTTTTCGATGATATCCGTCAGCAGGTGGCGCTGGGGCGGATAGCGCCGGGTCAGATCCTGCCGCCGGTGCGCGAGTTGGCTCAGACACTGGGACTGAACCGGAACACGGTTGCCCTGGCCTACAAGCGCCTGGTGTCTGCGGGCGTGGCCGATGCGCAAGGTCGTCGTGGTACGCGCATTCGCGAGGCGATCCGGGAGCTGGCGCGGGAAGGGCACGGAGCCAGTTCTGCCTTGCAGGATCTGGCCAGCGGAAACCCGGCGCTGGAATACCTACCGGCTCCGACTCAGTTGGTGGCCGGGGTGCGAGGTCAGACTCAGGCCCTGTATGGCGCCGATCCCCTGGTGCCGGAGCTGCGCGCAGTGTGTCAGCAGGTATTTCATAAAGATACGCCCCCGGAAACCGACTACCACGTCAGCTACGGCGCGGTGGATGCCATAGAGCGTTTGCTACAGGCTTTCCTGCTGGCGGGCGACAAGGTTGGCATTGAGGACCCAGGCTATTTGAACAGCATCAATTCCGTTCATACGCTCGGCTACAAACCAGTCGGTATTGAGGTCGACAGTGAGGGCATGGTGCCAGCCTCACTGGAGGCAGCATTGGCCGACGGCCTGCGTGCCTTGATCTTGACGCCGCGGGCTCACAATCCCACTGGGTGTTCGCTTAGTCGTACCCGGGCCAAGCAGATTGAGCAGATCCTGAAGCAGTATCCTGAGCTGTTGCTGATGATTGATGACCATTTCTGGATGCTGGCCAGCAGTCCTTACCGGAATGTGATTCCCGCCGAGCACTTGCGTTGGGCCTTGATCCGTTCTGTCTCCAAGGGACTGGGGCCTGATTTGCGGGTGGCCCTGGTGGCGTCTGACCTGCAAACCAGCGAACGCTTGTCACAACGCCTGGCGTCGGGGGCGCAATGGGTGAGTCACCTCTTGCAGCAAATGGTGGTACACGGCTTGACGGACGCCCAGATCAAGGCTCAGACCCGCGCCGCCCAGGCTGCCTACGTACAGGCCCGGGCCGACCTGATGCAGGCCTTGAAAAAGCAGGGCATTCCGTTCTGGGATAGCGAAGAAGGGTTCAACCTATGGATACCCCTGGACCGGGAAGCCGAGCCTGTGCTGGCCGGGCTGGCCGCGCGTGGCTGGTTGGTTCGCTCGGGCCAGGTTTTCGGGGTGAGCCATCCAGCCCAAGGCTTGCGCGTCAGCTTTGCGAGTTTGAATGCGAAAGATGCGCAACGTTTTGCCGCTGATCTGGCACAGGTTCTGAAAGAGCGGTACTAGTCACTATCTTGCCGCTTCCGGCGAAGTGGCAAGATGGTGAACTCGTTGCAGTGCGCCCATGGCTGGTTTTACTAAGGGGCGCTTTTTTTACGTCCCTCAGAGCGTGGGGCAGGCGGACTATTGCTGATCCATTGGACCGCCAGCACGCTGCCCATCACCAACACCATGCCCAGCAGGCTGGTGCCAGTCATGGCCTGACCCAGAATCAGCCACCCCAGTATCACGGCGGTCAAGGGGCTGAGCAGCCCCAGGGACGACACCGCCACCGATGGCAGGACTGCAATCCCTCGGAACCACAAGGTGTAGGCCAGTAGCGCGCCGACCAGACACAGGTAGAGATAGCCGCTGATCTGCATCATGCTCAGGGAACCATCCAAAGGTGGGTCCAGCCATAAGGCCAGGGGAGCGAGCATCAATCCGCCCAACATCAGTTGCCAGGCCGTGAACGCCAATATTGGCATGCTGCTTCGCCAGCGATGCGACAGATAGGTGCCCAGTGCCATACACAAAGCCCCGACAATCGCCGCAAGCATGCCCCACGCGTCCCACTGACTGTGCGGCGAGAGCAGCAAAATACCCATGCCCACGATGCCAAGCACACAAGCGACTAAAGCCAGGCTGATCGGACGCTTGCCTTCCAGCGCCCAGGCTAGCGCAATGACCACCAAGGGTTGAGCGGCGCCCACAACGGCAGCCAGCCCGCCCGGCAGGCGATAGGCAGCCACAAACAAAAGCGCCTGAAAAGCGCCGATATTCAAGGCGGCCAAAATCAGGGTCCGCCCCCATTCCCCTTGGGCGGGCATGCGCCGACTCCATAACAGCAGGATCGCACCGGCTGGAAAACAGCGTAGGAATGCGGCGATAAAAGGGCGATCCGCCGGCAGGATTTCGGTAGTCACAATATAGGTGGAGCCCCAAATGGCCGGGCCCAGTGCGGTCAGTGCCGTCACCAGCCAGAGAGAAAGTCGGGTCATGGTTAATTGTCTTGATATCGAGATAAACGCCAGTGTAGGGACGTTTTATCTTAATATCAAGATAAATGTTTTTACCGAGAAATCATGAGCACTAGCGAAGAACAGGATGCCGTCGACCTGATTATCAAGCAATGGCGTGAGCAACGGCCCGACCTGCAGAATCTGGATGCAATGGCTCTGCTTGGACGCATGACCCGCTGCTTTCAACTGGTTCAAAAGCAAATGGGCGAAAACTTTCGTCGTCATGGTTTGCAACTGGGTGAGTTTGACGTGCTGGCCAGTTTGCGCCGTTCCGGCCCGCCCTACACCTTGGCGCCCACGGCTTTGTTTTCCTCACTGATGGTCAGCTCGGGCACGATGACACACCGTTTGCACGGTCTGGAAAAGCAGGGCCTGATCGAGCGTATCGCCGACCCTGAGGATGCCCGTCGCAGTCTGGTACGGTTGAGTCCGGCTGGGCTGGCCTGTGTGGACGCGGTGGTAGTGGACCATCTGGCCAACGAGGAAAATCTGCTGCAAGGTCTGGATGCGACGCAGCGACAACGCCTGGACGGTTTGCTGCGTGACTGGATGCGTTTGTTGGAGTCGCGCCCGGCGTAAAGGAATGCTAAAGTAGCTGGATATATACACAGCCTGCTTATGATTTCGCCCGAGCTTCCTCCGTTTTATTACCTGCATAATTTCCACCAGGTATTGCAGTGGGTCCAGCATGTCAGTGCCGACTTGCTGGAGCCCGAACATGTCCAGTGCGACCATGCTTTTGCGCAAGCGTCTCAGTCTGCGCAAGCACTGTTGGTGCGATTGTTGATGCGCAAAGGCCCGGTGTTTCGTATCGACAAGCTTCGTTATGCCGAAATCGAAGATCTGGAGGCCGCTGTGCAGGAACTGGCCGCCTGCAAACTCATAGAAACCGATCCTGTGCTGGATCTGGATACCCTGTTTGCCGTGCATACCATGCCTGAATTGCGTCGTATGTTTCATGATCTGCCCGCCGCCGGCCGCAAGTCGGATTATCAGCAATGGATAGCTCGGACCCAGGGTGAGCAGGAGCGGCCTTTTTTGCAATGGTGCGCGCGGCCAGAACTGCGGGCTCCCTTGCTGCGTTTGTCAGCGGCCGTGGTGCATTGGGCGCAGCGGCTGCAACTGTTGTTCTTTGGCAATCATTACCAGGATTGGTCCGAGTTCGTATTAAGTGATCTGGGCCTGTATCGTTACGAGGCTGTGGCGCTGGATCAAGGCAGTCGAGCGTTCCGGCACCAGGAGGACGTGCGTCTGTATGAAACCCTGTCTGAACTGCGTGATGCACCGGACGAGGCCGATCTTGAGCACTGGACAGAGCGCTTTGCCGCGGTGCAAAGGATTCAGACGGACAGTGACTGGTTGCGGCGACGCAAGGCAAAAACCGTGTTTCAGCTGGGCCAGCAAGCCGAGCGACAACACTGGTGGTCACTGGCCGAGCAGGCCTACGCGCAGACCCGCTGGCCGGGCGCGCGTTATCGTCAATTACGGGTGTTGGAGCGGCAGGAAAAGCAAGAGGATGCCTGGCCCTTGTTTTGCCAGGCCTGGGAGCAACCCGAAAGTGAGGGTGAGGCACAGAAATTACGACGTATGCTGCCGCGTCTGCGTCGTAAGTTGGCGCTAGAGGCACCTCCCACTGCCCCATCCGGCAAACCGGCGAGCCGTACACAACGCAGCGACCTGGTGCTGCCTGATGATGGCACTCGGGTCGAAGTGCAGGTTCTGTCCCATTGGAACAGCCCTCTGGCACCGGTCTTTTATGTAGAAAACACTTTGTTTCCGGCCTTACTGGGTTTGCTCGGCTGGGATGCCATTTACGCCCCTTTGCCTGGGGCTTTCTTTCATCCCTATCAGGCCTGTCCGGCCGATTGGGGGAGCCCGGATTTCGTGTCCCGCAGGCAGAACTTGTTTGATCAGTCTTTAAGCGTGCTGAACGGTACAGACTATAAAACCGTGATCTGGCAACGCTGGCAGGAAAAGCGCGGCATACAGTGTCCCTTGCTGATTTGGCCCGCCTTGGATGAATCCTTGATTGGGCAGGCTTTGCACTGCATTCCCGCCCAGCATTTGCAGCTCGTGTTCACGCGTATCTTGCAGGATTGGCGGGATAACCGTGCCGGCCTGCCGGATTTGGTGCGTTTCATGCCCGCCCAGCAAAGCTACGAGCTGATAGAAGTAAAAGGGCCCGGAGATCGTTTGCAAGATAACCAACGGCGCTGGTTAAGCTATTTCGAGCAGCACGCCATCCCCGCGCGTGTCTGCTATGTGACCCGGCCTGAGGCGTCATGAAAGCCTGGACGGTAGGCGTACGAGCCTTATGCGAATTTACCGCCCGCAGCGGGGATCTGGACTTGCGCTTTACGCCTGCGGCGACGGCACAGGAAGGCATTCTAGGCCATCAGCAGTTAACGCTGCGTCGCCCCGAGCACTATGAAGCCGAAGTACCGCTGTCATATGAGATGGAAGGGCTCTTGGTGCGTGGCCGAGCCGATGGATTTGATCCCGTCAGCAATTGCCTGGAAGAGCTGAAAACCTATCGTGGTGCTTTTGATGCCATCCCCGAGCACCATAGACGACTGCATCAGGCGCAAGCCAAGGTCTATGCTGCCATGTTGTGCCAGGAACGCGATTTGCCGGGGATGACAGTCAGCGTGGTGTATTACCACGTAGATAAGCACAAAGAGACCAGCATTTCCGAGTATCTGGAGCGCGCGGACCTGTGGGCCTTTTTTGAGCAGCAATGTCGCGCATATGTAGCGTGGGGGCAGCAGGAGCAAAAACACAGGCTGGCGCGCGATCAAGCTTGTACTGCTCTGCAATTTCCCTTTGAACAGTTTCGTGCGGGTCAGCGGCAACTGGCTGTAGCTGCGTTCCGGGCGCAGCGCGATGCACAGTGCCTGTTAGCGCAAGCCCCCACGGGTATTGGCAAAACCTTGGCAGTCGTATTCCCGGGCCTGAAAGCCATGCCCGAGGCTGGTCTGGACAAGCTGTTTTATCTGACGGCTAAAAACTCGGGCCGGCAAATGGCGCTGGACGCCTTGCAGCGCTTAAGTCCGGATGGTGGGGGCGCGTGGCGGGTGCTGGAAATGGTGGCCCGCGACAAGCAGTGTCCCCATCCGGATAAAGCCTGCCATGGCCAATCCTGTCCCTTGGCCGAAGGCTTTTACGACCGGCTTCCCGCGGCCCGTCAGCAAGCTCTGGAGCAGCCCATGCTAACTAGCCAGCGCCTGCAGCAAGTGGCTAGCGAACACCAGGTCTGCCCCTATTACTTGAGCCAGGAAATGCTGCGTTGGGCGGACGCCATTGTGGGCGACTACAACTATTTTTTCGACTCACATGCGGTGCTCTATAGCCAGACCCTGGCCCAGCAATGGCGCAGCGCGATCTTGGTGGACGAGGCGCACAATCTGGTAGAACGTGCTCGTTCCATGTATTCCGCGTCCTTCTCGCAAGTGCAGTTGCGCATGGCACGTAAAGCCGCGCCTTCGGCCTTGAAGCGTCATTTCGCTCCATTGACTCGCTTGATGGAGGACCTGATACCCGAGGAAGGCGGTGACCAATGGGGGCTGGAAAAAATCCCGGAGGACTTGCTGGAGCAGTGCGAGTATCTGGCTGCCCGTTTAGGGGCCTATGTAGCGGAGAATCCCCTGCCGCAAGACAGCCCCTTGCTGCTGTTTTATTTCGAGCTACTGTATTTTGTGGACCTGGCCGGGCAGTTCGGCTCGCATTCCTTGTTTGATATTTTGGCGCAGCGCGATGGTGTACTTCTGAACCTGCGCAATATCGTGCCTGCTCCCTTTCTGGCCGAACGCTACGGCGATGCGCACGGCGTGGTGCTGTTCTCCGGCACGTTGAATCCTTCGCAGTTTTATCGTGATGTCTTGGGGCTGCCGCCCAGTACGGCAGAGTTGAACGTAGCATCTCCTTATCGAGCCGAGCAGTTGCGGGTACGTCAATATGCCGGTTTGTCCACGCGTTATGCCGACCGGGCGCAAAGCCTGAGCGGGGTGTGCGATATTGTCGGGCAGGCCTATCAGGAGCAGCCGGGCAACTATCTCTTGTTTTTGAGCAGCTTTGATTATCTGGAGCAGGTCAGCCAGGCCTTGCAGGAGCGCTGGCCGGATATGCCGCTTTGGCATCAGCAACCGGGTATGAGCGATCAGCAAAGAACGCAGTTTCTGGACCGCTTTACGCTGGACGGCAAGGGAGTGGGTTTGGCAGTGCTGGGGGGGGCGTTTTCAGAAGGGGTAGATTTACCCGGTAAACGCTTGATCGGTGCTTTTATTGCCACTTTGGGTTTGCCGCAATTCAACCCGGCCAATGAGTCGGTGCGGCAAGTCATGGCCCGGCTCTTTGGGGAGCGGCGGGCCTATGACTATACCTATCTGTATCCGGGACTACGCAAGATTACACAGGCCGCGGGTCGTGTGATTCGCGATGAACAGGATCAAGGCTTTGTGTATCTGCTGGACGAACGTTATGGGCAGCGGCGGGTGCAGCAGTTGTTGCCGGACTGGTGGCAAATTGAGCAGGTGCGGACTGACGCTCGTTCTGGGCAATCACCTCGGTAATGATCTGCGCAGTGGCGGCGGACAGGGTCCAGCCCAGGTGACCGTGGCCGGTGTTGTAGTACACGCCAGGACGGCTGCCCGCTTTTACGCGCGGCATCATGTCCGGCATCATGGGGCGCAAACCTGCCCACGGTACGACACGGTCGGTAGCCGCGTCGTGGAAGTTGCGACGTGTCCAGTTGGTCAGCGGGGCGATGCGATCGGCGCGTATGTCTTTGTTGGACCCGTTGTATTCCGCGGTGCCGGCCACACGCAGGCGGTCTTTGCCCAGGCGGCTGGTCACAATCTTGGCCTCTTCGTCCAGCAAACTGACCCAGGGGGCTGCATGTTGGGCTTCGGGCGTATCCAGGTACACCGAGATGGAGTAGCCCTTGACGGGATAAATATTGATGTAGTCGCCCAGCATACGGGCCAGGTGGCGGCTGCCTACGCCAGCGCACACGACCAGGGAGTCCACGGACAGCGTATGGGTGTGGGCATCTGCACCTTCGCCGGTACGGAGCTGGATACGGTGCGGTGGGCCGCAATCAATACCCAGGACTTCGGTATCCTGCAGAAACCTCACGCCGCGCTTGGCGCACGCATCGGCCAAGCCGCGGGTGTATTTGTGAATATCGCCGGTGGCGTCCGAGGGCGTGAAGAAACCGCCGTAATAGGTGCCTTGCAGAGCAGGTTCGATCTGATGGATTTCTTCGTTGGTAACGGTACGGCGTTCCAGACCGCCTTTTTGCAGTAGCTGGCTGACTTTTTTGCCAGACTCAAAGCCGCCGGGCGTGTGGTAAATATGCAAAATGCCGCGCTGCTCCAGGTCGAAATCAATATTTTCGTCCTTGGCCCACTGATACAAGTTTTCGCGAGCGGCAATGGCCAGCTTGACGGTCTCGATCGTGTTGCGCTCGTAACCGGAAATTGCCCCCACAAATTGGCCCATCCAGCTGTATTTGTGCCAGCTTGGCTTGGGGTTGAAGAGCAGTGGAGCGTCCTTGCGCATCATCCATTTCAAGCCTTTGAAAATGGTGCTGCGGCTGTTCCAGACCTCGGCATTGCAGGCGGAAAGCTGCCCGCCATTGGCAAAAGAAGTTTCCATCGCGGGGTAGCGAAGGCGGTCAATAACGGTGACTTGATAGCCCTTCAGACTAAGGGCGTAGGCGGTGGTGATTCCGGAAATACCGGCACCAATGACGGCAATATGCGACATAACAGGGCTCCTGACAGGTGAATTACCACCGAGTAGTGGCAATACCCCATCTGTCCTGTGACCTGAGAGTTTATCCAACCTGTGCATCTGGCTGGGCTCCTTCGGTGGGCGTCAAACGCCGCTCTCCAGAGTGTCGGGCTGGTACGATCCTTTTGCCTGAGAGATTCCGGGGTGGTTGCTCCGTCGGCGCCTGACTGAACAGGTCTCTTTCATACCGCCTGTAGTGACGCGACTACAGTAGCCGCGCTTACAAAAGTTTGCAATCAGGGTAAACCGGGAGCTGTGGGGGGGGCTCCCGGTTTGGAGCGATGGATCAGGAGGGGTAAATCCACAGTTTGGAGGGCGGCAATTGCAGATGATGCACGCCACTGGGCAGTGGTTCAGGTCCGAAAGCTCGCAGTGTGCCGGCAGTCGGGTCGGCCATGCGGAAAACGTGCTCCCACTTGTCGCCCAGATACATGCTGGTGGATAGCTGCAGTGGCAGCGTATCGGGGCCGGGCTGCGCATTCAGTTGCACTTGTTCGACGCGAATCACGGCGGTGGCGTGCTGGCCGGCGCTCAGGGGAGCGGCGGCATGGCCCCATAACTCCCAACCAGGGCCGCTAAGCCGAGTTTGTTGATCGCGTTGCTCGGTAACCTTGCCTTGCAGACGATTGTTCGAGCCCATGAACTCGGCGGTGTACAGGGTCTTGGGATTGCTGTAGACCTCTTGCGGGGTACCTTGTTGCTCGATTTCGCCACCATTCAGCAACAGGATCCGGTCCGAAATCGCCATGGCCTCCGCCTGGTCATGGGTTACCATCAAAGCGGACAGGCCCATTTTCACAATCAGTTCGCGCAGGAACACGCGGGCCTCTTCACGCAGCTTAGCATCCAGGTTGGACAGTGGCTCATCCAGCAAGATGACCGGGGGGTTGTAAATCAGCGCACGGGCAATGGCCACACGCTGCTGTTGCCCTCCAGACAGTTGGCTGGGGTAGCGCTCGCCCAGGCCTTTCAACCCCAATTGATCCAAAATGGCGTCCACCTTTTGGCGGCTTTGCGCCTTGGAGGTTTTGCGCAGCGTGAGCGGATAAGCCACATTGTCCTGCACGGTCATGTGTGGCCACAAGGCATAGGACTGGAAAACCAGGCCCAGATTGCGCGCCTCGGCGGGCAGGTCGATACGGTTTTGCGAGTCGTACAGCACGTTCTCATTGATGGCGATACGCCCTTGGGAGGGCTGTTCGAGCCCGGCAACCGCACGCAGCAAGGTGGTTTTGCCACTACCCGAGGCCCCCAGCAGGGAAACCACCTCACCTTTGTTCAGGCTCATGGACACGCCTTTCAGAACCGGGTTGCGGTCGTAGGCCAGATGAATGTTGTCTACAGTCAGCTCGGTCATCGTAGTTTTACTCCGAAGCGCAATGCGATGGTCAGGCCAATGACCACCAGAACGATATTGATAAAAGACAGGGCAGCTACAATGTCGATGGCGCCGGTCGCCCACAGTGAAACCAGCATGGAGCCAATGGTTTCCGTGCCCGGTGTGAGCAGGTACACGCCGGTAGAGTATTCCCGCTCAAAAATCAGGAACATCAATAACCAGGACCCGATCAGGCCGAACTTTGCCAGTGGTAAGGTGATTTGACGTGTTACCTGACCGGGACGCGCTCCCGTGCTGCGGGCGGCTTCTTCCAGCTCCGGACCCACTTGTAAAAGGGTGGAGGAGATCAGACGCAAGCCGTAAGCCATCCAGACCACGCTGTAGGCCAGCCAGACGCTGAAGATGGTGCTGCGCAGGGCGCGCAGCGGACTGACGAGCGTGCCTTGCAACCATTCCGCCATGGGCAGGACCGACAAGTAGCCGTTTTCCAGGGACTGATCCAGCCACATGGGCACGAACAGGAACATCCACAAAAAGGCCAGACCCGCCAGTAGACCGGGGACGGCACGGGGTACCAGAACGCTGTAGTCCAGAAAGCGGGTGATGCCGTCTGGCTTGCGGTGCATGGCCAGGCCAATGAAGGTGTAGCAGATGACGGCCAAGGCGCCGCCAAATACACCAATCGCCACTGAGTTCAGAATGGCGCGCAGCAGATTGGCTTGCCCAAACACTTGCCGGAAGGCATCCAGGGAGAGCACGTCCATCAGCGAGACGCCAATCCCCCAGTTGGACACAAAGGCGCGCAAGACTACGCCCACCACCGGGACAATGACGGTGAAGAACAACCACAGACCGACCAGTGTTGCAGCTGCCCAGCGCCAGCGACCCAGCGGCAAGGCACGCGCCTGGGAGGCTTTGCCCTTGACGGTTACGAAGCGGTTGGCGGTGCGCATCAGACGGCGTTGCAGCATCACGAGCGGGATAGTCATGGCTATCAGGACGACTGCCACAGCCGCCATCAGGTGGTAGGACGGAATGCCGAGCTTGTTGGTGAGCTTGTATAGATAGGTGGCCAGTACCAGGTGGCCTTCAGGGTCGCCGAGCACCAGCACCAGACCAAATACTTCCAGCCCCAGAAAAAAGAGCAGAACGCAGGCGTACAGGATGGCGGGACGCACCATGGGCAGGCTGACCGAGCGCATGACCTGCCAGGGGCTGGCACCGGCGCTGCGGGCGGCTTCTTCCACATCCGAGCCCATGCTGCGCAAGGCCGAGGAAATGTACAGATAGGCGTGGGGAACGTGCGTCAGACCGGCAATGATGACAATGCTGGTGAAGGAGTAAATGTTCCAGGGGACAAAGCCGATCAGCTCCAGCGTCCAGGTGGAGAAGAAACCGACGGGTCCGGCGGCAACAATATAGCCAAAGCCCAGCACCATGGGCGAGACGAAAATCGGGACCAGAATGAGCGGTTCAATCCAGGTACGGCCGGGTAAATCGGTACGTACCATCAGGAAGGCCAGGATGCCGCCCAAAGGAATCGAAATACCGGCCAGGCCAAAGGCCATGATGAAACCGCTCCCCAGTGCTTTGTAAAAGTCCGGGTCGTCGAAGATGAAACGGAAAGCATCCAGCCCCAGAGACTTGTCAGTCGCAAAAAAGGGGGCCGATAGCAGGCTTTGGATGATGATCAGGCTAAGCGGCACATAAATGGCCAATGCCGTGATCAGAACAACGACATGGCGTGGCCAGGCCTGCCACCGAAGGCGTAAGGCTTGCATGATAAGGATTCCAGGCGGTAAAAGGCAGGGTGACGGCCGAGGCCGTCACCCGGTTCACAGACGAGGTGTCTTATTTATTGGCCGCAGCGCGCCATTGCTTGATGAAGTCCAGGCGTTCCTTTTGCTTCAGGAAGTCCAGCAGCGACGAATCCACCGGGATGGGGGTCAGTTCTACCCCTGCCAATTTCTTGGTCAGGCCATCCACATCGTTGTCGCCTTCCACGTCAGAGCGGATCGAGGCCAGCTCGGATTGGTTCGCCAGAACATCCTGTCCGTCCTTGGATAACATGTAGTCCAGAAAGACACGGGCGGCATGGGGGTGCTGGGCCTTGTTGCTGATGAACGCCACGCGTGACAGGACCAGGGTGTAGTCCGAGGGGTACACAATCCCGATGGCTTTATCCTTGGCGGCGCGGGTCTCCGCATATGAACCCAGCAGGTTGTAGCCAATCAGGTTTTCACCCGAGCTGACGCGCTCCATCATGGTGCCCGTCGAGGACTGCAGCACCAGATTGGCTGAACCTACGCCTTTGATGAAATCCCAGTAGCTCTGGCCTTTCTTGCTGTCTTGAGCGGCCAGCATATAGCCTACTGCAGATTTTTCAATGTCGTAGGTAGTGACCTTGTTGCGAAAGCGGTCCTTGTCGCTTTCCACCAGCCTGGCCAGTTCTGCATGCGTCTTGGGTGCTTCTTCAGGCTTGATAAGACGGTTGTTGTAGATGAATACCGTCGGCTCGTAAGTGGTGCCAAACGCCTTGTTTTCCCATACGGCCCAACTGGGCAGGGCAGGGACTTCAGGGGAGTCGTAGCGGGCTGCGTAGTCGGTGGCCAGGCGCATAGCCGAGTCCATGGAGGAGCTCCACACAAGGTCGCCACTGTGGCTGCCCGAAGCCTGTTCGCTGATGTAGCGGTTGTACAGCTCGGTGCTGTTCATGTCGTGGTATTCGACTTTGATCTTGGGGTGGGCGGCCTCAAACGCGGCAATGAGCGGTGCGGCGGCTTTGGTGTCCGTGGTCGAGTAGACAATAACCTTGCCTTCTTTGTCCGCTGCTTGAGTCTGGTCGTCCTGAGCCCAGGCCGCTTGTCCGGCCAGCAGGCTGGCACTGAGTGACAGGGCGAGCAGGCTCAGGCGCTTAGGGGGGGTAAATGCTGACATTCGAGTCTCCTTGTTGTCAGAGTCCCGTCCTGTTGCGGGACTTCTTGGGTGATCGGTGTCATTGCATTGTCTGGACTCTAGCTGTCAGCATCCTGTCATTGGGGATGGGAAGGGGCTAGGGTCCTGCCGGCGTGTCGGTGACCAGACGTCGCCAGTTCTGCAGAAAACGGTGGCGGCGGGTGGGGTCCAGGCCCACTAACAAAGAGGGATTGAGAATAAGCGGTTGAATAATTCCAATTGATTGATTTTCAATGGTTTTTGTGAGCCAGCTGCCCGTTTCCACGGCGTTGAGCGAGCCTAATCCGGCTGGGCCGGCGAGGGTTTGTTGGCCTTGGGGAGAGAGCAGGTAATCAATGAAAGCAGCGGCTAGATCGGGACGGCGAGCTTGTTTATGAATCAGGGCGCTGCGGGTAAACACTGACACATAATCGCTGGGTACGACGATGGCAATGTCCGAGCCTGCTTTTTGCCGAGCCAGGGCATACGAGCCTAGTACGTTGTAGGCGACATCCAGGGTGCCATTGTCCAGATCATCCAAAATGGCACCGGTATTGGCATACAGACGGGTGCCGACACGGCCCAGGGCATTGGCCAAGCCCCAGAACGTGGAAGAGGTGCGTTCGTCGTATAGTGCAAACAGGTAGCCCACGCCACTGATCTGAATGTCATAGGTGCCCACCCGGCCCCTCAGACTGCCCTGGTTACGCTCCAGCAGCTTAAGCAGCGCTTCGCGGGAGGCCGGCAGCTCGTACGGCAAACGAGCCGGTGCGTAGGCGATGACGGCCGGCTCCAGCGTGAAGCCAAACACCTCATTGCGCCAACGTGCCCAGCCGGGCATGGTCTGGGTCAGACTGGATATGTGCGCACGAGCATAGCCGTCGTTCGCCAGTTTGACCTGCATGTCCGCGGCCGAGCTGATCAGCAGATCCGTTTCAGGCAGGCTGTCTTGAGTGGTGTGCCGATACAGCGCGGTGGAATCCATCTCGTGATAAAGAATGCGTACGTGAGGCTGGATACGCTGAAAGTCCTGTACGAGCACTTCAAACAGTTCGGTGTCGGTAGGGCCAGCAATCACCAGCAAGGCCTGATCTTCCGGTCCAGGTGTACGGGGGGAGCGAGCCGGGTAGTCGTGACTGCGAATGCCCATATCGGGTTCCGCGGCGCTGGCGAGGGCGAAGGCTGGCTGGGGCTGGGCCAACATGCCCGTCATGATCAACGCTGCGATGAGCAGGGTCAGGGGGGGCGAGGGTCGGGGACTCTGGTAAAGGGTGGGGATTTCGATGCGGACTGTCAGACCCTGCGGGGTATGGTCACGCAAGAGCAACGTGCCTTGATGCGCTTGTACCACGGTGCGCACGATAGACAGCCCCAGGCCCGAACCGGGCCGCCCCTGGCTGCTGGGACCACGCTGAAAACGCTCCAGCAAACGGGTTTTGTCATCGTCACTGATGCCTGGGCCCAGGTCGGACACATCAAACACCACCCAACCGTTCGGGCGGGTGTAGATTCGCACGGACACAGGCTCGTCGCTGTAGAGCATGGCGTTGTGGATCACATTGCGCAGCATCTCCCGCAAGGACACATGGTCGCCCAGGATTTGTGCTCGTCGAGCCGAGGGCGTGAGGTGAATGTACAGCCGGTGGGCCCGGTCGGGATCGACCCGGCCCTGGATTTCCTGAATCAACGGGGCCACATCTAAAGGCCGCATGGTGCTGCGGTCCAGGCGGTGGCTGACGGTGGCGTCCATCAGTAACTGGTTCAACAAATGGGTGGCATGCGTAGTGTTGTTCAGAATCCGTCGCAGGCGTGGCCTTAGGGTGTCAGAGCCTGGCTCATCCATCGCGAGCTGGGTTTGCAGATGGACTGCCGCCAAGGGAGTGCGAATCTGATGGGCCGCATCGGCCACCAGATTGTTCAGAGTACCAACCGCTGTTTGCAGACGCTGCATGAAGGCATTGAGGGTATCGACCAGACGTCGAATCTCTTTGGGTACCGGCGTGTCGATGGGCTGCAAATTGTCATGGGAGCGTTCTCGCAGTGCTGTTTCCAATTCGGCCAAGGGGGCGAACGCACGCCGAATCCCCAGGCTGGTAATCATCAGGGCCAGCAGCATCAGACCGGTCAGGGACAGGGTGCTGCGACCCAGCAACTCATCGGCCAGCGCTTGTCGGGTGCCCAGGGTTTCAGCAACGCGGATGGTGATCCAGCCACGGCCCAGTGAATGCTGGCCTGTCAGCAAGCGTCCGATCGTGGCGACACGCACGGCAGTGCCGTGATAGGAAATGGTGTCGTAGCGCGGTTCGGAACTGGTGGCCAGCGGCAGGTTGTCTCCCAAGTCTGGATAGCCGGAAATCAGGCTATTGGCCGAGCGTACGCTGTAAAAAATATGTTCCTGTTCGGACAGCATGGCCATCGCCGAATAGGGCAGCTCCAAGGAAAGTTCACCCTCGTCAATTTGAATGGCATTGGCAATAGTCAGGGCGGCGGCGTTCAGGAGCCTGTCATAGGCGGAGTCGGCGGCACGCTGGGCATATTGTCGCGATGCCAGACCTAATGCCAGTAAGGCAGCGGCCAGCAAGCATACGGCCAGCGCCAGTACACGCTGCTGGATAGACAGGGTGCGGCGCATTAGCGGGCATCACCCAAGCTTGCCATATAGCCGGTGCCCCGCACCGTGTCGATGCGAATGGCACTATCGCTAAGCTTGCGCCGTAGACGAGAGACATGCAGCTCCACGGCATTGGGGCTGGAGTCTTCATCGAAGTTGAACAGCTGCATCATCAACCGTTCCTTGGTGACCACTTGTCCGGCACGACTCAGGAGCAACTCCAGCAAGCAGAATTCGCGCTGGCCAAACTCCACGGTCTGATCCCGGCTATTGATGCGTCGGGCGGCGATGTCAATGCTGACGTGTCCCAACTGCCAGATTTCCGCTTGCGTGGTGGCGGGCCGCCGCATCAGGGCACGCAGCCGTGCTTCCAGCTCGCGCAGATCGAAAGGTTTGACCAGATAATCGTCTGCTCCCAGGTCCAGCATGGACACACGATCTTCGATTTCTGAACGAGCCGTCATGACCAGCACGGGCAAGCTGGGTGTTTGCTGGCGCAGATGCCGCAAAATGCTGAAACCGTCCTGATCGGGCAGCATGATGTCCAAAAGCAGGACGTCCCAGTTATCCATTTCCGGATAGCGTAGGGCCAGCTCGCCAGTGTTGACCCACTCCACGCTATGACCGCCCGCGCTGAGCCGGCTGGCGATGGCTTCTCCCAAATCCTCATTGTCTTCGACCATGAGTAATCGCATATTGCCTCCATCCAATGGGCTCCTGTTCGTCGAGAAGCCTCTTTATTTATTTTTTTATTCTATCTCATGGAACTAAGGCTTCTAGTCCAGCCGAAAATGCGCGCCCAGACTGTGAGGGCGGGCCAGAGCCGCGTGGGCCAGCAACCAGGCGGTGTCCAGGTGCAGACTGCCAATGCGATGATCGACCGTGTCGGGCAGGCGGCGACTTTGCTCTCGCCAGTCGCTCAGGGTGTGGATGGCGTGCGCCAGACCAGCTCTATTCCGAAGCAGACCGACATGCTCTTGCATCAGGTTTTGCAAGGCAGGCAGGGTGGGGAACGGGGGTGTGGGTGGGCGATGCAGTGTTCCCTTGTCTTTGCAGGTAATGTTGTTGTTGTTGTTGTTGTTGTTGTTGTTGTTGTTGTTGTTGTTGTTGTTGTTGTTGTTGTTGTTGTTGTTGTTGTTGTTGTTGTCGCGTGCGGGCGCAGGGGTGTGCGGTGATCCTGCGAAGGTCGGTGCCGTTTTTGATCTTTCGTCCTCGGGAGTCAGGGCGGAACAATGAGCGGCCCGGCTCCCTTCGATGGCCTGCGCTGCTGCCCGCCCCATGACCACGCACTCCAGCAGCGAGTTGCTGGCCAAGCGGTTCGCCCCGTGCAAACCGGTGCAGGCCACTTCCCCTATCGCATACAGACCCGGAACGCTCGTGCGACCGAACAGGTCGGTTTGAATCCCTCCACAGCTGTAATGCGCTGCCGGCGCGACAGGTATCCAGTCCTGGCGTAAATCCAGGCCGCGGCGTAAACCTTCTTCCAAGGCCCGTGGGAAATGCCGCTGCAACGTATCGGCACCCAGATGGCGCACATCCAGCCAGACGTGTGCACGGTCCTCTTGTTTCATTTGTGCTGCAATGGCTCGCGACACAATATCGCGGGGGGCCAGTTCGGCGCGGGAATCATAGTCCGGCATGAAGCGACGACCATGTGCATCCAGTAAATGGCCACCTTCACCCCGCAAGGCTTCGGTAAGCAGAAACGTCGGCCCTTGTGTGTACAGGCAGGTGGGATGGAACTGCACGAACTCCAGATCGCGGATTGCTGCGCCTATGCGCCAGGCCAAAGCCACGCCTTCACCTTTGGCGGTGTCGGGATTGGTGCTGTGGGCATACAGACTGCCGAGCCCGCCCGTGGCCAGCACCACATGGTCCGCTAGAATCGTTTCATGACGATGGGTTTGTTTGTCGTAAATATCAACCCCCGCTACACGACCGTGTTCATTCCGGCGCAAGGCCAATGCCAGGCAGTTTGTGCGTTGGAGCAGTTGTGTGGCTTGTTGTAGCTGGGGGTACAAGGCCTGCATGATGGCGTACCCACTGGCATCCGCCGCGTGCACGATACGTCGCTGGCTGTGCCCCCCTTCGCGGGTCAGGTGCAGTTGCCCGTCTGGTGTTCTGTCCAAAGGCACCTGGCGCTCCAGCAGCCACTGCACCGCTTGTGGCGCGGCTTGTAAGATGTTGCGCACAGCATCCGCATCGGAATGGTGGGCACCTGCCTGCAGGGTGTCCTCGATATGCAGCTCCACACTGTCCTGGGCGCTGAGTACGGCAGCCAGCCCCCCCAGCGCCATCGTGCTTGCGCTACACGGAGCCGCGCCACTGCTCAGCAACGTTGCCTTCATGGAGGCAGGCAGAGACAGAGCCAGACTGGTGCCAGCCAGGCCCGCCCCAATAATCAATACATCCGTCTTTGTGCTAAGGCGCGGCATCAGGCGGCCCCTACGTGCAGAAACTGCTGGCTGTGTTGGGCGAGATCAGCTCCTACACGCAGTGTTCTCTGATGAGCAGCTGCAAAGTCCATCATCCTTTGCAGGGAGCGTCGTGCGCCTTGCTGTAATGCGGGCTCGATTTGTATACCCGGGCCCGGCTCGCTCAAGCGTTGTTGCAGCGCTTGCAAACTGTTCAGCGCCATCCAGGGGCAATAGGCGCAGCTTTTGCAGGTGGCGCTTTCGCCTGCTGTAGGGGCGGCCAAAAAGGTTTTGCCTGGGGCCTGTTGACGCATGGCATGCAAAATGCCCTGATCGGTCGCCACGATAAAGGTGTCGGCAGGGTGGTTGACAGCGGCGCGCAGCAGTTGTGTGGTGGAACCAACCACATCGGCCAAGGCCACCACCGCAGCTGGCGATTCTGGATGGACCAGTACCTGAGCATGCGGATGCTCATTCATCAACGCTTTTAAGCCGTCGGCCTTGAACTCGTCGTGAACCAGACAGGAACCTTGCCAGAGCAGCATGTCCGCTCCGGTCTGCTTCTGGATGTACGCACCTAAATGACGATCGGGCGCCCACACTATTTTTTTCCCTTGCGCATGCAGATGGCGCACGATGTCCAGTGCGATCGAGGACGTGACCACCCAGTCTGCCTGAGCTTTCACCGCCGCGCCGGTATTGGCATAGACAACCACCTCCCGGTCCGGGTGAGCGGCGCAAAACTGTTTGAAGTCTTGCGGGGCGCAGCCCAGATCCAGTGAGCAGGTGGCTTGATCGTGGACGGCCAGGACCCGTTTTTCCGGACTCAGGATTTTGGCGGACTCTGCCATGAAACCCACACCGGCTACCAGGACCGTGCTGGCTTTGTGCTCTTGTCCAAAGCGAGCCATTTCCAAGGAGTCGCCCACGCAGCCCCCGGTCTCCAGCGCCAGATCCTGAATATCGGGATCGGTGTAGTAATGGGCCACCAGCACCGCATTCTGGGCCTTCAGCTCCGTGGCCAAGACTTGTTTCAAAGCCGCTTTATCGTTTTGTGACTTGATCGGGGATGGGACTTCATGCCAGCCAATCTGACGGCTTAAGGCATCCTGTGAATCGGGCTGACAGACATCAATAGGGAAACGCTGAGTCATGAGTGTCCTTGGTGCTCAAATTGAGCATAAATGATTTAAAAAAATGGCCGCGGTGAAACGTCGAGCGAAAAGGAAAATTGTTTTTTTGTTATGCTTTTTTTGAGCATAATTAAAAAATCAATGCTTCGCAAGCACAAGGACAGATTCAGTCAGAAAAAGGAGACCCCGCGTCATGACATTGAAGCGGGGCCAAGTCCCTTACGGCGCCGGATTGGGCGTGTGGTGATGAATGGCGTTGATTTTGCTGATCAGTTCATCATTGAGCTGAACATCCACGCTGGCAATGTTTTCGCGCAATTGCTCCAGGGTGGTTGCACCAATCAAGTTGCTACTGGTAAAGGCTTGCTGGTTTACCCATGCCAAAGCCAGCTGAGTCGGTGTCAGACCATATTCACGGGCTAGTTCGTTGTAGGCCAACGCGGCCTCACGAGCCCGCGGCGCGTCATAACGCGTGAATCGGTTGTACCGTGTCAAGCGACCCTTCTCGGGGCGTGCGCCGTGATCATATTTGCCGGTTAGCACACCCATCGCCAAAGGCGAATAGGCCAGAAGCCCAAGTCCTTCATAGCGACAAAATTCGGACAGGCCCTCTTCAAACACCCGGTTTAGCAGGTTGTAGGGATTCTGGATGGTGGCAATCAGAGGCAGGGACTGGGTGCGCGCCAATTCCAGAAAGCGGGAAACCCCCCAGGGCGTTTCATTGGAAACACCGATATGCCGCACCTTGCCTTGACGTACAAAGTCGTCCAGTACCGCCAGAGTTTCTTCAATAGGGACGGTGTCTTCCTCTTTCCAGGGGTAACTGCGCTGCCCAAACGTAACCGTGCTACGGTCTGGCCAGTGCAACTGGTACAGATCCAGGTAGTCGGTTTGCAGTCTACGCAGACTGTCATGCAGGGCTTGTTCCAGATTTTTGCGATCCAGGCTTGTGCTGCCATTACGGATGTGTCCGGGACGCTTGGGGTCGCGCTGCGGACCGGCAATTTTGCTGGCCAACACAATATCCTTGCGACGGCCCGTTTTCGCCAGCCAGGTACCAATATATTGCTCGGTCAAACCCTGTGTGGCTGCCATAGGAGGGACAGGGTACATTTCGGCGGTATCCACCAGATTTACCCCCAGCTCCAAGGCAAGGTCCAGTTGAGCGTGCGCCTCGGCCTCGCTGTTTTGTTCCCCGTACGTCATGGTGCCCAAACCAATCAGGCTGACGTCCAGATCTGTATTGCCCAGCTTGCGGTATTCCATCTACTTCGACTCCCGAAAACGCAGGGCCGGGCGGCCCTACAAATCGTGCATGGTAGCGTATTTACCAGACGCTATGCGGCTTCATCATGCTCGGGCAAGGCGGGCGGAGCGGGTAAGGGACGTTTGGGCAGCAGGGGCAAACCGTGCTTGGCCCGCAGACGTTGGCAGTCGACGTTGGGGCTGCCATCCAGTTCCCAGATCTGATAGTCGCGACAGGGGGTAGGGCGGTCCGGGTAAATGGCGCAATGAATGCCTGGCTGACCCAAGGTGCCCCGCAAGGCAATGCAACGACCCTCACCTTGTTCTGTGCCTTTCATGCACGCGCGCAGCGGCCCGACCTTGGTGGTCAACTCGACCGGAACGGTCCCGCCCGTCTCGCCACTTAACTCGCCACTATAGAAGGAAACCCGAAAGTGTGAGCAGCACACCCCACAGCTCAAACAGGGGTTTTCGTCGAAAATCTCATCATTGGGGGGCGTATAAAGCACCGTTTCCAGCGTTGTTTCTTGAACGCCAGGCAAGTCAAGCAAAGTAGTGGGGGTAGGCGGGAGAGAAGAGCAAGTCATGTGCGTGGATGTCCCGTAGTAGCCGCAAATTCGGTTCAGATCAGATCGCTTATCTGCAGGCGTAAAGCATTTATTTTATTTTTGCGCGAAGAACTTGAATAGAAAAATCGTGTATACCCCCAGGGGCGTGATGCTGAGGCGAGACAGAATCGATGTATCCATATGTATCTGGTGATGAATTGAGCAGAAAACGCCTAAAATTTTTTGGAACGATAGGTTTTCGTTTTATTCTAAGTAAAACAATGGCTTAGAGCTTATTCTGGGGATTTTGATGCGTTCGAGCGGATAGGTGGAGAAAAAAATAAGGGATTTTTTATGGAAAAACGCAAAATAGTGTTGACAGCCTCATAGGGAAGATCTATTATTTCATTTCTTCACCGCAGGCGGTTAGCTCAGTTGGTTAGAGCGCTACGTTGACATCGTAGAGGTCGCTGGTTCGAATCCAGTACTGCCTACCAGAATACATGCACACAGCTCCAAGCTGTGCCAAGAAAAGCCTCAAAGATCAATGCTTTGGGGCTTTTTTGTTGCCCAGCGTTCCAAGCTGCGCCAAGCCAGTCCCAGAGCGTTTGGGGGTATGGATGGGGGTATGGTGTAACAGGAATGGGGGTATGGAAATTACGCGGCTTTTTCAAGCTGCTCGTCCAGATAATCCGACCACCATTGCATCAGTTTTTTACGCTCCTCCAGGTACATGGCATGGTTGTATGCGCGGCGCACTTTGTTTCTGTCGCGATGGGCCAGTTGCCGTTCAATGGCGTCAGGGCGAAAGCCACTGTGCTCATTCATGATGGTGGAGGCTAGCCCGCGGAAACCGTGCCCTGTTTGCAGCTTCTCATAGCCCATGATTTTTAATGCACGGTTCATGGTGTCACTGCTCATCACAGCACCACGGCGATTATGGACATTGGGAAACAGGTACTGAAAGTGTCCCGAGTGCTGTCGCAAGCTTTCCAAGATCGCAAGGGCTTGGGTTGAAAGCGGCACGATATGGTCGGGCGCGCTCTGCTTTTGTGCCAGGCGTCCCTTCATGCGCTCGCCCGGTATCAGCCACAAGGCATTCTTCCAATCGATCTCGCTCCACTGTGCCCAGCGCAGTTCGTTTGTGCGTGGGAAGGTGCGCATCATCAGTTTGATGGCCAGTCGCGTCTCCGGTCTGCCGTGATAGCGCTCAACGCTGGCGAGTAGGGCGGGGAGATCCGTTTCTGCAACATGCGGAAAATGCTCTACTGGTGGGCGCTCCTGCAAAAACTGCCGTAGCCCTTGGGTGATGTCGTTTTGAATTAATCCAGTACCGCAGCCGTATCGGAAGACCATGCCGACCGCTTCCAACACCCGAGCAGCCATCTCTAGCGCGCCGCGCTGTTCCACTTGCTGCACCAGTTCCAGTACAGCTTTTCCAGTCACGCTGGACATGGAGCGCTGGCCGATATGAGGGTGCACGTTTGCAGCAAGAGCATTCGAGATCCGCGTAAAGTAGCCTTCACTCCATACCGGCCGTCGAGTTTCCAGCCATTCGTCTGCGACCGCCTTGAACGTGATACCCATTGTCGCCGGCGGGGGCGCCTCGCCAGGGTCAAGGCCTTCCGATAGCCGGGCCTTGGCCTTTTCGCGCTGCTCTCGGGCGGCAGCAAGACCTATCTCCGGGTAAGAGCCAAAGGTCAGTATGTTTTCTTTCCCGGTCACGGGATGCCGATACTTCAATCTCCAGCGCTTTGAGCCGGAGGGTAGCAGCTCAAGGTACAAACCACCGCCGTCAAAAAGGCGGCTCTTGCCGCCCTTGCTGAATTTTGCTGCTTTGCACTTTGAGTCCGTCAGCGGTGGAATCTTCTTTGCCATGTCTTTAGGTTTCCTCTTATTTATAGGAGTCGGGGTTGTTGAGCCAAGCAAGGATGTCTTCGCCTTTCCAGGCTGTGCAGGCTCTGCTTACCAGCTTGGCGGCCGGTGCCTTCCCGGCAAGTACTCTTTTGCGCCAGGTCTCGCGGCTAAACGGGATGCGGTCGGCAAACTCGTCCCACCGGTACAGGCCTTCGGGGTGGATGGTGGGGGTGCTTTTTTGAGAGGATTGGGTGCTATTCATTGCTGTCCTTTCATGAAGGTGGTGATCCAGTGGGGCGAGCACGACGGCCGCTGGAGCGATGAAAATCGCGTCGTACTCGCACAAGGGGTTGAAAGTGGACGGGGGCGGTTGGCGGATGTGGATGGCTGTCTTGCGTTAAGTTCTTGCTAGCATCCTATTGATACAAAATTAGTGGAGAGAGACTGTGGATTCCGCCTTATGCACACTGAATAATCGGGTTTACGATGCTGCTGAGTTTGCTCGCCTTAACCCAACGGACCTCGAAAGCCGCCGCCGAGCTTTGATTTGCAGCTCTTGCGGTCATGAGGCTTTTTTCAGAAGCGCTTCAGTGTCCGGTCGTGGCCCTTGCTTTGGTGCTCGACCCCATGGGCCCGACTGTCCTGAGGCTACAGTTGACGCGGGAGTCTGGGGAGTAGGAGGCGCTGAGCAGAATGAGCCAATATTTAATGCAGCGGATAGGATTGTTATTGATCTGCCTGCTGCCGATGGCGAGCGTGCTGACAATGATGTGGGTGGAGCAGAGCATCGTAGACGTGGCGCAGGGCGTGGCTTTGGAGCTGATGGTGGAGTGGGTGTAAATACAACCCATCGTCGTTTAAGCAGCTTGCTCCGCAGACTGAATCAGAACCCCGAGTTCCAGTCTATGGATACCATCATTACGCCTCCTGGTGGTTATGCTCAAACCACGGTTCGTGATTTCTTTGTGCGGTTTGAAAGTGCTCGCGAAAGAGCAATTGGTCAATTTAGTGGGCTGTGGGGCATGATTACTGATGCGTCATATGACCATGGAGGTTCTTTATGGCTAAATACAGGAGGACGTAGTCAAATTAGCTTCGTGATCGATCAACCATTGGTTAATGCATTCTTGCTACGCCTCCGAGTTGACAATATCGAGGCTCTTTCCGGAGCTCAAGCTCTGGTCCTTGCCACTGCCTCTGAATCCGGACGAGGTAAAATTTTTGCTTCGATTGGGGATCTCCGGTTTGCCGCTTTCTCTTTAGCGTAGAGGATTGGTTCGCTTCGTTATCCGTTGCAGGTTGAACGCTTCTTTGCGGGGTAAACCGCGCCTGGTTGTGTGGGTGGGTGTTCATTGGGTGGTGTTCCATTCTTTCAATCGGATGGCTGTTAGCTCGGCCTGCAGGTCTCGGAGCTGGCGGGCGCGGTCGTCAGCGATACGCGCGATCCGCTGTCGCTCTGTATTGGCTTCGCGTATCCAGCGGTTCATTTGGTCGGCATCGCCTACACGGGACAGCAGCTTTATCAGCAAAAAGCGCTCGCGCTCCTCGTTGGCGTTCTGCCGCCAAGCGCTAAAGACGTCTTTCATGGCGTCATATCCCAGGGTTACGCCGGTTGCCGCGCCGCACCTGATCTTGATATGGCTGCGTTGGTTGACCCACAGCAAGCCCCAGCCTTCCGGTAAATCCTCAATATCGATTAGCCCCTCTGGGCACATGAAGTAGCGCCAGTGGCCCATTCCTCTTTCTTTCCGGTGGGGCTTTGCTTTGTCAGCAAGGAAGTCGGAGCGGCTTACTTTGCACTCGACAACTACGCTGCCAACGTTCGGGGTAGCAATGCGAAATCCGATGGCGTCTGGTATTTCTCCGTCCCAGCCACTGCGGGCCTCGCTTACAGCCACATTGCAGCCATGGCCATTCTGGGAGTGAGGGCGTTTGAGCCACTTCACGGCCAAATCGCACAGGCTCTCGTGTGTGTGAGTCATGGCCTGCTGTCCTCCTGGTGTGCAGCAACAATAGCGGCCATTTCCTCAGGCGTTGGATGGCGTACTTCGCCACATGTTTGGCACTCCATGCGAGTGGCCTCAACCGGATAGGTGCGTCTTGGCTCCCAGATATGCTGGCCATCATTCAAGCAATCAGCCTTTTCGGGCTCAAAGTAGAAGCTGATGGACGTTGTGAAAGTGAAGTGCTTTCCGCATGATCGGCAGTGATCGTGGTGCAGAACACCTTCTTCGTAACCGTGCCCGTCATCGTGACAAACCTCAAAAGGAGCTTCGCAGTACGGGCAATCAAAGTCGTGGCCCATGTTTAGCCTCCCATCCGTTCTCACCCCAGACCACACAGCTGTAATCAAGCTCATGGCACAGGGATGCATATCCGTTATTGAAATGACCGTGAGTGCTTGTCTTGTGCAGGAGCACGCGCACTTCTGGGTCATGGCGAAGGGTAAAAAATTGCCCCGGTTCGATGTGTCGAAGGCGGGGCAGGGGTTTGTTGCAGTAGGCGCGGCTCATGATGACCGCTCACCACCCAGCGTCACGACCAGATCGCTGATCATCTTGGCCAGCTCGGAGGTCATCAAGGTCATGTCGGCATCAAAGATTTCGTCATCGTTGACGGCTGCCACGTCCTGCTTTTCAGTCAAGATATCCAGCGGGGCAACGCGTTTGACGTCCAGCGCATCGGTCAGCACAAAGCTGATGCGATCTGCCCAGGTCATGGCCAAACGGGTGCATTGCTTGCCGGCTTCAACGTGCTTGCGCACTTCGTCAATGTCGGCGCTTTGCTTCATGTAGCGCACAACAGCACCGCTGTCGCCGGTAGAGCGCAGTTCGGCATCTTGGTCAATGCTGAAGTTGGCGGGGGCGTCATCATCAACCAGCCACGCCGTCATAGCGCCAGCGGGTGACCATTCGGTATACAGCGGCTGCACAGGGAAGGGCTCCACGCTCTTGGCCAGCAGGCCCAGGACTTCGTCGCTCTTAGCCACGGCTGCGGTATCAATTACAAACCAGTGGTTTCGTGTGTCGATCCACACAAATGTGTCGCGCTGCACAGCATGAGAGCGGGGCATCAAATCAATGATGATCTGCTCTTTGATTTCCTTCATTTGCTTGCGGCCTGGCTTGTAGCCCTGCTGCTCTTCGATTTCTCGGGCCTTCTCGCGGGCTACTTGGTTGACCACAGCGCTCGGCAGCAGCTTCTTTTCAGCCCGCATGCAGATCAGATACTGACCGTTAACCTCATGGACCAGTTCACCACCTTCACGCGGCGGCACCCAGCCCAGGCTGAGAGGTTCTTGGCTGCCGCATGGCGTGAATTGATGCTTGGCCAACATATCGGCCAGCTCTTGAGTGGACAAGGCAAATGCCGTATCCAGGCGATAGATACGCAGGTTTTTAAACCACATGGGTGTATTCCTTTCAGGATGGGCTATGCTCACGCCGTACAGATAGAGGCATGAAGCGAGGGGTTATGGGGATTAAGTGGAAAGAGGACTACGGCGCTAAAACTCAGAGGGGTTTTGGGTTGTTCGTTGGCTTTGCCGCAGGTTTAGTAGCCGCGTGGGTGTTATATGGTGTGTTTACATCATGGGGGATGGTCAAGCAGGCTTCGTTGTGGGAGATCATGACCGCCATAGGGACTGTTGGTGCCGCGCTTGGCGCCGTCTGGATTGCAGTATCAGATAGGTACAGGTCTAGACGTGCCCGGAAAATCCAATCAATCATATACGTTTGGAAAATTCACCCTCTTTTAAAAGAGTTAAATGAGTTTTTTTCCAAAACGCTATATGTGCTTGGCTCAGATGCGCTTAACCGAGACAAGTTAGCTGAAGATATCGCTAAACTGATTTCTCAGATAGAGGAGTTGGACTTTGAGGCTCTCTATGAGTACCACTACACCGTTTGTGTGAATATCTTTCAAGTAAGAAATGGGCTCAAAAATCTGCTCAATTTGCATCAAAATGCATTCCATGATGATGGAGTCATTCGGTATTCTTTCGGCTCTATGTTAAAAGCTATAAAAGACGCGCAGTTTATTATCAAAAATTACAACGGTGATCACTATCTCTTATGAGCCGAGGTTTGGCGCTTTTTTCGTTTAGTAATGGTTGATACTCGGGCCGAGAGAGCGTGACAACAGGAGAGCTGGGTGAGATTAAAGAAGAGCGATATACATACTCATGAACTCGGGGCCAAAATTGGGCTTACACCATTCGAATCGCATAATTTCATTTGTGAGAAAGAAGAGTTTGTCGATGGGAGTGGCTGGCGGGCTCATTTCGTTATAAATACGCCTGAAGAGATAAAGAAAAGGGTTTTCAGACAAGGCCAGGCTGAGTCGTGGGTGGATATTCCAAACGAATAGATTCAAACTCTCTAGCCATCATCGCGTATACCACTGACGTCTTTGCCGCCCAGCATTTGCATTTGCTCGGCGATGATTTCTGTGGTGAAACGCTCCTGACCGTCCTGGCCTGTCCATTTACGGGTGCGCAGACGACCTTCTACGTAAACGGGATGGCCTTTGCGCAGGTATTCGCCCGCGATTTCAGCCAGACGGTTGTAGAACACCACACGGTGCCATTCCACTTCCTCGCGCTTCTCGCCGGAGGTACGGTCTTTCCACTGCGAAGTCGTGGCAATGGAAATATTGCAGATGGCCGAGCCTTCTGCGCTGTAGCGTACTTCTGGGTCGCGGCCAAGATTGCCCACCAGAATGACTTTGTTGACTGAGGCCATTTATGCAGCCTCCAGCAGGGCGTCCCGCAGTTCGTGCTGATACTTGGTGACTGTCCGCTCGAACTCCATCAGGTCAGACTCCAGCGATTCGATCTGGTTGTCGTCGCGCTCGATGCGGATGATCTTCATGCGGCCCAGGTCATGAACCCATAAGACCAGGTCCACCCATTTGCGGCCGAGCAACCACATTGCGCCATTGCACTGGTCTACGTAGGCGGCAATGTCACCGTTCACAAAGGCGGTGAACAGGGTGTCGCTGCTGACCATCGTCTTGATTTCAATGATCCCGTCATCGCCTACCAAACCGTCTACGCTGACCCCAAACAGGCGGTCCGGTGTCGTGATGAAACCGGCCTCGTCAACGATGTGGCCTGTCTTACGCTCATAAACAGCGCGGGCGTAGGGCTCTTGTTCAGTGCCCAGACGCATGGCACCGTTCACAAAGACCTGCATGGGTTCGCCGCCTTCACGCTCTCGGGCCACATCCATGGCGTAGTCCAGGCATTTCTTGGATGGGGTACCGCTTTTCAGGCGGTCGCGGCAGTCTTTGAAACGGCTGCCGGTGATGACGCCTTTGCGGGCTTGGAGCCATTCCGGTGTACCTTGTTCTGCGGTGTGAATGATTAAGCCTTCCATTATTGAGCCTCCGTGAGCGTCTTTTTCTTGTCCGAGACAGCCTTTTTGAAGGCGTTGTAGTCAGCAAGGTTGTTGGTTGCGTAGATGATGTTGCCGCCTTCCTGCCAGATGGTTTCCAACCGTTCCAGCGTTTTGGCTTTGGCCACTTCACTGATCCACTCGTCGCGCAGGTCTGCGCTGATCTTCGAGTTCGCGCTGCCCAGCCCGTCATCGTCGTCGCCTTTTTCAGAAACGCCAGTAATGGCCTTGAGGGTGTGGCGCTGCAGGTAAGTGACGGTGGATGCGATGGCCTGGATGTTGTTCTTGCTTCCGCTTTGGTCCGCATTGGCTTCAAGGGACACAGAATCGGTATGACCCTGGCGGTGTTTGAGAATGCAGGTTACGCGGATCAGGTCTTTCTCCTGATGGGTTTTCCAGCTCCAGGCGAAGCCATGTTTTGAAAGGGCAGGGCCGACCGCTTCGACCACATCGGAAAGCTCTGCGTGCTTGTAGTGGGTGCGTCCGTTCTTCCCGGTGAAGTCGACCGTTTTGCGTTTGATGATTTCGACAGCCTCGGACTTGAATAAGGCCAAGGCATCGTTGAAGGCCTTTTCGGCCTCGCGCTCTTCCCAGCGTTGCTGCAGGTTCATCATCTGCTCCACCTGGTCGAGCGTGGCGCCTTGTTTCATGGCGGCCATCATCATGCCCATGGGGGAGTTGGCAGGCACTTGATCTGCTGGCGCAGTAAGGTCGCGCTGGGGAGCTTCAATAATTTCTGTGCTCATGGTGTCCTCAATATTGAATCTTCACTGCCGGGATCAGGCCTTTGGCGATCAGAATGACGGCCTGCTTGGCACACTCGTCGGGCAAGCCGTTTTCGATGAATGCAGCCAGGGCGGCGTTGTTAATGCTGGCTTTATGCGCTTTGTCCTCTTCGCGGCGGCGCTGCTCGGCCTCTTCGGCTGCCTTTTCGTCGGCTTGGCGTTTGATTTCGGCCTGACGGGCAGCCTCAGCGGCTTGCTTGGCCCGTTCGACCGATGCGAGACGTTCAGCTTCGGCCTGTTCTTCGGCGCGGCGCTGGCGTTCGGCGGCGTCCTTGGCGTCCTGCTCGGCCTTGACCTGGGCGGCTTTCGCGTCCGCCTCACGCTTGGCGGCTGCATCGCGCTCAGCTTGGGATTTGGCTTCCGCGTCGACTCGGGCTTTGTCTGCCGCTTGGCGAGCAATCTCAGCTTCGCGGTCTTTCTGCTCCTGCTCGGCCTGCTTGCGTCGTAGCTCGGCCAGTTCCGCCTGCTCAGCTTCGTACTTCTGGCGATCAGCTAAGGCTGTGTTCAGGATTTCCAGTGCCTTGGCCTTGACCCGGTGAGCCTCTGCCTCAAATTCTTCCCAAGACTCGCCAATTACCTCGGCCTCTACCGATTTGATGCGCAGGCGAAGTGCGTCCGAATTAAGAGCACCAACCTCTCGCGCTTGAGACGCCATGCTCTCCAAGCAGTTCCTGTGCATTGCAATCCGGTTGGCCTCTGCTTCCTCCCATTCCGTCAACGGCTTGCGGACCTCGTCGCGTAGCGAGTCCATCTTGGCGTTCCAGTCCCGGCGCTGTGCGTCGATCTGTTTCGGCACTTCTTTGTATTTCGCCGACAGCGCGGCACCCATCTTTTCAACAGCCGTCTTTGTACGCGTTACCTTGTAGGCGTCAGCGGCGCAGGCTTCACGGTCCTTGCGGATCTTCATGTCGTACACCGTGCCGCTGACCTTCTCGCGCACCTGTTCGACATAGTGATCCAAGCCGCCAGGTGTGGTGAATGTTGCCAGCGCCGTGTCTTCCGATGGCAGCTCAATCAGTTCTGTGGATTCGTTCATGTCATGCTCCAATCGCTCGGGCCGCCAGAGTCGGGCCGAAAAAAAGCAGTCCGGAGACTGCTATGGCAATGAGTAGGGTGAGGGGCCAGCCCCAGGGCGGGGTGCTGCTATTTGGTGCGTAGCATCCCTGGCCATCGAATGGGTTACGGCGGTGAGTGCGGGGGAAGCCGGGGTTTTGGCTATGAGGCATCTGCTCTTCTCCCATATAAAGCGATCTGAACTGCGTCATAGGCTGACTCGTAGACCTTCCCGTGCTCCTCAGTGGCGTGAGCCAGTGCAAGCACTGCGACGCGCAAGGCTTTTTTGAGCCGCTCAATCTCAGCCTCTTTGCTGTTGCGTTCATTCAGCGCTTGGTTGGCCCGTTCATAAAACTGCCGCCGGGATAGCTCGTCTTTCATCGCCATTTCGTAGGGCATTTGAATGACTGCGTTCAGCATGATGTCACTCATGGCTGCCTCCAGATACTAAGAACGCCCTCAATTCCGAGTGCGATAAAGAAAGCGGCGCAGCAAAAGAGCGTCGCGAAGATGAAAAACTCGATCAGCACGGCAGCGCCTCCAGTTCTTGCTGGGTCATGCAGTTATGCGTGGTGTCTGCCCAGTCGCCTATGATTCGTTCGCGTTCGGTGCGTAGGGTAGGGCGCAGGCTTTCATCATCAAGCGCAGCAAGCAGCTTGGCGGAATAATCAAAACCTGCCGAGCTGGACACCAGAAGCGCATTCTCCATTTCCTCGATCAGCCCTATGCGGCTTACTTTTTGAGGAATCGATTGCAGGGTCCAGGCGATGTTTACGTACAGTGTTTTGCCGTACAGGCAGTTGCGGATCTGCTCCGAGATATAGGCGCGGCGGCGCTCCGCCAGCTGGTGCGCGCATACCTCGCGTTCTGCGATAGCGTTCATGTTTAGCTCCGGGGGGATTGCGCCGCATCCGGCGCCATTGAAAGGGGAGAGGGTTAGCTTGTGGCCACCACCTTCACGTCCGGTGCGCACCGGAGCGGTATTGGTGAAGTCCCAGAGTTCTATGCCCTCTAGTCGCAGCACTCCCGCCGCCCATGGCGTGGGCGGGGCTGATTTAGAATTGGTTGAGGGAGTGGGAATGCTGCGGCTGGAGGGTGCGCGCTCTTGGGCTTTTGTCCTATTCGCTGAGCTTGGGAGCCTTAATGATCAAGTACTGTTATGATCGCCTCGCTCGAATTGCTTTTTCTTTATTAGGGTGTTGTTGAATGCTTACTAGAATTTTTGGATCAGTACGACGTGAGTATTTGCTTAGGGCTTACGTCATAGGCTTAGCTTTTTTTGCCCTTTTCGTCTTCATGGATTACCAGGCAGGCTGGCCTGATGGTTTTTTTTGGAAACGAACATTCCCAGGCTTAATTTGCTTGGCACTGTTCCCATTCTCAAAGCTTGTTTATGACGAGTTAAAACGTTTTGTACTTGGCGACAACGTTTTTTTTCTGAACGCCATAGTGATGCTCATAGCTAAGTTAATCATTAATTTCGCCTTGTTTCTGTGTGCTTGGTTTGTTGCACCTCTGGGCATTGCTTACTTGTGGTACGTGTCTAGATCGCGTGCATAGTTTCCTGATCATCAAGGCGGGCAGGGCTTGATACCTGCTGGAATGAATGGGGAGTTACCGCCCCTTGTGCTATGCCGCCAGAATTTCGGGACCGTCTTCTGGCTTCTTCGCCCCTGGCTGGCACTCGGGTGTCATTCCTACGTTTCGCACGTCTAACCGTGCCGCCGCCTTGATGATGCCCCTCATAAGAAGGGCTGCCTGGACCTCGCTACCTCTTGCGACGAGTCATGCAGGCGTTGATGGGTCTTTGTCATGCTTGCCCGGAAAGTCGCTGGGCCAGCGCATTGGTTTGTCCTGCTGTTCCATGTCTATCTCCTATTTATCCGTCAAACTCTCCGCCATACCTGGCTATCAGTAAGGCTGAGGTAATCTATTCAGTCCTGTAACCGACTAAGGGCATAAACGATGGAAACGTTCACGATAGTGATGACAGTGCTGATGGCTATTAGCGCGCTTGGCCAGTTAGCAATAAGCATTGCAATGTTGAGCAAAAGCAAAAGAAGAGCTATCACGAACTGGATGGCGTGGCGTTTCGATCTTTTTTGTCTGATTTTTCTACTGGCGTTTAGCTCGTACGGAATACTAGTCTTTGCTTTCAAAGAAGACCCCCAAAAAATGGATTACTACAATATGGCTGCAAGCTTAGGAGGTTTAGCGATGGCCTACGCAACCATGTTGTGTATGTATCTTGTTCGTTATGCACATCGGATCGAAACTCGCTTGAACTATGTGGAATATTATTTAAGACATTTATCTTGGACCTCAGAAGACGAGGAAGATGATCCAAGAGACTGCAATGGAGGCGGCAATGAGTAAGCGTCGTGGATCGATTAACCTTAAAGATGTGGAAATGCAGCGATTAAGGCGAGCCTGGGAGCAAGCAAGAGAAGGAAAGCCAGACGCAAAAGAACTTCTCCTTAAAGTTTTGCTAGCTCATAAATCGGTGGATTCTTTTGTGCGCCATTGGACTGATCTCAAAACAATGCCATTACCGAAGAAAAGCGAAGAAGAAATACTGGATGACCTTGTTATGCAGAGCTTGAGAGAAAAAAGCCCACCTACAGCCTGGTCTCGAGGGGCAGAGGCTTTTATCTCTGGGTCGCCTAAGCCGGTATCCGGCGGCCTTCCATCTTTGGGGAAAAGAGCAAAATAAGCTTTAGTAGGCCGCCTAAATAAAGAATGCCTACCAAAGCGGCCGCGTGAGAGGCCCTTTGATTTACTGGCGTGCTACTCCCGAATATCTCGGCTCACGCTCTCGGGTTCCGTAAATGCTGCGGTACGGTTTCCTGACCGTCCCCTACCAACTTCATCAGGGGAGCGCCGGACCCCACGCCTGTTAAAGGCCTCGCGCCAATCGTGGGAATGTATCTATCCGGTTTTTTCTGCCGTCTTTTTGCCAGGGCATACGCAGCACGTCTCCCTCTGTTCACCAGGCGCACCTACACCTCACGGCAGTGCGCAGCGTCTTTCGTGTGCCGTTATTCACCAATCCATAGGACTGGTGTGGACCACACTGCTGATTTTTAAAGAGCCCTGCCGTAGCAGTCGCAGCCTTTGCTGCTGGCGCTCTCTGTACCGTTACTTACCGTGGCTTTGCCTAAAGGTGTTCTGCGGTTTTGGTGAAGCGTTGATTGAATACTAGCATTGCTAGTAAATTAAAGTCAATAGCAACGCTATTTAATTTGTGGTTTAAAACCCGCCATAGGCGGGCATATGTGGCGCTGTTAGCGTAGGTTGGATAGGGCGCTGGTCAAGTCATCCGCCAGTTCAATAGCGAGTTCCAGCAAGCTGGGGTGCAGCCCGACAACTAATACAGGGATGAGCTCAGCTAATTGGGCAGAACGTTTTCGGGCCATTTCGGCATCCTCCAGCGATAGGCCGAGAGGCCGCGCTGGTGGTTTATCGGTATTACTCGTCATATCGCAATGCTCTTCTCTTACAAGTGGGCGTTTTAGATACGCGCTCTGATTCGTGGAAGCTACGTGGAGCGCATCAATATGGCGGGGCAGGGGGATAGTTATACTGTATATCTATACAGTAATTTGGGTCAAGAAGAAGGGGGTTGTGTTGTTAGGTGACTAGATAGATAGTCCTTGTTTTCTTATTTGTTTGGGGGTACAATAAATTATGCGAACCGTTATAGAAACTCCCACATTTCAGAAGCAAGCCGAGGCGGTTTGGAGCCGCGAAGAGCGTCATGCCTTTATTGACTGGATTGCAGAAAACCCAGATGCTGGGGATGTAATTCAAGGCGCTGACGGCGCTCGTAAGGTTCGTTGGAAGCGGGCAGGAAGTGGCAAGAGCGGTGGTGCGCGTGTAATTTATTTCCACCTTGTTGATGACGAGGTGGTATTGCTGATCATGGTGTATACCAAAGCTGTTCGTGAAACGGTATCAGCCAAAGAGATTAAGCACACACGGAGGAAATCGTGATGACTTTGAAAAAACTGGATGTGGATAAGGTGGTGGCAGCTATTGAGGCTGACGCTGGTCAGGCGCTGCCCGGTCTGCGTGAGTCGCTGGCTGAAGCCAAGGCAGATCAGTTTGCCCAATCCCATACGCCGGAGCAGATTACAGCGCGGCGGCGTGGTCGCCCAGTAGGTAGCAAGCAGGCTGTGACCAAAGAGGCCGTTAAAATCCGTCTAGATGCAGACGTTTTGGCGGCATTGCGTGCCAGCGGTGATGGCTGGCAGACTCGGATCAATGATACCTTGAGGGCGTCATTGGCTCTCAGCGGCTCACTGAATGAGGCATGAGTACCCGCTGACTCAGGCATAGAACAACAAAAAAGCCCCGTGTAGGGGCTTTGTCGTATAGGCTCGTTACGTGAGCTGACGTATCAGAACGGAAGGCCGGGGAATCGGTCTTTTAGCTGTCGGATAAGTTTTTGCCGGGTCGATACCATTTGTTTTGTATATGTTTGATGGCTTTCGACTGTTCGGCGAGCGGGCTCGCGCAACGGAGAAGTGTGTAGTGGGCTGCGACTAGCCTGGTTAAGTTTTTCGTAGATAGTAATACCTTCTGTATGACTTCAAATTACCGCTGCAGCCTGGAAATGGAGGTTTTCCTCAGCAATGATGTGGCGTGGAATTTGAAGGGTAGTGAGGTAGCGAGATTGCCACCTTTGAATGAGATCAGTCTCATTGTACCAGTATGGGCTTTTCGCCCCTTTAAGCATAGAAGTGCTTTGTAACGCTTCCTGGGGCATAGGGGTGTCAGGGCCTGGTCTGGACCAAACAAGAAAGCCCCGGGAGGGGCTTTGGTGTATTTGGGTGCACGGGGCCTGTATTATATGGGCCACCCCTTAAGCTACACTTTTTAGTTTGAAAGGGATGACCTTTGGCTCTAAAGGCTGAAAGTCTGAGGTAGGCATTTCCATTAAGTGGGATAGCTCATTTAGTGGTAGTGCCATTCGTTCAGCAAGTGTTCGTGAGTTTTCGATCCCAGAGTCGGCTAAAAACTGTAATATTTTACGCATAAGACTAGGACGTTCGGCTGCAATCTCTTTGTCCAATGGCTCGACTGTACGCATTTTGTTAATAGACAGCTGGCGAAAGATATACATTCGCTGATTCTCGCTGATTAGCTTCAAGTGATAGGCCCTTGTGACTAGGGCTTGAATCGAAACTCCCCATCGTTTTTTGAGTTCAATAAGAGCTGGCATCGCTGTTGAATAAAATTCTCTAGCAAATGAAATTTTGGGAAATAATAAAGCCATTCCCAAATAAAAAGCTTGAGACTCAATCAGCTTATGACGTTGAGGATCATTAATATCCTCCTCGGTGACGGCTCGGTGTAATAGTAGATGAGCCAATTCGTGAGCAACATCAAGCCTCCCTCGCGCCCAAGGGGCATCGCTGTTAACGATGACCACAGGTTTTTCCTCTCTCCATGCGGAAAGCCCGTCCAAGCGGGCGGCCAAAGGGACACGGACCACCAAGACACCGTTATTTTCAAGCAACAAGGTCAAATTCGATATTGGCCCATCCCCGAGCCCCCAAAATCGACGAGTTTTTTCCGCTAAATCTTCCAAATCGTCTTTAGATAGAGACTCAAATTCAAGGTCAGAAAAATCAGGCAGATTTGGCAGAGGTAATTCCACCTGCGAAAGAAGACCCTCAGCTAGTTCTGCTAACCAGTGTTCATAAACAGCCGCTTTGGCGCGCTCTCGTTTCGTTGCAGAGCTTAATTTACGAAAATTTAAGGGGCCTTGGCGTACGGGTGCATCATCAGTGCGGAGAAAAAAAGCAATGGGGAATTGAAGGGCGCGACTTAACTGCCCCATGGTTTCTGCTCCGGGGGCCTTTCTATTGTTTTCGAACAGAGAGATAGCTTGGCGCGAGACCCCTACAAGAGCGGCTGTCTCACCTAAAGTCAGTCCTCGAAACTCTCTTGCCTCACGTAGCCGCTCGCCACTAAATTGTGCCATTTCCTTCTTCGCCTTTTTTCGTACGCAACAGTCGCTCGATGATGTTGTCATCGATTTCTTCTACGGGGGCGTCTGTCATACTCGTTGTTACTGCCAGGGGCTCTACATACAAGAGTGATGCCCCGTCTGCACTGGGAACCTGAATGCCTAAAAAGTCAGGTACTTTACCATTCCCGCCGTGCACAATGTGAGCTAGGCAAACCTGCGGTAGAGAAAGGGTATTACTGTCGCTTTCAAGGTCAGGGAAGAGTGACAAATTCAGGCTTTGGGTGAGCTTTTGGCGGAACTGCGCTGTGCGAGGCGTCTGATTCAGGCCGTCTACAGCGTTCGCGATTAAGATGACTTTGTCCCCATGTAACTTGACGTGCTGGCAGTTTCTAGCCTGATTCCAATCCACCGTGGCCTTCATGCCTGCCAAATGGGCTATACCGTTCAAATAGTAATCAACAATAACTCGCTTTAAATACGGTCTGACATCAGCTCCTATACATGCCATGAGCTCAGGGAGCTCATTTTGATACTTGTCACATGTTGCATAGGCTCTAGCCATAGCGCCAGAAATCAAAGTTCTAGTGGTTTCCGGAACGGCACGGCGCAGCAAAGTTTCATATGGAGATGGCATAGGGATAAATTCAGGTCTAGGTTGTGATAAACCGATTTTACATTTAACCTTTGTTTTGTCAACCAAAAGACAGTATAAAGGGAGTGATGGGGTGGCCCCATCCAATGGGGGCGGGAGCAGCGAATCGAGTAGAGACGATTAAAACTAGATTAGCCAAAAAATAAGGAGCCAAATGGCCCCTTGTCTCTTCCTGCTCAGTCCTTCTTACGTACAGCCTCCATGGGCTGGGTCACGTTTCCAGTCATTCACTTGCTCTCGTCTTTCTTCACGTCCAGGCCGAGTTGGGCGGCAGCATTCAGAACTGACTTTTCCAATTTGGTCCTGGCGCTATTGTCTAGGGCTTGGATTTTTCGCTCATCAAGCAAATCGAATGGCCAAGCAGCTCCGTCTTCGCTATCGCCGGTCCACATCTCTGCTGCCTTAATCGTCTGAGCGATCGAAGGGCTGAAGTCTTCGATATTTACGCCCAGACCAGACGCAAACCCCTTGGCCGCTTTCATATTCAAGGGCCTTCTGCCGTTCAAGTACTGCCACACAGCCCCCTGGTTGCCTATATCAAAGCGAGCCCCGAACTCCGCTTGTGAGAGAGACGTGCGTTCGTTGTATAGGCGTTTCAGACGCGCAGCGTCGTCTTGCGGGGTTTGGGACAGGGGTTTGCGTGTTTGCATTGGCGAAATATAGCAACGCTATTAATACGTGCAACTAGCATAGCTATTGATTCAATTTAATAGCGATGCTAGTATTTGCTCATGAACCCTATTGCTCACTACCTAAATGCGACTGGCCTGACTCAGGCTGAGTTCGCTCGGAGGATTGGCGTAAGCCAGTCTCAGGTCTATCAATTCCTGAACGATATCCGCCCAGTATCTGAAAAGGTTTGCGTGCGTATAGAGGAAAGGACGAATGGAAAGCTAAGCCGGAAGCATCTGCGGCCTCATGACTGGGCTGATATTTGGCCAGAGCTTAGGAAGTCTCCTCGT
Source organism: Alcaligenes sp. Lyrl_28 (assembly GCF_051948705.1). Taxonomy (NCBI): domain Bacteria; kingdom Pseudomonadati; phylum Pseudomonadota; class Betaproteobacteria; order Burkholderiales; family Alcaligenaceae; genus Alcaligenes; species Alcaligenes sp. Lyrl_28. Next base: position 483,134 of record NZ_JAYJLG010000003.1, read on the forward strand.
TGCCAGTTGGAAAAGGAGCGCGCCAATGTGTGATCCAGAAAAGCGAGAGCCGATACCCATCGGCCCGACTGACGTAATTACGAAAGGAGAGATCTGATGCTTAGCCAGCCACGCGGGGCGGTAATCGCCTCTTTGCAACTGACCGTCACGGACGAGTCCAGCCTGCGTGTTGATCTTGCGTTTCCGGGCGCCACCGCTGAAGCCAATCTGCTGGCTGAGCGTTTGTGCGGGGCGCTCAGCCAAGCAGCCGCTACTGTTTTGACGGATCTCGCTCCCATGTTTCTTCGTGCCCGCACGACTCGCAGCGCATGTGATCAAGCTTTAGCCCAGCAAAAGCGAACTCTGGATGATCCTCTGTGCTGACGACCTTCATTGTTCGTTCGTCGCACATAGGGCAGGGCTGCCCGGTTTTCGGACCGAGCTTCGCTTCAAGTGCGGCTACCCGCTTTTGCAAAGCCTCTACCTCGTTGGGTAGAGCGGTCAAGCGTTTCCAGACGGGTATGCGCTCCAAGGCTTTCATTACGTCTTCAAGTATGCCCACGGCCAATTCCTTTCAAAAAGTTTAGTTACACGCATCTCTAAGCATAGCTGATTGGAGTTGGCCACTTAATGCAGTTCATGAGTAGGGCAGGCGGGTTCATCTAGTTCCCGCGTGTCCTGCTCATCACACAGACGCGCAAACAGTTGCATGACGGTTTGCTGCGTTGGTTCTTCAAAAGTGCGCCGGGCGATGTCTTCTGCCTGGGTCAAGATTTTCTCGGTTTCGGTCATTTGATTGGCCCTTGTTTTATTTGGATGTATTCGATGAACACAGAAACAGTATCGGGCGAGCGGCGCGAAAGCACACGCAAGAACGGTGCACGGATTCAAGCACTGATCATGAGCCGACTTGCAGAGGTAACGCAGGCCCGTGCATCGGCTTGCATCGGCGTGGACCCAAGCACGGTAAGCCGCTGGGTGAAGGATGACCTGGAGTCAATCTGTCTTCTGTTGGCTTCGTTGGGTTTTCAGGTTTCTCGAACCACATCGATGGTGGTTGATCGGGACGAGCTCAAGTTTATGAAGCGCGTTGTGGCCAAGTACTTCATTGCTGAGCTTGAGCGAGAAGAGGACTGACATGCAAATCGTGAACAGCGACGAATCCCTGCAGCGCTTCATGGGCGATCTGAGGAATCAGTACCAGGCCCACCGCTACTTGCGGATTTCTATCAAGACCGGCAAGGCCCGCACATTGCCCCAGAACGACATTACTCATGTCTGGTACGGGCAGATAGCGCGGGAACTCCCCGAGGACGACGCCCTAGGCTGGCGCTGCTACTGCAAGCTGCACCATGGTGTGCCGATCATGCGCGCCGAGGATGAAGAGTTCCGCGGCATGTACGACGCGGTAATCAAGGGCCGCACCTACGAAGAGAAGCTCCTGATGATGAAGTACCTGCCGGTCACATCTCTGATGAGCCGCCGGCAGTTGAGTGCGTACGCCGAGGCTGTGCAGACTGATTTTCGCGATCGTGGCGTGTTTCTGGAGTTTCCGGAGGCGTCTTCATGAGAGCCTGGAACAGCACATTCAAAGCGCCGGCAAAGCCGATGGCGCGAAGCCCCTGGAAGAAGCGGGCGCCTAAGCGGCGGCCGGGCCGACACGACCAAGCAGCCCTGGACGCCTGCCGAGGGCAGCCGTGCTTCTTGGCTATCGACTGGGTATGCCTGGGGCCAGCCGGCTTCGACACGGTAGTCCCATGTCACAGCAACCAGGCCCGCCACGGCAAAGCTACGGGTCGCAAGGCCGACGACATTTACACCGTTCCAGGCTGCATGGCCTGCCATCGGTTCATTGATCAATCTGGCGCGCCCAAGGAGCTGAAGTTTTTGCTCTGGGATGCTGCCTATGCCCGTTGGGCGCCTATTCGAGATGGAGGGGTGGCATGAGCACGTCTATGCCGTGGTTCCGTATGTACACGGACTTTTTGAACGACCCAAAGATGATCGCCCTGGCTTTTGAAGACCAGCGCCACTTTATCGGCGTGCTGGCTCTGAAGAGCGACGGCGCGCTGGACCAGGACTGCCAGCCCGACTTGCTCGATCGCATCGTGGCGCAGCGTCTGTGGATTGATCACGCCATCATCCGCGAGGTAAAGAAGCGCCTGATGGCTGCCGGCCTGATCGACGCTGCTTGGCAGCCCTTGGCCTGGGATCGCCGCCAGTCTCGCTCGGACAGCAGCGCTGAGCGTACCCGTAAGTATCGGGAAAAGCTCAAGATTCAATCTGGTGACGCTGCCAGTGACGGTGATGTGACGTCACAGAAACGTCACAGTGACGGCCTAGATATAGATAAAGAAGAAGATATAGAAACAGATAAAGAACAAAAAACAAAACCGCGTGCACGCGCTGGCGCGCCTGCTATCGATTTTTCATCCTGGCCAGTTGAGCCCAGCCCGGAAGTGGTGGCCGACTACCTGCGCCACCGGAAAGAAATCAAGGCCCCGCTGACGCAGACCGCTGCGAACCGGCTGGGGACGGAGGCGCGTCGAGCCATGGCCATGGGCTACAGCGTTGACGACTTCCTGGCCGAGTGCATGCTGCGCGGCTGGCGTGGCGGCAAGGCTGAATGGCTTGAGCAGCGGGCGGCACCGGCTTCTGCCGGACGTGCGCCGACGCAGGCCCAGCGCAATGCCGACTGGACCGCACGGTTGTGGCAGGGCGCCCAGCCGGTTGAAAAAGACATGGGGGTGATTGATGCAACTGCAAACTGACCGCCAGCCTATGCCAATGGCGTGGGTCGACCGACTATTCATGCGCCTGTCCGTGATGTACGGCCAGCAGTTCGCGGCGCAATGGGCGAGCGTAGACGAGCAAGCCATGAAGGCCGCCTGGGCGCAGGACCTTGCTGGCTTCTCGGGCGAAGAAATCGCCGCAGGTGTGGAGGCGTGCAAGAGCCGCCGATACGTGCCAAACCTGCCCGAGTTCATGATGCTGTGCCGTCCGGCTCTAGATCCAGTGACCGCTCACGCGGAGGCCGTTCTGGGCATGCAGGACCGCAAGCGCGGAGAGCAGGGCGAGTGGTCGCACCCAGCGGTGTACTGGGCAGCTGTGAGAGTTGGCGCCCATGACCTGCTGAACCAAAGCTTTTCTGTGATCCGCGCTCGCTGGGAGAAAGAACTGCGTGAGAGTTTCACCAAGGGGGCATGGGAGCCTGTGCCAGCTCCGAGCTTGGCGTTGCCTGCGCCTGGCGCTGATGTGACTTGTAATGCAGAGGCTCAGAAGAAGATCGAAGCCATTGCCGCGCAATCACAGAAGCCCCGGAAGGATTCCAAAGGCTGGGCCCGAAAGATTCTGGACAACCAGAAAGGCCGCTCCCCAGCTGTGCTGGCCATGGCCCGAGCTGCATTGTCGGAGGCAGCATGAAGCGCAAGTACGGAAACCGCAAGATGGTCATCGATGGCCACACCTTCGATTCAAAGAGAGAAGCCGCCCGATACGGAGTGCTCAAACTGCTGGAGCGTACAGGGACGATCACCGACCTAGAGCTGCAGCCCCGTTTCGAACTGATCCCTAAGCAGCGCCGTGACGATGGAAGGCCCGAAAGAGCGTGTGAGTACGTTGCGGACTTTCGATACACGGACACTCGCACCGGCCAGACCGTAATCGAGGACGCCAAGGGCATGCGCACGCGGGACTACATCGTAAAGCGCAAGCTCATGCTCCAGGTCCATGGCATTTCTGTGAGGGAGGTTTGATATGTCATACCCAAGCTGGATGTACCAAGACCCGTCCAAACACGTGGACTTCGTTCGCCGGAAGCGGCAAGAGCACCAGGAGCGGCAGCCAGAGGCAAAGCGAGAGCGAGCGCGGGAAGGACTCAAAGCATTATTCGGGGAGGGCAGCCATGCAAAAACTGACCGGCGATGATTTGATCTGGAACTGGGCCCGCTGGTGCTGGTCGGGCGAGACGGTCGGGAACATGGAGCGGTACGTACCCTGGGAGGACGATTACCGCCCGATCAACCAAGACCACGCCCAGGCTGTGGATGCCTTGTACCAGCGCCTGCCGCGATACCAGGCCATGGTGGTGCAGGCCGAGTACACCCGCAAGAACTCGCACTTTGGCAACTTATCGGCATCCGAGCGCCTGGTGGTGGCTCGCCGGTGGATTCGCCAGATAACAGGAGCCATCTTGCGGGACGAGGATTACAAACGGCACCTGGAAGGATTCAGGGCCAAGGTAGAAAAGGAGGTGTTGCAGTGAAGTATGCGTCGGAGGTGATTGATCTGCTGGCGGCGTATCCGGGCCGAGAGTTTAGGATGGCTCAGATTGTGCGGCACGTTACCAGGGCAATGCCCGTGTCGGATGTGGAACGGCATGCTGTCCGAAAAGGTGTAGAGCGTGTTCTTCGCAGTCTTTGCGCTTCTGGCCAGGTGGAACAAACGAAGGAAGGGCCAACGTCTGCCTATTACTCGTGGTGTCGCAGTCTGCGACATGGAGTTAATGCAAACTGCGACGTTAGTTGCGACAATAGGCCTGTACAGTTGCGCCCATAAGATTTGAGCAGGCCCGCCGATCTTGCGATGGGCGGGCCTGTTAAATATATCTGGTGCTTAGATCGATTGTTCGTGGAAGTCCTCTTCGGCGCCTTCCTCCGATTCCTCACAGTCGAATTCTAAGACGTCAGGAAAAGCGTACTCGCCAGACTTAATGTCCGCGCGAAGACGGTGGTATCCAATGGCGTTAATGGAAGGCGTAGATTTCTCACGGACAAAAGTCAGAGCGTTTTTGATGTCCGTCGCCAAGCCAGTGACAGAAACTGGGTTGTTATTTGGGAAGAGATCGTATCCCTGCTGAATTGAAGCTGCTACAGCGAAGATGTCGGAAGGGGAAAAATTTTCACCATGGTCGATCTCGGTTTTCCGAATCTCTCGGGCTAACGCCAAGAGGCTGTTGTCAAGATGAGCGCCTGTAATGAGGCTTTCGTTAGGCAAAGTAGTCCCCTTTATAAGTTAGTGTAGTTTATGACTCGAGAAATCCAAATTGGGGCGATACACGAGAAATCAAGATAAGGGTTTCTACCTGTATATCAGAGGATGTGGGGCAGGTTTGACCGCATTTGTATGAGGTGCTCACGAAGCCTGGCTCATAGTGGGGGACGGCAATGATCCTTTTAGCAAGACCCTGCTCGCCTGATGATTTGGTTGGCGAGGACGCGCAACTGTTTCTAACGCTAAGACCCGCGCCAGAAATCGGCGAGTGGGTACAGCGAAACATCCTAGCTGATGACGGCCCCATCCATAACCCAGACCACTCCCATCTGATTGATGCTGATCTGTGTTTCCTGTGGGCATCAACAGCTTTCACAAAGCAAGGCCGCTCGGTTCTGGGGCAGTGTGAGCAAGTAATGTTCCGCGCAGGCGGGTGGCAGAAGGCCCGCCAAGAGCAACAGATGCGTGAATGGTTCGGCTATGTGCCGCAATTCATCATTACCCTGGCAGCCGATTACTGCTCCCAGTGCAGCGACATCGAGTTCTGTGCATTGGTTGAGCATGAGTTGATGCACATTGGCCAGCAGAGGGATGAATTCGGATCACCCAAGTTCGATAAAGAAGGATTCCCCAAGCTCTGCATGGTCGGTCACGACGTGGAAGAGTTCATTGGGGTGGTTCAGCGCTACGGCGCATCTCAAGATGTGCAGCGGCTGATTGACGCCGCCAAGGCAGGCCCATCAGTGGCAAGAGCCAACATCGCACATGCATGCGGCACCTGCTTAAAGGTTGCCGCCTAACATAGACACAGACTAGACGGATTTCACATTATGGCAAAGCTCAGTGAGGCCGCGCAGCGCTTCATTGTGCAAGCGCTTGCGTGCTACGACACGCCTACTCAAGTTGCAGAGGCGGTCAAGGAAGAGTTTGGTATCGACGTTCCACGCAACCAGGTGGGCCAGTACGACCCGACAAAGGTATCTGGCCGTCAGTTATCGAAGAAGTGGAGCGACCTGCTCCACGACACGCGGGAGCGGTTCCGTAAGGAAGTGGCAGAGATCCCGATTGCTGATCAGGCCTTCCGACTGCGCCAGCTTCACCGTATGGCAAACGAGGCGATGCGCCGTAAGAACATCGTCCTGGCTGCTTCCTTGATGGAGCAGGCGGCCAAGGAAATGGGCGGCATGTTCACCAACAAGCGGGAGCTGAGCGGCCCAGGCGGGAAGCCCATGGAACATAGAACGGTGGTGGTCGATGAAAAATCAGTCGCTGCCGCCGTCTCAGCACTTGAAGATGAGTACTGATGTTGAGCCTGATGTCCTGCGCCAAGTAGCAAAGGTCCGTTGTCAGGACGAGGGGCTTTTCTTTGCCCGGTACTTCTTCAAGCAGCGCACCGGTGGAAAGATGATCGTGGCCCCGCACCATAAGGTGATCCAGCAAACGCTTGATCGTGTGGTGGCTGGTGAGATTACACGCCTGATCATCAATGTCCCCCCTGGGTACACCAAGACTGAGCTGGCCACGATCAATATGATCGGGCGCGGCCTGGCGCTGAACAATCGCGCCCGGTTCATGCACCTGTCTTACTCGCACAATCTGGCGCTACTGAACTCAAGTACGGCGCGGGGCATTGTTAAGTCTCAGGCTTATCAAAGCATGTGGCCCATGATGCTGCGCGACGACGCGGACAGCAAGGCTATGTGGTGGACTGAGCATGGCGGTGGCGTATATGCGTCGTCCGCTGCCGGTCAGGTCACTGGCTTTCGAGCCGGGCACATGGAGCCAGGCTGGCAGGGGGCGTTGATCATTGATGATCCGGTCAAGCCTGATGATGCATACAGCGATACGGTGCGCGGCGGCATTAACGACCGATTCAACGAAACGATCAAATCCCGACTGGCGATTGAAACCACGCCGATGATTGTGATCATGCAGCGGATTCACTACCAAGACCTGAGCGGCTACTTGCTGCGTGGTGGGTCTGGGGAGAAGTGGCACCACCTGAATCTGCCTGTGATCATCGACAACAGCTTGCCGTACCCAGAAGAGAATACGCACGGCATCCCGATTGACCATGGCCTACCCGATGGCTGGCTCTGGCCCTTCAAGCACAACGAATCACACCGGACCGCGCTGTTTTCGCATCGACGAACGGCAGAGGCGCAGTATATGCAGCGCCCACGTCGATTCAATGCCGAGGGGGCGCTGTGGACTGAGGCGCTGATTACAGCAGCCCATGCTCTACAGATCCGGTATGAGCTTGTGCGCACGGTGGTGGCGGTTGACCCGGCCACGACTGCGAGTGACGAAAGCGACGAGACCGGCATTGTGGCGGCCAGCTCCTACGGGGCAGGCGACAACCGCCAGTATTCGGTAGATGGTGACTACAGCGGCAAGTACAGCCCGAATGGTTGGGCTCAGAAGGCCATCGGTGCTTACGAGCAGCACAATGCCGACGCTATCGTCATCGAGACGAACCAGGGCGGCGATATGGCTGAGTCCACGCTGCGTAATGCAGGATTTAAGGGCCGCATCGTCCGCGTCCATGCCAGCAAGGGCAAGTTCGCCCGAGCTGAGCCTATCTCAGCACTCTACGAGCAGGGCCGGGTGGCGCATAAAGGTGCTCTGTACCTGCTAGAAAACCAACTTATGGAATATGTGCCAGCAACGGCCAAGAAATCGCCTGACAGGCTTGACGCCATGGTCTGGGCGCTGACTGAGCTGGGCGGCACACAAGCCGTGGGCCTGATGATTCCAAAGCGCCTACTTCAAGGCAGATAAATGGCAATTTTTAATGTTTCAGCGCGAGACGGCAGCGTTTCGCTGGTTATCCGTGCACGCTGCATGTCCTGTGCGCGGCAATTGGCGGCTGATCGGTCGCCTGTGCATGAAAAGCGCTTGTGGCGTGATCCTGAGATGTCCAGTGTTGAACTGGTCGACCATCCGGAGCGCCTGGGCTATTTCAGCGAAGGCATGAACGGAATACTTAAGCGGATTACGACATGACGGTAAGCAATCTACAACTGGCGGTGAATCATGCTATGCATGACGCCGCGTTGGCGCGTGCCCGCATGAACCTGCTCAATCCTTTGGGCATGGGACTGGACGATAAGCGGGTTGCTGCCTGGTGTGAGTACGGCTTTAAGCAGAACCTGGACTTCCACGACTTCTACAAGCTCTATCGTCGAAATGGCTTGGCCAGCGGCGCGGTAGAGAAGCTAGCAGGGACTTGCTGGAAAACAAATCCTTGGGTGATCGAAGGTGACGAAGAGGATGAGTCCCGCAAAGAGACGGGCTGGGAAACGAAAGCGAAGCGAGTTTTAGCGGCCCGGTTGTGGCGTCGCTTTCGTGAGGCTGATGCCCGGCGCTTGGTGGGCCGGTACTCGGGTCTTGTTTTGCGAGTCAAGGACAGCGGCAAATGGCATGAACCAGTCAAGGGCGGCTCCAAGGCCCTTGTCGATGTGGTGCCGGTGTGGGCCGCAACGCTACGGGTATCAGAGTGGGATACCGATCTGTCATCAGAGAATTACGGCAAGCCCAAGTTCTGGAGCTATGTAGAGCAGAGCACAAACGGACAACCTGGGCGGAACATCAAGATTCACCCTGACCGCGTGTTCATCCTGGGTGACTACTCCGGTGACGCCATCGGCTTTCTGGAGCCTGTCTATAACAACTTCGTGTCGCTGGAAAAGGTAGAGGGCGGCTCGGGTGAGTCATTCCTGAAGAATGCAGCCCGCCAGCTCAACGTCAATTTCGACAAAGAGATCGACTTCAATAATCTTGCCTCGATGTACGGCGTGTCTGTCAATGATTTGCAGGAGCGCTTCAACGAGGTCGCGAAAGAGGTTAACCGGGGCAACGATGTGCTGCTGCCGACGCAGGGAGCGACGGTAACCCCGTTGGTCTCAGCGGTCCCAGACCCAGGGCCAACCTACAACATCAACCTGCAGACCATTTCAGCCGGCCTGGATATTCCAAGCCGCGTACTGGTCGGCAATCAACAGGGCGAACGCGCCAGCACCGAAGACCTGAAGTTTTTCTATGCGCGCTGCCAGTCACGCCGCATGGATCTGTCTTTTGAGATCGAGGATCTGGTTGACCACTTGGTGCGCATTGGCGTGCTTGATGCCACGGGCGAAAAGACAGTGATGTGGGATGACCTCATAGAGCAGACCTTTGCCGAGCGGCTGGATAACGCCGCCAAAATGAGCACGATCAACCAGACCGCTTTGGCGACGGGCGAGGAAGTGTTCAGCAACGACGAGATACGGGTTGCTGGTGGCTTTGACCCTAAAGACAGCGAGCCGTTAGAGGAAGGCGACGATAAGGACGAGGATGGCGACGAAACCAAAACCCCCGATCCTACCCCGTGACCTGCGTGACCCTACTGGCGTAGATGCGCTGGAGCGGCGTGCAATGCGCGACTTCAATGTGCGCATCAAGAAGGTAGCCAAGGCCTACCGCGCCGCGCTCGATGAAATACCGGCAGAGCCAGTGGTTAACCGGCGCTATCAGTTCCGGCTGGATACGTATCTGTTACGCACCTTGCTGGCCAGGCTGGATGCCATCGTTGCCGAGATCCTGCTGGAAGGGGGCGACGAGAACATCTGGCTCTTTGACCGGTACGTGGAGGTAGCCGCTACACGTGGCACGGCCCAGGTGTTCGCCAACCTGTCTCAGCAGTCCGCAGCGTACAGGGGCGGGCGCATCTCATTGCAAGAGATTCTACGCAGTGAGCCGCATCGCCGCCGTATGGCATTGCTTAGTGCTCGGGTAGCCGAAGAAATGAAGGGCGTTGTCGGCGACGTGAAGTCAAACATGACTCGGGTGCTGACTGAGGGGATAGGGCGCGGCCTGAATCCCCGAGAGGTAGCGAAGAACCTGACCGCCCAGGCCGGTATCGAGACACGGCGGGCGCATCGGGTTGCACGCACTGAAATCACCACAGCGCTCAGGCGTGCCAAGTGGGACGAGGCCAGCGATGCCGAGCAGGACTACGGCCTGCAAACCAAAGAGCTCCACTTGTCAGCACTGAGTCCCACAACGCGGGCCACCCATGCGGCCCGGCACGGAAAGCTATTCACGCGGGACCAGGTGCAGGACTGGTGGAGTCAAGACGGAAACTCAGTCAACTGCAAGTGCACGACAGTGAGCGTGATGGTCGATGACGATGGGAAACCTGTTGTGCCTTCGATCATTCAACGTGCGCAACAAGCAAAAACCAATATGGAGAAACGAGGCTATGCCTGGTCAGACACAGAATAGCGGGCCGATGCAGGTCAATGTGACCACGCAGGTCAACAGCCAGCAGATCCGTAAGATCACTCACAACGGACGAGAGCATTGGGTTTTGCCCAGCTACACGTTACCTGCCAACGTGATCATGAACGGCGGCTTGTACCCGGCCAGCGAGATCGATGCCCACTATCAGGGGCTGGAAGGAACGCTAGCACCGCTGGGCCATCCGCAAGTGGATGGTCAGTTCGTGTCGGCATTCAGTCCCGAGGGCATCAATGTCGGCCATGTGGGCGCATTCAACCGCAACGTGAAGAAATCCGGCAACCGCGTCTACCTGGAAAAGTGGGTGGATGTGGAGGTTGCTCAGCGCACCGAGGAAGGTCGGGCGTTGCTTGAGCGCGTCGAAGCTTTGGAGCGAGGTGACGATGTGCCGCCAATTCACACCAGCGTAGCGGTGTTCCTTGAGCGCCTGCAGGCCAACGAAGAGCAACAGGCGGCAGGGGCCCAGTGGGTCGCCAAGATCAAGAGCATGGACCATGACGCCATCCTGATGGATGAGGTGGGGGCGGCTACGCCGGAGCAGGGCGTTGGCCTCATGGTTAATGCAGATCAGGCCAAACCCTTGCAGGCCAATTCGGGCGCACTGGTGGGCGAATCGTTCCGTGAAAAGGAACAGCGCCTAGATCGCGCTGCCAAAGAGCGCTTTGCTCAGGGCACCGACGAATACGCCTGGGTGGCAGACTTCACCGACAGCCAGGCGGTGATCGTTCGCAATGGTGGCCAGGCCGAGGTCTATGGCTACAAGACCGAAGCCGGAAAGGTCGTCTTTGACGATACCGGCGCCACCGTGGTGCGCCAGGAATCCTGGGTCGCCATGGTCGCCAACAGTTTCAAGAAAGCAAAAGACAAGATTTTTTCCCCGCAGGCCCGGCCTGCAGTCAACATACAGGAGGGCGAAATGCCTCTGACTCCCGAAGAAAAGGCCGAGCTGACCAGCGATATCAGTAAAGTCGTAACTGCCAATATTGGCCAAGCCGTGGCCGACGCCATCAAGCCGGTTTCCGATGCCGTGACGGCACTGCAGGCCAACCACAAGGAACTGGCCGATCAGCTGACCGCCAATGCCAAGGCCGAAGAAGCCGAGAAGCGCAAAGCCGTGGCGGCCGCGCATGGCGATATTGTCGCCAACGCCTTGTCGGGCGAAGCCCTGGACGCCATGCACAAGTCCCTGGGCACTGCTGCGCCGCTGGGCGCCGGCCACATCCAGGCCAATAGCAACGCGCTGACTGCTGATGTCACCGCACTGCCGCAGGAGTAAGCCATGAGCCGCTACCGCCGCATCAATATCGACGGCAAGTCCGTCACCGAAACCCGTGTGGCTGCCGCTGCGCTGCTGCCTGGCACGTTCGCTGTGATCGATGCCAATGACAAGTTTGCCCAGGCTGTCGCAGCCGTGGGTCGGGTCTACGTCATCAACAGCGCCTATCACCAAGGTCTGGGCATTCGTGACGTTGTGCCTGCAGGCGATTCTGCCGTGGGTGACTACGTTGAAGAAGGCCGCGAGCTGGCCGTGCTTTGTCCGGCTGGTACCTACAAGAAGGACTCGCCCATCAAGGTCGGCGCCAATGGTCAGGGTGCCATCGCCACCAGCGACACCGACACCGTGATCGGCTACAGCCAGGATGAAGCGGTGATCACCTCCGGCCAGACCGACTTTATCCGCGTACGCATGCGTGTGGGCACTGTGGCTGCGCCAGCACCCTAAACAGGAGAACAAGACATGTTTCTGACTCAAGCCGCGATTGCGGCCAATCCCCGGCTGCTGGGCCATTTCCAGGCACTGCAGGCCAACCGCAATATCTGGAACAACCAAGACGCTGCGCTGATCCAGGCCAACCGCGCCGTCATGACGCCTGAAATGCTGCAGGCCAACGCGCTGGCGGGCCTGGGCCGCGAATTTTGGCAGGAGGTGGACCGCCAGATCGTCACCTTCCGTGACCAAGAAACCGGCATGGAAATCGTCAATGACCTGCTGGCCGTGCAAACGGTGCTGGACATTGGCAAGACCGTGAAGTCGTACAACATCGCTGGCGATATCGCTGATGATGTGTCGATCAGCATCGACGGCCAGGCTCCGTACTCGTTTGATCACACCGAATACGATAACGACGGCGACCCGGTGCCAATCTTCACTGCAGGTTACGGGGTGAACTGGCGCCATGATGCTGGCCTGCGTACCGCTGGGATTGACCTGGTGCTGGACTCCCAGGCCGCTAAGTTGCGCAAGTTCTATAAGAGTATCGTCAGCTATGTGCTGAGCGGTTCCGAGCGAATCCGTGTGGATGGCAAACCCGGTCAAGGCCTGAAGAACCATCGCAATACGGTCAAGTTGAACCTGGGCAGTGGTGTCGGTGGTGCGAACATCGATCTGACCACGGCTACGCCGCAGCAGATCATCGAGTTCTTCACCAAGGGCGCATTCGCTCAAGCAGCGCGCAACAACAAGGTCGAGGCCTACGATGTGCTGTGGGTGTCGCCCGAGATTTGGGCGAATCTGTCGCAGCCGTACCTGATTCAACTTGGTACTGGTGGCGGCACCGTTGCTGGCTCCGTTCTGGATGCGGTCAAGAGCTTCATTCCTGCCCGCTCGATTCGCCAGACGTTTGCATTGTCCGGCAACGAGTTCATCGCTTATCAGCGCCGTCAAGACGTTGTTTCGCCTCTGGTCGGTATGGCCGTCGGCACCGTGCCGCTTTTGCGCCTGCGCCCGCAGGACAACCACAACTTCCAGATCATGTCGGCCATGGGCTTGCAGATCAAGCGTGACGGCGACGGTAAGTCCGGCGTGCTGTACGGCGCTGACCTGGACTAAGGGGATGGGGATGGCTAAATATCAAGTCGTTCGTGCTTGGCACGGGGTAATCGTTGGTCAGGTAGTAGAGATGGAGAAGGTACACCCATCTCTCAAGGCCAACGTCATCCCATTGACTCAAGTTGCGCCAGCCTCCGATGAGGCCGGCGATCTCCTAAAGCAGGCCCAAGCGGAGATTGATGCGATGCGCGAACGTGCCCAAGCTGAGCTTGCGCAACGCGTGGAAGAAGCCAAGCAGGAGGCCCAGGCCGAGGCTGACCGCATCATCGGTGAAGCAACCGCCGAAGCTGAGCGTATCAAGCAAGAAGCACAGCAGAAGGCCGGGGAGTTGACCCCAGCAACGCCGGATGCGGGTAGCAAGCAGACCAAAGCCAAGTAACCGCCATCCAGGCGGTTTTTTTATGCCCGTCTGTTCGGGCAGGCGCTTCCAAGCAGCCTTAAATCGGTAGGTGCCGAGCCTGAGAGGGTGGAAGAGCTTTGAAAAGTCCGGGGCTGCCCATTGCGGGCGGCCCTTTTCTTTTCGGAGAACGAAACGATGAAAGAACTGATGTTCCAAAACCAAACCATTCGTCTGATTGAGAAAGACGGAAAGCACTGGGCCAGCGCAGCAGATATAGCGCGGGCGCTGGGGTACAGCCGCGCTGACTCTGTGACGCGCTTGTATGACAAATATCGGGCGGAGTTCTCGGAGTCGATGACGCAGATTGTCGAGACCACCAATCCGGTGTTCTCGGACAACTTGGTCATGCGGTCGCGAGTATTCAGCCTTCGTGGAGCCCATCTGATTGGCATGTTTTCCCGCACAAGCAAAGCACAGGCATTTCGGCGCTGGGTCCTTGATGTGCTGGAGCAGCACCAAGCCGCACCATCACTCATTCAGGAGTGGTTTGAGGCCAAGGCTGCACTCGATGCGCAAGACCGATTTGCCAGCCTGTGCGGCCGAGGGTTGAGCGAACATAAACGCCGCAAGCCGCCCTTGGTAACGCGGGTGAATCAAATATCTGAACAAATGCAGCCATCGCTGCAATTGAACTGACCCGGCCAAGCGCCGGGTTTTCTTTTTGGGGGTTACATGATTACCGCTGAGCAAGCCCAGCAATATCTGGCCAGTCAAGGGATCAGCAAAGTCCCTGATTTCATCTTGGCCGCCTGGATTGAACTGGTAAACAGCATCCAAGGGTGCCTAGACGAGCATTACACGCCAGCGGTAGCGCTGCTGATCCAGTCCTATCTGTTGGCCCTCATGGCTTACGGGCAAGGGGATAAGTACATCAGTAGCCAAACTGGCCCGAGCGGCGCGTCCCGCTCCTTCCGGTATCAAGGCTTTGCCGACCGGTGGCGCGGGATGCTTGGGTTGCTGCGCGGCCTAGATAAACATGGCTGCGCTACTGGGCTGATTCCGCCTGATCCTACAGTCCAGGCTCATGGTGGCCTGTGGATTGCCAAGGGTGGCTGTCATTCTGGGGGGCGTTGATGAGCGAAACAGCTAACTGGAGCTATACCAACACCGCCACCGTGAAGCCCTATATAGGCACGGACGAGTGGGGCGGCAGCAAATACGGTGAGCCATACGAGATCGCCTGCACATGGGCGGCTAAGTCGGAACAAATGCGGGACTCGCTGGGCGCGGAGTTCGTCACGCGCAATCAGATCTACACCGAGGACAAACGGCCGCGCTTTCTGGATCTGATTCAACTCAATGGCTCGACTGAATGGCAGGAAATCCGAGCAGTAACAGGCTGGGATATGTTTTTCTTTGAAGAAGAGCCTGACTTCTTATTGGTGACGTGATGGCAGTCCGGGGAATCAAGCAGGTTAAGAACAACATGCGCAAGCTCCAGGCCGAGATCCAAGGGCGCAGGACGGAGGCTGCCGTGTACGCGGTCCTGTCTCAAGGGGGGGCGGCGGCTGCCACGATGACGCCGGTAGATACCGGTACGTTGATTAACAGCCATTTCGTGGAAATCAAAGCTGACGGCGACAAGGTGACAGGCCGAAACGGCTACAGCGCTGAGTATGCCGCTGCTGTCCATTCAGCGCCTGGTGTGCTCAAAGGCCAAGACCGTCCTGGAAACCAGGGCCAGTATTGGGACCCGAACGGCGAACCTCACTTCTTGACGGCAGGCTTCGACCAGATCGCCGCTGACGTGCCGCGCATTTTAAGGAACGCATACCGTGCTTTTGATCGACGTTCGTAACTGGGTAGTGGCGGCTCTGCCAGCAGATTACTTGGCAATGTTCTCATGGGTCGAATCATCCAGACCCGAGGATGCCGCCAGCCGCTACTGCATCGTCCAGCAAACAGGCGGAGCTGGACCCGTTGTTGAAACCCGCTATCCACGATTTCGCGTGGTGCTGCTGGGTAAGCGCAACGACCGCAGCGACGCGCAGAAGGTCATGACAGACACCGAGGTGCTGCTACAGGCCGCAATGGGCGATGCCGTGCCATGCGGTGCCGCCAGTATCCGAGCAATTACCGAGCCAGTCGGCCCGGGGTTCACCACAGAAAACCGGGCGTGGGCTCAGGTTGATTTTGAGATCATTATTTAGGAGGGCCTGATGGCTACCTGCAAGAATCAGAAATTTGTTGGCCGTGTGGCCATTTTGGAATATGCCATTGGTTGTGGCGATGTGATGCCCGCCGCGGCAGACTGGAAACGCTTGGGCGCCATGCGCGCCAAAGAGCTAACTATCGAATGGGAAACCACCGATGCGACGGCTGATGACTCCATTGGCGCATTGCGTGAGAACCTAGCCACGTTCCAGACCCTGAGCGTATCTGGCGATGGCGTGCTGAAAGTAGCCGGTACCGGTGCTGCTGCCTTGATCGCGCTGACCAAGCACGTCATTAAGCCAGAAGCAACGGGCGGTGAGCCAGTGGCCTGGATTCGTCTGACGTTCCCAGACCTGACGTTCACCTTCTTTGCCATCGTGACGAATATGTCGCGCTCTGCGCCTTATGACGATGTGGCTACCTATTCGTTTGAGGCCAGTGCAACGGCCAGTGACTTCGGCTTGATGGTGGAAGATACGCCAGATCCTGACGCTCCAGCCGTGGATACGGTGGTGGTTACCCCAGCCACTGCCAGCATTGCCGAAGGCGCAACCCGTCAACTGGCCGCTGCGATCACGCCCACCGGTGCGGCCCAAGGTGTTATTTGGTCGTCCTCGGATACCGACACAGCAACTGTCTCCCAGACCGGGATGGTCACCGCCGTAGCCGCCGGTACCGCAACGATCACAGCAACCAGCACGGCAGACTCGGCTAAGAAGGGAGAGTGCGCGGTTACGGTGACCGCATGATGATCCTTACGGATGTCGGTGAAGTCGGCGTCCATGTGGGCGATCGGGTGCATATCCTGCGCCCGTCGCTCTATGCCATGTCGCAACTGGGCGAACCGCGGGAAATCGTGGAGCTCTACGCCGCGGTCATGGGCGAGAATCCGACGCTAGCCGATTCGCTGGCCGTGGTGTTCGCCTGCTCCGAGGATGATCTGTCCGATGTGTTTGGGGCCTGGGTAGAGCAGGGGGATAAGTCGCACTACCAATCCGGCCAGGTTGAGCCGGAAACCATTGTGCTTCTGGCGCGCTGCCTACTGAAGCACGGTGTCACTGGAGCGCTGCCGGAACTGCCCAGGCCGGCAGATCAGGAACCCGAGTATGCGCAGGAGTTTGACGCCCGGGCGCATGTATCCATGGCCATGGCCCACCTTGGCGTCTCGGAGCGCGACGCTTGGCAGATGACTATGACAAGTCTCGTGGGAGCTCTGCGGGCCAAGTTCCCGCCTACGCAGAGCGACGCGCCAGGGGCAAGGGCGCCGAGCAAGACAGAAATGGAGGAAGCGCTGGCCTGGCATGACAAGGTTGTCGCAATGCGAGGCTAAATGTCATCTGTCTCTCGCCATTCAGTTTCGACCTGAGCATAGGCGTCGGGATTAAACCGTGGGCATAGGAGTTTGTTATGTGCTACGCCTGCCGCATGAATCTGGTCAGGGATGCTTGCTGGATGTCCACGCTCGATTTTCATATCGCGTAGCAACAATCTACAGGGAAAAGCGAAGCGACGAATACCGACTGTTTTGGTCTTTATTGGGCGGCTTCCTTCTACGATGGAGACTATGTTCCGCATAGAAGGAGGCGCTTCCGGGTCGTCGATTATTGAAACGCAGTGAGCTAATGGGTTGCGGCATTGTGCTGATTGTATGAAGCAGTTGAGTGTTTCAGTGACTTCATACCAGCGTTTTGCACGCACGCCATTGGAGAATATCATCACCCCCTTCCACTCTCCGACGCGCTGAATCAGGGCAACAGCGGTCTGTGCGTCTTTGGTGGTTTTGTCAAATAGAGCAATGTTCATCAAGGTATCGCCGATATTGGCCACCTTGAATTGACTTGCGTGCTGCGCCAAAGAAAGTGCTGCTGAATAGTTCTTGGAAGTGCTTTTTGGAAACGCGACCATCACCATGTAATTCATTGATTCGCTGGTCGGATCTACAGCTATTGGTTGCGTATTTGAAATAGTTAGTTCTAGTTTTGTCATGCGAATCTCCTGGCCATTGCCCAGTGATGTTAATACGAATTTTGTGATGGAGTCGAAATAATGGCCGGCGAGAATGTGGGCACGATTTATTTCACCGTAGAAGCCGAAACGAGCAAGCTGATAAACGGGACGCAGGCTGCGGATTCCAGCCTTGATAGACTTGAGCGCCAGTTTGGAAAAACGGATAAGGCAGCTGGCGAGGCCAACTTCACGATGACCAAGACGGCGGCTGCCGTGCGAGGTCTCGGGCGCGATGCAGATGGAGCCTCATCATCCCTGGGGGGGCTGGGCAAGGTTCTGGGTGGGTTGTTGACTCTGCAGGGTGTCAACAATCTGATCCAGATGGCCGAAGGCTACAACGAAATGGCCGAGCGCGTGCGTATGGCATCTGCGAGTGTTGCCGAGTACGAGATGGTACAGCGGCGGCTGCTGGCGACCGCCAATGGCACATATCGTTCATTGGCAGAAGCCCAAGAAATCTATATTCGCACCGCAGATTCCCTGCGCACGATGGGATATTCCGCAAGCGAATCGTTAGATATCACAGACAGCCTGAGCTACGCTTTTGTGCGAAGCGCGACGAGCGCAGATCGTGCACAGATCGCGATGGGTGCTTTTTCTCGATCCTTATCTAAGGGACGGGTCGACTCAGATGCGTGGGAAATGCTGCTGATCAGTATCCCGTCGCTAGCTCAAGACATGGCTACGGCTCTCGGGAAGACCAGTGAAGAAATTCGGAAAATGGGAGCGGAGGGCAAGCTCACGACCGATCAGCTCGCCGAGGGATTCCGAAAGGCTTTGAGTGTAAATAAGGCTGCTGCTGACGGGATGGCAGTCACGGTCCGAGACGCGTTTACGTCGATGCGCAATAACTTGACTGCCTATGTAGGTGAAGCCAACCAGGCTAGTGGCGCGACTAGCGTCATGTCTGCAGCGATTGTAGGCTTGGGCGAGAACATCGACGTAATCGTTAAATCACTCATGACTGCTGGGGCAGGTGCTTTGGCTCTGTACATTGCTCGGACTGGGGCTGCGGCCTTGTCCAGCGCCCAAGCCATGTTGGCAGCACGGGCAGAAGCAGCGGAGAACCTGCGGCTTGCTCAAGCTCGCACTGTTGCCACACAGGCTGCCCTGGCCCACGCACAGGCTAACGCAGGCTTGACTGGGACCTTTGCGGCCCTCACTTCGGCAGAGAATGCGAACAGAGCGGCCACTACTGCTTTGGTCGCCGCGCAGCGAGCTGCTGCTAGCACAGGGGCTACTCTGTTAGGCATCCTGGGCGGGCCGGTAGGGATTATTGGCTTAGTAGCGTCCGCTGCTGCCGGCATGTATCTGTTTAGCGATAGTGCCAATACCGCCAAAATCGACTTGGCGGGAATGGGTGACACGCTGGAGGATGTGAAGAAAAAAATATCCGAATTGTCGGAGTCCCAGCGAAAATTAGCCGAGCAGTCGGCTCAGCTTGACCTGGACGCGGCAGTCCGCAAACTGGGCGAAGCATTCGATAGCCTGGCGCGTGGGTCACTGGCCGATGGCACACGGGCGGTAGCAAAATGGAGAGCCGAGAACACGGACGGTATTGCTGAAGTTATCGAATCGGCCAAGCGTGGAGAAATATCCTACCAGGAGCTGGATTCCGCTCTGCTGGAGATGGTTGAGTCCTACGCACAGGTAAATGGCCGGTCGCGGGAATGGGTCAGTCAGATGACCGAGCAAATCGCCACGACAGCGAAAACCGCGCTTGAGGCGGAGAATGCACGCCAGAAGCTCGATCTGGTAGCAGAGGCAAATCGGCAGGTCGCTGCTGCGGCGCGAGACGCTGCGGCCGGCACTCGAGAGCTTAGCAGCGCCATGAATGACGCTCAGACAGATGACTACCTGAAGCGTTTACAGGAGCGCCGCCAAGCGATTGAAGACGATGGCAGCGCAACTAAAGCGGCAGAACGATACATATCAAGTCTGAAAGACGTATCTGAAGAGCGGATTCAGCAAATACGGCAAGAGGCTACAGAGATTGACCGCTTGAATGCGGCTAAGCGCGCAAAAACCGCGGCTACAAAGGCGGAATCAGAGGGGGAGCGTAAGGCCAAACAAGCCGCCGAAGAGCGCCGCCGGGCCGACGAGGCGAACATTGAGACATTGGATCGGCTGGGGCAAGCGCTGTACTTCGCTGGTCTTCAAGGGGAGGCGCTGGCGGTTGCACAGGCGCGCGCGTCACTGAATCAATTCGCCACGCCAGAACAGGTAGAACAAGGTGAGGCGATGGCAAGGGCGCTGTTCAATATTCAGCAGATCGAACAGCAGCGGCAGAAATTCGGCAGCGGGCAGCAAGCCGACCAGTACATCATGGGCAACGTCCAACCTCTGTCCGGGGGCGCGTTCGACGACCAGTATGCTCGATATGAGGCTGAGGCTGAAGCCGAGCAGAAGCGGTATGACGATCAGTTGGAGCGTTTACGCCAAGCTCGTGAACTGCAGATCGAGACAAAGCGATCCTATGATGAGCTGGAGCAAGAGGCGGCTAAGCAGCATGCAGACCGAATGGCTCAGATTGAGCAGGCGAAAAATCATGTGATGTTGGCTTCGGCGAGCGATGCGTTTGGCGCTTTGGCTGGCGTGATGAAGCAGTCTCAAGGTGAGCAGTCAGGGATCTATAAAGCGATGTTTGCGGCTTCCAAGGCTTTTGCTATCGCAGATGCTACGGTCAATGCTTACAGCGCAATCTCGAAGGCATGGAACTCTGCTCCGTTTCCAGCAAACCTTGGGGCAGTTGCGGCAACGACGCCTCAAGTTATGTCGGTAGTGTCGGCAATCAGTGGCGCTAGCTATAGTGGCCGCCAATACGGCGGTCCCACACAGCCAGGCAAGATGTACCGCATCAACGAGAACGGGGCGCCAGAGGTATTCAATGCGGCAAATGGTCAGCAATTTATGTTGCCCAATACCCGTGGCCATGTCGTGAGCAACAAGGACGCCACCACAAACGAAAGCAATGGCGTTTCAGTTGTCGTGAATGTTCATAATGCTCCGCCAGGAACGCAAGTGGAACAACAGCGATCTGATAAAGAGCTGATTATTGATGTGATGATTGAGGATGTCGCCACTGGCGGAAGGTTTACTGAAGCAGGATCATCTATGTTGGGCTGGCGGAGGCAGGGAAGGTGAGCAGTTGGGGTTTGGTTATTTTTCGCCTTGGTGTTTTTTGACAGAGGATGCTGTGGCGTCAAGCAGTGCAGAGATCCTTTCAAATGGTAGCCCGGTAGCTGTTCCCCCAAATCCGTATGTATCGGACATTGCTTCAGACATTTTTTTGAATGCTGACGCCACACCTTCGATGCTAATTCTGCCTTCGTCGCAAATGGCATTTACAAGCAAGTACGTTGCCATTTCGAGACCTTTCGATTGGTCTTCTAATTCTTTAATGCGTTCTTCCAATGATTTTTCAGACATGCGTATCTCCGTAATTAGAAAAGGCTCTGTTGATGTTATAGCAAAGGAACGTTAACCGGGATGATAGAAACCAACATTGATTTCCCTGCAGGTCTCCCGAATGGACTACGGGCAGACCACCAGGCCAACCATGTTCAACCGTTCCAGCGTACGACCATGGCTGATGGACGGGCACGGCAGCGCCGTCGTTTTAGTTCTGTGCCCAGCATGCAGACCTTTACCTGGATCTTTAAAGCCAATGAAGCCGCGCTATTTGAGGCGTGGTTTCGGGACGCCATTAAAGACGGGGCAGAGTGGTTCAACATCAAGCGGCTGACGCCGTTGGGCATGTCCGTACTAGTGTGCCGCTTCTCCAGTATGTACCGCGGGCCTGTGCTGCTTGGCGTGGATCGCTGGCAGTTTTCTGCGGAGCTGGAGGTATGGGAGCGTCCTCTGATGCCGGTCGGTTGGGGCGAGTTCCCCGAGTTTGTTCTTGGGTCGAGCATCATCGATGTTGCACTTAATCGGGAGTGGCCAGAAGCATGAGTATTTTAGAAATTGTGTATGCCAGCGCTCCGATGGATGCGATGCTGCTTTATACGCTGGAAGTGTCCGCGCCCGGTGTCACCCCGGTGCGGATCGTTCAGGGGTATGAGGATCGGATGCTGGGGGTTGATGGCCAACTGGTGCTGTTTGAAGCGGCGGCCGTCGAGTTGTCGCTGCCGTCGCGTAACGCCTCTGGCCAGCAGACTTTGCGGTTTGCTATTGCCGGGGCCAATGACCGCATTCGGCCTATTGTCGATGCGATGCTTGAATCCGGACAGATGGTGACGCTGACAAGCCGGACGTACTTGGCCAGCGATATTACGGCGCCGGCCGAGCGGCCGTATGTCATGACTGTGCTGAGCGGGCAGTTTGAAAACGGCGCGTTTGTTGCTGAGGCCAGTTACTACGACCTGCTCAATACTGCCTGGCCGCGAGAGCGTTATACGGCAGAGACGGCACCGGGGATTCAATGGCTATGACGATTGATGACTTTCTGCGTACACGGTACAAGCCGTTTGGCCGTACCGTTCCGGAGCTGGACTGCTGGGGGTTGGTCAGGTTGGCCAGAGCTTCGCTGTTCGGCAGGCCCATGCTGCCCAGCTATTCGGAAACAGACCCAGACGATAAAGCGGGCCTGACCATGGCGGCCAGCGAAGTGCGGGAGCAGGGTGGGTTCAAGGAAGTGCAGCCCAGTTCAGGCGCTATTGCAACCGGCTGGCGCGCACGGCTTTGTGTCCATGTCGGGCTTGTCGTAGAGGCAGACGGCAGACTTTGGGTGCTGGAGACGGATGTCGGCACGGGCCCAACGCTCACCAAGATTAACGCTTTTGAGGCCCGCTATACGCGGGTTGTTTTTTATGACAATCAGAGTCTTTCTTAGCGGGACGTGTGAGCAGCCCTGCGAGACGCACGAATGGACCGGCACTTTAGCCGGTTTTTTTGCGTCTAAAGGCTTGACGTATACGCTGGCCGAGCTGCCCAAGTCGCACGTGACGGTCAATGGCCAGCCGCTTCCGATGCTCGAGTGGGCGGATCGTCACCTGGCTGCTGATGATGACGTGGAAATGCGTCTGATACAGCATGGCGGCGTGTTCTCGGGTTTGGGCAAGTTACTGGGCAGCATCTTCAACTTTGCCTTTGGATGGCTGATGCCAAAGAGCGGGAGCCAGAACTACGGCTCCCCGGAGCAGGGCCAGCGTCTTGAGACGACTTCAGCCAAGGCCAACCAGGCGAAGCTGGGTGATGTCGTGCCGGAGCTGGCTGGCCGTTTTCGTCGATTCCCTGATTATTTGACGCCACCACGCCGACGCTTCGTTAACTGGAGGGAGCAGTGGCTGGAGTTCCATGCGTGTATCGGCCCTGGTCAGTACCAGATCAATGATGCGGACGTGAAAGTAGGCGATACGCCGTTTTCTGCTTTGGGCGCTGACGGCTCCTATGCCATTTACGGTCCAGGGGCCGATCTTTCTGGCACATCCACACATGAGCACTGGCACACAGTCCCGGCAGTCGGCGGCACGTCGTCGGGTACAGCAGGTCTGGAAATGTCCACGGAGATGGCGAATCGCGAGAACACGCAGCCTGCGAGTTACTCGTTTGATGGGAACTATATCTGGCGCTCATCGGAAAGTGAGTTTCCCTCTGGATGGGGGGCGGGCACGCTGGTTAGTATTTCACTGCCGTTAACTTACTCTGTGACGCGAGAGGGGACGGTCCTGAATATACGTAATCGCTTTTACGGGCAGTTCAAGCATGTGATGCCATTGTCGGGCGCGGAGGTCACAATGCGCATCGGCAGTGGGCCTGCTATAGCGCTTGTGGTGGTTGCCAGTGGCCTGGATGCTCACGGTACAGGCTGGATTGAGTTGCGGTTGCAGCCCTCTGATACGGAGATCCCTGGGACGCTAGGGCCATGGTACAACGCGCTCGAGCCCGGTGAGTACGTCCTCACATTCGCTTTGCATCCTTCCCGCCAGTGGTACGTTGAGCAATACTCGCCGCATCAAATAGTAGTGTGGCGATTATTGCCAAATGGGTTAAATGATCCGGCTTGGCTTGGTTTTCCCTCCCTGACGAGCAGTGGCGCGGTAGTGAGTTACGAGGGAGGCACCGTCTATGGCGAGTGGAGCAGCGAGTTTGTGGCTACGCCAGCCAAAGAGACAACGACAGCTCTTGAAATCGACTTCTTTTTTCCAAACGGCTTAGGGTACGTACGCGAGAACGGTGATGTTACGGATCAGGGGGTGGGTATTGAAATACAGTACCGCAATGCAGATGGTGGACCGCGTGCGACGATCAGCAAGTGGTACGAAAACTGGACGCTGGATCAGATCGGTGTGACTGAGCACATCAGTGTTCCCCAGATGCGGCCGGCTGTACGGGTTCGCCGTGTAGGGGCGAGCGCCACGTCAACGCAGGTCAAAGACACCATCCAGTGGTATGGCCTAAAAAGCCGTCTGCGGACGCGAACAAGTTACCCGCGTTGGACCACGATGGCGGCCAAGCTGCGAGTCGGTGGACGGCTCGGCGCACAATCGGAGAACCAGATTAATGTGGTGGCCACGCGAATCCTGCCAGTTCTGCAAAGTGACGGCACTTGGTCGTCACCGCAGCCGACGCGGGACATCTCTGCATTTGCTCGCTATATCACCGGCTCAATTGGTTACTCGGACCTGAATCTGGATGCCGACGAGCTGAGGCGCTTGGATGCAATTTGGAAGACTAGGGGCGAAACGCTCGACCATGTGTATGACCTAACAACGGCTCAAGATGCCCTGAAACTTGCTTTCCGGGCCGGGTTCTCTGAGTTGACTGTATCGCACGGCCTGATTCGTCCGGTTCGCGATGATGTGCGCACGCAGTTCGAGCAAAGCTACTCAACGCTGAACATGACCAAGCCATTGCGTGAAAGCGTGAGTCCTCGTAAGCCCATGGACCCGGACGGGGTGGAGGTCGAGTACATCGACGCGGAGACCTGGACGTCAATGACGGTGAAGTGCTTATTGCCAGGGGATCAGGGGTTCAAGCTGGAGAAATTGAAACTCGACGGCGTGACAGACCGGGTCCGGGCCTGGCGAATCGGTATGCGCCGACGCCGGGAGCAGGCCTATCGAAACCGTGAGTACAGCTTTGGCACAGAAATGGACGCTTTCAACAGTGAGTACCTGTCTTATGTGCCGCTGTTTGATGATGAGCCAGGCAATGCGCAGATGGGCCTGCTGATTGATATCAGTCCTGCATCTGGTGGAGTATTGCTGCGCATCAGTGAGCCTTTGCGCTGGGTTGCCGGTGCGTCGCATTCTGTGGGCTACCGGACGCCAGATGGCAAGTTCATCGGTCCGTTCGTGGCGTCTCCAGGGCCTGATAATTACTCGATCATTGCCGACATTCCGCAGCCTTGGCCAGAGGTCAGCCTGAAACAGGAGCTGCCGCACATCTACTTTGGTCTGACGGCTGACTGGATAAAGCCAGCTCTGATTACGAACATCCAGGCCCGAGGCACAGACGCTACTGATGTGACTGCAGCAAATTACGACGTGCGTGTGTACGCAGATGACAACAACAATCCGCCGGATTGACACCGGCACCAGCATCAATCAACCCGCTTCGGCGGGTTTTTTATGGGCGTTTGATATGACGACATATAAAACCGGCAACCCGCTGGGCAGCCCTGCGCCCCAGGATTTGTTCGATAACTCGCAAAACCTTGATCATCGAGAAAACGACACCGAGAAAGAAATCTGGCCGGATCGCTTTGGCAGAGATCGGCTGACCTGGTATGGCATTGAGCGTAAAGCAGAGCGTCAACGTGATGTATTGGAGAGCAGATTTGACAACTTTCTGAGGAGTTCAGGTTATCAAGACGTTGGGGTGTACCGCCAGGGGCTGGAGATCACTGAGCGAAACCAGATTTTCTGGCGTGACGGGGAGTTATATCGTGCCGGCGCATCGTTAACTCTGCCGTACACGACAACAGGCGAATGGGCGGTAGAAGGTGGCTATTTTGTTGCGGTGGGGGATGCAGCCCTACGGCAAAGCCTTGCAGATGCGGATGGGCTTGAAAACGGTGCGCAACTAGTGGGCTTTAAGGATGAGTTCAATCAAAAGTGGAAAGTCTCTGATCTGCTAAGACAATTTGGCCCAACCTATATTCAGTTTGGGGCGATTCGTCAGGCAGTACAAGGCGGTGGATGGCGCTTTATTAGCGACATCGATCATCGGCCGCGTGGTTTCTCCGGTCAGCCAGCCGTAGATAGCAATGGCGATATTATCGTTAATTTTGATCGGGGCTTTCCGAAAGTAGGTGGGCTGCTTGTCTGTCCCGACGAGACGCTCGCACTTTTCGGAATTACCGTTGGTGCCTCTGTGGGGCTAGACTTTGCCGCGATTTCGATGAGCAAGGACATGTCTTTGATCGTCAATCTGGGCGATAAGACGATCGACGCTGAGACCTACTTTAGGCCCCGCGTGTCCATTGCGGAAAATAGCGACGGAACATTCACGATCACACACCCGCCCGTCCCAAGTGGCTTTGAAGCGCCAGTTATGAGTCCGAGTTTTGTCGGAAATGTCGATGCGCGAATTGTTGATTTCACATCGACAACAATCACCATTGCACCCACTGTTCCTCTGAATGGGAGTGTAGTGTTTGACGGCTCGAATTGGAATGTCGTCACAGCTGCAAAAGTGAAGCCGACACTGTCATTCAATGCAGGCGTACTGACAGTCACTCACCAGCCTATTTCGGCTGCTCAAGAAAAGTTTGCGCTCATCTCCCCAAGGAAGTCGAATGTGCCAATCAGTATCTCAGCGGGCACACAGCAAGGGCTGAACAGCTTTTCGGTGGAGTTCCGCAACCCGACTACGGGGCAACTGCTCTCGGTTGTGCCGCCTGGCGCAGGTTTTTTCTATCAACGGGATGTGAGTGTGATAGCGGAACAAGGAAGCGGGACATTCTCGATTAAAAGAGGGTCGGTCAAACTCAACGCTGAAGATGTCTTTCTTGAGAACGCAAATTTGTGGATTCTGGGGATGCAGATAGTCGAACCTTAGCAGTAGTTTTTGTAAGCCGCCTAAGCGGTTTTTTTACGTCTGCTGCTTTTGCAGCGCTTCACGGGAGACAGCCATGCCGACCGTACATACGAAGGGGAAGAAACCGATGCTGCACAACGATGGAGCACATCTGCCGATTACCACCGGCTCAGCATTACTGATCTACAAGTGGACGCTGCAAGAGTTCGTGTTGCTGCTTTGGGCAGCATATGTGCTGATTCTTATTGTGATCAAGCTACCAGACTTCTTGCGGTCGGCAGCCCGTTTGGTTGGTGGTCTGCAGCGTGCCTGGGGGAGCTTCAAGGAGTGGAAACGTGGATCTAAAAACTAAGATCGGCACAGGAGTAATTGCAGCGACTATTGGCTTGGTCGCCGCTTGGGAGGGGCGCTCGCTCGTTGCCTACGCCGACCCTGTAGGGATACCGACTATCTGCGAGGGATACACGCACGGCGTCAAGTTGGGCGATGTGGCCACACCGGCCCAGTGTGATGCGCTGACCGAGCAGGAGGTGCGTAAGGCGCTGGCAGTTGTGGACGGTTCGACGCCTGGCCAACTGCCCGACGGCGTACGCGTTGCGCTGGCTAGCTTCGTCTACAACGTCGGGCCCGGCGCCTACGGCGGCTCTACTTTGCTACGCCGGCTGCGTGCCGGGGATCTGAAAGCAGCTTGCAATGAGCTGCCACGTTGGGTGTATGCCGGTGGCAAGAAACTGCGCGGGTTGGAGCGGCGCCGTCAAGCGGAGAGGAAGATATGTATATCAGGTCTGGATTTGTGAGTGTCGCTGCAGGTGTGGCCGTGTCGGCGGCGGCTTGGGCGGGATTGCTGATCTATGGCGGAATCCAGTACAGAAAAGGGCAGGCTGACTGCCAAACCGCTCAGTACGTTGCCGATCTCAGGGCGTTCCGTGAAGAGTCAGAACGTCTAACACTTATTTCTACTGAGCTACAGGGGCAGATAAATCTTCTAAGTTCCGTTAAACCTACAGTTATAGAGAGGTATACCCGTGTTGAAGTTGAAAAACCTTTACCCGCTGATTGCCGTATTGATCCTGAGCGGTTGCGGCGCATCAATGAAGGGATTCGCGCGGCCAACACTACCCGCTAACTTATCAGAGCCTTGCCCACCAATACCTGAGCTAGATACAGAGTCGTGGGATGCATTGAACAAGGCTTACATTGATCTGGCGTTCTCGTATGGTGAGTGCGAGATGCGACGGAAAGCTATTGTTGAGGTTTTTGGTTGATTTCGCTAGTTCGTGTATTTTGTTTTTCGAGGAATCTAATTAAGGGTCTCTCCCAACCGCCAGGTGGTTGTCCTTGCTTGCCCAAAACGAACGCATGATCTTCGTCTTTGTATATAGCTAAGTTTTGTTGAGCTGACCATATAAAGTGTCTCTCGGAAACGGCCAACGGGTCGCCAAGAATCAGCTCTATATGATTTTGTAAAAAATCAGGGCCAACGTCGGTGCTGTATCGAGCGCTGTACCGTATTTGGTAGATTGGATTGTCGTCCTTCTCGAAAAAATAGAATGCTACATTGCTGAAGTATGGATGCTCCACTTTTGCACTCCAATATCCATCCATTTTTTCTAATTGTGCATCAGGGTATTTTTGAGAAACAAGATGTATGCTTTGCCCAACCTTAACTTTTCCAAATTCGATGGGGTAGGGGCTTCCGTTAAAGAACAAGTTGCCAATTTTGTATTCGTTAAGTGTAGTTGTCGTTTTTATTAACTCGCTATTAACCTGATTTAGTTTTTCTTCGAATTTTTTTGTAGTGGCACTATTCAGCGTCCCAGCTTGCCTTAGCTGCTGCTCCAAATCAAATTTCTGATTGGTTAATAAGTCAATCCCTCTGCGTAGCTCCTCGATTTTGAAATCCCGTGCAGCCATTTGAGCAGGGAGTAGCACCTCTTTATATAGCAAGACGGATAGTCCAATGGTGCCGGCAACAGCAACAGCAGCGACATATACTGGGTGCTCGTGCCAGCTTTTGGATAAGGGTGTCATAGGAAGTTGGTGAATGATAAGGGGAATTCGATGCTTATTTTATCGTAAACTACGTGATTTTTCTTTTTATTGGCTAAATAGTCTTACCTTGTATAGGAGTCCATATGGCGCCACGACTTCTGGTGCAGTAGTTAATCGGAGAGAACTCAACACTATCAGAATTTGCCGAGCTGCTTGGAGGGCTTGATGAAATGGCGGAGGCCTACGCAGCAGAGGCTGATAGACGCCGAGTAGCTGGACTGGCATGCGAGGCTGTCTACGAAACTGCCCTGGGTAGGTAGCTACTGCGTGCCACTCAGCGGTTTTTTTAGTGGCGCTCTGATGCTGAGATAGGCGCCACTCCAACTCGACGGGTGCGCTATGTGGAAAAGGAGGCCATCACTTGGAAGCAGTTGTGTCGATAGTAAAATAGTCGCCATCTAACGTGGCTGCATAACGTTGTTGGTGTAAGCCTGCCACCCAACTCGTCTGATAGCTTTCGCGTGCACTGTCATTTGGCAGGCTTTTGGGTTCGAGCAGGTCTACCAATAAAGTTCTAAGTAGAATAGCGACGAGATGACAATAATGTAATCCTAATACAACCATCAAAAGGTAGTTCCGTGCGTGACATACTTAGCAAGTACATCAAAGGCAGTCAGTTTGTTGTGTTCTGTGTTTTTGTTCCTTTATTGTGGCTTGGGTTTGCATATGAATACTCATACTTCAAGCAGCTCGGTTTGGAATCTAATGACTATCTTGGGGCGCGACATTACTTTTATGCGGGTGCCTCTCAGATCATTCCGTTTTTCCTTATTCTATTTTTTTGTGGCTCCATAAGACGATTTTTCTCGAATGATATCCATAAGGATATCTCAAGGGATATGGTCGATGCTGTAAAAAAAACTGGCTTTAAATCTAACATAAATTTTTTTCGTTTTACAATCATCTTTACCTTTGCTTTTTGGGTGTTGAGTTTTGTTTGTTTTAGTAAAGACTGGCTTCCGGGCATGATGGGCGTAACGTGGTGGTTGGTTCTTTGGAATCTCATGGCGTTTTTCTCGGCGCTGCTGACGGGGGAAAAGCACACTCATTTAACGCTGACTATTGTTTTTGTCATTGCGATTACAATAACATTATCCGCAAGTGGCATCCTTTACGCTAGGCATGCTTTGCATGCGGACGCTAAGCCATTCCGCAATGATTATGTCTTAATTGAGCGGGATGGCGATAAGTTCAAGGTGTCCACCAAGTCGCTGTCCATCCCGATTCCCTATGTTGATAAGCTTCTTGATATGGTGTTCGGAAAGGGTTATAGCGCCCACTAAAGGCCGAAAATGGAAATGTCAGCGGCTTGAATGACCGCTTTCGAGAGCTCTCGGCTATGACGGCTTCTGGCCGATTGTAGTCAAAAAGTCAGATAGCCTGGTTCTGTTGGCCTCGCCCGTGAGCCGCGGGCGGGCGATTACGACTCTTTGAAGGCCTTGGTTTTAGATCATGGGCTGGTGGCCTATGGGACTTGCACAGCGCGACGTCGGGAGACGCTGGGGGCCTGGAATGCGGGTTTGATAGCAGGATATGTTGAAGCGCGAGGACATTCACTAGATTCTTCTAGGGTATAACCTGGGGTGAGATATCAACTGGACTATGATTTTATGCACGTTGCATGAGGGTGAATAGATATTCAAATGCGCGCTTAATGGTAGAGTGGTACACAGAGTAATAAAATATCTCAAATTATCCCTGCTTATAGCCTGAGGTTGTGTGAAAAAAATTATTGTGTTGTCGTTCTTCGGTCTGCTGGGAGTAGTGGCCCAGGTGCATGCGGTTTCTGACGCTGATATCGATAAGCTCACGACCTATGCAACGGTATTGGGTAGGGCTACAGCCTGTGGCGTAGATGTGGAAAGAGAATCGGCGCGTGTAGGAAAATGGATGGACAAGCGCCTCTCTAAAAGTGATCAGCAGACTTATCTCCCCATTTTTTTGGTGGGTGCCCGTATGGCGGCGCAAGACCAAGCAAGCGGTGAAAGCCCGGAATCATGTAGTAGCGTTGTGAGAACGTTTAATTCCTTCACTTGGCCGTAGAAGGCCTGTTCATGGGGTAGGTGACGCTACGGTTATGGCCTGAGGCTATGTGCGATGTGGGCCACCTTTAACCTTTCGATGGGTGATTTCTCCGCTGATGGGAGTATTCTCATTTTTGGGGGCATGGATGGGGGTATGTAGCCTGATCTTGAAAGAGGAAGCCTAGGCATAACAACAGCCTATCGAAACACCCCCGTTCCAGTACTGCCTACCAGAATACATACACACAGCTCCAAGCTGTGCCAAGGAAAGCCCCAAAGATCAATGCTTTGGGGCTTTTTTGTTGCTCAGCGTTCCAAGCTGCGCCAAGCCCCGCCGAGGTATTTTGGCGGCATCAATGGGGGTATGGACGAAACGAATGGTGTCATGGCTATTTTGGCGCTTCCCCCAGCTGTTCATCCAAGTAGTCCGACCACCACTGCATCAGATCATGGCGCTCTGTCATGTGTTGAGCATGGTCGTAGGCACGGCGTATCTTATTGCGATCACGGTGTGCCAGCTGACGCTTAATCACCTCTGAGCGAAAACCGCTTTGCTCGTTCATGATGGTGGAAGCCAAGCCACGAAAGCCCTGGCCCGTCTGCAGGCCGCCAAATCCCATAATCTTTAAAGCCCGGTTCATCGTCTCGCTGCTGATAGGCGTAGAGCGAGGATTGTGCACACCCGGAAAGAGAAACGCATGCCGGCCGGATAGGCTGTACAGCGAATCAAGAATTTGTAGGCTTTGGCGGGACAGGGGCACCAGGTGATCCGCGGCGCTTTGTTTTTGAATCAGCCGGCCTTTCATGCGCTCGGCGGGGATGGTCCATAAGGCGTTGGCCATATCGAATTCTTCCCAGCGCGCCCATTGCCGCTCGCTCGTGGGTGGGGTGGGGCTGTAATTAAATGAGGGAGCAGCGGGTGGGCTTCGCAATATAGGCGCTGTTACGCTCAGCCACAGCCCGTGTGCGCATGGACTGTGCACTGCAAGCGCTGTCATGCATAACCCCGTGAGGTTTGCGCCGCGTCAGGCTCCATTGAAAGGCAAGAGGCTTAGCCTGTGCCTGTCGCTGCATCTACGCGTAGGCCGTGACCGCCATGTCCGGGGATCTAATCCTATCGTTCGCGGTACTCTCGTTGCTCATGACAAGGCAGTTTTGATATTGAAATGCTTGAGGGAGTGGGAAGGCGGTGGCTGCAGAGCCAAGATTGAACGCGGTTTGGCTATTTAGTTTGTAACAGCGCTATCTATATCTCTGAATAAGGTCCATAGTGTGTTCAGGGAGATTTTTCCCTTGAACAATTAGGACATACATTGAAAACAGAAATTGGTATCGTGAAGTGGTTCAACAACGAAAAAGGCTTCGGCTTCATCGCACCGGAAAGTGGCGGTAAAGACCTCTTCGCACACCACAGTGAAATTCAGGGTACTGGGTTTAAATCTCTCGAAGAGAATCAGCGAGTTTCTTTCGTTGCAGGCGCTGGCCAAAAAGGCCCTTGCGCTACCCAGATCCAAATCGTTTGATCCCCTGCTTGCCTTCTTAGGCAAGTGTTGAGTTGATCGGTTAAGGCCGGACCCTTTGAAACATTGGGTTCGGCCTTTTCGTATGCAAGTGCCCCTTGCCCTCATCCAGGCATGGTCCGCGACGATGCATCGGCGTCCCTGACCCTCTGTCAATGAGGGTGTTTCTGGCAGAGACGACGCTGTGAGCATGATAGGGAAGGGCATGACAAGCTGGTTCTCAACCTCCATCCATACACGCCTCTTGTTGAAATAGACGCGCTGTTGGTAGCTTCAACGCCTAGCGTTGAGAATAAGGTAACGGCGCAGTGGTTGGTGATAGAATCGCGCATTTAATAATGTCAAATAGTCAAATAATGAGAAAATAAATGCACTAACACTAGGTGCCATCGCTTGTAGCATGTTGATCGGTAGCGCCCACGCTCAGACGAGGGTGTCCTGTGAGCAGGAAGTGAGAGAGGTCAACCAGTTTCTCTCAGAGCAAGGGATGCCGGTCATCAATGACGTGAAGGCGCTTGTCCATGTGCTTCGCCAAATAAAGCAGTACGAAAGGCTTCCTCCTCAGTACCTGACAAGTAACGAAGCAAGGAGACTGGGGTGGTCTGGGAAGGCTTCAGACAGTCTGTGGGGGCTTAGGGCAATCAATCAGAAATTGATAGGAGGGGACGCTTTCAGAGGCCCAGGCTTGCCCGCTAATGTGCAGTGGCTCAGTGCTGACCTGGATGTGTCGCGAGGCTATCGCGGTAATAAGCGCTTGATTTACAGTCCCGAAAGCCCGATAAGCTTTATCAGCGTTGATAACTATCGGAATTTTGTTGGGTTATCTCCCTGTCATTAAAGCGATTGTGTTTGTCAGGTTGCTATGAGGGGCCTTGTAGGACAAGCGTGGCGCTGATCATTATCAGCGTCGAAGCAGAGCTACCCATGGGGAGCCGCTTGGGTAGGCCAGCGCTTCGTACAAGCGCCTGATCATCAGGGAGTGGTTGGCTGGAGTTGGCTTTACATCACCACGTATTGGGATATGGCCAGGAAATGTGCTGCACTGCCCGCCAGTACAAATAAATGCCAAATGCCGTGCCAATGTCGGAAGCGCTCGTCAAACACGAAAAAAACAATGCCGGCAGTATAAATTGCCCCTCCTGCCGCCAACCAGGAAAAGCCCTGTGAGCCCAGACTGGATGCCAGGGGCTCCAGCGCCAGCAAGACAATCCAGCCCATAAGAGCGTAAATGACCAGCGACAAGACGCGTGCTGGCGAACGTGGACGGATATCCTGAAGGATACCGATGAGAGCCAGACCCCAGACCACGCCGAACAGACTCCATCCCCAAGGTCCTCGCAGCGTTACCAGGCAAAAGGGGGTATAACTTCCCGCAATCAGCAAATAGATGGAAAAGTGGTCCATCTTGCGAAATACGCGTTTGGCTCGTCCCTGGAAGCAGTGGTACAGCGTGGAGATCAGGTAAAGCAGGACAAGCGTAGTGCCATAGATGGCTGTGCTGGTAATGCGCCAAGGGTCGCCCGTAAAGCTTGCCATGACCAGCAGCCAGGAGACACCGCCGATGGCCAGAACCGCGCCGATCAAATGTGACCAGGCATTGAATCGTTCACCGTAATACATGATTCCCTCTTCTCTCCGAACACAGGGCAGGCACAATGGAAGACTGTTGCCGAAAGGGAAAAGCTTAGTGCATCGCTTCGAAGCCCGTATTGGTGTTGATCAAGTCCGCGCAATACCTGGGGCATGAACCGCCGTGTTTTTTAATTTCTTGCCGTACGGCGCCGTTTTTGGCGATCGTGCTGTTTTTGTGTTGGCTCCAAGCTTATTCCCTTACGGAAATGGGGCTCGTGCGGTGTCCGCATACTCCGTCAGGTTTAAAGTGGACGCCGTGTCTCCTAGCCTAGCGCTGTGGCCTGTTTGGCTAACCCGACAAGGCGATGCTGTCAGGTAAACCCCAATGTCTGCTGAACCTGTCTGGCCCTAGGATAGCAGCAGCGCAATGTGCGTTTTTACTCTGGGAGGGTCATCATGAAATTTGTGCTTTACAAGGACAAAGGGGGTGAATGGCGCTGGCGGTTCAAGGCGGCAAACGGCAATATTATTTGCGTCAGCTCGGAAGGCTATACCAGTAAGCAGAGTGCTCAAAACAGTATTGAGTCGGTCAAGAAAGGAATACCGGATGCGCCAGTTGTGGAGGAATAGATAGGGGCCCTTGTTGCCCCTTCTTCGTTCAGTCGGGAACGTGGACGAGAGCTCAGCCCGCCTGTCCGTGTGTCTTTTTATCTTGGGCCTTGCCATTACGCCGTCGCCTGGCGGAGGCTTCCTGCAACGGCGGTGCAGACAGGTACGGTGTGTGAACAGAGTCGTCGCCGCCTGCCATTGGGCAGGCTCATGGCTTGGACGAGAGAAACAGGACGGCGCGGTCAACACGCCGTTCTGTCATTCGTGCTCCATTTTTTGTTCTTGGGCGTTATCTTGGCTGCGTACGATGCCGCAGCGCTTGTGGGCCTGCATGACCACAGCCACGTTGCTGTTGAGCACGCCTTCTATTTCCCCCAGCCGACGCGTCACTACATCCCAAAGCTGGAGGCTGTCGCGGCACAGCACGTGCCAGAAAAGTTGGGAAGGGCCACTGGTGCCAAAGAGACAACGGGTATTGGGGTCCTGGGCCAGGTGTGCTGCCAGCGTATTGACCGCCTGAGGGCGCACTTGTATCGAAACCACAGCTTCAACCGGAAAGCCTACCAAAGCGGGCTCCACTTCGACCCGGAAAGACAGCGCTTTACGCTCTACCAGATGCTGTAAAAGCCGTTGCGCGGTCGGTTCGCTTACGCCAGCCTGCTCGGCCAAATCGGCCAGGCTGGCCCGACCATCCCTTTTTAACCCATTCGCGATTCGGTGTTCGGCTTCGGTCAGTGCCAGGGGAGCGTGCGTGGAGTGGCTGTCGGTCGTGTCTGCTGGCTTGGCCTGTATGCGCCACTGACCTGCCCGTCGAAACGAGCGTAGTACCAGGCGTGCATCGACATGCTCGACGCCGGGCATGCAGGGAAGGCTGCGGGTCACCAGTTCGGGCATGTCTGCCTCATCGGCAAGTGTCAGTTCGGCCATCAAGTCTGCGGAGCCTGCCAAGGTGACCACCAATTGGCAGTTTTCCATTTGGGCCAGTTTTTCGGCCACGAAAGGAACTTGTCCGGCATGACAGCGCATCCAGGCATGCAAGACCACCCCCTTGCCAGTGGTCAACGGGTCGGTTTCGGCAATGACGCGCAGGGCGCCTGTTTCCAAAAGGCGCTTGATCCGTCTTCCCACTGTACGTTCGGCGATGCCGGCGGCCGCGCCGAGCTCTCGCCAGGAGGCGCGTGGCTCTGCCTGCAAGGCAATCAGGCAGGCCAGATCGGTGTCATCGAGAGTGGGTAGCAAGGGTTTACCCTTGCTTGACGTGACCATATTCATCTAATTAACCTTCTTCAATTGCTAAAAAATAAACTTTTTAAACCTGTTTTGACCAAAAATAAACAAATTGAGGAATTCATGAGCACTCCCTCTCTACGTCCGAGCGCCCCGACAGGAGTGGACCCCGTTCCGGTTTCGCGCGTTCGCACCATTGTGGCAGGTAGTGTAGGCAACGCGGTTGAATGGTTCGATTGGACCATTTACGCCTCCTTCGCTATCTTTTTTTCCAGTCAGTTCTTTCCTGAAGGAAATGAAACCACGGCACTGCTGGCCAGCTTTGGTATTTTTGCAGTGGGTTTTTTCATGCGTCCCATCGGCGGCTGGCTGCTTGGTATCTTCTCCGACCGTTACGGACGCAAAGCCGCTTTAGGACTGACTATCCTGATGATGGCCGGAGGGTCGCTTATTATCGCAGTAACCCCGACCTATGCGGCAATCGGTTTGGCGGCTCCTCTTTTATTGACCCTTGCCCGTCTGTTGCAAGGTCTGTCTTTGGGAGGAGAGTATGCCTCGGCAACAACTTTTCTGACCGAGATGGCGCCGCCCCATCGCCGCGGTTTTTACTCCAGCTTTGTTTTCTTCAGTGCGGCGGTCGGCATCCTTGCGGCTTCGGCCGTAGGGTGGGTGCTGACGACCTGGTTGACGCGTGCGGAAATGGCCGCCTGGGGTTGGCGTATTCCGTTTCTGCTGGGGGCATTGGGCGGGGTAGTGGGTCTGTGGATTCGACGCTCGATTCCCGAGACCGAGGCTTTTTCCGAAAGCAAGAAAGCAGGGGTTGAAAAGCAGCCTTTGCGCACGTTGCTGCGTGATTACCCCAGAGAAGTGCTGCGCATTATCGGTTTTTCCGTGCTGACAACCTTTGCGTTCTATATTTTTGTCGCCTATGTGCCGACCTATGCCATCCGCCATGTGCAGGCCGATCCCAAGGTTGCATTTGCCGCCAATACTGTGGCCTTGATTGTGTTCATGGTGGTCCAGCCCTTGTTCGGTGCCTTGTCCGATCGGATCGGACGCAAACCACAATTAATCGTTTTTGCGGCCGGGTACCTGTTCTTCTTTTATCCGCTGATGAGCACGTTGGGCCCGTCTTTCGGTTCTATTTTGCTGGTGGAGCTGTTTGGTCTGGTCCTGTACGCCATGTATACCTCGATCGGCCCAGCGATTATGTCTGAGCAGTTCCCGACCAGCGTCCGGGCGGTTGGCATCGGTGCCCCCTATAACCTGATGGTGGCTTTGTTGGGAGGCACGACGCCTTATCTGTTGACCTGGTTGCAAAGCAATGGCCTGGAACGATGGTTCTTTTACTATGTGTTGGCTGGCGCGCTAATTACCTTGGTCACCTTTATACGTATGCCCGAGACAGTCGGACAAAAATTGCGCTGATCGCGCCTGTTTAGCCCGGTGTCTGGCCGGGTAGTAGACACAGCCCGCGATGCGGGCTGTGTGATTTTCAGGAAACCCCATGTTGAAACAAGATGTCGCCCTTCATTTTCGAGATGCTCTGGAGATTGGGCAGGAGATTCGGCAGGGCCGCTTAAGCGCCCGCCAGGTTGCCACGTATTTTCTGGATCGTATCGAGCGTGCAGCCGAGCTCAATGCCTTTAGTGTCATCACGGCCGAACGCGCCCTGGCCCAGGCGGACGCGGCCGATCGTTTGCTGGCGGCGGGCATTGTGCTGGGACCCTTCCATGGTGTGCCCGTGGCTGTCAAGGACAGTGTGCAATGGGAGGGTACCGAGGCGACTCTCGGTTCGCAAAGCCGGGGCGGCAAGCTTAGTACCGAGACGGCAGTTGTCCTGCGCTCCTTGATGGCGCACGGCTTGGTGGTGCTGGGCAAAACCCGGATGACCGAGTTCGCCTTTGGCTTATCCGGGCAGAATCCTAGCCAGGGCACGGCGCGCAATCCCTGGGATGCGGTCGTCGCGCGTGCTCCGGGGGGCTCCTCCAGTGGCAGTGGGGTGGCGGTAGCGGCTGGTCTGGTGCCGATGGCCATGGGGGGCGATACGGGCGGCTCAGTACGTGCTCCTGCCACACTTAATGGCCTTGTCGGTTACAAGCCTTCGACGGGCGTGATCAGTTGTGCAGGCAGCTTGCCTTTGTCTGCGACCCTGGATGTTCTGGGACCCATCGCGCGCAGTGTGGCCGATGCCCGTCAAGTGACGGCGCTGTTGGCAGGCCCGGACATTGCCGATCCTTCGACGCTGGCGTTGCCTGCCGGGTGTGTGGCGGCCTTGCGCGCACCTGTTGCGCCGATACAGGGTTCGATTGCCGTGCTGGATGAGACGGACTGGCCCGCGACGTTGGACCGTGACACACAAACGAGCTGGCATTCCACGCTGGAGCGCTTGCAGGAGGCAGGCGTATCACTGCAGACCTGGGCACCGCCGCCGGATTGTTCTTTTGCCCGACTGGCTGAAGATAATTCGATTGTGCTCGCTTACGAGGCCTATCAATATTACGGTGAGCTCGCTGCCGATCCTCGACACGACCTGTGGTCAGTGGTGCGGGAACGCATCCTGGCGGGGGGGCGGATTGATAGAGCGGCTTATGAAGCGGCTTTGCAACGACGCACAACCGATATGCAGGCGTTTGCGCAGGCGATGCATGGCTTTGCAGCGTTACTGATGCCCGCCTGCGATCAGGTGGCTCAGCCGCTCGATCCTGAAGATGTACGGCATGCTGGTTTGGGCCGCTTGCTGCGCCCCGGCAATTTTTTGGGAGCAGCCGCTATTTCTCTGCCCACCGGGCTGGATGGGCACGGTTTACCTACAGGCATTCAATTAATGACTCCGCGGGGACGTGATGCGGGTTTGCTCGATTGTGCGCACGGGGTTGAACACGCGCTTGGCCGACTTTCCCGCCATCCGGATTTGACGGCGTGGGGGCTGTAAAAAAAACTGCTTGAGCCCGCCTGCAGCTCTTTGGGTGCTCCCCGTTCCCCACTCAGGGCGCAGGCTCTGTTTTCAGTAGTGCCCTTAGCAGGGTGAGCCTACACACAGGCTCTGGAGACAGAGAGCAAAAAAAAGACCTCGGTTCGATACCAGGTCTTTTTTTGCGCTCAGCATTTAAAAATGCATAGTGCGCGCGATCAGTCCAGCATGGCCTCTGCTTCAATCTCAATCAGCCATTCGCGTCGGGCCAGGCCGTTGATCAGAATCCAGGAGGAAGGGGGGGGATTGACCGGAAAGCGTTTCAATAATGCGGCGGCAATCTCATCCTGCTCTTGGGGTGAACTGGCATCTTCCCGAATAAAAATTCGCAGCATGATTACCTGATCGATCCGGCCGCCCGCTTCGGCCAGAACCAGTTCTATATTGTCCAGAGCGGCTTCTGTCTGTTCACGCATACCACCGCTGACGGTTTGTTCCTGGGCGTTGACGCCTACTTGCCCGGACAACATGACACGGCGTTGGCCGGTGACAACCAAGCCTTGGCTGAAACCGTATTGCAGAGAATTGAATACGGTGGAGGGGTTAATAGCGCTTTTAGTCATCTTCATCAATACATAAAAAGTCAGTTGAGGCGGTGTGTTCACACGCCATCCTCCTACCTTGGGGCTGCCTGGTAGAAGACAAGGGCTGTGTGGAAAATAGATACCGGCCCGGGCAGGGATTCACCAAGAGGGCTCACAAGACTGGAGGCGTAGTGCGGAGACACCTTACATCGAGTTTCCCTTGTTCGACCGCGCAGCCGCTAGAATGAGTTCACGTCCTAGCCACGGAGGCGTTTATGACGAGTGATCAAACCCGGATTCAGGGCACGTGTTTGTGTGCTGCGGTGTCAATCAGTATTGCGCAGCCCAGCCCGACAATCAGTGCTTGCCATTGCAGTATCTGTCGAAACTGGACGGGAGGCCCGTTCTTTTCATTAGAGACGCATGAGAGCCCTGTCATTGAGGGGAAAGAGCATGTCAGGTCTTATGCTTCCTCGGAATGGGCGCGGCGTAGTTTTTGCGCTGTCTGCGGCACGCATTTATTCTATGAGCTCAAGGCAGGTGGCTTTCATGCTATTTCGGCCGGCCTGTTCAAAGAGAGCGGGCAATGGCCGTTTGAACTGCAGGTTTTTATCGATGAGAAACCAGATAATTATCAGTTTGCCAATCCAACACGGCAGATGACCGGCGAGGAGGTGGTGAAGCTGTTTTCCTGATTGTTTGCGCTGTCCTGGCAGTCGGGTCTGGAAGCCGGCTGCTCGCCCTGCCCGGGCAGCGCTGTGAAAATCGTAAGAGAAGGTCGGCGGAAATAGTCTTTGATTCGTGTTCAAGGGGAGTTCTGATGAAAAAAATTATGGTGCTATCACTATCTGTCACCTTAGCGGCCTGCGCCACCTCGCAGGCGGACCTGGCGACACAGAAAGACGTGGACTTGAACCAGTACATGGGTACCTGGTATGAGCAGGCACGGTTGCCCAACAGTTTTCAGCGTGAGTGTGTCGGGGACGTGCAGGCCAATTATGTGATGGCGGCAGACAAAACCATCACGGTCACCAATCGCTGTCAGGGTAGCGATGGTCAGGTCAAAGAAGCGGTGGGGCAGGGCAGGCTGGCCAGTAGCGTTAATCCAGCTGATCCGGCGGTGCTGGAGGTGCGCTTTGCTCCGAAATGGTTGTCCTGGCTCCCGATGGTCTGGGGGGATTATTGGATCATGAAGCTGGAAGGAGACTATCAGTATTCTCTGGTTGGAACTCCAGACCGGAAATATCTGTGGGTTTTGTCCCGAGACAAGCAGGCTGACCCCAAGACGGTGAGCCAGTTGCTGGACTATGCGGCATCACAGGGTTTTGCCGTGCAAAAGGTGATTCCGACGAATCAATAGTCGCCTTTTAAGGGGCGGGGGCGCCGCAGCAGCACAGTTTTGCCTCTCTCCTTACATGTTTTGGTTATAAGCATGGGGAGATTTGATCGTTTTGAAAGGCTGACGGCTGTGGTCGAATGGCACGACGGTATGTATCGGACGTGCCATTTTTTTTACGGAATGTTTTTATTATGAAGTCGTTTTTAAGCATTGCCGCAACCCTTACCCTGGCGTTGGTGGCTGGAGTGGCCCAGGCTGATCGTCTGGATGACATCAAGAAAACGGGTGTCTTGAAAGTCGCGTCTTTCGACAGCAATCCACCGTTTGGTTTTGTGGATCAGAAGTCCCGTCAGATCACGGGTCTGGATGTGGATTTTGCTCAGGCTCTGGCGGACAAGCTGGGCGTGAAGCTGGAAGTTTTGCCGACCAACCCAGCCAATCGTGTGCCGCTGCTGACGTCCAATAAAGTGGATCTGGTTCTGGCCAACTTTACGATTACCGAAGAGCGCGCCAAACAGGTTGATTTCAGCATTCCGTACTTTGCATCGGGTCAGCAGTTCTTGGCCAAGAAAGGCGTCTTGTCCTCGCCCGAGCAATTGAACTCGCTGCGTATTGGTGTCGACAAAGGCACAGTCAATGAGATCGTCCTGCGTGAAAAATACCCCCAGGCCAAGCTGGTTGCCTATGACGATACGCCTTTCGCCTTTACCGCCTTGCGTAACGGCAATGTGCAGGCTATCACACAGGATGGCCCCAAGCTGATCGGCCTGTTGGCCAATGTGCCGGACAAGGAAAACTATGAAATCCCGGCCTTTAGCATTTCCGAGGACTTGATCGGTATTGGTATCCCCAAAGGCGAGACAGCACTGAAGTCCTTTGTGGATGAAACCTTGCTGGAGCTGGAAGCCCAGGGCAAGGCACAAGCCATTTATGACGTTTGGTTTGGTCCTCAATCCAAAACACCGCTGGAGCGTTTGTACCGCATCGGTCAGCAACAGTAAGTCGCCACGTGCTTGCAGGCCAGCCTCGCATGTTCAGGCTGGCCTTTTCCTGTTTGTGTTTTTAACAGCGGGATCGGTTGATCCTGCTTTTTGGTGTTTGCTATGCCGTCTTCTGATTTCTGGCTGGCACCCCACTATGTGGGCTGGTTGCTGCAAGGGTTCTGGGTCACGATTCAGCTCTCTTTAATCGTTTCCTTCGCTGCAACTGTTTTGGGTTTTTTGGTGTGTATTGCCAGGCTCTCGTCATTTGCCTGGCTGGCCTGGCCGGTGCGTGCCTACCTTAGCTTGTTCCGTAATACGCCCTTGTTGGTGCAACTGTTCTTCTGGTATTTCGGTGCCTCCGCGCTGATGCCCCCGGAGCTGGTTCAATGGCTGAACACCCAGCATGTCTTGCAACTGGTTTTGTTTGATGTGCAGTGGCCCAGTTTTGAGATGTTGGCCGCCTTTGTGGGGCTGACGCTCTACACCACAGCGTTTGTTGCGGAAGAATTTCGCTCCGGCGTGCGCGCGGTGCGCAAGTGGCAATGGGCCGCTGCGGCCTCCCTGGGCATGTCATCCATGCAGGTCTGGCGCTATGTGGTGATGCCGCAAGCCTTGCGCAATACCTTTCCTTCGCTGATCGGGCAGTACATGAATGTCATCAAGAACACCTCGCTGACCATGGCCATTGGTTTGGCAGAGCTGTCTTATGCCTCCCGTCAGGTGGAAACCGAAACCTTCAAGACCTTCCAGTCCTTTGGGATTGCCACGCTGTTGTATGTCTTGCTGGTCATGCTGGTTGAGGTGGGTGGGCAATGGTTGCAACGCCATCGTCTGCAAGTGCGAGGTGGGCTGTAATGAACTTCGATGTAATCCATGAGAACCTCCTGTACTTCCTGGTGGGGGCGTATCCGCACGGCCCTTTAGGAGGGGCAGCCCTGACGCTCTTGTTAAGCGTGCTCTCGGCAAGCCTGTCTGCCATTTTGGGTTTGGTGTTCGGAGTGGCGTTGGTGTTGACGCGTGGTGTAGCGCATACCGCTTTGCTGCTGTTTCTGGGCTTTTTTCGCGCCGTGCCCGTGATCATGCTGATTTTCTGGGTGTATTTTTTGCTGCCCATTCTGTTCAAGGTGGATGTGCCGGGTTTGTTTACCGTGGTCTGCGCCTTGTCCTTGATTGGCGGTGCGTATCTGGCGCACTCGGTGTATGCGGGCATCAGCAGCTTGCCGGCGGGGCAATGGCAAGCGGGCAAGGCCCTGGGGCTGAAAACTGCCCAAATCATGACGTCCATCATCCTGCCGCAAGCTTTGCCGGTAATGCTGCCTTCTTTTATTAATCAGTGGGTTGCCTTGATCAAGGACACGTCGCTGGCCTATGTCATTGGCGTAGCGGAATTGTCTTTCGTGGCCACTCAGGTCAGTAACCGGGTCATGGTGCACCCCACTGAAATCTTCTTGTTTGTCGGGTTGATGTACTACGTGATTTGCGCAACGCTGGAGTTGATCGCGAACCGGGTGGCCCGACGTTATGACAAACATCTGCGACTGGATGGCAAATGATCCGTATCGATAGTGTTTCCAAGTGGTATGGCACATTTCAGGTGCTCAAGGACTGTACGGCCAAGGTGGACCGGCAGGAAGTCGTGGTGGTGTGCGGGCCTTCGGGCTCTGGCAAGTCCACCTTGTTGAAAACCGTCAATGGTCTGGAACCGTTTCAGCAGGGCGCGATTGTTGTGGATGGGATTTGCGTCGGTGACCCGGCAACGAATCTGCCAGACTTGCGCAGCCGGGTCGGGATGGTGTTTCAGAACTTTGAGCTTTTTCCGCATTTGAGTGTCATGGCCAATCTGACCTTGGCACAGCGTAAAGTGCTGGGCAGGGATCGTGATGAAGCGAACGAGCGGGCCTTGCTGTATCTGGATCGGGTGGGCCTGAAAGCGCTGGCCGATCGTTATCCGGCCAGTTTGTCGGGCGGGCAGCAACAGCGTGTCGCGATTGCGCGGGCGCTGTGCATGGACCCGGTCTGCATGCTGTTTGACGAGCCCACCTCCGCATTGGACCCGGAGATGGTCAATGAGGTGCTGGACGTGATGGTCAGCTTGGCGCAGGAGGGCATGACCATGATGTGCGTCACCCATGAGATGGGCTTTGCCCGCAAGGTAGCCGATCGGATGGTTTTCATGGATCAGGGCCAGATTCTGGAGGACGTGCCCACGGATGTGTTCTTTGGTGATTTGGCAGGTCGGCCACAGCGAGTGCAAACCTTTTTGTCCAAGGAACTGCGCTTGTAGCTGGTTGTGGTGCACGGCAGCCAGTTGCTTGATTGCCGAGCCGAGCCGTGCCGAGCCCAGAGTCCGTCACCAAAAAAAAGCCCGCCTGTGGAAAAATGGGCGGGCTTTTTTACGGGCGAACAAACCAGGCTTGGTGAAACAGGGCGAATGACGTGCGTGCCCGGCCTGGAGTGGATCGCGATGTACTCAGAACTACTGAGCGGCGGTGTCAAACGATTGCAGTAGGGATTCTGAGGCCAGTACGGCGCGGCGTGCCTGTTCATGCTGATCATGCAGGGCCAGATAACGTGCTTCGGCTTCGTCGCCTCGCGCTACATCCCCTTTGTAGGAATGCTCTACGTAGTTTGCGTACCAGATGGACTCGGCTACGGTCATACCGACAAACACTTCATTGTTGTCCTGATCGTTCGTCAGGGCTCGGATACC
The DNA here is from genome assembly GCF_051948705.1 of Alcaligenes sp. Lyrl_28. Taxonomy (NCBI): domain Bacteria; kingdom Pseudomonadati; phylum Pseudomonadota; class Betaproteobacteria; order Burkholderiales; family Alcaligenaceae; genus Alcaligenes; species Alcaligenes sp. Lyrl_28. The sequence goes on from NZ_JAYJLG010000003.1 coordinate 527,295, forward strand.
CGATAAATACGCCCGTTCACGGGGCTGAAATTCCAACATAAGACTCCTTAGATAAGCCTCCATTGTAGTAGGTAGAGGAAATCAGGCTAGATCTCGTGCAATCCGCTCGACCAAAGCAAGGAATGAGGCCCTTTGTTGAGGAAACGAGCATTGGCGATTTGTTATGACGGAGCAACGATAGACTCTTTGTTTTGTTGCCCCGCAGCCTGCCTTATAGTGACCGCTTCCTGGCCACGAACTCAGCGTTAACTTATATGGATAGACAGAAACTCGAATCACGCCTGGTTTTTCTCGAAGAGGCGGAACGGCTCAAGAGTGTATTGCGTAGTGGACATACGTCGACCGGGCGCCCTGAGAGCACGGCGGAGCACTCCTGGCGCTTGTGCTTGATGGCCATGCTGTTTCAGGATGAGCTCGGTGATCTGGATATGCTTAAAGTCTTGAAAATCTGTCTGGTCCACGATTTGGGCGAGGCCTTGCACGGCGATATTCCCGCCATTGAAAAAGATCAGCATCCTGATAAGAGCGAGCAGGAGCGTGCGGATATGGCTTATCTGACCCGCCACCTGGATGCGACGGCCCAGGCCGGCATTCTGGGCTTGTGGGAAGAGTACGAAAATGCCAGTTCAGCCGAAGCACGTATGGTGAAGGCACTGGACAAGCTGGAAACGATTTTGCAACACACACAGGGGCGCAATCCGCAGGACTTTGATTACGGCTTCAACCTGACTTACGGTGAGAAATACACGGCTATAAGGCCGTTTCTGGCCCGCTTACGCCAGATTCTTGACGAGAAAACCCGTGCTCGCATGGATGAGCGGGCAGGGGATGCGGACAAGGCTGGTGCTTAAACGTCAATGAGCGCTCACACAGGGCCCGAGCCTTGTAAAAAGGCACTGGACTCGTCAAGCGGGCATCGTCACTTTTTTCAAGCGATAGGCCAATGCAGGCCGGGTCAATCCCAGTCTGCGGGCAGCTTCCGATATATTTCCGTTTGTCTTTTTTAGGGTCAGTTGAATGATCTGTTCCTCCAGCTCGTCCAGATTGAAGGGCGTTTCCAGCAAACTCTCCAGATACTGCGTCTGATTCGCGCTCAGACAGGATTCCTTGGCCATAAAGCCTTGCGTATTCAAACTGCTCAGATACTGCAAGGCACTTTTTTGCTGGGGGAACAGGTGGTGGGTTTCGATTTCGTGGTTGTGCTCGGTCAGGATGACACCACGCTCGATCATGTTTTCGAATTCGCGGATATTGCCCGGCCAGTCGTACTGCATCAGCAGTTCCCGGCTGCGGTCGCTCACTCCCAGCACGTGCTTTTTGTACATGCTGGAGTATTTGTTCAGGAAATATTCGGTCAGCAGCGGGATGTCTTCTTTGCGCTCACGCAGCGGCGGAATGTGGATGGGAAAGACATTCAGGCGGTAGTACAAGTCGGCGCGAAAACTGCCTTTTTGAACCGCCTCGGCCAAATCCTCGTTGGTTGCTGCCACTACACGCACGTCGATGTGACGGGTATTTTCATCCCCGACGCGCTCTAGCTCCTGTTCCTGCAGGACCCGGAGCAGGGCAGCTTGAGACCTTGGTGACAGTTCCACAATCTCGTCCAGAAACAGGGTGCCGCCTTGAGCGCGTTCGAAGCGGCCTGGGCGGGACTTGTGGGCGCCCGTGTAGGCCCCTTTTTCCACACCAAACAGCTCTGACTCAATCAGTTCTGGCGGGATGGAGGCACAGTTCACGGCGATGAAGGGCTGATCAGCCCGGTCGCTGGCCGCGTGCAGGCCGCGTGCGAAGGCTTCTTTCCCCACGCCGGTTTCTCCCAGCAGCAGCACGGAGACTTTGCTTTGCGCCGCTTTCTCCAGCAAATGACAGGCGGCCTGGTAAGCCGCCGACTGGCCGATGGAGTTGGGCAAGGTGAAGTGGGCACTGGAGCGTTTGAACTCCTGCTCACGTAACTTCACCAGCTCGCATCGCAAGGCAAACAATTCGTCCTGAACCGGGTCGGGCAGCATGAAGCGGTCAATTTCGGGGTCGTCATGCTCCCATTCTTCGGCGGGTTTGCCTACGATTTTGCAGTGACTGTGGCCCATGGCCGCGCATTGGGTTTCTTTGTAGATGATGCTCTTGCCCATATAAAAGCTGGTGTAGCCGCTCGCATAGCCGAGCAGGCTCCAACAGACGGGCTCGCTGGACTGGCCGTGCTCTTTCTGGTGATTGCTGACTTCATAGGAGTCAAACCAGTCAAATTCGCCGTAATACTGGCCAGCATCGCGGTCAAAGGTCAGGGCGGTAGGTACCACTTTGACCATGCCGCGAATGGTGTGCATTTGCGGCCCCGCCAGAAAGGTCTCTTTCAGCGACAGGTCCGGGCGCACTTTCTGGGACACCTCAGCATCTTTCATGCCCGCGTGGTAGCCAAAGCGCATCAGAAAGTATTTGGCGCGCTCGCTGCCTAAAGAGGCAATCAGCTCTTTGCGCAACTGACCAAAACCGCTGGCGTGCAGCAAGAGCATGCGCTGCTCGCCAAACCATATTTTGCCTTCCCGCGCATCAAAACGAATGGCGTCGATCAGGTCCTGACTTAATGGCAGTGTGAGTTCAGTAGCCCCCATGGCTGTCTCCATCCTGTGATTTCTTATTGTGGTTTTGAGTGTTCTAAAACCAGTATGCCGCCTGTCTTTCTAGTGGCTCAAGGAAAACATAATAGTGTCCAGAGGACGGATAAAACGGATTTTTCTAAGGTTTTACCCTAACTCAGCATTTGATGAAAAAGGCGCTAAGCACTTGATCAAATGATCAATTTTCCTGCTGCGGACCCGTCTCAGACCGCATTCCTTCTAGGCCGGGTTTCAGCTATCTCTTTAATCCTAAAGGGTTAAATCCTTCAAATTTAAAGTTGGCACGCGGTTTGCTATGAACAGGCTGTGGACACTCATGCAACAGCTTGATCAGGAGGAGAACAGATGTCAGACACGAGCTTGCCCACTTTGACAAAGTACGTACGCGTACGCAGTCCGGCCAACGCCCGTTTTGTGGAATTTGATTTTGCCATCGGCCAGCCGGACCTGTTTGTGGAACTGGTCATGCCCCCGGCGGCGTTTGAGCAGTTTTGTCTGCAAAACAATGTCCAGCCCATGAGCGATGAGCAAATGCGGGTCAATGACGAGAACGAAGAGAAATGGCGTTTTGGTTATGACACTTTGGTCGGCAACAGTCGTCAGGCTGAAGCCCAGTAGGTTTTATTCAGGAGAACAAGAGGATGACATTAGAAATTAAAACGGCCAGTTTGCAGCCCGTGAGGCAAACCTTTGCCAACGTGGCCCGCCGCTTTGGCGAAAAACCGGCCACGCGCTACCAGGAAGCCACCTACGACGCCCAGGCGACGGCCAACTTCCATTATCGGCCTCTGTGGATGCCGGACAAGACCCTGAACGACCCCACACACACCGCCATTCAAATGAAAGACTGGTATGTGTTCCGTGACCCGCGTCAGTTTTATTACGGGGCGTATGTCCAGAACCGTGCCCGCATGCAGGAGTCGGCGGAAACCAATTACGGTTTTTTTGAAAAGCGCGAGCTGGCTCAGTATCTGAGCGAGGACGTCAAAGCCAAGGTCACCCGCTTGCTGCTGCCTGTGCGTCACATTGAGCAAACTGCCAACCTGAACTTCATGTCGGGCTCGGCCTACGGGTATGGCACCACCATTACCCAAGCCTGTCTCTATGCCGGGATGGATTCGCTGGGTATGGCGCAATACGTCTCCCGTATGGGGCTGCTGATCGATGGCAATAGTGCCGATTCCCTGAGCCAAGCCAAAGAGGCCTGGATGCAGGATGCGGCCTGGCAAGGTCTGCGCGCCTTATGCGAGAAAACGTTGGTCCAGAAAGACTGGTTTGAACTGCTGCTGGTGCAGTCCCTGCTGGTCAATAGCGTGGTGCATCAGGGGGTGTATCAAGCTCTGGTGGCGGATCTGGCCAAGGAAGGCGGCCGCGATCTGGATATGCTGCTGGAGTTCATGTTGGAGTGCCATAAAGACCTGTCCAATTGGAGCGATAGCGTCTTCAAGATTGCCGTTGCCGAAGGCGAGGAAAACAAGCAGCAACTGCAAACCTGGCTCAATCAGTGGCTGCCTCAAGTACACGCCGCCTTCATGCCATACCTTAAGGCGGCCTTTGCCGAGCAGGCTGATCAGGTCTGGGAACAGGCGCAGGAAACCATTGCCAAACGCGTCACGAAAGCAGGCCTGAGCCTGGGTGGAGAAGCCTGATGACATCCAAGGTTTATATCGGCCTGCAAGACAACGACATGTCGCGCTACATCGTCGAGGCCATCGAGGAAGACAACCCGGACGCGACGGTGATTTATCAGCCAGCCATGATCCGTATTGAGTGTGTGGGTCAGTTGACCGTCAAGCGCGAGACCGTGGAAGAAAAGTATGGGCAGCAATGGGACATGCAGGAGCTGCATCTGAATCTGATCACCTTGGGTGGCAACGTGGATGAAGATGAGGACCGCTTGTTTTTGCACTGGAACAGCTAAATCGGAAAAGGGGGCAATATGGCCACGAAAAAACTAAATATCAAAGACAAATATCGCTATTTGACTCGTGATCTGGACTGGGAATTCAGCTACCAGGATCGCAAGGACGCCTTCCCCTATGAGGAGTTCGAAGGCATCAAGATTACGGATTGGTCCAAATGGGAAGATCCGTTCCGTCTGACCATGGACGCGTATTGGAAGTACCAGGCCGAAAAAGAAAAGAAGCTGTATGCCATTTTTGATGCTTTTGCGCAGAACAATGGCCAGATGAATATTTCCGATCCGCGTTACCTGAACGCGATCAAGGTGTTCCTGACGGCAGTGACCCCGCTGGAATACCAGGCTTACCAGGGCTATTCCCATGTGGGCCGTCAGTTCAGCGGCATCGGCGCCCGTATTGCGTGCCAGATGCAGTCGATTGATGAACTGCGTCACGTCCAGACGCAGGTCCACGCCATGAGCCATTACAACAAGTTTTTCAATGGCTTTCAGGACTGGAGCCATATGCATGACCGGGTCTGGTACCTGTCCGTGCCCAAGTCCTTTTTTGAAGATGCCCGCTCGGCCGGACCCTTCGAGTTTTTGCTGGCGATCAGCTTCTCCTTTGAGTACGTGCTGACCAACCTGCTGTTTGTGCCTTTTATGTCGGGCGCAGCCTATAACGGCGATATGGCGACGGTGACCTTCGGTTTCAGCTCGCAGTCTGACGAAGCTCGACACATGACGCTGGGGCTGGAAGTGATCAAGTTCTTGCTGGAACAGCACGAGGACAACGTGCCTATCGTTCAGCAGTGGATTGATAAATGGTTCTGGCGTGGCACCCGCCTGCTCTCCGTGGTGGCCATGATGATGGACTACATGTTGCCCAACAAGGTCATGTCCTGGAAAGAAGCGTGGGAAGTGTATTTTGAACAGGCCGGCGGTGCTCTGTTCAAGGACCTGGCCCGTTACGGCATTCGCATGCCCAAGTACAGCGACGTGATCGAGAAAGAAAAAGAGCACATTTCGCATCAGGCCTGGTGGATTTTTTACAACTTCGGTCACGCGGCCGGTTTTCACACCTGGATTCCCAGCGACGAGGAGCTGGATTGGTTAAGTGCCAAGTATCCCGACACCTTCGACAAGTATTACCGCCCGCGTTGGGAGATGGCCAAGAAGATGGAAGCAGAAGGCAAGCGTTTTTACTCCAGCGGTCTGCCACAGCTGTGCCAGGTGTGTCAGGTGCCCATGACCTTTACCGACATGGAAAAACCGGACGAGATTACCTATCGACAAAGCCTTTATCAGGGTGAGCGTTACCACACTTGCTCGGACGGTTGCCGCGATATTTTCGAGCACGAGCCTGAAAAGTACATCCAGGCCTGGCTGCCGGTGAACCAGATCCTGCAAGGCGGCTGCGGTGGCCCCGAGCTCGAGAAGATCCTGAGCGATTACTACCGGCTGAACGTGGGTGTCGACAATATGGACTTCAAGGGCTCGGTGGATGAAACGCGCTGGAATGAATGGAAAGGAGTGACGGCCTAGTCACGCGAGAAAAAAGGCAGCGCTCCCGGTGGGTGCTGCCACTACCTATAAAAATTGGAGATCAATATGGCAGTTACTGCGATTACCCCGGATTATCAAGGCTACGCGCGCGACCAGCGCTCCCACTATGGCGACAGCATGTTGCTGTACATCGGCTGGGATGAGCATCTGTTGTTCTGCTCGGCCAAGGCCTTTCTGGTTCAAGCTGACATGACCGTGTCGCAACTGATCCAGCAACTGATGCCCGCTGGCTTTGCCCAGCACCCTGACTTCGAGCAGATCGAATGGAGCAAGGTGCAATGGAATCTGAATGGTCAGGCGGTGGACCTCAAGCCTGATGGCACTCTGGGTGAACAAGGCTTCGATCACAAATCCTTGTTGCGTTTCAAAACCCCGGGCCTGAATGGCTACAAGGGCACGGGCGTATAAGAGGCGGAGGCAGCAATGACGTATCAGGTAACCGTAGAACCCACAGGTGATGTGGTCGAGGTGGAAGACGGACAAACCTTGTTGGACGCTGCGTTGCGACAAGGGGTTTGGTTGCCTTTTGCCTGTGGACATGGCACATGTGGCACCTGCAAGGTGCAGGTTCTGGAAGGCTATGCGGACGCAGGGGATGCGTCCAGTTTTGCCCTGATGGATTCGGAGCGCGATGAAGGCAAGTTGCTGGCCTGTTGCTGTCTGCCCGAATCCGATATGGTCATCGAGGCCGATATTGATGTAGACCCGGATTTTCAGGGGCTGCCCGTGGAGGACTATCAGGGCAAGGTCGTCCTGATTGAAGACTTGTCGCCCACCATCAAGCATATCCGTCTGGAATTGGATCGCCCGATGGCGTTCCAGGCCGGGCAGTACATCAACTTGCATGTGCCGTCCATCGACAGCACCCGTGCTTTCTCGATTGCGAATCCGCCGTCCATGAGCGGCATCGTTGATTTGCATGTGCGCAAGGTGGAAGGGGGAGCCGGCACCACCTGGCTGCACGAGGAGCTGCAAGTGGGACAGAGCCTGGATGTGTCTGGCCCCTACGGGCAGTTCTTTGTGCGCAAGTCCGATCCGCAAGGCGCGATCTTCATTGCCGGAGGCTCGGGGCTGTCCAGTCCCGAGTCCATGATTATGGACTTGCTGGAGCAGGGCGATACCCGCCCGATTTACCTGTTCCAGGGAGCGCGCAATAAAGCCGAGCTGTATCACGCCGATTACTTCTATCAGCTAGCTGAAAAGCATGACAATTTTCACTACATTCCGGCCTTGAATGCCCCCTTGCCGGAAGATGCCTGGGAAGGGTTTGTAGGCTTTGTACACGAGGCAGTGGGGCAGTTCTTTGAGCAACGCTGTTCAGGCAACAAAGCCTATTTGTGTGGCCCGCCACCCATGATCGAAGCGGCGATCTCCACCTTGATGCAAAGCCGCCTTTTTGAGCGTGACATTCACATGGAGCAGTTTCTGACAGCGGCAGATGGGGCGAGCGGCAAGGTGCGCTCGGCCTTGTTCAAGCGTATTTAAGGGCGGGGGATTTCCATCAGTCGGGCCCTTTGGCAATGAAAGGACCCGACTGGTGCGCCATGATCGCATTTTCAATAGTTTGTTGAAATATGGCGAGCAGCCCCTCTTCGAGCCCTAGTGTGTGCATGGGATTGCCTCCCTGTACCCAACCCCGCTGCAGGCCTTCCACGCCTTCGGCTCTGGCGAAATCCTTTCCATCGAATACGACATCACTCGTATAACTGAAGCATTTTTCCAATGCCTTGATACCCGCTTCTCCATGAAATTGGGTTAGTCGATACAGCATTTCATGTGTCCAGATTGTTCGATTCGGTGCCTCAGGACAGAACAGATTAATGGCCACGTAATCTGGGCGCATAATAAAAAAGCGTGCGAGAAAAGAGAGTAGTAAAGCGATGCAAAATCCAGAATACGTCGCTGGTCCGCCTGCACAGGCGCTGTTTTCTGAAAGTTGCTTCGCGCCGTATTATCTGTCCCTTTATACCGGGCTATCGCTGTTCGCCGAGTCCTAGTATGAAGCCAAGCTTTTTGGGGGAGTCAGTTCAAGGGGTTTAAGTGGCCGGAACCACGGTTCCCTGTGCCAGCGCGCATAGTTTTTGGGACTCGCCATCAATGGCGTAAACCTCGCATTGGCAAACGGCCAAGCGCTTTCCTGTGCTACGTGCTTGCGCCTGGGCGACCAAACGAGTGCCAATCGCTGGCCGGATGTAATTGATTTTAAATTCTACGGTTAACGCGTTTCCGCCCAGTGCAAGCCCCCCAGCAAAAGTGATGGCATTGTCCGCCAGGTAACTGATCGCGCCACCATGAACAAATCCATGTTGCTGTTTGTGATGATCCTGAACAGCGAGTGCCAGTTCGGCGCTGTCGTGAGAGCATGTCACCAGCTCCGCGCCGATGAATTGGCTAAAGGGTTGTGATTGAAATATTTTTAACGCAAATGCTTTTATATCGTCCATTGATAAGCACCTTTGCCGAAAATACGGCGTTAGGTTTTTCGCAGTGTTTTTGAGAGAAGTTTTTATTTATTATGTTAGCAAGATGATAAACCGGGATATTCAGTCGAAAACCGTAATTTTTTTTCTTGAAACTGTATTACGGTTTTATGCCAATTTTTCAAAATTCATTTATCTTTCATTTTGAACGACGCCCTATATTATTTAAACTAAATAATATAGGGCGATAATATGGCATCTATTGGAAATCGTCGCGCTATTCAGGCAGGACCGTTGCTTAAAGCACTGTGCCCTGGAATGAGCCAGGGCGGTTTTTCTGCATACATCTCTTCGATAAACGCATGCATCTGGGCGATATACCAGGAGTTGTCGTTTTTTCTGTGGCTGAAAATAATGGGCGAGGTCACTTTCTCGTCGTCAATCAGCCGGTAAACCAGATCGCTGCGTATCTGAGCGGCCGAGGGAATCAGACACAAACCCACGCCCCCGGCAACCAGTCCCATTGCGGTTTGCAGCTCCTTCACCTCATGTACTTCAGTGGGGAAAATAGCATTGTCATGCAGGATATTGAGCACATGATCGGCAAAGCTGGGGCGCGGAGATTTGGGATAAACGATGAAGGCGTGATCGGCAATGACCTGTAAAGACACGGGGCCCCGATCCCTGGCCAGTTCAATGGTGGGCGGGATGGCCAGAACCAGACGTTCTTCACGCAAAACGGTACGACATACGGCGCTGTCGTGAATGCGCACGCGGCCAAAAGCCACATCAATGCGCCCGGCACGCAAGGCGGCTATCTGCTGGCTGGAGGTGAGCTCCAGAAAGTGAAAACGAATGTCGGGGTAGGCGTGACGGAACTTCTGGATCAGGATAGGCAAGCCGCCGTACAAGGTGGAGGCCACAAAGCCAATCGACAGTTGCGGGCGTTGGTTCAGCCCGACTTCGGTGGTTGCGGTCTTCATGGCTTCCACCCGATTGAGCAGTTGGAGCGACTGCTCGTAGAAGATTCGGCCGGCCTCGGTCAGTTGTAAGGGTCGGCTTTCTCGTGAGAGCAGCAGGACATTAAGCTCCTGTTCCAGTAACTGGATCTGCCGGCTCAGTGCGGGCTGAGCGATGTGCAGTTGTTCGGCAGCGCGTGTGAAATTGCGTGCTTTGGCGACCGCAACAAAGTAGCGGATTTGTTTCAAGTCCATATGCTTTGCCTGTGGCCCAGATCCAAAAAACCCGATTCAATATATCACCTATCTCGACCATCCAAGCTTCAAGCTTATGCTCCTATACGTCTAGGGTTAACGATAGGTTTTGGTGTTGGTGATATATAGGCTATTGATTTTAATAATAAAAAAACAAACTATCGAATTTTGATATAGAGCGGAAACGATATGGTATTGGAAGCCTGAGTCCACCCGGACTGTAATGAAAGTCATGCAGAACAGCCCTTGGTGTCAATCTAGCGGGCTGAGCGTCAGCCGCCCGACAGCGTTCCAGTCGGGTGTGAAACAGGCTCGGTGCAGACTCACTTGCACGCTGTCATGAGCCTGCCGGATTTCGATCCGGCGCGATTTCTCTTTTTATCACGCGTGCTTGCTATGTCTCTCGGGGCATGGGCAGGGACGGCTGCAACTCTCATAAAGGCCACATCATGTCAGTCCTTATGGATAAAACCAAAGATATCAGACACTTGCTGGATACTGCCCTGGAAGAAAACAAAGAATCCGGCGTGTACCGCTGTCGTCGTGACATCTTCACGAACCCTGATTTGTTCGAGCTGGAGATGAAACATATTTTTGAAGGTAATTGGGTCTATCTGGCCCATGAAAGTCAGCTGCCCGAGGTCAATGACTACTTCACGACTTATATCGGACGCCAACCTGTGTTTCTGACACGCGGCAAAGATGGCGGACTGAATGCGTTCATCAATGCCTGCGCGCATCGTGGGGCCATGCTGTGCCGTCGCAAGCACGGCAACAAGGGCAGTTTTACCTGTCCTTTTCATGGCTGGACTTTCAATAACAGCGGCAAGCTGCTCAAGGTGAAAGATGAGAAAAGCACCCAGTATCCCGAGCAGTTCAATAGCAATGGCTCCCATGACCTGACGCGGGTGGCGCGTTTTGAGAACTATCGCGGTTTTCTGTTCGGCAGCCTGAATCCGGATGTGGTGTCCCTGGATGACTATCTGGGTGAAACCAAAGTCATTATCGACCAGATCGTGGACCAGGCCCCGGAGGGGCTGGAAGTGCTGCGCGGCAACTCTTCCTACATGTACGACGGCAACTGGAAGCTGCAGATGGAAAACGGCGCTGACGGCTATCACGTGAGCAGCGTGCACTGGAATTACGCAGCCACGATGGGTCGTCGCAAAGAGGGTGGGACGCAAGCGGTGGATGCGAATGGCTGGAGCAAAAGCCTGGGCGGTGTGTATGGCTTTGATTACGGCCATATTCTGCTGTGGACCAAGACCATGAATCCAACCGTGCGTCCGGTCTATGAGCATCGCGAGGAACTGAAACAGCGTTTGGGCGAGAAACGAGCCGAGCTCATCGTTAACCAGACACGTAATCTGTGTTTATACCCGAACGTATATCTGATGGACCAGTTCTCCACTCAGATTCGGGTAACGCGCCCGATCAGCGTGGACAAGACAGAGGTCACGATCTATTGCTTTGCTCCCAAAGGCGAGAGTGCCGAGCAGCGTGCGATCCGTATCCGTCAATACGAGGACTTTTTTAACGTGTCGGGCATGGGAACGGCGGACGATCTGGAAGAGTTCCGCGCCTGTCAGGAGGGCTATGCCGGTTTGGCAGCCCCCTGGAATGATTTGAGCCGAGGCGCTCCCTTGTGGGTGGAAGGGCCGGATGACAATGCCACCGCCATGGGCATGAAGCCCTTGATCAGCGGCGGGCGTAGCGAGGATGAAGGCTTATTTGTCTGCCAGCACGAGTACTGGGCCAAGACCATGAGCCAGGCGTTGCAAGCAGAAAACGGGGAGGTCTAAGCCATGAACGCAAGCTATCACTCTATTTGCGCTTTCCTGTATCGCGAAGCCCGCTTGCTGGATGATCGCCAGTGGGATGAATGGCTGGAATGCTATAGCCCCAACGCCCAGTACTGGATGCCTTGCTGGGATGATGATGATCAATTGACCGAAGACCCGCATAGCGAGATTTCCTTGATCTTTTATCCCAACCGCAACGGTCTGGAAGATCGGGTGTTCCGCATCAAGACCGAGCGTTCTGGCGCCTCCACGCCCGAGCCACGTACTGCTCACATGCTGAGCAATATTGAGATTCTGGCCGAGCGCGACGGGCAGGTGGACGTTCGCTATAACTTTTTAACGCTGAACCATCGCTATCGCGTGACAGATCAGTTCTTTGGCACGATTTACCTGACCTTGTCGCCTCAGGAGCAGGGCTGGGTGATCGAGCAAAAGAAGGTAGTGCTCAAGAATGACTACATCCGTCAAGTGATTGATGTGTATCACATTTAAAGCGGGGAACGTCGTGAATAGCTATCGTATTGCGCTGAATTTTGAGGACGGCGTCACCCGTTTTGTGGACTGTGGTGAACACGAAAAAGTACTGGATGCCGCGTATCGCCATCAGATCAATCTGCCTATGGATTGTTCGGACGGAGTGTGTGGCACTTGTAAGTGCCAGGCTGAAAGTGGGGAGTATGAGCAGGGCGACGACTATATCGAAGATGCCCTGACGCAGGAAGAAGCGGACAAAGGTTTGGTGCTGACTTGCCAGATGATTCCCAAATCAGACTGCGTGATTACCGTGCCGATTTCATCGGGTGTGTGCAAGACCGCCGTGGCCAAGTGGCAGGGGCAGGTATCGGAATGCCGTCAGTATGAGGACGCGGCTTACGAGCTGAAGATTGATGCGGCCGACAAAGCCTTGCCGTTTCTGCCGGGGCAGTACGTGAATATCACGGTGCCCGGCGGGCAGGCGCATCGCTCCTATTCCTTCAGCTCTGCGCCGGGCGAGTCGCGTTTGAGCTTCTTGATCAAGCAGGTTCCGGGTGGCCTGATGAGTTCCTGGCTGGCTGCACAGCCGCTAGGACAGCAGGTAGAAATGACTGGTCCTTTAGGCAGTTTTTATCTGCGGCAGGTAACTCGTCCCTTGCTGTTTCTGGCCGGCGGAACGGGCCTGGCGCCGTTTTTATCCATGCTTGAAGCATTGGTCCGGCAAGGCTGTACGCAGCCTGTGCATCTGGTCTATGGCGTCACCCGTGATCAGGATCTGGTGATGCTGGCAGAGCTGGAGTCCTATACCCAGCGATTGCCGGGATTCAGTTACACCACCTGCGTGGTGGACCCGAAATCCCGCCACGAGCGCAAAGGCTACGTTACCCAGCATTTGGATTTGGCACATTGGCATGAGGGGCAGGTGGATGTTTACCTGTGCGGGCCGCCGCCCATGGTGGACGCAGTCAGCCAGTTCATTGATGCGCAAGCCCATGCTCCCGCGAATTTTTACTACGAAAAATTCATTACCAGCCAAGCAATGTAGGCAGGCAGCGCCTCCTTTGCGGGGCGTCCTGTGCTGCTTGACCCTTACAAGGAAAAATCATGACTGCGCCTGCGCGTTTTTATCAAAAAGTGGCCATTGTGACGGGTGCGGCCCAAGGTATTGGCCGTCGCGTTGCCGAGCGCCTGCAGGCCGAAGGGGCCTGGGTGCTGGCAGTCGATCGCTCGGAGCTGGTGCGGGAACTGGCCTGCGAGTCGGTCTTGACGCTGGAAGCGGATCTGGAAAGCGTTGAAGGTGCTCAGGCCGCGGCCCGGGCGGCGCTGGATAAGTGGGGGCGTATTGATATTTTGATCAATAACGTCGGAGGAACGATCTGGACGCGTCCTTATGAGCATTACACACCCGGGCAGATTGAGGCCGAGATCCGTCGCTCCCTGTTTCCAACGCTGTGGTCCTGTCATGCCGTTTTACCCAGCATGCAAGCGCAGGGTAGCGGGGCCATTGTGAATGTGTCCTCGATTGCCACCCGCAGCATCAACCGCGTGCCTTATGCCGCAGCCAAAGGCGGGGTCAATGCCTTGACCGCCTCATTGGCTTTTGAGAATGCCCAGCGCGGCATTCGGGTCAATGCCGTCTCGCCCGGTGGGACCGAGGCACCGCCACGGCGCATTCCCCGCAATACCCAGAATCACGAAGATCCTCAAGAAGCGATCTGGTATCAGCAGATTGTGGATCAGACCGTAGCGAGCAGTTTGATGAAGCGTTACGGCAGCCTGGATGAGCAGGCTGCCAGCATTTTGTTTTTGGCCTCGGACGAGGCTTCGTACATTACCGGCACTGTCTTGCCAGTAGGAGGTGGCGACCAGGGCTGATCAAGCGATGCGTGCGGCTTGTAGAGCGAATGGCATCAAGACAGAAACTCCATATTGGGGGAGACAAATCATGAAAACAATAGAAGTGAATGAAGTCATTGAGCAGGCCCGTTTTGGATCTTATCACTGGCTGGTGATGAGCCTGTGTGCGTTGCTGCTGGTGTTTGATGGCTATGACCTGTTCATTTATGGCGTGGTCTTGCCGGTGCTGATGGACGAGTGGAATCTGACTCCGGTACAGGCTGGTGCCTTGGGCAGCTACGCCTTGTTTGGCATGATGTTCGGCGCGTTTGTGTTCGGGCCCCTGGCTGATCGGATTGGCCGCAAAAAGGGGGTCACCCTTTGCTTTACCTTGTTCAGTCTGGCCACATTTTTCAATGGTTTTGCATCCTCACCGACCGAGTTTGGTGTGTATCGCTTTCTGGCTGGCTTGGGCTGCGGGGGCTTGATGCCCAATGCCGTGGCCTTGATGAATGAGTATTCGCCCAAGCGGTCGCGCAGCACCTTGGTGGCGATCATGTTCAGTGGCTATTCATTGGGTGGCCTTTTGTCGGCGGCGATCGGCATCTATATGCTGCCGCGCTTTGGCTGGCAGTCCATGTTTTTCTGTGCGGCCATACCGTTGTTGCTGCTGCCTTTGATTGTCTGGAAACTGCCCGAGTCGCTGGCGTTTCTGATGCGCCAGGGACAAGAAGACAAGGCACGGGCGATTGTGCAGAAACTGGCGCCGGAAATGGAGGTGTCAAAGCAGACAGTGTTGACCTTGAATGAGCCGAAAAAAGCGGGCGTGCCTATGCTGGATCTGCTCAAAGATGGGCGTTTGCTGGGCACCTTGATGATCTGGCTAGCGTTTTTCTGCTGTTTGCTGATGGTTTATGCACTGGGTTCCTGGTTGCCTAAACTGATGGCCAATGCCGGTTACAGCCTGGGCTCCAGCCTGTCTTTCTTGGTGGCGCTGAATCTGGGGGGGATGTTCGGTGCCATTTTGGGCGGCTGGCTGGGAGATCGGTTCAGCTTGCCCAAGGTGGTGGCATGGTTCTTTCTGGTGTCAGCGGTCTCAATTACGCTGCTGGGTTTCAAAAGCCCGACTTTGCTCCTGTATTTGCTGATCGTGATCGCCGGGGCGACGACGATAGGCACGCAAATTCTGCTGTATGCGAATGCGGCGCAATTCTACCCGCTGTCCATGCGTTCCACGGGTCTGGGCTGGGCGTCGGGAGTGGGGCGTCTGGGTGCGATTGCAGGACCTTTTCTGGGGGGGACTCTGATGGCAGCCAACTTGCCCTTGCAAATGAATTTTATGGCTTTTGCGGTACCGGGCGTTCTTGCCATGCTGGCCTTTCTCGTGTTTTTGGCCTCGTTGCGCAGTAGTTCGCGGCTAGCCATGAATGCCGTAGCAGGTTAGTTCTGAGGGTTTGCCAGGCCGTTCCTAAAACGGCCTTCCTGGTCGCTATCGGCTGGCAGCCTGTTGGATTGGGGGAGCGTCGTTATACTTACTTGTGCTAACAGGTCCTCTTTCAAGGGGGCGCCGGTATCAGGTTTGAACCCGTCTTTGTCAGTCCACCAATGCCAGCACTTCCGAAGGAAGTGCTGGCATTGTCTATGGAGTCCGTCCCATCATGAATGCCAGTAGTGTCTTGCTGTTTCTGCCCGCCTGCTTTGCCTTGAACATGGCTTTTGGGCCCAATAATCTCTTGTCCATGACCGTGGGTGCCAAGCAGGGGGTGTCTACGGCCCTGGTCGCGGCTATGGGACGCCTGCTTGCTTTCGCGATCATGATTGTGGTGGCAGCGCTGGGGATGGGAAGCTTGCTGATGGTCTCTGAAACGGCGTTTACCGTCGTCAAGTTTGTCGGCGCGGCCTACCTCATCTGGCTGGGCATCAAGCTTTTGCGTGCCAATGGCAGGGCATCCACAGAGCAGCTAGAGCTGGGCAAAACGGATATCCGGGGGCTGGCACGTCAGGAGTTTTTGGTGGCGATTGGCAACCCTAAGGCAATCCTGATCTTTACGGCCTTTTTTCCACAGTTTGTGGACATGAATAATTACTGGACCAGTTTTATGATTCAGGGCGTGATTTTCTTGTTGCTGGAGGTGATTGCGATCGCCGCCTACGCGTATGTGGGTACGCGGCTGTCCGGGGTGCTGCAGCATGCGCAGGGGCTGCGTTGGGTGAATCGTATCAGTGGCAGCATGATGATTGGCTTTGGTTTGATCCTTGCCATGGCCAGACGTTCATAACATCTGCATTGAGCTTGGCCAAGAAAGCGCTCGCACGAGCGCTTTTTTTTCCTTTTTACATCCTTATCCCTACACTCTTGTTTTTTTGACTGTTTTTGGTTTGCAGAGAAAATATGCAAACAAACAAACAAACAGACTGACAGGGCAACGCGCGGCCCCTGTTTTTTCCTGGATGTGCATTGATGCAGGGAAAACACTAGGTAGTATGAAAGACGCTTGCGATTTGGTTTCTTTTTGATAGGATGAAAATTCGTTCTACGCTTTCACTATTAACCAAGCAGCAGGAGGTGAGGATGAACGATATACCGATGAACTGGCCCGGTGATTTTCCGAATAAACACGATTCACTATAAACACTCATTAAAAACGGAGTCTTTTGCCCGCCAGGCCGCCTTTGGGCGGCTTTTTTTATGCATGCTGTTATTTTGCATAAAGATCATTTTATCTGCTGTGGCTATTTTCGAGTTGTTTTCTGGGCTTCTATGGATCGCGCTTTAATGCGTTTTATTTCAAGCAATGGTTGGGTCTCCGTATTTATCAGTAATCACCGTTGCAGTGTCTGAGTGGAAACAGCGGCCTCAGCTCATCCCCTCGGTCATCGACGAACCGGTGCCTGTCACCTGGGCCAGTAGCAAAGGCATTAAACAGCTCAGGCATCTCTGTGCGGCCATTAACTTGTAAGATAGCGCCTGAGGGAATGGACCAAGGCGTTTGGCCCTGGTTTGTTAAGCGTGGATGTGGGCAAAGGGTGTAATGAATAATTCAAATCGGGCCTATATGAGCGATCTGCTTAGTGTCGCTTCCTGGATGACCGGCCTGGGAGCGGCTTTTGTGGGGTTTGTTTACTTGCTGTCCTTTCCCTGGGATTGGGTCGTACCGGCCGCGATTGGTCTGGAAGTGGTCTTGTTGGTCATCGCCATAAGAATGGAGTTTTCAGCCAGACAAGTGAGTGGAGCCGCGGGCTGGGCAACGTTTGGATTCGTGTTCGGACACATCTGGATATTTGCGGCGGCACTGGTTCTGCGAGGCATCGTGTTGCTGGGGCAATGGGCGTTGGCTTAAGTCAGGCCGTCCCAGCCTTGGGTTGCTCGCCCGCATGTTCCTACAAGGCAGTCATCAATTCAGCCTGGCGGTCAGGTCGGCGAGGAAGGCAAACATCGGCCCCGGTCTAGCCTACGTTCGCGATGGGCGCGTTGGTAAACCAGCGCCCAAGGCAGGCTGCCAATACCCGTTGCGGTTTCCCTGATATCTGTCATCAGACTCGTGGTGACAAAAACTTTTTTACCGGGATTGAAGTGGGGCTAGAACGGGCCTACGATCAGCGTACCCCCATGTCGCTGATGCCCTGCATCAAGATGTCCGGCAGAACAGCGGCCAATACGATCGGCACACTGGCGGTCATCTCGCAGTCCTCCAACGTCGCGAGTAACAGGCCTTAATCCACAATGTAGAGTTTGGCGCCTGTCTGGGTGGAGGAACGATGTGGCTCGGCATTATCAGCCACATGGTAGGACTGCCCCGCCCTTAACGTGAAGCGGCGCCCGTCTTGCAGCTCGGTGTCCAATTCGCCCTCCAGACACAGCAGCATATGGCCTTTGACACACCAGTGATCGGCCAGGTAACCGGGGCTGTATTCCACCATGCGTACACGAATGGGGCCAAACTGCTGGGTACGCCACAGGGCCATGCCGGTTTCGCCTTTGTGCTCTGTAGGGTTAATGTCGGACCAGTTGACGGTGCAAAAAGGTAAGTTCTGAATATCCATGTGTGTGGCTCCTTAAAGAGGAATGAGGTTCATACTAGGCCTGTTCGAAAGATTTGGTTTGCTCCCTTACGAATTTTGCCTGATACGGACGATTTCAATTTAGAAATTTGCTGATGTCACAAGTGCAGGGAGGCGAGGAATACTCGCGCTTAACAAGGGCACGACACGCTTTTGACGATTTTCAGCAGCCTGGGGCAGAAAAACTATCAGCTGGCGGGCAAAGCAGACGAGCGTTGCGTCTTGGTTTATACCAATCGCAGCGCCACGCCTTATGAAATCATCACCATGGTAGATGGTCTGGATGTTTTGTCGGGCAAGCCGGGCAGCCGCAGCTCTAAGGCTGATCTCTAGCAGGCTGGGACCGTCTTGCGGATCGAGCGCCTTCCGTCTCTTCGTCAACAGAGCCGTCAGTGTTCGATGAGGGGACGCAGGACAATCGCGTAAATGTCAGAGCTCATAGCGGGAAAGTACGCGCTTGGAGCCCCGAAACGACTCTGTTAATGTGGGCCAGGATTTGTCACTTTGCAAGGACAAGCCATGCCGCCAGAGTTGATCCACCCCGAGCATTTTGTCCACGTTCGCATCATTATCGGTATGGTGCTGGGGATCAGCATTTCCCGTCTGATTGTGGGCGTCTCCGAGTTCATTCAGCATCCCAAAGCCAAACGCATCTACCCCATTCATATGGGGTGGGTGCTGTACCTGTTTCTGACGATTATCCATTTTTGGTGGTATGAGTTCAGCCTGGTCAAAGTGCAAGTCTGGTCCTTTCCGCTGTATTTTTTCCTGATTCTGTATACCTGCGTGTTTGCCATCATGGCCTCCTTGCTCTTTCCTTCCAGCCTGCAGGAGTATCGGGGCTTTGAGGATTACTTCCAGACTCGGCGGCGTTCGTTCTACGGTATTTTTGTACTCATCCAGATCATGGATTTGATCGACACTGCCATCAAGGGAGAGGCCTATTTTCTCAGTCTGGGACTGGAGTATCCCTTGCAGCAAACGGTATTTATCGTCATGGGGTTGATCGCGATGGTCGTGCCCAGCCAACGTTACCAGGCCGCTTTAGTTGTGTTGACGCTGCTTTATAAAGGGCTGTGGATTTTCCGCTTGTACGACATTTTGAATTAATGCCGCTCAGTGGTGTCGACCCGCTTCCTGTGTGTCCAAGGCAGAATTTTTTCCGCGTCCACCTGTTTTACGCGTGCTGGCCTGTTTGTCGGGTTTGATAACGTGGCTGGATGCCGTCAACGGAAAGGGCCGCGCAATGACGTTCTTTCGCTGAGCTGTCATTGAGGCTGGGCTAGAATTGCTTTTTCAGCTTTGTTCTTGGAGAGGGTGACGACATGAGTGGCTCCTTTACCTTTGTAGTGATGTTGGCGTTTTTGGCGGTGGTCGTGGTGATGGCCGGAGTCAAAGTAGTGCCTCAGGGGCAGCAATGGACGGTGGAACGCTTTGGTCGCTATACCCGTACGCTGACGCCGGGCCTGTCTTTATTGGTTCCGTTTATGGACCGTGTCGGCAGAAAACTCAAAATGATGGAATCCGTGCTGGATGTGCCGTCGCAAAACGTGATTTCTCGCGATAACGTGGCCGTTACCGCCGATGGTGTGGTGTTTTATCGCATCGACAATGCGGCTCAGGCAGCCTATGAAATTGATCACCTGGAAATGGCGATTGTGAATCTGACCACCACCAACCTGCGTTCGGTTCTGGGTTCGATGGAACTGGATCACATGCTGTCCAATCGCGAAGTGATCAACGATCGCCTGCTGGCAGCGGTGGATGCAGCGACGACACCTTGGGGCGTGAAAGTGACACGTGTTGAGATTCGTGACTTGAACATGGCGCCGGAATTGCAGGAAGCCATGAATTTGCAAATGACGGCGGAACGTCATCGCCGTGCGGTAGTGACCAAGGCCAGCGGGCAGAAAGAAGCCGAGGTCCTGCAGGCTGAAGGGGAAAAGCAGGCTGCTGTGCTGCGTGCCGAGGGTGAAAAGCAGTCGGCAATTCTACGGGCCGAGGCGCGTGAGCGTGAGGCCGAGGCGGAAGCGCGTGCCACCCGCGAGGTATCGGAGGCAATCAAAAGTGGGGACGTACAGGCTTTGCAGTACTTTGTGGGCCTGAAGTATGTGGAAGCGTTGCGGGACGTAGGCAATGGCCCCAATAGCAAGCTGGTATTGATGCCGTTGGAGGCCAGCGGCATCACCGGTGCCGTCGCCGGCGTCGCAGAGCTGTTAAAGTCCACCGCTGGTCACTCGGGCCAGGGTTAAGCGCAGGGCGGAAGGAGGTGATCGTGGCGTTTATTTTCGATTCCTTTTGGATATGGTTGGTATCAGGCCTTGTCCTGATTGCCGCCGAGGTTGTCATCTCCGGCGTCTATCTGCTTTGGCTGGGGTTGGGGGCTCTGACCGTGGGCTTGTTTTCAGCCGCCTGGCCCCATGCTCCCGTGTGGTTGCAATGGGTGATTTTGGCGCTTGCGATGATTGGCTGGGTGGTCGTGGGCGTACGGTGGCAACGGCGCAGCCGGGCGAATCAACCCGACATGCTCAACACTGGCTTGAGTGCCTATGTCGGGGCGCGTGCGCAGGTGAGCGAAGGTTTTGTGAATGGCCGAGGTCGTATTCGGCTTAACGATAGTTATTACAGTGCTACCGCGAGCCAGAGTCTGGAGCAGGGCGCTGTCGTAGTGGTCTTGGCGGTGGAAGGCGCTGAAATGCGTGTTCAGGCTGTTGAGCAGCATAAATAGGTACATGTAGAACCATGATGAATAATCGCTATGGAAAGTTGGCTTCCTTGGTGTATCACCTGGACAAGCCGGTAGGACGTTCTTTTGGAGATGTTGAGTATTATCTGGAGCGCTTGCGCGGTGTAAGCGGACCTGTTCTGGAGCCGGCAGTCGGTACAGGTCGCATGCTCATCCCCTTGTTACAGGCCGGGCTCGATGTCAGTGGCTTTGATATCTCTCAGGAAATGCTGGATTACTGCCAGCGAGAGCTGGAGCTTCGCTCCTTGACGGCGCGACTGGAGTTGGCGGGGTTTACGGATTACCGCGTCGATCGTCCTGTGGAGGCGATTGTGGTGCCGGCCGGCTCTTTTCAACTGCTGGACTCCTTTGAGCAGGGTTTGCTGGCCTTGCGCCGTTTTCATGCCAGTTTGAAGGTGGGTGGACGTTTATTGCTGGATCTGGACCCGGTGGCCGCTATTGTCAATGTGCAGCCCGGTTTGCGGACTTGGTCGGCCCCGCCACACGGCTTGATTACCCTCAATGCGACCCCCTTGGAAAAGGATTATTGCGCGCAGCTTACGCGGGAAATGCATCGCTATGAGCTCTGGGAACATGGTGTTTTGCTGGAAACCCAGCTGGAGCAGTTTTCGCTGCGCTG
Source organism: Alcaligenes sp. Lyrl_28 (assembly GCF_051948705.1). Taxonomy (NCBI): domain Bacteria; kingdom Pseudomonadati; phylum Pseudomonadota; class Betaproteobacteria; order Burkholderiales; family Alcaligenaceae; genus Alcaligenes; species Alcaligenes sp. Lyrl_28. The sequence continues at coordinate 548,549 of NZ_JAYJLG010000003.1, forward strand.
GTGGGGGGTACAGGAGATGCGGATGGCGCTGGAGCAGGTCGGCTTTACCGAGATAAGCGTATCAGGTGGCTACCAGTATGGAAAAACGCCGCAGGACACTGACGGAATCATCTCGTTTGAAGCATACAAGCGCCAGGACTGAAATGCCGCTGTGCATGGCGGGGGCGATTTGTACTATCGTCCGTCGCGTGCAGGCAGGCCTGCGGGCAGAAGGGCTATTCTGGATTCAAGCCTTGTTTCTGCTTTTGACCTTCACGTTTGGTACGTCTGCATACAGTCAGCGCCTGATTCAAGATGAGCACGGCTGGGTTTATGTGAATCATCGCGGTGAAGCGCTGTTGCGACCCTTTATTTACGATAATGGCCCGGATTATTTCGAAGAAGGTTTGGCGCGTTTTGTGCATGACGGGAAGATGGGCTTTCACGACGAGGCCCTAAGGATCTGGGTCCCCGCCCGCTATGATTTTGCCTTTCCTTTTGTGAATGGCAAGGCTCAGGTTGGTATGGATTGTCACCGGGTGTCGGACGGAGAGCATCGTTCGGTGTACTGCCAGCATTGGGACAGCATTGTCCACCCCGTGTCAGGCTCAACCTTTGCGCCCGACCATTAGACGTTGCGCAGTACACTGCACGGCAGAACTTATCCGGAGAACATGATGAAAAAATGGGGAATCCTGGGACTGGTCAGCGTCTTGTCCGCCTGTGCAAATCAGCCAGCCAACCCGCCTGCCCTCGGTATGGCCAATCCCGCTTCGGCCTATTGTGTGGAAAAAGGAGGGCGCCTCGATATAGTGCAGACGGCGGCAGGGCAAGTGGGTATGTGTACCTTGCCTGATGGCAGCGTGATTGAAGAATGGGAATTGATGCGCCGGGACCATCCATCGCCGCAATCGTAATGTTTGATATTAAAAAGCCAGCAAATTGCTGGCTTTTATGTTTTTGATATCAAATGTGTGGCCTGACTTGGGGGCAAGCCTGTTTGTAGTGATGCGCCGCGTTCCAGCCGTGCTTCATCGCTTGAATTGCCCGGGTGTCGTAAATGGCCGTGGGTCAGCGCTCAATACGAACTTCAAAATACGCTTCTGATTCACCCAAATCACGAAAACCATCGCTCATGGCGCGCGTGGCGGCAGCGATCCATTTCTTGGCCAAGGCAATATCTTCTCCAGACAATTCGGTCTCTGCGGTTTCTTCCGCCAGTTGCCAGGCACGGTAGGCCTGGACCACGGCCTCTGGGCCTTGCATGACTTTTTCTAAGCTGCGGCGAAATCGCTCCTCAGCCTCGCGGCGGCCGCGTTCAGTGATATCGGAAGGAGCGTCGTGCAAAGTGATGGTATAGGACATGATGCTTCTTTTTTGCTGTATGGATGAACAGTAATTTAGCACGACTTTTTATCTTGGGCTAGATTTTTATGCGTCAGTCTACGCCATGAAAGCAAGCTGGTTTTATGGCTCTGGGCATGGCCGGTTGGGGTGGCGCCAGCAGCGGACTGAAAGCGCAGATCTGATTTTCTATCCTGGACCAAGAGAGGCCGCGGCTGGGTATACTGCTCCAGGCAGATTGGCGCTTTCTTATTCATGGCCGAGGTATACGGTGCAGCTTGTAGCAATTGGCAGTATTACCCTTGATATTGTGGTTTCAGGTATGCCGGCCGAGCTGGCGCGTGGTGACAAGCAGGAGGTGGGATCAATTGATCTGTATCCTGGCGGAGGCGCACTCAATGCGACAGCGAGTTTTATGGGCCAAGGCGAGACGGTCAGACTCGTGGGAGCGTTGGGCCGGGACGGCCTGGGTGCTCGTTTGCATGAGCATCTTGAACAATTAGGGGTGGCAGTCGGCAGTATCCAGTTCTGTCCCGATCAGCCAACCGGTAAAGCGATCGTTCTGGTCGAGCCGTCTGGTAGTGCGTCAGTATTGGCCCGTCGTGGGGCGAATGCCTGTTTGCGTGTGCAGGCGCAAGATCTGCTGGCCGATCTGGTTTATGTAGCCCCCTTGGCGCTGCAACCGATGGAAAGCCTGGCACAGGCTTTGTCTGGAAAAAGTGCCAATTCAAGTTGTTTGGTAGTCAACCCCAGTGTGGCCTGCTTACAGCATCAGGGTCAGGGGTTCAGGCAGGTTTATGCGCAGGCCGATGTGTTGGGCCTGAATGCCGTGGAGGCTCAAATGCTGGCCGGTGTTCAAGGCGCCGATATTCAACTGGACCTGTCGGTTCAGCACGCCTGTGCGCTGGCCAGCCGCCTGCAACATCATGCGCAACAAGCCTTGTTGATTACCTTGGGGGCACAGGGAGCTGTCTTGCTGTTCCAGGGGCAGCATTACGTACAGCCTGCTTGCAAGGTGACAGTGTGTTCTACCGTCGGAGCGGGCGATGCGTTTCTGTCCAGCTTTGCCTTGGCATGGAAACGTGGCGTAGGGCCGACTCGCGCCCTGACAGTGGCCAGTCAGGCCGCGGCAATGCGCTTGGAACAATGGGCCGCCAATGCGTTTCCTCCTCTGCTGGGAGAGGATGACAATGAAAGTCCTGTGCCCTAAATGGGATAACAGTTCATTTGATCGCGGGGAGGGGATATGGCAGCCATCGTCATTATTGTTAGCCTGTATCTGCTGGTAACGCTATTGTTGGGTGTGACTCTGCGTTATACCCGCCCGAACAGCTGGAAGCGGGATACGGGTTTGTTGATGGTCACGCCTTTGGCGGTGCCGCTAGCCTATGCTGTCTACTCTCTGCTGACTGGATGGGGGCCCTGATATCCCTCTGGTTTGAAAGCCTGTTGGCGTCCTTTAAGCAGGTATACGCCGTTTATGCCGCAGAAGTAAGTTGATGTTGCTTAATACAAGTCGTTGTGTCGTTCCTGTGCCGGAACTTGACAATCGTTGACTTCATGTTCGGAGCCTAGCCCGCTACCATAGTCCTAAGCTTGTTGTAAGTTGGACTTTGGGATGTACGCCATGATTAATGCCTCGAATCTGATCGATTATGTACCTGTGGTATTAATGCTGGCCGGCTGCGGTATTTTAGGTTTCATTCTCCTGTCTTTCTGGCTGCATCGTACGTAAGCCAGGCCTGACGCTGTTGCGTCTTGTCATAACCTGTCTCTTTTCAGGCATGATTTCAGCGCCTTTTTTGACTGAAGGTGTTGCTTTTGCTGCACGCTTGGCTGTGCCCGCTTTTCGTGCTGGACAAGTGTAGTAAGCTATTTCCACGATCTGTTTCGCGACTGGCGCACTCCGATTTTCGATCCCGCGCGTCGTAGCGATTGCCTGGACAGTCCCCATCTCGGAGGACATCTCAGACATCGGCAACCTTCAGATCAAGGAGAAGGAAATCATGTTTTTCCGCTTAGTTTCTGCCTGTGCAGGGTCTTTGATGCTGTCGGCATGTGCCAACTCTCCCCAAACCGTGGCCAAGCCTGTTGCCCAGACGAATCTGGCATCCTCTTTTTGTCAGCGCATGGGTGGGCAAACCATTGTTCATGAAAGCGAGAGTGGCGCTTATGGAACCTGTTTGATGAAAGATGGGTCGGAGTCGGAGGAGTGGGCGTTTTACCGTAGCTGGTATCCCCGTATGGATTGAATTCTTTTCCGAATGTGGTTTTTGTAGCGATACCGCATCGCGACGGCGGGGAAGGTGATAAACTTATCCAATCAAATGTGTTATTTGGGAAGCAGAATCTTATGAACTCAACGCGAACTACCCGTCGGCAAGTCTAGCCGTGGCCGCGTAGCGTTTCGTTTGCTTTTCAAGAACGTTCAATTCAAAAGCGCGGCTTTTTCAAGGCCGCGTTTTTTATTTCAGGAAGTGTTATGGTCCGAATCACACTGCCCGATGGCTCCCAGCGAGAGTTTGAGGGCCCGGTTTCCGTCAGCGAAGTGGCGAACTCGATTGGTACTGGCCTGGGCCGCGCGGCCCTGGCGGGTCGTGTCAGCACGCCAGGCACCGAGTCGCGGCTGGTGGATACCTCGTATGTGATTGACCAGGACAGCAATCTGGCCATCATTACCGCCAAGGACGCAGACGGCCTGGAGGTGATTCGTCACTCCACCGCTCACTTGTTGGCTTACGCGGTCAAGAGCTTGTTTCCAGACGCGCAGGTCACCATTGGCCCGGTGATCGACAATGGCTTTTACTACGACTTTTCCTACAAGCGTGCTTTCACGCCCGAGGACCTGGAAGCCATTGAAAAGAAAATGGCTGAACTGGCCAAGAAGGACGAAGTGGTCACCCGTGAGGAGTGGCTGCGTGACGATGCGGTCGAGTTCTTCAAAAGCATTGGTGAGGACTACAAGGCAGAAATCATTGCCTCCATCCCGTCCAACGAGCCCATCAGTCTGTATCGCGAGGGCGAGTTCATCGACTTGTGCCGTGGGCCGCACGTCCCATCGACGGGCAAGCTGAAAGTCTTCAAGCTGATGAAAGTCGCAGGGGCTTACTGGCGCGGTGACAGCAACAATGAAATGCTGCAGCGCATTTACGGTACGGCCTGGGCGAGCAAGGAAGACCAGCAAGCCTATCTGACCATGCTGGAGGAGGCCGAGCGCCGCGACCACCGCAAGCTGGGGCGCGAACTGGACCTGTTCCACTTCCAGGAAGAAGCCCCCGGTCTGATTTTCTGGCACCCCAAAGGCTGGGTCATCTGGCAACAGGTCGAGCAATACATTCGTCGCGTGTATCAGGACAATGGTTATCAGGAAGTGAAAGCGCCGCAGATTCTGGATCTGTCGCTGTGGAAGAAAACAGGTCACTGGGATAACTATGCTGAAAATATGTTCACGACCGAGTCGGAGAATCGCGTTTATGGCCTAAAGCCCATGAACTGCCCCGGCCACGTGCAGATTTTCAATTCAGGTCTGCATTCCTACCGTGAGCTGCCTATTCGTTATGGCGAGTTCGGTCAGTGCCACCGTAATGAACCGTCGGGCGCCTTGCACGGCATGATGCGGGTGCGCGGATTTACACAAGACGACGGCCACATTTTCTGTACGGAAGACCAGTTGCAGGACGAATGCGCGGCGTTTACAGCCCAGTTGCAAGCGGTGTATGCGGACTTTGGCTTTACCGAGATTTTGTACAAGGTCGCTACTCGCCCTGAAAAGCGCATTGGTGATGATGCCGTCTGGGACAAGGCTGAGCAAGCCCTGATCGAGAGCTTGCGTCGTACCGGTTGCGAGTTCGAGATTTCGGAAGGCGAGGGGGCGTTTTACGGTCCGAAGATCGAGTACACCCTGAAAGACGCGATTGGCCGTCACTGGCAGTGCGGTACCATTCAGGTGGACTTCTCCATGCCCGCCCGTCTCGGGGCCGAGTATGTGGATGCTCAGGACCAGCGACGCGTGCCTGTTATGTTGCACCGTGCTATTTTGGGGTCGTTTGAGCGCTTTATTGGCATGTTGATTGAAAACCATGCCGGCGCCTTGCCTGCCTGGCTGGCGCCAGAGCACGTGGTGGTATGCTGCATTTCAGAAAGTTCGGCTGATTATGCCCAGTCCGTCGCCCAAAATCTGAAGAAAATGGGATTTCGTGCCTCCTCTGATTTGCGCGGTGAAAAAATCACTCGTAAAATCCGTGAGCACAGTATGCAAAAAGTGCCCTATATTCTGGTCGTGGGTGAAAAAGAGCGTGAGAACGGTGCCGTTGCCGTACGTGCACGCGGTGGCGTGGACTTGGGCGTCATGCCGGTAGCCGATTTTTCAGCACGATTGAAACAAGAGATCGATAGCCGTCAGTAAAACAGGAACGCTATCGTTTTTATCGACATTTTTAGGAGTTTTCGACATCGCAACCGAGAAAAAACATCGCATCAATGGTGAAATTCGTATTCCAGAGGTGCGACTCATTGGAGTCGAGGGTGAGCAGCTAGGTATCGTCAAGGTACCTGACGCCTTGGCTATGGCAGAACAGCACGATGTGGATCTGGTGGAAATCGCCCCTGCGGCTGTGCCACCGGTGTGCCGCTTGATGGATTACGGCAAGTTCCGCTATCAGGAGCAAAAACGCCAACAGGAAGCCAAGGCCAAGCAAAAAATCATTCAGATCAAGGAAGTCAAATTCCGTCCCGGAACGGATGAAGGCGACTACCAGGTCAAGCTGCGCAACGTGAAACGTTTTATTGACGATGGCGACAAGGTTAAGGTGACTTTGCGTTTCCGTGGTCGTGAGATGGCTCACCAGGAATTGGGGATGCGCGTGCTGGAGCGGATTCGCGACGAAGTCAGCGAAATCTGTCAGGTTGAAGCGATGCCCAAGCTGGAAGGCCGTCAAATGGTCATGGTTCTGGCGCCTCGCAAGAAAGCGTCCTGATCGTTTTGCGCGATACTGCCTGGGCCTGCCCAGGAGCATTATGCGTTGCCCGATTCGCTCCCAAGTAGCGAGTCGGGCACAATCGCCTTTGCAGCTGGTTTGCAAAGGCGTTTTTCTCTAGGTGTGACATGCACGTTCTATTCATCATTGATCCCTTGCCCAGCCTGTCGGCTTACAAGGATTCCTCCGTTGCCATGATGCGTGCATTCCTGGCGCGTGGTCATCGCGTCAGCGTGACCTTGCAGTCTGATCTGTATATCGCCCAAAGCCGGGTTCGTACGCGCAGCCAGGCTGTCAGCATTGCTGCGGATGCCGATTTGCGTGCACCTGCGTGGTGGAGTCATCCCGAACAGGCCATCGAGCAGGAGCTCAATGCCTTTGACGCAGTGATCATGCGCAAGGACCCGCCTTTCGATATGGAGTACGCCTATTCCACGCACCTGCTCAGTTTTGCGCAGGAGCAAGGGGCCAAGGTCTTCAATTCAGGGGCAGCTATTCGCAATCACCCTGAAAAACTCGCCATTACCGAATTTCCACAGTTCACACCGCCTACCCTGGTCACCCGTGATATGGGTCGCTTGCGCGCCTTTCACCAAGAGCATCAAGATGTGATCGTCAAACCGCTGGACGGTATGGGCGGCATGGGTATTTTCCGTTTGCAGGATCCCGAACCCAACCTGGGTGCCATCCTGGAAACGCTGACTGCCAATGGTACGCAAACCATTATGGCGCAGCGCTACATTCCGGAGATCGTCAAGGGGGATAAGCGCATCCTCATTATTGACGGCGAGCCTGTGCCTTACGCCCTGGCCCGTATCCCTCTGGCTGGCGAAACGCGTGGCAATCTGGCGGCCGGTGGTCGCGGGGTTGCTCAGCCCTTGTCCGAGCATGACTGGCACATTGCCCGCACCTTGGGACCGGTGCTGGCGGCCCGTGGTTTGCTGCTGATCGGCCTGGATGTGATTGGTGACTACGTCACGGAAATCAATGTGACCAGCCCAACCTGTTTTGTCGAAATTACCGAGCAGACAGGCTTTGATGTGGCACAGCGCTTTGTCCAGGCTGTCGAGAAAGCGACGGGACGCGCGTGATCCGCCTAGCCTTGATTATGCATGAGCCCCTGGCCAGTGCGTTTGCCAGTTGCGCCGAGCACGTTCTGGGCGAGAAGCCCGATCTGTTTGTCTTTGATATTCAGGCGGACGAATGCACGGACACGGCGGTAGAGCGCTTGCTGGGGCAATTACACACGCAGGCGCCAGATGCCGTGGCGACCTTGATTCTGTGTGATCTGTATGGCGCCACTCCGTTTAATGTGGCGCGCCGGGTCCAGCAGGCTTTACAGGATCAGGGACAGGGCGCCTATTTATTGACCGGCACCAATATGTGCATGGTATTGAAAGCTTTGACCGAGCGACGCGACAATCCGGAGCAATTCGCTCAGGATGTCATGGCAGGCGCATTGCGTGGCATTGTTCACGCCGACTGCCATTGCTGATTTTGAATTTTCACTTTCATTTTTCCAGTTGCCTCTATGCCCAGCGTATCCATCACGATCAGTAATAAATTAGGTCTTCATGCACGGGCAGCGGCCAAGCTTACGCAATTGGCCGGCCGTTACAGCAGTGAGATTTTTATCGCACGTGGCTCTCAGCGTGTGAATGCAAAAAGTATTATGGGTGTCATGATGCTGGCCGCCGGAATGGGCGTCACGGTGGTGGTTGATGCCCAGGGCGATGACGCCGATCAGGCCCTGAATGATATCCAGGCGTTGTTTGACGCCAAGTTTGGTGAAAACGAATAAGGAACCACACCGGTCATGAATAGTGCTGCTGCTCGAACCCCCGCGTCTGATTTGTCCGCGATGTTTACCGCTCAAGGTCAAGCAGTCGGCAAGGGGTACGCCATTGCCAAGGCGGTGGTGATGAGCGCAGCTGCCTTGGAAGTTCCTCATTACCGGATTGCCGCCGAGGACGTGGATTCCGAATGTCAGCGTTTGCTGAGCGCCATGGCCGGTACGCGTGATGAACTGCGCACCATGGTGGACCAGTTGCCGGTGGATGCGCCGCGCGAGCTGGCGCCTATTTTGACGGTGCACAGCCTCTTGCTGGACGACCCCATGTTGACGCAGCAAACCTGTGCCATCATTGCCGAGCGTCACTACAACGCCGAATGGGCCTTGACCTCGCAGGGCCAGATGCTGGTCGAACAGTTTTCGCAGATGGAAGATGAATATCTGCGTGAGCGTGGTGCCGATGTGCGTCAGGTGATTGAACGGGTGCTGCGTGTCCTGGCTGGCAAACCCGCCATGCTGCCCGGCTTTGCCGCCGCTCACGAAGAGCCGCTGATTGTCGTGGCGCGTGATATTTCGCCTGCGGATATGTTGCGTTTGCGGGGAGGCCATTTTGCCGCCTTCCTGACTGATCTTGGCGGGCCGACCTCTCACACAGCCATTGTGGCTCGTAGTCTGGGCGTTCCGGCCGTTGTGGGTCTGGGCAGTTTTCGTAGTTTGATCCGCGATGGGGACTATCTGATTGTGGACGGCTTTTCAGGCGCCGTCATAGTGAATCCCTCCGAGCAGGTTCTGAGCGAATACCGGGAGCGGCAGGAAGCCTATCTCCGTGAACGTGCCGAGCTCCAGGCGCTGCTGGACGCCCCTGCGATGACTCTGGATGGTATTAATGTACGGCTCGAAGCCAATATCGAACTTCCCGAGGAGGCCGAGCTTGCCTTGAAAGCGGGCGCCGATGGCATTGGTTTGTTCCGTAGTGAGTTTTTGTTCATGGGGCGCACGGATTTGCCTTCTGAGCAGGAGCAGTATGAGGCGTATTCCCGCGTGGTCAAAGCCATGCAGGGCAAAGTTGTCACGATCCGCACACTGGATATTGGCGCCGACAAGACCTTGGATGGGGACGCGACGGTGGCGACCAATCCTGCCTTGGGCTTGCGCGCCATTCGCTACTGCCTGGATCGACCAGAAATGTTTGCCACGCAGTTGCGGGCCTTGTTACGTGCCAGCCAGCATGGGCAGATTCGTATCCTGATTCCCATGATCTCGTCCATGAACGAGGTGTACGCCAGCCGGCAGGCCATTGAAGCGGCTGCCCGCGAACTGGAGAAATCCGGCACGCCGTTTGCACGTAATTATTTGCTGGGGGCCATGGTGGAAGTGCCCGCCATTGCCATTGCCATCGAACCTTTCGTGCAGGAGCTCGATTTCCTGTCGATCGGTACCAACGACCTGATTCAGTATGTGTTGGCCGTCGATCGGGGCGATGCTGAAGTGGCCAATTTGTACGACCCCATGCACCCCGCTGTTTTGCGTTTGATTGCGCATACGATCAACGCCGCTGACCGCGCCGGCAAGCCAGTGGCTATCTGCGGCGAGATGGCCGGCGATGCTTCCGTGACCCGGATGCTGCTCGGGCTGGGTCTGAAAGAATTCTCCATGCATCCGCAGCAATTGCTGGATGTCAAAAAGGAAGTGCGTCTATCGCATTCCAACGCATTGCGTGTGAAAGTGGCCAGTGCCTTGAACCGCGCCGAGCGCATCGATTTGGCCACCTTAGCTGCCTAAGTAGTTGAAAATAGGTCTATTTAATTTGGTAAATATGTAACAAACCCCGGCTGTGATCCTATGAGGGATTCTATTTGTAACAGCGCATCAAAGCCGAGCTAGTCGCTAGGTGCTTGTTGTTAAAGGGTTTGTCATCCCGCTTGCACGATATCGTCAGATTCATTGAAATCAGGATTTACACTAATAGATTGGTCTGTGTGCCCAGCACCGATAGAATGGCTCTTAGGGGAGTTGTAACAGACCCAAGGCCGAGCTGGCAGTCGCAACAGATCTCGGCCCATTCTATCTAGCGACCTTGGAATAGTAGGAAGGAAATCTTATGAAACTGACTCGTGCTCATTTTGCTGTCATGGCCGCTGCTGCTTCGATGACTCTGCTGGCTGCGTGTTCCAAAGAGGACGATAAAGCCGCTACGAGTGCACCACCTGCTCCTGTTGCTGCTCCACAATCGACAGCGCCTGCCACCACTCCACCTGCACCAGAGGCTGACAAGACCTTGGAGCAGAGAACGGAAGAGCTGAAGAAGGATGCGGATAAAGTTGCTGAAGACGTCAAAAAAGACGCAGAGAAGCAGGAAGAAAACGCCAAGGAAAATCTCCATAACCTGAAGGAAGACGCCAAGGCAGCGGGTGATGCAGTTGCTGAGAAAGCCGTTGAGGCTAAAGATGCCATGGCCGACGCTGCCAGCCGTACAGGCGATGCCATTAAAGAAGGTGCTGCCAAAGCGGACAGCGCTATTCAGAGCAAGCTGGGCAATGGCGTAGATTCCTCGCCTTCTACTGTGCCTTCTGAACAGTCCAAGCCTTAAGGTTTGAATTAATCGGTCGCTTTTGCGGCCAGATGCAAAAAGCGGGTGCCTTCGGTACCCGCTTTTTCTATACTGCTGTTAGTGTCACTAATTTCAGGAGAGGACCATGATTAATCGTAGCGAGTGGCTGGAAGATCTGCAAAAAAATGTCTCGGAGCTGATCGCCAAAAGCCCGGCTGCCGATATTGAGCGCAATGTTAAAGCCTTTATGGGACAGGCTTTCAATCGCATGGACCTGGTGACTCGTGAAGAGTTCGATACCTACAAGTTGATGCTCGAACGCGCTCTGGCTCGTGTGGCCGCTTTGGAAACCCGCTTGCAAGCCCTTGAAGGACGTCAGGCACCGGTAGTCCAGGACAAGGGCGAGGTCCCTGAGCAAGCGGACAGCCAAGGCTGATTACGGCATTTGAATCCTACCGTCAGGCCTGGGGGCACACCATTGGCCAGCCCCTTTTTTACTGCTGTTTTTCTGGTCGTGACCGGGGTGTGCGCCGCATTGCATGTGTGGAAGGTACCCCCGGCTTTGCCTTTTATGCAGCGGGAATTGGGGATGGACTTGGTGCAGTCCGGCTTCTTGCTGGCCAGTGTGCAAATGGCCGGCATGTTGCTCGGGCTGTGCATTGGTCTGATTTCCGAGAAGATTGGTCTGCGCCGCTGCATTGTGACGGGGCTGGGTATTTTGTCTCTGGCTTCGCTGCTGGGCTCTCTGTCCGACCATAGCACGCCGGTATTGCTCGGTCGCATGATCGAAGGCTGTGGCTTTCTGATGGTGGTGTTGCCCATCCCGGCCCTGATTAAACGTATTACGGTTGCGGCACGCTTGAGCCGAGTCATGGGTTGGTGGGGGTGTTATATGCCTGCCGGCGCGGTCTTGATGCTGTGGGCGGGCGCTGCCTGGCTGGCAGTGGGCTCCTGGCGCACCTTGTGGGTGGTTCTAGGCATACTGACAGCCATCTTTATGGTTTTGACCTTTCTTCTTGTGCCCCCCGATTCTCAGACTCAAGCCAAGCGTGCAGTGCAGCACACTGTGGCGCTTCGCTGGTCCAGTCTGTTGCGCACGACCTTAAGCTCGGGCCAGGTTTGGTTGCTGGCTTTGGCCTTTGGCGTGTACGCGGCGCAATGGGCGGCAGTCGTGGGTTTTATGCCCACTATTTATAACCAGGCAGAGATAGCAGTCGGTACCGCCGGTTTGCTGACGGCCTCGATTGCTGCGGGGAATGTTATCGGCAATCTGGGGGCAGGGCGCTGTTTGCATGCGGGTATCCCGCCTCATAGATTGCTGCAAGCAGGCTACCTGGGCATGATTGCGTGTGCGGTCCTTGCGTTTGGACTGACACAAAATTTGGTGGTTCAGTTTGTCGCCATCCTGGTGTTCTCGATTGTGGGCGGCTTGATTCCCGCGACTTTGTTTTTTCTGGCCGTCACGGCCGCGCCTTCCCCGGAGACGACGTCCACGTCGGTGGGCTGGGTGCAGCAATGCTCTTCACTGGGTCAATTTGTAGGGCCGCCTGTCGTGGCTTCAGTCGTGCATATGTTGGGCGGGTGGCAGTGGGCGTGGGTCGCGACAGTCAGCTTTGCAATTTTGGGTTTGATCATTGCCTGGCGTCTGTCCCGATTGGGTTTGCCTGGCAGCCGTTAAGTTTTGCTCTGATCAAGGTCAGATTGCATGATGCAGATAGTCAAGGGGCCCGTGCCGTCAGGCGGGCTCTGTTTTTTTTTGAGGGGAAGGCAGCATGCTCGTCAGTAACGTCCAGATCACAAGAGATGAGTTGGCCGATCTGGTGGCCGGCGCCCATGCGTCTTTGAGTTTTGAGAACTGTATTTTTGATGATGAGGACCTGTCGGGGCTGGAGCTGGAAGGTTTGCTGTTTTCGGGTTGCAGTTTTTTGAGAACCTGCTTTACACGAGCCCATTTGCAAGACACGGTCTGGCAGCGTTGCAAGCTGAGTCAGTCAGATTTCAGCTTGGCGGACCTTAGTTCGGCCCGTTTTAGGGCTTGTGATCTGCACGTGAGCAAGTGGCTAGGCACTCGGATTGCCTCCTTGCAAATCGAGGACTCCAAGTTGAGCGCTGCGGTTTTCAACGAAACCCGTGGTTTGGACCTGAGGCTGCGTGAGTGCAAGCTAGTGGGTGCTACGTTGCGCGCGATTAGTTGCCGCAAGCAAAATCTGGTGCAACTGGATTTCTCCGATGCGGACCTCGGTGGCTGCGATTTCCAGGATGCCGTCTTTGAGGGCGGCAGTTTGCGCGGGGCCAGCCTGCGTGGGACCTGCTTTAAGGGGGCAGATTTGCGCAGTGTGGAGTTGGGCAGTATTAGCTTTTATGACTTGAACCACTCTTTTCAAGGTGCGTGTCTGTCGGTGGAACAGGCGGTCGGGCTAGTCAGTTCCATGGGGGTGCGGGTGCAGTAGGGGCAGCGTTGCGTACAAGTACGCAGTGATCAAGTCAGAGCCGCCATCTGGCACTTTCTTCCTTGGCTGGGCAAGCTATCTGTTTGCCTCAGGATAGGGGAAAGGTCTATGTCCTTGGCCGTGTTGAACAGTTGTGCCTTGTCGGGCCTGGATGTAATCGATGTGCGGGTTGAGGCGCATGTCGCTCCGGGCTTGCCCGCTTTTCATATTGTTGGTTTGCCGGATGCTGGTATCCGGGAAAGTCGGGAGCGAATACGTGCCGCTTTGCAAGCCAGCGGTTTTGATTTTCCCGCTGCCCGACTGACAATCAATCTGGCTCCGGCCGATCTGCCCAAAGATTCGGGGCGCTTTGATCTACCGGTGGCGTTGGCAATTTTGCTGGCCAGCGGCCAGCTTAGCCGCTGTGATGATGGACAGCGTGAGCAGGCGATTACGGGTTTGGAGCGCTATGTCATGGCCGGTGAGCTGTCCTTGACGGGCGCAGTGGTTCCTGTTCAAGGCGCGCTGACGATTGCGTTGGGAATGGCGCGGCGGCATCCAGCGCCTTGTTTGCTTTTGCCAAGACACAGCGCGGAGGTGGCGGCCCATGTGCCGGAACTGCAGGTTCGAGGTGTGGCGAGCCTGGCCGAGGCAGCCGCTTATCTGCGGGGTGATAAAGAGCTTGAGCCAGCTTTGGCTCAGCCCTGGCCAGAGGAGCACACTTACGATCCGTCGCTTTGCCTGTCTGATGTACGTGGACAGCCTTTGGCCTGTCGTGCTTTGGAAGTAGCAGCGGCCGGTGGTCACAGCCTTTTGTTGAACGGCTCGCCGGGTGTAGGAAAAACCATGTTGGCTCAACGTCTGCCCGGCCTGTTGCCCGATCTGGATCGCTATGCCCAACTCGAAGTGGCGGCCTTGTACTCTTTTGTTCAGGAGCGGGATTTTTACAGCCGACGCCCTCCGTTTCGTGCCCCGCATCACAGTGTGTCTACGCCAGCCCTGATTGGCGGGGGCAGCCGCCCCCGGCCGGGGGAGGTTTCTCTGGCGCACCAGGGCGTGCTGTTTCTAGATGAGCTGCCCGAGTTCAGCCGACGTTCACTGGAGGCGCTGCGCGAGCCCCTGGAGCAAGGCTGCGTACATATCTCCCGTGCACAGAAGCAGGCGGTCTTTCCGGCCCAATTTCAATTAGTGGCCGCGATGAACCCTTGTCCATGTGGCTGGGCGGCCAGTCGGCATCGGGCATGCCGTTGCTCGCCCGCTCAACGAGAACAATATCGGCAACGTTTGTCCGGCCCCATGTTGGACAGGATTGATCTCTTGGTCACCTTGAGCGAGTCCGGGGCGCAGAGCGATCATGAAGCGACGCCATCCGCTCAGGTCAGGTTACGCGTGCAGGAGGCGATCGAAAGGCAAGTGAGGCGTCAGGCGGTGCGCAATGCCCGCTTGCCGGTGTCGGGCTTGAAAGCGCATGTCGGCCTGTCTGCAGATGCCATGGCTTTGCTGAGCAGCGCGCGCAAGCGCTGGCATTGGTCGGAAAGAGTGCAGGGCAGGGTGCTGCGAGTGGCGCGTACGATTGCGGATCTGGCGGGCGTGGACCAGCTGACCCGCTCCCATATTGCGGAGGCGCTACAGTTCCGCCCGGATTTACCTTAAGCCTGCTGGGCTACAAGAAGACCGTGATGGCGGTTGAACATGGACGGGTGCCGCCGCTTCAAGGACGATGTGGAAAATTCCCGAAGGGGGCGGTTCGCTGACGTTCGCACTGGGCGGATAGGGGGAGAACGAATAACCCTGTTTGTTTACAGGCCAGCTCTACAGACACATGAGCACCGTGTCGGGCCGTGATACGGTGTTGCTGGGTAGACAGTGGGTGTGGCAGGGACTGGTTTTATTGAGGGCCTGTCAGCAACGACCTGGCTATAAAAAACCGGGGTCTGTCTGGACAATTTTCCAGGAATCATCCTATAATCAAGAGCTTTTCCCCTGTTTGGATTTGTTCTTGCAGCGGGCAAAGAAAAAAATAAGTGCCTGTTTTGGGTCATACAAGTGCGTGCCAGTTTCTTTGGCGGCCACCCGCAGACACAAATTAGTCGAGTAATTTCATGCCTAAAATGAAAACCAAAAAAAGCGCTTCCAAGCGCTTTGTGGTTCGTGGTAGCGGTTCCATCAAGCGGGGCCAAGCGTTCAAGCGTCACATTCTGACCAAGAAGACGACCAAGAACAAACGTCAGTTGCGCGGTGCCGTCGAGGTTCATAAAGCCGACGTCGCTTCCGTAAAAGCAATGATGCCTTTCGCTTGATTAGGGAGAATCGAACATGTCACGAGTAAAACGCGGTGTTAACGCACGCGCACGCCACAAGAAAGTCATTGCCCAGGCCAAAGGTTTTCGCGGTCGTCGCGGTAATGTATTCCGTATAGCCAAACAGGCTGTCATGAAGGCAGGTCAGTATGCCTACCGTGACCGCCGTAACAAGAAACGTGTATTCCGCTCGCTGTGGATTACCCGTATCAACGCAGCTTGCCGCGAACTGGACATGAGCTACAGCCAGTTTATCGCCGGCCTGAACAAAGCCTCCATCGCTTTGGACCGTAAGGTTCTGGCTGACTTGGCTGTTAAAGACAAGGCAGGTTTTGCTGCTATTGTTGCACAGGCTAAGAACGCTCTGGCTGCTTAAGCGGTATCTGACTGTATAGTTCACAAACGGGGCCTTTGGGGCTCCGTTTGTTTTTGGAAAGTAACACGCCATGACTTCCTCCCACGACGATCTGATCGCCCAGGCTCGGGCCTTGTTTGAGCAGTCTCAGGACGCCGCCTCGCTGGAAAACGCCAAAGCCCGCTTTTTGGGCAAACAAGGTGCCATCACCGCCTTGATGAAAGGCCTTGCCCAGATGGAGCCGGAGCAGAAAAAAGCAGCAGGCGCCAGCATTAATGTGCTCAAGCGCGAAATTGAGGATTTGCTCAATGATCGTCGTGCTGCCTTGGCGGCAGAACAATTGAACCAACGTCTGGCTCAAGAACAGATTGATGTGACTCTGCCTGGCCGTGGACGGGGCACCGGCGGCATCCATCCGGTCATCCAGACCTGGCAGCGAGTCGAGGCCATTTTCCGCTCTATCGGTTTTGATGTGGCGGACGGCCCTGAAATCGAAAATGACTGGACCAATTTTACCGCTCTGAACAATCCAGAGAATCACCCGGCCCGCTCAATGCAGGATACGTTCTATATCGATATGAACGACGAGCAGGGTCTGCCTTATTTGCTGCGCACACACACCAGCCCCATGCAGGTGCGATACGCGCGTATGAACCAGGCCCCGATCAAGGTTATTGCCCCTGGGCGCACTTATCGCGTTGACAGTGATGCCACTCACTCGCCCATGTTCCATCAGGTCGAAGGCTTGTGGATTGCCGAGGATATTTCCTTTGCGGATCTGAAAGGCGTCTACACGAATTTTCTGCGCGCTTTTTTTGAAAGCGACGATCTGGTCGTGCGTTTTCGACCTTCTTTTTTCCCCTTTACCGAGCCATCCGCCGAGATTGACATGATGTTCTCCTCCGGTCCCAATAAGGGCCGTTGGCTGGAAATCTCGGGCTCCGGGCAGGTTCACCCGCAAGTGGTGCGCAATTTCGGTTTGGACCCAGAGCGTTACATTGGTTTCGCTTTTGGTTCCGGGCTGGAGCGCCTGACTATGTTGCGCTATGGTGTTAACGATTTACGCCAGTTCTTTGAAGGCGATCTGCGCTTTCTGAAGCAATTCAATCGTTGATTCCTGTTTCGCGCCGCTGGGCCTGACAGGCCCGGTCGGTTCCGGTATACGCCGTTTTACGTCTCCATCTTTGCATCATGTTATTTTCCGAATCGTGGCTGCGCCGCTTTGTGAATCCCAAACTGGGAACTGAAGAACTGGGTCATCAACTGACGATGGCTGGCCTGGAGGTTGAAGAAATTCAAGCCGCCGCGCCAGCGTTCGAGAATGTTGTCGTTGGCTTTATTGCCGAGATTGCCCCTCATCCCGACGCTGACCGCCTGCGCGTGTGCCAGGTCGATGACGGCTCGGGCAAGCTGCTGCAGATTGTGTGCGGTGCCCCCAATGCGGCTCAAGGCATCAAGATCCCGGTCGCTCGTGTTGGCGCAACGCTGCCTGGTGGCATGAAAATTGGCCCGGTCAAAATGCGTGGTGTGGAATCCGCCGGCATGTTGTGCTCGGGTCGCGAGCTGGGTCTGTCGCAAGATCACGATGGTTTGCTGGTACTGGATACGGACGCACCCGTGGGGCAAAGCCTGCGTGAGCTGCTGGATCTGGACGACCAGATTATCGAATTGAAATTGACGCCTAACCGTGCGGACTGCCTGTCCGTACTGGGCGTGGCGCGTGAAGTGGCCGCTCTGACGGGCGAACCATTGACACTGCCCGACTTCACTCCTGTTCCTGTCACGATTGAAGATCGCGTTTCCGTTACCGTGAAAGACGCTGATCTGTGTGGCCGTTTTGCCGGTCGTGTGATTCGTGGCGTCAATGCGCGTGCGAAAACCCCGGACTGGATGAAAACCCGTCTGGAGCGTAGTGGCCAGCGTTCGATCTCTGCTTTGGTGGACATCTCCAATTACGTCATGCTGGAGCTGGGCCGTCCTACGCACGTGTTCGATTTGCAGCACGTACAGTCTGGCCTGGAAGTGCGTTGGGCACGTAAAGGCGAACAACTGGGGCTGCTGAGCGGTTTGAACGTCGAGCTGGATACCGATGTTGGCGTGATCGCGGTTAACGATGTAGTGCAAAGCATGGCCGGTATCATGGGCGGCGAACAAAGTGCCGTCACGCTGGACACGACAGATGTGTATCTGGAAGGGGCTTTCTGGTGGCCGGAAGCCATCATGGGCCGTGCCCGTCGCTATAAATTTTCATCGGACGCCAGCCATCGTTTTGAGCGGGGCGTGGACTTTGATTCCATTACCCAGCATCTGGAGCGCACCACCGCCTTGATACTGGAAATTTGTGGTGGTCAGGCTGGCCCCCTGGATGACCAGATTGTGGCCCTGCCGGAGCGCAAGCCTGTCGCCATGCGTCTGGAGCGCTGTCGTCGTGTGCTGGGCATCGCTTTGGAGCAGGATCAGGTCGAGAGCATCTTTACCCGCCTGGGCCTGAGCTTTTCGGTCGCCGACGGTGTGTTTACCGTCACGCCGCCCAGCTACCGTTTCGACTTGACGATCGAAGAGGATCTGATCGAGGAAGTCGCTCGTATTTATGGCTTTGAAAATATCCCTGATCTTCCTCCAGTCGCCGCAGCCCACATGCGCGTTCCTGAGGAAGCCCTGCGCGGTCCGCATGCCTTGCGTGCTGTCATGGCGGGGCAGGACTACCAGGAAGTCATCAATTTTTCCTTTGTGCAAGAGTCCTGGGAAAAAGGGATCAACGGGCAGGCTGACCCGATTCGCTTGCTCAATCCGATTGCCAGTCAGTTGGCTGTCATGCGCACCAGTTTGATCCCTGGTTTGTTGGCCAATATCGAACACAATGCCAACCGCCGGCAGTCTCGTGTGCGGGTTTTTGAATTTGGTCGTGTTTTCCTGCGGGATGCTTCGCAAGAAAATGGCGCATTGACAGTGGCCGGCATCCATCAGCCGAACCGCATTGCGGCGGCGGCCTGGGGTTCTGTCGTGAGTGAGCAATGGGGCCAAGCCGACCGCCCTGTGGATTTCTTTGATGTCAAACGGGACCTGGAGACCTTGCTGGGTCAACGGGCTGCTCACGTACGGTTTGAACCTGAAGTTCATCCGGCCTTGCATCCTGGTCGTAGCGCCAGTGTGAAGCTGGAGGGTAAAACCATAGGCTGGATTGGTGAAGTCCATCCCCAGTGGTTGGGTGAGTTTGGTCTGAACCAGGCCCCGGTGGTTTTTGAGGTGGATGTCGAGGCGATTTCGCGTGATGACGTGGTGCATGCCCAGGAGATCTCCAAGCAGCCCGTGGTGCAGCGTGATCTGGCAGTTTGGGTCAATAAAGACGTATCCTATCAAGCGGTGCTGGATACGCTCAATCAAGTGCGCCGCAGCGTAGCATCCGCGGCAATTGTCAAAGACATTCAGTTGTTTGACGTCTGGCGTGACAAGAACGATGCGTCGGAAAAGAGTCTGGCCATTCGTTTCTGGCTGCAGGACAGCGCAAGCACGCTGGATGATGAGCGTGTCGAGCAATGCCTGGAAGCATTGCTGGCGGCACTGGTATCCGCGCATGGTGCACGGGCACGGGCATAAGGAGACACAATGAACGTAGAGCGTACTTTGACCAAAGCGGACCTGGCAGAACTCTTGTTTGAACGTGTTGGTTTGAATAAGCGGGAAGCCAAAGATATCGTGGATACCTTCTTTGCTGAGATCCGCGATTCCCTGGCCGACGGTGTAGAGGTCAAGTTGTCCGGTTTCGGTAATTTTCAGGTGCGGGATAAACCCCCGCGTCCTGGTCGCAACCCCAAGACGGGTGAGGTCATTCCTATTTCGGCGCGCCGGGTGGTGACTTTTCATGCCAGTCAAAAGCTCAAGAGTGTCGTTGAAGGCGCACCGGTGGCGCCCGAGGATGAGCGGGACTAAATCCTGGTACGTTTGCGTACAGTTTTGCCTGACTGAACGTGTAAAATCATTCCTATTGTCGATGAGCATCAGTGGCCATGAGCACAAACGAAAAAACGGCGACCTTGCCTCCTATCCCTGCCAAGCGTTATTTCACCATCGGTGAAGTCAGCGAGCTTTGTCTGGTCAAGCCCCATGTCTTGCGTTACTGGGAGCAGGAATTTACACAGCTAAAGCCTGTCAAGCGACGTGGTAACCGACGTTATTACCAGCACCATGAAGTGCTGTTGATTCGCCGGATTCGCGGCTTGCTGTACGACGAGGGCTTTACCATCAGCGGCGCACGCAATCGTCTGGGCGATGGTCCGGATATGCCGTTTGACCAGGAAGCGGCGGTACGTCTGACCGGTCAGGAGATGCAAGCCCTGCGCACCAATCTGGGACAGATCCAGGCGATGCTGGATCAGGCCCTGGCCATGACAGACCCGGGCTCTGCCCAGTAATTCCGGATTGTCGGTGGGAAGGAAGGTCGGCCTGGGTGCCGGCCTTTTTTCATGGAAGGATGAACAGTGAATCTACGTCGTCGAGCTCTACAAGCCCTGGTGGTGCAAGAACCGGCTGCCAAGCTGGCTGCCGTTCGAGCCATTCCCCCTGGTTTGCCTGTTGGGGCGCATGAGCATCTGGATGAGCCACCTGGTGTGCCCGGAAGGCCGCCCGGCTTACGTTTTGTCAGTCCTCAACAGGTGCCCAGGCGCTCAGTACACACCCTTCAGGGGCGTGCGGCCTTATTGCACTCCCTGGCGCATATTGAATTCAATGCCATTAACCTGGCTTTGGACGTGTTATGGCGTTACCCCGGCTTGCCAGATTCGTTTTACGCGGGCTGGTTGCAAGTTGCGGTGGAAGAGGCTTTGCACTTTGAGTTGTTAAACGATCATTTGCAAACCTTGGGGGTCCGCTACGGCGATTTGCCTGTCCATGATGGCCTGTGGGAGATGGCAGAGCGAACCCGCTTCGATTTGCTGGCACGGCTGGCCTTGGTGCCTCGAACTCTGGAGGCGCGCGGTCTGGACGCGTGTCCGGTGGTCCACAGCAAGCTGCTGGAGGCCGGCGACCAGAAGGCCGCGTCCATTATTGCCATCATCTTGCGTGATGAGGTGGGGCATGTGGCCTTGGGGAACTACTGGTATCGCAAAGTCTGCCAGGAGCAGGGTTTATCCGATTTCGATACCTATGGTGTACTGGCGCAGCATTACCGCGCCCCGCGCCTGCGGGGGCCGTTCAATCGTAAAGCCCGCCTGGAGGCGGGCTTTACGGCAGCGGAGATTGATGAGCTGGAACGCCTGGATACGGCGTTCAGGAGCGCGTTGCCGACGAGCTAGCCTCCTTGTTGCTGATAGGCAGATTGTCCAATTGTCCAAAACTGACAATGCGGCCTATATAAAGGACGGGGCCTTCCGGCGCGCCGCTATTGGAGCCTCCCTCGGCTTCCAGCGTCATTTCAAAAATCTGTTCGTCTTCGACCGTGCCGATCAAGGCAGCGGGGACGGTGATGGGACGATTGGGGTCGATCAAACCCAGGGAGCGGATTTGTGTCCCACGGGGCGTGTGAGTCCATAACTGCACGGATTGGGTGGCTTTAACTTCGGTATTGACCTTGGGCACCAGCAGGACATTTCCTTGCGGGTCCACTGTCGCAATCCAGGCAGGCGTCGAGGATTGGCCGGGAGCTTGTAGGATCGCTGCCTGACGTGGCTTCATTTCAATGACATTGACCGGTGGTTCCGAATTCATGTTCATGAACAGGGCAATGGCCAAACCTAGTATTACGACAACGGCCAAACCACCGAGCAGCAGGGGCAAGGGCATTGCAAAGCCACGCGCTTTTTTTCCTTCCTCTGCGGCCTCGGGTGCCGGTTTTTTCTCGCTGGTCAGGCTGGGGGGCACTTCGCTGTTGGCAGGTTTTTTCTTGTCCCCTTTTCTGGGCGGCGCGACAGGGGGCAAGTCGGGCGTGGGAATCATCGATTTGGCTGCAGGGTCAGCGTCGGCGCGCAACAAAGTGGGAAAGGGAGGAGCATGCTCCTCGGCCTTGTCAGTGGCGCTTGTGCTGTCTGCGGACCAGCGTGGTTCATTACGAATGGCTGGCTTGGCTGTGCCGTCAATCGCATCGCTGGTCTTGATGCTGGGTTCCTGACGTTCTGTTTTAGCTGCTGTGCTGTTCGCTGCCGCGATAGCCCCTGCGCCGCCACCTGGCGACGCAGGAACTTCCTTCTCGGGGCTAATCGGGCTGCCTGCCTGACGGCGTGCGGCAGGCGGCGGCAACCCTAAGGTATGGTGGATGTGCGCCAGACTGGTGGGGGCTGGGACGGTAGGGGTCAGACAATCCACCAGCTCCAGCCAGGCCTGCTCCCAGGCCAATGCCAGACGAGCGGCCTGATCATTTTGCTGCATCAGCGTGTGCGCCTGCGCCAATTCATGCTGACTAAGCAAGCCCAATGTGTATTCGCCAATCATGACGGCATGGCGCGGGTCGTTGGCATTGCCTTCATTGATTAAAGGGGTGAGCTGTTGCAGACCATGCTGAACCACGGCGCGCAACTGAGCGGGGGATCGATTCAGTTGAGGGCCTAATTGCTCATAGCTGTTGCCATGCAAATAGGCATGAATCATGGCGCGTTGACTGGTACCGTCCAGTTTCCCCAGGGCGGGAATGAATCGTTGTCCTGACTGAGGCTTAATGGCGGGCAAAGCGTAACTGCTATCCCCACTTTGCGTACGCTGGCGTAAACGGGCCAGCAATCTGAAACGCAGAATGCTATAAATCCAGGCACGGCCCTCACCCAGATCGGGGTCGTAGCCTGCGGCATTTTTCCACAACAGGACAAAGCTGTCGCGCAGAACCTCTTCAGCATCAATGCGGCGACCCAAAACGGCCTGGCCCAAAGCCAGCATCAAGGGTGCTTCCTGGTCGTACAGCACATCCAGCGCCTGGCTGTCCTGTGCGGCTAACTGATCCAGGGAAGAAGAATACGAGAAAGAAGAAGACGGCATGGATGACTTTTGCACGGTAAAGGAATTTATAAGCCAGTTGCCCGTGTCTCAGGCGCCATTCTGATCGGATGGGTACCCGTTTCGGACAAGCAGGTATTGTATGCCTTTCGCAGAAGGCCGGAAGGTAACAAAGTGCTGGATTGCCAGCATTTTCATTGCAATGGCAGAGATGTCGGGAATGGGGCGCCAATCCTGTGCATTCGTTCCACCGGGCTGCTGGATGCACAGCACTTTTTGGAGCAATGTGGCTTGAAACAAGCACGCCGGCGTTAGGGTCTTGGTGTAGGAGTCAGGTGCCCGGAGCTATACTTGATGATTGCCTGACGCCTGCTCATCTGGCAGGAAAAGTAGGCGGCTAATCGTTTTGTTGTATTCGTATCAAGGACAGCTCAGGAGTCTGGCTGTGTGTGGACTGGGCATGCTACCAGTTTGACCTTGATTTCAGCTTTGTGCTGCAACCTCTTTTGAACCTGTCCGCTGTTCTTTGGCCTTTTGCTACTGAACGCGACTCTATTGCGTGTGCCTCCTCGTCCTGAAGTGCTTGATGGTGTCTCCGGTGGTTTGAGCACCCTGAAATCTCTATTTCCTTACGTTTGGCGTTTCAAAACCCGCGTGGTTGTGGCCTTGGCCTGCCTGATTCTGGCGAAAGTGGCCACCGTCCTGATGCCCATCTACTTAAAGCAGGTCATCGATGCTTTGAGTCTGCCGGCTACGGCGCTGATGCTGCCTGTGGCGGCGCTGCTCGGATATGGGGCGGTGCGGCTGGCCTCCAGTGCCTTGGGGGAAATCCGCGATGCCCTGTTTGCACGGGTAACGCAAGGCGCAGTTCGCCTGATTGCCAATAATGTCTTTCGGCATCTGCTGGATCTGTCACTGCGTTTTCATACCGAGCGCCAGACGGGTGGGTTAAGCCGGGATATTGAGCGGGGCACCAAGGGCGTCAGCTTTTTGCTCAATTTTCTGGTTTTCAATATTTTGCCCACCCTGCTGGAAATCGCCCTGGTGTGCGGCATTTTGCTCTGGCGCTATGACTGGACCTTTGCGGCCGTCACCTTGGGAACCATTGCGACTTATATTGTCTTTACCCTGCTGGTCACGGAGCGGCGCATGCGTTATCGGCGCACCATGAATGATCTGGACAGCCGTGCCAACTCCCGTGCCATTGATGCTTTGCTCAACTATGAAACCGTGAAGTATTTTGGCAACGAGGAATATGAAATCAATCGTTATGACCAGAATATGGGTCAGTGGGTGCAGGCTGCCGTCCGTAATCAGGTATCGCTGAACCTGCTCAATATCGGCCAAGCCTCAATCATCAGCATTGGCGTTACCGCTTTGTTGTTCATGTCTGCGCAAGGGGTGTTGGCCGGATCCATGACGGTAGGGGATGTGGTGTTGGTCTCGGCCTTTCTGACTCAGCTGTACGCACCGCTGAATTTTCTGGGATTTGTATATCGCGAGATCAAGAACTCCCTGGCGGACATGGAGCGTTTGTTCTCCTTGCTGCGCCGCAAGCAGGAGGTGACGGACGCACCCAATGCCCAAGAGTTGTCCTGTACGCAGGCCAGTGTGCGTTTTGAGAACGTCAGTTTTGCCTACGATAAGCGTCGCACGGTTATCCAGAACCTGAGTTTCGAGATTCCGGCAGGCAAGACGGTGGCCGTGGTGGGGGCTTCAGGGGCGGGCAAGTCCACCTTGTCGCGTCTGTTGTTTCGTTTTTACGATGTGACAGCCGGGCGGATTCTGTTTAATGACCGCGCGCTAAACGAGTGGACACAGGAGAGTCTGCGTCGCCATATTGGTATCGTTCCGCAAGACACGGTGCTGTTTAACGATACGATTTTGCACAATATTGCGTATGGTCGTCCCGATGCCAGCAAGGAGCAGATTGTTGCCGCTGCCCGTGCTGCCAGTATTCATGACTTTATTCAAAGCCTGCCGGATGGCTACGAGACCGTGGTGGGCGAGCGTGGACTGAAGTTGTCCGGGGGTGAGAAACAGCGCGTGGCGATTGCTCGTACCTTGCTGAAAAACCCGCCGGTGCTGATCCTGGATGAAGCGACCAGTGCGCTGGATACGCGTACGGAGCGGGCCATTCAGGCCGAACTCAATGAGATCGCCCGTGACCGTACCACCTTGATCATTGCCCACCGCCTGTCCACGATTACGGATGCAGATCTGATCCTGGTTCTGGAGCGTGGCCAGATCGTGGAGCAGGGCACGCACAACGAACTTTTAGCCCTGGATGGCGCCTATGCTCGTATGTGGAATATCCAGCAAAGTCTGCAGGGATAATTTGACCATATAGTACCAAAGCAGTACTATATAGTTCTACGACCTGTTCAGAGAGAAGGAATGCTGCGAATCAGTAAAATCATTGATTACGGCACTTTGGTGCTGACACACATGGCTGGCGATCCAGACCGTGTGTTCAGTGCGTCTGACTTGGCCGCCATCCTGGGTTTGGGCCAACCAACTGTCAGCAAGGTGCTTAAACTGCTGGGCCAGCATGAACTGGTAATCAGTAGTCGAGGCGCACGCGGAGGGTATGTGTTGGGCCGCCCCGCCAAACAGATAAGTGTAGCGCAGATTATTGATGCACTGGAAGATCAGCCCTTTGGCTTGACTGAATGTGTTGCCACTCCTGGAGCCTGTTCCGTGGAGTCAGACTGCCACATACGCAGTAACTGGCAGCGTATCAACGATATTGTCCGGCGTACCTTGGAAGAGGTCAGTGTTGCAGACATGATACGCGTGCCCGTTAACGAGTTTCCCCTGACACACAAGCCGGGTCCCGAATTGAAAAACAGAAACAAGGCGAACACCTCCAACGTGGAGTTAACCGAATGAGTACCGTCAACGAACATCTGGACACCTTCCTCGATCGTGATTACGAGGCAGGCTTTGTCACCGACATCGAGTCTGAAACCATACCGAAAGGTTTGAACGAAGACGTCATCCGTTTCCTGTCCGCGAAAAAACGCGAACCGGAGTTCATGCTGGAATGGCGCCTGGCTGCTTACCGCCAGTGGCTGACCATGAAGTACCCCAAGTGGTCGATTGTGGAGTACCCGCCAATCGACTTTCAGGACATCAGTTACTACTCCGCGCCCAAAAGCAAGGCCGATGGTCCCAAGAGCCTGGATGAGGTCGATCCTGAACTGTTGCGCACCTATGAAAAACTGGGTGTGCCCCTGCACGAACGCGCACGTCTGGCCGGTGTGGCCGTTGACGCCGTGTTTGACTCGGTCTCGGTGGCCACCACCTTCCGCAAAGAACTGGAAGAAGTGGGCGTGATCTTCTGTTCCTTTTCCGAAGCGGTACGTGAATACCCGGAACTGGTCAAAAAGTACCTGGGCACGGTGGTCCCTCCCAGCGACAACTTCTATGCCGCACTGAACTCGGCTGTGTTCTCTGATGGTTCCTTTGTGTACATCCCCAAAGGGGTGCGCTGCCCCATGGAGCTGTCCACTTATTTCCGTATCAATGCCCGCGACACCGGCCAGTTCGAGCGCACCTTGATCATTGCGGAAGAGGGCGCGTCGGTCAGTTACCTGGAAGGCTGTACGGCGCCGATGCGCGATGAAAACCAATTGCACGCTGCGGTCGTGGAGCTGGTCGCGTTGGACGACGCCAAGATCAAGTACTCGACCGTGCAAAACTGGTACCCCGGTGACAAGGACGGCGTAGGCGGTATTTACAACTTCGTCACCAAGCGTGGCGAATGCCGTGGCGCACGTTCGCACATCTCCTGGACGCAGGTTGAAACCGGCTCGGCCATTACCTGGAAATACCCCAGCGTGGTGCTGCGTGGCGATGACTCCCAAGGGGAGTTCTACTCGGTCGCCCTGAGCAATCACCGTCAGCAAGCGGACACCGGCACCAAGATGATCCATATGGGGCGCAATACCCGCAGCACGATTATCTCCAAGGGGATTTCGGCCGGCCAGGGCATCAATACCTATCGTGGTTTGGTGCGGATTACTCCCAAGGCAGAGAACGCCCGCAATTACACTCAGTGTGATTCGCTGCTGATTGGCAAGCGCTGCGCTGCGCATACCTTCCCAACCATGGAAGTGCAGAATCCCAGTGCCAGTGTGGAACACGAGGCGACGGCTTCGCGTATTGGAGAGGATCAGCTCTTTTATGCCATGCAGCGCGGCCTGACAGCCGAAGACGCCGTCTCCATGATCGTGAACGGCTTTTGTAAAGAAGTGATTAAAGAATTGCCCATGGAGTTTGCGGTCGAAGCACAGAATTTGCTCGGCGTCAGCTTGGAAGGCAGTGTAGGTTAAGGAGAATAATGAAATGCTGACGATTAAAGATTTGCGCGCTTCGGTTGAAGATAAACCTATCCTTAAAGGCCTGAACCTGGAAATCAAACCCGGTGAAGTTCACGCCATCATGGGTCCGAACGGCTCGGGCAAGAGCACCTTGTCCCAGGTTCTGGCGGGTCGTGAAGACTACACCGTGGAAGGTGGTTCGGTTGATTGGCTGGGTCAAGACCTGCTGGAAATGAAGATTGAAGACCGCGCCCGTTCCGGTCTGTTCCTGGCATTCCAGTACCCCATCGAAATTCCCGGTGTGTCCAACGCCTATTTCCTGCGTGCTTCGGTGAACGCCGTGCGTCGTCATCAGGGTCTGCCCGAGCTGGACGTCATGGACTTCCTCAAGCGCGTGAAAGAGGAAATGAAGATTGTAGGTATGCGTGAAGAGTTTCTGTACCGCTCGGTGAACGAAGGCTTTTCCGGCGGTGAAAAGAAACGCAATGAAGTTCTGCAAATGAGTCTGCTGGAACCCAAGCTGGCCATTCTGGACGAAACCGACTCCGGTCTGGATATTGACGCTTTGCGCGTGGTTGCTGACGGCGTGAACCGTCTGCGTTCCCCCGAGCGTTCCTTGCTGGTGATCACTCACTACCAACGTCTGTTGGATTACATCGTGCCTGACTTTGTGCACGTTTTGGCCGGTGGCAAGATCATTCGTTCCGGTGGCCGTGAGTTGGCCCTGGAACTGGAAGAGCGTGGCTACGGCTGGGTGCTGGAACAAGCAGAGGCCGAACAGAAAGCCAAGGGAGCTGCGGTATGAGTCTGCCGGATTGGGTCAACAGCTTTGCCGCTCAGGCTGCACAAGCATCTGGAGCCGGTCTGCCATGGCTAAGCGCTGTGCGTCAGCGTGCGCTGGAGCGTTTCGAACAAGAAGGCTGGCCAACCACACGCATTGAAGCCTGGCATCACACCTCCTTGGCTTTGCTGGAACAACAAAGCTTTGCGCCACGCAAATCAGCATCGGCAGCGGAGCTGGTGGCGTCGGTGCGCCAACAAGAGGACGGGTACTTCCTGGTCTTTGTGGATGGTCACTACGATGCGGCGCTGTCGCACCTGGACGAATTGCCCGCTGGTGTGCGTTTGGCTTCGCTCAGCGCCTGTCTGGAGCGCGATGCAGATTGGTTGCAGCAGGCTTACGGTGATGAGTCCCAGGGCGCTTCGACCGCAGCCTTGAACCTGGCCTTGGCTCAGGATGGTGCCGCCTTGCATATCGCCGCTGGCAAGCACCTGGAGCAACCGGTCCATTTGGTTTTTGTTCGCACCCAAGGGGGCAGCGCCAGCTTCACACGTAACCTGATTTCTCTGGAGTCGGGTGCCAGTGCAACGGTGGTTGAGCACTACGTAGGTCAGGACGGCATGGATGCGTCCTTGAGCAGCGTCGTGACTCGTCTGAACGTGGCTCCAGATGCCAATCTGACGCACATGAAGTTGCAGCAGGAAGCGCTGCAAGACTTTCACCTGGCGGCCATCGATGTGCAGCAAGGTCGCGGCTCGGTATTCAATTCGCACTCGCTGTCCTTCGGTGCCCGTATTGCCCGTAATGATATTGCTACCGTTTTCAACGGCGAGCGTTGCGAAACCTTGTTTAACGGCTTGTACTTTGTGGATGGTCGTCGTCATGTCGACCACAACACACTGATTGACCATGCCCAGCCCAACTGCCAAAGTCGTGAGTTCTACCGCGGTATTCTGGCAGACACCGCCCGCGGTGTGTTCAGTGGTCGTGTGCTGGTGGGCAAGGGTGCCGATGGTACGGATTCGGTACAGCGTTCGGACAGCTTGCTCTTGTCCAAGATGGCGCGGGCAGATTCCCGCCCCGAGCTGGAAATCTACGCTGACGACGTCAAGTGTGCTCACGGGGCCACGGTGGGCCAACTGGATGCCGATAGCCTGTTCTATCTGCGCTCGCGAGGCATGAGCATGGAAGATGCCCGCAATATGCTGATTTATGCATTTGCCGCCCAGTCCTTGGAGCGCATTGCGTCTGAAAGCCTGCGTAGCCGTGCCACTGTCGGTATTAATGCGTTGTTGCCGGGCGGGCTCGCCCTTGGAGATCTTGCATGAATGCGCCTATGCCCGTAACTGCTGCTGGTTTGCTGAATCACCGCGAGGATTTTCCCATCCTAGCCCGCCCGATCCGGGGGCAACGTTTGTCCTATCTGGATAACGGTGCGACGACGCAAAAGCCGCGTTCGGTCATTGAGGCCGAGGCGCGATTCTATGAGCAGTCCAATGCGAATATCCATCGGGGTGTGCATTGGCTGTCTCAACATGCTACTGAGCTGTACGATCAGGCCAGAAGTACAGTGCGGGCATTTCTGAATGCCGCGCGTGATGAAGAGATTGTATTTACGCGTGGCACCACGGAATCCATTAATCTGGTCGCCTACAGTTGGGGCATGGATAACTTGAAAGCAGGCGACGAGATCTTGCTGACAGGTCTGGAGCATCACTCCAACATCGTGCCCTGGCAGTTGGTTGCCCAGCGTACCGGCGCCATCATCCGCGTGGTGCCCGTGCTGGACAATGGTGAACTGGATCAGGAAGCATTCCAGCAACTGCTCAATGAGAAAACCCGCCTGCTGGCCGTGGTCCATGTCTCCAATGCGCTGGGGACGATTAACCCCATTGCTGAAATGACGCGTCAGGCCCATGCGGTCGGCGCCAAGGTGCTGGTGGATGGTGCCCAGTCCGTCCCCCACGGTGTGGTGGACGTGCAAGCCCTGGATGCCGATTTTTATACATTTTCAGCTCACAAGCTTTACGGGCCAACCGGCATGGGCGCCTTGTATGTGCGCTACGACATTTTGGACAGCATGTCACCCTGGATGGGTGGCGGTGACATGATCACCACTGTCAGCTTTGAAAAAAGCAATTACGCGCCCGTGCCGCAGCGTTTTGAAGCGGGGACGCCCAATATCGCTGGTGCCATTACCATGGCTGCCGCCATCGATTATTTGATGCGTATTGGCATGCAGCGTATTGCCGACCACGAAGCACTGCTGCTGGATTACGCCACCGAAGCCTTGCTGGCCATGCCTGGCATTCGCATTATCGGGACGGCGGAACACAAGGCCGGGATTGTGTCTTTCCTGGTTGACGGTATTCATCCGCACGACCTGGGTACTATCCTGGATATGGATGGGGTAGCAGTGCGTGCCGGTCACCACTGTGCCATGCCTTTGATGACGCGGTTTGGCATCCCGGGTACGGCGCGTGCTTCTTTTGCCCTGTACAACGATTACGCTGATATTGATGCTTTGCTGGGCAGCCTGCGCAAAGCGCAAAAACTATTTGGAGTTGGCTAAATGAGCCAGGATTTCAACGGGCTGCGCGAGCTTTACCAAGAGGTCATTTTCGACCACAACCGTAGCCCGCGTAACTTTGAAGTAATAGAAAATGCCAGCCATTTCGCCAATGGCCACAACCCTTTGTGCGGGGATCAGCTGGCGGTGTATGCCGTTGTCGAAGACGGCATTGTGCAGAAAGTCAGCTTTGTGGGTCATGGCTGTGCCATTTCCAAGGCGTCGGCGTCCTTGATGACCGAAGCTGTTAAAGGTCTGACTCTGGCTGAGTTTGAGTCGCTCTTTCAAGATATGCATGCCATGCTGACAGAGGCTCATCCAGATCGGGACCTGGGCAAGCTGGAAGTGTTATCGGGTGTGCGTGAATTTCCTGCACGGGTTAAATGTGCCACGTTGGCCTGGCATACCCTGCACAACGCCATCAATCAGGCCAAAGAAACCGCGCAAACGGAATAAAGGCGCAAGCAAGCCATGAGTTACTTTGAACGACATGATGTGCTGGTCAGTCGGGACTGCCCGGCAGTGAGCATTCCTTACGGCGCTCCCGTCACCATCGAGGCGGGGTGTACGGCGACGATTACCCAGAAGCTGGGTGGTAGTTATACCGTCATGGTGGAAGGCAATCTTTACCGGATTGAGGGCGTCGATGCCGATGCCTTGGGTTTTGAGTCTCAGGACAAGCCTGAGGTCTTTGTCCCTGAACTGCCGCTGAGTGAAAAAACCATTGAAGATGCCGCCTGGATTGTACTGTCCAGTGTGTACGATCCCGAGATTCCGGTTGATATCGTCAATCTGGGACTGGTGTATGCCTGTCACGTGACTAAGACGGGGCCCGAAACCTTTTCCATTACGATGGAAATGACGTTGACAGCCCCCGGCTGCGGAATGGGGACCATGATTGCGGACGAGGCGCGCTACAAGCTGGAAACGATTCAGGGTGTCGAGAAAGCCGCGGTTGATCTTGTCTGGGACCCGCCGTGGAGTCGTGAGCGAATGAGCGAATCTGCCCGTTTGCAACTGGGTATGTTGTAATTTTGAAAAGCCTGCGATTAGCAGGCTTTTTCGATGTGGGTGTTGGGCATTCCTAGCCTGGCCCCTTTGGAGACCGCTCGATAGACAGCCTCGTTGCGGTTGTGTACGTTCATTCGCATATACAGGGTTTCGGCATGTGCCTTGGCGGTGGCCGACGAAATATTCAGCTGTCGGGCCACGCCCTTGATGGTCATGCCACGAGCCAATAGCACAAGCACCTCGTACTGGCGAGGCGTCAGACCCAGTAGCCGTGCTTCGTCAAGAGGGTCGATTTCTCGATTGGCGGGTGGCCAGCGTTCAGGTTCGTAGGATGTAATCAGCCTGTCGGGCTCTGCTTTAAAGGGCAATGGATTCGCTGGCTGGAGGACTGGTGTGGCCATTACCGTTGTTTGACGCTGGGGCGCAGGCGATGGAAAACAGGAGCCGCCGGCCAGCACGAGATTGATGGACGCCGCCATCAATTCTGGTGTGGCGGTCTTGAGTAAATGCCCCATGACGCCGGCAGGCATGTCCTGAATCGCCGGTAAGGCGTAGTGGGATTCGGCCATCAAGAGTACGGCGCTTGGCTGCAGACTGCGGTGTACATCAGCTAGCAGCTTCAGACAGGCCTCGGCGGAAGGTACCGACAATAGCAGCAACTCACAACGTCGTGTTTGCAGACCTGTCTCCATTGACTCGTAGTCCATGCTGAGCAGTTCCGCGCTGGGCAGAGTGTCTGCCAGCAGTCGTATGATACCTAACCTGAATAAGGTGTGTGGTTCCACGACGATAATTGTTGTCATTTTGTATCTCCCTCACTGCGTATATAGGCTCTATGTCATTGTGTTGAATAAGCCTTTTGTTGGGTTGCATGTGTCATTTTCTTTGGTAGTTATGTGTGTTTTCGTTTCTCTATACCCGTTGTGCGGCCTAATTATCCGGCGGCGAGTCGCACTCAGGGCTGACGAATTATTTGAAATTGTTAAAAATGTTTTGTATTTGTCAAAACTTGATGTTTTAAATGTCATTCTGTGCCGAAAAGCGCGGATTGGCTATTTGAATAGCCTTATAAATTCGGGTTACTCCTACGCTCCATAACCCTTAAATCCCTTACGTATCAATGATTTGAGGGTTGTCAGCGGCGCCTACTATATAACATATTGCCGCTGACAGGTGGCTTACATTAGCCGGTTAATGCTGGTTGACATACGCATTGTTGAAATTACCCGTCTGGGTGACCGTGCTGTTGTGGTTCAGGCCGCTTTGCACCACTTGGGTGCGATTGCCCCAACCGTTCTGCGTGACCGATGAGTCCAGGTTGAAACCGACCTGGGTAACCACGGCCTGGTTATAGCCGCCGCCCTGGCTGATGTAGGAATCGTTGCCGATCCCTGCTTGGGAGTTGTAGGCGTCATTACCCAAGCCACTTTGGATGATGTTGCTATCGTTGCTGTAGCCGGTCTGTTCAGTGACAGCTTTGTTATGCGAGCCGCTCTGGACAATACTGGCATGCAGGCGATCCGAATTGCCCCACCACGTACCAGTTTGGCTGATGGTGGCATCATTCTTGTGGCCGCCACCCTGGACGATAGAGGCGTTCGAGTTGGAGACATTCCATTGATCGATCACGCCGTTGTCGTACTTGCCGCTATCGGTGATGCTGGCCGTCGAGCCCGTGCTTTTATATTGATTGATGTATGCATCCCCTTTGTATCCCGACTGGGTAATGAAGGCGTTGACATTGCTGCTGTTGTTTTGCTCGATGACCGAGTCGTTGCGCTCGCCGCTGTCGTTGATGACAGCCAGTGCGTCACGGGTTCGGTATTGATTGACATAGGCGTCGCCCATTTGCCCCGTTTGGTTTACCCAGGCTTGGTCACCGGCGCTGCGGACTTGTTCCACAACCGCCTTGTTATCCGAGCGCAATTGCTTGATGCCGATTTGCGACCCATTGGCCTCCCATTGGCTGGCGAAAGCGTCGTTGCGATTGCGCGATTGAGTGATGGTGATCGTGGAGTTGCCGCCGCTGCGGCTTTGTTCCACCACGGCCTTGTTGTCGTTGCCGTTGATGACCTTCACGGTAGTGCGAACCGTACCGTTGTCCCACTGATTGATGTAGTCGTCGTTGCGGTCTCCCTTCACGTCGATGCTCGCGTTGGCGTTGGTGTTGTGGTTTTGAAGAACTACACCTTTATTAAAGCTGCCGGTCTGCGTCACGGTGGCGTTGTCAGCCAGCGCCAGTGTGGGCAGGGCCAGCGCGGTGCCCAGGGCAATAGCCAATGTGGACAGTTTGCCGTTCATATACTTCTCCTCAGTGCATGTCGAAGACCGTTGTCAGGAAAGAGAGCGGTGGCCGGTCTTCTCGGAACCACCGCGCTGTCTGCTCGTGTTCAACTGCCGGAGACGGGGGCGGTCTGCACCTCATCACTTGTGGCAGTATTGGCTTGCGCGGCTTGAGGATCGACCACAGAGGCCTGGGTGCGCAGGTTGCGGTAAGTTTCGTTTTGCTTCATGTAGTTCTGCACGATGGGGTTGTTACGGTCAGCCTCGTTTTGCAGGCGCCATTGACCTTCCCTCATGCCTTGCACGATCAGATGCACAACCGCCGATTCAATTGCCTCTTTGACCGATAGCTGAGCCGGTTCGTTGTTGGTCACCCCGGCCTCGATTTCCAGCAGGTCTTTGAAGTTCACGAACTTGTAGACGCTAGGGCGGATTTCGTAGGAAAAGATGGTCTTGGTGGTGGACACGCTTTGCAAAATGTTGCCGGTGCGTACATCAATGGCGCGTAGGTTGACTGTGACTTGGTCGACCCGATACTGGGTAGACAGGCCTACGCCTAGAAAGCGTGCGCCCGCGCCGCCGGTGCGCACATTGCTTTCATAGGAGATGATGCCTCCGTCCATCATGATTTCGGCCGGGGCCAGCGGGGGGATATTAATGGCGGTGCGTTGGCCGTTTTCTTGCGATCCGTCCAGGGCGCGCACGATGCGCCGCTCGGTCAGCAGTTCCTGTAAGCTTTCGCGCTCGACCGGAGTGAACCAACGCGAATCACGCAAGGCTTTGACCAGTAGGGCAGCGGCTCCCTGGGTGACTGAGGTGGAAAAGGAGCTGTCCGGATTGGGCTTGTATTGGCCAGTCTGGTCACGAAACCCATAGACGGCCACGGTCAGGCGCTGCGCGGGCGCTGGCAGCTCCAGCAGATCGTGCGTGGCTGGCGAGGCGGGCGTCAGGTAGGCGGAACTTTTGACGTCGGCCGGGGTGGAAGGCATGGCACAGGCCGCCAGGGCCGAAGCCATGGCCAGCACGCCTAGCAGGCGCGCTGGGCGGGCGTTCAGGATGGTCAACGGGCTCATCATGGCTGCATCACCCGGAAAGTAGTGGAAGCGCCGGTGATCCGGTCCGTGGTGGTGATCGTCAGTGCTCCGCCGCCGACATCAACGACGCTGACCGTAAAGCTGCCGGTCTCGAAGGTGCCCGGTACAAATTTTCCATTGCTGTCCACAAACTGGGAGGATGCGGCCGAGGCCAGACGGCTGAGTACCGAGCGCTCCAACTGATCGTTGAAGTCCTGGAAGGGGGTGCGCTGCTCAAAGGTCGAACTCAGGTCTTCGGCTGCTGGGTCCGTGTGCTTGTTGGTGACCTGGGCCGAGTTCAGTAGCCACTGCCCATTGAGCGGGCTGCCGCCGAAATTCGGATTGACAGGGGTATAGATCAGTTCGGTCGCATGGACGGGGGCAAATAGCGAACCGGCCAGCAGAGCGGAGGCAAGGGGCAGGAAAGTCTTCACGTTATGTCTCTCTTATTAAAGTTCGTCCGGTGCAAGGTCCGGGTTGTTGGTCAGTACGCGTTCGATTTCGCTTTTATTGACGTTTTCCAAAACCAGATCTACGGCTCGCTCACTGGTCTTTTTTGTGCCGGAGCGCGCGGGTGCGAGAAAAGCGTGATACATGCGCTGGCGGCGGTATTCGACCCAGATTTCGCTACCCCAGCGGGCCGACGGTCGTTCCACCACCGTCAAGGTGAAAGGACTGGCACCGCTGAGCTCGCGCCAGCGATTGCTGAAGTAGCGGTAAAAGTCGTGCCCTTGCACCGTTACGGTGCGGTTGATGACGATGCCCGAGAGCGGATCGTCAAACAGGTTCTTGCGTACCACTTCAGCCTGCTGGATGGCTTCCATGAAGTTGGCCGGTTTGGGCTTGCCGGTGCCTTTGCCAGGTTGTGCTTCGCTGCTGCTCATAACACACAGCATTGCCAGCAGCACGGCCCCTTGTTGGTATGGTTTTGTCATTGCAGCACCTCTTGTTCCTTCGCCTTACGGCTTGATACATCGGCGTTACTGACTATGGTAGAGATGGTCACCTGCATTTACATGAGCCGCATTCCCTAGGCTGTTTACCCTTGCGCAGGGCTGTCTGGCATCGGTACTACTGATTCGGCGTAGGCTGTTTGGAGTAAGCGCGAGGATGAAAGATCAGCGGTGCCAGCGGTTTTTCGTCGCGGGTACCGGTGGTCTGCTGCATGGGCAGCGGATGGGCTGCCTCCACATGCTGTACCGCGCCGTCCTGGGCGTTGTAGAGGACGACGATGCGGCTGTGGCGCACGGTATCGATCTGCTCGGGGTCAAAGTGCGGCAAGGGAGGCTGCTTGGCGCGATGCGAGCGGCTGCGGTGACGGTACAGGGCCTGACGAAGGCGGCGCTGCTGGCGCTGATGCCGCCGCCAGCGTGACCAGGCCAGCAGCAGCAAACCGTTGGTCAGTAAAACCGCCCCGTAGAATAGAAAGGTGGCCAGGGTCGGGAAGATCGGGTCCAGCTGTTTGTAGCCGGCTTTGTCCATGGAGTGATTGATCAATAGGAGCAAGCCTTTGGCGATCAGGTAACTGAAGGCGAACCAGCCGGCGATGGTCAGCAGACGGTCTATCCAGCGAGTGATGGGATGGCGTTGGGTCGTAATGATCATGACAGCTCCTTGATGCCCCGGTCAGGGCTGCTCCAGCGGGCGCGTTTGCGACGCAGGCGTAGCATGACCATGGGAAAACTCCACAGTGTGGTTAAGAAATTGATCAGCCAGTACACAAATGGGTACCAGATGATCCAGAACATGGTCAGGGGCAGATCGGGCTCGTAACGGCGGTCGATCCAGATGCTGATGGCAAATTGCAGCAGGCACATGCCGGCCAGTACCATACCCGTGAACGAGGGCGGGAAAAGGCCGTCGATCTGGGTTGCAGCGGGCAAGGGGAGCATGAGCCCAAGCAACCAGACCAGCATCGCCACGCCCAGGGCGAAACTCCATAAAGTCGAGCACAGGTATTCCAGACTGAGCGGCCACATGCCGCGATTTTCCCAGCGCAGCACCTGCGGGGTGTATTTCAGGAAAGTTTCCGCACCGCCCTGAGCCCAGCGCAAACGTTGCTTGAACAGGCCCTTCAGTGTTTCGGGCATCAGTACCCAGCACAGTGCGCGTGGCTCATAGAACACCTGCCAGCCGGCCAACTGCAACTTCCAGGTCACATCGATGTCTTCGGTGATCATGTCCAGACTCCAGTAGTCCACTTCCTCCAGGGCCTGGCGACGAAAGCCTGCGATCACCCCAGAAATCGTGAAGATCTTTCCGTAGACGCGCTGCGTGCGTTTGATCAGCCCGATGATCGAGGAGAATTCGCCTACCTGGATGCGGCCAATCAGGGTAGAGCGCGTGCGGATGCGCGGATTGCCGGTAGTGGCACCGACCTGCGGGTGGCGCAGCATGGGGGCGACCAGGTAATTGACGCCTTCCGGGTCCAGGTAAGCATCCCCATCTATACATACGAAGTAATCGCCGCTAGCGCTCATGGCGCCCATGCGCAGGGCCAGGGCCTTGCCTTGGTTCTGGGCCAGGTGAACAACGCGTAGCTTGTCGTGCTCCTCGCTCAGTGCGTTGAGCACTTGGGCGGTCTGGTCGCTAGAGCCGTCGTTGATGGCGATGACTTCGATGTTGGGATAGACCTGGTTCAGCGCGGACAGAATGGTATGGCGGGCGTTGGCCTGTTCGTTAAAGCAGGGGATCAGGATGCTAACCAGCGGCATACCTTCCAGTGCGGGTGGGGCGTGTGGTTTATAGGTCCAGCGGCGTTCGTGCTGGAACCAGAAGATCAAGCCACCGCCTATCCATATGCCCGACATGAACAGCGGGTACATGAAGATGAAGTAGAGCAGCAGGTGGCTCGTCAGGGCGACGGTGATTCCCAGAGGGATCCCGACGATCAGGCACAGGGCCAATAGGGCGATCAGTCGTTCAATCATTTTTTGTTGGATACCAGTCAATCGTGATTTCCGGACGAATCACGTTCATCTTGGGCTGATTGTTGACAAAGTCGTCTGGGTAATAGCCGACATGTCGCG
This sequence comes from Alcaligenes sp. Lyrl_28, assembly GCF_051948705.1. NCBI lineage: Bacteria > Pseudomonadati > Pseudomonadota > Betaproteobacteria > Burkholderiales > Alcaligenaceae > Alcaligenes > Alcaligenes sp. Lyrl_28. The sequence goes on from NZ_JAYJLG010000003.1 coordinate 586,264, forward strand.
CCCCTCTTGCTGTCAGTGCATTGAGCCAGCCGGCCACCAGGCGGGAGTCCAGAGGACGGGGTGGCTGATCTTGGCCGGGCCAATCTACGGATTGCACTTCAAACACGGTGCGGCGCAAGCCCTCTGGGTGGCTGGCTACCTGATCGACCAGCTCGTTTAGCCAGGACACGGCATGCTGATCGTGGATGCCTTCCATGCGGGGCATGGCCATCACGGCAGTCCAGTCGTAGGCTTGCAGAAAATCGTTCAGGTTCTGTGCGAACCACTGTTCGCTGTGAGGTTGCAGAACCGGCAGGGCGTACATATTGCGGGCCGTACTGATCTGTGGGCCGCGCTGTTTGCGCACCCGATCAGCCAGTTCCTGGGTCAGGTCGATCAGGGTTTGGGATTTAAAGCGCGTCCAGCGCTCAAACTGCTCGGGATTGGCGCGTATCACTCCTATGTCCCTGCCAAAACCAGCTTTTTCGTAGGCGTCCAGGGCGACGGGTGAGGCATCTTCAAAGTCGGTCAGTGTGGCATCGTCATGGAATACGACGCCAAAGAAGATAGCGCTGCGTCCCAGGTCTTCATACAGATCGCCCATGATCTGGTGAGTGCGCGGGTCAAAGGGGGACAGGCGGCGGTAGCCTTGTGCTGGCAGGGAAGGCGGGCTGCCGTCGGCACGCCATTGCAGTACGTGTTGCGCCGGCTCGGCCGTCTCGATGGCCAGCACGGGCATCCATGCAAAGACATTGACATGGGCGCGCGAACTTAATTGCCAGGCCGCACGGTTGAACAGGTCGGCGCGCATGGGCAGGTGGCGGTTGGGGAAGTAAACCGCGCGCACCAGGCCATCGCCTGTGGGGTCGGCGAAGGCTTGCAGATAGACACTGCGTGGTTTCAGGTCTGCTATACGTTGCACCAGGGCGCTCAAGTTGCGTTCCATCTGCGCCGGATCGGGGTCATACACATAATCCAGATCCACATGGACGACGCGTTCGGCCTGACGGTCTTCACGGGCAGTGATAAAGCCTGCAAAGGTGCTGATGTCCGGGTCGTTATCCACTAGATAGCGCGGCATATTCATCAGGTCGTGGACGTTGGCCACGCCGTCGGTCAGCGTCAGGGCCATCTGATAGCCTTCTTGCTCCAGAATTTGCAGGCCCAGACCACTGATCCGGCCGTAGGGCCAGACCCAGACGCGCGGCGTCTTGCCAGCGTGCTGTTTGACCCGGGCGCTGATAGCCCGCACGTCCTCGCGAAAGCGGGCGGTGTACTCGGCATCGGTCTCGTAGCGTTTCTGATCGGTCAGATAGCGATGCGCGGCAGCCACCGGCTGAACATTGCCTTGTGGGTTGGCGATGGCACCGTAATGCATGTTTTGGGTGTGCGCGCCGATTTCCACTAAACCGGAGTTGGCCATTTCGTTGACCTGCGCCCAGTGCAAAAAGCGCGAGCGTTCGGTGGAAAGTCCGCCGAAGTCCACTTTTTCGTTGTCGGGGGTGTCCAGCCATTTGCCGACCGGGGCCAGCAGCGCAGGCCAGTGATAGGCTTTGAGCAGCGGGAACACGCGGGTATAGAAGCTTTGGTAACCGTCGTCAAACGACAGCAGCACCGCCTTTTCAGGAAGAGGCTCCACACCGAGGCGAGCGCGCATAATTTGCTCCACGCTGACCGGCACATAGTCGTTCTCCTGTAACCAGGAAAACTGCTGTCGAAGGTGCTCGGTGCTCACGCTTAGATAAGCCTGATTGGGGTCGCGGTCTTCGACATCGTGATAGGCGATGATGAGCAGTTCATCGTTGCGCCAGGGCTGTTCCTGTTGTTCAAGGCGACGCTGCTCGGGCGGCACATACAGGGCAGGCGGGCTAGTGCTGCAGGCGGATAAAAGGGCGCTGAAGGCTACTATCAGAAGGGGCAGGATTCGTGTGCTCATTGTCGTGGCCGCTTAGAATTTGATCTTGAGTTCAACCATGCCGCTGTACTGCTGTTCCCGCTGGCCGTCATAGGGGCGGGACAGGGCCTGCAGGCGCAGGCCGACTTCCAGATCGCGGTCGTGCTGGTAGTTCAGTTCGTAGGCGACGGAACCTACGGCGCCACTGCCATAGCCGCTTTGGTGATGTAGGCCCACACCCAGTGTCAGGGCTTGGGTCAGGCGCTCGTCGTAGTGTTGGTAAATCAGGTGCTCCAGACGTAGGGCAGGCACAGCCATATATTCGCGTCGTGGGCTGTAGTAGGGTCTGTCTTCGTCTTTGTTGGCGGAAGCCCATAGTTCCAGCTGGGCGTCGGCCTTGAGGCGCGGGCGGGTGTAGATGCGTTGGTTACCGGTGATCTGCAGGCTCTGACGTACGTTGTCGTCAGAGAATTTAGTCCCGGTGTAGGCGGCTTGCACCCACTGTTCGGGGCCGTTTTGCCAGCGCAGCCGTACTTGTCCCTGGTTGGCCGTGATGCCTGCGTCCAGAGCGCGATTCGGAATATCCAGGGTACGGTAATCCAGGGTGCCGCCGATGCTCCAGTGATCATTCAGCTCGTGATCGACCTGCAGGCTGGCCCCCATTTTGTTGCCCTGGCCCGCGTTCTGGTTGTTGATCATTAATTGCGACTGCCAGTCGCGGCCGCGGTACTCCAGACCGGCTCCCTGCCAGAACACGTTGTGGCCAAGCTCGTCGTTGGTATCCAGATGCCCGGCCAGGGCGGTGACGCGCCAGTTGTAGTCGATGGGGGCGCTGTACCATTGCGCCTCAGTGCGTATGCCGTCATTGCCCGAGACATCGCCCCCGTTGCTCTTTTCAAAACCGCTGCGCAAAATCAGTTCGTTCTTGCGGTAGGTTTGCCAGTCTTTGTCCAGTTCGGTGACCCGCATATTGGTGGGGTAGTGCGCTTTTGCATACGCTAATAGTTCTTCGGCCTGGCGGTATTCGTGCAGGTCCATGGCGGTCTGGGCCTGGCTGATGATGACGTCTTCTTGACGCGGAGCGTAGGTTTCGGCGATCTTCAGATTGCGTTCCGCCGCCCTTGGCATGCTCGATATGCGCTGAACGTCGGCTAGCGGCACGCGCAGGTTGACGTTACTCGGTGCCTTCGCACTGGCCTGGGCCAGATTTTCGCGTGCGTCCTTGAGCAAACCCGTATAGGTATAGAGCGAGTTTTTTAAAATCAAGGTGTCGGTATAGCCCGGATTGGGCTGGGCGATGGGATTGCCGCGTAACCAGCGAGTGGCGGGCATGTCTTTCTCCATGCGCTCGGCCAGTGCCAGTGCCTGGTCTTCGCGGCCAGATTCCAGCAAGGAAAAGGCTAATCCGGTTTGATAGCGTGTGCGTGTTTTTTCGTCCAGCGAGGGTTCGGCCAACGCCCGCTCGTAGCTGGACACAGCTTGTTCGGGGTGGCGGGCGCGCAGTTGCAGTGCTCCTAGCGAGGCGTAAGCATAGCTCGGATATTGGGCCGCCCGTTCGGGGGCAATGTCCACTGTCGAGGGGGCGTCTTCGCGTGCGTCCACAGCAATCAGGCGGTCGCCACGAATGCGGCGTGCGAAAGCGGGATTGCCCAGAAAGCTACCGCTGTCAGCCAGCCTGTCTTGCAACGCGATGGCTCGGTTGGCAATCACAAAGCGTTCGGTCAGTGTGCGTGTGGGCTGGGGCGATAGCCGGGTCAATTCGGCAGCATAGTCGGCCTGACGGTCAGCCATGTCTGCGTTCGAGAAGATGCCGGGATGCTGTGTTTGCCATTCCATCGCCTGACGATGTAGGCCGGCGGCATGCAGGGACTGGTCATAATCCCGGATGACATCGATTTTGTCGGGCTGGACAGCCAGGGTATCCTGGCTGACGCGCAGGGCGTCGTAGTTCTGGCCGGCAGCGCGGTAGATGTAGCTGCGGGTCAGCAGGTAATTGGTATTTTCACGTGTGGCCGGCCTCAGTTGCTGGGTGCAGCTCAAGGCCTGGGCAGTCAGGCCGGCATCGGCCAGGCTCATACACAGGCCCATGGTGAAGGCCGTTTGCTGTGGAAAGCGCCGCACTCCTTCCCGATACAGGGTTTGGGCGGGAGCCCATTGGCGCGTATCTTTGTGGGCGCGCGCGACCAACAGCAGAACATCGGCCGGCAAAAGCTGCTTGGTCGGCCAGTTTTCGTACAGACGGATGACCTCTTGCGGCTGACCTGCCCAGGCATGAATGCGCATCAGATCAAGCTGGGCACGCATCTCTTGTGGATGTTGTTGCTGGTACTGCTGCAAGCCGACGATGGCAGATTGATATTGGCCTTGGCGTGCCTGTTTGATCCAGTCCTCATAGGAGGCGGCATGCAGGCTATTGTTACACGCGGTCAGGACGAGCAGGGTTAAGGAATCCAGCCCACACCGGCGCAAAAACGAAGTTTTGGCTGGAAAGAGGCCGACGTTTTGCAGAGCACGTCTTTTTAGTGAACGCCTGGACACTTCTCTTCCCCTTGTTATTTGTATATACTTCGGCCCACTGTTCGTTATTGAGCGGTCAGAAGGGTCTTGAGGGGTATCCTAGGAGTCTGGGTCTCTGGCAGTAATTGGCCTTTTGATGTAAACCATCTGGTTTTTTGTAGTAAGCCACTCGGCCTAAGCAAAACCTTTTTCAAAAAAAGCTTGCACAACAGAAAAAACAGGGTTATAGTTTAATTCTTTCGGGGCGTAGCGCAGCCTGGTAGCGCACTTGCATGGGGTGCAAGGGGTCGAAGGTTCAAATCCTTCCGTTCCGACCATATTTATCAAGGGCTTACAGCATTATTGTTGTAAGCCCTTGTTCGTTATTGTGGGGATTTTGTGGGGATTCGTTTTTCACCCATTCCCCCGTCTGCGCAGTAGCGTGATTACCGGTGCTTCTTCGGCACTGTGGGCAAGTTTCTCAACTTCGGTCAGTAGCTTGGACAAATCAGCGGCTGAATAATGGGTGGTGATTGAACCATTCGTATGACCCAGCAGAACCTGCCTGTCTTCCAAATGTGTTCCCGCAGCACGCAACCGTCTGCCGAATGTGTGCTTCAGATCATGCACTCGTACAGTGCTGAAACTGGCATTCGCAGGGCGTTTATATAAATCCTCCCATTTTTGAGCTGCACGCCGCCTGGCTGCGCGCCATCCCGAGGCGTTCATGCGAGCCATAGGACCTCCCTTGTACGGAAAAACCCATACGGGGTCTTGTCCACGCTGGCTCGAAATAATGGAACGGGCGACGCTATTCAAAACAACCAGCCTGTCCTCGCCGTTCTTGACGCCCGATGTTTCAAATCGACCACCAAAATCAGCCGGTATAAGGAATACGCTTATGCCAAGCTCCGGTACAGGTATTTCCCAGTCCCACTGCAGCTTGCAGACCTCTTGCTCCCGGCATCCGGTATTAACTTTGAAGAGCGCCATCGCTTTAAGATGTGGCGCCAGCTCCGAGAACAGCAGATCCTGCTCTTTCCAGTCGAGTGGGTAGGGCGTGCGCGCTGTTTTCTTCTCGTCCAGCATTTCAATTAGCGGTACGCTGTCCAGCCAAGGGCGGTTTTGTTCGTCTCGCCATTTTCTGGCGCATAGATTCAAGACACGGACAGCGCGCTGGAGAGCGATGTTGATCGTCCGGTTGCTGGCGGTTTCACGGCGGTCCTTAATGTATGCCTCAAAGCTTGAGTGCTTGATTTCATTGATGGGCATGTCACCAATGTACTTGTCGAGTTGCCCAAGGTAGGTAGCCGTGTGCCAGGCAGACGGCTGATCAGCGTACTCATTCAAGTACCGTGTGGCAGCCTGCCTAAAGGTGGGATAGCTCCGGGCCCCGTACACCACCTGCTTGCGAATTTCCTCAAGTTTATAGATTAGGAACGTCTGCGCTTCTGCGTGGTCGCCCGTGCCCGTGCTGCAGCGAAGGCGTCCAAATCCCGCGATCTGCTTGTCAACGTGCCATACGCCACCACGCTTGAAGAGCCCTGGGATACTTTTCTTTGCCATGTCTTTTGCGTTTCTTCCATTGGTTTTGTGCTGTTTTTGCCTTTGGATTGCTTGTATTGGTCTGCCCAACGATCAAGCTCAAGGCGGTCGAATGCTATACCACGAGCGCCGATAGGTATTTCAGTGATGAAAGGGCGCACGTCGCGGTCGAATACGGCACGGCACATGCCAAGATATGCGTGTGCTTTGCTAGCGCGCAGAAAACGGGCTGTCTGCATCTTTTGGCCTCCTTCGGATTGGGTGTTAAAAACCCGGCGCAAGGCCGGGTGGGTTCCATTCTTTAACAGTCACGGCGTGCATGGCCGTGATTGTTTCGGTCACTTGGCTGGCTCCTTTGCGATCAGCTTCACGCGCACTTTGCGGTGCTTAGACTTGGGATTTCGCGAGAACCATAGAGCCAGCAAGTAGACGACGGCTACCCCCATCGTGAACCCAAGCCCAGGCAAAAATCCGTCAAGGAACTTGTTGAGCATCACCAGCCACTGAAGCTCGTAGTCGAATGCGGTGGATATCATTGTTTTGCCTCCTACTCATCAGCAGGCGCTGAGTCACTCAACAACCCGGCCAGCCTGCTGACCTGTTGGGCCAGTAGAGCCACTCTGTCCTGCTCATTTAAAATGGGCATCACCACAAAATCGACGCCTGCCTTTGCCAGGTCCTGCGCTGTAATCAACGACTTCCGAAGATCAGCGGGGGCTGCTCTTTTCATGCCTGCTCCCTACGGGCTGCGTCGATAGCGGCGTCCCATTCTGCAGCGGTCGGGCGCCTGCTCACTCCTACGCTTGTTGGTAGGTTGTCAGCCACCAAGCGGATAAAGTCGTCCTCAGCGGTTTTCCCCGTGATCAGCGCGTCGCGTCATGCTCGGTACCGCTCCGCATCTACCGTGTCGGCGTCCTGCTGCGCCCGCAAGGTGTCAATCTCCTTACGCAGCGCTGCAATCTCTGCATCTCTCGCTGGGATACCTGCCATCACATCATCGAGCGTTTGCTGTGTGAGTGCTTGGCCAGGTTGCCCAGCAAGCGCGGTTGCTCGGCTGTGGGCCTGTTCAGGAGTATTTCCGTAAACTCTCGCCAGAACTTCCTCTCCATCCTCACCAATCCTTAGCTGTACCCACCACCCGCTAAGGCCTGGGTACTCGTCCTGATTCATTGTTGGTAGTCTGCCGACGCGAATCTTGCCAAGCTCGTGCGCTATTGGCCCCGTCCGTCCCGGGGCATTCGCTTTTTTATCTGTACTCATCGACGTTTCTCCTTCAATTGCGGGTAGTTCGGGTTGGGGGCGGCTTTCGAGGTCACCGGGATGAATGCGCGTGTGCCGTAGACCTGTGCAGCTCGTTGCAGGTTGAACGCCTCTTGCGGGGTAGAGCGGGCTTGGGTGTTCATGACTGTCCTTTCATGAAAGTGATCCAGTGAGTCTTGTTTAGTCGGCCTGAGCGGTAGCCGTACAGTGGCTGCTGGTCGGTGCAGGCCAGGATCTCGCTGACGGGGATCTGAACCTCGTTCCATTTGAAGTTCAGGGTTCCATGGAGGCGAAGCACCCGGAAGCATTCAGCAAACCCTTTGGCCAGATCGTTGCGCCAGTCGTCGCCCAGCTTCCCGTACTTGGCCGCCATCCAGCTTCGGCGGCCCGCACGCACGAGGTGAGGCGGGTCAAACACGACGTGATAAAAGGATTCGTCGGGGAAGGGCATGTTTCGGAAATCAAACCGGATATCGGGATGGATGTGGATGGCTCGGGTCCCGTCATCACGGTGTGAGCGGTCTGTAACGATGATTGATTCGTGACGTTGGTCACCAAAAAGGCAGCGCTGGTCTTGTTGGTTGAACCACATCATGCGACCACCACAGCAGGGGTCTAAAACAGTAGCCGTCATTCTCTGGCTTCCCATCCGTTCTCACCCCAGACCACACAGCTGTACTCAAGCTCATGGCACAGGGATGCATACCCGTTATTGAAATGACCGTGCGTGCGTGTCTTGTGCAGGAGCACGCGCACTTCCGGGTCATGGCGAAGGGTAAAAAATTGCCCCGGTTCGATGTGTCGAAGGCGGGGCAGGGGTTTGTTGCTGTAGGCGCTTTGTGTCATGCGACTTTCTCCCGAGGGGAGATCTGCTGATCGGAGTAGTTGACTTGGACCAGAGCATGGGCAAGGGGTGGGCAGACGCTGTTACCGCACATGCGGACTTGCGCCGTCTTGGTAAGTGGGCTGCCGTCAGGCTTCTGATCGATGATGTACGAGTCAGGAAAGCCCTGGGCGCGGTAGAGCTCGCGTGGTGTCAGCATGCGTAGGCCAATATCTACGATCTGGTAGTCAATGCCGTGGACTGTTACCAGCCCGAAGCGGTCACGGGTCGGGATTGTGTGCAGAGGCTCGCGCAAGCTCACCTCGTCCTGCTCATTCCCGTAGTACTTCACCAGGAAAGCGCGAACCTCACCCACATGGCCACCGCCAGCGGTCAATGTCGGCATGGGTTCATTATGGCTCTGGCCGAATTGGTTATTACGCAGCTTCACCAGGTGGCTTGTCACCAGACCTGCAGGGCAGCCGGACGCCGTCACGGTATTCAGTGGTTGCTCAACATCGCGGATGCCGTGGCTGAACCGTTTGCCACCTGCTTTGCCTTCGCCATGCCCCATATGGATAAGGTTGGCCGTAATCAGGCTGTGGTGATCCACACTTGTGACGGTCCCGAGAGGGTCTTGCAGGTCGCTGCCCACCACTCCGGTGTAATGCTTGGCCAAGAATGCGGCCACAACGGCATGCTTCTGCGAGGCGACGATAGTGCCCAACGGCTTTTCCAGGCCTGGAACACGCGGCGCTTGCCCTGGTCGTTCCCCGTATCCGGTTTGGATCAGGGTGGGTACAACCAGCGCATGATGACCACCCGTTGTTACCGTTCGCAGCGGTTCATCAATACCGGCCCCGGGATGACCGGTTGTATTGGTGACGATAAACGGGTTGGCAGACTCCACCACATACCGCATCACACCCTTTGCAATGCGTCGGCATGTTGCATCTGCCAGTGGGCGCTTAATCCCCAGAGCTCGACCTTCCTCTTTCGTGAGAAAAATACTTGGGCATGGGATGGACCAGTCGATGATGCCCGATGCAGGGCGCCAGGCCTGCTGGCCCTTGGCTGGTTTGGCAAAGTGCGTCTGCTGCGGCCACACAATAGGCAGGCCATCACACCGAGCCACCATAAAGAAACGTTTCCGGATGGTGGGGGCGCCATAGTCGCAGGCCCTCAGCTCCTTGTATTCCAAGCGGTAGCCGAGCACGCGAAGCTGCTCTTTCCAGAGCTGGAATGTTTGGCCCTTCCGTTCAGGGCAGGGCATACCGTCATCAGTCAGCGGCCCCCAAGTCTGAAACTCTTCCACATTCTCAAGGATGATCACGCGGGGGCGCACGGCCTTCGCCCATTTGACGACGACCCAGGCCAGTCCCCGGATTCGCTTTGATACCGGCTTGCCGCCTTTGGCTTTGCTGAAATGCTTGCAGTCAGGGCTGGCCCACAGCAGGCCAACAGGCCGCCCGCGAGTGGCAACGAGTGGATTGATCTCAAACACATCACTGATATAGTGCTCAGTCTGAGGGTGGTTGATGGTGTGCAGGGCAATGGCTTCTGGGTCATGGTTGACGGCGATATCAACGTGTCGTCCCAGGGCTTGCTCCAGTCCGGTGGATGCGCCACCACCGCCCGCGAAAAGATCGACCGTGATCTCCGAGGCGATGGGCAACAAAAACTGCTTGGTGGTCATGGGTTGATCCTAGAAAAGAAAAACCCCGTTGAGTGAATCAAACGGGGTTATGGGGTGTTGCTGTATTCGTGATGCTTCATAGAGGAGGCATCCTATGTTTTAGCCATAGAGGTTCGGCTATGATCCTTGCGTATATAGGCAATAGAAATTGTGTGGAGGTCATAGTGAAAGGCGAAAAGTCTTTTCGTTTTTGTTCGGAAGGTAATTTAATTCTTGCGTTGATAGTTGGAGTCGGGGTGGGTGTGGGGTTGGGTTGGTTTACCTTCCCCTACCTCTTTCCTCTATTCCAGAACTCCGGACTGGCCGCATGGGTGCAAGCGCTTGGTTCTATCGGCGCAATTGTCGCAGCGATATTCATTATGAAGCATCAGTCCAAGGTGCAGATGGAAGAGCGGAGGCAAGAAAAAAAGATTTTTTTGGAGACTGTCTCCGGTCTTATGGAGGGCATACAGACTAGACTGATTGCGGCTAAGTATAAGAAACTAGTGGCCTCAGATGATGAAACTTGGAACGCCTTTGAAATTGATCTATCTTGCCTAGAGGTTACAAACATGGAGATGTTTGAGTCGAAGGCTTTATTAGACGCCTTTATAAAGTCAAGGGCGAGCCTGAATTTAATAGTCAAATTTAAATTTCTTCATAAAGACGCTGTTCAATTTCCTGTGATTATGAGGAATTTGGTTAAAAAGACGGATGAGGCTGTGCTTGAGTTTTTGCAGGAAAGTGAAGTTGTAAAAAACTCAATAGAGCATCGCCGATAGTGACCGTAGATACGAAGGCTTCTAAACCGCGTGGATCTGCTCCTTGCAAGATGGTTTAAGCTGACTACAGTCAATGATTTGGATAGGGGGGGAGCATGGACTTATTAGAAGCCGCTAAAAATCAAGTCCT